>CAWAIW010000001.1:0-14382 GCA_963782035.1 uncultured Actinomycetota bacterium
CCATTCCCTGAGGGTGCACACTCGCCCGGTCGGTGGGTACCTGCACCCCATGCCGATCTGGCTCCAAGCCGGCTTGTGGGGGTTGATCGCCGGCGGCGCGCTCGTCGTCGGCGCCCTGGTGGCCTGGTTCGTCCATGTGCCGCGCACGGTCGTCGCCTCGGTGATGGCGTTCGGCGCCGGGGTCCTCATCTCCGCCCTGGCCTTCGACCTCGTCGACGAGGCCGAGACCAGCGGTGGCCTCACCCCCACCGTCGTCGGCTTCCTGGCCGGCGCCGTCCTCTACGTCGCCGCGAACATCGTGCTGGCGCGGCACGGTGCCCGCCATCGCAAGCGGTCGGGCAAGGAGCAGGGCTCCGAGTCGGAGCACCAGGGCAGCGGCGCGGCGATCGCGCTCGGCGCGCTCCTCGACGGCATCCCGGAGTCCGTGGTGCTCGGGCTCTCCCTGCTCGGGGGCGGCGGAGTCGGGGTCCCGGTGCTGGCGGCCATCTTCATCTCCAACCTGCCCGAGGGGCTGTCCAGCTCGGCCGGCATGAAGCTCAACGGCCGCAGCGCCCGCTACGTGTTCGGCGTGTGGGTCGCCATCGCGGTCGCCAGCGGCCTGGCCGGGTTGCTCGGCTGCCTGCTGCTCCAAGGCGCCGGCGACGCGACCGTCGCGGCCATCACCGCGGTCGCGGCCGGGGCGATCCTGGCGATGATCTCCGACACGATGATCCCGGAGGCCTTCGAGCGGACGCACCAGTACGCCGGCCTCCTGGCCACCATCGGGTTCCTCGTCGCCTTCACCATCTCGCGGGCCGGGTGATCCAGGCGGTGACAGGACGGCCGCACGCGCCTAGCGTGGGTGGCTCCCTCTCGGTCAGGAGCTCGTCGTGACGCACCTCCCCCACGCCACCCGCCGTCGACTCGCCTCGGGACTGGTCGCAGCCGCCACCGTCGCGGCCTTGCTGCCCGGATCGCCCGTGGCGCCCGCGTCGGCCGCGCCCACCCGAGCCGCGGAAGCCGGCGAGGCGCCCGAGAGCGGTGCGGACGTCGGCTCGGTGCCGGCGATCCGGTGGAAGACGTGCGAGGACGACAAGCGGCTGCAGTGCGCGACGTACTCGGTCCCGCTCGACTACCGGAACCCGGGGGCAGGCACGGTGAAGCTGGCGGTGAACCGGCTGCCGGCGAAGGGGCCCGGTCGCA
Source organism: uncultured Actinomycetota bacterium (assembly GCA_963782035.1). Classification (GTDB taxonomy): domain Bacteria; phylum Actinomycetota; class Actinomycetes; order Propionibacteriales; family Nocardioidaceae; genus Nocardioides. The sequence continues at coordinate 1,183 of CAWAIW010000001.1, forward strand.
TCGGTTCGCTCTTCCTCAACCCCGGCGGCCCCGGCGGGTCCGGGGTGGACTTCGTGGCGGGGGTCGCCGAGGCACCCCAGACCAAGGAGCTGCGCCGGCACTTCGACCTCGTGGGGTTCGACCCGCGAGGCACGAACCGGAGCACGCCCAGCATCGTCTGCGAGCCGGTCGCCCGGTCCGTGCGTCGCTTCGACGAGGCCCTCGGTCAGCCGGGAGCCGAGCGCACCGCGGCCGACGCCCTGCGCGAGGGGCGCCAGTTCGCGGCGAGCTGCCAGAAGCACAGCGGCGAGCTGCTTCCCTTCATGGGCACCGAGTACGCCGCCCGCGACATGGACCAGCTGCGCGCGGCCGTCGGCGACGACCAGATCAGCTACCTCGGCCTGTCCTACGGCACGTACCTCGGCGCGGTGTACGCCGACATGTTCCCGAGCCGGGTCCGCGCGGTGGCCGTCGACGGGTCCATCGACCCGTTCCAGTACGGCGACGACTACCTCGGCATCCTGGGCGCGAACTACCGGGCGAGCGAACGATCGGTCGACGCGTTCCTCGCGTGGTGCAGCGCGCACGCGTCCGACTGCCGCTTCGGGAAGGGAACGGCCGAGGCCGCCCTTGACGCCCTCGTCGCGCACCTGGACGACCAGCCGCTGACGAAGGGCAAAGGCAACAAGGCAGCGACGACGAACGGCTACACCGTGCTCTACATCCTGTACCTCCTCACCGGATCGGGACGGAGCGCCTGGCCGCAGACGGGCAGGCTGCTGGCGCAGATCGCGGCCGGCAACCCCGTCATCACCAACAGCGACCTGCTCGGGCCGGTCGGCGGCGCGACCAACATCGTCATCGAGTGCACCGACGCCGCCGGCAGCCTGGTTCCCGCGGACTTCGTCCGCTTCGCCCGTCGCAGCGGCGCGATGGCGCAGCGGCTGGGACCGGCGCTGGCCTACGGGCCGCCCAGCTACGACGGCGCCAACGCCGCCGCCTGCAGCTCGTGGCCGCTGAAGAACCCGCCGAGCGACTGGCGCGGCGACTTCCGGGCGCAGGGCTCGGACCCCGTGCTCGTGGTCGGGTCGGTCGGCGACCCGTCCACGCCGTACTCCGGTGCGGTCGCCCTGGCCGCCACTCTCGACAACGCGCGGCTGCTCACCGAGGGCGGTGGTCCGGGCGCCACGCACACGTCGTTCTTCGACAACTCCTGCATCCGAGCCAAGGAGACGGCTTACCTGGTCTCGCTCACGCTCCCCCGCCCCGGCGCGAGGTGCGCGGAGGAGTAGGGCTCAGGCCCGACGGGCACCTCGTGGATCTGGTCGGCCCGCACGCCTCAGCGCGTCCGGTCGACGTAGGCCACCACCCGGTTGAGCAACGACGTCGCCCGGAGGAGCTCGACGGGCGGCGGGGGCGGGTTCTCGGCGAGCTCGTAGAGCAGCGGGGCGGCCTCGGCGTGGCCGAGCTGCTGGGCCACCTGGGCGCAGGCCCGCGCGGCACTGCGGACGGCGGTCGGCTCGACGCTCCAGATGGCCTCGAAGAGACGGTCCTTGTCGCGGACCGAGGACTGACCGGGGAGCTCCCAGGCGGTCAGGAGGGCGGCGTGCTCGGGGGCGTCGCAGACCACCGCCCACTCCCGGTGCATCGGGGCGTCGTCGGGGAGGTCGATATACGACGTACGGCCGACGACCGGCGGCGGCTCCTGCTCGAAGGCGGCGAAGACCATGGTCGAGCGGGCCACGCGGGCGAGCTCGGTCCAGCGTTCCTCGGCGGCGCGGTAGTAGCGCTCCTTCTGGAAGGCGCCGAAGATCATCGGCGTCTCGGCGAGCGCACAGCACTCGTCCTCGATCGCCCACGAGAGCGCGAGGAGGGACGCCTTCCGGAGCCGCTGCGGCTGGAGGGTGGGGTGCAGCTTGCGCAGCGTCGCGTACACCGACGGCGCGCCCGGCGGCGCGGTGGCCGAGGCCTCCGCGAGCACGACGCCGGCGATCGCCACCTCGAGGCGGGAGCCGGCGTCGCGGCGGCGGATCACCTGGAGGACCTGGTCGACCACGCGTTCGTCGTAGCGCCGGTGGCCGCTGTCGCGGCGCTGCGCCACGGGAAAGCCGTGCCGCCGCTCCCACATCCGCAGGGTGGCGGGCGCCAGGCCGGTGCGCTGGGCCAGGTCGCCGATGGTCATCCCCTCGGCCTCGACAGGGCGATCGGTGGCGAGGGCTTGCGTTGCGAGCGGTGGTGGGGTCACCATGGCAGAGTAACCTGAACAAGCCGTTTAGGAAACTGTTCAAGTTTCCCGATTCCGACAGAGGAGCACTTCATGACCATCGACAGCGCAGCAGAGACCAGCACCACGCACGACCAGGTCGTCGACTGGACCGACCTCGGCCGCGAGATGTGGTCCTTCCTCACCGGTCGCGAGGCGGCCATCAACTACCGCTTCATCGACATGGCCGTCGAGGTCCCCCGCGACACCGGCTCCGACGCCCCGCGCGCGACCTGGAAGCTCAACGGGACCCTCCAGGTCACCACCCGCGAGGGCGCCGACACCAGCCCGTCGGGCCGCTGACCTCGTGCCCACGGACCTGCTGGTCGACGCCGACCTCGAGTTCTCCGTCGACATCCCCGGGCAGCGCACCCTCACCGGTGCGCTGACCGGGAGTGGCAAGGCGCTCGAGCTGACGGTCAGCGACCCCTTCGTGTTCGCCGGCCGCTCCGACGCCGGCGCGATCCGGGGACTGGCCGAGGGACTGGCCCACCAGGGCGTCTCGATCACGGTCGTCGCACCGGCGGGTCCGTTGGTGACCCTCGGCGTCCCTCGTACCTCCTGGCTGCAGCGCCGACTGACCGGCTCGCGTCACATCCGCGTCGAGCGCGGGGCCGGGTTGTGGTCGCTGGCGCGCGGCCGCACGCGAGCGCCGAGCGGCGGAGCCCTGCCGACCTCCGACCTCGCGCCGCCCGGCACCCTGTGGCCGGTCGCGCCGACCTTCCGCCGCTGGTCGCGGCAGCCGGTCACCACCACCCACGCCGCCCCCGGAGCCGGGAACCCGCGCCTCATCCTCGCGCCCTCGCCGTACCCCACGCCCGACGAGGCGCAGCGGGCCTTCCCGCTCCGCATGGGTGTGACGACCATCGGCTCCGACCCCGGCTGCGACATCGTCCTGGCCGGCCTGGAGCCCGTCCACGCCGAGGTCCGCCACGACGAGAACGACGAGTACGTGCTCGTCGCGCTGGCCGGCCCGGGCGAGACCCGCGTCAACGGGGACCTCGTCACCAGCGCCCTGCTGCGCACGGCGTCCCGCATCCGGCTCGGGCAGCGGACGCTCTCCTTCTACCGCGAGGAGTACGCCGACCACGGACGTCCGTACGGCGGCCGGCTCGGCGGCGAGCTCGGTCACCAGCGTCCCCAACCGCCGCGACACCGCGCGGCCCCGGCACCTCGCCTGGAGCAGCCGTGACGACCGACGCGCCCGTGCTGGTGGCCGGTGCGTCGGGCTTCGTGGGTCGACGCCTGACCGAGGCCCTGGTCGCGGCCGGGCACCACGTCCGGGCGATGACCCGGCGGCCGGCCGACTACGACGGAACCGGGGAGCCCGTCGGCGCCGACGTCCAGGACCCTGAGACGCTGCCGGCGGCCCTGGAAGGCTGCCGAGCGGCGTACTACCTCGTGCACTCCCTGACGTCCAAGGACTTCGAGCGGCTCGACGCCGAGGCCGCCCGGTCCTTCGGCGAGGCGGCCGCGGCCGCGGGCGTGCAGCAGATCATCTACCTCGGCGGGCTGGGCGACGAGCGCGAGCATCTGTCCTCGCACCTGCGCAGCCGCCGCGAGGTGGAGACGCTCCTGGGCGAGGCCGGTGTCCCGGTCACCGTGCTGCGCGCCGGCATCATCGTCGGCAAGGGCGGCATCTCCTGGGAGATGACCCGGCAGCTCGTGCACCACCTGCCGGCGATGGTCACCCCTCGCTGGGTGCGCACCCGCACGCAGCCCATCGCGGTGGCCGACGTGGTCCGCTACCTGGTCGGCGTGCTCGACGAGCCGCGCGCACTCGGCCGGGTCTTCGAGGTGGGCGGGCCCGAGGTGCTGCAGTACGTCACGATGATGCGCCGGGTCGCCGCCCTCCAGCACCGTCGGCTGCTCATTGTGCCGGTCCCCCTGCTCACCCCGGCACTCTCGTCACGCTGGCTCTCCCTCGTCACCGACGTGGACACCCAGACCGGGCGCTCGCTGGTCGACTCGATGGCCAACGAGGTCGTCGTCAACGACGACAGCATCCGGGCGATCGTCCCCTTCGAGCCGATGGGGTACGACGAGGCGGTGCAGGTGGCCCTGTCGGAGCAGGCGCAGCCCGCACACCTGGCCTGACCAGCACCCTCAGCCCAGCTCGCCGCGCGCTCGCAACCTCCGGACCAGGTTGTCACCGCCGGCGAGCAGGGCGCTGCGGACGGTCGGGTTCGTACCGTCCGCCTGCGCCATGGCGAGAGCCGCGTCGAGGAACGCCTGGTCGCCCACGTCGGGGAACATGCCGCGGATCAGCGCGCCCACCTTGAGCATCAGACCGCCGGCGAGCTTGGGGACCTCCTCGAGGTACCTCGAGGTGAAGGGCAGCAGGATCTCGCGCTGCTGCGGCTGCCAGAACGCCATCACCATCCCCTGCGTGCTCAGCCCGGACGGCACGGACTGGTCGACGTAGAAGGCGTGCCACGCCTCCTCCTTGGCCTCGGCCAGCGGGCGGGCCGTGCGCACGGTGAGGGCGCTGAACGGGGCGTCCGGGTCCGGGTCGCGCTCCAGCAGGCGGGCCACCGCGTCCTCGTCGTACTCGCCTCGTGCGGCGCGCGTGGTCGCCACCCGCCAGGCCAGGCCGAGGTCGTCGACGGCGGCCGCGTCGACGCGGGCGAAGTGCTCGGGGGTGACGGCGTTGTTGGCCAGCTCGACAAGTGCGCCCGCGGCCAGCTCCGGATGCCCCGAGAGGACGGCGGCCACGTCGGCGACGCGGCTGCGTTGCTCGTCGATCCGGTCGACCGGCGTGAACCTCTGGGCGACCCTCCCGGCCAGCTGGAGGAAGGGCTCGACGACCTCGGCGACGCGTTCGGTCCTCAGCACGCCGAGGACGCAGGTCAGCATCTCGTCGGCGCTCAGCTCGTTCTTGACGAGCATGTCGTAGGCCGTCGTCACGGCCAGCGAGCGGGAGAGTACGTCGGGGAGCCCGCCGGCCCGGGTCAGCATCAGGTCGAGCGACTGCTGGTCGTTCCGGGCGGCGGCGAAGGTGAGGTCGCCGTCGTTGACCAGGCGCAGGTCGCACCCCGGCAGCTCGACCTTCGTCGCCGTCCCGTCGGTGACCACCGCCACGGAGGCCACCGGCCGGAGGCCGTCGTCGGTCACGTCGTAGCAGCCGATGTCGAGGCGGTGCGGCCGCGACGCCTCACCGTCCGGGCTGACGACCGAGAGGGTGTCGCCGTCGAGCACGAGCGTGTCGGTCCCGGCGGTGTCGAGCCAGGCGGCCTCCCACGCGTGCAGGTCCCGCCCGCTCGCGGCGCCGATGGCACCGGTCAGGTCCTGCAGGGTCGTGTTGCCCCAGGCGTGGTCGCGGAAGTAGGTGCGCAGACCCTCGAGGAAGGCGTCGTCGCCGGCGTACGCGCCGAGCTGCCTCAGGACGGCCTGGCCCTTGGAGTAGGAGATGGCGTCGAAGTTCGCCATCGCCTGGGCCACGTCGGGGACGAGTCCGCGGATCGGATGGCTGGCGGGCCCCATGTCGAGGCGGTAGGCCGCCAGCTTCGCGACGGCGAGGAAGCTGGCCCACCCGTCGACGTACTTCGTGGCGCCCTCGGCCGCCCAGCACGCCGCCCAGGAGGCGAAGGCCTCGTTGAGCCACAGGTCGTCCCACCACCGCATGGTGACCAGGTCGCCGAACCACATGTGCGCCATCTCGTGGAGCACCACCTCGGCGATGTCGCGGCGCTCGTCGTAGGTCGGAGTGCTGCGCGGAAGCGCCCAGTCACCGCAGGTGACGCAGCCCCAGTTCTCCATCGCGCCGCCGAGGTTCGGCACGAAGACGTGGTCGTAGCGCTCCTGCCCGAACGGCGCTCCGAAGTGCTCGCCGAACCACCCCAGCCCCTGCTCGGTCAGCTCGAACAGCTCGTCGGCGTCCCGGTCCAGCAAGTGCTTGAGCGACTGCCGGCAGTAGAGACCGAGGTCGTACCCGCCCCGGCTCGCACGTATCTCGTAGAACGGGCCGGCGTTGACCACCACGACGTACGTCGACAACGGGGGCGTGTCCGCGAAGGTCCAGAGACGACCGCCGTCGGCCAGCCCCTCGACGGCGGTGCTCGCCGAGTTGCTCAGCACGGTCCACGTCTCCGGGGCGCTGACGACGAATCCGTGCACCGCCTTCAGGTCGGGCTGGTCGAAGTTGGCCCACGCCATCCGGGCGAAGTCGCACTCGAAGCTGGTCCAGAGGTAGACGAGCTTGTCGCTGGGGTCGACGGTCCGCTGGATCCCGCGGGCGCTGGCGGTGTCGGACTGGCTCGACGCGACGACCAGGACGTTGTCGGCAAGGAGGTCCGGCAGCGGCAGCCGGCCGTCCTTCGCCGTCGCCGGGTCGAGCGCAACGCCGTTGAGGGTGGCGGACCGGATGTCCGCCACGCAGTCGGCGAACGTCGCTGCACCCGGCTCGCGGCAGGTGAAGGTGATGGTCGAGACAGCCTCGAGCACCTCCCCCTCCAGGAGCCCGCGGAGGTCGACCGCGATGTCGTAGCGGGTCACCTCCAGGAGGGCCGCTCGTTCCTCGGCCTCGGTGCGGGTCAGGCTCGCGATGGTTCCCATCGGCCCACGGTAGTTCAGCCCAGGAGCGCGACCCGAGCGTTGCCGTGGAGCAGGTCGGTGGGGTCGTACGTCGCCTTCAGCTCGACGAGTCGGGCGAACTTGGCGGCACCGTAGGCATCGCCCACCGCGTCGAAGTCCGACGAGCCGTTCACGTACGAGCCGTCGGCGGCGGCGTACGGCGCCAGGGCACCCGCGATCGCGCGCGCCCAGTCCCGCTCCCCCGGCAGCATCTCCGGCGCTGGGCAGACGCCGATGATGAAGACCCCGAAGCGCGGTGAGCGGCCGCCACTGAACGCGGTGGCGTCCTCGGGGACGGCCGAGTACGCGCCGTCGAGCCGGTAGAAGAGGACGATCGACATCGGCGACGTCTTCTGGGGGAAGTGCTCGACGAGGGCGTCGATGACGCCGTCGGAGAGCTCCTCGACGTAGCAGCCCTTGTCGTAGCAGTAGAGGCCCCAGCCGTTGGCCTCGTCGAGCATCTGCTGCAGCGCGACGTAGGGCATCGGCGAGGCGAACGTGAACGCGGGAGGTACGGCGGCGCCGGCCTGCTCGACCACGGCGGCGTGCTCCTCGGCCGAGCCGAAGCCGACGATCACCATCCCGTAGCCGGGCTGGAGCTGGTGCTCCTCGGGCACGAAGGGGGCCGGCGGTGCGTTGAGGCCGCCGACGACGACGTTGACGTCGACCGGCAGGGAGGCGATCACGGTGCGCGCGTGGCGCAGGGCCGCGGCGCCCTGGTCGAGGGTCCAGAAGACCAGGCCGAAGTGGATCATCGGGCCGGCCTCGTGGAGCTCGAACTCGAACTCGGTGACGATCGCGAAGTTGCCGCCACCACCGCGCAGCGCCCAGAAGAGGTCGGGGTTCTCGGTCGCCGAGGCCGTGAGCACGTCACCTGCGGCCGTCACGCACCGCGCGGAGACGAGGTTGTCGATCGACAGCCCGTGCTTCCGGCTCAGCCACCCCATGCCGCCCCCGAGGGTCAGCCCGCCGACACCGGTGTGGCTGATCAGCCCGACAGGTACGGCGAGGCCGTGCGCCTGGGTGGCCGCGTCGAGGTCGGCGAGCAGCGCTCCCCCGCCGACCTTCGCACGCCGGGCTCCGGGGTCGACCGTGACGGCGTTCATCCGGGTCAGGTCGATCACCAGCCCGTCGTCGACGACACCGGCGCCCGACATGCTGTGGGCCCCGCAGCGGACGGCGATCTCGACACCGTGCGCCACCGCGAACCGCACCGCCGCCTGCACGTCCGCGTCGTCGACGCACATCGCGACGGCGAGGGGTCGACGGTCGACGGCGGCGTTCCAGACGCGGCGGGCCTCGTCGTACGTCGGATCACCGACCTCGACGACCTCGCCGTGGAGCTCACTGCGCAGAAGCGCGATCGGGGCGTTCTCGGTCTGGGTCATCGGCTGGCCTTTCTCTCGGCGGCTCCCGAGAGGCGCTCCACGGTAGACCCGCGGCGCCCCCCGGGAACAGCCTCAGCCGACGGCAACGACGGCGGAGGTCTCCCGCACGGGAGCGACCGCCGGCCTCTGCCAGACCTTGGCCCGGGTCAGCATCACGGCCGCCATCACGACGCAGGCGCCGAGGGTGGCGAAGCCGGTCTCGCCGGCGACGTAGGTGAGGCTGGCCGGCGAGGAGGCCACGACGAGCGTGGCGCCGATGTCGAAGACGGTGTTGACCGAGTTGTGCGCGATCGCGACCGGCCAGATGCTGCCCGAGCGGTCGCGGAGCCACGCGTAGAACACGCCACCGGCGGTGATGGTCACCACGGCCGCGGGGGCGGCGATCCAGCGCGAGCCGCCGGTGTCATAGGTCGAGGCGATGCAGATCAGCGGCAGGTGGAACAGGCCGTGCGCGAAGCCCGTGAGCACCGCGGCGCGGCGCTGGTCGGTCAGCTGCTGCACGCGGGGCAGCATGAACCCTCGCCAGCCGATCTCCTCGCCCAGGATGACGACGGTCATGATCGCCAGGCTCACCACCAGGTTGAGGATCCAGTCGGGCACCGCAGCGACGGACAGGTCGGCGCCCGCCCAGTCGCCGGCGCCGATGAGGAGCGCCGTGCCGTACGCCGCCCCGCACAGCAGGAAGGGGAGCAGCAGCGCCACGGGCCACGTGCGGATGCCCACGCGGCGCAGGCCGAGCCCGGCCCACAGCGCGCGCCGCTCACCCTTCTTGAAGAGCGTGAAGGTGAGGACCGTGACGGCCACGGTCGGCGCGAAGATGCTCAGCAGCTTGTTGATGTCGGCGTCGGGCAGGGCGAGGGCGATGGCCAGGGCCACGCCGTAGGTCAGGGACAGGTACGCCGCGATCTCGCGGACCGGGGAGCGGTTCGAGGTGGTCTTCATGTCCCGAAGCCTGGCCGGGACCAGGGGTCCGGGGCATCTGGCTGGAGGCCCCGACCGACAGGGTCTGCAGACAGAGTCAACCGGAGTCAGCCGCGTCCCGGGACAGCGAGGCCCGACTCGTAGGCGTACATCACCAGCTGCGCGCGGTCCCGGAAGCCGAGCTTGGTCAGCAGGTGGCTGACGTGCGTCTTGACGGTCCCGTAGCCCAGATGGAGCGAGGCTGCGATCTCGTGGTTGGACAAGCCCTGGGAGACCGCGAGGAGCACGTCGCGCTCGCGCTCGGTGAGGCCGTCGTCGACGTTCGCGGACGGCCCCGACGGAAGGGTGGCGAACCGCTCGATCAGCCGCCGCGTGACGCGCGGGTGCAGCAGGGCCTCACCGGCGGCGACGACGTTGATGGCCTCGAGCAGCTGGTCGGGACGGGTGTCCTTGACCAGGAACCCGCTCGCCCCCGACCGCAGCGCCTCGAGGACGAGGTCGTCCTCCTCGAACGTCGTCAGCACCAGGATCCGCGTGTCCTGACAGGCCGGGTCGGCGAGGATCGTCCGGGTCGCGGCGAGGCCGTCGAGGTGCGGCATCCGGACGTCCATGAGGACGACGTCGGGCGACGTACGCCGGCACAGGGCGATCGCCTCCAGCCCGTCGCGGGCCTCCCCCACCACCTCGACGTCCGGCGCGGAGCCGAGCAGCAGCACGAACCCGGCGCGGACCAGGTCCTGGTCGTCGACCACCGCGACTCTGATGTTCGAGGTCACCGGCCGCCTCCGACGGGAAGCGAGGCGTGCACGCGGAAGCCGCCGTCGTGGGCGCCGTACGTGAGCTCTCCGCCGACCAGCCGGGCGCGCTCGTCGAGCCCGGGCAGTCCGTGACCCCCGGAGAGGCCCGCGGACCGCGGTGGGCCGGGGTCCTGCACGTCGATCTCCAGCCGGCCACCCGCCACCGAGACCGCGACGGTGGCCGTCGAGGCGGCGGAATGCTTGATGACGTTGGTGAGGGACTCCTGGACGATGCGGTACGCCGCCAGCGAGACCGCAGGGTCCGCCTCGACGGCCGCCTGTTCCAGCTCGACCGAGAGTCCCGCGGCCCGGACGTCCTCGACCAGCGTGGGCAGGTCGTCCAGCCCCTGGGTCGGCGGCCGGGTGCCGTCCTCGTTCGGTTCGCGCAGCATCCCCAGCATCGACCGGGTCTGCTCGAGCGCCTTCCGGCTGGTGTCGGCGATGACGCCGAGCGAGCGCTCCGCGGCGTCCGGGTCGGTACGGATCACGTGGGCGCCCACGCCCGCCTGCACCGCGATCAGCGACATGCTGTGCGCCACCACGTCGTGCAGCTCGCGCGCGATCCGCAGGCGTTCGTCGGTGACGGCAGCGCGCACGCGTTCGCTCTGCTGCTCCCGTCTGGCCCGAAGGGCCTCGGCCACCGCCCACGACGCCACGAGCAGCGCCAGCGCGAGCAGCACGTCCTTGGTCCGCAGGTCCGGGACCCCCGCCAGCCCGAGGCCGACGAAGGAGGCGATCCCCACGCCGAGGCCGACCAGGCCGTCGCGCCGGCTGCCGTACGTCGCCAGCGAGAACAGGCTGAACAGCATCAGCACCGACAGCAGCCCGATGTAGTGGAAGGTCCCGCTGACCACCAGCGCACCCGCCACGAAGACGGCGTACGACGCCATCGGACGACGCCGCCGCCACGCCAAGGAGCCGGCCGCCACGACCGTGGCCACCGCGGACAGCAGGTCGGGGTCGTGCAGCCGCGGGTCGATCGCGTCGACGTCGGTGGTCAGCAGGGAGGCCAGCGCCAGGCTCGCTGCGACGACCGCGATCAGCGGGTCGAGGAAGGGGTCCAGTCGCCGCATGGCCCGAGGCTACGCAGCCTCGTCTCGCGTCGCCTCTGTCTGGAGACCTACTTGCTCTGCGCCGGCTCCAGGGTCGACGGGCATCGCCCCGCCTCGAACCCGCACGCCGCCACGTCGCACCACCGGCAGAGGTGCCGCGCCTCGGTGCGCGTGGTCGCCGCCTGTGCCAGGAGCGTGTAGCCGGCGCTCGTGAGCGCCCGCGTCTGCCCGGCGGACAAGGAGGAGAGGGCCTCCCGCAGGGCCGCACCCCGCGCCTCGAGAACGCGCCCGGCGGCCCGGCGGCCCGCTGGGGTGAGGCCCACGACCGCGCGACGGCGGTCGGCCGGGTCGCCCCGGCGTACGGCGTGCCCGCGCTGCTCGAGGGCGTCGACGACGCGGACCGTGCGGGAGTGGCTCAGCCGGAGGCCGGAGGCGAGCGCTTCGATGGGCCGACCGTCGCCCCACGCGAGCAGAGCTGTGAGCGCCGAGGCGGTCTCGCCGCGGAAGTCGGTGGTCGCCTCGACCGCGGCGCGCATCCGATCGGCGAGGAGCAGGGCGGCCGCTCCGATGACGTTGACGTCGTGGTCCACGGTGACAATGTATGCCAAGAGCACATATGGTGCGAGGGATGAGGCGTCTCCTCCGGATCACGACCGCGGCCCTGCTGCTCGCCGCTGGCGGGTGCAGCTCGACGGACTCCAGCCCACCGGCTGCGCCGGCGCCGAGCCCGACCGCCGGGGTGAGCCAGGAGCAGGCCCGGTCGATCCTGGCCGGTCTGACGTCGCCACAGGGCGGGACGTTCACCGGCGGCACGTTCGAGGTCAGCCACCCGATCCCGGGTCCCGACGCGATCGTCGACGGACGGCTCGCCTCGATGTCGTGGGACTTCTACTACCTGCTCGACTCCGGGGAACGAGGCTCCTGGGGAACAGCGGTCAAGATCTTCGGGACGCCGGACCAGGCGACCGAGGCCGCCGACGCGTTCGCGGTGTTCTGGGCGTGCGACGGACCGCGCACGGTGATCGGTGACATCGACCCCGCGGCGTACGACGACCTCCAGGCGACGTACTGCCACCGGGCGGGTGGCACCGACTACCTGGCGACGGTCAGCGCCGCGAAGGGACGAGTGACCGCGAGCATGACGGTCGCGGCCCCCACGAGCGGGCTGGCCGTCGCCGAGATCGAGGAGGCGTGGAGGTCGCTCGCCAAGACGGCACGACAGGCCGCGGACGAGGTCGGCTGACCGCCCTCGGCGGCGCGGCGGCGGCCCGGTGTCGGCGCACCCCCGTAGGTTCGGGGGTGTGAGCCGACGATGAGCAAGATGGACAACCTGCGGGCGATGCGCGAGGCCAAGTACGCACGGGCGCAGGCGGGTGGGGCGACGGCCCGGCGCAACCTCGTGGCCCCGACGAAGAGCGCACAGACGAGCGCGCCGGAGCCCGAGGCGTCCTCGTCCGAGGCGCTGTGCGGTCACCGCAACATGAGCGGTCGCACGTGCACCCGCGAGGCGGGGCACGACGCGAAGAGTCACCGCTACTCCTGATCTAGGCTGGGTCCGTGCCGGTGACGCGTGGCTTCTTCCGCAAACGTCCCGAGGGGCCAGAGGGACGGCTCCCTCCCGGGCAGTACGACACCGGCCAGGGCTGGCCCGTCCTCACCGCCGAGGCCACGCCGCGGGTCGACACCGAGAAGTGGACGCTGACCGTCGACGGGCTCGTCGAGAACCCCACGACCTGGGACTGGCGACAGGTCCACGCGCTGCCCGGGTCGACGTACTTCGGTGACATCCACTGCGTGACCACCTGGTCGAAGTTCGACACGACCTTCACCGGCATCAGCGTGGACTCCCTGCTCGAGATCGCCCGGCCCAGCGACGACGCGAAGTTCGTGATGGCACACGCGACGACCGGGTACACCACGAACATCCCGCTCGAGGACGTCACCGGCGGCAAGGCGTGGGTGGTGTGGGAGTACGACGGCCGCCCGCTGCCGCGCGAGCACGGCGGGCCGGTCCGGCTGCTGGTGCCGCACCTGTACTTCTGGAAGTCCGCCAAGTGGGTCACCCGCCTGGAGCTGATGGCCGAGGACCGGCCGGGGTTCTGGGAGCGCAACGGCTACCACGACCGCGGCGACCCGTGGCGCGAGCAGCGGTACCAGGGTGACTGAGGGTGAGTCGGGGTCCATCGAGGACGTGACGCCGCGCCCGACGGTCTGGACGACCGGCATCA
>CAWAIW010000002.1:0-479106 GCA_963782035.1 uncultured Actinomycetota bacterium
CTCTGGAAGACCGTGTTGACCGGGCGGCGGTGCGGCGGCTCGTGCGCCATGTCCTTGCCGTCCAGGAGGATCTGGCCGCTGTCGGGTCGCTCGAACCCGGCGATCATCCGCAGCGTCGTGGTCTTGCCGCAGCCCGAGGCGCCGAGCAGCGAGCAGAACTCCCCAGCCGGGAGGTCGAGGTCGATCCCGTCGACGGCGACGACGTCGCCGAACGACTTCGTCAGCGAGGTGAGGCGCAGGGCGCCGCCTCCCATCAGGCGGGCCCAGTGCGGCCGTGCTCGCCGGCGATCGCCGCCAGCCGGCCGAAGTTCGCGACCAGGAGGTCGACGTCCTCGTCGGTGTGCTGCACCGACAGCAGCCACTGCTCGACCTTGCCCCACGGTGGGAGGAACACGCCCCCATTGTGCTGCAGGAGCCAGTGGAGGTTGCCCCAGCGGTCGTTGATCTCGAGGAAGTCGCGGTAGTTGCGCACCGGGTCACCGGTGAACGCCACGCAGCCCTTGGCCCCGACGCTGACGACCCGCCACGGCAGGCCGTTCTCCGCGATGTGCCGCTCGAAGCCCGCACGGGCGCGGGCGGCCAGCGCGTCGAGCCGCTCGTACCCGGCGTCGTCGAGCACGTGGCTGAGGTTGGCCCGCGCCGCCGCCATCGCGAGCGGGTTGCCGTTGAACGTGCCGACCTGCTCGTACCTGCCGTCGGCGATCGCCGACATCACCTCCTCGATGCCACCGATGGCGGCCACCGAGATGCCGCCGCCCAGGGCCTTGGCGAGGCACACGATGTCCGGCGTGACGCCGTACCTCCCGGTCGCGCCCGCGGGTCCGGTGGTGAAGCCGGTCTTGACCTCGTCGAAGGTGAGGTAGGCGCCCTCGGCGTGCAGCAGCTCCTTGAGGCCGGCGAGGTAGCCGTCCTCGGGCGGGATGATCCCCGCGTTCATCATGATCGGCTCGAGGATCATCCCCGCGATGCGGCCGGGGTGCGCGGCGAGCACCCGCTCCACGGCATCGAGGTCGTTGAACGGCACGACCACGATCAGGTCCATGATCGCCTGCGGGATGCCGGTGTTGCCCGGCACGTTGTACGGCGCGTCGGCCGGGCCGATGTCCTCGGGCTCGGGCAGCACCGAGACCTGCACCGAGTCGTGGTGGCCGTGGTAGCAGCCCTCGACCTTGATGACGAGGTCACGCTCGGTCAGCGCCCGCATCAGGTGGACGGCGTCCATGGTCGCCTCGGTGCCGGAGTTGGCGAACCGCCAGATCGGCAGGCCGAACCGGCGGGCCAGCTCGTTCGCGAGCCAGATGGCGTCCTCGGTGGGCTGGGCGAAGTGGGTGCCGCGGGTGACCTGGCGCGAGACGGCCTCGACGATGGCCGGGTGGCCGTGGCCGGCGATGGCCGCGCCGTACCCGCCGTGCATGTCGACGTACTCGTTGCCGTCGACGTCCCAGACGTGCGAGCCCTCGCCGTGGCTCATCCAGACGGCCTGGGGCTGGGCGATCTGCCAGTTGGACGTCGCGCCGCCGGCCAGGGACTTGGCCGCCTCGGCGATCATGGCGGTGCTGCGCGGCTGCCGCCGCACGAACGCCTCGGACTCGGATGCAATGCGGGCATCGACCGTGCTGTCCACGGCCACGGAGGTGGTCACGAGAAGCCTTTCGAAACGATTGACCCAACGATTGACTGAGTGTTCAGTTTATGTGAACGTGAGAGTGACCCACAACACCCGCTGCGTCAACCACCACCCCGGAGGTGGCATGGATCAGGTCCGCCGACCCCAGGATCGACCGACGTTCGACCGGCGGGCGCTGCTGCGCAACGCGGCTCTGCTGGGCATCTCGGTGCCGGCGCTGAGCGCACTTCTCCAGGCCTGTGCCGACTCGCCGACCGGGTCCGGCGGTGGCACCGGGGGTGGGGCGCCGCTCAAGATCGCCTCGCCCGACAACCCGGTGACCTGGCCGATCGCGGACGACAACCAGCCGATCGCCGACGGCCTCCAGCCCGAGAAGGGCCCGCTGCTCCTCTACAACTACGCCGACTACATCGGGCCGCAGGTCGTGAAGTCGTTCGAGGCGAAGTACCACGTGGACGTCAAGGTCTCGACCTTCAACGACACCGACGAGGCGATCACCAAGATCCGCACCGGCGCGGTTCCCTACGACGTCTACTTCCCGAGCTACGACCAGATCGCCCGGCTCGTAACGGCCCAGCTGGTGCGGCCGCTCAACCACAGCTACCTCGGCAACTTCGCCAACGTGTGGGACTCCTTCCAGAGCCCCTGGTACGACGGCGACGCCCACTACTCCGTGCCCTACAGCGTGTACACGACGGGCATCGGCTGGCGCGACGACCAGGTCACCGCCGACATCGCTGCGATGGACAACCCGTACGACGCCCTCTGGGACCCGTCGTACCGGGGCAAGGTTGCCGTCATCGACGACTGGCACACCGCGATGGCGATGGTCGCGCTGCGGTCGGGCATCACCGACGTCAACAGCCCCGAGTCCGCGGACCTCGACACCATCCAGCAGGGGCTCACCGACCTGGCCCAGGCGGTCAAGCCGAAGGTCACGGTATCGATGTACAACGACCTGCCCTCGGGCCAGCTCGGCATCAGCCAGATGTGGTCGGGCGACGTCGTCAACGCGCAGTACTACCTGCCGAAAGGCACCTCGGTCGACGTGCTGCGCTACTGGTTCCCCGAGGACGGCAAGGGCCTGGTCGACAACGACCTGATGATGGTCCTGACCGGCGGCAAGAACCCCGTGCTCGCGCACCTCTTCCTCGACCACGTGCTCGACGAGAAGAATGCCCTGAAGAACTTCGGCTACATCGGCTACCAGCCGCCGCAGAACGCCATCGACACCGACTCGCTGGTCGCCGACGGGTACCTGCCGGAGAACCTCGCTACTGCGGGTGTCCAGCAGGAGTGGTTCGACGTCGCCTACCGGCTGCTCGAGATGCCGGTCGACGTCGACGCCGAGTGGCACCGCGTCTGGCAGCAGTTCAAGGCGGGTGCGTGAGGAACGCTGGTCGGAGCTCGGGCAACCGGATCCTCGGTCCACTGCTGGCGATCCCGGGGATCGTCTGGCTGCTGCTCTTCTTCGTGGCTCCGCTGTACGTCGTGCTGGCGGTCGTCTTCGGCGGCGTCGACCCGGTCTTCCGCACGGTCATCCCCGTCTGGAACCCGGCCCTGTGGTCCTCCGACCAGCCGGCGTACGTGCTCAGCCACATCGTCGGGTCGGACGGCTTCTTCGGCCCGGCCCTCCTGCGCACCGCGATCTACGTGTCGGTGGCCAGCGTGCTGTGCCTGGTCATCTCGTTCCCGATCGCCTACTACGTGGCCCGGCTGTCCGGCCGCTGGAAGGGCCTCCTGCTCACGCTGCTGATCGCGCCGTTCTGGATCAGCTACATGATGCGGATGCTGGCCTGGGTCAACCTGCTGGCCAACGACGGCCTCGTCAACAAGATCATCTCGCTCGGGGGCATCTTCCCGGGCGACACGGAGTGGCTGTCGGGGCACGGGCCCGTGGTCGTGATGGGCCTGGTCTACGGCTACGTGCCCTACATGATCATCCCGCTGTACGCCGGCCTCGACCGGCTCCCGAGCGACCTCGTCGAGGGCGCCCGCGACCTGGGCGCCAGCCGGTCCTCGGCCTTCCGGCGGGTGACCTGGCCGATGTCCCGGCCGGTCGTGATCGCCAGCGTGCTGCTCACCTCCCTGCCGATGCTGGGCGACTACTTCACCAGTGACCTGCTGTCCGGCAACCCGAGCACGTCGATGGTCGGCAACCTGATCAACGAGACGGTGCTGACCCCGGGCCAGACGGGCCAGGCCGGCGCGTTCGTGCTGCTGGTGCTGATCGTCTCGATCCTGCCGATGCTCTACTACGTCCGGTCGGTGTCCCGGTCAGAGGGCGCGATGGCGGCATGAGCACCATGACCGGCTGGTGGCGCGACCCGTGGCGCAAGCCGCGCATCCTGGCGGCCGTCACGGTCATCTACCTGCTCTGGTCCCTGCTGCCCGTCCTCGTGGCCGCGCTGTTCTCGTTCAACTCCGGCCGGTCGCGCACGAGCTGGCAGGGCTTCTCGATGCGCTGGTACTACGGCGACCCGGTCCGCTCGGTCTGGCACGACGAAACGCTGCAGACCGCCCTGGTCCAGACCCTGCGGCTCGGCGTGGTCACCACCCTGATCACCGTGCCGCTCGGCGTCGCGCTGGCGATCGGGCTGCACCGCTGGCGCGGCCGGGTCCCGGGCGCCGCCAACTCGATGCTGCTCCTGTCGTTCGTGATCCCGGAGACGCTGCTCGCGGTCGCGCTGCTCCTCGTGGTCACCAACCTCGCGCTGCCCTTCACGCTCGGCACCACATCGCAGGTGATCGGCCTGGTCACCTTCCAGCTGAGCTATCCCGCGATCCTGGTCAGGGCCCGGCTGTCGACCATCGGGTCACAGCTCGAGGAGGCCGCGATGGACCTCGGCGCCTCGCCGCTCGCCGCCCAGCGTCGGGTGATCCTGCCGATGCTCGTGCCCGCCATCGTGGCCAGCGCCGTCCTCGTCTTCGCCGACGTGATCGACGACTTCGTGATCGTGCGGTACCTCTCCGGCGACGCCTCCACCGAGCCCACGTCGGTGAAGATCTACAACACCGCTCGTGCCGCCCCGACGCCCGCGCTCAACGCGCTCGCCACCTTGATGCTGGTCGCGGCGATGCTCGCCGTCGCTCTCGGCTTCCTGCTCTACCGCTACCTCAGCAAGCGCACGGGCGAGAGCGAGTCGATCGGCTCCTTCGCCGGCGAGACGTGACTCCTCGACCAACGGGACGTGAACTGACTCTGGAGTCAGTAGCACTCGGTGTGGGACCGTGGGTCTGGACCGATCGTCACTCTCAGAACTAGGATTGACTGCATGTTCAATCAACTCCGCGGAACGCTCGCACCGCTGCCCGCCGACGCCGTGGCCAGGGCGCACGCGCCGTTCGGGTCCTCCCGGATGCTGCCGCGACCGGCGTACGTCGATCCAGCGGTCCACGACTGGGAGAAGGCGAACATCTTCTCCGGCTGGATGTGCCTGGGACGCAGCGAGAAGTTCGCCGAGCCGGGCACGCAGACCTCGAT
Source organism: uncultured Actinomycetota bacterium (assembly GCA_963782035.1). Lineage (GTDB taxonomy): Bacteria > Actinomycetota > Actinomycetes > Propionibacteriales > Nocardioidaceae > Nocardioides. The sequence continues at coordinate 5,112 of CAWAIW010000002.1, forward strand.
CGGGACCGGCGCCGGCGGCGTGCTGCTCGTCCGCGGCGACGACGGGGTGCTGCGGGCGTTCGCCAACGTCTGCCGCCACCGCGGCCACGAGCTCGTGCCGTGCGGCGTCACGGTGAACAAGCGCTCCATCGTCTGCCCGTACCACGCCTGGAACTACAAGCTGGACGGCGAGCTGCGCAACGCGCCCGGCGGCTTCCGTGAGGACGCGAGCTTCGACAAGAGCGAGTTCCCGCTCGCCGAGCTCGGCTGTGTCGAGTGGCACGGCTGGGTGTTCGTGGACCCGAGCAACGAGGCCGGCTCGTTCGCCGACCACGCCGCGGGCCTCGAGCAGGTCGTCGCGAACTACCGGCCCGAGGACCTGGTCACCGTCGCCACGCACTCCTACGAGCTGGCGACGAACTGGAAGGTGATCATCGAGAACTACCAGGAGTGCTACCACTGCCCGTCGATCCACCCCGAGCTGTGCCGGGTCAGCCCGCCGCAGAGCGGCGAGAACCTCGAGACCGACGGCGAGTGGATGGGCGGCTGGATGGACCTCGACGCCGGCGCCACGACCATGTCGCTCGACGGCACCAGCGGCGGCGTCGCGATCCCGGGTCTGACCGACGTCGAGATGCGCACCGTGATGTACGCCGTGGCGTTCCCCAACCTGCTGATCAGCCTGCACCCCGACTACGTCATGACCCACACGCTGCGCCCGATCGCGGCCGACCGCACGTTCGTCGAGTGCTCGTGGGCGTTCCCGCGGGCCGTCGCCGAGAGGCCCGGCTTCGACCCGTCGTACGCCGTGGACTTCTGGGACCTCACCAACCGCCAGGACTGGGCGGCCTGCGAGTCGGTCCAGCGAGGTCTCACCAGCCCGCACGCCCAGCCCGGCCCGCTGGCGCCCGAGGAGGACGGCGTCTACCAGTTCGTCAGCCGGGTGGCTCGTGCCTACGCCGGCCTCGGCCGCGCCGACGACGCCCGGCCGTCGATGAAGTCGGAGGACGCGGTCCCGGCCCAGACCGTTGACCAGACCGTTGACCAGACCGTTGACCAGCCGGCGGCCGACGAGGCGACCGTCTGAGGGCGAGCGGGGTCGGGATCGACCTCGCACACGGGGCGGATCGCGGCCGGGTCCGGCCTACCGACCGTCCTCGGCCCGGCGCTGCCGGCGGCGCTGGCGACGGCGGGTGCCGCTGGCGCCGAGCACGGTGTGCGGGCCGACCAGACGGGGCCCGGCGAGCTTGTTCTCCAGGCGGCGGGCCTCGCGGCGGATCGGCTGGGCGAGGTACTCGCCGAGGATCGCCCCGGAGCTCAGGCCCAGAGCGATGGCCACGGCGGTGACCATCGCCAGCAGACCGGTGGCGGCGTCGGTGGCCAGCAGGGTGAGCCCGCGGAAGATCGAGAGCCCGGGCAGGAACGGCGTGATGCAGGCGGCCACGACGACCAGGGACGGGACCCGCGCCCGCGACGCCACGGGGTAGCTGACCAGGCCGAGCAGCAGCGCGGCCAGCGCCGAGGACCAGGCGATGCCGAACCCGCGGTCGAACGCCACGGCGTACAGGGCCACGGCCACCGCCGCCACGCCCGCGATCGGGGCCAGCACGCGGACCGGTGCGTACGCCGAGAAGGCGTAGCCCGCGGCGGCCACCGCGCCGCCGACGACCATCACCGGCACGTCCGTGATCGTGTAGGCGCCCGGGTTGACGTGTCCGAGGTCGACGCCCAGCACGTCGGCGACCTGGAGGCCGCCGCTGACGCCGGCGACGACACCCGAGGTGTTCAGGAAGGCCTCGAGGATGCGCGCGCCCGCGGTCACCGGGAAGCCCGTCAGCGCGTCCTGGATCGCGCCCAGGAAGTTCACCCCGGCCAGCAGCATGACGATGCTGGTGGAGATCACCAGGCTCGGTGACACGTCCGCCGGCGTGGCCGTGACCCCGACCGCGATCAGCGTCGCCAGGAGGCCGCCCGCCACTTGCTGGTAGAACGTCGGCAGCCGGCGCTTGCCCATCTGCCGCTGGAGCCGGTCGACCAGCATCGCCGCCACCGCCGAGACCAGCACGACGATCCAGTCGCCCCCGAGGAGGGCGCCGACGCCGGCCCCCATCGCGCCGAGCGCCAGGGTGACCGACCAGCGTGGCCGCTCGTGGCCGGTCGAGATGATCCGGTTGAGGCGGGCCCGCGCCTCGGCGCGGTCGATGGTGCCGGCCACCAGGTCCCGGATGATGTGGTCGACCCCGGTCAGGTCGCCGTAGTCCACCTCGCGGTAGCGCACCTGCCGGATCTGGATCAGCGCCGGCTGGTCGGGCGAGGACTGCTGGCTCATCGTGAGCTCGGTGAACATCACGTCGGCGGAGTACCCCCGCAGCCCGCACGACCGGGCCACGTTGTTCATCGCCGCGCTCACGTCACCGGCGCCAGCACCCGACGACAGCAGCAGCTCCCCGATGCGCAGCGCGAGGTCCATGGTCGCGTTGATCTCGCGGACCTCACGCGGGTCGCGGTCGTCGCCGCGTGGCTCCTCGGGGCGGTCGGGCGGTGCGTTCATGTCGCGCGCCAGTCTGGTGGGTGAGTTCTTCCCAGGTCATCCACGACGGTCACCTCATTCGGGCGGATTGCTGAAGGTGATCGGCTTGCCGGTCGACCGGGCGTAGGTGATCTCCCTGCGCGTCGACTCTCCGACGTACCCACCCGGGTTGACGACCAGGACCCGGTCGGCCAGGTCGATCTTGCGCAGGTGGAGAGCGTCCAGGACGGCCTTCTGCTCGGGGGTGGGCGACTCGTCCGCGTCGCAGGGAGCGACGACGATGACTCCGGCGAAGGTCAGTTCGCGGCCCACTGTGCGCATCTCGGTCATGAACCTCGCCGACCCACAGATGCAGACGATCTCCGGACGGTCGGACACGACCCGACCCTAGCGACGCGCTCGCATGGCACGGTCGGCGCGCCGACGGACGCGATGGTCGCTGGTCGCGTCGTGAGGAACGATCCGGCGAGCTCACGTCCTCAGGTGGAAGGTCGTAGAGCCGTTGGGGTGATGGCAGGTTTCCCAGCCGGGGTCGTGGGCGCGGTGGTGGTGGAAGGAGCAGAGGAGCTTGCCGTCGGCGAGGTCGGTCTTCCCGCCGCGGGACCAGGGTTGCTTGGAGTGGTGGGCGTCGCACCACGCTGCCGGGATCGTGCAGCCGTCGGCGGTGCACTCGCGGTCGCGGACGGCCATGGCCTGCGCTGTCCTGGTGAGAAGAGGCGGGCGGTGCGGCCGAGGTCGAGGATGTGACCCTTGCGTCCGAGGACGGCGGGGAGGAGGTCGGCCTGGCAGGCGAGGCGGCGGACCTGTTCGGCGGTCAGGGTGTCGCCGGTGGAGGTCTCGGCGAGGCCGAGTCTGTTCCGCAGGTCGTCGAGGCCGAGGGTGACGACGATCGCGGTGGCGGTGCCGCCGTGCTGGGGCAGTCCCTTCGCGGGGAGGTTCTCGAGCAGGGCGCAGAACGCCTCCCCGCGTCGCCGCGGCATCGGCAGGTTGTCGAGGTCGCCGAGCGGGTTCCGCCTCGGTGAGGTGTGGGCTTCGAGGTAGGTCTTGAGCCGGTGCGCGGTCGGGGTCGGCAGGCGGGCGTGGAAGTCGGAGGACCCGTCGCCGCGGTCGCGGAAGGTCGCCTTGGTGGCGGCCCGGGCGCGGCGGTCCTCGGCCACCAGTCGCTGGTACTCGGCCTCCTCGGCGATGTCGGGGGCGATGACCTCCAGCAGCTTGCGGCCCAGGCCCTTGAGCTCGCGGGGTCCGAAGTGGGCGGCCTCGCCCACGAGGTGGGCCTCGCCCTTGGCCCGCATCTCGGGGTCGAGGTCGGCAGGGAGCGCGTCCAACGCCTCGGTGATCACCTTCGCCTGGGCCAGGTTCACCGCACCCTCGGCCATCGCCTCCCGCGCCACCGTGCCGACACGTCCCAGTGCGAGCACCTGACCGATCGAGTCGCGGGACTCGTCGGCCAGCCAGTGCGCCGTGGACCGTGCGCCGGTCTCGACGGCGATGTCGTCGGAGACCGCGAGCACCCGCAGCCGGTCGGCCTCGAGACGCGCGATGAGCCGGGACGTGGCGCTCAGGCGAGCCTTCCGTTCGTCGACCGTCAGGTAGACCGGGTCCACGCCGGCGAGGTCGTCGAGGGCGGCGTCGATGGCCGCGATCGGTGCCTCGGTGCGGGTGGACATACACCCATTCCAGCAGCGAGCACCGACATCGAAACCGCTCAGAAGGCCTTGTCCACAAGGGATCCCGGGAAAGTGGGCTGTCAGTTTCAGAGAACTTTCTGGGCGCCAGCCACAGCGGTCAGCCACCCACGACCCGGTCATGGTCCACGGACTCTGCAACTGGTCCACGCAACCACGTGCGGTGACCGGCCACCGGATCTCGATGGTCGGGAGCTGGACCACGAACGGGGTCTCGTGACGGGACTTCGTCCCTCCTCGACCACCGGGGACGCCCTCCTCGACCACCGGGCGCGTGCGTCGGTCCGGACACGGCAAGGTCACGATCGGGTCGCGGGGTGGGGGCGATGCGCCGAACGTCCTGCATGATGTGCCGCAACGGGACACGACCGCCCGAGCCGGACTGAACGGCTCGGGCGGTCGTCTTTCGGGCCTGGCCAGACCCACCCTCCCCGACGGAAAGGCGCCGGGGAGGGTCGTTCTTGTCTTGTCCTGCTGTCAGGGACCCCCGACTACTGGGTCATTCACTGGGTCATTCACTGGGTCATTCAGTGGGTCACTCATTGGGTCACGTACATCGTGGCGAAGGTCGGCATGCCGCGGACGTTGTCGTTGGCCATGCCACCGATCTTCGAGCCGCGGATCATGGCGGTACCCGAGTAGCCGACGTTCACCGCCGGGTAGTAGGTCTCCTCCATCCACTTGTCGAACTCGCCCCACGCCTGCGTGGCGTCGCCTTCCTTGCCGTCCAGGATGTCCTTCTGCTTCTGGTCGGCGTCGGGCTCGTTGAACATCGACGGGTTCGGCATGCCGGCCACGTTGACCAGCGAGCCGTCCCACTGGGCCGGGAACCACGAGCCACCCGACGGCCAGTCCGAGCACCAGCCGCTGGAACGGACGTTGATCGGGCTGCTGGGGTCGGTCCGCGCCTCACGGATCTTGTCCGTGGTCGACGCGATCGGGGTCGCCTTGAAGCCACCGGCCTCGAGACCCTTGACGATCTGGTCCTTCGCGGAGACCGACAGCGGGTCGTCGGTCGCGTAGAGGAACTTGATCTCGTACCCCAGGGCGTTGGCCTGCGTGAGCAGCTCCTTGGCCTTGGCCGGGTCGGTGTTCTGACCCTTGATGCCCAGCACGTCGTAGTCCACGCGACCGGCGGTGCCCGGAGGCAGGATCGCCGTCCCCGGCACGCGGGTCAGGCCCACGATCTCGCCGGCGGCCTTCCAGGCGTCGACGTACGGGTAGGCGTAGCCGATCGCCTTGCGCACGTTGATGTCGGTGATCTTGCGCATGTCGAGATACCACATGTACGTGCACGGCGACGTGCCCGTCACGAGGCGGTCCGGGCTGCCGGAGGTGATCTTCTTGTACGTCGGCGGCGTGATGTTGTCGTAGGTCAACGTGGTCTGACCGTCGCCGTTGTCGCTGAGGATGGTGTTCTCCGTCTTCGCGGTGTCCTCACCGAAGTTGAAGTCCCACTCGTCGGCCGACTGGATGCGGCCCGGGTCGGTGCTCGGGTCCCAGTTGGGGTTCTTGACCAGCGTCAGCGAGGTGCCGGGCTTGTAGTCCTTGAACATGTACGGGCCCGTGGCCAGCGGGTGGTTGCCGTACTCCTCCTTGGTGTCCTTCGCCTTCGGGATCGCGGTGAAGGTCGGGAACGAGGCGTAGAAGTCCATGTCGGGGAACGGCCGCGACATCTTGATCGTGATGCTGTTCCCGTCGACGGTCACGCCCTTGTAGGGGCTCTTGTCCTTGTAGGGGCCCTTGTACTTGTCGCCGTCCTGGAAGAACTGCAGCTGGTACGTCGGGCCGTCAGGAAGCTCCTCGATCGCGAACGAGCGGGCCACCGCGTAGGCGACGTCCTCGGCCTTCACGTCGGTGCCGTCCTCGTACTTGAGGCCGTCCTTGAGCGTGAAGGTCCACTCGGTCATGTCCTTGTTGTGCTGACCGAGGTCGGTGGCCATGTCCGGGACGAGCTCCATGTCCTTGGTGTCCGGGTTGTAGGCGTACTCGGTGAGCGCGCGGGTGACCAGGTTCAAGATGGCGGTCGAGTCGGTGTAGTAGGCCCGGGTGGGGTCGAACGTCGCGGGAACGTTCACGGTGTCCACCGTGATGGTGCCGCCGGAAGCGGCTCCGCTCGGGACTTCCAGAGGGCCCTGGGCGTCGGGGTTCTTCCCGGCTCCGGCCCCTCCACCTGCCCCTTGCGTCTGCGTGGGCGTCGTCGCATCGCCGCTGCCACTGCCGCCACAGGCGGCGAGGCCGAAGAGCGATGCGACGGCCACCACGGCTGTCGCGGACTTCTTCAAGTGCACGTGTTCTTCCTTCCGTATGGACCTTCTGGGTCGCTCGGAAGGATTCGCCTCAACCGGCCAGCAGGCCAATGCCCACTGGTGATTCGTGACCCTTGCTATCCCCAATCGCAATCCGTTCGTGACCTTATCGTCGGTTTGCTGAAAAAGCCGTGAGAGAGGCCTGAGAGGGGTCTGAAAAGACGGAGGGGCCGCCCGAGCCGGACTGAACGGCTCGGGCGGCCCCGGGTCGGGGACACGTCCGTCCCCTGCCCCTCCCGGGTGGAAAGGCACCCTGGAGGGATCGACCTACGTCACCCAGACCCGGAGGGGGAGGTCCCGTGCCCCCTCCGGGCTCCGTCACTGGGTGATGTACATCGTCTGGAAGCTCGGCATGCCGCGGACGTTGTCGTTGTACATGCCGCCGATCTTGGATCCCCGGATGATCGCGGTGCCGGCGTAGCCGGTGTTCACGGCCGGGTAGTACTTCTCCTCGATCAGCTTGTCGAGGTCGTTCCAGCCCTTGGCCGCGTCGTCGGCCGATCCATCGAGGATCGACTTCTGCATGTCATCGGCCTCCTGCTCCTGGAAGTTGGACGGGTTGGGCATGCCCGCAACTCCGACGAGGGAGCCGTCCCACTGGGCGGGGAACCACGAGCCGCCGGTCGGCCAGTCCGAGCACCAGCCGCTGGATCGGACGTTGATCGGGCTGTCGGGGTCGGTCCTGGCCTCACGGATCTTCTCGGTGGTCGACGCGATCGGGGTCGCCTTGAAGCCACCGGCCTCGAGACCCTTCACGGTCTGGTCCTTCGCCGCGACCGACAGCGGGTCGTCGGTGGAGTAGAGGAACTTGATCTCGAAGCCGACTGCGTTCGCCTGCTCCAGCAGCTCACGTGCCTTCTCCGGGTCGGTGTTCTCGCCCTTGATCCCGAGCACGTCGTACTCCGTCCGGCCGGCCGTGCCGGGCGGCAGGATGTTGGTGCCGGGGACGCGGGTCAGGCCCACGATCTCGCCGCCGGCCTTCCAGACGTCGACGTACGGGTAGGCGTAGCCGATCGCCTTGCGCACGTTGATGTCGGTGATCTTGGTCATGTCGAGGAACCACATGTAGGTGCACGGCGACGTGCCCGTGACCAGGCGGTCCGGCGCGTCGGAGACGATCTTCTTGTACGTCGGCGGGGTCACGTTGTCGTAGGTGACCGTCGTCTGGCCGTCACCGTTGTCGCTGAGGATGGTGTTCTCCAGCTGGGCGGTGTCCTGGCCGAACTTGAAGACCCACTTGTCCACGGCCTGGATGCGACCGGGGTCGGTGGCGGGGTCCCAGTTGGGGTTCTTGACCAGCGTCAGCGAGGTGCCGGGCTTGTAGTCGTCGAACATGTAGGGGCCGGTCGCCAGCGGGTGGTTGCCGTACTCGGAGCCGGTGTCCTTGGCCTGCGGGATGCCGGTGAACACCGGGAACGAGGCGTAGTAGTCCATCTCCGGGAACGGCCGCGACATGTGGATCGTGATGCTGTTGCCGTCCACCGTGACGCCCTTGTAGGGGCTCTTGTCCTTGAACGGGCCCTTGTACGTGTCGCCGTCCTGGAAGAACTGGAGCTGGTACGTCGGGCCGTCGGGCAGCTCCTCGATCGCGAACGAACGGGAGACCGCGTAGGCGACGTCCTCGGCCTTCACGTCGGTGCCGTCCTCGTACTTGAGGCCGTCCTTGAGGGTGAAGGTCCACGCCGTGTTGTCCGCGTTCGGCTGACCGAGGTCGGTCGCCATGTCCGGGATCAGGATCATCTCGCCGGTCTTCGGGTCGTACGCGTACTGCGTGAGCGCCCGGGTCACGAGGTTCATGATCTCGGTGGAGTCGGTGTAGTAGGCCCGGGTCGGGTCGAGGGTCGCCGGCACCTGGAGCGTGAGCACGGTGACCGTGCCGCCCTGCGCGGCGTCATCGGGCACGGGAACGGGCCCTTGGGCGTCGGCGTTCTTGCCGGCTCCCGCGTTTCCGCCTTCACCAAGGGTGGGTGTCGGCGTGTTGGCATTGCTCCCTCCGCTGCCGCCACAAGCGGCCAGCGTGAGGAGCGAGGCAGCAGCGATGGCTGCTACGGCGGCTCTCTTCAGTCGCACGTCAGTTCCTTTCGTGCCTCGGAGTCGTGACGTCGCCACGATCCGATGCCCGGCCGGCGAGGCCAATGGGCTGTGCGGAACCGCAACTTTCGAGCCCCAATCGCAACCTCTTCGTGACCTGTGGTCAGCGGGCGGGCGACAGACTTCGCGTGGACTTTCCTAGGTGCGAGGGAGGGTGAGGGCAGGCGTGTTCCACATCGGGGTCGTGGGTCACACCATCGAGGGTGCGGCCGACTTTGTGCGCGGAATCGCGACGTACGGCCAGCGGGCCATGACGGACTACCAGCATCCGGAGTTCTCCCTGAACTGCGTGGCGATGGGAGAGAGCCTCGACGCGATGCGGCGCGGTGACCTCGACGAGGTGCGCTCGCTGCTGTACCTCAGCACGCGACGCCTGCGCGCCGGCGGGGCCGACTTCTTCGCCTGCCCCGACAACACCGCGCACCTGGCCCTCGAGACCTACGGTCCCGACCTCGCCCTGCCCGGGCTGCACATCGCCGACGTGGTCGTGAACGAGGCGCACCGCCTGGGCCACGACACCATCGGCCTGCTCGGTACGACGTGGGTCATGGACGCCGACATGTACCAGCGGCGCTGCGCTGCGCGCGGCATCTCCACTCTGGTCCCCGAGCCCGGCGACGCGACGACGCTGCAGAGCATCATCCTCGACGAGCTGGTGGTCGGGAGCTTCTCCGCCGAGGCCCGCGACGAGGTGCTCGCCATCATCAAGCGGATGGCCGACAAGGGCTGTTCCGCGGTGGCCCTCGCGTGCACCGAGCTGTCGCTCCTCGTGCCGCCGTCCGTCTCACCGGTGCCGATGCTGAACTCGACCCGCCTGCTCGCGCAGGCGGCCGTCGAGACCGCCGTCGGCCGCTACCCGCTGCCCGACTGGCGTGGCGGTCACGACTAGGTCACGTCTCGTTGGTCGAGGAGGCGCGTCAGCGCTCCCTCACTCGACCGACCGGAGGGTCGGTGCCTGTGTCGTGGGTCCGTCGACCACCGGAGGACTTCGTCCCTCCTCGACCACCGGAGGCTCGGCGCGCCGCAACCGTCTCCGCCTCAGCCGACCAGGAGCACGACCAGGGTGCGAGGGCCGTGGACGCCCTCGACCCGGTCCAGCTCGATGTCGCTGGTGGCGCTCGGGCCGCTGATCCAGGTCAGTGGCCGGGTGGGGTCCAGGCGCGGCATGGCGTCCGGTACGTCGGCGACGACCTGGTCGGCGCGGACGATGCAGATGTGGACGTCGGGGACGAGGGTGATCGCGCGCCGGCCCTGGCCGGGGCCGTGGTCGAGCACGATGGTGCCGGTCTCCGCGATGCCGACCGTCGCATCGGTGACGACGGCGACGCAGGCGTCCAGCTCGGCGGCCGACAGGCCGTCGTCGACGACCGCGTCGGGCAGGGTGACCGAGAGGCCGGCGGGCACGACGACCCGGCCCTCGGGCAGGGCGGCCTCGAGCTCGGTGCGGAGGGTGCGTGCCGTGCAGCGCACGACGGTGGCCCGGTAGTCCGCGACCCGCTCGGCGAACAGACCGACCACGTCCTCGGGTGAGGACCCGGGCGGGATCGGCGGCCGGGGAGCGGGCGCCGTACCCGACAGGGCCGAGCGGACCTTCCCGAGGATCTCGTCGCGTGCGCTCGTCATGAGCGACCGCCGTCGGTACGCCGCCACCACGCGCGGAAGGACTCGCGCGGTGCCCGCGGGAGGTCGCGCGCGTTCGTCCAGGCCGACGCTCCGAACCTTGCGGCCACGCCGGTGCCGAGCCGGGCGAACCGCTCGGCCAGCCCGAGCCGGCCACCGGACCGGAACGTGGCCGCGGCACCCTTCATCGCGACGGTCTGCACCGACGGGATGCCTCCCCAACGTTTGGCGCGGTGCGCGTCGACGACCTGGGCGCGGAGGTCGACGAGGACCGACGGGATGTCGATGCGGACCGGGCAGACCTCGAAGCAGGCACCGCAGAGCGACGAGGCGTAGGGGAGAGAGTCCACCTGGTCGTCGACCCCGACGCCCTTGAGCAGCGGGTTGAGGATGGCGCCGATGGGGCCGGGGTAGACCGAGCCGTAGGCGTGGCCGCCGACCCGCTCGTAGACGGGGCACGAGTTCAGGCACGCCGAGCAGCGGATGCAGCGCAGCGCCTGGCGGCCGACCTGGTCGGCGAGGGCGCGGGTGCGGCCGTTGTCGAGGAGGACGACGACCACCTCCTGCGGCCCGTCGCCGGGCGTCACGCCGGTCCAGGTGGAGGTGTAGGGGTTCATCCGCTCGCCGGTCGACGAGCGCGGCAGCAGCCGGAGGAGGACGTCGAGGTCCTCCCAGGTCGGCACCACCTTCTCGATGCCCACGACGGAGACCAGCACCTCCGGCAGGGTCAGGCACATCCGCCCGTTGCCCTCGGACTCGACGACGACCAGCGTCCCCGTCTCGGCGACCGCGAAGTTCGCGCCGGAGACGGCCATCCGGGCGCTGAGGAACTTCTGCCGAAGGTGAGCACGGGCCGCGCCGGCCAGCACGGCCGGTTCGTCGGTGAGGTCTCCCATCGAATGTCCAGGGCCGTCCATGTGGCGGCGAAAAATGTCGCGGATCTCGGACCGGTTCCGGTGGATGGCGGGCACCAGGATGTGGCTGGGCAGGTCGTCGCCGAGCTGGACGATCAGCTCGGCCAGGTCGGTCTCCCAGGCGGCGATGCCCCGAGCCTCCAGGGCCTCGTTGAGCCCGATCTCCAAGGTGACCATCGACTTGACCTTCACGACCTCGTCGATCTGGTGGGCCTCGGCGACCTCGGCCACGATGGCGCACGCCTCCTCGGCGTCACGCGCCCAGCGCACGGTGGCGCCGGCCGCGGTCAGCCGCTCCTCGAGCAGCACCAGCTGGGTGTCCAGGGAGAAGAGCGCGGCGTCCTTGACCGCGGCGCCGGCCACACGGAGCTCCTCCCAGTTGTCGACCTCGGCCACGACGCGGGCCCGCTTGTCGCGGATGGTGGCGGTCGCGTGCGCGAGGTTGCGCCGCAGCTGGGTGTCCTCGAGCGCCTCGCGCGCGGCCACGGGAAACTTCGGCATCCCCACGAAGGTGGCAGTCACGCCGAGCCCTCCGCCGATGAATCGGTCTGCGCGAGGATCTCGGCCAGGTGCATCACGCGTACGCCGGCGCGCTGGCGGGTCAGCGCCCCGCCGATGTTCATCAGGCAGCTGTTGTCGCCGGCGACGAGCACCTCGGCGCCGGTCTCGCGGACGTGACGGGCCTTGTCGGAGACCATGGCGATCGACGTGTCGGCGTTCTTGACCGCGAAGGTCCCGCCGAAGCCGCAGCACTCCTCGGCCCGGGGCAGGTCGACCAGCGTCAGCCCGCGCACCGCCTCGAGGAGCCGGGTCGGCCGGTCGCCGACGCCGAGCATGCGCAACGAGTGGCAGGTCGGGTGGTAGGTGACGCGGTGCGGGAAGTAGGCGCCGACGTCGGTCACGCCGAGCACGTCCACCAGGAACTCGCTGAGCTCGTAGGTCCGCGGCGCCGTCCGCTCGACCGCGGCCACCAGCTCCGGGTCACCGGACCGCTTCGCGACGATGCCGTGCTGGTGGCGCGCGGACCCCGCGCACGACCCGGACGGCGTGACGATCGCGTCGTACCCGTCGAACGCCTTCACGAAGGACCGCAGCGGAGGGACGGCCTCGTCGAGGTACCCGGTGTTCACCATCGGCTGCCCGCAGCACGTCTGCGCCTCCGGGAAGTCGACCTCGACGCCCAGGCGGCGCAGCAGGGTCACCACGGCGCGGCCCGTGTCCGGGAACATCGCGTCGTTGATGCAGGTGACCATCAGGGCGACCTTCACCGGACGATCCTCTCAACCACGGGGCTCGAACCCGGCGAGGGTGTGGGTCCGGGCGATCAGGGCACGCAGGTCGGCGAGGGACGGGCCCACCGCGTCGGCCGCCCGCGCCTGGACCAGGACGTTGCCCAGCGCCGTCGCCTCGACCGGTCCGGCGAGCACCGGAAGACCGCTCCGGTCGGCGATCGCCTGGCAGAGCAGGGTGTTCTGGGCACCGCCTCCGACCACGTGCACGACGCCGATCGTCCTCCCGGCCAGCGCGGACGCACGGTCCAGGGCGGTCGCGACGGCCGCGGCGATGCTCTCGACGATGCACCGCACGGTCGCCAGCGGGGTGCGGGGCGGCTCGACGTCGTGCTCGGCGCACCACGCCTCGATGCGCAGCGCCATGTCGCCGGGCGGGAGGAACCGCGGGTCCTGCACGTCGACGACCGGCACCGGTCCGTCGTACGCAGCGGCGTCCCGCAGCATGCCGGCCAGGTCGGTCTCGCCCCAGGCGCGCAGCGTCTCGCTGAGCAGCCAGGTGCCCATCACGTTGCTGAGGAAGCGGACCGTGCCGTCGACGCCGCCCTCGTTGGTGAAGTTCGCGAGCCTCGCCTCCTCGGTGAGGACCGGCGCGTCGAGCTCGAGGCCGGCGAGTGCCCAGGTGCCGAGCGAGACGTACGCCGCGTGGTCGGTCTGCATGGGCACGCCGACGACCGCCGAGGCGGTGTCGTGCGAGCCGACCGAGACCACGGGCACGTGCCCGCCGACCCGGTCCGCGACGTGGGGCAGCAGCGTCTGTCGCAGGTCGCCCGGGTCCACCAGCGTGGGGAAGAGGGACACGTCGAGGCCGAGCCGCACCATCAGCTCGGTGTCCCACTCCCGGGTCGTGACGTCGAGGAGCCCAGTGGTCGAGGCGTTGGTGCGCTCGGTCACGTGGTTGCCGGCCAGGGCGGCGGCCACGAGGTCGGGCATCAGCAGGATCTCGGTCGCCTCGCCGAGCCCGTCGTCGGCGGCGAGCTGGTAGAGCGTGTTGAACGGCAGGTACTGGAGCCCGTTGCGGCGGTAGAGCTCCTCGGCGCCGATCAGCTCCTCGACCCGGGCGGGACCGACCTCGTGGCGGCGCTCGTCGCGGTAGTGGAACGGCTGCCCGATGAGCCGGCCGTGCCGCAGCCGCCCGTAGTCCACCGCCCAGGTGTCGACGCCGATCGAGGCGAGCGGTCCGTCGGCGTACGCCGTCGCGAGTCCGGCGATCGCGTTGTCCACGAGCCTCTCGACGTCCCAGTGCAGGCCGTCGGCCTGGCGCACCGGCTCGTTGGGAAAGCGGGCCGCGGCGGTCAGCCGCAGCGTGTCCGGTCCCACCTCGCCGACCATCACCCGGCCGCTGGAGGCGCCCAGGTCGACGGCCGCGAACCTCATCGCAGGCCAATCATCTCAGGAACGCTGCCGCGACGCCGGAGTCGACGGGGATGTGGAGCCCGGTGGTGCGGGAGAGCTCGGGGGAGCAGAGCACGAAGACAGCTTGGGCGCAGTGCTCGGGGAGCACCTCCTGCTTGAGCAGGGTGCGCTGGGCGTAGAACTTGCCCAGGTCCTTCTCCTCCACGCCGTACACGGCAGCCCGGTTGGCCCCCCAGCCGCTCGCGAAGATGCCGGAGCCCTGGACGACGCCGTCGGGGTTGACGCCGTTGACCTTGATCCCGTGCTCGCCGAGCTCGGCGGCCAGCAGCCGGACCTGGTGGGCCTGGTCGGCCTTCACCGCGGAGTAGGCGATGTTGTTGGGGCCGGCGAAGACGGAGTTCTTCGAGGAGATGTAGACGATGTCGCCGCCGAGCTCCTGCTCGATCAGCACCTTCGCGGCGGCGCGCGAGACCAGGAACGAGCCCTTGGCCATCACGTCGTGCTGGAGGTCCCAGTCGGCGACGGTGGTCTCGAGCAGGGTCTTGGACAGGGAGAGTCCGGCGTTGTTGACGACCAGGTCCACGCCGCCGAAGGCGAGGACGGTCGCGTCGACCATGGCCTGCACGGCGGCCTCGTCGGACACGTCCACCTGGACCCCGACGGCGACGTCACTGCCGCCGATCCCCTGACTGATTTCCGCGGCGGCCGACTGGGCCTTCTCCAGCGACAGGTCGGCGATCACGACGCAGGCGCCCTCGGCGGCCAGCTTCGTCGCGATGGCCTTGCCGATGCCCGACGCGGCGCCGGTGACCAGCGCGATGCGGGTGGCCAGCGGCTTCGGCTTCGGCATCCGCTGGAGCTTGGCCTCCTCGAGAGCCCAGTACTCGATGCGGAACTTCTCCGCCTCGTCGATGGGGGCGTACGTCGAGAGCCCCTCGGCGCCACGCATCACGTTGATGGCGTTGACGTAGAACTCGCCGGCCACGCGGGCGGTCTGCTTGTCCTTGCCGAAGCTGAACATCCCGATGCCCGGCACCAGCACGATCAGCGGGTCGGCGCCGCGGATGGCCGGCCAAGCAATGTCACTGTCCGGGGTGGCGTTGCGGCTGTAGTACGCCTGGTAGTCGTCGCGGTAGGGGCCGTGCAGCTCCTTGAGCCGCACGATCGTCTCCTCGACCGACGCCGTGGCGGGCAGGTCGAGCAGCATCGGCTTGACCTTGGTGCGCAGGAAGTGGTCCGGGCAGGACGTGCCCAGGCCGGCCAGCCGCGGGTGCTCGGCGGAGGCGAGGAAGTCCAGCACCTCGGGGGTGTCGGTGAAGTGGCCGACCATCGGCTTGTCGGTGGAGGCCAGCCCGCGGATCGTCGGGGCGATGGCCGCGGCCCTGGCGCGGCGCTCGGCCTCGGGGAGGGCGGCGTACCCCTCCATCGGCGGCCCGAAGGGCTGGGCCTTGGTGTGCTCGGCGATGTACGCCGCGGCGGTGTCGATGATCCAGAGCGAGTTCCGCTCGGACTCCTCGGAGGTGTCACCCCAGGCCGTGATGCCGTGGCCGCCGAGGATGCAGCCGACCGACTGCGGGTTGGCCTCCTTGATGGCGGCGATGTCGAGACCGAGCTGGAAGCCCGGTCGTCGCCACGGCACCCAGACGACCTGGTCGCCGAAGATCTCCTTGGTCAGCGCCTCGCCGTCCGCGGCGGTCGCGATCGCGATGCCGGAGTCGGGGTGCAGGTGGTCGACGTGGGCCGCGTCCACGAGACCGTGCATGGCGGTGTCGATGGACGGTGCGGCTCCGCCCTTGCCGTGGAGGCAGTAGTCGAACGCGGCGACCATCTCGTCCTCGCGCTCGACACCGGGGTACACGTTGGTCAGCGCCCGCATCCGGTCCAGCCGCAGCACGGCCAGGCCGGACTCGGTCAGGGTGCCGAGGTCGCCGCCGGAGCCCTTGACCCAGACCAGCTCGACGTCCTCGCCGGTCACCGGGTCCACCTCGGTGCCCTTGGCGGAGGTGTTGCCGCCGGCGTAGTTGGTGTTCTTGGGGTCGCGGCCCAGCCGGTTGGACCTCTCGACGAGAGCGGCCACAGTCGGGTTGGTCATCAGGTCAGTTCCATCCTGCTTGGGCGCCGCCGATGCGGTCCGCCTCGATCGTCTCCTGGTACCCGTCGGCGAGGTAGGCCGCCATCGGGTCGGCCGGGAGTCCGCGCTCCTCGCGGAACCCGGCGAGGTCGCGTCGTACGTCGGTGTAGAACGCGTCCATGTAGATCTGGTTGGCGGCAAGCACGTCGCCGGCCTGCTGAGCGACGGCCAGCGCCTCCCGACAGTCTGGGTTGTCGAGGAGCAGTGCGCGGGCCACCATCTCCTGCACGTTGAGCACCGAGCGGATCTGGCCGGGGATCTTCTTCTCGATGTTGTGGCACTGGTCGAGCATCAGCGCGGCCGGCACGTCCCCGTCGTAGGAGCCACCGCGGATCACCTCGACCATGATGCGGAACAGCTGGAACGGGTCGGCCGCCCCGACGATCAGGTCGTCGTCGGCGTAGAAGCGGCTGTTGAAGTCGAAGGAGCCGAGCTTCCCGAGCCGCGCGAGCTGGGCGACGATGAACTCGATGTTGGTGCCGGGGGCGTGGTGGCCGGTGTCCAGGCAGACCACGGCGCGCTCGCCGAGGGCCAGGCAGTGCACGAACGACGTGCCCCAGTCGGGGACATCGGTGTGGTAGAACGCCGGCTCGAAGAACTTGTACTCGAGTACCAGCCGCTGGTCCGCGCCGATCTGGGCGTAGATCTCGGCGAGACCCTCCGCGAGCCAGTCCTGGCGGGCGCGGATGTCGGCCTGGCCGGGGTAGTTGCTGCCGTCGGCCAGCCAGATCTTCAGGTCGCGGGAGCCGGTGGCGTTCATGACCTCGATGCAGTCGAGGTTGTGCTGGATCGCCTTGCGACGCACGGCCGGGTCGGCGTTCGTCAGGGAGCCGAGCTTGTAGTCGTCGTCCTGGAAGGTGTTGGAGTTGATGGTGCCGAGGGTGACGCCCTGGTCCTCGGCGTACGCCCGCAGCTGGGCGAAGTCGTCGACGAGGTCCCACGGGATGTGCAGCGCGACCGACGGGGCCAGGCCGGTGAACCGGTGCACGGTCGCGGCGTCGGCGATCTTCTCCTCGACGGTGCGCGGGGTCCCGGCGGAGCCGAAGACCTTGAAGCGCGTGCCGGAGTTGCCATAGGCCCACGACGGGACCTCGATGGCGAGGCTCTCGAGCCGGCCGGTGATGTCGGCGAAGGTCATGACTGGTTGTCCTCGGGGTCTAGGTCAGCGAGCTGGTCCTCCAGGTGGAAGACCTCCTCCAGGAGCACGAAGCCCTGGTCGGGCCGAAACTGGGTCTCCGCGTCGAGGGACTCGAAGAATGGAGACATCTCGGCCTGCCAGCGGTGGTTCACGTCGGTGGCGTTCATCGCCGCCTGGGCGGCGGCGAGGTCTTCGGACTCGACGTAGCCGATCAGCAGCCCGTCGGGGCGCAGGAACAGGGAGTAGCTGCGCCAGCCGGTCTCGGCCAGCGCGCGGAGCATGTCGGGCCAGACCGCCGCGTGCCGTTCGCGGTACTCCGCGATCCGCTCCGGCTTCACCTGGAGCTGGAAGCAGTAGCGGGGCATATCAGCTCCTCTCGTCTTTCGGTGGTCGAGCCCGCCGAGCCGCTAGGCGAGGCGGTGTCGAGACCCGGTGAGTTGCGGTTCGTGGTCACCTCACCGGGGTCTCGAGACGGGTTGCGCAGTCCCTCTCTTCGTTCGGGGCTGCGCAACCCTCCTCGACCTTGTCGCCTGATCCAGCCTTCGCAAGCTCAGGCTGGGGCGACTAGAAGTCGAAGTCCCCGATGTTGTCCTTGTTGAACTTGAACGGGTCGCCCAGCAGGACGGTCGCGTCCGCACCGACGGTGAAGTCGCCCAGGTCGCCGGCGGAGAAGGTGTCGCCTTCCTTGCCGGTGATGTCGCCGTCGACGAGCGCCTTGGCGGCGTACGCCGCGAGGTAACCCAGGTCGCCCGGGTTCCACAGGGCGAACTCCTGGACGGTGCCGTCCGTGACGTAGTCACGCATCTGGTTGGGCGTGCCCAGACCGGTCAGCGCGACCTTGCCCTTGTACTGCGAGGTCGACAGGTAGCGGGCCGCGGCGGCCACGCCGACCGTGGTCGGGGAGATGATCCCCTTCAGGTCGGGGTGGTCCGAGAGCAGGGCCGCGGTCGCGTCGAAGGACTTCTGGTCGTCGTCGTCGCCGTAGACCACGTCGACGAGCTTGATGTCGGGGTGGTTGTCCGCGAGGTCGGTCTTCATGAGCTCGATCCAGGCGTTCTGGTTGGTCGCGGCGGCCGCGGCCGACAGGATCGCGATCTCGCCGGAGTCACCGATCTGGTCGGCGATCATGTCGACCTGGACCTTGGCGATGCCGGCGGCGTCCGCCTGGTTGATGAACAGGTCGCGGCAGGTCGGGTCGGTGTCGGAGTCGAACGTCACGACCTTGGAGCCGGCGTCACGCGCGGCGTTGATCGAGTCGCAGAGCGCCTTGGGGTCGTTGGCCGAGACCACGAGGGCGTTGATGCCCTGCTGGGCGGCGGTGTCGATGAAGGAGACCTGGCCGTCGGGGGTGCCGGTGTCCGGTCCGACCTCGGAGTAGGTGCCACCGAACTCGTCGACGGCCTTCTTGCCGCCCGCGTCGCTGGTGTCGAAGTAGGGGTTGCCGAGGTTCTTCGGGATGAAGGTGACCGTCGTGGCTCCGCCGCCGCTGCCGCCGTCGCCACCGCCGCCGTCGCCGGCGGTGGAGGAGTCGTCGGAGCCACAGCCCGCCAGGCCGAGGCTGGCGACCAGCGCCAGCACCGCTCCTGCGGCGTATCGCTTGGACCTGATGTTCATTGAGGTGCCTTTCGTGGTTGCTGGCCTGGTACCTGGCCGGATATCTGGTTGGTGCTGGCCGCCCTGCGCGGGAGTAGCTCCCGGACCCGCGACAGGAAGCTGGAGGCGATCACCGAGACGACCAAGAGCAGGCCGATGATGATCTGGATGACTTCCGAGCCCTGGTTGCTGAGCTGGAGCGCGGAGTTGAGGACGGCGATGAGCAGGACGCCGGCGATGACGCCGTGCATCGCGCCGCGACCGCCGAAGATGGAGACGCCGCCGAGGAGCACCGAGGCGATGACCTTGAGCTCGAAGCCGACGCCGGTGTCGATGGCGACCGAGTCGGACTTCAGCAGCACGTAGATGCCGGCGAACGACGCCACCACTCCGCTCATCATGAAGAGGAGCAGCTTGCTGCGGCGCACGTCGACGCCGGAGAAGTGCGCGGTCTCGGAGCTGAGCCCGATCTCGTAGACGCCTCGCCCGAAGCTGGTGAAGTGCAGCAGCACGCCGAACACGACGGCGAGCACGATCACGGGGATCACGATCATCGGGAAGTTCGTGCTGCCGATGCGCTCGGTGGGCCAGTCCTGCCACTTCGCGGGGAACTCCGCGATCCGGTTGGTCTGGATGAGCCCCTCGGCGAGGCCGCGGTAGAGCGCCAACGTGCCGATCGTGACCGCGAGCGACGGGAGGCCGACGTACGCGACCAGGAACCCGTTCACCGCGCCCAGCACCAGACCCAGCACCAGCGTGAGGATCATCGCGGTCGGCAGGTCGACGCCGTGCTCCTTGACGAGCACGCCGCAGAAGGCCGCGGAGACGCCGAGGGTGCTGGACACCGACAGGTCGATCTCGCCGGTGATGATGATCAGCGTCATCGGGAACGCCATCATCAAGATGGGCGCGTACTCCTTGAAGAGGTTGTACGTCGTCAGCGGGCCGTCGAAGAACTGCACGTTGACCAGCGAGTAGACGTAGACGATCACGAGCGCGGCGATCACCGCGGCCTCGCGGTTGACGACCAGGCGCTGGACGATGTTGCGCGAGTACGACGGGTAGCCGCGGCGGGAGGTGGTCGGCTCGACCGTGCTGGTGGCCATCAGTCCCCACTCATTTCTCGGGCCTCGATGAGCTGGTGCGTGCGGCGCAGGGCGAGCACCCGGTCCAGGACGATCGCGCCGATGATCAGGCCACCGACCACGGCGCCCTGCCAGAAGTCGCTGATGCCGAGGATCGGCAGGGCCCGGTTGATGGTGACGAGCAGGAAGGCTCCGATGGCGGCGCCCCACACGGTGCCGCTGCCACCGAAGATCGCCACGCCGCCGATGACCACGGCGGCGACGGCCTGGAGCTCGAGGTCGCGCCCGGTGCCGGCGAACGCGGTCGCGTAGCGGGCCACCGAGAACACCCCGGCCAGCCCGGCCAGCGCACCGCAGACGACGAAGGCGCCGAAGACCCGCTTGCCGACGTTCAGGCCGTAGAGCTTGGCCGCATCGGGGTCGGAGCCGATGGCGTAGAGCTCGCGGCCACCGCGGGTGGTCTGGAGGTAGTAGCCGACGACGCCCAGCACCACCAGGCCGATGATCGTGAGCACGGGGATCGTCAGCACCTGCTCGGTGCCGAGCTTCTCGAAGTTCGCCGGGAAGTCGCCGGCGACGATGCGTCCGCTGCCGATCTTGTGCGTGAGGTACCCGCGGAAGACGTACATCGTGCCGAGCGTCACGACGAGGGCCGGCACCCGGAAGAAGGCCACCAGGAAGCCGTTGACGGCGCCGAGGGCGGCACCGACGAGGAGGCCCGCCACGAAGACCAGGACGACCGGGATGTCGGGGTTGGCGATGAAGATCTTGCCGGTGACGTACGCCGTGACGCCGAGCGTCGAGCCGACCGAGAGATCCACGTTGCGGGTGACGATGACGACCATCTGACCCACGGCCAGCAGGAGCAGGATCGACGGGGTCAGCAGCGTGTCCCGCCAGCCGTCGTGGCTGAAGAGGAACGTGTGCCGGCGGGCCGTCGCGGCCAGCACGATGAGCACGAGCACGATCGCGATGGACAGCTCACGGGATCGCAGCAGCGTCGAGAGCGCGCGCTGACCGGCGGACTGACGGCTCGGCTCGACGAGCAGGTCGGTGCTCATGAGGCCTTCTCCGACGAGCGGGTGGCGGCGGCCATGACGTTCTCGGGGGTGGCGTCGTCGCGCGCGATGTCGGCGGTGATCCGGCCCTCGCACACGACGAGCACGCGGTCGGCCATGCCGAGCACCTCGGGCAGCTCGCTGGAGATCATCAGGATCGCCATCCCCTGGCCGGCCAGCTCGGAGAGCAGGCGGTGCACCTCGGCCTTGGTGCCGACGTCGATGCCACGGGTGGGCTCGTCGATGATCAGCAGCTTCGGGTTCGTGGCCAGCCACTTGGCGATGACGACCTTCTGCTGGTTGCCGCCGCTCATGGTCGCGGCCTTCATGTCCAGGGCGTTGGTCTTGACCTCGAGGCGGTCCGCCCAGGGGCGGGCGGCGGCGTACTCCGAGCCCGCGGTGACGAAGCCGGCCTTGCTGATCCGGCTGCGGATGACCGAGGCGATGTTCTTGCCGACCGAGCCCTGGATGACCAGGCCCTGCTGGCGCCGGTCCTCGGGCACGAAGGCGATGCCGGCGCGGATGGCCGCGCGCGGGTCCTTGGCGGGGACGGGCTTGCCGGACAGGGTCACCGAGCCGGCGTCGTAGGCGTCAACGCCGAAGACGGCGCGGGCGATCTCGCTGCGGCCGGCGCCGACGAGGCCGGCGAGCCCCACGATCTCGCCGGCCCGGACCTGGAAGGAGACGCCGTGGAACTCACCCGCGGTCTCGAGGTCCTTGACGTCCAGGACGACGTCGCCGATCTCGGCCGGGGTCTTGGGGAAGAGGTCGCCGACCTCGCGGCCGACCATCTTGGCCACGATCTGCGACTCGGTCGTCTCGGCCACCTTGTCGGTGGAGATGTAGGAGCCGTCCCGCATCACGGTCACGTGGTCGCAGAGGGCGAAGACCTCGTCGAAGCGGTGCGAGATGAAGACCAGCGCACGACCTTCGTCGCGCAGGCTGCGGGCAACCGCGAAGAGCCGTGCGACCTCGTTGCCGCTGAGGGCGGCCGTGGGCTCGTCCATGACCAGCAGGCGGGCGTCGAGGGAGATGGCCTTGGCGATCTCGATGATCTGCTGGTCGGCGATGGAGAGGCCGAGGGCCGGGCGGCGCGGGTCGATGTGCACGCCGAGCCGCTTGAAGAGGCCGGTGGCCTCGGCGTGCATGGCGGCCTTGTCGATGCGGCGCCCAGGCAGTCGACCGGCGCCCAGGGGCATCCGGCCCATGAAGATGTTCTCGGTGACCGAGAGGTCGGGGAAGAGCGTCGGCTCCTGGTAGATCACCGCGATGCCGGCGTCCTTGGACTCGGCGGTCGAGCCGAAGTCGACGGACTCGCCGCCCAGCAGGAAGTCGCCGCCGTCGCGGCGGTAGACCCCGGCCACGACCTTCACCAGCGTGGACTTGCCGGCGCCGTTCTCACCGACCAGGGCGTGGATGCTGCCGGCGTCGACGGCCAGGCTGCCGGAGCGGAGCGCGACCACGGGGCCGAAGGACTTGGAGACGTCGCGCAGCTCGAGCACCGGGCTGGTGGCTGCGGTCATCGGGGGTGCCTCTCGGTCTCAGCTCTTGCGCTTCCCGTATTGAAAGGTTTCAATTCGGATGTGCAGACCGTAGGTGACGACGTTCACATCCGTCAAGGATCTGCACTAGATTGATCGCCACGGCGCCTGCTGAAGCGTTTTAGCAGCGTCCCTTCCAGGACATCGAGATCGGGGGTCGGATGGCCGGCGTCAAGGACGTCGCGGCGTACGCCGGCGTCTCGTTGGGCACCGTCTCCAACGTCCTCAACCAGCCCGACCGCGTGAGTCCGGCGACCCGGCGCAAGGTCGAGCAGGCGATGGCCGACCTCGGCTTCGTGCGCAACGAGGCGGCCCGGCACCTGCGCTCGGGGCGCAGCCGGACCCTGGCCTACGTGATGCTCGACGCCGCCAACCCCTTCTTCACCGACGTCGCGGCCGGCATCGAGGAGACCGCGGAGGAGGGTCACTTCTCGCTGTACATGTGCAACAGCGGCCAGCGGGCCGACCGCGAGGCGGCGTACCTCGCCCACCTGGTCGAGCAGCGGGTCCAGGGCATCCTGGTGACCCCGATCGACCCCGAGGCCGAGCACCTCGCGGCGGTCGCGCGCAGGGGCACGCCGGTCGTGATCGTCGACCGCACCACCCGCGACGAGTCGCTCTGCTCGGTGGCCGTCGCCGACGTGCTGGGCGGCACGCTGGCCGTGGAGCACCTGCTCGACCGTGGCCACGAGCGCATCGCGTTCGTGGGGGGACCCGAGTCGATCGGCCAGGTGCGCGACCGCCTCGAGGGCGCCCGTCAGGGCCTCGCGAGTGCCGGCGCCCCGGACATCACGGTGATCGGCACCGAGGCGACGACGGTCCGCGAGGGCCGGCTGGCCGGCGAGCGGCTGCTCGGCCTGACCCGCTCCAAGCGTCCGACGGCGGCCTTCTGCGCCAACGACCTGCTCGCCCTCGGTCTCCTCCAGCAGGTCGTCGCCTCCGGCCTCAGCGTCCCCGACGACCTGGCCATCGTCGGGTACGACGACATCTACTTCGCCGGCGCCGCCGCCGTCCCGCTCACCTCGGTCCGCCAGCCCCGCCACGAGCTCGGCCGCCGGGCCGCCGAGCTGGTGCTGGACGAGGCCGCGAACCCCGACCACGTCCACCAGCAGGTCGTGCTGCTGCCCGAGCTGGTCGCCCGGACCTCGACGCTCGGCTAGCGCGCCCCCGCGATTCGTCTGCGGTTTGCTGCCGGAAACGCCGCTTGGCGGTGCAGACGAATCGCTCAGAGGTCGGGTCGCGCGCCGGCGTACAGCCAGACCTTGAAGAACCCGGCCAGGTCCTCCCCGCTCTTCTCCTCGGCGAGGGCGATGAAGTCATCCGTGGTGGCGTTGCCGTACTCGTGGTCGGCGACCCAGGTGCGCAGCAGACCCCAGAAGGCGTCGTCACCGATCCGGTCGCGGAGGGCCTGGAGGGTCATCGCGCCGCGTTCGTAGACCGGGTCCGGAAACAGGTCGGCGGGGTCGGGCCGGCCGATCGACAGGTCCCAGAACTCGGCGCCGTCCGGGTGTGAGCCGAAGCTCTTCGCCAGCTGCTGCTCGGCGGAGGGCCCGCCGTGGTCCTCGGCGTACGCCCACTGCATGTAGGTCGCGAAGCCCTCGTTGAGCCACACGTCCTGCCAGCGCTCGACCGAGACCGCGTCGCCGAACCACTGGTGGGCGAGCTCGTGGACGAGGAGCGGGTCGTAGTGGAGGGGGACGAAGAACCCGTACACCGGCCGCGTCTGCGTCTCGAGCGAGAAGCCGACGTCGAGCGAGCTGATCACGCCGCCGGTCTGGGCGAACGGGTACTCGCCGAGCTTCGAGCTGAGCCACGAGACGTACCCAGGGGTCTTGGCCACCATCCGCTGGGCGTCGCGTTGCTCCCGGTCGGTGCCCTGCTGCGAGACCGCGTTGACCCACGGGATGCCGTCGCGGGTGGTGCCGCTGGTGACGGTGAACGGGCCGGCGGCGAAGAACGCCAGGTACGTCGCCATCGGCTCGGCCGCGCGCCAGCGGAACGTCGTCGTGCCGTCGCCCGGCGTGCGCGAGACCAGCGCGCCGTTGCTGACCACCTCGTTGCCGTCCGGGACGGTGATGCTGATGTCCATCCGTGCCTTGTCGGACGGGTGGTCGTTGGCCGGGAACCACCACGGCGCCATGTGCGGCTCGTCGACCGTCACGACCTCCCGGGCGTCGGCGTGCCAGTTGTTGTCGTCGAGGTAGTCGACGTCGGACGGCGTCCCGGCGTACGTCACGGTGACGTGGAACCGCGCGCCGCTCTCGATGGGTCGTTCCGGGGTGATCAGCAGCTCGTGCTCGGTCTCCTGGGAGTACGACGCGGCGCCGGTGCTGAGCCGTACCTCGGAGACCGGCAGCAGGAAGTCCAGCGAGAAGACGGTGAGCCGCTGGGTGGCGTCGATCGTGAGGGTCGTCGTACCCGAGAGGTCGCCGGAGTCGAAGTCGTAGGCGTCCCGGATCCGGTACCGCGCGACGTCGATGCCGATGCCACCGTCGAGCGGGTAGTACGGGTCGCCGATGCCGGTCACCGACGGCCGTTCGGGCGCGGGATCCGGGGCGGGGTGGCTCGTGCAGCCGGCGAGCAGGGTGACGCCCGCGAGTGCGGCGACGACCCTGCGGAGCATGCCGCGACGCTAGGGAGGCCGCGGCCGGGCCACCAGCACGAACGGGCAACGATCCCTACAGCTCGAGCACGCCGTCCTTGGCGATCGTCGGCGCGTCGACGGTGACGGTGTCGGGATAGATGACGCCGGCCCCCGTGTTCAGCAGGACCACCTCGTCGTCGGCACCGAGGTACCCGGACTCGACCAGGTGACGGGCGGCGGTCACCGTCGCGGCCCCCTCGGGGCACAGGAAGAGGCCTTCGAGCCGGGCGGTGAGGGCGAGGTCGGCCAGGAGGTCGACGTCGTCGACGGCCACCGCCGTCCCTCCCGTGTCCCGGACCGCGCGCAGGATCAGGAAGTCGCCCAATGCCTTCGGCACGTTGATCCCGAACGCGATCGTGGTGGAGCCCTCGACCTTCACCGACTCGTCGGCACCGGCCTCGAAGGCCGTCACGATCGGCGCGCAGCCGGAAGCCTGCACCGACACGAGCCTCGGCAGGTCGCCGTCGAGCCAGCCGAGCTCGCGCGCTTCGGTCAGCGCCTTGTGGATGCCGATCAGCCCGACGCCGCCGCCGGTCGGGTAGAGGATCGCGTCCGGCATCCGCCAGCCGAGCTGCTCGGCGATCTCGAGGCCCATCGTCTTCTTGCCCTCGATCCGGTACGGCTCCTTGAGGGTCGACACCTCGAACCAGTCCTCGGCGCTGGCCTTCACCGCCGAGCCGATCAGGGCGCCCGCGTCGGAGATCAGCCCGTCGACCAGCCGGAGGTCGCCGCCGGTCACCTGGACCTCGGCACGGGTGATGAGCGGCGCGTCGACCGGCATCGCGATCGTGGCCCGGAGGCCGGCGCGGGCGGCGTACGTCGACCAGGCCGCGCCGGCGTTGCCGTTGGTCGGCATGGCCAGCCGGCGCGCGCCGAGCTCCTTCGCGCGGGAGACGCCGACGGCGGCGCCGCGCGCCTTGAACGACCCGGTCGGCAGCAGGCCGTCGTCCTTGATCATCAGCCGCGGCAGGCCGAGCTCGGCCCCGAGGCGCGGCGCCGGGAGGAGCGGGGTCATCCCCTCACCGAGGGTCACGACGTGCTCCGGCCCGGAGACGGGCAGCAGCTCGTGGTAGCGCCAGAGGTCGGGACCTCGGCCCGCGATGGTGCGTGGGTCGGTGGTGACGCGAGCGAGGTCGTACCTCGCGAGCAGCGGCGACCCGTCGGCGGGACACAGCCCCTGGAGCACGTGGGCGTCGTACGTCGCCCGGCACCGTGGGCACTCCAGGTGAGCGAGGGCGCTGAAGGTCATCGGAACATCACCCGGCCATCAAACCTGCCGCTCCTCGATCGCCAGGACGAGGGTGCGCAGCAGGTCGGCGAGCCGCCTCGCCACGTTGCCGTCGCTCGATGATGAGCCAACAGCGCCGTCGCTCCGGCGCCTTGCGCTGCACGCACGCTGAGCACGCCAAACCTCACGACACTCCCTACGCGGGGCACTAGGAGGGTCGTCGCGCAAGGAAGTTCATGGCCACGAAAGCCGAGCACCGGCTCGTCGTCCTTCGACTCCTCGACGACCCGCAACGCTCAGGCCGGCTCGACCGTCCGCCGCATCACGGTGTTCTTCAGGCCCTTGGGGCGGACGAACTCGAAGCCCATCCGCTCGTACAGCGGCCGCGTCCCGTTGTAGAGGAACGACGACGAGACCTTCTTGGTCGGCTTCTCGTGCGGGTACCCCTCGACCACGCCGCCGCCCGCCTGCGCGATCAGGTCGAGCGCGCCGCGGATGGCGATCTCGGTGACGCCCTTCCGCCGGTGGTCGCGGTCGACGAACACGCACGTGATGCGGTAGTCCGGCAGCACGTCGACGTCCGCCAGGTACTGCTTGCGGTGGTGGATGTTCGGCAGCTCGTCCGGCGACCCGTACTGCGCCCACGCGACCGCTTGCTCACCGTCGAACACCACCGCGGCATGGGCCTTCCCCTCGTCGACGAACCGGCACTTGAGCGCGCGGTTGCTGTCGTAGGTGCGGTCCTTCTCCTTGTCCTGCTCGAGGGTGTGGAACCAGGTGTCCCAGCAGCCGCCGAACACGCCGTTGTGCTTGGCGATGAGTGCGGCGTACGCCGGCCACGTCTCGCTGCTGAGCGGTCGGATCTCGTAGTCCCCCATGGCGCCCATCGAACCATCATCACCCCCGCGGATGCCCGGCATCCTCACCCGTTGCTTCCAGGAGGGCGACCGCGCGGGGGAGAGTCGGCCTTCGTGACCACCTCGAGCACGCGCCCCACGGACCTGAGGGCCGAGCACCGCGGTGGGATCGGGATCGGGGAGCGCCGGCCGCGGCTCTCGTGGCGGCTGCCGCACGGGGCCATCCGGCAGCTCGCCCACGAGCTGGTCGCGGGGGACGCGACGGTGGCGCGTGGAGAGGGCGACGCCAACGTCCTGGTCCCGTGGCCGTTCGCGCCGCTCGGCTCGCGCGAGTCGCGGGCCGTGCGGGTGCGGGTGGAGACGGACCGTGGCTGGAGCGACTGGTCCGACCCGCTCGTGGTGGAGACCGGGCTCCTCGACGCCTCGGAGTGGCAGGCGTCCTGGATCTCGACGAACGCCGACGCGGGCGAGGCGGGTCAGCGGCCGGCGTACCGGATGCGTGGCGAGCTGAACGTCGCGTCCGCGGTGCGCCGCGCTCGGCTGTACGCCACCGCGCACGGCATCTACGAGCCGTCGATCGACGGCCGGCGGTTGAGCGACGAGGAGCTCGCTCCGGGGTACACGGAGTACGGGCAGCGCACCCTCGTCCAGACCTACGACGTCACCGCTCTCCTGACCCCCGGCGACCACGTCGTCGAGGCGCTGCTGGCCGACGGCTGGTACCGCGGCCAGGTCGGCATGCTCAACGCGCACGACCAGTGGGGCACCGAGACGGCATTCCTCGCCCAGCTGCACCTCGACCACGAGGACGGCACCACGACCGTGGTCGGCACGGACGGGTCCTGGCGCTGGGCGCCGTCGCACGTCACGGAGGCCGACCTCATCGAGGGCCAGCACGAGGACCGGCGACTGCTCGACGCCGAGCCGGTCTGGCAACCGGTCGTCGTCACCGAGGCGTCGTACGACGGGCTCTTCTGCTCGCCCGCCCCGCCGGTGCGGCCGGTCGAGGAGCTGCGGCCTGTGTCGGTGCGCGAGGTCCGAGACGGGGTGCACGTCGTCGACCTCGGCCAGAACATCAACGGCCGTCTTCGGCTGTCCTCGCTCGGCCCGGCCGGCACCACCATCACCCTCACCCACGGCGAGTCGCTCGCCCGCGACGGCGACGTCTCCATGGAGCACCTGCGCCCGAGCGCGCCGTTCCTGCCCGAGCCGCTGAGCGCCGGGCAGGTGGACGTGGTCGTCTCGGCCGGCCTCGAGGGCGACACGTTCGAGCCGCGGCTGACCACGCACGGCTTCCAGCACGTCCGGGTCGAGGGCCACCCCGGCCCGCTCACTGCTGACGACGTCACATGCGTGGTGGTGCACACCGACCTGCAGGAGAGCGGGTCGTTCGCGTGCAGCGACACTCGATTGGAGCGGTTGCACGAGGCGGCCGTCTGGTCCTTCCGCGACAACGCCTGCGACATCCCGACCGACTGCCCCACGCGCGAGCGCGCCGGGTGGACGGGCGACTGGCAGCTGTACGTCCCGACCGCGTCGTACCTCTTCGACGTCGCCGGCTTCTCCCTCAAATGGCTGCGTGACCTCGCCGTGGCCCAGTGGGACGACGGCAACCTCGGCAACATGGCGCCCATGCCGGTCGCCGAGCGGACCGGTTTCCTGGAGAAGATGAACGGCTCCGCCGGCTGGGGCGACGCGATCGTGCTGGTCCCGTGGGAGATCCACGAGGAGTACGGCGACGTCGCGGCGCTGGCCGAGCTCTGGCCGGCCATGGTGGCCTGGCTGGACCGGGTGGAACGGATGGCGTCCGGATCACGGCATCCGTCGCGAGTCGAGCGCAACGCCGAGCCGTTGCCGCACGATCAGTACCTCTGGGACACCGGCTTCCACTGGGGCGAGTGGCTCGAGCCCGGCGGGGAGCCGTCGGACTTCCCGACGTTCATCGCCGCCGACAAGGCCGACGTGGCCACGGCGTTCTACGCCTGGACGACCCAGCACGCCGCGGCGATCGCGAACCTCATCGGGAAGCACGAGGACGCCGCCCGGTACGCCGCCCTCTCCGCCGCCGTCGTCGACGCCTGGCGCACCGAGTTCGTCTCACCGGACGGCCGGATCGAGCCACACACCCAGGCCGCGTTGGTCCGCGCGCTGCGCTTCGGGCTGGCGCCCGAGCAGCACCGCCGGCGTGCGGCCGACGACCTCGCCGCACTCGTGCGTGGCGCCGGCACGCACCTGGCCACCGGCTTCCTCGCCACGCCCGACCTGCTGCCCGTCCTCGCCGACCACGGCCACCTCGACCTCGCCTACGAGCTCCTCTTCCAGGACTCCGAACCCTCCTGGCTGGCGATGATCGACCGCGGCGCGACGACGATGTGGGAGCGCTGGAACGGCGTCGACGCCGACGGCGTCCCCCACGAGTCGCTCAACCACTACTCCAAGGGTGCGGTGATCTCGTTCCTGCACCGGTACGTCGCCGGCCTGCAGCGAGTCGAGCCCACCTGGCGCCGTTTCCGCGTCGAGCCCCGCCTCGGCGGCGGCCTGACCTCGGCGAGCACGTGGCACCTGTCACCCCACGGCCGCATCGAGGTCTCCTGGGAGACCGCACCCGGCGGCATCTCCTTGAAGGTCACCGTCCCACCCGGCTGCGTCGCCGAGGTCGTCATGCCGTCCGGCACCGTCGAGGCCGGCCCCGGGAGCCACCGCTTCTGACGTTCGTCGGTCGCCGCCCCTCGCTGGTTGGGTCGTGTGCCTGAGGACGCGCCAGAGCGCGTCCTCAGGCACACGACCCGGAGGCTGTGGAGGAGCGAGCGCACGAAGGGCCGGTCGGAGGCACGCTCGATGAGTGGACGACGGGCTGCGGGAGCTCATCTCGGACCAGGAGGGCATGGTCGCGCGCAGGCAGCTCAATGCGACCGGCTGGATCGAGCAGCTGCGGCCGCTGCGTCGCGCGAAGCCGTTCAAGCGCACCATCGGCTTCGTCGCGGGTGGAGCGCACTCTGGAGCGGAGGTCGAGCTCGGCCGACTGTGCCGGAGGTTCGGCATCCGACCACCCGATCGCCAGCGTCGCCGGACCGATCGGTCAGGTCGGGTGCGCTGGACAGACGCCGAGTGGGACCTCCCCGACGGTCGGACCCTGGTGCTCGAGGTCGACGGCGCCTTCCACAGCGACGTCCGCCAGGCCGCCGACGACGCCAAGCGGTCGCGCCGATTGACCACGCCGACCCGGACGGTCGTCCGGTGCACGGCGTACGAGCTCACTCACGAGCCCACTGAGGTGGCCGTTGACCTTCTCGCCCTCGGTCTGTCGGGTCGTGTGCCTCAGGACGCGGCATAGCGCGTCGTCAGGCACACGACCCGCGTCGCGGGGACCTACGCGTGGCAGACGATGGGGCCGCCGTTGAGGGCGACCATCTCGGGCCAGAGGGCGGGGATGCGGAGGGGGAGCGGGCGGCTCGTACGCCGGGTCGAGCTCGACGTACGCGCGGTGCAGGTTGCAGACCACCCGCTCGCCTTCCGGCCAGGACGCGTAGGGACCGTCGGCGTGTTTCAGCGCTGCCTCGAGAGGCGTGAGCCCGGCGGCGTACGACGACCGCGCGACGTCCTCGATCCAGTCGGTGTATCCCTCGAGCGCGTCGAGGACGGCGCCCACCTCGTCGCCCCGGCAAGCAGGACCATGGCCGGGCAGCAGCGCCGCAGGCTCCAACAAGCGCATCCGCTGCACCGCCGTCCGGTACCCCGCCAGCGAGCCCTCCAGGAAGATCGGGTGGCCGCCGGAGAAGGCCAGGTCGCCGGCGAAGAAGACGTTCTGCTCCGGCAGCCAGACGCCGATGTCGTGGGTCGAGTGGGCCGGACCCATCACCTGCAGCTCCACCGGGAACTCGCCCAGATGGAGCGTCACGTCGGACGACACCGTCACGTCCGGCGGCCGCACGACGAGGTCGCCGTAGTCCGCGGCCAGCTCCTCGGTCGCCTTGAGGCCGGCGCGGATGACCCCCTCGCGGCACAGGTGGTGGCCGATGATCGTCGTGCTCGCGGGCAGGAACCCGTTGCCGTAGGTGTGGTCGGGGTGGTGGTGGGTGTTCACCGCGATCCGCGGCCCGCCCGGCGTCAGGTGGGCGACCTCGGCCAGCAGGGCGCGGTTGCGCTTCTCCGTCGACGTGGTGTCGACGAGCAGCACGTCGCCCGACCCGTCGGTGACGACGCCGCAGTTGTTGACCATCCAGCCGCCGTCGGGCTGCACGAAGGCGAAGACGCCCGATGCCAGCTCCTCGAGGTACGACCGTCCGTCTTCCCAGCTCATGCACCCAGTCAGCCGCAGCAAGCCCAGCACATCAAGGGATCCGGGCATCACGTGCGGCTATCGCTGGCATGACGACGCGCTCGTTCCGTACGACGCCCGGCGCTGGTGGACTGGGTCGGTGACGGGAGCGCGGATCAGGCTGCCCCTCCTGCTCGTCCTCGCCTCCTTGGCGGCCGTCGCTCCGGTCGCGACCGACCTGTACCTCCCGGGGTTCCCGGCCCTCGGCGACGACCTGCACGCCGAGGCCAGCTCGGTGCAGCTGACGCTGACGGCGTTCCTGCTCGGCATGGCCGTCGGCCAGCTGGTGACCGGCCCGTTGTCCGACCGGTACGGCCGACGCAGACCGCTCCTGGTCTCCGCCACCGTGTGCGTCATCGCCGGCGTGGCCACCGCCGTCGCCCCGACCCTTCCGGTCCTCATCGCCGCGCGACTGGTCCAGGGCTTCGCCGGCGCCGGCGGGATGGTGATCGGACGCGCGGTGATCGCCGACCTCGTGACCGGTCGAGCGGCCGCACGGGCCTTCACGTTGATGATCACCGTCGGCGGCATCGCGCCCGTCCTCGCCCCGACGGTCGGCGGGTTGCTCGTCGGTCCGCTCGGCTGGCGCGGTCTGCTCTGGACCGTGACCGCCCTGTGCGTGCTGATGCTGGCCGGCGTCGTCCTGGTCGTGCACGAGACGCTGCCCGAACACCGTCAGACCAGCGTGTTCGGCGGGGTACGCACGGTGCTCGCGCGACCGGCGTACCGCCGTCCCGTCGCCGTCCTCGGCTGCTCCTTCGGCGTGATGATGGCCTACATCTCGTCCTCGCCGTTCGTGTACCAGAACGTGCTGGGGCTCTCGGCGGTCGAGTACGGCGTCGCGTTCGGCGTGAACGCGACCGGCCTGATCGCCATGGGGTTCGTGGCCTCGAAGCTGGTCGACGTCTGGCCGCCACGGACGATGGTGCGCACCGGGGTGGCCGTCCAGAGCGTGGCCGCGTCGGGCTTCCTCGTGCTCGCTCTCACCGACGCGCCCGCGCCGTTGTACGCCGTGGCGATCTTCGTCGCCGTGGTCTGCAACGGCGCGATCATGGGCAGCGCCGCGGCCCTGGCGATGGCCCAGGTCCGCGAAGTAGCGGGCTCGGGCAGCGCCGTCCTCGGGTTCTTCCAGTTCACCCTCGGCGCGCTGGTCGCACCGCTCGTCGGGCTCGGCGGCGAGGACTCGGCCGTCGTCCCGGCGTTGGTGATGGCGCTGGCCGCCGTGGCCGGGCTCACCGCCTCCAGAGGTCTCGCCGGGCATCGCGTCGGTCGAGGAGGGACGAAGTCCCGTCACGAGACCCCGCAACAGACAGGCTGACCGCCCCCGAGGTCTCGTGACGGTCGCCGCGCGACCTCCTCGACCAGCGGGTCAGACGGCGTCGTCCTCGACGGCGACCGCGACGTCGTAGAGGAGCCGCCGCAGCCAGACGACCGCGGGCTCGGTGTCGCGGCGCGGGTGCCAGTGCGCGGCCTCGGTGATCTGGACCGGCGTCAGCGGGGTCTCGGCGACGACCAGGTCGAGCACGTCGAGGCAGCGATGCACGAGCCGCGCCGGCACGAACGCGCACATGTCCGTGCCGCTGACGGCGAACGGCAGCGTCAGCAGCGAGGTGACCTGCACCAGCACGGTCCGGTCGACGATCTCGAGCCGTTCCATCTCCACCTCGAGCGGGCGCTTGCGCGAGCCGGCCGCTCCGAACTGGGCCACCGCGTGCGGCATCTCGCCGCAGGTCGTCGAGGGTCAGCGCGCCGTCGGCGAGCCGGCCGTTGTCGCGCGCCACCACGCACACGAGGTGGTCGGTGAACACCGGTTGCCGGCGACCAGGGAAGTCGAACCCCAACGGCCCGATGATCAGGTCGCGGCGCATCAGCTGGCTCTCGAACTGGTCCGGGGCGACGGCGACCGCGTCCATGACGACCGAGCATCCCGGTGCCTGCTCGGCCATCAGCCGCGTGAGCGGCTCGGCGAGCACGGTCATCGCGTACTCCGACATGCTCACCGCGAAGGGCCGCTCACTGGACGTCGGGTCGAACTCGCGCTGGTTGCCCAGCAGCGACTCGGCCGCCTCGACCGCCTCCTCGACCGCCGGCCGGAGCCGCTCGGCCAGGGGCGAGAGCTCGAAGCCACGCCCCACCCGCACGAGCAGCTCGTCGTCGAAGTGCTTGCGCAGCCGGGCCAGGGCGCCGCTCATCGCGGGCTGGCTCATGGTCATCCGCTCGCCGGCGTGGGTGAGGTTGCGCTCCTCCAGCAGCGCGTGCAGCGCGAGCAGCAGGTTGGCGTCGACCTCGCGCAGCCGTTCCTTCACAGCCCAGCCTTCACAGCAGAGCACTCTAGTGTTGCCGGCATGGCGCTGGGCGGGACCGACCTCAACCTGCTGCTGCCGCTGAAGGTGCTCCTCGAGGAGGGCAACGTGACGCGGGCCGGGCAGCGGCTCGAGCTCAGCCAGCCGGCCATGAGCGCCGCCCTCGCGCGGCTGCGGCGGCGCTTCGACGACGAGCTGTTGGTGCGGGCCGGTCGCGACTACGAGCTCACCCCGCTGGCTCGAGAGCTGCTGCCCGAGGTGCAGCACGCCGTCCGCCTTCTGGCCCGCGCCCTGGAGCTCGAGGACGACTTCGACCCCTCGACCAGCGAGCGGACGTTCCGGATGGCGATGAGCGACTACGCCATCGCCGTCGTCCACGAGCCGCTCGTCCGGCTCCTGGGCGAGTCCGCGCCCGGCGTACGCCTCGCCATCGAGAACCTCGGACCCGACGCCCGCTCCTCCGACCGGGTCCTGCTCGAGCACGACGCGCTGATCGCGCCGCTCGGGTTCGGCTTCCCGGGCGACTCCAAGCCGTTGTG
Source organism: uncultured Actinomycetota bacterium (assembly GCA_963782035.1). GTDB lineage: Bacteria > Actinomycetota > Actinomycetes > Propionibacteriales > Nocardioidaceae > Nocardioides. The sequence goes on from CAWAIW010000002.1 coordinate 39,320, forward strand.
GCGCGACCGGATGGTGCTCCTCGCCGCCCGCGACAACCCGCGCCTGGCCGACGGCCGGCTGACCCTCGGGGACCTGGGAGAGCTCGGCCACGCCGTCAGCAGCTTCGGCCCCGGCATCCTCACCCCGGCCGACCGAGCGTTCGGGGAGCTGGGCGTCGAGCGCCGGATCGCCTTGCAGGTAGCGGGTTTCCTCCCCCTACCGTTCGTGATCGAAGGCACGGACCTGGTCGCGGTCGTGCCGGAGCGGCTGGCCCGCATCCACCTGCGCGAGGGAGGTCCGGTGGTGATGGTGGAGCCGCCGTTCGACGAGGTGGTGCTGGCGGAGGGCTACTGGTACGCCCACGACCGTATCTCCGACCCCGCCCACCGCTGGCTCTTCGCGCGGCTCGACGAGCTGGCCGACGCGCTGGCCGCGGGGGTGCCCGCCTGATGCTCCGTCCTCAGGACGGCCCCACCCGTGAGCGCAAAGTGCTCGACGGCGTCTGGGACTTCGCGCTCGACGCGGCTGGAGCCGGACGCCGGGAGCGCTGGTGGACCGGACCCCTCCCCGGGAGCCGGGCCATGCCGGTGCCGGCCAGCTACAACGACATCGTGCCCGGCCGGGAGTTCCGCGACCACGTGGGCGACGCGTGGTACCAGCGGACCGTGCACGTCCCGGCCGGTTGGGAGGGCCGCCGGATCGTGCTGCGGGTCGACGCGGCGACCCATCGCGGCACCGTCTTCGTCGACGACGTGGAAGTTGTCTCGCACGAGGGCGGCTACACGCCGTTCGAGGCCGACGTGACCGCACTGGTGACGCCGGGTCGGCCGTGCCGGGTGACGATCGTGGTGAACAACGAGCTGACGTGGCAGTCGATGCCGCCGGGCGAGGTGGTGGAGACACCGGCCGGGCGGCGGCAGCGCTACCACCACGACTTCTTCAACTACGCGGGCCTGCACCGCTCGGTGTGGCTGCACAGCACCCCGCTGATGCACCTGTCCGACGTCACGGTCACGACGGGGCTCGACGGCGGCACCGGCACCGTGACGTACGACGCCCAGGTCGCCGGCGGGGAAGGCGCCGTGGGGGTGGCGCTGGTGTCGGCGGACGGGCGCGAGGTTGCTGCCGGGGTCGGGGCGAGGGGGAGCCTCGACGTCCCCGAGGTGCACCCGTGGCGGCCGGGCGAGGGCTACCTCTACGACCTCGTCGTCTCGTTGCGCGAGGGAGACCGGCTGGTCGACTTCTACGTCCTGCCGGTCGGCGTGCGCACCGTCGAGATCCGGGGCCAGGACTTCCTCATCAACGGAGAACCCTTCTACTTCAGGGGATTCGGCAAGCACGAGGACGCCGCGATCCGCGGAAAGGGACACGACGCCGCGTTGATGGTTCACGACTTCGAGCTGATGGACTGGGTGGGCGCGAACTCCTTCCGCACCGCTCACTACCCCTACGCCGAGGAGGTCCTCGACCACGCCGACCGCCAAGGCATCGTGGTCATCGACGAGACCGCCGCGGTCGGGCTCAACCTGCCGCTCGCCGGCGGGATGATCGGTGCGGACAAGCGGCCGACGTACTCCGACGACACCATCAACGCGGCATCACGTGAGGTGCACGCGCAGGCGATCCGAGAGCTGGTCGCCCGCGACCGGAACCATCCGAGCGTCGTCGTCTGGTCGATCGCCAACGAGCCCGGACACGACCTCGGAGGAGTCCCGTGCGTACTTCGCGCCGCTCCTGGACCTCACGCGCGAGCTGGACCCCTCTCGCCCGGTGGGCGTCGTCAACATGTTCCTGGCGCCGGCCGGCCGTTGTCGGGTCACCGACCTCTGCGACCTGGTGATGATCAACCGCTACCACGGGTGGTACGTCGACACGGGCGACCTGGCCGCCGCCGAGCAGAAGCTCGAGGCCGAGCTGCTCGCCTGGGCGGCCACGGGCAAGCCGGTGGTCGTAACGGAGTACGGCGCGGACGCGCTGTCCGGGCTGCACGCGGTCGGCGACGTGCCCTGGACCGAGGACTACCAGGTGGCGGTGCTCGAGATGTCGCACCGCGTCTTCGACCGCGTGGACGCGGTCGTCGGCGAGCACGTGTGGAACTTCGCCGACTTCGCGACCTCGCTCGCGGTGACGCGGGTCGACGGCAACAAGAAGGGCGTCTTCACCCGGGACCGCCGGCCCAAGGCCGCCGCGCACGCACTGCGCCGGCGCTGGCTCGACCAGAGGGAGACGCCATGAGTGACGCCACCGTCCGCACCGGACTCGTGGGCGCCGGCCCGTGGGCCACCGTGATGCACGCCCCGCTGCTTGCCGGCGGACCGGGCACCAGCCTCGAGGCCGTGTGGGCCCGACGCGAGGACGCCGCCACCGAGCTGGCCCAGCGGTACGGCGCCCACGTGGCCGGCTCGTTCGAGGAGCTGCTGGAGCGGTGCGACGCGGTCGCGTTCGCCGTGCCCCCCGACGTCCAGGCGGCGTTCGCGCCTCGTGCCGCCGCGGCGGGCAAGCACCTGCTGCTCGAGAAGCCGCTGGCCTTCGACCTCGCCGCCGCCGAGCGCCTCGTGGACGCGGTCGAGGAGGCGGGGTCCGCACGCTGATGTTCCTCACCAACCGCTTCACCGTCGAGTGCCGCGACTTCCTGCAGCGCGTCGCCGCAACCGAACCTCAGGCCGCGCAGAGCCCTTCGTGGCCGGCGGTTCGCTCCCCGGCGAGCTGTTCGCGACGCCGTGGCGGGTCGAGCGGGGTGCCCTGCTCGACCTGGGGCCGCATGCTGCTCGACCTCCTGGACGCCGCGCTGGGGCCGGTCGAGGAGGTGTCGGCCGTCGGCGAACCGACGCGGATGGTCGCGCTGACGACCCGTCACGAGTCGGGCCGCGTCGGTCAGGCCTTGCTGTCGATCACGGCCCCGAACGCCGAGGGCGGCCTGGTGTGCACGGTCCACACCGACGTCGGACCGGTCGTCTTCGACACCTCGACGATCCGTGAAAACGACGAGTTCATGCCGACGATCGCGAGCGAGCTCGCGGAGTCCGTGGCGACCGGTCGGCCGCACCCGCTCGACATCCGCCGCGGGCTGATGCTCCAGCGGCTCCTCGACCAGGCCGAGCGCTCGCTGGGCTAGCCGAGGTACCCGACGAACAGTCCGTCCGGATCCCGGTCGGCGATGATCCCCTGCAGGCGCTGGAGATTCTCCCCGGCGAGGAACGCTGTCTTGCGGCGGGTGTGGTCGGAGTCGCCGATGTACTGGCCGACCGAGACCGGCTCCAGGTCGGCCATCGCGGACTCCAGCCAGGAGATGCACCGTTCGTCGTCCTCGGGGCTCTCCCACGCGACGTACGACGCCACGTAGATCTCCGACTGGAGCGAGAACGCCATGTCCGGCAGCGTCCGCAGCGGCGCCATGCTGAACCAGATCGTGAAGGCCTTCTCGTTCGGCAGCGTCGTGTAGGCCCGGCGCATCGCCGGCACCACCTCGGCGGCTGAGCCCGAGAGCCAGGCGTTGTCGACGGCCCAGCGGTGGCCCTCGGGGTTGTCCTCGAGCTGGCGCTGGCGCTGCTCGTCGATCGTCGTGGGCACCGCGTCGAGCACGAACAGCGCGCGGTCGAGGGCGGGCGAGGTCCGGAACGGCGCCAGCGCGGCGTCCGCCTCCTCGGCCGAGCCGACCAGCGCGACGCCGGTGACGAGCAGGATGACGCCCGGCGCGATCGCCGGGTCGGTCTTGGTCAGCGCCACGATCTCGACGGTGTCGGCGACCGACGCGTGCGTGTCGTGCAGCCACGTCATCACCTCGTCGAAGTCTGCGAGGTCGTAGGCGTGCACGGTCAGCCCGAGGTACTCCGGCTTGGGCAGCGTGCGCAGGTGGAACCGCGTGACCACGCCCGGGAACCCAGGCCCCGCACCGCGCGCGGCCCAGTAGAGGTCGGCGTTCTCGTCGGCGGAGGCACGCACGAGCTTGCCGGCCGCGGTCACGACGTCGAGCGCCTCGACGTACTCGGCCGCCCAGCCCCAGCCACGGGCGTTCCAGCCCTGCCCGCCCTGGAGCAGGAAGCCGCCGATGCCCACGGTCGGGCAGTGGCCGCCGGGGAAGAACCGGCCGCGCGCCTCGAGGTACGGGCCGAGCTCCGAGCCGCCCTTCACCGCCGGCGACGCGGAGACGATCCCGGTCGCCTCGTCGTACGAAAGCTCGTGCAGGCCGCCGAGGTCGATCACCAGCGCGTCGTCGCGCACCGACCACTGCGCCCAGCTGTGCCCGCCCGAGCGGACGGCGACCTGCCAGCCCCTCTCACGGGCCAGCAGGACCGCCGCCACCACCTCGGCCTCGGTGGTCGGCCGCACGACAGCGGCGGGCTGCCGGTCGGTCAGGCGTCGGTTGAAGATCCGGTCGACCCGGGCCTCGTCGAAGCCCGGGTCGTCACGGAGGAACATCAGGCGGGAGCGACCAGCGCGCCGAGCGTCTGGCCCATGATCCGGCCGGGGTCGGCGCCGGGGGTCTCGGGGTGGATCTCCCACTCGGCGAGGGTGAGGCTGTTGTCGAGCACCATCTTCACGCGCGGGTAGCGGCGCTCCATGAACGCCGGCAGCACCTCGTCCACGGACGCGCCCGACGTCAGCATCTCGGCCAGGATCACCGCGTCCTCGGCGCACATCGCGGCACCCTGCGCGATCAGCGGCGGGCAGGCGTGGGCGGCGTCGCCGATGATGATCACCCGGCCCCGGTGCCACGGGGAGTCGACGCAGATCGCCTCGATCCACTGGTAGTTGACGATTGCGTCGTCAGCCAGCGAGTCACGTACCTGGCCCCAGATGCCGCCGTACCCCTGGCCGCGCTCCTTCAGCTCGGCCCCGCGCGGGCCCTCGCCGAGGTAGGAGCGGTCGAGGTTCTCCTCGAGCAGGAAGGCGTAGCAGAGGTCCTCGGAGATGGGCGTGTAGCCGGCCTTGTACTTCGGGCCGCCGAAGTACAGCTCGGAGCAGTCCATCTCGGCCGGCCGCTTGGCGACGGTGCGCCAGATGCCCATGCCCACGGGCTTCGGCTGGTCCTCGATGCCCATCATCGTGCGCACCTTGGACCGGATGCCGTCCGCGCCGACGAGCAGGTCGACGGTCTCGGTCGAACCGTCGGAGAGCGTGACGACCACCCCAGGATCGGCACTGCCGCCGCGGTCGTCGAAAGATGTGATCGTGGTGCCGAGACGTACGTCGACGCCGGCCTTGCCGACCTCGTCGGCCAGGATGTCGGCCAGGTCGCCGCGCAGCGCGCCCATGGTGCCGGGCAGCTCGGGGCCACCCATGGGCGGCGTCGGGATCTCCATGATCACGTGTCCGTCGGGCGACTTCATGCGCAGATGGCTGAAGGCGAAGCCGTGCTCGGCCAGCCGGTCGTAGATGCCGACGGCCTGGAACGCCTTGAGGGCGTTGCCCTGCAGCGTGATGCCGTGGCCGACGCCGCCGAGCTCGCTGCGCACGTCGACGAGCACGACGTCGACGCCCTTCTGGGCGAGGCCGAGGGAGAGGACGCCGCCGGCGATGCCGCCGCCGACGACGAGGACCTTGAGTGGCTCGGACATGGGGGCTCCTAGTGGGCGGGGACGGTGGTGGTGTCGGCCACGGAGGCGGCCATCAGGTTCAGAGCACGCGGTCGACCGGCTCGAGGTCGGCGGCCAGGTTGAGGAAACCGTGCAGCATGGTGTCGGCCACCACCACCCCGACGTCCACGCCGGCGGACTCGAGCTGGTCGGCGAAGGCCTCGCCCGAGGTACGCAGGTCGTCGTACTCCGCGACGACCAGCAGCGTCGGCGCGAGGCCGGTCAGGTCGGCGTGCGTCGGGAACGAGTAGCCGTCCGCCGCTCGGCCGCCGAGGTAGTTGGCGTTGACGCCGGCCGTGGCCTGCGGGGTGAACCGCAGCACGGGAGGTACCTCGTCGAGCTGCGCGGCGACTTCCGGCGTCGGCTCGGGAAGTACGTCGTGGAGCACGGGGTAGACCGCGACCAGCGCGTGCGGCCGCCAGTCGTCCTCGTCGCGCAGGCGCAGGGCGGCGGCGGTGGCCAGGTTGCCACCGGCGCTGGCGCCACCGAGGGAGATGCGAGCCGGGTCCACGCCCAGGTCGGCCGCGTGGTCGCGCAGCCAGCGAGCGGCCGCGACGCAGTCGTCGAGCGGCACCGGGAAGTGCACGCCCCCGACGGCGAGCCGGTAGTCGACGCTCACCACGACGGCGCCCGCCCGCGTGGCGATCTCCCGGCCGGTCCGGTCCGCCTCCGGCATGTCGAGGTCGCCGAACATGAAGGCGCCGCCGTGCAGCCACAGGAGCGCGGGACGGTCCTCGCCGCCGTCGAGCGGCTCGTACACGCGCACCGGGATCGGTCCGTGCGGGCCGTCGAGCAGCAGGTCCTGGGTGAGCGCCTCCGGCGCGGGCGGCAGCTCCGGCGAGGCGTACTCCCGGAACTTGCGGTCCAGCTCGGGGTCGCCCATCGCCGCTTGGATCGACGGGATGCCGTCGAGCAGGGGGAAGCGGGCCGCGACGGCCGGGTGGATGCTCATCTGTTGGGGTCCCTGTTCGAAGCGGAGCGAAGCGAGCATTCGAATGGGGTATTCATGCGGCGAACATGGAGGCGCGGGAGCCGGTGATCCAGCCGACGACGTGGTCGCGGTCGCAGCCCTCGACGGGGACGTCGGCGACCTTCTTGCCGCGGTTGAGGATGACCATCCGGTCGGCGACCTCGTAGCAGAGCGGCAGGTCGTGGGTCACGATCACGATCGCGATGCCCTCGCCGGCCATCCGCTTGATGAGGCTCTCGACGTTCTTGGTCTGCTCGTAGCCGAGGGCGGCCGTGGGCTCGTCGAGGAGCAGGATGCCCCCAGACTTGTTGGCCGACTCCCCGTTGACCCGGATCGCGCTGCGGGCGAGCGCGACGACCTGGCGCTGGCCACCGGACAGCATCTCGACCGGACGGGTCATCGGGTGCGGTGCGGACGCCGAGCCGGTCCAGCTCCGCCTCCGACGACTTCCGCATGGCCTTGCGGTCGACGAACCCGAGCATGCCGAGCAGGCCGCCGCGCAGCTGCTCCTGGCCCATGTTGAGGTTGGTCGAGATGTCCTGCGGCTCCACCAGCGCGAGGTCCTGGTAGACCATCTGGATGCCGGCCGCGGAGGCGTCGCTCGGCGCGTGGAAGGACTGCTCGGCCCCGTGCACGTGGATGGTGCCGTGGGACGGCTTGTGCGCTCCGGACATCACCTTGAGCAGCGTCGACTTGCCGGCGCCGTTGTCGCCCAGGAGGGCCAGGACCTCGCCGGGGTTGACGTGCAGGTCGATGCCGTCGAGCGCCCGGACGAAGCCGTAGTGCATCTCGATGTCGGTGAGCCGGAGGGCGGGATTCTTGTCGTTCATGGTCAGCCCTGCCAATCACTAGTTTCGGGCGTGGACGGAGAGGTTGGCGGACATCAGCCGCTCGGACACGGCGGTCTGCAGTGCCCGCTCGAACATCAGTGAGCCGAGCAGCAGGGCGCCCGTGGCCACGATGGCCCAGTAGGGCTGGATGCCGCGGATCGTCAGGCCGTTGGCGATCGTCGCCAGGATCAGGGCGCCCACCAGGACCCGCGGCAGGCTGCCGCGGCCACCGGTGAGGGCGACGCCGGCCAGCGCGACCGCGGTCAGGGCGGTGAAGATGATCGCCGGGCTCGCGGACGGGTTGGCCTCGGTCACGTTGGCGGTGTTCACCAGGCCGCCGACCGCGGCGAGGATCCCGGAGATGACGAAGCCGACGACCTTGTACCGGTCGCTGTGGATGCCCGCTCGGCGTACGGCCTCGGCGTTCGCGCCGACGGCCATCAGCCGCAGCCCGTCCCGGGTCCGGGTCAGGAAGATGGTCCCGACGATGAACACGACGGCCACGATGAAGACAGGCGCCGGGATGCCGGGGAAGGTCTCGCCCGCGTCGCCGACGCGGAAGTACCGGTGGGTGCCCATGAACTCGAGCTGGGTCAGCCCGGGGAAGGTGTAGCCGCCGGCCACGACCGCCGCGAGGCCGGTGAGGACCGACAGCGTGCCGATGGTGACGATGATCGGGTTGAAACCCCGCAGCGTGATGAAGCCGTTCACCAGCCCGACGGCCACGCCACAGGCCAGGCCCGCGAGCAGCCCGACCCACGTGGCGTGCCCGTGGGTGAGCAGCCAGCCGCACACACAGCTCGCGATGGCGGCGGTGCCCGGCAGCGACAGGTCCAGGACGCCGGTCATGATCCCGATGCCCACACCTGCTGCGAAGAGAGCGGTCAGAGCTCCGGCGTTCGCGATGAGCAGTGCGTTGTCGACGGTGAAGAAGTACGGCGACGCCCAGATCGCGAAGACCAGGATCAGCAGGCCCCACAGCATGAAGATGCCGCGGTCGCGGAGGAAGACCAGCACCGAGACGCTGCGCGGCACGTCGTTCCCAGTGGGGACCGGCGCGGGGCCGGGGCTCGTCGCCCCGGCCTCCACGTCGGACAGATCACTCGGTTGGGTCGCGTTGGGGGTGGTCATGATGGTCAGCCGTCTGCCTTCACGACTTCCTGGGGCACGGTCAGCTGCACGCCGGTGGCCTCGGGGTCGTCGATCATCGCGACGAGCGCGTCGAACGACTGGGCCATGTCGGCCTGGAACTGCAGGGCGATCGAGGCGTAGATCTTGCCGGCCTTGACCGCGGCGAGCACCTCGTCGTTGCCGCCCGTCTCGGTCAGGCAGGGCAGGTCCTTGCCGGCCGCGGCGAAGGCTCCGAGGGCGCCGAGCGAGCCCTCGTCGTTCTGGCCCATCACCGCGGTGATGTCGGGGTTGCCCTGGAGGGCGGCGCCCACGTCGGTCTGGGCCTTGGCCCGGTCCGAGACGGTGATGGTCTGGACGATCTCGGCGTCGGGAGCGGTGGCGGCCAGGGCGGCCTTGATCGCCTTGTCCTGCTCCTCCTTGCCGGCGGTGCCGGGCGCGCTCTCGCCGTAGAGGATCTTGGCCTTGCCGTCGAGCTTCTCGTTGATGCAGTTGCCGAGCTCCTCGCCCATGGCCTTCCCCTGGGTCGCGTAGTCGATGGTCGAGAACGAGATGCCGGGCTCGAGGCCGTCGAGGCCGTAGTCGGCGGGCGTGCCGTTGAGGATCAGGGGCACGTGCTTGGCGAGGGCCGTCTGTACCAGGGGCGCGGCGGCGGGCGGAGCGATCATGATCGCCCAGGCACCCGCCACGGCGCCGGACTCGACCACGCTGGTGAGGTCGGTGACCTGCTTCTGGGGGTCGAGGTTGGGGTCCTGGACGATGACCTTGTAGCCCTGGCTCTTGCCGTAGCCGGTCACACCCTCCGACAGACCCTTCATGGCCGGGATGCTCAGCGCGATCGGCGAGAAGGCGATGGTCTTGTTGTTGTCACCGCCGCCGCCGGCGTCGGTGGAGCCGCCGGCCGCGGGGTTGCCGCCGGAGCTCGCGTCGCCGCCGCAGGCGGCGAGGGAGATGAGGCCGCCGACGGCGATGGCCGCGAGGGCCGCCCGGCGGGTCTTGGAGGACGAGAACATGGACTCTCCTGGGATTCGAGGCGGCCGATCTTCAGGGGACAGAACGCCTGTGTGGTCGGTCACACGATCCATCGGGACGGGCCGATCCAGAACCCCGATCGGCGTGATGCCAGGCATCGACGCGCGCTCTTTCCCTGGGGGTTCGGGCCGGACCTAGCGTGACGCCGTCAGCCCTGCTTGTTCTTCAGAGGAGTCCCCATGCCCTACGTCGTCTCGGCCACCTGGACCGCCACCCCCGGTCAGGAGGACGTCGTCCGCGGGGCGATCGAGAACCTGACCCCGCCGTCCCGGGCGGAGGAGGGCAACCTCTTCTACCAGGCCTACCAGGACCCGGCCGAGCCGTCGGTCTTCCGGCTGTTCGAGGTCTACAGCGACGAGGCGGCGTACGCCGCGCATGGCGCATCGGACCACTTCAAGACCTACGCGCTCGAGACCGCGATCCCGGTGCTCGCCAACCGTGAGCGCGCCTTCTACGAGACCCTGGCCTGAGCCCGCCATGAGACTCGCCGCCTTCCGAAGGCGCTCTGCTGATTCCGGGGACGAACCCGGGGACAGGTTCACCGGCCTGGTGCTCGGCCAGGGGGAGCACCTGCGCATCCACCCGTTCCCGGTGGAGGCCGACCTCGTGGTGCTGCTGGCGCAGTCGCGCGAGCGCCGCGAGCAGCTCGCCGACGAGGCGGCCGCGAACGACGGCCTCCCGCTCGCCGACGTCGTCCTGCTGCCCCCGGTGTACCCGACCTCGATGCGCGACTTCCTCACCTTCGAGGCGCACGTCGACGGGATGGAGCGCGGACACGGCGCACCCGGGGTGCCCGAGGACTGGTTCAAGGCGCCGATCTTCCTGTTCATGGCGCCGCACGCGGTGACCGGTCCGTACGAGGACGTGGAGATGCCGCCGGACACCGAGCGGCTCGACTTCGAGCTGGAGCTCGCGGCGATCGTGTGTCGCGACGTACGCAACGCGTCGCCGGAGGACGCGCGGGACGCGATCGGCGGGTACTGCGTGATGAACGACTGGTCGGCCCGCGACGTGCAGGGCCGGGAGATGAAGCTCAAGCTCGGTCCGTCGAAGGGCAAGGACTTCGCCACCACCATCGGCCCGTGGGTCGTCACGGCCGACGAGCTCGACGCATACCGCGACGCCGACGGCTTTCTCGACCTGCCCATGACCGTCTCGGTCAACGGGGTGCAGGTGGGCGCTGATCGCTCCGGTCACATGGGCTGGTCGTTCGAGCAGCTGGTACAGCACGCCTCGCGCGCGTCGTGGGTGAAGGCCGGCGAGGTGCTGGCGTCGGGCACGTGCGCTTCGGGGTCTTTGGCGGAGTCGTGGGGCAGGACGGGCTCGCTGACGCCGCCGCCGCTTCAAGTAGGTGACGTGGTCGAGATGACGATCGAGCACATCGGGACGCTCCGGAACCAGGTGGTCTCCGCCTCCTCGACCGTGCCGCCGGTTGCCGCCGGCCCGTCGGCGGGTGGCTTCGTCGGCATGACCATCACCACCGTCGACCCGGCCACCGGCCTCGACCTCGCGACGTACGACGTCTTCGACGAGGCCCAGGTCGACGGCGCGCTCGCCTCGGCGCACGAGGCCTTCCAGATCTGGTCCTCATCTCCCCTGCCCGAGCGGACCACCCTTCTGCGCTCGGTCGGCAAGCTGCTGACCGAGCGGCGCGAGGAGTACGCAGCGCTCATCACCGCCGAGATGGGCAAGCCGCTCGCCGAGGCGCTGGCCGAGATCGACAAGTGCGCCTGGAACTGCGACGTCGTCGCCGACCTCGCGCCGGGCTGGCTGGCCGACCACGTCGTCGAGTCGAGCGCCTCGCGGTCGTGGCTGTCGTACGAGCCGCTGGGCGTCGTGTTCGCCGTGATGCCGTGGAACTACCCGTTCTGGCAGGTGCTGCGGTTCGCGTCCGCGGCCCTGGTCGCGGGCAACGCGGGCGTGCTGAAGCACTCGCCGAACGTGACGGGGTGTGCGTTGGCCATCGCGTCTCTGTTCTCGGACGCGGGCGCACCCGCCGGCCTCTTCACCACGATCGTGCTGGCCGACGCGCAGCTCGGGGAGATGACCCCGCGCATCGTGTCTGATCCTCGTGTTGCTGCCGTGACGCTGACGGGCTCCGAACGGGCCGGCGTCGCCATCGGCGCGGCCGCCGGTGCGGCCCTGAAGAAGAGCGTGCTGGAGCTCGGCGGCTCCGACCCGTTCGTGGTGCTCGACGACGCCGACCTCTCTGTTGCCGCCGACGCCGCGGTGAAGTCCCGCTTCGGCAACGGCGGACAGTCCTGCATCTCGGCCAAGCGGTTCATCGTGGCCGAGTCGGTCGCGGAGGAGTTCGTGGCGTTGCTGGTGTCTCGGCTGGATGGTTTCCCGATGGGGCCGCTGGCGCGTGCCGATCTACGGGACGAGCTGCACCGGCAAGTACAGACGTCTGTCAACCAGGGCGCAGTCCTCGTGACCGGCGGCTCCTTCATCGACGGTCCTGGCTGGCACTACGAGCCCACGATCCTCGACCGCGTCACCCCACGGATGACGGCGTTCGACGAGGAGACCTTCGGCCCGTTGGCGGCCGTCGTCCGCGCCCGCGACGACGACCACGCGGTCGAGCTGGCCAACGACACGACGTACGGCCTCGGCGCCTCGGTCTGGTCCTCGTCCTCACGTGGGCTCGACGTCGGTCGGCGGATCCGGTCCGGCGCGCTGTTCGTGAACGCGATGGTCGCCTCCGACCCACGCCTCCCGTTCGGCGGCATCGGCCGGTCCGGGTACGGGCGCGAGCTCTCCGCCGAGGGCACCCGCGAGTTCACCAACGTCCGCACGGTGTACCTCGGATGAGGTTCGACCACGTCGGAGTCAACGTCGGTGACCTTGCTGAGATGCGCGACTGGTACGTCGCCGCCCTCGGCCTCGACGTCGAGTTCGAGTTCGCGCTGACGGAGTTCGGCTTCAGCGGCGCCATGCTCCGGTCGCCCGACGGCTACCGGGTCGAGCTCCTGCACCGCGAGGGCAACGTCCCCGGCATCGCCGTCGCCCGCCCCATGGACGCCGCTCTGACCCGCGGCTTCGGCCACCTCGCTCTGTCGGTCGACGACCTCGAGGCCACCCACGCCCGCCTCCTGGCCCTCGGCGCCAACGAGCGCATGCCCTGCAGCCCCTCCCCCGAGCCCGGGGTGCGGATCTCCTTCGTCAGCGACCCCGAAGGCAACCTCATCGAGCTCCTCGACCGAACGCTGGTCGAGGAGGGACGAGGCGCATCGTTGGTCGAGGAGGGGCGCAAGTCCCGTCACGAGACCCCGCAACGATCAAGGCAACGTCCGATGACCGGCCGCCTCGACAACAAGATCGCCCTGATCACCGGCGTCGGCGGCGGCATGGGCGTCGAGGCCGCCCGCCGCTTCTGCGCCGAGGGCGCCCGCGTCGTCGGCTGCGACCTCTCCGCCGACGGCGCCGCCAAGACCGAGGCCTCGGTCCGCCAAGCCGGCGGCGAGATCACCGTGATGGGCGGCGTCGACCTCGGCGACCCCGGGGCTGCCCGCACCTGGGTGGACGCCGCCGTGGCGACGTACGGCGGCATCGACATCCTCTACAACAACGCCTCCACCCAGCGGTTCGGCGCGATCGACGAGCTGAGCATCGAGGACTGGGACTTCACGATGAGGAACGAGCTCGACCTCGTCTACTACACGGTGCGCGCCGCGTGGCCGCACCTGAAGGCGCACGGCGGCGGCTCGATCATCAACGTCGGCTCGATCGCCGCGATGCGCGGCGTCGAGTTCATGCCGCAGAACGCCCACTCCACCGCCAAGGGTGGAGTCATCGCCCTCACCCTCCAGCTCGTCGTCGAGGGCGGCCCCCACGGCATCCGGGCCAACGTCATCAGCCCCGGCATGACCTCGACCCCGAACACCGCCGGCCTCCTCGCCGACCCTCCCGAGCGCATGAAGCGCATCGTCCTCGACCGCATCCCCCTCGGCCGCGTCGGCCAACCCGAGGACGTCGTCAACGCCGCCGTCTTCCTCGCCTCCGACGAGTCGTCCTGGATCAGCGGGACGAACATCGTGGTCGACGGCGGTGGGCTCGGTGCTGGGCTGACCTCCTCGTTGACGTCGCATCGCCGTTGTGGTGAGGATGCCCCGTGAGCAGTCGACGATGGGGGGTCCTGCTCGGGAGTGCGGTGATCAGTGCCACCATGCTGGTCCCGGCGTCGGCGGCTGGTCGGGAGACGGTCGCAGCGCCGGCCGCATCGGGCGCCGTCCGGGTGACCGGGACCATCCGCTACGTCCAGCCCAGCAACCTGCACCACCCCGACGGGGCGTCCGCCGAGTGGGCCGTCGACGGCGCCGCGCTGCTGCTCCTGCAGGAGGCACCCCTCGTCGGCATCACGAACACCGCTGGGCTGTCCAACTCCGATGAGCGCTACGCACACGCACTCCTCACCGGGTTCGCGGCCGTCGTGCCTCCCACACCCTGCGGGGACGGCACAGATGCGACGACGACCGTGGACTACCCCGGGATCTCGGACCCCAGCGCCGCGATCGCGCTCGGGTTCATGGAGGTGAACCGCTACACGGGCAGTGGCAGCATCCACGTGAACGTCGCGGAGTCGCCGGTGCGGGAGGACGAGATGCTGGCGCCCGGCCAGGTCACCGTCCACCGGCACTCGGACTGCTACGGGTCGAGCACGGACGACACCTCCGTCGTGCCCGTGATGGGTGAGGCGACGGGCGACGAGCCCCTCGGCGGCTACTGGGCCTACCAGGACATCTTCATGGGCCGGTGGAAGCTGAAGCTCGCCAGTGGTGGGGCCTGGGTGATCCACCAGCATCGCGTGTTGAGCAGCACGTCCTACGACTCGGCCGACGAGACCATCGACCTCGCCATCAGCGGATCGCTGACCACCCTGAAGGCCGACTGCGCCCTCCCGTCGGTCCGCCGGCTGCATCCCGCCAACAGCTTCTCGGCCGCCGACGCCATCGTCGTCCGTGGCGGCTTCACACACCTGCGCCACCTCGAGAAGTTCAGCCGAGCGGCTCCCAAGGGCCACTTCTTCGTCCTCGAGGGCGTCGGCAACAAGTACGCCGCCTGCGGGCAGCACGTGCACGTCGTCAAGAGCCTGGGGTGGCCCTCCTAGCCTGCTGTCCCGGCGTGGGTCGGGTCACGCTGGGATCGCGATCCCCGGTGCCCGGCTGAACGGCTTGCTCGCCGGTCAGTCGCTCTCCGACGCCGCTCGCACGCGCCCCCACAGCCTGGCGAGCAGACGCTTGACCCGGTCGCGGACCGGCCCCACTGCTAGGCAGAATCCCGCCGTAAGGAGCATCGACATGGGGGACCACGTCAGCAGTCCGACGATGTGGGAACCTGCCTCACTGCGCAGACCGGATCCCACGAGGTTCACCGAGACGTCCGGGGTGGAGTCGCCGATCTCCACCGCCGTGGACCATATTCGCAGCTGGCCCGTGGCGTTGGCCTCTCCGGACGAGGGAGTCGTCCCCGAGATGGCCCCGCGCGGGGCCAGGATCTCGAACACAGACCCGCTGCGAGGCCTGAGCAGGGCTCTCCCAGTGCCGGCGGAGGGCACCTGGAGACTGCTCTGGCTGGACTGCAGCCAGTGCTGCTCGACCGGCACCGTGCGGTCACGGGCGAAGACGGCGTTGCCGTCGACGACGCGCACGCGATGCCAGGCGGAGCCGCGCAAGGGGTTGTCCTGGCCGAGCCGCTTCAGCTGTTCCCGGGCCTGGCCATCCAGCGTGAGCTCGTCGTGGATCTGCCAGACATCGGAGTCCAGCTGAGCCGTGCTGTTCACCGGCACCGTGATCACCTCCAGCGCGGAGCCGCCGAACCGCGGGTCACCGCCTCGTGTGGCGGCGGCGACCACCACGACGAGGCCGATCGCGGTCACGACCAAGAGGGCCGATCCAATCCGCCGCGACCGTCGCATCAGCACGGGGACACCGAGGACGGCGACCGTGACGGCCGCAACGGCAGCCAGAGCGATCAGCGCTGCAGGGCGGGCGACCAGGAAGGTGAGCACGAACAACCCCGCGACGAGCAGGAGCGGAGCCCACGTGGATGCGCTCTTGCCCACGGAGGTGCGTTCACCCATGCACCGGCCCCCCGTCCACCCATCAACCCGGTTGTGCCCTGCGACCCTCTCACAGCCTCATGGGCCTCGGGCCGGATCGCGGGAGCCGATCCCGTTCCGTGCCCAACGTGCTCGCCAGCGGCCTTGTCCGGTGATGCCCCCACCGTGATGCCCCCACCGTGATGCCAGGCATCACGTACCGCGGCTTCCGCACGTACCCGCCCGTACCTACGGTTCGCACCATGAGCGGCAACCTCAACGAGTTCGGGATCACCCACCTGCGCCACGTCGACCTGGCGGTGCCGGACTACGAGACCCAGCGCACCTTCTACCGCGACACCTGGGGGTTGACGGAGGAGGGGAAGGACGGCGACCTGTCGTACTTCGCCGCGGAGGGGTCCCCGGAGCAGTACGTCGTCCGGCTGCGGCAGTCGGACGAGAAGCGGCTCGACCTGATCGCGTTCGGCGCCGACTCCCCGCAGTCAGTGGACAAGCTGGCGCAGAAGCTCGGCAGCGAGGACGTCCAGCTCGTCGCGGACCCGACCGAGCTGCAGACGGCCGGCGGTGGGTACGGCTTCCGGTTCTTCGACCTGGACGGCCGGACCATCGAGGTGTCCAGCGACGTCGCGATCCGCCAGCACCGCGAGGTCGAGGAGGGGGAGGCGATCCCGGTGCGGATCTCGCACGCGGTGATGAACTCCAACGACCCGAACGCGACGCGCGACTGGTACACGAAGTACCTCGGCTTCCAGCTCTCCGACTCGCTCTGGAGCCAGCACATGGGCGAGATGATGCACTTCATGCGGTGCAACGACTGGCACCACAGCCTGGCGATCGCCCGCGGCCCGCACACCTCGGTGCACCACGTGTCGTTCGAGATGCGCGGCCTCGACGAGTACATGCGCGGCACCGGCCGCGTCATGCGCGCCGGCATCAAGAAGATCTGGGGCCCCGGCCGGCACAACGCCGGCAACAACACGTTCTCCTACTTCCTCGACCCCAGCGGCAACACGATGGAGTACACGACCGAGCTCGAGAAGCTCACCACCGACGAGTGGCACCCGCAGCTCCACGACATCGCCGACCCGAACGTCCAGGACCAGTGGGGCACCGCCGACCCGATGTCGGAGATCATCGCCCGCGACTCCTTCAACGACCCCGACAAGGGCGTCTTCGTCGCACCGCCGGTCTGATTGCCCCCCTGAAATGACACAGCTGGCCGGGAAGGTCGTCGTCGTCACCGGCGCCGCGCGCGGGCAGGGTGAGGCCGAGGCGAAGGCACTGCGCGAGGCCGGCGCGACCGTCGTCGCCACCGACGTGCTGCCGTTCGACACACAGGAGGGGGGCCGCCACCTGGACGTCACGTCGTACGACGGGTGGTCCGAGCTGGCGGAGTGGATCAGGGCCGAGCACGGCGAGGTGCACGGGCTCGTCAACAACGCGGGCGTGGCCGGTCGCGACCGGCTGCCCGACGTACCCCTCGACGCCTGGGACCGCACCTTCGCCATCAACGTGACCGGCCCCCTGCTGGGCATCCAGGCGCTCGTGCCGTTGATGAAGCCCGGCGCCAGCATCGTCAACATCTGCTCGGTCGCCGCACTGAGCGGGCACGTCGCCGCGGCTTACACCGCCAGCAAGTGGGCTCTCCGTGGCCTGTCGCGCACCGCCTCCCTGGAGCTGGGAGCCAAGGGCATCCGCGTGAACGCCGTCATGCCCGGCCTGGTCGAGACACCGTTGATGGAGAACGCGTCGCCTGCCTTTCGCGAAGCAGCTCTCAAGGAGATCCCGCTCGGCCGTACCGGCCAGGTCGAGGACATCGCGCCGCTGATCGTGTTCCTGATGTCGGACGGGTCGGCGTACCTCAACGGCGCCGAGATCGCCGTCGACGGCGGCCTCACCGCGCACGTCTCGCACAAGGGCATCGCCGACGCGATCCGGCCGCCTCAATGAGGCTCGGCACCCTTCGCAACAGAGGAGGCGCCGTCCTCACCGACACTGATTCATCCAAAGGAGTGGCGTACCTCCTGCCCGACGGCCTCTCGGTCGGCGAGCTGTTCGCCCACGGCCTCGACCGGATCCTCGAGGAAGGGGCGAAAGCCCAGCAGGGCAAGGCGATCCCGTACGACGCCACGGACCTCGCGCTCCCGTACCACCCGCCCAGCGTCCGCGACTTCGTCACCTTCGAGTCGCACGTCGAGGGCGTGCGGCGCAGCATCGACGGGACGCCGGGCGTGCCGGAGGCGTGGTACGACAACCCGACGTTCTACTTCACCAACCCGCACGCGCTCTTCGGCCCCGGGCAGCCGATCCCCAAGCCCGCCAGGACGAACGCGCTCGACTACGAGATGGAGGTCGGCGCCGTCGTCGGGCCCGACCTGGAGATCGTCGGCTACACGATCGTCAACGACTGGTCGGCCCGCGACATCCAGGCCCGCGAGATGCAGGTCGGCCTCGGCCCCGCGAAGGGCAAGGACTTCGCCACCTCGATCGGACCGTGGGTGGTCACGGCGGACGAGCTCGCGCCGTACCTCGCCGCCGACGGCTTCCTCGACCTCGACTGCCAGGCGTTCGTCAACGGCGAGCGGCTCGGCCACGACCGGCTCGCGCACATGCGGTGGACGTTCCGGGAGATGGTCGCGTACGCCGCCCGCGACTCGGTCGTGAAGCCCGGGGACCTGCTGGCCTCCGGTACGACGGGTGGCGGCGGCTGCCTGGCCGAGCTCTGGGGGCGCAACGGCGAGCGCACCCCACCCCCGCTCGAAGTGGGCGACGTCGTGCGGCTCGAGGTCGAAGGGATCGGGGCACTCGAGGCCGCCGTCGGCTAGCGAGCAACATCACAGCGCCGCCGGCTTTGGATCGTTCCAATTCCCTGTCACGCTGGTCCCATGCGACTCATCGACGAGCTCAACGTCCTGCACAGCTCGTACGTCACCGCCATCAACGGCGCCGTCGAGCAGAACGACCTGGCCCGGGCCGAGCAGCTGGCCCACGCCTACGACGAGGAGGCGATCGCACTGATCGCCGCCCGCGAGGGCAAGACGCACCTGTTGCCGATCAGTCGGCCGGTGCCGGTCGAGACGCCCCTGCGCCGCTGGGTGTCGCGCCTGCGCGCCGGTCTCGCCGCCTGACCCGGCCGACCACTAGCCTCGTGCTCACTCGGGACCGGCCGCCCGTCGCAACGAGGAGCACCCGTGGTCGTCACCGCACCCCAGCACCGGATCGTCGACGACGTCCGCCGCCGCCACGCCGCGATCGATGGTGCGACGCCGTTCGCGCTGCGGCTCCTCGACGGCAGCGAGACCGTCGTCGGCGACGGCGTCCCGGACGTCACGCTCGTCGTCACCTCGCGGGCGGGACTGGACGCGCTGGCCTCCTTCGACCTGGCGACCGCCGGCGAGGCGTACCTCCAGGGCGACCTCGACGTCGAGGGCGACCTCGCCTCGATGCTCGGGATGCGGGAGCTGTTCAGTGACCGGCACCCGCTGTCGTACGCCGGTCGATACGTGCGGCCGCTGCTGCGCGGGCAGGTACGCAGCGACCACGAGTACATCGCCCACCACTACGAGGAGGACCCGGACTTCTTCCTCGCCTTCCTCGACCGGCGGCACCGCTGCTACTCCCAAGGCGTCTTCGCGCACCCCGACGAGTCGCTCGAGGACGCGATCACCCGCAAGCTCGCGTACGCCGTCGAGGTCACCGGCCTGAAGCCAGGCGACCGCGTCCTGGACATCGGCGGCGGCTGGGGCGCCTTCGTCGAGTACGGCGGCCGGCTCGGGCTGCACGTCACGTCGCTGACCATCTCCGAGGCGTCCCGGACGTTCGTCCAGGATCTCATCGACACCCAGGGGCTGCCGTGCGAGATCCGGCGCGAGCACCTCTTCGACCACCGCCCCGACGCGCCGTACGACGCGATCGTCAACCTGGGCGTGACCGAGCACCTGCCGGACTACCCGCGCACCATCGCGGCGTACGAGAGGCTGCTGAAGCCCGGCGGCC
Organism: uncultured Actinomycetota bacterium; assembly: GCA_963782035.1. Lineage (GTDB taxonomy): Bacteria > Actinomycetota > Actinomycetes > Propionibacteriales > Nocardioidaceae > Nocardioides. The sequence continues at coordinate 58,890 of CAWAIW010000002.1, forward strand.
GCGTCTACCTGGACGCCAGCGCGGCCCGCAAGAAGAACTGGGTGTCGACGTTCGTGGAGAAGCAGCTCTTCCCCGGCAACGGGTCGCCGCTCGCGCTGGCCGGCTACGTGAAGGCGGTCAGCCGCTCGCCGCTGGAGCTCGAGCTGGTGATCAACGACCGGGAGAACTACGCGCTCACCGCCCAGCACTGGGCCGAGAACCTCGACGCCGCCCGCGCCACCATGGAGGCGCGGTGGGGGACGCGGCAGCACCGGCTGTTCCGGCTGTACCTCTGGGGCTGCGTCGACGGCTTCCGCCGCGACTACATCCAGGCCTACCGCTGGGTGCTGCGCCGGGCCCGGTAGGCCCGGGCGGCCCGACGGTCGTTGCAGTAGGAGCAGCAGTACTTGCGCGTGCCCGCCCGCGTGCGGTCGACGAACACGCACCGGCACGGGTCGCTGTCGCAGACACCGAGGCGGCGTACGCCGTGCTCGGCGACGAACGCGGCCAGCGCGGCGGGCAGTCGGGCCTCCATCGCCGCCACCCCGACGCGGTCGCCGCCGACCAGCAACGTCGTGCCCGAGGACGATGCGTGCAGCAAGGGGACGGCTCGAGCCTTCTCCAGCAGGGGATTGAGGACGGCGGCCGCCCCCGCGTCGTCGGGGGACTCGAAGGCCGATCGCAGTGAGTCGCGCAGCCGACGCAGCCGAGGCAGGTCACGCGTCGTGAGCTCGCCGGCCAGGTCGGCGTGGCCGGCCTGGGCGAGCGCGTGCGTCAGCCAGCGCAGGTCCGTCAACCGGTCCGGTGGGTCCTCGAGGAGGTCGTGGCTGTTGACCAGCAGCAGGGCGAGCTCGACGTCGGTCGCCGCGCCGGGCTCGGCCAGCCAGTCGGCGGGGTAGCCGGTCACGATCCACCTCTTCCAGGTCACGGTTCAGCGTCAGTTGCTTGACGCCTTATGCTACCGATTCTAGGTTCGTCAGTGGTAAGTAGCCTCATACAACTGACGGAGGAGTGAGCGCATGCGACGACGACTGGGGTTGATGGTGGTGGCGACGGTGACGGCGGCAGGACTCGTCGCGGGCGGCACGGCGACGGCAGGCACCCACGCGGAGAAGAAGCCTGCGCAGCAGGGCGTGGTGGTCGAGGACATCACGATCCCGGTCCCCGGTCAGCAGCCGGTGCAGGCGTGGTTCGTCCACCCGGCCGGCGAGGCGAAGAAGCGCACCGCGGCGGCCGTGCTGTGGCTGCACTGGCTCGGCGAGATCAACGGCGACCGCAACGAGTACCTCTCCGAGGCGGTCACCCTGGCCGGCCGCGGCGTGGTCTCGGTGCTGCCGCAGGGCTACTTCCCGTGGGTGCCCGACCCCAACGGCACCGCCAGCGACGTGACGCTGGTGCAGAACCAGGTCGCCGCCATGCGCTCCGCGCTCGACCGCCTCTCCTCCGAGCGGTCCGTCGACCCGGGCCGGATTGCGCTGGTCGGCCACGACTACGGAGCCATGTACGGCGCGCTGCTCGCCGACTCCGACACCCGCATCTCGACGATGGTGCTCCAGGCGCCGGACGCCCTGATGGGCAACTGGTTCGCCCAGTTCTGGCTGGGTCTCGAGGGTGCCGACAGGGACGCCTACCTCGCGATGTTCGCCGACCTGAACCCGGTCGACCACACGGCGCGGCTCGGCAACCGGGTCCTCCTCCAGTGGGCCGGCAAGGACGACTACATCGGCCAGGACGTGCGAGACGCGTACGCCGCGTCCAGCCCGCTCGCGCAGGTCAAGCTCTACGCGACCTCCGACCACGAGTTCCGCGACAGCGCGCGCGTCGACCGGCTGGCCTTCCTGACCGAGGAGCTCCACCTGCCTGCTGGCTGACGAACCGGTTCAGTCCCGGCTCGACCTCAGGAGGCGTCGGGCGGCGGTGTGGCCGTGGTGAGCTCGCGCTGCCGCACCGCCGTCTCGATCTTGTTCGCGGTGGCCCGGTTGCCGCTGCGGTCGGTGGCGCCGGGGTAGTCCGGCACCGACGCCACCGCGACGGCGACCAGGTCGGTGTAGGCGTCCTGCCTCATCCGGGTGGCCAGCCGCTCGGCGGTGTTCTTGGCCCGGGCGATGACGCCCGTCAGCGCAACGCCGCCGACGCCGATCGCGCCGAAGACCGACGGGATCCAGCCGCTGCCGAACCGGTCGCGCACCACGAAGAACACGACGATCAGGGCGACGGCGGCGAAGCCGACCAGGATCTGCGGGCGGTACAGCCGCAAGGCCCGCCGGAACCCGTGCGGGCTGCTCAGCTTGGCGTAGGGCTTCACCAGCGTGGTGGGGTCCTGGCGCAGCAGGAGCAGCTGGTACCACCGCCGTACCTGCTCGTAGAGCCGGTCGCGCAGGTCCGGCGCCGCGGACCAGGCACGGTCGTCGGCGACCTGTCCCCAGGCCTCGATGCTGCCGGAGATGGCCGACGCGCTGAGCGGGTGCATCGTGCCGGACTCGAGGCGGCCGAGCATGCGGGTCAGCTCGCGGCGGCGGTCCTGGCCGAAGAGGAACTTGAGCGACGTGCCGGTGTCCTGGCCGTCGTACTGCCACGTGCCGTCCGCGCCCAGACCCCAGTAGCACTCGGCCAGCCCGCGCGCGAGCAGGTAGGCGTTGGCCGCGGCCTCGCTGCGCGTGGCGAGCGAGTCCTGGATGCGGGCGTCGAGGTCGAAGACGTACGTCGACACGTCGTCCCACGACTTGTGCTCGGCCAGTGACTCGTCGGCGTCGTCGGTCGGCACCTGGAGCTCGGTGGCGAGCGAGACCAGGGTGCGTACGGCGGAGAGCCGGGCCGCGTCGTCCGCGCGCTGCGAGCGCAGCGGCAGGGTGTGCGCCGGGCGGGTCGGCAGCGACGAGGTCGTCGGCCGGGGGCCGTCGGGCCAGCATCGTCCGCGCAGCTCCGCGACCGCCCACCCGAGCCGGATCGCGGTGCGGATGTCGGGGGCGTCCGACTCACCAGCCTCACCGTCGTCGCTCACGAGCCGATCATGCTCTTGCCGGGCTCACCGCGCAGCAGTTCGTCCTGCCAGGCGAAGCACTCCGCCGACAGCTCACGCAGCCGCTCGACTCCCGGGAGCAGCGCGTTGACCCGCGCGGCGTCGGCCGGGTTGATGTCGGTGTCCAGGTAGCGCAGCCCGAAGTTGTGGCGGGCGTAGCAGTCGCGCACGCGCACCAGGTAGACCGCCGGTTGCAGCGCGAAGCGGAGGTAGAGCAACACCGCCTCCGGCAGGTGGCCGCGCTCGATCGCGCGATTGACCAGCCACTCGCCGAACGGCCGCTGGGCGCGGACCTGGGCGACGGACTCCTTGATGGCCGCCTGACGCTCGTCCTCGTCGTCGTGCCGCTCGACGACCAGGTCGTCGGGGTCGAAGAGGACGATCGGCGACCCGTGCCGGCGGATGTCCTTGTGCCGGTGCTCGTCGGTCGTCTCCCAGACCACGAAGTCGACGAGCCGGGACGGCGCCGCGAGCGTGCCCGGCGACGGGTCGAGGGTGACGAAGCACTGGCGGCCGTCGGGGTACGTCGACTCCAGGAGCTCCCAGACGTCCGGCGGGTCGAAGCGCTCGCGGATCGCCTGGAGGAGCCGGCCGTACACCTCGACGTACGTGCCCGGCGTGCAGAGCATCTCGACGTCGAGGTCGGACCACTCGTCGTACCCGCCGGTCGCCGCCGACCCGCCCACCCAAGCCGCGCGCAGGTCCGGGTCCGCGGCGTGGCGCTGCTCGAGGAACTCCAGGAAGTCGGCGTACCGACTGAGGTCTGTCACGCACGCCATTATCCGGCGGGTCGATAGTCATCATCACGATGCGCGCCTTCCGGTGCGTCCGCGCCGGGGACAGAGTGGATGATCGTGACCCACCCGCGCCCCGTCCCCCTGCCCCGACGCTTCGAGGGCCGCACGGTCCTGGTGACCGGGGCGGGTACGGGCTTCGGCGCGGCCATCGCGCTGCGCGCGGCGCAGGAGGGTGCGGCCGCCGTCGGCATCCACTACCGCTCGTCACGCTCGGGCGCGGAGGGGACCGCGCGACGGGTCGAGGAGACGGGCTCTAAGGCCGTGCTCTTCCAGGCCGACATCGCCGAGTGGGCGTCGGTCGCGCGGCTCGCCGACGAGGTCTTCGCCGGGCTGGGCTCGCTCGACGTGGCGATCAACAACGTCGGCGACGTGGCCCGCGAGCAGATGTCGTGGCGGGACCTCACCGAGGAGTCCGTCGACCACGTGCTGGCCGTCGACATCAAGGGCACCATGGCCTGCACGCACGAGCTCGGCTCGCGGATGCTGGACCAGGGTCACGGCGCGATCGTGAACATCGGGTCGACGGTGATCGTGCGGGGGAGTGCGCGGGCGCCGCAGTACGCCGCCGCCAAGTACGGGATCCTCGGCCTCACCAAGTCCTACGCGCACGCGTTCGCGCCGACCGTGCGCGTCAACGTCTTCGCTCCCGGGTTCATCGAGACCGACGCGACGCTGGCCCGGCAGGACTGGCGCGAGGGGCGCGGCGACCAGCTCCGCTCGCTGACGCCGATGAAGCGGATCCCCGGGCCGGCGGAGCTGGCCGGCACCGCGCTGTTCCTGGCCACCGACGACGCGGCCCACATGACGGGCGGGTACGTCGTCGCCGACGGCGGCTACAACATGGTGGGCGCATGAACGTTGAAGATCTCGACCTCGCGTCCGCCCGCGCCCTCGTCCGACGCGCGGTCGACAAGGCCGAGCAGCTCGGCCTGTCCGGCGGCATCGTGGTGGTCGGCGCGAGCGGTGCGCTGATCACTGGGTCGCGGATGGACGACGGCGGTGCGGGCGGGATGGGCCGGGCCCGCTCCAAGGCGTGGATCGCCGCCACCCAGCGGATCCCGAGCACCGAGCACCTGCACCGCATGGGCGTGATCGCGCCCGCGGTCGCGGCCGGCTTTGCGGCGGTCTCGCCCGAGGCGGCCTTCCCCGGGGCCGGCGGGCTTCCCGTCCGGCGCGACGGCCGCATCGTCGCGGGCATCGCGGCGTCCGGCGCCACGGTCAGCCCGTTCATCCCGGCGGGCCTCGCGCCCGAGGTGATGATCGCCGACGGCAAGCCCGCCAACCCCGAGGACCTGGTCATCGCCTACGCGCTGGAGCAGGAGTACGTCGGACAGCACGGCGACGACGCCGCCCGCTGGTCCGCGGCGTACGGCGCCTGGCCCGCCGAGCCGCCGACCGGTCTCGGCACCGCTGCGGCACCTTCCTCGTCCGGGCAGGCCGACCTGGACTGGTTCCGCGGTCTCGCCGACGCCGTCCTCGACCGTGCCCGCGCCGCGGGACTCTCCGTCGCCGTCTCCGTCGTGGACCGCCGGGGCGAGCCGGTCCAGCACGACGCGATGGACGGCGCCCCGGTCGGTGGCGCGTACGTCGCCGAGGCGGTCGCCGCCGCCTCCGCGCTCTTCCACGCGCCGAGCGGCGACCTGGCCGACCGGCTCGCGGTCTCGGCGCACGTGCTGCCGGTCACCGTCTCCTCCCTGTCCGGCGGCCTCCCCGTCGTCCGCGACGGCCGCGTCGTCGGCGGGCTCGGCGTCGGCGGCCCGGCGCCGTTCCGCTGCCACGAGGTCGCGGCGGCGGCGTTGGCGACGTGACTCGTGACGACCCGCGTCTGCGTCGTCGGGTGCGGGGCGATCGGCAGCCTGTACGCCGCGCACCTCGCCCGCCTCGACGACGTCGAGGTCTGGGCGGTCGACCCGTGGGTCGAGCACGTGGCCGCGATCAACGCGCGTGGGTTGCGGGTGACGGCTGGTTTCGTGACGGGCGCCAGCGCGCCCTCCTCAACCACCGGAAGTCCGGTGCGGGCCACGACCGACGCGGCCGACGTACCGCCCTGCTCGCTGGGGATCGTCGCCACCAAGGCCGAGCACACCCGATCCGCGGTGTCGGCCGTGGCGCACGTCTTCGCCGACGCGGCCGTCGCCAGCGTGCAGAACGGACTCGGCAACGAGGAGGTGCTCGCCGACCTCGTCCCTCGCGTCATCCGCGGCACGATCCTGCCGGCCGGGGCGGTGACCGAGCCGGGCGTGGTGCGGTACGACGCACCGGGTGACACGTGGCTCGGGCCGTTCGAGCCGAAGCCGGCGTCGATGGACGAGGTGCGGCTGCTGGCCGACCTCCTCACCCGCGCCGGGCTGAAGACCCACGCGCTCGAGGACGCGCGCGGACCCCAGTGGGACAAGGTGATCTTCAACTCCGCGACCAGCCCGCTGGCCGCGCTGACCGGCCTGCCGATGGGACCGCTCTGCGAGGACCCCGCGCTGCGGGCCGAGGTCGACGCACTGGTCGCCGAAGCCCAGGACGTGTGCGCGGCCCTTGGGATCAGGACCGAGAAGGACCCGGCCGCGATGGTCGCCGAGGCGATCGAGATCGCCCACCACCACAAGCCGAGCATGTTGCAGGACGTGCTGGCCCGCCGGCGCACCGAGGTCGACGTGCTGAACGGCGGCGTCGCCGCCGCCGGACGAACCGCCGGGGTGCCGACGCCCCGTCACGACGCGATGGTCGCGCTGGTCCACGGACTCGAGCGGTCGTGGCCATTGAGTGTGGAGGAGACCTCATGAAGCTGGTGACGTTCGACGAGGGCCGGGTCGGCCGGCTCGAGCTCGAGGACCAGACGGTCATCGAGCTCGACGTGCCGAGCACGCGGGAGTGGTTCGAGCGCGAGGGCGAGGTGCGCGAGACAGGCGAGAGGCTCGCGCTGGCCGACGTACGCCTGCGTGCCCCGATCGCGCCCAAGAAGTTCTTCCACACCGCCGGCAACTTCGCCGCGCACCACGAGGAGCTCCAGGCCGTCGACTGGTCGCACCCGGTGCACAAGGGGATCGTGTTCTTCCAGAACGTCGACGCGATCGTCGGGCCGGAGGACGACATCGTCTACCCCGAGGGGCTGACCGAGGAGCTCGACTACGAGCTGGAGCTGGCGGTCGTGGTGGGTCGCACCGGCAAGTGGTTCGACGCCGACGAGGCGGCGGAGCGGTACGTCGCCGGGTACACCGTCTTCAACGACATCACCGCCCGCGACATCCAGCGCCGGGAGATGCAGTCGGGGGTCTTCAGCTTCTCCAAGGCGATCGACACCTTCTGCCCGATCGGTCCGTGGATCGTGACCGCCGACGAGATCGCCGATCCGCACGCGCTGGCGATGGAGCTGCGCGTCAACGGCGAGGTACGTCAGAGCGGCAACACCTCGGACCTGCTGATCTCGATCCCGCACCTGGTGGCGTACCACTCGCCGCAGGGGTACTCCGCCGGCGACCTCATCACCACCGGCACCATCTCCGGCGTGGCGGCGATCCAGCCGAACCCGTTCGACTTCTACCTGCGCCCTGGCGACGTGGTCGAGGCCGAGATCGCGGAGGTCGGTCTGCTGCGGAACACCGTCGTCCCGTGGTCAGCGGCCCACGACACCGAGCCCTACGCGATGGACCTCTACTCGTGAGGCCCTGCTCATGAGACTGGGCACCCTGCGTGGCCGTGCGGTCGAGCTGGACGGCGATCGGGCCCGGGACCTCGGGCCGTCGCTGCGCGACCTGCTGACCGGTTGGTCGAGGAGGTCGCGCAGCGACCGTCACGAGACCCCGGAAGCGGACTGGTTCCCGTTCGACCTCGCCGACCTGGAGGCGCCGATCCCGGACCCGCGGCAGGTGTTCGCGATCGCCCTCAACTACGCGCCGCACGCGGCCGAGGCCGGCTACACCGCGCCGGACCTGCCGCTGGTCTTCACCAAGTGGCCGACCTCGATCGCGGGCCCCGCCACCGCCGTCGTCCTTCCTGAGGGGCACGTCGACTGGGAGGTCGAGGTCGTCGCGGTCGTCGGCCGCGGCGGCCGGCACATCGCCGAGGCCGACGCGTGGGACGCGCTCGCCGGCGTGACCGGCGGTCAGGACCTTTCCGAGCGCGTGCTCCAGCTCGCCGGTCGGCCGGCGCAGTTCTCGCTCGGCAAGTCGCACGCCGGGTTCGGGCCGACCGGGCCGTGGATCGTGACCCCCGACGAGCTGGACGATCCCGACGACCTCGCGTTCGCGTCGTACCTCGACGGCGAGCCCCTCCAGTCCGGCCGGACCTCCTCGATGATCTTCTCGATCCCGCGGCTCGTCGCGCACCTGTCGGCGGTCGTCGAGCTGCTGCCCGGCGACCTGATCTTCACCGGGACGCCCGAGGGCGTGGGCAACCGGATGGAGCCCCAGCGGTTCCTGCGGCCGGGCGAGACGCTGGTCAGCAAGTTCGAGGGGATCGGCGAGATCACCCAGAGATTCCTGGAGTCCTGATGAACATCACCCACCTCGGCCACGCCTGCCTCCTCGTCGAGACGGCGAAGGCGCGGCTGCTCATCGACCCGGGCACGATGTCGACCTTCGGGGACGTCACCGACCTCGACGCCGTGCTGGTCACCCACGAGCACGCCGACCACGTCGACGCCGCGTCGGTCGTGGCGCTGCTGGCCGCGAACCCGTCGGCAACGCTCGTCGTCGACGAGGTGACGGCGGCGCAGTTTCCCCAGCAGGCGTTGAGGATCGCGCATCCGGGCGACGTCCTCGACCTCGGCGAGCGGGTCGAGGTGCTCGGCGGCATCCACGCGCCGGTGTACGGCGACATCCCCGGCTGCCCGAACCTCGCGTACCTGGTCGGCGACGGCGAGCTCTTCCACCCCGGCGACTCGTTCACGTTGCCCGGCCGGCCGGTGCAGAACCTGGCGGTGCCGATCAACGGGCCGTGGCTCAAGCTCGGCGAGGCGGTCGAGTACCTGCGGACGGTCGCCCCGGCGGCGTACCTGCCGATCCACGAGGGCGAGCTGACCGACGTGGGGAAGTACGTCGGGATGCTGGCGGGACTGTCCGGCCGGAGCTCGTAGGTCGGGCTGTCGATTCGGGGGAGTGAGCGGCGCCGTACGGGTGAGGCTGCCACCGAGGTGGCCACGAACCCGGAGGTCACCATGAACCACCCCATCGTGCACGCGGAGATCCGCTCCAGCGACCCGGACGCGACGCGCGCGTTCTTCGGCGAGCTGTTCGGCTGGACGTACCCCACCGAGGGCGCGTACCCCGGCTACACCTTCGTCGAGACCGGCGTGCCCGGCGCGCTCTACACCGCCATCAGCCCGCTCCAGGGCGACGGCGACCTCGTCACGTTCTTCGTCGGCGTCGAGGACATGGCCAAGGCGATCGACGACGCCACCCGGCTCGGCGGCAAGGTCGTCCAGGACCCGGTCAGCGTGCCCGGGGTGTCCTTCGCGCTGATCGCCGACCCACTGGGCCACATCGTCGGCCTGGCCCAGCAGCTGGGCTAACCGCTTACTCCATGGGCCTTGACGATCCCGGCGTACAAGCCGGCGCTCGGCTTGGGCGTGCGCTCGAAGGTCTCGCGGTCGACCTCGTGCAGGCCGAGCTGGAAGGAGTACCCGAAGATCCACTCGAAGTTGTCCATCAGCGTCCAGTGCGTGTAGCCGATGACCGGGATGCCGTCCTCGATCGCGTCGAGGAGGCCGCTGAGGGACGGCTCGATGAACGCCGCGCGCTGGCGGTCGTCGGAGGTGGCCATCCCGTGCTCGGTGACGAGGATGGGGACGCCGGCGACCGAGTGCGCGTAGCGCACGGCTCCGGCCAGCGAGAGCGGCTCGATCGCGGTGCGCATCTGGTTGACCTCGGTGCCCTCGGGCGGGTGGACGACACCGTTGGCGTCGTAGGGCACGCGCTCGTAGTTCTGCACGCCGAGGAAGTCGTCCTCGCGCGCGAGCTCGAGCCAGCGCTCGTAGCACTCCGCGCGCTTCTGGTCCCGCACCGACGGGTCGTCGCCGACGACGACGTCGTCCATGATCGCCAGCGACAGGCCGACCGGGAGGTCGGGGCGGCGCGCCTTGATCGCGGCCTTGGCGGCGACGTGGCCGGCCGCGAGGCCGTCCTCGATCGGGTCGAGCTCCTCGGGGAGGACGACGTTGGAAGGGCGGTACTTGGGGACGCCGGCCGCCACGGAGGCCGCGTCGAGCGTCGCGCGCTCGAGGTCGCGGATGAAGTCGGGGAGCCCGAGCCAGGAGAGCACGTGCGGCAGGTTCGGCTCGTTGAGCGTGACGACGTACGCGATCTTGTCGCCGAACGCCTCCATCAGCCGGTCGGCGTACCGCGCGAAGAGCGCCGGCGCCTCCGGGTCGAGCCAGCCGCCGCGCTGGGCGAACCAGTGCGGGCTGGTGAAGTGGTTGAACGTCACGACCGGCGCCATCCCGCGCTCGATCGCCTCGTCGATGATCGCCTCGTAGTGGTCGAGGGCGTCCTGGTCGAACGTGCCCTCCTCGGGCTCGACACGGGCCCACTCGACGGAGAAGCGGTACGCCGTGAGGCCCATGTTGGCGGCCAGCCCGACGTCCTCGCGCCAGCGGTTCCACCCGTCGGTCGCCTTGCCCGAGGGCTCCTGGAACACCGACGGCGACACGTTCTCCACGAACCACGTGTCGCTGTTGCTGTTGTCGCCCTCGTTCTGGTGGCCGGCGCTGGCCACGCCCCAGAGGAAGCCCGGCGGGAAGGTGCGGTCCGTCATGGGTCCAGGGTTCGGGATGGATCGTGGGCGGGGAAGTCGGTGGTGGTGATGCCTCCTATCGGCCCCTACGCTCGCCGGGTGGCTGACGTGCTGGACGAGGGACCGTTCTTCCACGGGACCAAGGCCGATCTGCAGGTCGGTGACCTCCTCACCGCGGGCTTCCGGTCGAACTACCGGCCCGAGGTGGTGATGAACCACATCTACTTCACCGCGCTGCCCGACGGCGCCGCCGGCCTCGCCGCGGAGCTCGCGGCCGGTGACGGCGAACCACGGGTGTACGAGGTCGAGCCGACCGGCGCTTTCGAGAACGACCCGAACGTGACCGACAAGAAGTTCCCCGGCAACCCGACCCGCTCCTACCGCAGCGCCGAGCCGCTGAGGGTCGTCCGCGAGGTTCTGGACTGGCCACGATTGACTCCGGAGGCACTTCAGGAGTGGCGCGACCGGCTGGCGGTGCTGCTCGCCGACGAACGCGGCGTGATCATCAACTGATCGGCGCGTCACGTCCGCCGGTGGAAGGTGGTCGTGCCGTTGGGGTGGTGGCAGGTCTGCCAGCCGGGGTCGTGGGCGCGGTGGTGGTGGAACGGGCAGAGCAGGGTGCCGTCGCGGAGGTCGGTCTTGCCGCCCCTCGACCACGGGGTCTTGTGGTGGGCTTCGGTCCAGGCGGCGGGGATGCCGCAGTCGGTTTCGGTGCAGGTGGGGTGGAGCAGGGCCAGGGCGACGTGCTGGGCGTCGGTGAAGAGGCGTCGCCTGCGGCCCTGGTCGAGGATGACGGACTTGCCGCCGAGCACGAACGGGATGATGCCGGCGGTGCAGGCAAGACGTCGGGCCTGGCCGGCGGTGATGCGGTCGCCGGTGGACAGGGTCGCGACTCCGGCCTCGTCGAGCCGGCGCAGGAGCACGTCTGCGTCGATGGTGACACTGATGGTGGTCGCGGTGCCGCCTTGGCGGGGGAGTCCTGCGCGCGGGAAGTTCTCGAGGAAGGCGCAGAACGCTTCGCCCCGGCGGCGCGACAGGGGCCTGCCGTCGACCTCGCCGAGACGGTGGCTACGGGGAGAGGTGTAGCCGTCGAGGTAGGTGCGCAACCGGTCCGCGTCGTGATCGGGCAGGCGAGCGCTGAGGTCGGTGGTGCCGTCGCCGCGGCGGCGGAAGAACAGCTGGGTGGCGGCGCGGCCCCGCCGTTCCTGGGCGAGGAGTCGGTCGTACTCGGCCCGCTCGGCGATCTCGGGGGCGACGGCCTCGAGGATCCGCTCAGCGAGTTTCGCGAGTGCACGTGGCCCGAACTCGGCGGCTTGCTCGACCAGGTGGGCCTCGGCCTTCTCCCGGATCCCGGCGTCGAGGTCGCCGGGAAGTGCTTCCAGCGCTTGGGTGATGACGCGGGCCTGGTTGACGTTCACCCCGCCGACAGCGACCGCAGCACCGACCTGGGTCCACCGCTCGTCCAGGGCGCGGGCGAGGACCGCGGTGCGCCTCAGGGCCCCGGGTGCGTCGCGGGTGGCGGCGGCGAGCCAGGACTCGGTGGAGCGGGCTCCAGAGGTGACGGCGATGTCGTCGGCGGCCGCCACGATACGCATCGTCTCCGCCTGGAGCCGGGTCGCGAGCCGCGACAGGATGATCAGGACGTCCTGCTGCTCCGGCGTCGTCCGGTAGGTCGGGTCGATGCTCGCGAGCTCGTCCAGCCCTTCGGTGATCCGCTCCATCGAAGCGGCGTAGGTGCTGGACATGGACCTATTCCATCATCGACCACCGACACCCCGTTGATACTCAGAAGCCCTTATCCACAAGGGCAATCGTCGCCGTTCTCATTGATGCCAGGCATCGGTCGTACGCAGGTTCTCGCACGTGCCACCACGGCCTGGCGTGATGCGGGACAAGGGACGTCGACGCTCAGCAAGGGGACATAGTGGGCCAGCGCTTGACCGACATCCGGATGCGTGATCCGTTCGTCCTCACCCTCACCTCAGGGGGATACGTGCTGTTCGGCACCACGGACACCAACCTGTGGGGCGGACGGGCCACCGGCTTCGACTGCTACACGAGCGACGACCTCGCGACGTGGGAGGGCCCGATGCCCGCATTCCGTCCGCCGACGGGCTTCTGGGCCGACACCCAGTTCTGGGCGCCCGAGGTGTTTGCGAGAGACGGACGCTTCTTCATGTCGCCACCTTTGCGAGCTCGGATCCCGCGGGCGGCCCACGGGGTGTCCAAGTCTTGTCCTCCGATGAGCCCACCGGTCCGTTCGTGCCGTTGAGCGACGGTCCGGTCACGCCGCGGGACGTGCCGTGTCTGGACGGCACCCTGTTCGTCGACGATGCAGGAGTGCCGTGGCTCGTGTACAGCCGGGGAGCGGAGGGCGTTCCGGGAGGAGACCCGGGATCGCCGACGGCGAGATGTACGCGCGACGCCTCGCGCTCGACCTTGGGTCGCCGAGCGGGGACCCGGTCCTGCTGTTCCTGGCCTCGGCCGCCCCGTGGAGCAAGCCGTTGTGGTTCCCCGATGGCGTGGAACCGCCCGAGCAGCTGAACCTGGCGAAGGATCCTCTGTTCACCGATGGTCCGTTCCTGGTGCGGACGGGGAGCGGTGCCCTCCTCATGCTCTGGTCGAGCTTCGGCGACGAGGGGTACGCGATGGGGGTCGCTCGCTCTGCGAGCGGCCTGGTGACGGGGCCTTGGGTCCAGCAGGACGAACCCCTGTGGGCACGCAACGGCGGCCACGGGATGATCTTCACCGATCCCCGCGGCCTGCCGCGCCTCGTGTTCCATTGGCCCAATGAGACCCCGGAAGAGCGGGTCAAGCTCGTCGAGGTGCTCGTCGACGACGACGGGATCCGCCTCGCAGACGCCGACCGATGACTTCTGGAGCCACCTCGTGTCGGTACTGACATGACTGCGACCTACACCTTCGACATCTTCACCAGCATCGACGGCTTCGGCTCGTACTCGCCGCCCGCCGACTGGGGCGGGTACTGGGGCAAGCAGGGGCCTGAGCTGCTCCAGCACCGGTACGACGCGTACGAAGGCGACCAGCGGATGGTCTTCGGGGCCAACACCTACCGGGCGTTCGCGGAGATGCTGGCCGCGAGCAGCGAGGGCGACGACGTCCGCGACCCGTGGGTGGACCGGATGCGGAACCTGCCGACGTACGTCGTGTCCTCGACACTCCAGGAACCGCTCGACTGGCCGGACGCCACCGTGCTCAGCGGTGACCCGGTCGAGACCGTCGCCCGGCTCAAGGAGGAGTCGGACGCGCCGTTGCGCTCGCACGGCAGCCTGACGCTCAACCGGGCGCTGATGGCGGCCGGGCTGGTCGACCGCCTTCAGCTGACGGTGTTCCCGGTGATCTCCGGCCGGACCGGGGACGAGCCGCTCTGGGCCGGCGCCGCCGACTTCGACCTGGAGCTGCTCGAGAGCCGGACCCTCGACGCGAACATCACCGAGCTGGTCTACCGGCCCACCCTGCGTACGTGGGACTCGTAGTCAGGAGGAGCGGAGGCGCTCGATCCAGTCGGTGAGGGTGAGGATGCGGCCCACGGCCGAGCCGCTCTCGGCCTTGCCGAGGCAGGCGTCACGGAACTCGCGCATGGCCGCGGCGTACCCCGCCCGCTCGAAGCCGGACAGCAACGGGTCGCAGGCGAGCCGGGACTCGGCGGGTGACACGGGGCTGTAGACGGCGACCTCGTCGAGGGTCCACGCGACCGACGTGCCGTCCTGGCAGAGCACCGTCGTGGACATGTCGAAGTGGTTGCGGGTGTTGGACATCCGCAGCGAGCCGCGGGCCGTGCGGGTGGTGAAGTCGGCGCTGACGAAGCAGTCGTTCTTGCGCGTCTGGGTGACCTCGGCGCCGTTGAGCGTGTCGGTCGTCGGCCAGCCGAGGAGCTCGGCCATCAGCGACAGCGGGTGCACGCCGGCCTGGAGGAGGAAGGCGTCCACGAGGTCGCGGCCCCACAGGCCGGTCCGCGGCCCGGCCGTGTGGCAGTCCATGGCGACGTGGAAGACGCGGCCGTGGGTGGTGATGTGCTCGAGGGCGATCCGGGTCGTCGCGGCGTACCGGAGGTGCAGGTCGACGAAGGAGACGATCGGCTTGTCCTGCGCGTCGTTGGCCGCCGTGAACGCGCGGAGGGGAGCCGAGCCGAACGCGGCGGGCGCCTCGATGAACATCGGCATGCCCAGCTTGGGAGCCAGGGCGAGGGCGGCCTCGTGGTCGGCGGGCGTGGACGCGAGCACCACGGCGTCGAACTCGCCGACGCCCAGGAACTCCGCGACCTCGGCCTGCACCCCCTCGATCCCCCACGCTCCGGCCAGCTCGGTGGCGGAGGCGTCGGTCGAACTGATCGCGACGAGGTCGAGACCGGGTGTGCTGCGGATGGTCGGGACGATGACGCCGGCAGCGTGCGGACCAGCGCCCACCAACCCGATACGGAGGGGGGCCATGCCTACGAGGTTCTCAGAGGACGGCGGAATCGTCAGGCGAACGCGATACCTCGCATCACCACTTGCTGCTTCCGCGCGCGCGAGGGGCGGAGGAGGGTCGGGTCATGTTCGAGTACTTCCCGACCAACTACATCTGGAGCCTCGGCGTCGCGGCGACCCTGAACAGCGGGGGCGCGATCGACGAGGTCGACCGCGCGTGCCGGCCGATCCGAGAGGCAGCGGCCAAGGGCGACGCGGGGACGCGGGACCTGATGCTGGCCTGGAAGCGGGTGGCCGACCAGGTCGCCGACCAGGCACGTGAGGCCGAGGCGGCCGGGCACACGCGGACGGCCGGGCAGAAGTACTTCCGGTCCGCGGCGTACGTCTGCCAGGCCGAGCGGATGCTGAGCTCGAAGGACGCGGAGCGGATCCCCTTCTACCAAGAGGGCCTGGACGCGCTGCAGAAGTCCTTCGACCTCGTCGACCCGGCCACCTCGAGGGTGGCGATCCCGTTCGAGGGGAGCGAGCTTCCGGCGTACTTCATGGAGGCGACGCGGGCGGACGGCAGCCCCGCGCCGACGATGATCATGTGGAACGGCCTGGACTCCACCAAGGAGCACATGTACACCTCGGGCTGGCCCCAGGAGCTGGCTCTGCGGGGTATCTCCACGCTGATGGTCGACTGCCCCGGCAGCGGTGAGGCGCTGAGGTTCCTCGGCCTGAAGTCCCGCGTCGAGACCGAGGACTGGGCGAAGGCCTGCGTCGACTACCTCGAGACCCGCGACGACGTCGACCTGCGTCGCGTCGGCCTGGCGGGCTGGAGCCTGGGTGGGTACTACGCCCCGCGCGCCGCGGCGTTCGAGAAGCGGCTCGCGCTGGTCGTCGCCTGGGGCGCCAACCACAACTGGGGCGAGGTGCAGAAGCGCCGCCTCGAGCGCGAGGGCGAGAACCCGGTCCCGCACTACTGGGAGCACGTGCTGTGGGTGTGGGGGTACGACGACGTCGAGACGTTCATCAAGGCCGCCGAGGACGTGCACCTCAACGGGATCGTCGAGCAGATCACCGTTCCGTTCCTGATCACCCACGGGCAGAACGACCGGCAGATCCCGGTCGAGTACGCCCAGCAGTCCTACGACCAGGCCGTCAACAGCCCGCACCGCGAGCTGCGCGTCTTCACGCCGGAGGAGGGAGCCACCGAGCACGTCGGCCTCGACCACCTGCCGCACGTCGGCGCGTTCACCGCCGACTGGATCGAGGACCGCTTCGCCGAGCTCGCATCCCACTGATGGTGGGTTCGAGGCTCGTCGCCGGCGCTCCTCGCACCTCGACCACCGATCGATGGTCCGCGGTGCTGCCGTCGTGACGTGGACCGCACGGATGATCGCCGCCGACGAGGACTTCGCCGGTGCGCCGGTCCTGCGCCGGCGCGTGGTCCTCGACGAGGGCCATGGTGCGGTGGTCAGCGCAGTGCTGCACTACTCGGCCCTCGGGGTCGTCGAAGCCACCGTCGCCGGGGAGCCGGTGGGGGACGACCTGCTGTTCCCGGGCTGGACGAGCTATGAGTGGCGGGTGCGCTACCGCAGCCAGCGCGTGTCCGGCCTGCCGCCGGAGTTCGAGGTCGCGCTGGCGCTGGGCAACGGCTGGTACCGCGGCCGGCTCGGCTTCGCCGGCGGCCGGGCTCTGTACGGCGACGAGCTGGGCGGGTTCGCCCAGCTCGAGGTCACCTTCGCGGACGGGCACGTGCAGGTCGTCGGCACCGACGAGACCTGGACGGCCACGGCGTCGCAGGTGACCGCCAACGACCTCTACGACGGGCAGACCGTCGACGCGCGACCGGTCGAGGAGCGGGCCGTGGGCGTGCACGTCCTGCCGTTCGACCTCGGCCTGCTCGTGCCGTCCCGGACGCCACCGATCACTCGGCAGGAGTCGCTCCGGCCGCAGCGCATCTGGACCTCGCCCAGCGGGCGCACGCTCCTCGACTTCGGCGTCAACCTGGTCGGCTGGCTCCGCTTCACCGTCGAGGGCCGCGAGGGTGACGTCATCACGATCCGGCACGCCGAGGTCCTCGAGGACGGGGAGCTCGCCACACGTCCGCTGCGCACGGCGGAGGCCACCGACCGGCTGGTGCTGAGTGGTGGGGTGGACAGGTTCGAGCCGACGTTCACCACGCACGGCTTCCGGTACGCCGAGGTCGAGGGCTGGCCGGGCGATCTCACCGCCGAAGACATCGACGCCGTCGTGGTGCACACGGCCATGCGACGGACCGGACACTTCGCCTGCTCCGACGACCGTCTCAACCAGCTGCACGCCAACGTCGTCCGGAGCTGGCGCGGCAACGCCGTCGGGCTGCCGACCGACTGTCCCCAGCGAGACGAGCGACTGGGGTGGACCGGTGACCTGGCCGTCTTCGTGCCGACCGCGGCGTACCTCTTCGACGTCCGGGACTTCCTCGGCGACTGGCTGGTCGACGTGGCGCTCGAGCAGGCGCACGCGGACGGCCGGGTGCCGCTGATGGCGCCCGACCCGATGAAGCTGCAGCCGCTCCCTGGCGACCTGCCGCCGATCGACTCGGCGGCCATCTGGAGCGATGCCGCGGTCTGGGTCCCGTGGACCCTGTGGGAGGCGTACGCCGACCGGGACGTGCTGGCGCGTCAGTGGCCGTCGATGGTGGCCCACGTCGACCGTGTCGAAGGTCTGCTGTCCTCGCGGGGGCTCTGGGAGGGCGGCTTCCAGTTCGGGGACTGGCTCGATCCCTCGGCGCCACCGGACCAACCGTTCGCCTCCCGGGCGGACAAGGGCGTGGTGGCCACTGCGGTGTTCCATCGCACGCTCACGTTCCTGGTGGCGATCGCCGACGAGCTGGGACAGGACTCGGTCCGGTTCGAGGAGCTGCGCCGTCGGGTGCGAGCCGCCTTCCGTGAGCACTACGTCACTGCCGAAACGCGGATCACCAGTGACTGCCCCACGGTCTACGCACTGGCCGTCGTCTTCGGCCTGCTCGACGACGCGGAGCTGGGTCGTGCCGGCGACCGGCTGGCCGAGCTGGTGGCCGCGGACGGCTGGCACATCGGGACCGGGTTCGCCGGCACGCCGTACGTGCTCGACGCGTTGACCACGACCGGCCACCTCGACGACGCCTACCGGCTGCTGATGCAGACCGAGTGCCCGTCCTGGCTCTACCCGGTGACGATGGGTGCCACCACGATCTGGGAGCGGTGGGACTCGATGCTGCCGGACGGCTCGGTGAACCCCGGCGAGATGACCAGCTTCAACCACTACGCGCTCGGCTCGGTCGCCGACTGGCTGCACCGGACGGTCGGGGGGCTCACGCCGCTCGATCCTGGGTACCTCAAGGTGCTGGTCGACCCGCGGCCGGGCGGCGGGCTGACCTGGGCGGAGACCAGCATGGAGACCGACCTCGGTGAGATCCGCGTCTCGTGGCGTCTGGTCGAGGGCAGGGTCGACGTCCAGGCGGTAGCGCCGAACGGCGTCGAGATCGTCCTTCCAGATGACTAGAGACCTGGCCCGGGTGGGCTATTTCGGCACGATCCGCCGCGACTGCGACGGACCGCCACGTAGGTTTCGGGGCACCACCGAGGGAGCCCCCCAGGCGCCGAAGGCGCCTTCCCCGGTGGACCACACCGAGCCGGCCCGTCCGGCGGGACGGGTTTGCATGTCCATCGCGATCACCCCTGCGCACCTGGAGTCAGTCCCCTCGACTCCAGGTGCGCTCCCATGTGCGTCACCGCTGCTCCGTGCCGTCGTCCGTCGCGTGGCGGTGAGCATCACGATCGCCTGCGCGATCCCGGCGGCGGTCTTCTACTCGGTGATGATGCTGTCCGGCGTGTGGGTCGCGATCGGCGCCGCGTTGTGCTGGCAGTACGGCGCCCTCATCTGGCGGGCGGCGACCGGCCGGCGTACGTCGGGGCTGCTGGTCCTTGCCGCGGCGATCATGACGGGCCGGACCCTGGTGTCCTTCGTCGCGCACAGCTCCTTCCTCTACTTCCTCCAGCCGGTCGTCAGCGACTGCCTGATCGGTGCGGCGTTCCTCGCCTCGCTGTTCGCGTCGCGGACGATCGTGGCCCGGCTGGCGGGCGACTTCTACCCGATGACCGACGAGGTCGCGGCCCGGCCGGGCGTGCAGCAGCTCTTCCGGCTGCTGACCCTGCTGTGGGCCGTGCTGTACCTCGGCAAGGCGTCGCTCACCCTCTGGCTGCTGCTCTCGCAGTCGCTGGAGACCTTCGTGCTCGTGAAGAGCATCAGCGTGCTGGGCATCAACCTCGGCGCCGCCGCCGCGACCATCGCGATCGCCACGGTCGTCGGGCGCCGCGAGGGCCTCGTCGCCTCCTAGTCCTTCGGACCCTTCCGGCTCACCCGGTCGATGGCACCCTCGGGCAGCGCCGCCAGCAGCTCGGGCGCGAACTCGCCATCGACCAGGATGAACGCGACCTTCGTGACCGCGGCGCTGCGGTTGGCCCAGGCGTGGTCGGTGCCGCGCTGGACCACGACGTCGCCGGCCTGCAGCGTGACCTCGCTGTCGTCGAGGACGAGCGTGATCTCGCCCTCGAGCACGATCCCGTAGTCGACCGACTCGGTGCGATGCACCGGCGACTGGAGGCCGCGCTCGTCGAGGAACCCCGGTTGGAACTCGTTGATCCGGATCTTGGTGCCGAGCCGGGGCGGCGGCACGGTCAGGTCGACCTCGGTCGGGTCGACATCCTCGCGCGACGTGACCAGGGCCGGGGCGCCGCTGGTGTTCCAGATCTCGTGGAAGCCCACCCCGTCCTCGGGGATCTCCCGGCTGACCGGCACCGGCCCGTCGCTGACCACCACCGAGACGCCGTCGGGCGTGTGGCCGGTGACAACGCGGCGGGGGACTGTGCTCATGCGGGCACCTCTCAGAAGCCGATGGGAAGGCCGGCGTAGTTCTCGGCGAGGCCGGCGGCGCCGGCGTCGGAGGAGCAGACCCAGCGCAGCTGGGACTGCTGGAGCTCGGCGTCGAAGGGGTCGCCGGAGGTGTGCAGCATCGAGGTCATCCACCAGGAGAAGTGGGTGCAGCGCCAGACCCGGCGCAGCGCGGTGTCGGAGTAGGCGTCGGCGAGCGCGGACGAACCCTGGACCAACGACGCCAGGGCCGGGGCCAGCAGCGCCACGTCCGCGACGGCGAGGTTGAGGCCCTTGGCGCCCGTGGGCGGCACGATGTGGGCGGCGTCGCCGGCGAGGAACAGCCGGCCGTGGCGCATCGGGGTGGCGACGTAGGACCGCATCGGCAGCACGCTCTTGTCGGTCACCGGGCCGGGGTTCAACGTCCACCCGTCCTGGCCGTCGCCGAGCCGGGTGGCCAGCGCCTCCCACACGCGGTCGTCGGGCCACTCCTCGAGCGGGGTGTCGTTCGGCACCTGCACGTAGAACCGCGACACCGAGTCCGAGCGCATGGAGTGCAGCGCGAACCCGTCCGGGTGCCAGGCGTAGATCAGCTCGTCGGTCGACGGCGCCACGTCGGCGAGGATCCCCAGCCAGGAGTAGGGATACACGCGCTCCCACGACTTCCGCACCGCGGAGGGCACGGCGCCCCGCGACGGCCCGAACGAACCGTCGCAGCCCGCGACGGCGTCGGCCACCACCCGCACCGACGAGCCCGCGGCGGTGAACGTCACCGACGGCCGGTCCGTCTCGAGGTCGTGCAGCGCCGTGTCCGCGACCTCGTAGAACACCTGCTGACCGGCCGCGGTGCGCGCCGCGACCAGGTCCTTCTGCACCTCGGTCTGCCCGTACACCCAGACCGACCGACCGGTGAGGTCGACGAAGTCGAGGTGGTGCCGCTCCTCGGGCCACTGGAGGTAGATGCCGCGGTGCCGGTGCCCCTCGGCGTCGAGCCGGTCGCCGAGTCCGTGGGCGCGCAGCAGGTCGACCGTCGACTGCTCGAGGATGCCGGCGCGGATGCGCGACCCGACGTACTCCTCCGACCGTGTCTCCACGACCACCGACTCGATGCCCTCGGCCGCGAGCAGGTGCGAGAGCAGCATCCCGGCCGGGCCGGCGCCGATGATCGCCACCTGGGTGCGCACCTCGTCCATGGGGTCAGCGTCCCAGCGACGGACCACCGAGGCCGCCCGGAACTTCCGGTGAGTGGAACTCCAGGGCCCGCGTGATCCCGCGTGAGGCGACCGCCAGCGCGGCCACCAGTCGGGGCCGGTCGCGCTTGAGCGACGGCACCACGATGCCGAGCGCCGCGATCACCTCGCCCTGGCGTCGGATGGGCACTCCGACCGAGCACGCGCCGAGGCTCATCTCCTCGACCGTGGTCGCGTAGTCGTCGCGCAGCACCTGCGCCAGCTGGCGCCGCAGCCGGCCGGGCTGGGTGATCGTGTACGGCGTGACGCGGGCCCCTCGCTCGGCCAGCGAGGAGAGCACCCACGCGCGCACGTCGGCCGGCGCGTGCGCGAGCAGCACCTTGCCCACGCCGGTCGCGTGCATCGGCAGCCGCGAACCGACCGTGCTGACGACGGGGACGGAGGCGTTGCCCCGCAGCCGGTCCAGGTACAGCACCTCGTGGCCGTCACGGACCGCGAGGTGCACGGTCGCCAGCGTGGCGCCGTACAGGTCGTGCAGGTACGGCGACGCGCTCTCCACCAGTCCGGCCCGCACCGGCGCGAGCAGGCCGATGTCCCAGAGCCGGCGCCCCACGACGTACTCGCCCGACGACGTCCGCGCCAGCGCACCCCACCCGACCAGCTCGGCGACCAGGCGGTGCGCGGTCGGCAGCGGCAGGCCGGCCCGCTCGGCGAGGTCGGTCAGCGTCAGGCGACGGTGTGACTCGTCGAAGGCGCCCACGAGTGCCAGCGCGCGGGACGTGACGCTCGCACCGGGTGTCGACGTACCGCCGGCCATGGACGCAGTCTTCCATCCAGCGGAAGCGATGACCACCGCCACGAGGCGACGAGCCCTAGCGTCGCATCGTGACCACGCAGGCCGAGATCAGCGCGGAGATCGCCGAGATCTCCGAGGCGTACGCCGCGTCCGGGACCACCGAGACCGACGTGCGGCTCGACTACCCGCCGTACCGCTCCAGCGTGCTGCGCCACCCGACCAAGAGCCCCGTCCAGGTCGACCCCGAGGGCGTCGAGCGCTGGAGCCCGGTGTTCGGCGAGCGCGACGTCGGGCCGCTGGAGTCCGACCTGACCATCCAGGGCAGCGGCGAGCCGCTCGGCGAGCGGATGAAGGTGACCGGCCGGGTGACCGACAGCGCGGGCCGGCCCGTACGTCGCCAGCTCGTCGAGATCTGGCAGGCGAACGCCGGTGGGAGGTACGTGCACCAGCGCGACCAGCACCCCGCCCCGCTCGACCCGAGCTTCGTCGGGATGGGCCGCTGCCTCACCGACGACGACGGCACCTACGCGTTCACCACGATCAAGCCCGGCCCGTACCCGTGGCGCAACCACCACAACGCCTGGCGGCCGGCGCACATCCACTTCTCGCTGTTCGGCACGGACTTCACCCAGCGGCTGGTGACGCAGATGTACTTCCCCGGCGACCCGCTCTTCGCCCTCGACCCGATCTACCAGTCGATCGTCGACCCGGCCGCGCGCGAGCGGCTGGTCGCGACGTACGACCACGACGTCACCGAGGCCGAGTGGTGCACCGGCTACCGCTGGGACATCGTGCTCTCCGGCTCGGCCGCGACGCCGCTCGAGGAGGAGGACGCGTGAGGACCCCCGGACAGACCGTCGGGCCGTTCTTCGCGTTCGGGCTCGAGTACGACGGCGACTCGGCTCTTGTCCCACCCGGCACGTCCGGAGCGATCCGGTTGCACGGCCGGGTCCTCGACGGCGCCGGCGACGCCGTGCCCGACGCGCTCGTCGAGCTCTGGCAGGCCGACGCCGAAGGACGCGTGGTCCGGCAACCGGGCTCCCTGGCCCGCGACGGTCACACGTTCACGGGCTGGGGTCGGGCGGCCACCGACGCAACGGGGACCTACTCGTTCACCACGATCGCGCCGACGGACCCGCCGTACTTCGCCCTCTGCATCTTCGCCCGCGGCCTGCTCGACCGCCTCTTCACGCGGGCCTACCTCCCCGGCCACCAGCCGGACGGCCCGCTGTCCTCCCTGGTCGCGACCGAGGACCCAGAGGGGTACCGCTTCGACATCGTGCTCCAGGGCGACGGGGAGACCGTGTTCCTCGACCACCGACGCACGCCACACTGACCCCATGGCCGACCTCCTGTGGCCCGGTGACGTACGTGCCGGCGACGTGTTCTCCGACGAGACGGTGCTGGCCGCGATGATCGCCGTCGAGGAGGCGTGGCTGGATGCGCTGGCCGGCGCCGGAATCGCGCCGGCCAACGTGGCCAAGCTCGACCTCCAGGGTTTGGTCCAACCGTTCCACCGCGAGTGGCTCGACAACCAGGCCGAGGTCTACGGCAACCCGGCCGCCGCGCTCGTCGAGCTGCTGCGCGACGGGCTGGCCGAGGTGAGCGCCGACGGCGCCCGCTGGCTGCACCGCGGCCTGACCAGCCAGGACGTGGTCGACACCGCCCTGATGCTCTGCGCCGACGACGCCTTCGACGACGTGCTGCGTGACCTCCGCGAACAGGTCCGGCTCCTCGTCGACCTCGTGGAGCGCCACCGCAGCACCCCCATGGTCGCGCGCACCCTGACCCAGCACGCCGTGCCCACGACGTTCGGGCTGAAGGTGGCGGGCTGGCTGACGGCCGTGCTCGACGCGTACGCCGCGGCGTCCGCGCTGGTCTTCCCCGTGCAGGTCGGCGGCGCCGCGGGCACGATGGCCGCGACCGTGGAGCTCGCGGGTCACCAGCCCGATCCCCTGGGCGCCGCGACCGCCTTGAGCCTGGAGCTCGCGACGGCTCTCGACCTGACGGCGTCGACGCCGTGGCACACCACGCGCTCGAACGTCACGCGGTTGGGCGACGCCGCCGTCGGCTGCACCGATGCCTGGGGCAAGATCGCGACCGACGTGCTCACGCTCAGCAGGCCCGAGATCGGCGAGCTGTCCGAGGCCATGCCGGGCGGCTCCTCGACCATGCCGCACAAGGCCAACCCCGTGTTCGCCACCCTCGTGCGTCGTGCCGCGCTCGCCGCCCCGGGACTCGCGGCCACCTTGCACGCGGCCGCCGTCGACGCCGGCGACGAGCGTCCGGCCGGCGCCTGGCACGCCGAGTGGGACACCCTCCGCACGCTGCTGCGCCGCACGGTCGTGGCCGCCAGCCAGACCAGCGAGCTCCTCTCGGGGCTGGAGGTGCACGCCGACCGGATGGCCGCCACCCTCGACGCCGCCCGCGCCGACGTACGTTCCGAGCAACGGTCGATGGCCGGGCTGGCCGGCACGGCCGGCGAAGGCGACTACCTCGGCGCTGCCGAGGCGTTCATCGAGGCGCCCCTGGCGCGCGCGGCGGGAGTGCTCGCATGATCCCGATCGTCACCGGCGTCCGGATGTCCGGAGCCGCCCATCGGGCCGAGCTGCCGCTGCTGGTCCTCGGGCCGTCCCTGGGCACGAGCGCCGGCGCCCTCTGGACCGACTGTGCCCAGCACCTCGCGAGCGACTTCGACGTGCTGGCGTGGGACCTGCCCGGGCACGGCCACAACCGCGCGCTCCCCGAGGAGCCGTTCACGATCGCCGAGCTCGCCGAGGGCGTGCTGCGCCTCGTGGCCGACGTGCAGGAGCAGCGCGGCGACGTCGGCGACCCGTTCGCCTACGCCGGCGTCTCGGTCGGCGGCTGCGTCGGCCAGCAGCTGCTCCTCGACCACGCCGACCGCGTGTCCGCGGCGGCCCTGATCTGCACCGGCGCCAGGATCCTCGACGCCGAGGCGTGGGCCACGCGGGCCTCGCAGGTGCGCGCCTCCGGGACCTCGAGCATCGTCTCCGCCTCGGCCGAGCGGTGGTTCGCTCCCGGCTTCCTCGGGCACGAGCCGTCTCGCTCCAGCGCGCTGCTGCACTCGCTGAGCGATGCGGTCGACGGCGGGTACGCCGCGGTGTGCGACGCCCTCGCCGGGTTCGACGTCCGCGACCGGCTCGGCGCGATCACCGTGCCCGTGCTGGCGATCGCCGGTGCGCACGACCCGGTCTGCCCCCCGGCGTCGCTGGCACAGATCGCCGACGGGGTCGTCGACGGCCGGCTCGTGGTCGTGGAGGGCGCCGGCCACCTGGCGCCGGCCGAGCGGCCCGAGGAGGTCGCCGACCTGCTGCGCCGGCACTTCCTGGGCGACCGGGTCGACCGGGGTCCCGGCGAGGCCGTCCGCCGCGAGGTGCTCGGCGACGCCCACGTCGACCGGTCCTTCGCCGGCGCCACCGACCTGACGCGGGAGTTCCAGGACTTCATCACCGCCTACGCCTGGGGCGGCGTCTGGACCCGCCCGGGTCTCGACCGTCGCAGCCGCTCGATGATCACGCTCACCGCGCTGGTCGGGGGCGGCCACCACGAGGAGCTCGCCCTCCACCTGCGGGCCGCCCGCCGCAACGGCCTGTCCTGGGACGAGATCAAGGAAGTCCTCTTGCAGACCGCCATCTACTGCGGTGTCCCGGCCGCCAACAGCGCCTTCCGGATCGCGCAAGACGTGTATCTGGCCGGCCGTGACGAGGAGGACCAGTGACCAGCGCTTTCGTGTACGCCGCCGCGCGGACGCCGTTCGGGAGGTTCGGCGGCGCGCTGGCCGACGTACGTCCCGACGACCTGGCCGCCACCGCGGTCACCGGCGTGCTGGCGAAGGCGCCCGGTCTCGATCCCGAGCGGATCGGCGACGTGGTCTGGGGCAACGCCAACGGCGCCGGCGAGGACAACCGCAACGTCGGCCGGATGGCCGTGCTGCTCGCCGGCCTGCCGCCGTCCGTCCCGGCCGTCACGGTGAACCGGCTCTGCGGCTCCTCGCTGGACGCGGCGATGGCCGGCTCGCGGACGATCGAGTCCGGCGACGCGGACGTCGTGCTGACCGGTGGTGTCGAGTCGATGACCCGCGCCCCGTGGGTGCTGCCGAAGCCGTCGCGGGCCTACCCCGCCGGCAACGTCACCGCGGTCTCCACCACCCTGGGCTGGCGTCTGGTCAACGAGCGGATGCCCGCCGAGTGGACCGTGTCGCTGGGGGAGGCCAACGAGCAGCTCGCCGAGAGGTACGGGATCTCGCGGGAACGGCAGGACGAGTTCGCCGCCCGCTCGCACAACCTCGCCGACGCGGCCTGGTCCGACGGCTTCTACGACGAGCTGGTCGTGCCGGTCGACCGCGTCGACCTGGCGCGCGACGAGGGCATCCGCCCGGGATCGTCGGCCGAGAAGCTGGCCGGGCTCAAGCCGTCGTTCCGCCCGGACGGCACGATCACCGCGGCCAACGCCTCGCCGCTCAACGACGGCGCGAGCGCGGTGCTCCTCGGCTCGGAGTCGGCGCGCGACGACATCGGCGTCGACCCGATCGCGCGGATCGCGGGCCGCGGCACCTTCGCCCTGGTGCCGCAGGACTTCGGCATCGCGCCGGTCGAGGCGGTCAACGCCGCCCTCTCGCGCGCAGGCATCTCCTGGGCCGACGTGGCGGCCGTCGAGCTCAACGAGGCCTTCGCCGTGCAGTCGCTGGCGTGCGTGGATCTCTGGAAGGTCGACCCGGAGATCGTGAACACGAAGGGCGGCGCGATCGCGATCGGCCACCCCCTTGGTGCGTCCGGCGGCCGCGTGCTCGGCACGCTGGCGCACCGGCTGCGCGAGTCCGGCGACCGCTGGGGCGTCGCGGCCATCTGCATCGGCGTCGGGCAGGGCCTCGCCGTCGTCCTGGAGAACACCCGGACGACGACGTGAGGACGACGTTCCTCGCCGACGCGGACGCCGCCGTCGCCGACGTCGCAGACGGCTCCACGGTGCTGGTGGGCGGCTTCGGGCCGGCCGGGATGCCGTACGCCCTCATCGACGCGCTGATCCGCCAGGGCGCCGGAGACCTGACGATCGTCAACAACAACGCGGGCAACGCGGACACGGGACTGGCCGCTCTGCTCGCGAAGGGTCGCGTCCGCAAGGTGATCTGCTCCTTCCCGCGCCAGCACGACTCGTGGGTCTTCGACGGCCTCTATCGCGAGGGGAGGATCGAGCTGGAGCTGGTGCCGCAGGGCAACCTGGCCGAGCGGATGCGCGCGGCCGGTGCAGGCATCGGCGCGTTCTTCTGCCCGACGGGGGTCGGTACGCCGCTCGCCGACGGCAAGGAGACCCGCGAGATCGACGGGCGGACCTACGTCCTGGAGTACCCGATCCACGGCGACGTCGCCCTCATCGGCGCCCATCGCGCGGACCGGGCCGGCAACCTCGTCTACCGCAAGACGGCCCGCAACTTCGGCCCGGTGATGGCGACCGCCGCGGACCTCGTCGTCGCCGAGGTGCGGGAGGTCGTGGAGATCGGCGCGATCGACCCGGAGGTCGTGGTGACGCCCGGCATCTTCGTGGACCGGGTGGTCGTGTCGTGATGAGCCCAGCCAGGTCGATCGACGAGATCGCGGCCGCGGTCGCGGCCGACATCCCGGCCGGCTCCTTCGTGAACCTCGGGATCGGCCAGCCCACCAAGGTCGCCGAGCACCTGACCACGGGCGGCTCAGGGTCCGGCGTGGTCCTGCACACCGAGAACGGCATGCTCGGCATGGGCCCGCTGGCCGCGCCCGGCGAGGAGGACCTCGACCTGACCAACGCGGGCAAGCAGCCGGTCACCGAGCTGCCGGGGGCGGCGTACTTCCACCACGCCGACTCGTTCGCGATGATGCGCGGCGGCCACCTCGACGTCTGCGTGCTCGGCGCGTTCCAGGTCTCCGTGCGCGGTGACCTGGCCAACTGGCACACCGGTGCGCCCGACGCGATCCCGGCCGTCGGCGGCGCGATGGACCTCGCGATCGGCGCGAAGCAGGTCTTCGTGATGATGACGCTCTTCGCCAAGGACGGGTCGCCGAAGCTGGTGGAGAAGTGCGGCTACCCGCTGACCGGCCTGGCCTGCGTGACCCGGCTCTACACCGACCTGGCCACCTTCGACCTGGGACCGGACGGCGCGCGGCTCGTGGCGACGTACGGCGCCTCGTCCGACGAGCTCTCCGAGCGACTCGGGCTCGATCTCTAGAACTCCAGTCGCATCACGAGCCGGCGCTTGGACGGGTGGCTGACCACCGTCATCCCGGCGTCGGCGTACATCGCCTCGGTGCCGACGTGCAGCTCCTCGTCGATGACGTTCTTGACCACGACGGGGTACGCCTCGACCGCGCGGGCGCCGTGCGCACGCGCGTGCTCGACGGCGGCGGCGGCCAGTGCCCGGGCGACGCCGCGCTTGCGGTACCCCGCCCGCGCGAACACGCACGTGATCGCCCAGACGGAATCGTCCTCCTTGTCCTCGTCGCGGCCCTCCCAGTGGATGCGGAACGTCGGCCGCAGCAGCCCGTGGTACGTCGGCCGCGGCTCGACCGCGCACCAGCCGACCGGCTCGTCGCCGAGGTAGGCGACCAGCCCGCTCGACGTACCGGAACCCGGGATTCCACAGCCCGTCTGCTCCTGCTGCCGGGCCGCGAGCTCGTCGCGACCGAGGCCCGCGAAGGACTCGCCGGGGTGCAGCTTGTAGCGCTGGCAGCGACAGCGCTGACCGGAGCCGCGCTCGCCGTACACCGTGTCGAGGTCCTCGCACGACGCCTGGTCGGCGGGCACGATCCGCAGGTCGGTCTCGGAGTCCACGGTCCTAGTCTGGACGCGATGGCCGGCCACGAGCGCAGCCCCCGCGCGTCAGCCGAAGATCGGGAGTCAGCCGTTGGTCGAGGAAGGACGAAGTCCTGTCACGAGACCTGGTGACGATCGCGGGTGCGGTCGCGGGGTCTCGTGTCGGGCCTGGCGGCCCTCCTCGACCGACGGGAGACGGGCCTGGGGGCCCTCCTCGACCTACGGCGCCGGCTGCTCGACCGAGCAGGCCCAGGTGGTGCGGCCGCCGGCGACCGTACGTCGCATCGGGGCGCCGCAGCGGGGGCAGTGATCGCCGGCCTTGCGGTGCTCGATGATCTCGCCGGTGTGCACGCCACCGTGCTTGATCGCGGAGCGGATCGCCTTGCGGAGCTCGCGGTGAAGACGGGCGACCTCGTCGGCGTCGAGCTCGTCGGCCGGTCTCTCGGGTGCGATCGCGGCCTGCCACAACGTCTCGTCGACGAGGAGGTTGCCGATGCCCGCGACGGCGTGCTGGTCGAGCAGGCGGGCCTTCACGGGAGTGTGCGACCGGGACAGCAGCGAGCGGAAGGCCGGCAGACGTACCTCGCCCGCATCCGGCCCCAGCGCGTCGATGTCCGGGTCCAGCCGGACCCGGCCGAGCCGGCGCTTGTCGAAGAGCCGGAGCGCGCCGCCGTCCTCGAAGGTCAGCGTGAACCGGTCCCACTCGGGCTTCAGTGGCGTGCGCTGCGGTCGGGTGCCGACGTAGTCGCCGCCCTCGTCCACGCCGCCGGACGGTTCGCGGACCAGGATCCGCCCGCTCATGCCGAGGTGGATGCCGAGCGTCGTGCCCGTGTCGGAGACCTCGCACCACATCGACTTCCCGCGCCGGTTCGCGGTCACGAGCCGCCGGCCCACCAGCGCCGAGCGGATCTCGCCGGGCACGTGCGGGCGGCACTCCCAGGTGTCGGTGTCGTCGACGTCGGCGATGACCCGGTCCAGGGCCGAGCGCCCGATGACGGCACGGGCCGACTCGACCTCCGGCAGCTCGGGCACGCGGTCAGTCTTGCCGGTCCGCCTCGCCGTACCTCGCGCGGGCCGCGTTGAGGGCCGGGCACTCGCCCTGCGGTCGCCGGCACGCGGTCAGGTCGCACAGCCGGCAGGTCCACGCGCCGCCGTCCTTGTGCGCGACCACGCCGGCCATCACGGTGGCCAGCAAGCCGCGCAACACGACGACCTCGTCGTCGGTCAGTCCCGCCGTGAGCGAGGAGAGGTACGCCGCCCGGGCGTCCTGCACGTCCCGCGCTCGGTCGCGTCCGGCTGGGGTGAGCCGCACGGCGCGCGAGCGACCGTCCCGCCCCGCCTCGCGCCGTACCAACCGGTTCTTCTCGAGCCGGTCCACCAGCCGCACGGCGCCCGAGGGTGTCACGCCGAGCACCTGGTGCACCCGGTCGAGGGTGGCGCCGTCCAGGAACTGGGCCAGCGCCGCGAGCGCGGCGGCGTCGGTGGCGTGGTCGGCCGTCGCCTCGACGACCCGGGTCATCTCGTCGGCCACGACCAGGGCCAGGGCGCCCAGCACGTTGGCCGCGGCGTCCCTGGCCTCGTCGGCCGCCGGCATCAGCCGAGGTCGTACTCGATGGTGAGCGGCATGTTCGGGTAGTCGTCCTGGGTCGAGCTGCTCGACACCGTGCCGGTGATGCCGGCGAGGTCGCCCGTACCTTCCACGATCTTCATCGTGGAGCTGGCCGTCGTGCCGTCGTACCCGCCCTCGCCGACCGCGGTGAACGCGCCCTTCTTGCCGCCGAGCTCGGCGGCGAGCCGGATGGCGCCGACGTAGGTGCTGGTGCCGTCGGCGGTGTAGTACATCACCGACTCCAGGTGCCCGTCGGTCAAGCCGTCGTTGCCCTCGGTCAGGGCGACGACCGCGTGCGCGACCTTGGTGCCGTCGTCGAACTCCTGGGTCGGCTTCTCGTCCCAGTTGTCGATCTTGATGGTGGTCTCGATCTTGTCGGTCATGGCTCCGACGCTATATGTGACTCAGTCATATGTCCTCACCCTCCAGGGTGGAGGCAGGCCGGCGACCTCACCCCAGAGGGCACTGTGGCGGCGGCTCATCATCTGCTTGATTGGACGGAACCCAGCGGCACCACCGCAGGGTCGCTGAGCCGGACCCCTGAGGAACGGCCCAGGTTTTCGCACACAAGGAGCGGCACACTCATGGCATTCATTCTTTGGCTGATCGCGGTGGTCCTGGTGATCTGGGGCATCGTGACGCTGATCCGCGGGCAGGCCCTCATGGGCATCGTCCTCATCATCGTCGGGCTGCTCGTCGGCCCCGGCGGCGTGAGCATCTTCACCTGATCCACCAGAGCGGCCCACCTGGGCCGATCGCACGACGCCCGGAGCCTCACGCTCCGGGCGTCGTGCTGTTCACTGGACCTGTGGCCGGCCCGGACATCGTCACCTACACCTCCACCGTCAGCGACCCCTTCGAGCGCGGGGCCGAGTACGGCGCGGCTCACGCGCCGCAGGTCGCGTCCACCGTCGCGGCGTACCAGCGGCTGTGGACCTTCCTCGCCCCGGACGCCGACCTCGCGGCCGTGGGCGCACTGGCGCTGGCCTCGATCCGGGCCCAGGCGCCCCGCGCCGCCGACGAGATCGCCGGCCTGGCCACGGGCTCGGGCCGCGCGATCGAGGAGATCGCCGCCCTCAACGCGCGCACCGAGGTGCTCGGGCTGATCGCGCCCCGCATCCCGACGACCGAGTGCTCGACGGTCGTGTCGATCGCGCCGGACCGGGCGCCGATCGCCACGCAGACGTGGGACTGGTACCCCCACATGCAGGACAACTGGATGGTGTGGACGTTCCCCACGGCCGCGGGCGGCCGGATCACGACGCTGACGGAATATGGCGTGCTCGCCAAGATCGGTGTCAACGACGCGGGTCTCGGCGTGATGCTCAACATGCTGCACCACGACGCCGACGACCAGTCGCTCGGCGAGGACCGGATCGGCTTCCCCGTGCACGTGCTGCTGCGCACGCTGCTCGAGGACTGCGCCACGGTCGCCGAGGCCCGAGACCTGGCCGGCACGCTGTCGTTCTCCGCGTCGTCGGCGGTGACGGTCGTGGACCGTGGCGGCGACGCGGCCTCGTTGGAGACCTTCCCCGAGGGCGTCGGCGAGGTGAAGCCCGAGGGCGGGCTGCTCGTGCGCACCAACCACTTCGTCTCCGCCGAGGGTGAGGCGGGCTGCCAGGGCGGCGCGATCGACGACAACTCGTGGGTGCGCCGCGACCACCTGGTCGACACCCTGACCGCCGGCCCCCCGGCGTACGCCGCCGACGTGCATGCGGCGATGACCCACCACGACCCCGCGGGCCCGATCTGCCGGCACGCCTTCGATCCGGACGATCCCGACATCGTGGACACCGCGACCCTGGCCACCGTGACGCTCGACGTCGAGCACGGCCGGATGTCGGTCCTCCGGGGTGGTCCCTGCCAGGAGTGACCGTCCGTAGTCTGCCCGGATGAATGGCCGGCTGATCCGACGCGGCGATGTGCTCGCCCTCGTGCAGGCCGGCGGGCAGGGGTCGCGGATGGACGTGCTGACACGGGAGCGTGCGAAGCCGGTCCTGCCGTACGCCGGCACGCACCGCCTCGTCGACTTCACCCTGTCCAGCCTGGCGAACTCCGGGCTGGTGGACGTGTGGGTCAGCGTGGAGTACCAGGTCGCCTCGCTCGACGACTACCTCTCCGGCGGCCGGCCCTGGAGCCTGGACCGCAACCGCGGCGGCTTCCGGCGGATGGTGCCGCAGACGGGCAGCGGCCCCGCGACGGAGGATGCGTTCGCCCACGGCAACGCGGACCTCCTCCTGCGGATGAGCCGGGACATCAGGCAGTTCGGCGCGCCGACCGTGCTGGTCTCCAGCGCCGACCACGTCTTCGCCGCCGACCTGGCGCCGATGCTCGAGCGGCACGTGGACTCCGGTGCCGACGCGACCGTGCTGACCTCCGAGGTCACCAAGCGTGAGGCGACCTCGAACGTCGTGGTGCTCACCGGCCGCGGCGGCCAGGCGGACCAGGCGACCGGCGTCGAGGTGAAGCCGTCGCGGCCGTCGTCGGGGACCGTGGCGACCGAGATCTTCGCCTACCAGACCGAGCCGCTGCTGGAGGCGCTGTTCGAGCTGCGCCGCGAGCTGATGGACGAGGCCGAGGGCGAGGACTCCGGGCTGGGTGACTTCGGCGAGCACCTGCTGCCCAAGCTCATCGAGGGCGGCACCGTGCGGACCGAGCCGCTGCCGGGGTACTGGCGTGACCTGGGTCGGCCCGGCGCCTATCTCAACGGCCACCGGGACCTGTTGGCCGGCAAGGTCGACGTGTTCGACCACCCGGGGTACCCGGTGATCAGCCACTGGGACGACCAGCCCGCCGCCCGGCTCCGCGCCGGCTGCCACGTCGAGGACAGCCTGGTCTCGGCCGGCGCCGACGTCGCCGGCACGGTCGTCAGGTCGGTGCTGGGGCCGGGCGTCGTCGTCGAGGCGGGCGCGCACGTCGAGGACGCCGTGCTCTGGACCGACGTCCGCGTCGAGCGGGGGGCGCGGGTGACGACGACGATCGCCGACGACCGCACGGTGTTCTCGCGCGACAGCGTGGTCGGCGAGCTGCCGTCGTCGCGGGTGGCGCGCGACGAGGAGGTCACCCTGGTCGGCAGCGACAGCGTCGTACGTCGGGGGCAGCACGTCGAGGCCGGTGCCCGGCTCGAGCCGGGCACGACAGCGTAGAGACATACCCCCTAGGGGTGAAGCGGGGTCTCCCCCCAGACCTTTACCGTCATCCTCACAGGGGACCACGGAGTTCGACACGCTCGACTCCGTGGGGCCGCGGGCTCGGACCGATCATCGGTCCGGGCCTGCGGCTTGTCAGGGGGTCGGTGCGTCCGGGTCCGAGGGGTCATCGGTCGTGCCGGCCCAGCCGTCGGTGGCGTCCTCCGCCGGTGGCACGTCGAGCTCGCTGACGTCGTCGGGCACGGGCATCGACCGCTTGTCGGCGAGCGAGGCCACGCCGGCCGACAGCGAGTCGCGCAGGCCGCCGACCTGGTCGCTGAACCGCCCACCGGTCTGCTCGTCGATGCCGGTCGCCGCCCGGTCGAGGAAGGCCTCGATGCCGTCGCGGCGCTCGTGGACGTACTGCCCGGCGGCACCCAGTCCGCGGTAGAGCGCGTCCTCGGCCGCGGCGGCCGCGGCCTTCACCTTGTTCTCCAGGTCCAGCTCGTCGATGGCCTGCTTGAGCTGGTCGCTGATCGGCTTCTCGTCGCCGTTGTCGGTCATCGGGCACCTCCCGCCGGGAGCTCCAGCATGGCCTGCTCGGAGATGCGGCGCATCATCCAGCCGTCCACGACGGCGCCGATGACGCCGCCGAGGAAGGGTACGGCGCGACCGAAGCGCGACAGCAGCCGGTCGAAGAGTCCCATGCACGCGAGTCTAGGAGCGGTACCGGAACACGATCCTCCCGCGCGTGAGGTCGTAGGGGCTGACCTCGACCAGGACCCGGTCCTCGGGCAGGACCTTGATGTAGTTCTTGCGGATCTTCCCGCTGATGTGCGCCAGGATCTGGTGGCCGTTGCTCAGCTCGACCCGGAACTTCGCGTCCCGCAGCGCCTCGACGACCGTGCCCTCGACCTCGAAGCCCTTCGTGGCCTTCATCGGAGCACCATCTCGAGCTGGCTGGTGGTGCGCTCGGCGCCGAGGCTCTCGACGAGGGTGGCCGCCGGGAGGTCGACCTCGTCGACGATCGCCGAGACGGCAGCCGTACCTCGTGCGTGCAGGTCGCCGAGCACGTGCGCGAGCAGGGCTCGGGCGATGCCGCGGCGGCGTACGTCGGGACGCACCTCGATCCGTCCGATCACGGGTCGTCGGGGGATGGGCGCGAGCCGGAGGTACCCCAGCTGCTCGTCCTGCCAGACCGCGACGGTGAACCGCACGTCGACGGTGCGGATGGTCGTCCCGCGTGGAGGTCGGGCGCCGCCGAGCCCGGTGAGCTCCGGGTCGGTGGCGATCACGTGCTCCCACTCGCGGCGGTGCCGGACGAAGCCGTGCGCCTCCCACTGGCGGGTCAGGTCGCTGTCGGCCTCGTCGACGAGGGTGTGCAGCGGGCGTGGCAGGGCGGCGAGCATCGCGCCGGCCAGCAGGTCGAACGTCGTCACGTGCCAGGCGTCGACGCTGACGTAGATGCGGCCGTCGGGACGGTACGTCGTGTGGCCACGGCCGACCACGCAGTCGTCCTCGAGGGCGTGCCAGTGCTGGTCGGCGACGCGGACGACCTGGATGGTGCTGAGGTGGGGACTGGTGCTGATGGGTTGGTTCAAGGGATGACCTTTCGGGAGTGCCTGTCCGGCGCTCCCGGCAACCCCTACGTCAGTCGCCCGACCGTGACGACGAGGGGAGCACCCACATCGAGACATCGGTCATGGGTCCACCTCCTCGGGTCGTGTCACGGTCGGTGGCGACCCTACGCGACTCGTCTGCGGTCCGCCTCCGAGAAAGTCACAGTGATCCGCAGACGAATCGACGAGAGCGCGCACCCTGACGTCCGGGGACCCGGGCCGGAACACCACGACGACGTCGTCCTCGTCCTCGGTCAGCACCTCGGCCCCGCCCGGGACCTGCTCGAGAGCGAGCAGGGTGACGAACACCCCGTCGGGAGCCAGCCACTCGTCGAGGCCCGCCCGTACCTCGCCCAAGGGACCCAGCCCGTCGGCTCCGCCGTCCACGGAGAGCACCGGCTCGTGGGCGCGGAAGTCGGGGTGGATGTCGCCGAGGTGCCGGGTCGGGACGTGGGGGAGGTACGCGACGGCGAGGTCGACCCGACCCGCCAGCGACGCCGGTAGCCCCGACCACCAGGAGCCCTCGTGCACGGTGAAGCCGCCCGTACGTCGCGCACACGCCGCCGCGGCCGGGTCCAGCTCGACGCCGTGCACGTCCGCGTCCGGGAGCAGGGCCGCCAGGGAGGCTGCCAGCGCGCCCGCGCCGCAGCCCAGGTCGACGACGACCCGGGCGGACGGGCGCAGCGCGACGGCCGGGGCGAGGATCGCCTCGGCGCGGCGGCGGGGTACGAAGACGCCGGGTGCCAGCGCCACCCGTACCTCGCCGAACTCCGCCCAGCCGACCACCTGCTCCAGCGGCATCCCGCTCGCCCGCAGGGCCACGGCGGAGTCGCGATCCCCGGACACCACGAGCGTCGACCAGATCAGCTCCGCCTCGTCCTCGGCGTACACGCAGCCCGCGGCCCGCAGTGCGACGACGGCCTCCGCGAGCTCCACGCCGACAGCCTGGCAGGATCGATCGCGTGTACGACGTCCAGGCACTGCGCGCCCACTTCCCGAGCCTTGCCGGTGGCACGGCGTACTTCGACGGGCCGGGCGGCACCCAGACGCCCGACGTCGTCGGCGAGGCGGTCCGGCACACGATGACCCAGCCGCTGAGCAACCGCGGCGACCTCACGCCGGCCGAGCGGAACGCGGACGCCGCGGTCCTCGGCGCGCGCCGGGCGATGGCCGACCTCCTGGGCGCCGTGCCCGAGGGCGTGGTCTTCGGCCGGAGCATGACCCAGCTCACGATGGACGTCGCCCGCGCCCTGGCCAAGGAGTGGGGGCCGGGCGACGAGGTCGTGGTCACCCGTCTCGACCACGACGCCAACGTCCGCCCGTGGGTGATCGCGGCGGAAGCCCGCGGCGCGACGGTGAAGTGGGCCGACTTCGACCCCGAGTCCGCCGAGCTCGACCCGGCGGCGGTCGCCGAGCAGATGACCGACCGCACCAAGGTCGTTGCCGTCACCGCGGCCTCCAACCTGCTCGGCACGCGCCCGGACCTCCCGGCGATCGCGGAGGCGGTGCACGCGCACGGCGCCCTGCTGTACGTCGACGGCGTGCACCACAGCGCCCACGTCTCGACCGACTACCGGGCGCTGGGCGCGGACCTCTACGCCTGCTCGCCCTACAAGTTCCTCGGCCCGCACTGCGGCGTCCTCGTCGCCGACCCGGCCCTGCTGGAGACGATCCACCCGGACAAGCTGGCGCCGTCGACGGAGACCGTGCCCGAGCGCTTCGAGCTCGGCACGCTGCCCTACGAGCTGATGGCCGGCACCACGGCGGCCGTCGACCTGATCGCGTCGCTGGGTCATGACGGGGGCGACGGTGAGGACCGGAAGGCCAGGCTGCGCACGGCGTTCGCGGCGATCGAAGAGCACGAGGACCGGCTCCGCGAGCACCTGGAGGCCGGCCTGGCCATGCTGCCGCTCACCGTGCACTCGCGCGCCAAGCGGCGTACGCCGACCGTGCTGGTCACCTTCGCCGACGCCGCGGCGGCGGATGTCTCGGTGGCGCTGGCCGGGCGCGACATCAACGCGCCGTCGAGCAACTTCTACGCGTGGGAGGCCTCGCACCGCCTCGGCCTCGGCGAGGACGGCGGCCTGCGGGTCGGCCTCGCGCCGTACTCGACCGAGGACGAGATCGACCGGCTGCTCACCGCCTTGGGCGAGATCCTCGCGTAGTCGCTGGTCGAGGAAGGACGAAGTCCTGTCACGAGACCCCGGTGCGAGCTCATCGGCCTGCTTGTGCGGGTTTCGTGACGGGCGCTGGCGCGCCCTCCTCGACCAACGGCTGCTAGGCGAACGCCGCCCGCAAACGCGCCTGCGCACGGGTCGAGGCGCCGATCCGGTCCAGGCCCAGCAGGGCCGCGCCGAGGATCGGCGGCGCCGCCACGACGCGGACGGCGGCCTTCGGGGCTCGATCGGCGAGCCCGCTGGTGATCGCGTCCAGCAACATCGCGTGACCCCCGGTCAGCACGCCACCGCCGAGCACCACGTCGATCGGCTCCTCGATGACACCGAGCCGTCGGATCGCGGTGGCGGCGAGCGTGACGACCTCCTCGGCCTGGCGGCGTACGACGGCCGCCGCGATCGCGTCGCCCGCGTCGGCGACCTCGAAGAGCACCGGCCCCAGCTCCCGGTGCCGCTCCTCGGGGATGCCGCCGACGTGCACCGCCTCGATCAGCGCCGCCATCGACGCGAGCCCGAAGTGTTGCGGCAGCTCGGTGCGAAGTGCGGTGTCCGGCCCGCGGCCGTCCTCGGCCCGGGCCGCCCACCACATGGCTTCCTGCCACAAGTGGTCGCCGCCGCCCCAGTCGCCGGAGAGGTGACCGACCGCGGCGAACCGCACCGTCGTCCCGTCCGGGAGCACCCCGGTGCAGTTGATCCCGGCCCCGCAGATGACCGCGACCCCCCGCGCTTCGTCGAGCCCGGTGCGCAGCAGCGCGAAGGTGTCGTTGACGACTTCGTACGACGGCGCCCAGTCGAGTCCCGCCATCACGGCCTCGACGGCCTCCTGCTCGACGGGGAAGTCCACGTTGGCCAGGCACGCCGCCGCGTGCGCGACCCGCACGTCGCCCGCGGCGGCGAGTGCGGCCTCGACGGCCGGGGCGATCTCGGCCAGCGCAGGGCCTGCGCCGAGACGGTGCGGGCGGAACGAGCCGGCGCGCGCCCGGCTGAGGAGGTCGCCGTCGGCCGACACCACGCACACGTCGGTCTTGCTGTTGCCGGCGTCGATCGCCAGGACGGCTTCCTGCACACGATCGGTCACGCCCACGTGAGGAACTCCTTGTTGTGGGCCAGCAGCCGGTCGGTCAGGTCCTCGGCGAGGACGGCCTGCCCGACGAGCGGGTGCGCGAGCAGGGCGTCGACCACGCGCTGCCGGCCGCCGTGCAGCGCGGCCTCGAGGGCGAGGTGCTCGTAGGCCGTCACGTGCGCGACCAGGCCGGCGTACAACGGTTCGAGGGGACTGACCGGGAGGGCTCGTACGCCGGAGCGGTCGACGCTCGCGGGCACCTCGATGACGGCGTCGTCCGGCAGGAACGGCAGGGTGCCGTCGTTGCGCAGGTTGACGACGTGCGTGGCCGCGGGTCCGTCGCCGAGCAGCGACGCGGCCAGCTGCACGGCGGCCTCGGAGTAGAAGGCGCCGCCACGCTGGCCCAGGAGCTCCGGCTTCTCGTCGAGCGTCGGGTCGGCGTACAGGTCCAGCAGCCGCCGCTCGATCTCGGCCACCTCGGCCGCGCGCGACGGGCTGGCCAGCTGCTCGCGGACGACCTCGTCGTGGGCGTAGAAGTAGCGCAGGTAGTAGGACGGCACGACGCCCAGCGACGCGACCAGTGCGGCCGGCAGGTGCAGGGAGGCCGCGATCTCGTCGAGGTGGGAGGTCAGCAGCTCGGGCAGCCGGTCCACACCGTCGACGCGAGCGCCCCGCTCCCACGTCAGGTGGTTGAGGCCGACGTGGTCGAGCTCGAGCCGCTCCGGCGCGACGCCGAGCATCTCGGCGAAGCGGCGCTGGAAGCCGATCGCCACGTTGCACAGGCCGACCGCCCGGTGCCCCTGCTCGAGCAGCGCCCGGGTGACGATGCCGACCGGGTTGGTGAAGTCGATGATCCACGCCTCGGGAGCGGCCTTCCGGACCCGCTCGGCGATGTCGAGGACGACCGGCACCGTGCGCAGCGCCTTCGCGAACCCGCCGGCGCCCGTGGTCTCCTGCCCGACACAGCCGCACTCGAGCGGCCACGTCTCGTCCTGGTTGCGGGTCGCCTGGCCGCCGACCCGGAGCTGGAGGAGCACCGCGTCCACGCCGTCGAGGGCCGGCTCGAGCTCGGTCGTCGTGCTCAGCCGCGTCGGGCTGCCCAACCGCGAGAGGATCCGGCGGCCCACGCCGGCCACCAGCTCGAGACGTTCGGCGCCGGGGTCGACCAGGACCAGCTCGTCGACGGGGAGCAGGTCCCCGAGGCGCCCGAGCCCGTCCACGAGCTCCGGGGTGTACGTCGACCCACCGCCGACGACGGCGATCTTGGTCATCCCTTGACTCCTGTCAGTGTGACGCCCTCGATGAAGGCCCGCTGGGCCAGGAAGAACAGCGCGATCACCGGCGCCATCACCATCAGGGTGGCCGCCATGGTGAGGTTCCAGTTGGTGTGGTGGGCGCTCTTGAAGGTGCTCAGCCCGTAGCTGAGCGTCCAGGCGGCCGGGTTCTCGCTCGTGTAGATCTGCGGCCCGAAGTAGTCGTTCCAGCAGTAGAAGAACTGGAACAGCGCGACCGCGGCGATCGCCGGCCGGACCATCGGGAGCACGACGCGGAAGAGCACCTGGAGCTCGCTCGCGCCGTCGACCTTGGCGGCGTCCAGGTACTCCCGGGGCACCGTGACCAGGAACTGGCGCAGCAGGAAGATCGAGAACGCGTCCCCGAACGCCAGCGGGATGATCAGCGGCCACAGGGTGCCGGAGAGGTGCAGCTGCTTGGCCCACACGAGGTACATCGGGATGATCACGACCTGTGGGGGCAGCATCATCGTGGCGATCACCATCATCATCGCCAGCTGCCGGCCGCGGAACTTGAAGTGCGCCAGCGCGTAGGCCACCGGGACGCTCGAGACGAGGGTGAGCACCGTGCCGGCCACGGCGTACACGAGCGTGTTGCGCCACCACGTGCCGAAGCCGGGCGTGCTCCAGACGTCGACGAGGTTGCCCCACTGGAAGGGGTTCGGCCACAGGTCCCGCGTCAGCGACTGCTGGTCGCTCATCAGGG
The DNA here is from genome assembly GCA_963782035.1 of uncultured Actinomycetota bacterium. GTDB lineage: Bacteria > Actinomycetota > Actinomycetes > Propionibacteriales > Nocardioidaceae > Nocardioides. The sequence continues at coordinate 99,103 of CAWAIW010000002.1, forward strand.
CGGTCAACGCCACGAAGACGAACGGCAGCACGAAGAAGAGCGTCGCCGCGACCGCGAACGTGTGCACGCCCACCCACTCGAGGGCCTGGCGGATGCGGAGATTCACGCGTCACCGCCCAGGAAGACGCTGCCGCGCCGCATCAGCACGGCCGCGAACGCCATGCTGAGCGCGAAGAGCACCAGCGCGATCACGCAGGCGGCGCCGATGTCGAACCGCTGGAAGCCCAGGTTGTAGACGAGCTGCGGCAGCGTGAGCGTGGACTTGGCGGGGTACCCGGGCTCCAGGCTCTGGCCGGAGCCGCCGATCTGCCCGCTGGCGACCTGGCCGGCGATCAGCGGCTGCGTGTAGTACTGCATCGTCGCGATCACCCCCGTGACGACCGCGAACCCGATGATCGGCCGCAGGTGCGGCAGGGTCACGAACCGGAACCGGCCGACGGCCCCTGCACCGTCCAGCTCGGCCGCCTCGTACTGCTCCTTCGGCACGTCGAGCAGCGCGGCCATGAAGATCACCATCAGGTCGCCGATGCCCCAGATCGCCAGCAGGGTCAGGGCGGGCTTCGACCACGCCGGGTCGTTGAACCAGCCCGGCTCGGGCAGCCCGAGCTTCCCGAGGATGGTGTCCACCGGGCCGGTGCCGGGGTTGAGCAGGAAGACGAAGGCGATGGTGCCGGCCACGGGCGGGGCGAGGTACGGCGCGTAGAACAGCGTGCGCAGCAGGTTCGCGCCGCGCTTGATGCGGATCACGAGCATCCCGACGGCGAGCCCGAAGACCACCCGCAACGTGACCATCACGACGACCAGCCAGAGCGTGTTCCGCAGCGCCGGCCAGAAGAACGGGTAGTCGCGGAAGACGAACCGCCAGTTGTCCAGCCCGTCCCAGGTCGCCGTGCCGAAGCCGTTGTAGTGGGTGAACGAGAAGTAGACCGTCGAGGCCAGCGGGTACAGGAAGAACAGGCCAGTCCCGAGCAGCCACGGCGAGAGGAACGCGAGGTTCCTCAGCGTCTCCCGTCGCCGCCGGCCGCGCGCCGTCCAGACGCGCGGCTCGGCCACGTTCGTGCTCGTCACCCCGGTGGCTCGCTCTACTTGCTCTGGTCGATGTCGGTGTCGATCTGGCTCGCCGCCTGCGTCAGCGCGCCGGCGAGGTCGGAGTCCTTGCCCGACTCGTAGCCGTAGCCGACGTCCTGCAGCGTCAGCTGGTAGGCGCCGCCGTTGGGGCTGGCCGGCGTCGTGTTGCTGGCGGGGTTGGACGCGATCGCGATGAAGGTCTGCATCGCCTCGTCCTGGCTGACGTCCGGCGAGGCCAGTGCGTCGATCGTCGAGGGCACGTTGTGGATCGCGTTGGCGAAGTCCACGACCGCCTTGGTGTCGGTGGCGAGGTACTGCACGAACTTCCACGCGGCGTTCTGCTTCGCGCTGGTGCTCGCGATGCCGACGATCGTGCCGGTGATGTAGCCCTTGCCGTAGGTGTCCGCCTGGTCGTCGGGGACCGGGAACGGCGCCACGCCGAAGTTCAGGTCGGGGGCGTCGGCCGCGATCATGCCGGCGCGCCACTCGCCGTCGATCGACATCGCCACCTGGCCGGTCATGAACGGGTTCTTGGCGCCCCACTCGTCACCGAACGTGTTGCGGTACTTCTCCAGCTTGGCGTAGCCACCGAGCTTCTCCACCAGACCCTTCTGCCACTCCATGGTCTGGGCGAACATCGGGTCCGCGGCGACGTTCGACTTGCCGTCTCCGGTGAAGTACGTCGGGGACCACTGCGCCGCGAAGTGCGAGATCGACGACTCGTAGCCGTGGTAGTCCGGCATGAAGCCCAGCTGCGAGTAGGTGTCACCGGACGACTTGGTCAGCTTGACCGCGTCCGCGTCGAACTCCGACATCGTCTTGGGCGGCCCGTCGATGCCGGCCGCGGCGAAGGCGTCCTTGTTGTAGTAGAGGCCGTAGGCGTCGCTGAGCAGCGGCAGCGCGCACTGGTTGCCGTCGTACTGCGTGTAGGACAGCTGCGCGGCCGGGAACGTCGCCGCGGGGTCGATGCCGGAGTCGGTCATGAAGGACGACAGGTCGACGAATGCGCCCGAGCTGCAGAACTGGCCGACGTTGTCGGTGGTGAAGGACGAGACGACGTCCGGGGCCTTCGGGCCGCCGGCCCGCAACGCTTGGTTGATCTTGTCGTCGGTGATGCCGCCGACGACGTCGACGTGGATGTTCGGGTTGGCGGCCTCGAACCCGTCGATCGTGGCCTGGATGGCCGCGACCTCGCTGTCCGCGCTCCAGCCGTGCCAGAAGGTGATCGTGGTGTCGGCGTTCGGGTCGTCCTTCTGGCCGCCGCCCGCGTCGCCGGTGCAGGCGCTCACGGCGAGGGGGAGGCTGAGCACCGCGAGGGCGGCGACGATGCGTCGTCGGTGGGATCTGGTCATGGTTCTCTCCTCGTGACGGGCCGTTTGACTGACTGGGCCGGGCGGCTCTGGATGGTGTCGAACACGTCGTTGCGGGTGGCGGCGAGCGCGGTCTGGAGCGCACCGGCGAGCACCGGGTGCTCCGCGACCCCGCTCAGCTCGAGCCGGGGCCGGGTCAGGGCGAGGGAGCCCACCTGCTCGTCGATGAGGTCGCGCAGCCGGGTCCCGCCCGCGGCGAGGACGCCGCCGGCGAGGACGACCAGGGCCGGGTCGACCACGGAGACCAGGGCGGCGACGCCGAGGGCGAACCGCTCGGCGATCGTCGCCAGCAGCTCGTCGCCCGCGCCGGGAGTGGTGAGCGCGCGGCTGACCGCGGCCTGGGGCGTGGACGCTCGGACCCCGAGGGACCGCGCGAGAGCGAGGACCTGCGGCCCGCCGGCCAGCTCCTGGAAGCCGCCCGCGTTGGAGCGACGTACGTCGCGCACGAGCGGCGTGCCGGGCACCGGCAGGAAGCCGACCTCGCCGGCGCCACCCGTAGCCCCGCCGTGAACGCGGCCGTCGATGACGATGGCGGCACCGAGGCCCTCGTCGGCCCAGAGCAGCACGAAGTCGTCGATCCCTTGCGCGATCCCGGCGCGCATCTCCGCGATCGCGGCGAGGTTGACGTCGTTCTCGACGGCCAGCGGCATCCCGACCTCGGCGGCGAGCTGCTCGAGCAGATGGGGGTCGTGCCAGCCGGGAAGGTGGCGGGCGTAGCGGAGCCGGCGGTTGCCCGGGTCGAAGGCGCCCGGGGTGCCGATCACCAGCCGGTGCAGCCGGCCGCGGGGCACCCCGGCCGAGGTCGTCGCGCCGTCGATCGCGTGCTGGACATGGGTCACGGCGTCCGTGCCGGCCTTGCGCGGCGTGGGCAGCTCGTACTCGCCCAGCGTCCGGCCGGTGACGTCGGCGACGGCGGCCAGGATCCGGGTGGGCGTGACGTCGAGGGCGGCGACGTACGCCGCGTCCGGGTTCACGGCGTACAGCTGGGCCCTCGGTCCCGGCCCGCCCCGGCTGTTGCCGCTGGCGATCACCAGGCCGGCGCCCGAGAGTCGGGTCAGCAGCTGGGCCGCGGTGGGCTTGGAGAGTCCGGTCAGCTCGCCGAGCCGGGTGCGCGACAACGGTCCGTGCTCGAGCAGCAGGTCCAGCGCGGCGCGGTCGTTGATCCCGCGCAGCAGGCTCGGGGTGCCGGGCTTCATCGGTCCCCGTCCTGGCTCCAGAGAGCGGCGGCGGCCAGGATCGCGGCGGCCGTCATGTCGAGCGCCGGCTCGTCGGTCTGCCAGGCGCGGACGTCGTCGACGTACCGGCTGCCCTGGCCGTCGAAGGCGCGGTACGCCGGTCGGCTGCAGTGCCGCATGCCGTCCTGGAAGCCGCCGAGGCCGCCCTCGAAGTTGTCGGCGCCGTTCGGGCCGTTGACCACGGCTCCGTAGTCCAGTGGCCTCGTCAGGTTGGCGACCTGGTGCTGCATGCAGTGCGGGTAGTCGTGGCCGATGCCGACCATCGCGCTGACGCCCCAGGGGTTCGCGCCGAACGCCCACGCGCGCTGGGTGCCGGCGAAGTCGTCGAAACGGTGGCTGCCGGTCAGCCGGGTGAAGAGCGCGGCGCTGGCGACCAGCCCGAAGGTGTGCGAGTTCGCGTCGAACTCGGTGACGTCGACGCTCTCCCCGAACGCGTGCCGTGCGGCGCGATCCTCGGCATCGCGGAGCTGGCGGCCGATGTCGTGGGCGACGCGGGCGCGGGTGATGGCGAGCTTCTCGTGAGGGATCGTGTCCATGGCGGTCGCCAGGCTGGCGTGGGCGAGAGCGCCGACGTCGTACAGGTTGAGCGTGTCGGTGGAGCCGGCGCGGATGTACCGCTTGGCCCAGTGGGCGGCCTTCCGGAGGTACGGCGTCGCGTCGCCGCCGAGGGCGTGCGCGGCCCGTGCGATCTCCGCGGCGCCGAGCTCCATGTCGTCGGTCCAGACCGACTCGGGGTAGAAGGCGTGGGGGAGGGCGGTGACCAGGGGCCTGGGCGGGGTCTCGGTGTCGGCACGTGAGTAGAGCGCCTTCGCCTTCTGCAGCTCGGCGTTGGCCAGGTCGGGGTCGGTGGTCGCGTCCGTCTGCGCGGCCAGGGCGAACGCCGCGGAGACCCGGCCGGCCAGGTTCGGGCTGATCGGCTGGCCGGCCGGTGCGGCGTCGAAGACCGGTCGGTGCGCGACGTACCGGTGCTGCGGGTCGGTGTCGTGGTCGTCGGCCTGCGGCAGCCGCCAGAGGTCGTGGTCGCCGGCGAACGTGCCCTGCTTGTTGCCCGAGCCGATGCCGACCTGGAGGTGCAGCGTGCCGGTCTGCTCGTCGTCCATCTTCTCCAGCCAGGCGAGGCCGTAGCGGGCCTCGGCGAGGAGCTCGTCCGGTGCTCTGTTGCCCAGCAGTCGGGCGCTGGTGAACAGGACGACGTCGTTGTACGCCGAGGAGTGCGTGAACTTCAGGTAGTCCCCTGCGTCGGCCCACCCGCCCTCGACGTCGACCGGCCCGCCGATCCGCACGAGGTCCGTGTCCGTGATCAGGTCCTCTCCGGGCACCATGTGCGGCCAGGCGTACACGTCGGCCTGGGCGTCGTTCAGGTGCGCGTCGCCACCATCGCGCTGGTGCTGGTCGAACTGCACGCCGTACTCGACGAGCGGAGCGAACAGCTCGTCGGCCGGGGCGACGTCGAACCAACGCGAGGAGATGCTGACCGCGCCGGAGGTCCGGATCTGGTAGCCGCCGCGGGGGATCCCGCTCAGGTCGAGGCGGTAGACGTCCGGGAACTTCGCGCTCCACCGTGCGACGGGGGTCGTCGGCACCCGACGGCGGAGCACGACGTCTCCCCCGTGGCTGACCACCCGGAAGCCACGTCGGCCCCAGTCGCTCGCTCGCCATCAGGAAGGCGGTCTTGGACTCGCCCGTCAGCCAGCCGCCCTGGTTGACGCGCAGCTCCGCGCGGAGCTCGCGTCGACGCTCGTTGGTCGAGGAGGGACGAAGTCCCGTCACGAGACCCAGTGAGTGGACCGCCGACGTCGGCGCCAGAGCAAGCAGCGTCGCGACCAGCGCTGTCCGGACCCTGCGTACCATCGACCCACCCAATAGACAGGAAACTTTCCTATTGGAACGGGATCATGGCACCGGCTGTCGGCTCACGGCAAGACCCAGGCAGTCTTGAAATCGTGTGCGGCGAGGTGTCGGATCGACGCCAGTCCGTTCGTGGAGAGGGTGAGCGCCGCCATCCGGGCTGCGCACGAGCAGAGGAGCTGGGATGCCGGAGTACATGATCGCCTTCAACGACGAGTGGACCCCCGACATGTCGACGGAGACCCTGGGCGAGCGCGGCAAGCGCGGCCGCGCCGTCTGCGCCGAGATGGAGGCCGCCGGCGTCTTCATCTTCTCCCACGGCGGCCTGGACGCCTCGACCGCGATCGCCAGCGTCGTCCCCGACGGCGAGGAGCCCGTCTTCACCGACGGCCCGTTCATCGAGACCAAGGAGCACTTCGGTGGCCTGGCCATCATCGAGGCCCCCGACGACGAGACCGCCAGGTACTGGGCGGGCCGCATCGCCGTCGCTGTCGGCTGGCCCCAGGAGCTGCACCGTTTCCCCGACCGCAAGCGGCTCCCGGTCGCCCCGAGCTCGCCTCGAGCTGACGGGTCGAGCAGACCGACCTCGGGAGCGGGGAACCAAACCACTTCCTCGTGGCGACAATGAGGTCATGAGCGCCGCCACCCCCGTCGCGACCGACGCGGCGCTGGTCGCCGCGGTCGCGGACGGGGACGCCGGTGCGCTGCGGGAGCTGTACGAGCGACACGGCGCGTGGCTGCACGCCCGGCTGATCCGTCGCTGCAACGATCCCGAGGTCGTCGTCGACGTCGTGCAGGACACCTTCGTCGCGCTCTGGAAGGACGCCCGACGGTTTCGCCACGACGGCGAGGTCGGCGCGTGGCTGTGGGGCATCGCGTTCCGGCGGATGGTCTCGCGACTGCGTTCTCGGCGCGCCGTCGTGCTCATCCCGGAGTGGGACATGTCGCCGACGCCGCAGCAGGTGATGCCGTCCGCCGAGGACCAGGTGCTGCTCGGGGTCGAGTACGGCGACCTGGCGGCGGGGCTGCGGCGCCTCTCGCCGGAGTTCCGCTCCGTGGTGCAGGCCGTGGTGCTCGACGGCCTGACCACCAAGGAGGCTGGACGACTTCTCGGCGTCCGGGAGAACACGGTGAAGACGCGTCTCCACCGCGCCAAGGCCCAGCTCAGGGCCACGCTGACCGAACCCCAGGAGGGCTGGCGATGACGAGCGGCACCGAAGGCTGGCACGCCGACCCGACGCTGCTGTCCGGCTACCTCTCCGGCGCCCTGGACGCCGTCACGAGCGCTTCGGTCGAGCACCACGTCAACCGGTGCCAGAGCTGCCGGGCGACGGTGGGTAGCCTGCTCGGCCCGCAGCTGCTGGAGCGCACGTGGGTCGGCATCCGCGACGGCGTCGAGCGCCCCGGCCTGCCCTACCCGATGCGCGTCGCGCGCCGGCTGGGCCTGACCGAGCCGACGGCGGTGCTGCTCGCCTCGGCGGCCTCGTTGCGCGGCGCCTGGCTGGTCGGCGCCTTCCTGTCGCTGTCCTTCGCCACGTTGGCCACCTACGCGTCCGGTGGGACGGCGCTCGCACCGTTCCTCCTCGCGGCGCCGCTGGCACCCGTGCTGGGTGTCGCGGCCGCCTACGGCCCGCGCCATGACCCGCTCGAGACGCTCGTGGCGACCGCGCCGTACGGGCGCACCCGGCTGATCCTGCTGCGCACGATCGGCGTCCTGGTGTCGCTGCTGCCGGTCACCGTGCTGCTCGGGCTCGCCGTGCCCGGACCGTTGTGGCTCGCCGCCGCGTGGCTCGGCCCGGCCCTGGCGCTGGTGCCGGTGCTGCTGGCGTTGGCAGCCTTCGTCGGGCCTCGAACGGCCGCGACGGTCGTGTCGCTCGCCTGGTCCGGCGTCGTGCTCGGCTCGACCCGTGCCTTCTCGCCCACCTGGCCGGTCGAGGCAGCCCAGCAGGGCGTCTACCTCCTGATCGCCGTCGCAGCCTGTGTCGTGATCGCGATCCGGGCCGGGGCCGACCGGCAGCCGGGCGTCGCGCTGTGAGCGCCGGTGCGAGCACGGTCGAGCTGTCCGGCGTCGGCAAGCGGTACGGCCGCACGCGCGCCCTCGCCGGTGTCGACCTGACCTTCGACCAAGGCGTCACCGGTCTGCTCGGCCCCAACGGCGCCGGCAAGACGACGCTGTTGCGCATCGTCGCCACGTCGATCGGTGCGGACAGCGGCGAGGTACGGCTGCTCGGGCGCGACCCGAGCAGCTCCCACGCCGACGTGACCGCCGCGCGTCGCGCGCTCGGCTACCTGCCTCAGGAGCTCGGCTACCCCTCGGACATGACCGCCTTCGGGTTCGTCGAGTACGTCGCCGTCCTCAAGGAGTGGAACGAGCGCGAGGCCCGATCCCACGAGGTACGCCGCGTGCTCGACGCCGTCGGGCTCGCCGACCAGGCCGCGGTGCGGGTCGGTCGGCTCTCCGGAGGCCAACGCCGACGGGTCGGGTTGGCGCAGGCGCTCCTCGGGGAGCCGCGCCTGCTGGTGCTCGACGAGCCCACGACGGGGCTCGACCCTGCGCAGCGCGCCGACCTGCGGCGTACGTTGTCGGCCCTGGGCCACCGGTCGACGGTGCTGCTGTCCACCCACCAGACCGAGGACGTCGCGGCACTGTGCGAGCGCGTGGTCGTGCTCGCGGGCGGGACGGTCCGCTTCGACGGTGCCGTCACCGACCTGGTCGCCACCGCGGTCGGCCAGGTCTGGCTCGCCGACGAGCCCGGCGGCGACGCACTGGTCAGCTGGCGGACGGGCACCGGCCGCCACCACGTCGTCGGCGGGAGGCCGCCGGCCGGCGCGGATCCTGCCGAGCCCACCCTCGAGGACGCCTACCTGCTGATGCTCGGGCCCGACGTGCACCGGCTGCACGCCCCTTCCTGACCCTGACCCACCACACTGGAGCGACCGATGAGCAGTCTTTCCCTGCCCGGGTCCAGCGCCGCAGGTCACAGCGCGATGGCCGTCATCGAGGCGCGCCGGATGGCCCGCCACCCCGTCTTCGTGCTCGGAGTCGCTCTGGGTCTCGTCGTGCTGGGGCTGTACGTCGTCCTCGTCGACGACGAGACAGGGATCCCGGTCGTGCTCACGCTGCCGCTGCTCGGCGCGTTCTACATCGGCCTCGCGAGCGTGATCGCCGCTGCACTGCTCACCCGGTCCGCCGAGGTGGCCGTCGAGGCCGTCGCCACGGCTCCCGGCACCGAGGCCCGCCGGACGCTCGGGCTCGCCGCAGCCGGCATCCCACCGCTCGTGGCCGGGCTGGCGTTCTCGGCCGCCCTCGTCGTCCTCGCGAAGGTGATCGGCGTGGCTCCGCAGGAGTGGTGGTTCGGCACCCTGCCCGACTGGCAGGTGTGGAGCATCGTCCTCATGTGCCCGGTTGCCTGCCTCGACGGGGCACTGCTGGGCGTGCTGGCCGGCCGCTGGCTCCGGTTCCGCGGCGCTTCGGGCGTGGTGGTGATCGCCCTCATCGTGGTGAGCCTGCTCGGACAGGCGCCGCTCCTCGACACCGGCGCCTCCGAGTGGCGGCTCTGGGTGCCGTGGGCCATCTTCCACACGGGGGACAACCCGGACGGTACCCAGACGCTGGTCGCCGGAAATCCCGCGGCCTACCTCGGCTACCTGCTGGCCCTCGGCGCTCTTGCGGTCCTCGGGGCGATCTGGCACGACCGCACCGCCCGGACGCCCAGGTTCCGCATCCTCGTGGCGGCCGTCGCGGTAGTCACGGTGGCGCTCTTCCTCGCGGCGGCGACGACCGGCGCCCACGACGACCGGAAGTCCGACCCGATCCCCTCGAGGGTCACGGGTTGAGCATGCGGCTCTGGTACCTCCGCCACGGGGTCGCCTGGCTGCCCCTCCTCGGCGCTTGCGGGGCAGCCGTCGTCACCGCGTTGCTGATCGCGCGGTGGCCGGACGACGCCTTCCTGCTCGCGCCGGCGCTGCTCGCCTGCTGTGCCGGCGCCGCGGCGTTCGCCTTCGACGAGAACGCCCTCCCGGTCGTCGCGGTGACGCCGCGTGGCGCGGGCTGGCGGGGCGTCAACCGGCTCGGGGTGGCGCTCGTGCCGCTGTCGGTATGGGCCCTGGTGGTGGCCCTGCGCCCGGGCGACGTCGCGCTCTGGCGGCCGGGTTGGTGGCTGCTGGGCGGCGCCACCGTCCTGCTGGTCGTGGGCTCGGCGGCCCTGGCCTCCCGACGGCTCGTGCCGACGCCCGGCGCCCTGCTGGCGCCGGTGGTGGCGGTGGCCGCGGTGGCGCCGGTGACGCTGTCGGGGATGTTCAGCTGGGGCACGCTCTACCCGATCGGCGACTTCCCGGAGCCCGTGCGCATCGCGTGGCTGGCGGTGGCGCTCGCCGGGGTCGGCGTCGGTGCGGTGGCGCTGCGGCCCGGGCCGCGTCGTCGCCGTGCCGCGCGATCGAGAGAGCCTCGCCGGCCCCCGAGGGCACTCAGGTGAGCACCTCCTCCTCACCGGTCTTCCAGACCGAGGCGACCTTCTGGCCGCTTCGCATGGCCGGCCTCGCCGCGCTGGTCAACGGAGTGGGTTTCGGTGCCTTCGACATCCCGGGCACCTGGCACCGCGCTCGCGACCACGAGGTGTGGCACGTGGACGGGAACCCGACGTACGGCAACGGCCCCTTCGAGGCCCACGGCATCTCGGTCACCGTCCCGGTGTTGCTGGCGTTCTTCGGCACGTGCCTCGTGCTGGCGATCGGGGGAGCGCTCCTCCTGGCGCTGCGCACGAACGGAGTCGTCGTCACCCTCGCCGGCGTGCTCGGGTGTGCGCCGTTCTGGTGGGGCTTCGACCTGCCGTTCGCGTGGTTCAACGCGGCCAGCATCCTCGCCCTCCTCGCGATGGCCGGGGGCGCCTGGATGTTCACCCGGCCCGGCCTGTCCCCGGGCCGTCGGCCGGATCCGGGTGATCGCCCCGTCCACGTCCCGTCAGCGCCCGTGAGTGCTGGGTGGAAGCCGCAGCCGCTGCTCGCCCTGGGTGCTCTGGGCGGGCTCGCTTGGGGTTGTGGCCTGCGCGGGTTCATGACGCAGGTGACCACGGACCCGTCGGTGGTCACGTGGAGCGGCACCTTCGCCTGGATCCTCGTTCCCAGCATGGTGACCGGAGTGCTGCTGGGCTGGGCCGAGCACTTGCGGCGTGCCACCTCAGCCGCAGGGTGGCGATGGTTGGTGCTCTCTCCGTTCGTGTTCAGCGCCGTCCTGGTGGTCGACCTCGTCCGTCACGGCTCCACCCTCGAGGGCGGGATCGGTGGAGGCGCGCTCGGCGTGCCGGCCTTCGGCGTCATCGGTGCCTACGCCATCGGCGGACGCCGGCCCTGGTTGCGAGCCACCTGCGGACTCGTCGCCATGTCGGCGATCCCGATCTGGGGCCTCACCGCCACTGGGATCGGCGGTCCTGCTCTGGCCCTGGACCAGCCCAAGGGTCTGTGGGTGGCGCTGTACTACTGGACGTTCCTGGCGACACTCATGATCGCGTGCTCGATCCCGCTGCGCATCGCACCAGGACCGTGGGAACCTAGGGAGCGCCGGCTGGGAGCGGCGCGGTCTTGATCTCAGCACACGACCGGTACCACGGTCAGATCTCGAAGCGCCCAGCCGCAACCAGGTGACCACGTCGCTCGGGACTGAGCTCCTCCTCGACGATCGTGCCGGTGCCGTCGCTCTCGGGGGCGTGGAGCATGCGTCCGCCGCCGCGGACGAAGCCCACGTGGTAGACGCGGCCGTCGTCTCGGGCGAAGAAGTAGAGGTCGCCGGGCTGCTCCGTCGCCGAGGGGGACGGGGGTGGCGGCGCGGGCCTGGTCGGGGGAGTCGCGCGGGACGACGTACCCGGCCTGGCGATAGCTGTAGTGCACGAGGCCGGAGCAGTCGAAGCCGGCGGGGCTGGTGCCGCCCCAGAGGTAGGTGAGGCCGGCGAAGCGTTCGGCGTACGCCGCCACGGCGATGCGGTCGGCCGGGACGCGGTCGGGCGGGTGGTCGGGGTCGTTGGCGTTGGCCTCACGGAGGTGCGCCTCACGTACCCAGCCCTGGTACCCGTTGTCGCCGACGAGGGGCTGCCAGGGGGCGACGACGTGGGCCCAGCCGTCGCGGCGCTCCTCGACCATCACCGGCTCGCCGTCGAGCACCTGGGTGACGGTGCGGCCGTGGAGGCCGAGGCGGTCCTCGGCGGAGAGGGCGCCGAGCCAGGCGTCCAGATCGGGCTCGTCGGCGACCGCGGCGGCGTCGAGGTCGCGCGGGGACTCCGGGGACACCCACATGGTGGCGACCGGCACGCCGACGCGCAGCACCACGTTCACGCCAGCCCCCTGATCCCCAAGCCGTGCTCCCCTGGAAGCACCATGACACCGCGGTCGTAGGTCGCGCCACCCACGACCGGAGACGCGGCGGCGTACCACGCGGCGTCGAGGTCGCTGACATGGCTGGTGCCGACCGCGGCGACGAGCGAGGCCGCCGCGCCGACGCCGATCGGGCCCTCCATCATCGAGCCGACGATCGTGCCCATCCCGGCCGCGCGCGCACGCTCGAGGAGGTCGCGGGCGACGCCGAGGCCGCCGCACTTGGCGAGCTTGACGTTGACGAGGTCGGCGGCCCGGCGTTCGATGACGGCCTCCAGGTCCCGTGGCGCGAAGACGGACTCGTCGGCCATCACGGGGGTGTCCACGGCCTCCGTCACCCGCGCCAGGCCGGCCAGGTCGTAGCGCTCGACCGGCTGCTCCACGAACTCGAGCCCGACGCCGGCGTCCTCCAGCGCGCGGATCACGGTGATGGCCTCGTCGGCGGTCCAGCCCTGGTTGGCGTCCACGCGAATCCGGGCGTCCGGGGCCGCGTCGCGCACCGCCCGTACCCGGGCCACGTCGGTGGCCGCGTCGGTGCCGACCTTGAGCTTGAGGACGGTGAACCCTTCGTCCGTACGACGCGAGGTCGTCGTCGCCATCTCCTCCGGCTTGCCGGAGGACACCGTCACGTCGGTCGGCACGCGCTGCTCGCCGGCCGGTCCGCCGAGGAGCTCGACCAGGGACACGCCCAGACGCTGCGCGGCCAGGTCGTGGAGGGCGACGTCCATCGCGGCCTTGGCACCCCAGTTGCCGACGACCGCGTCCTCGAGGTCACGCGCCAGCGCGGGCAGGTCCTCCAGCGAGCGCCCGCGGACGACGTCGGCGAGGGGTCCGCTCAGGCACGCCTCGGCCCCGGCCAGCGACTCACCGGTGACCCGCCAGACCTGCGGCGCCTCGCCGTACCCCCGCCGTCCTTGGTCGTCGACCAGCTCGACAACGGTGGTCTCGAGGTGCTCGGTGCGGCGCAGCGCGGTCACGAACGGCGTGTGCAGCGGCGCCCGCAGCCGGTGGCACCGGACCTGAACGACGCTCACCCGGACAGACTAGGACCGCGTCCATCTCGCCAGGTTTCGTGACGGGACTGTCGTCCCTCCTCAACCAACGCTGCCACAGTGGATCCGTGCGGACACCCGACGGGTACGACGAGGCGCGGGCCGCCGCCGCACGCCTCGCGGAGCTGACCGGCGCCGACCGACACGACGCGCTGGTCGTCCTCGGCTCGGGATGGGGTCCGGCGGCCGACGCGTTCGGTGAGCCGACGGCGAGCTTCCCGATGACCCGCCTGCCGGGGTTCCGGGCGCCGGTGGCCGAGGGACACCGTGGCGAGATCCGGTCCGTCCGGCGAGGCGAGCACCGCGTCCTCCTGTACCTCGGCCGCACCCACCTCTACGAGGGCCACGGACCCGCGGCGGTCGCGCACCCGATCAGGGTCGCCGCGGCGGCCGGCGTACGCCTCGCGGTCCTCACCAACGCCAACGGCAGCCTGCGCGACGACGTCGAGCTCGGGGACGTGACTCTCATCAGGGACCACGTCAACCTCGCTCAAGGCAGCCCGCTGGAGGGTCCGCGGTTCGTCGACCTGACCGACGCGTGGTCGATGCGGCTGCGCGAGATCGCCCGACGTACGGAGCCGACGATGAAGGAGCGCGTGTACGCGCTGCTCGGCGGACCCCACTACGAGACGTGGGCCGAGGCGGAGTGGCTGCGCCGGATCGGCGCCGACCTGGTCGGCATGTCGACGGTGTACGAGGCGATCGCGGCGCGAGAGTGGGGCGTGGAGCTGGTCGGCCTGTCGACCGTGACCGCCATCGAGGGAACCGATGCCGGCATCGACCCCGCCGAGGTGGTCGCGGTGGCCGAGCGCAGCGCCGCGAGGCTCGGACCTCTGGTGGTCCGACTCGTCGAGGAAGGGTTGACGTCATGAGCACCGACACCGGCACCAACACAGAGACGCAGGTCGCCCCGCGCCGCACCGGCGCCATCGAGACCAACGGCATCAACATCATCGACGAGGCCGAGCGCAAGGGCAGCTCGGCCGGGCTCTTCTGGCCCTGGACCGCCTCGAACATCTCGGTGCTCGCCGTCTCGTACGGCGCGTTCGTGCTCAGCTTCGGCATCGGTCTGACCCAGGCGCTGGTGGCCACCGTCGTCGGCACCGTGGTGAGCTTCCTGCTCGTCGGCCTGGTCTCGATCGCCGGCAAGCGCGGCTCGGCGCCGACCCTGGTGCTCAGCCGGGCGGCGTTCGGGCGGTTCGGCAACGGGCTGCCGGGCATCGTGTCGTACCTGCTGCTCGTGGGCTGGGAGACGGTCCTCGTCTCGCTGGCGACCCTCGCGACCGCGACGGTCTTCGACCGGCTGGGCTGGTCCTCCGGCGACTCCACCAAGGTCGTGGCGTTCGTCGTCGTGGCCGGCGTGATCGTGGCCGCCGGGGTGCTCGGCTTCGACGCGATCATGCGCATCCAGAAGTGGCTGACGATCGCGATGATCGTGGTCACCGGCGTCTACGTCGCGCTGACGTGGGACGAGATCAACCTCGACGCCGCCCGGGCGCTGCCCGACGGTCCGACCACCGCGGTGATCGGCGCGACGGTGCTGGTGCTGACCGGCTTCGGCGTCGGCTGGGTGAACTCGGCGGCCGACTACTCGCGGTACCTCCCGCGCACGGCCCGCACCACCGGCGTGGTGTTCTGGCCGACGTTCGGCGGCTCGCTGCCGGTCGTCATCCTCGTCGCGTACGGCGTGCTGCTCTGCGCCGACAACGCCGACCTGTCCGCCGCGATCGGCGCGGACCCGATCGGCGCGCTGACCACGCTGCTGCCGACGTGGTTCCTGGTGCCCTTCGCCCTGGTCGCCGTCGGCGGCCTGGTCTCCGGCGCGATCCTCGACATCTACTCCTCCGGCCTGACCCTGCTGGCCCTCGGTCTGAAGATCCCGCGCTGGTCGGCGGCCGGCCTGGACGGCGTGCTGATGATCCTCGGCACGATCTACATCGTCTGGGTCGCCGACGACTTCCTGTCGGTGTTCATCGCGTTCCTGATCGTCGGCGGCGTGCCGATGTCCGCCTGGTGCGGGATCTTCCTCGCCGACCTGTTCATGCGCCGCTACCCCTACGACGAGCGCGCGCTCTTCACCCGCACCGGTGGTCAGTCGGGACCGGCGGCTACGGCGCCGATTCGCTGGGAGTCCGTGCTCCTGCTGATCGTGGCCACCGCCGTCGGCTGGGGTCTGGTCATCGACACCACCGGGTCGGGCAAGGGCCTGAGCTGGCTGGGCTTCCTGCTCGAGCCCTTCGGTCTCGGCGGCCGCGACGGCAACTGGGCCTACGCGAACCTCGGTGTGCCGGCCGCTCTGGTCGTCGGCTTCGTGGGGTACCTGCTCGTCGGCATGGCCGCCGTACGCCGCCAGGAGCACGAGCAGGTCGTCGCCGGCGTGCGGGCCGAGCAGTCGGCCGACTGACTGGCGTGCAGGTTTCCCCGGTTGACCGGGGAAACCTGAACTTGTGACCCCGGAGGGTCGCGAACCACCCCTGGGCGCAGCCGTAGCGGGTCACAGGTGTCGGGATACCCGGTGGACCGGGTATCCCGCCCGACCCGGCCCAGCGCGGAGGACTAGACCTTCGACCCGGGGATGTCGGGGTCGGGCACGCGGACCCGGTCCAGCTGCATGCCGTGGTCGACGCCCCAGAGCACCGCGCGCGAGCGGCTGTCGACGCCGATCTTGCGGTAGCAGGAGCGGATGTAGGACTTGATGGAGTTGATCGAGAGCGACGTGCGCTCGACGATCTGGGCGTTGGTGAGGCCCTGGGTGATCAGGCACAGCACCTCGGCCTCGCGGGCGGTGAGGCCCTCCTCGCGGCCCGGCCAGTCGCCGCCGATGAGCGGCAGGCGGGAGGGCTCGTCGCTGACGACGACGTCACCCTTGAAGACGTGCTCGATGGCGGTGACCAGGTCGGAGGCGCTCAGGCGCTTGGAGAGGTACCCGGAGATCCCGAGCTTGAGGGCCGACTCGCGCAGCAGTCGGTCGGTGCTCCACGTGTAGACGCAGACCTTGTCGACGTACGGGTTCTCGAGCAGCCGCACCACGCCGGTGCCGTCGTCGCGGCTCTGGGTGAAGGTGTCGAAGAGGGCGATGTCGACCGGCTCCGCCACGGAGCTGGAGGCGTTGAGCTCGACGACCTCGACGCGGTGGGTGTGGGAGCGGAGCATCGACGCGATGCCGTGGACCACGACCTCGTAGTCGTTGACCAGCGCGACGCGGATAGGCACCAGCACACACTAGGCCCAGCCGCGCCCCGACTCCACCCAGAGGGGTGAGGCGGTGGCCGTGAACCGTCGACACCCTGACCCTTGTTCCTGCGCCACCGTGGCGCCGGCTTCGGAGGGAGAACCCATGGTTGTCCTCGGACTGATCCTGCTGATCATCGGCCTCGTGGCGAAGATCGGCATCCTGACCACGATCGGCATCATCCTGCTGATCGTCGGCCTGATCCTGAACCTGGTCCCGATCGGTGGCTCTCGGCGGAGGGTCTTCTAGCTCCACAGCACGGGTACGACGACGGGCCGGCGCGCTTCACGGGATCGCACCGGCCCGTCGTGCTGTCCCCAGGGCCTCCGTGGCCGTCGCCGCACGGTCGGTGGGGGGCCTTAGGGTCGGCGCGTGGCGCTCCACCTGCACCGGGCCCCGCGCACCGACCTGCTGGCCGAGGCGCTCGGGGACCTGTTGGCGAGCCCGCTCGACGACCCGTTGGTGCAGGAGGTCGTGGTCGTCCCGGCCCGCGGCGTGGAGCGCTGGCTGACCCAGCGGCTCTCCCACCGGCTCGGCGTGACCGGCCACATCGACGGGGGCGGGGACGGGGTCTGCGCCGGCGTCCGGTTCCTCCAGCCGCGCTCGCTCGTGTCCCTGCTGCTCGACCGCGGCACCGAGGACCCCTGGGACCCCGAGCGACTCGTCTGGCCGCTCCTGGCCACCATCGACGCCAGCCTCGGTGAGGACTGGTGCCGCACCCTCGCCACCCACCTCGGGCACGGCCTCAGCGGCCCGGACCTCGAGCTGCGCCGCAACCGCCGCTACAGCGTGGCCATCCGGCTGGCGTCGCTGTTCGCGTCGTACGCCGCCCAGCGGCCCGCGCTCGTCACCGACTGGCGCGAGGGCCGCGACACCGACGGTGCGGGCCGGCCGATCGACGCCGACCTCGCCTGGCAGCCCGAGCTGTGGCGCCGGCTCCTCGGCCGCGTCGACGCGCCCCCGCCGGACGTTCGCCATGCCGTCACCCTGGAGGCCCTCCGCGCCGGTGGGCCGGGCGTGGACCTGCCGCCGAGACTCTCGCTGTTCGGGCACACGCGGCTGCCCGCGACCGAGGTCGAGCTGCTCGGAGCGCTCGGCGAGCGCCGCGACGTCCACCTGTACCTCCCCCAGGCCTCGCCCGCGCTCTGGGACGCCCTGGCCGGACTGGGCGGAGTCGTCACGCGCGACCACGACGAGTCGGCGACCGCCGTCGGCCACCCGCTGCTCGCGTCCCTGGGCCGCGACGCCCGTGAGCTGCGGCGCTCCCTCGACGGGGCCGGCTTCCCGTCCGGCGACGCCGTGCTGCCTCCCGGCGGTGACCCTGGCACCCTGCTCGGGCTGCTCCAGCACGACCTCCGCGCCAACCACGCGCCGACCCTCGAGGAGCGGGCCGGTCGGCGGCACGACCCCGACGACCGCAGCCTCCAGGTGCACGCCTGCCACGGCCCGTCGCGGCAGGTCGACGTGCTGCGCGAGGTGCTCGTCGGCCTGCTCCAGGACGACCCGACGCTCGAGCCGCGCGACATCCTCGTGATGTGCCCGGACATCGAGTCCTACGCACCGCTGATCTCGGCCGGGTTCGGGCTGGCGCCGACCGGCCCCGAGGCCGTCGACGGCGTCGGGGTGGCCGCTCACCCGGCTCACCGGCTGCGGGTCCGCCTGGCCGACCGGGCCCTGGTCAGCACCAACCCGCTGCTCGCGGTGGCCGGCGTGCTCCTGGAGCTCAGCGGCGGCCGGGTCACCGCCTCGGAGGTCCTCGACCTCGCCGCCACCGAGCCGTGCCGGCGGCGGTTCGGGTTCACCGACGACGACCTCGAGCGCGCGGGCCGCTGGGTGGCGCGCACGGGCATCCGGTGGGGGCTCGACAAGGAGGCGCGCGCGACGTTCTCGATGGAGCGCTTCCCCCAGAACACCTGGCGCACCGGGCTCGACCGGATCCTGCTCGGCGTGGCGATGAGCGGCGACGACCACCGGCACCTCGGCACCGGCCTGCCGCTCGACGACGTGGGCAGCAACGAGATCGACCTCGCAGGCAGGCTCGCCGAGCTCCACGACCGGCTCGACCGGTGCCTGCGGGCCCTGAACGACGCGCGTACGGCGTCGGACTGGATGACCGCACTTCGCACCGGCGTCCGCGACCTCACCGACGTCCCCTCCGACGACGCCTGGCAGTTCCCCCAGCTCGAGCGCGAGCTGGCGCGGGCCGCCGCCACCGACTCCGGCGACGACCTCGAGCTGCGGCTGGCCGACGTGCGCGCGCTCCTCGGCGGGCGGCTGGCCGGGCGCCCGACCCGCGCGAACTTCCGCACCGGCACGCTGACGGTCTGCACGATGGTGCCGATGCGGTCGGTGCCGCACCGCGTCGTGTGCCTGCTCGGCCTGGACGACGGGGTGTTCCCGCGCGCCGGGTTCGTCGACGGCGACGACGTGCTCGCCCGGCACCCGCGCACCGGCGAGCGCGACGGCCGCAGCGAGGACCGCCAGCTGCTGCTCGACGCGCTGATGGCCGCCACCGAGCACCTCGTCATCACCTACACCGGCGCCAACGAGCACTCCGGCGCGCGCCGCCCGCCCGCCGTCCCGCTCGGCGAGCTGCTCGACGCCGCCGACCGCACGACCGCCGCGGCCGTGCGCGACGACGTCCTCACCCGGCACCCCCTCCAGCCCTACGACCCGCGCAACCTCAAGTCCGGCACCGCCGCGACCGACCCGCCGGAGTGGGCGGTGCCCGACCTGCGCGGCCCGGCGCGGCGGCCGTTCTCCTTCGACGAGTCGGCGCTCGCGGGCGCGCGGTCGGCCGCCGGCGCGCGGCGTCCCGTGCCGGCCCTGCTCGACGGCGACCTCCCGCCCCGGCCACCCGAGGACGTCTCGCTCGAGGACCTGCTGCGGTTCCTCGTGCACCCGGTGCGCACCTTCCTGCGCGACCGCCTCGACCTGGCCACGCCGTTCGAGCCCGACGAGCTCGAGGACGCCATCCCGGTCTCCCTGGACTCGCTGGAGGTCTGGCAGGTCGGTGACCACCTGCTGCGCGAGCTCCTCGCCGGGCAGGACCCCGCCGCGGTGATGCTGGCCGAGCAGCTGCGCGGCACGCTGCCTCCCTACCAGCTCGGCGTGCGTGCCCTCCGGGGCGTCACCGAGGAGTGCCAGAAGCTCTGGAACGGCACCGCCGAGCTGCGCACCGGCACCCGCCGCTCGGTCGACGTGGACGTCGACCTCGGCGAGGGTCGGCGGCTGACCGGCACGGTGGCCGGGGTCTACGGCACGCGGCTCGTCTCCCTCGGGTACTCCCGGCTGAAGGCCAAGCAGCGCCTGCGCACCTGGGTCGAGCTGCTCGCGCTGGCGTCCTCCGACCCCGACCAGAGCTGGACCGGTCACGCCGTCGGGCGCGAGCGCGCCGGCCCCAAGCGCGCCCTCACCGGGCCCCTCGACCAGCGTGCGGTCGGCTGGCTGCGCTCGCTGGTGGAGCTGCGCGACCTCGGCCTGACCCGCCCGCTGCCGATCCCGATCGCCACGGCTGCCGCGTGGGCCGACGCGCACGCGAAGTCCCTGCGTGGCATGGACGTCGACCTCAAGCAGGCCGCGCGTCGCGAGTGGGAGACCGACCGGTTCGCCGGCGCGGCGTCCTTCACCAAGGAGGACGAGGACGCCTACCACGTCCGCGTGTGGGGGCGGGGCACGACCGTGGAGGAGCTGATCGACCTCGGCCTGCCGACGTACGCCTGGCAGGTCTGGGAGCCGCTGCTCTCCGGCGTCGAGAAGGTCGGCCCTCTATGACCGACCCGAAGGCGTTCACCATCACCGACCCGCTGCCCACCGGCACCGTGCTGCTCGAGGCCAGTGCGGGCACCGGCAAGACGTGGACGATCGGCGCGCTCGTGACGCGGTACGTCGTGGAGGGCGTCGCGCGGCTCGAGCAGATGTTGGTCGTCACGTTCGGCCGAGCCGCCAGCCAGGAGCTGCGCGAGCGGGTGCGCGCCCAGCTGGTCGAGGCCGAGCGGGTGCTGGGGGACGACCCCGCCGAGCGCGACGCGGTCCCGTCCTCGGACCTCGTCGACCTGCTGCGCACCTACGACGAGGAGCAGCGGGTCGCCGCGCACCGACGCGTCGTGGACGCGCTGGTCGGCTTCGACGCGGCGACCATCGCCACCACCCACCAGTTCTGCTCGATGGTGCTCGACTCCCTCGGCGTGGCCGGCGACTCCGACTCCCGGGCGCGGCTGGTCGAGGACCTCGACGACCTGGTGAAGGAGACGGTCGACGACCTGTACCTCCGGGCCTTCGCCCTCGACGAGGGCGGTCCGGTGTTCTCCTACGACGAGGCGCTGACGATCGCCCGGCGGGTGGTCGACGACCCGCAGGCCCGGCTGGAGCCGGCCACGGAGGACCGCGCGACGACGCCAGGCCGCCGGGTCGCGTTCGCCGACGCCGTGCGCAAGGAGATGGACCGGCGCAAGCGCCGGCTGGGGATCCTCTCCTACGACGACCTGCTCAGCCAGCTGGCGGACGCGCTCGAGCCGGATGGTTCTCCGGCCGCCGAGCGGATGCGGCAGCGCTGGCGGATCGTGCTCGTCGACGAGTTCCAGGACACCGACCCCGTGCAGTGGGAGGTGCTCGACCGGGCGTTCACCGGGCACGCCACGATGGTGCTGATCGGCGACCCCAAGCAGGCCATCTACGCGTTCCGCGGCGGTGACGTCACGACGTACCTCAAGGCGGCCGAGACCGCGCAGACCCAGCAGACCCTCTCGGTCAACTGGCGCAGCGACGCCCCGTTGCTGTCGGCCCTGCAGGAGCTGCTGCGCGGTGCCGAGCTCGGCGACGAGCGGATCGTGGTCCGCGACGTCGACGCGCAGCACGCCGAGGCCCGACTGGTCGGCGCGGGAAACCCGTTCCGCGTGCGGGTGGTCCGGCGATCCGACATCTCGAAGCGGCCCAGGCAGTCGAACAGCCTGCTCATGGTGGGGCAGGTGCGGCCGAGGATCGCCCAGGACCTCGCCCACGACGTACGCCGCCTCCTCGACTCCGGCGCGACCTTCGAGGGTCGCCCGGTGCGGCCGCGCGACATCGCGGTGATCAGCTATCGCCACGCAGACCTGGCCGACGCCCAGGCGGCGCTCGCCGAGGTCGGCGTACCCGGGGTCATCGCCGGCGGCGGCAGCGTCTTCGCCACCCCGGCGGCGATCGAGTGGCTCACGCTGCTCGAGGCGATGGAGCAGCCACACCGGAGCACCCGTGTGCGGGCCGCCGCGCTCACCTGCTTCTTCGGGCACACCGCCGCCCAGCTCGACGCCCGCGGCGAGGACCTGACCGACGAGGTGGCCGACGCGTTGCGGTCCTGGCTCGAGCTCTTCGCCGCCCGCGGGCTGGCCGCCGTCCTCGAGGCCGCGACGGTCGGCGGGCTGCCCTCGCGCGTGCTCGCCGAGGTCGGCGGCGAGCGGCGGCTGACCGACCTGCGCCACCTCGGCGAGGCCCTCCACGAGGCCGCGCTGACCGAGCGGCACGGCCTGGTGTCGCTGCTCACCTGGTTGCGCGAGCAGGTCGCCGAGGGCCGCGCCGGTCGCGGCCTCGAGCGCACGAGACGGCTGGACTCCGACGCGGCCGCCGTCCAGCTGGTGACGATCCACGCGAGCAAAGGCCTGGAGTACCCCGTCGTCTACCTGCCCGCCGTCGCCGACCGGCACGTCGGGGAGCCGGAGCTGCCGCGGTACCACGACGACACGGGCGTGCGCTGCCGCAACGTCGGCGCCGGCGGGGCCGGGTTCGCCGACAGCGTGCGCCGGGCGCAGGAGGAGGACGCCGGCGAGTGGCTGCGGCTGCTGTACGTCGCCCTCACCCGCGCCCAGTGCCAGGTCGTCTGCTGGTGGTCACCGACCAAGAACACGCCGGCCTCGCCGCTGCACCGGATGCTGATGCGGGCCGTCGGCGCGAGCGAGGTGCCCGGCGAGCCGGCCGTCCCGTCCGACGACGAGGTGATCGGGCTGTTCGGGCAGTGGCGCGACCGCGGTGGTCCGGCGCCCGAGCCGTTCGCGATCGCCGAGCTGAAGGGGGCGGGCCCGGACATCGGCGGCGGGGCGATGGCTGTCCGGCGCTTCACCCGCACCGTGGACGCCGCCTGGCGGCGGACGTCGTACTCCTCGCTCTCCGCGGTCCGGGAGGACACCGTCGTGGACGCGGTCGCCAGCGAGCCGGAGGTGGTCGGCAAGGACGACGAGGACGTTGGTCAGGAGGTCGCGCGACGGGCCGTCGACGGACCCGGTGACGGCGACGTGCCTTCCCCGATGGCGGACCTCCCCGTCGGCGCGACGTTCGGGTCCCTGGTGCACGCGGTGCTCGAGCACGCCGACCCGGCGGCGGCCGACTTCCGCGGTGAGCTCCTCGGCCTGATCGACGAGCAGCGGGGCTGGTGGCCGGTCGAGCTGGACCGGGAGGAGCTGGCCGACGCGCTGGTCGCCGTGTGCGACTCGCCGTTGGGTGGACCAGGGACCGGGCTCGACGGCGTCACGCTGCGCGGCGTCGCGCTGGCCGACCGGCTGCGTGAGATGGACTTCGAGCTGCCGCTGGCCGGTGGTGACGTCCGCGATCGCTCGGGTGACGTCCGCCTGTCGGACCTGGCGCCGCTGCTCGAGCGGCACCTGCCCGAGGGCGACCCGGTCCGCGGCTACGCGGTCCCCCTGCGGGGCCCGCTCGGCGACCAGCCGTTGCGGGGGTACCTGACCGGCTCGGTCGACGTCGTCCTGCGGGTTCCGACCGCCGACGGCCCGCGGTTCCACGTCGTCGACTACAAGACCAACTGGCTGGGCCCGCTGGACGAGCCGCTGACCGCCCACGCCTACCGCCCCGAGGCGCTGGACGCGGCGATGGGTCACTCCGACTACCCGTTGCAGGCACTGCTGTACGCCGCGGTGCTGCACCGATTCCTCCGGTGGCGGCTGCCGGGGTACGACCCGGAGCGGCACCTCGGCGAGGTGCTCTACCTCTACGTCCGCGGCATGTGCGGCCCGGACACGCCGATCGTCGACGGCACGCCGTGCGGGGTGTTCACCTGGCGCGCGCCGGTGCCGCTGGTGGAGGAGCTGTCCGAGCTGTTGGCCGGTCGGGTGGTCGCGCGATGACCGAGCTGTTCGAGCCGACCAGCGAGCACGACTGGCGGCTGTCGGGGTCGCAGCCCGGGCTGCTCGGCGTCTTCAACCAGGGGCTGCTGCTGACGGCGTCCGACCTCCACGTCGCGCGCCGGGTCGGTGCGCTCGGCGGCGAGGACGACGAGCGGGTGCTGCTGGCCGTGGCGCTCGCGGTGCGGGCGGCCCGGCGTGGCTCGGTGTGCCTGTCGCTGGACCAGGTCCGCCTCGACGCCCCCGAGCTGCCGTGGCCGGAGCCGTCTGCCTGGCTGGACGCCGTACGCTCCTCGCCGCTCGTCGAGGCCGGCGTGCTCCGTGTGGACCTCGACCTCTTGTACCTGGACCGGTACCACCGCCTCGAGCGGCAGGTACGCGACGACCTGGTGGCCCGCGGCGACCAGACTCCGCCCGACATCGACGAGGACCGGCTGGCCGCCGCGCTGGAGCTGGTGCGGGGCGAACATGCGAGTGCCGAGCAGCTGACGGCGGCCGCGGCCGCAGTCCGCCGGTGGACGACGATCGTGACCGGCGGTCCGGGCACCGGCAAGACCACGACCGTCGCGCGGATCCTGGCGCTGGTCGCCGACCAGGCCGCGGCCCGGGGGGAGCGGATCTCGGTCGCCCTCACCGCGCCGACCGGCAAGGCCGCGAGCCGGCTCCAGGAGGCGGTCAACGAGGAGCTGGGCCGTCTCGACGGCGTGCCCGAGGCGGTCGCCCTCCTCGGCCGGCCTCAGGGGGTGACGCTGCACCGGCTGCTGGGCTGGCGGCCCGACAACGCCACCCGCTTCCGGCACGACCGCGGCAACCGGCTCAAGCACGACCTCGTGGTCGTCGACGAGTCCTCGATGGTCGAGCTCACGATGATGGCGCGGCTGCTCGAGGCGCTGCGGCCGGACAGCCGGCTGGTGCTGGTCGGCGACCCGCAGCAGCTGACGTCCGTCGGTGCCGGCGCCGTGCTGGGCGACCTGGTCCGGGGCTACTCCGGCCGCGCCGACTCCCCGGTCTCCGGGCTGACGGAGAACCACCGGTTCAAGGCGGAGATCGAGGCACTGGCCTCGGCCCTGCAGGACCGCGACGAGGACGCCGTGCTCGACGTGCTGCGCTCGTCCTCGCAGCAGGTGAGCTTCGTCGAGGCGTCCTCGGAGGACGAGCTCGGCGCCGTGCTGCGCGACGACCTGGTCGGCGCGGCCGTCGAGGTACGACGTCTCGCCGAGGCCGAGGACGCGCCGGGAGCGCTCCGGGCGCTGGACGAGACCCGGTTGCTGTGCGCCCACCGCGAGGGCCCCTACGGCGTGCGCCGCTGGAACGCCCAGGTCGAGCGCTGGCTCGCCGAGGAGGTGGGGGAGCCGATCGGCGGCCCAGGAAACGGCTGGTACGTCGGACGGCCGCTGCTCGTCAGCACCAACGACTACGCCCTCGACGTCTACAACGGTGAGATCGGCGTGGTCGTCCGGCAGGGCGTGCGGCGACGCGTCTTCATCTCCGGGTCGGGCCAGCTGCGCGACTTCGCTCCGGGCCGGCTGGACGCGGTGGAGACCATGCACGCGATGACGATCCACAAGGCGCAGGGCAGCCAGGCCAAGCGGGTCACCGTGCTGCTCCCCGAGGAGGGTTCGCGGCTGCTCACCCGCGAGCTCTTCTACACCGCGATCACGCGTGCGCAGGAGCACGTCCGGGTCGTCGGCACGGAGGCCGCCGTCCGGGCCGCGGTCAGCCGGAGCGCCCAGCGAGCGTCGGGGCTCGCGGAGCGACTGGCGTCGGGACCAGCTGCGGGCTAGCCGCGCGCCGCGATCGAGGCGGCCAGCCCGGCGAGGTGACCGAGCCGGGCCAGCTCGGACTCGAGGAACGCCGGCCCGCCGCGCCGGCCGATCACCACGATCTCCTTGCCGGTGAGCGGGGCCGCACAGCGGACGTCGTCGTCGTCGGAACCCTCCAGGCGGAACGGCTTGTCCGCCTCGACGTACGGCACGTGGCTCGGCGCGCCCTCGGTGCCGCGCAGCACCTCGTCGCCGGGGCCGACCCGCGCACCCCACTCGCAGCGGAACGTCACGGGCAGCATGTCGACGAGCCGGTCGAGGGCGACCTCGGGGGCGGTGGTCAGCTCCTCGACCACCTCGAGGTCGAGGAAGAGGTTGTTGCCCGCGGCGTACCGGCTGATCCACACCACGCGCACGTCGTCCAGCGCGTTGCACGCCGACACGATCGAGTCCGGCATCACGCCGACGGGCGTCTCGACGAGCACGTCGTCCACGGCCGTGCCGTCGTACCGCTTCTCGACGATCTCGAGCGCCTCGATGTCACCGCCGGCGCCGCCGATCGCGGTCGCCAGGCGCCCGAGCGAGCCCGGGACGTCGGGCAGCTCGACGCGGAGCAGCAGACTCATGGCCCCGAGCGTAGGCGTCCGGGGTTTCCGGCGGATTTCCTTCGCCCGATCGGCGGACGGGTCCAGTCCGGGTCTCAGACCTCTTCGAGCAGGAACAGCGGGATCTGGCGGTCGGTCTTCTTCTGGTACTCGCCGTACGTCGACCAGGTGCGGACCGCGTGGTCCCACCAGTCGGCCCGCTCCTCGCCGCCGAGCAGACGGGCGCGGTAGAGCTTGGGCTCGGGGCCGTCCTGGAGCTCGACGATCGGGTTGGCCAGGAAGTTGTGGTACCAGACGGGGTTCTTCGGGGAACCGCCCATGGACGCCACCGCGAGGTACTTGCCGTCGCGCTCGACGCGCATCAGCGGGTTCTTGCGCAAGACGCCGGACTTGGCGCCGACCGAGGTGATCACCACGATCGGGTCCGTGCCGCCGCGCAGGGTGTTCGCGCGCTCACCGGCCGAGGCTTCGTACTCCTCGACCTGGTCGCGGACCCATCCGGCGGTGCTCGGGACGTACTCACCCTCGAGAAGACTCATGGTGAGGTAACCACGGGGCCGCCGGGTGGCATTCCCGTCAGGCGTTGCGGCGCCGGGCGTGCGTGCCAGGGGCGTTGAAGACCTGGAGGGTGTAGGAGTCGACTCGGCGCAGGATGCGCTTCACAGTGGTCATGCCTCCATGGTGCGGGAAGCCTTGGATCGATCCAAAGAGTCGGCCCCGATCCGGCACGTGTTCCGAGTCACCCCCGCGCGGCGGCGACCGCCAGCGCGTCCACCAGGTCGTTCATCCGGTCCCCCGAGTGGCCCTTCACCCAGGCGAACGCGACGTCGCCACGCTCGACGTACAGCCCGATGAGCGGCTCCCACAGGTCCCGGTTGGCGACCGGCTTCTTCGCGCTGTTGACCCAGCCGCGCTCGAGCCAGCCCTGCCACCACCGGTCGCGGAAGCAGTTCACGACGTACGTCGAGTCGCTGACCACCAGCAGCGGGCCCGCGTTGGCTCGCACCGCCTCCAGGGCCGCCTGGACCTCCATCCGCTGGTTGGTGGTGTGGTCGGCGCGACCGGAGCCGAAGATCGTCTCGTCGAGGGCCCAGGCCCAGCCGCCGGGTCCCGGGTTGCCGGAGCAGGCGCCGTCGGTCCAGACGGAGGTGGCGCCGTCCGGGACGGTCATGTCGGCGGGGCGGGGTCGGCGTACGCGGGTGGGGCTCACAGCCGCACGCTAGTCGCCCACTACCGTCGCCCCATGTCCGCCATCCAGGGTGTGTCCGAGACGTTCGACGGGTCGGCGTGGGACGCGGTGCCCGGGTTCGAGTCGCTGACCGACGTGACCTACCACCGCGCGAAGGCGCACGGCACGGTCCGCATCGCCTTCGACCGTCCCGACGTCCTCAACGCCTTCCGCCCGCACACCGTCGACGAGCTGATCGCGGCGCTCGAGCACGCGCGCACGTCCAGCGACGTCGGCTGCGTGCTGCTCACCGGCAACGGGCCCTCGGAGAAGAACGGCAAGCACGCCTTCTGCACCGGTGGTGACCAGCGGATCCGCGGACGCGCGGGCTACCAGTACACGCGTCCGGAGGACGCATCGGGGAGAGCGGGAGAGACATCTGAATGGGTCGACCCCGCCCAGCTGGGCCGGCTGCACATCCTGGAGGCCCAGCGGCTGATCCGCTTCATGCCGAAGGTCGTCGTCTGCCTGGTCAACGGCTGGGCCGCCGGCGGCGGGCACAGCCTGCACGTGGTCTGCGACCTGACGCTCGCCTCGGCCGAGCACGCCCGCTTCAAGCAGACCGACGCCGACGTCGGGTCGTTCGACGGCGGGTACGGGTCGGCGTACCTCGCCCGTCAGGTCGGCCAGAAGTTCGCCCGCGAGATCTTCTTCCTCGGCCAGGAGTACTCCGCCGAGGACGGCGTCCGGATGGGCGTCGTCAACAAGGCCGTCCCGCACGACGAGCTCGAGGCCGTCGGGCTCGAGTGGGGCCGACTGGTCAACGGCAAGTCCCCGCAGGCACAGCGGATGCTGAAGTACGCCTTCAACCTCCCCGACGACGGGCTCGTCGGTCAGCAGCTCTTCGCCGGCGAGGCGACGCGGCTGGCGTACATGACCGACGAGGCCGTCGAGGGCCGCGACCAGTTCCTCGAGAAACGCGAGCCGGACTGGTCGCGCTTCCCCTGGTACTACTGACGGGCGGGACGCCCTGACGGACGGGATCCGTCCGGAAGGCCTCGTACTCTCGGCCGCATGCCGCTGACCTTCGCCGGGACCCTCGACCGCTCCGCCCTCGTCCGTGCTTCTGAGGCGCTGGTGAGCCTGGTCGGCGACCCGCGGGTGGAGGCAGCGTGGGACCGTGAGTCGGCGGTGCCCGCCTTCACCGTCGGCGGGATGGCGCGGCACCTGGTCTCGCAGCCGGAGTGCGCGGACGAGTTCCTGCGCATCCAGCCCGTGCCCCCGCACGCCGAGGTGCTCTCGCTCGCCGAGCTCTACCGGCGTACCGACTGGTTCCAGGCGCCCGTCGGGGCTCCGGAGAACACGTCCATCGTCGAGGACTTCAACGCGATGGCCGCGGGCCGGCAGGAGCACTCGGCGGCGATCCTGCGCGAGGCGGTCGCGGGACTGCCGGGGGCGATCGCGGACGCGGGCCCCACGACGTACGTGCCGTGGCAGGACTGCCTGCTGGACACCGACGACTTCCTGGTCGTCCGGCTGATGGAGGTCGTCGTGCACGCCGACGACCTGGCCGCCAGCGTCGGATCCGAGGTGCCGGCCTTCGACGACGAGGCCCTGCACCCGGCGCTGGCGCTGCTCGCCGCCCTCGGCGCTCAGCGGCACGGACAGGACGGTGTCCTGCGAGCGCTCGCACGCAGCGAGCGTGCGACCGGTTCGGTCAGCGCGTTCGGGTAGGCGCGAGCAGCGCACCGGCGTGACCGGGCACGATCAGGGTCGCGCCGTCGAGGTCCACGCCGGACTCGGTCTCGAAGCGCAGCTCGAGGCCGTCGCCCACGGTCGTCGTGGTCGGCTCGATGCCGAAGTTCACCACGACCACCACGTCGCCGCGGCGCAGCGTGAACAGGCGGGTGTCCTCGTCGACCGTGCACCGGTTGCGAGCGAAGGTGGGGTCGGTCAGCTCGGGAAGCTCGCGGCGCAGCACGGCCAGCTGCCGATAGACCTCCAGCATCCGTGCGTGGCGTCCCTCGCCGAGCTCGGACCAGTCGAGCTGGGAGCGCGTGAACGTCTCGGGGTCCTGGGGGTTCGGGACGCTGGCCGGGTCCCACCCGAGCCGGGCGAACTCCTCGATCCTGCCCTTCGCCGTCGCCTCGGCGAGCTCCGGCTCCTCGTGCGAGGTGAAGAACTGGAACGGCGTGGACGCCGCCCATTCCTCCCCCTGGAAGAGCATCGGCGTGAACGGCCCGGCCATCGTGAGGAGTGCCGCGCAGGCCAGCTGGTCGTCGTCGAGCGCCTCCACGATCCGGTCGCCGATGGCGCGGTTGCCGATCTGGTCGTGGTTCTGCGCGCAGACGACCAGCCGCCACGACGGCATCGCCGAGGTGTCGATCGGCACGCCGTGGTCGCGTCCGCGGTAGGACGAGTACGTCCCCTCGTGGAAGAACCCGCGTTCGCAGACCTTGGCCAGGGCCGACAGCGGCTCGAAGTCGGCGTACCAGCCGTGCGTCTCACCGGTCAGTGCGACGTGCACCGCGTGGTGGAAGTCGTCGCTCCACTGGGCGTCCAGCCCGTAGCCACCCGCCTCACGAGGGGTGACCAGCTTGGCGTCGTTGAGATCGGACTCCGCGATCAGGGTGAGCGGCCGGCGCAGGTGCGCCGAGAGTGCGGCCACCTCGATCGCCATCTCCTCGAGCAGGTGCACCTCGGAGGAGTCGTCGAGGGCGTGCACGGCGTCCAGCCGCAGCCCGTCGACGTGGTAGTCCTCGAACCACATCCGGACGTTGTCGAGGATGAACCGGCGCACCTCGGCCGAGCCGTCGCCGTCGAGGTTGACCAGGTCGCCCCAGGTGTTGCGGCCCACCTTGAGGTACGGGCCGAACTCCGGCAGGTAGTTCCCGGACGGACCGAGGTGGTTGTACACCACGTCCTGGATCACGCCGAGACCCGCCGCGTGGCAGCCGTCCACGAACCGCTGGTAGCCGGCCGGGCCGCCGTACGGCTCGTGCACCGCGTGCCAGAGCACGCCGTCGTAGCCCCAGTTGTGGACGCCGCTCATCGCGTTGACCGGCATCAGCTCGACGAGGTCGACGCCGATCGAGCGCAGGTGGTCGAGCCGACTGAGGGCGGCGTCGAGCGTCCCCTCCGGGGTGAACGTCCCGACGTGCAGCTCGTAGACCTCCGCGCCCGCGAGCTGCCGGCCCGACCACCGCTCGTCGCTCCAGCTGAACGCCGAGGGGTCGAAGGTTCGCGAGCGCTGGTGGACGCCCGCCGGCTGACGCCGCGACCTCGGGTCGGGTCGGGGCGTGTCCGAGTCGTCGATCAGGTAGCCGTAGTCGGCCTCCTCCGCTGGGTCGGGGACGGGCCCGGCGGGGCTCCACCAGTCGTCCGCCCCGCGCGTCATCTCGACGATGGCCCCGACATCGGCAGGGCCCACCGACAGCCGGACCCGCTGGGCCCGCGGCGCCCACACGGCGTACCGATTTCTGTGGAGAACGGTCATGACTCCCTCACCAGCAATGCGACCGGCAGGTCTCGCAGGACGTCGTCGAGCCGTCCACCCACGGCCCGACCGGTCACGACGTCGCGCCACGCGCCGTCGAGCTCCAGCGCGGTGTCGTCCCAGCCGCCGCGTGCGGCGAGCCCCACGGACAGCCGCGTCACCACGCTGACCGCGCCACCGCGGTCGAACGCGAGCACGTGGTCGGCGGCGGGGCCCGTGGCAGCCACCGGCGTGTACGACGTGAACAGCTCGGGCCGGTCCCGGCGCAGGCGGAGCGCGGCCGCCGTCACCCGCAGCTTCGGGTGGGCGTCGTGGGCGAGGAGGGCCGTGCGGTCCTCGTAGTCGACCGGGCGGCGGTTGTCGGGGTCGGCCAGGCTGTGGTCCCACAGCTCGGTGCCCTGATAGACGTCCGGCACGCCCGGCACCGTCAGGGTGAGCAGCTTGGCGGCCAGGCCGTTGCTGCGTCCGGGCTCGTCGATCGCGGCGACCAGGCCGTCGAGCACCGCACGTACCTCGCCGTGGTCGAAGGCACTGTCGACGGCCGCGTGCACACTGTCCTCGTACGCCGCCGAGGGGTCCGTCCACGTGGTGTGCTCGCCGGCCTCACGCATCGCCTTCTCGGCGTACTGGTGCAGCCGCTCGCGCGACGCCGGCCACGCGCCGGCGATCGCCTGCCAGAGCAGCGACCCGAAGTCTGGGTCCGGGATCGGCGACAGGGCGAGGAGCCGGTCGAGGGTGGTCGCCCAGACCTCGGGTACCTCGGCCAGGACGGCGATCCGTGCGCGCGTGTCCTCGCTGCGCTTGGTGTCGTGGGTGGTGCTCGTCGTCATCGCGTCCGGCCACTCGCGCTGACGCACGGTCATCGCGTCGTGGAACTCGCCGGGCGAGACCGAGAAGACGGCCGGGTCGCCGCCGACCTCGTTGAGCGAGGTGAGCCGAGACCAGCGGTAGAACGCGCAGTCCTCCACGCCCTTGGCCATCACCATCCCGCTGGTCTGCTGGAAGCGCCGGGCAGCGGGCTGGTCGGGGTCCGCGAGCACCGGAGCCAGCCTGTCGAGCTCCGATGCCAGGTCGGGACGGTGCTCACGCGCGGACGCCAGCGCCTGCTCGAGGTGCTCGGCGCCGTCGGGGA
Organism: uncultured Actinomycetota bacterium; assembly: GCA_963782035.1. Taxonomy (GTDB): domain Bacteria; phylum Actinomycetota; class Actinomycetes; order Propionibacteriales; family Nocardioidaceae; genus Nocardioides. The sequence goes on from CAWAIW010000002.1 coordinate 130,544, forward strand.
GGTAGGAGCGGTAGACCGGGAAGCAGGCGAGCACCTCGGCGATGGCGTCTTCCAGCTCACCGGGTCTCGTGACGGGACTTCGTCCCTCCTCGACCAGCGGGAGGTCGCGCGCGATCCGACGTACCTCCGCCAGCAACGCAGAGTCGGCCACCGCGCGCTTGGTGTCGTGGGTGAGGGAGGCCCAGTCCACCAACGACCCGGGCATCCGGTCCGCACCGGCGGGGTCGACCAGGACGCGGTCGATCAGGCCGAGCGCGTCGTACCCGGTCGTGCCCGCGGTCGCCCATGAGGTCGCCAGCGCCTCGCCGGGCTCAAGGATCTTCTCGACCAGCACGTACGCGTCGCCGGTGAGCGAAGCGAGGTCACGCAGGTACGCCGCGGGGTCCAGCAACCCGTCCGGGTGGTCGACCCGCAACCCGTCGACGAGCCCGTCCTCGAACCACCGCCTCACCTCCTGGTGTGCGGCATCGAAGACCGACGACAGCTCCACCCGTACCCCGGCCAGCGTGGTGATCGTGAAGAACCGCCGGTAGTTGAGCTCGCTGTCACCACGCCGCCACGAGACCAGCTCGTAGTGCTCGGCGGGCGACGGGTAGGACACCGACGGCTGTTCCCCGTTGTCCCCGAGCACCGGAATGAGCACGCGACCGTTGCCGGCGTCCCAGTCGACGTCGAAGGCGTCGGCGTACGACGACCCGCGGCCGTGGGCGAGCAGGTCCCACCACCAGGCGTTCTGCGCCGGGTCGGCGACGCCCATGTGGTTGGGCACGATGTCGACCAGGACGCCCATGCCGAGGCGTCGCGCCTCCGCCGACACCGCCGCAAGACCAGAAGGGCCGCCGCGGGAGTCGTCGACCCGCGACGGGTCGACCACGTCGTACCCGTGCGACGAGCCGGCGGTCGCCTGCAGCAGCGGCGAGAGGTAGACCCAGTCGACGCCGAGGTCGTGGAGGTACGGCAGCCGTGCGGCGGCGGCGTGCAGGTCGAACTCCGGCGTGACCTGCAGCCGGTACGTGCTCCGAGGGGTCCGCATGCTCAGTCGTCGGACTCAATCATCGGGGTCCTTGGTGGGCCGGGCCCCGCTGCGCTGGTCGGCGGCCGGGGTCGACGAGGGCTGAGTCAGGGCCGAGACGGAGGCGGCCACGGAGTGGTCGGCGTCGGCCACGGGGGCGGCATGCTCCTGGAGGACGACGACGCTGCGGCTGACGAGCTCGAACGTCGCCCCGGCGGCGAGCGTGGTCGTGGTGTCCGCCACGCCGCTGGTGTCGATGACGACGTCCCACGCCTGGGAGAACTCCTCCGGCGGCAGCGTCACCTGCGCGTCGCCGTCGGCGTTGAAGTACAACAAGAAGTGGTCGTCGGTGATGGCCCGGCCGCGGGCGTCCTTGCCGCCGATGCCGTCGCCGTTGAGGTACATGCCCAGCGCCTGGGCGCCGCCGGTCCAGTCGTCCTGCTCCATCGCGTGGCCGGCGAGGTGCAGCCAGACGATGTCGTTGAGCCGCTTGCCGTCTCCGGTGCGGACCGTGTTGCCGGTGAAGAAGCGGCGCCGCCGGAACGTCGGGTGCACCTGACGGAGCTTGGCGACCGCGGCGGTGAACTCGACGAGGGCCTTGTCCGCCTGGTCCCAGTGCACCCAGCTGATCTCGCTGTCCTGGGCGTAGGTGTTGTTGTTGCCGTCCTGGGTCCGGCCCAGCTCGTCGCCGTGCAGGATCATCGGCACGCCCTGGCTGAGCAGCAACGTGGCCAGGATGTTGCGCTGCGCCTTGGAGCGCTCGGCCAGGATCTCCGGGTCGTCGGTCGGTCCCTCGGCGCCGTGGTTCCAGGAGCGGTTGTGGCTCTCGCCGTCGTTGCTGTCCTCGCCGTTGGCCTCGTTGTGCTTCTCGTTGTAGGACACCAGGTCGCGCAGCGTGAAGCCGTCGTGGGCGGTGACGAAGTTGATGCTCGCCACGGGCCGGCGGCCTGAGTGCTCGTAGTAGTCGGCCGATCCCGCGAGCCGCGACGCGAACTCGCCCAAGGACGGCTCGCCGCGCCAGAAGTCGCGCACGGTGTCGCGGTAGGCGCCGTTCCACTCGGTCCACTGGGGCGGGAAGTTGCCGACCTGGTAGCCGCCCGGGCCGATGTCCCAGGGCTCCGCGATCAGCTTCACCTGCGACACGATCGGGTCCTGCTGCACGAGCTCGAAGAAGGACGACAGCCGGTCGACGTCGTAGAACTCGCGGGCCAGCGTCGCCGCGAGGTCGAACCGGAAGCCGTCGACGTGCATCTCGGTGACCCAGTAGCGCAGGGAGTCCATGATCAGCTGCAGCGAGTGCGGCTGGCGCACGTTGAGGGTGTTGCCCGTGCCCGTGTAGTCCATGTAGAAGCGGGCGTCGTCCTCCATCAGCCGGTAGTACGCCGGGTTGTCGATGCCGCGGAACGACAGCGTCGGGCCGAGGTGGTTGCCCTCCGCGGTGTGGTTGTAGACGACGTCCAGGATGACCTCGATGCCCGCCAGGTGCATCGACCGGACCATGGACTTGAACTCCTGGACCTGCTGGCCCAACCGGTCGGTGTTCTCGGCGTTGCTCGCGTACGCCGCGTGCGGGGCGAAGAAGCCCAGGGTGTTGTAGCCCCAGTAGTTGCTGAGCCCCTTGTCCTGGAGGGTCGAGTCGTTGACGAACTCGTGCACGGGCATGAGCTCGATCGCCGTCACCCCGAGCTTGGTGAGGTGGTTGGTGATCGCCGGGTGCGCGAGGCCGGCGTAGGTGCCGCGGATGTCCGCCGGGACGTCGGGGTGCAGCTCGGTCAGGCCCTTGACGTGCGCCTCGTAGATGAGGCTCTCGTTGTAGGGGATGTTGAGCCGGCGGTCGCCCTCCCAGTCGAAGAACGGGTTGATGACGACGCCGTGCTGCATGTGCGCGGCCGAGTCGTCGTCGTTGCGGGAGTCCGGGTCGCCGAAGTCGTAGCCGAAGAGCGACTGGTCCCAGTCGATCGTGCCGGCGGTCGCCTTGGCGTAGGGGTCGAGCAGCAGCTTGTTGGGGTTGCAGCGCAGGCCGCGCTCAGGGTCGTGCGGGCCGTGGACGCGGTAGCCGTACCGCTGCCCCGGCTGCACGCTCGGCAGGTAGCAGTGCCAGACGAACCCGTCGACCTCGGTCAGCTCGACGCGGGTCTCGGCGCCGCCGCTGCCGTCGAAGAGGCACAGCTCGATGCGCTCGGCGACCTCGCTGAACAGCGCGAAGTTGGTGCCGCTGCCGTCGAACGTGGCGCCCAAGGGGTACGCCGTCCCCGGCCAGGTCTCCACGTGCTCTCCCTCGGGGCTGCGGTCGGTGGTCGTCACGGGCGCCTCGGTCGTCATGGACGCTGGGTACCCATCTTGGAACGATCCAAGCACACGCGGAGCGATCCGGCCTCGCCTAGGGTTCGACCCATGAGCCTGCCCCGCGTGTGCCTGCTCTCGGGCGCCCAGCGGCCGCGACTGATGTCACACCTCGGGCACAAGGTGATGGCCACGCTGCACGGCTACGACTACCGCTTCGAGGGTGGCCCGTTCCGTGACCTGCCGCGCGGGTACTTCCTCAAGCTGGCGGCGCTGCGTGAGCAGCTGCCGCGCTACGACTGGGTCCTCTGGCTCGACGACGACGCCTTCGTGACCGACCCGCGCAGCACCGTCTTCACCGACGCGATCGCCGAGACCGAGGCGCGCGACGGCTTCCTCTTCCTGGCGTCCAGCTGTGACGAAGAGCTCAACGGAGCCTGGGCGGCCGTCAACACCGGCGTGATGGGGTGGCGCAACGACGAGCGGTCGTTGCGGCTGATCGAGCTCGCCTGGAACGCGCCGATGGACGAGGTCGAGGAGTGGTGGGACCGCGAGCGGTACGGCGTGTTCACCCGCGGCGACCAGGACGCCCTCTACTGGGGCATGCACACCACCGATCTCCACGAGGGGGTCCACCTGGTCGACCCACAGCGCATCAACTCCCGACCGCGGTACTTCACGGCGTCCTCGACGGACCGCACGGTCTGCCATTTCCCGGGCTATCCGGACAAGCACGTGGCCGTCCACGAGTTCGCGCGGCGCTTCGGGCTGGACGGTTCACTGCTGCCTCGCGACGTCGCGGCGGAGTTCGGCGTCGCGACCCCGCCGGTGCTCGGCACCGTCGCGCACGCGCGCCGCCGCGGCACGCTGGCCCGCCGTGCGGCGGCCAAGCGCGTGCGGCTGAAGTACGACTGGGTCAGGACGACGCGTCGGTGGCGGTAGGGCCGTGCGCCGGTTAGTGCAGCCTCGCCTTCGTTGCAAGAATCCCCAAGCGGGCTTGAGGATCAGGGTATGACCAGCGACTCCACCGCCGAGGTGCCCGCACTTCACGAGGACGAGCCGCACGAAGGCAGCATCGCCGGGCGGCTCAACTGGATGCGCGCGGGCGTGCTGGGCGCCAACGACGGCATCGTCTCGACCGCGGGGATCGTGGTGGGTGTCGCCGGGGCGACGAACGACCGGCACGCGATCCTGATCGCCGGTGTCGCGGGCCTCTTCGCCGGTGCGCTGAGCATGGCGGCCGGCGAGTACGTCTCGGTCTCCACCCAGCGCGACACCGAACAGGCCCTCCTGGCCAAGGAGCGTCGCGAGCTCGCCGAGGAGCCCGAGGAGGAGCTCGCCGAGCTGGCGTACATCTACCAGCAGAAGGGTCTCAGCCCGGAGCTCGCCCTCCAGGTCGCCGAGCAGCTCACCGAGCACGACGCCCTCGGCGCGCACGCCGAGGCCGAGCTCGGTATCGACCCCGACAACCTGACCAACCCGTGGCACGCGGCCCTCGCCTCGATGGTCGCCTTCACCGTCGGGGCGCTGCTGCCCCTCTTGACCATCACCTTGGTCAGCGCCGCGACCCGGCTCTGGGTGACGGTCGGCTCCGTCGCCCTCGCGCTGGCGTTCACGGGGTGGGCGAGCGCCCGCCTCGGCGAGGCAGACGTACGCCGCGCGGTGCTCCGCAACGTCGCCGGCGGGCTGCTGGCGATGGCGGTCACGTACCTGATCGGCCAGCTCGTCGGCGCCCAGGTCGGCTAGAGGTCGGCCACGAGGGCGCGGTGGTCGGAGACCGGGAGCTCGACCGGTCCGCCGGTCGCCGGCCCGAGACCACGCGCCAGCACGTGGTCGATCTGCCGGGTCGGCGCGTGGGCCGGGAACGTCGGACCGGTCACCAGCGGAGACAGGCCGGTGATGCCCTCGGCGCGGCGCCGACCCAGGTTCAGGTCTCCCAGCACCACGAGCCGTCCGGTCTCGCCGGCCAGCCCGGCCATCAGTCGGCGCAGCTGTCGTCGGTTGGAGCCCGGCAGGAAGGAGAGGTGGGTGGTGACCACCGTGAGTGGCCCGTCGGGAGCGGCCACCTCGGCGACGACGGCGACGCGCGGCTCGTCGCGGACCAGCGACAGTCCGCGGCTCCCCGGCCAGTGGTACGGCACGGGCAGGGCCGAGCGTGGCAACCGCTGGGTCCGCCAGCCGGCGACGGGGTAGCGGCTCAGGAACGCGACGCCGTACGCCGGGCCGGTCGCCTCCGCCGGGCCGTCCGCCGGGCGCCATCCGTCGGGCAACCCGGTCAGAGCGGCCACGAACCTCCCGGCCACGGCGCCCATCGCCTCGGCGGCGACCTCGGTCAGGTCCGCGCCGCCCGACCGAGGCTGCCCGAGGTCGACCTCCTGAAGGCCGAGGAGGTCCGCGTCCAGCGAGCGCACGCCGGCGGCGAACGCGCTCGCGTCCTGCCACGGCTGGTCGGGATGCCGCCCGCTCAGGATGTTCCAGGTCGCGATCCGCACGTCTCCTAGAGTCGCAGCCGTGCGGATGTTCGTGGCGGTCGTGCCTGCGGAGGAGGCCCTCGAGCACCTCGACGACTTCCTCGAGCACCGCCGCGGGTCGGCGGACTTCCGCTGGTCGGCCCGCGACCAGCTGCACCTGACCCTCGCCTTCCTGGCCGAGGTGCCCGAGCGCTCGCTCGACGACCTCCAGGAGCGGCTGGAGCGGGCGGCCGAGCGGCGTACGCCGTTCACCACCGCGATCGTGGGCGGCGGTGCCTTTCCTGACGCCGCGCGCGCCCGGGTGCTCTGGGCGGGGCTGGAGCTGGAGGACGCGGCGCGGGTGGAGATCTCGCGGCTGGCCACCGGCGCGCGCGCAGCCGCGGTGAAGGCCGGCGTCGCCGTGGACGGTGCTCGGTTCAAGCCGCACGTCACCGTCGCGCGCCTGAAGCACCCGCAGGAGGCGACGGCGTGGGTGCGGCTGCTCGACGCGTACCGCGGCCCGGCCTGGGAGGTGGGGGAGATCGAGCTCATCGCCTCCTACCTCGGCCAAGGTCCGCGCAACCGCCCGCGCCACGTGCCGGTGGCGGCCTTCCCGCTCCGCGGGTGACGATGGGGACCATGCGTGCCCTGCTCGCCGTCGCGGCCCTGCTGCTGGTGGCTGCGTGCTCCGCGGGCACCGACTCCGAGCCGGGTCCCGCATCGCCCCAGCCCTCGGCGTTCCCCTCGCAGTCGCCGAGCGCGACGGCCGCGGACACGGCTCCCCAGGGGGACTGGCGGATCGCGGTCTCCTCGGACTCGCCGTACTACCCGGGTGGGCAGTCCGTGCAGGGCGTCACCTTCCGGTTCGTCTGCGAGCCCGAGTGCGTGGGCACTCTCGAGACCGAGGGCGGCATCATCCGCACGGTGCACTGGGACGGCGAGGAGATGCGGGTGGAGCTGCCCGAGGAGGAGTCCGGTGACGCGCGATGCTTCGGTGCGGACCAGCAGCCGGTGCCCGGGTCGGCGACGATGACGGTGCGGCGGACGCACGACTTCTTGCTCGCCGGTTCCGACCCCGACGAGGCGGGGCGGCCGACCCGGCTGGAGGGCGGGTACGACGAGGACATCGCCGTCGACGAGCAGTCGCGGGCGTGCGGCTTCCCCGACTCCTTCACCGGGCGCTGGTCGTGGAAGCTGGTCTCGGTGGGCTCCTCGCCGGTCGCGGGCGAGGCCTGACACGAGGCCGCGACGCGGCCCACTAGGGTCACAACGTGAAGATCGCAGTCGCCGCTGAGACACGCGACGGCGAGTCCCGGGTGGCGCTGGTGCCCGAGCTCGTCGGGAAGCTGACCGGACTCGGGTACGACGTCGCGGTCGAGCCCGGCGCTGGGATGCACGCGCTGCTCTCCGACGACGAGTACGCCGCGGCCGGCGCCACCATCGAGGACGACGCGATCGCCGACGCCGACGTGGTCGTGTCCGTGCAGCCGCTGTCGATCGAGCGGATCCGGCGGCTGCGTCGTGGCGTGGCCACGATCTCGTTCCTGCCGACCACGACCGAGCAGGACGCGGTCGTGGACCTGCGCGACTGCGGGGTGACGGCGTTCGCGATGGAGCTGGTGCCGCGCATCTCGCGTGCGCAGTCGATGGACGCCCTCTCGTCGCAGGCGCTGGTCGCCGGGTACCGCTGCGCGATCGTGGCCGCGGGCATGCTGCGCCGGTTCTTCCCCCTGAACATGACCGCCGCGGGCACGGTCCAGCCGGCCGAGGTCGTCGTCCTCGGCGCCGGAGTCGCCGGACTCCAGGCCATCGCGACGGCCAAGCGGCTCGGCGCGGTCGTCCGCGCGTACGACGTCCGGGCCGCCGCCGCCGAGGAGATCCGCTCGATGGGCGCCAAGTCGATCGACCTCGAGCTGGAGACGCTGGAGGGGTCCGGCGGTTACGCGCGGGAGATGACCGAGGACCGGGCCGCCCGGCAGCGCGATCTCTTGACGCCGTACATCGCCAACGCGGACGCGCTGATCACCACCGCCGCCGTGCCGGGGCGGACCGCGCCGATGCTGGTCACCGCTGCGATGGTCGAGCAGATGAGGCCGGGCTCGGTCGTGGTGGACCTGGCCGCCGAGACCGGCGGCAACGTCGAGGGCTCGGTCGCCGGCGAGGTCGTCCGCATCGGCAACGCGCAGGTGTGGGGCGGGCGGAACGTGCCGTCGCAGATGCCCGGGCCGGCCTCGCGCCTGTACGCGCAGAACGTCGTCAACATCCTGACCCTGATGACCGCGACCGGCGAAGGTACCGAGACGGGGACGTTCGCGCCGGACTTCGACGACGAGATCGTGGCGGGTTCCTGCGTCACGCACGACGGCACCATCCGCCACGAGCCGACACGGCTGGCGCTGGAAGGCTCTGCTGAAGAAGGGGGCAGGTGATGGACGAGGGAGTCGTCTGGCTGACGATCTTCATCCTCAGCGTTTTCGTGGGCATCGAGGTGATCTCCAAGGTGTCCTCGACGCTGCACACCCCGCTGATGTCGGGCGCCAACGCCATCCACGGCGTGATCCTGCTCGGCGCGATCATCGTCACCGGATCGACCGACAACGGGCTGGCGCTGGCCATCGGGCTGGTCGCCATCGTCCTGGCCGCGGTCAACATGGTCGGTGGCTTCCTGGTGACCGACCGGATGCTGCAGATGTTCGTGCGCAAGAAGCCCGCGGCTCCCAAGCAGGTGGACGCCTCGTGAGCATTCCTGTCTGGGCGCAGCTGGCGTACCTCGCCGCGGCCGTCTGCTTCATCCTCGCGCTCAAGGGGCTGTCCGGCCCGAAGACCGCGCGCAACGGCAACATCATCGGCGCCGTCGCGGCTGTGGTCGCGTGCGCGATCCCCTTCTTCTACCTCGACCTCGACCACGTGCCGCTGATCCTGGTCGCCATCGCGATCGGCACGGCGGGCGGTGTCTACGGCGCCCGCACCGTGCAGATGACCCAGATGCCGCAGATGGTGGCGCTGTTCAACGGCGTCGGCGGCGGCGCGGCTGCGCTGGTGGCGCTGCTGGAGCTGCACGAGATCGTCGAGGTCTACGACCTGGTCGACTCCGGCCCCGGCTGGTTCGTCCTGCTCGCGACCGCCTTCACGATCCTGGTCGGCTCGATCTCCTTCGCCGGATCGGTGATCACCTTCGCCAAGCTCCAGGAGCTGATGACCTCGCGGCCGGTGGTCTTCCCCGGCCTGCCGATCGTCTTCGGCGCGGCCCTGATCGGCTCCGTGGTGCTGGCGGGCCTCCTGATCAACGAGCCGACGATGTGGGTCGGCGTCATCCTGGCTCTGGTCGGCCTGCTGGTCGGCGTCCTGCTGGTGCTGCCGGTCGGCGGCGCCGACGTACCGATCGTCATCTCGCTGCTCAACGCCTTCACCGGCCTGACCGTGGCGGCCGGCGGGTACGTGCTGTCCAACACCCTGCTGCTCGTCGCCGGCACGCTGGTCGGCGCGTCCGGCACGTTCCTGACTCTCCTGATGGCCGGTGCCATGGGCCGCTCCGTCGCCAACATCATGTTCGGCGCGCTCAAGGGCGGCTCGACGCTGGGCTCGGGCGTGGCGTCCGACCGCCCGGTCAAGAGCGCGAACGCCGAGGACATCGCGATCCTGCTGGCCTACGCCGAGCGGGTCATCATCGTGCCGGGGTACGGGCTGGCGGTCGCCCAGGCGCAGCACACCCTGCGCGAGCTCGTCGACGTGCTGAGCGAGCGGGGGATCGAGGTCGACTACGCGATCCACCCCGTCGCCGGCCGGATGCCCGGCCACATGAACGTCCTGCTCGCCGAGGCCCAGGTGCCCTACGAGCAGCTCAAGGAGATGGACGACATCAACGGCGACTTCAAGAACGCCGACGTCGTCCTGGTCGTCGGCGCCAACGACGTGGTCAACCCCGCCGCGAAGACCACGCCCGGCGCCCCGATCTACGGCATGCCGATCCTCAACGCGGACGAGGCCAAGCAGGTCATCTTCATGAAGCGCTCCATGCGCCCCGGGTTCGCGGGCATCGAGAACGAGCTCCTCTTCGAGCCCACCACCACCCTCTTCTTCGGCGACGCCAAGGAGTCCCTCGGCAAGCTCCTGAACGCGGTCAAGGCGCAGTAGGGCTCGCCGGGCGGTGGTCGGGATACCCGCTCGACCGGGTATCCCGGACGTTCGAGGGGGTTGCAACCCCCTCTCAGCGGCAGAAACGCCCACGAAGTCTTCACATACCGACGGCATGACTTCGATGCTCCGTACGTCGTTGGGCAGGTCATGAGCGACCCCCACGACGACCGCATGGGCCGCGCGGACGGCCACCACTACGACGCACCCGAGTCCGACGACGAGCAAGCGGGAAAGAACTGGACGTACCTCGCCCTCGGCGCGCTGGTCGTCCTCATCATGGTCCTCGTCGCGACCGGGACGGTCCAGATCTTCCCCAGCTAGGTTCGGGGGCGTGCAGATCGACGACGTACGCCGCCTGCTCCTGGGTACCTTCGTCCGTCCGGCCCAGGAGACGGGCGGGGCGCCGAAGGTCGAGGCCGTCTACGCCTACGCCGTCCCGCACGCGAGCGGGCTGGTGCTGCTCGACACGGGGATCGGCGAGGCCGACGAGGAGACCGAGGCCTGGTACCGCCCCCGGCGCCTCCCGCTGGAACAGGCTCTGGACACGGGAGGCTGGACGCGAGACGACGTCCACCTCGTCGTCAACTGCCACCTCCACTTCGACCACTGCGGCGGCAACCCGCTGCTCCCCGGCCGGACGGTCGTCACCCAGCGCGAGGAGCTGGCGACCGCAAGACGAGGCGGCTACACCGTCGAGGCACTCATCGAGGGAGCGACCTACGAGGAGCTCGACGGCGAGGCGGAGGTGCTGCCCGGCGTGCACGTCATCCCGACGCCCGGCCACACCGACGGGCACCAGTCGGTGGCCGTGGTCTGCGACGACGGGAGCATCGTGCTCGCCGGCCAGTCCCACGACCAGGCGTCGCAGTGGAGCGCCGACGTGCTCGCCTCAGAGGCGACCCGACGGGGCCATGAGCAGCCCCTCCCGACGTACCCCGCCTGGGTCGACCGCCTCCAGGAGTTCGACCCGCGCCGCGTCGTGTTCGCCCACGACGCCGCCGTGTGGATGCCCGGCGACTAGCCCGCCAGTCCGTACAGCCGGTCGCCGGCGTCCCCGAGCCCGGGCACGATGTACCCCTTCTCGTTGAGCTTCTCGTCCATCGCGGCGGTCACCACCGTGACCGGCACGGGCAGTTCGGCCAGGTCGGCCTCGAGGCGCGCGCAGCCCTCGGGCGCGGCCAGCAGGCAGATCGCGGTGATGTCGTCGGCCCCCCGGTCGGTGAGGAACTTGATGGCCGCCGCGAGAGTGCCCCCGGTCGCCAGCATCGGGTCGAGCACGTAGCACTGGCGGCCGGACAGGTCGTCGGGCAGCCGCTCGGCGTACGTCGAGGCCTGCAGCGTCTCCTCGTTGCGCATCATCCCGAGGAACCCGACCTCGGCCGTCGGCAGCAGCCGCATCATGCCGTCGAGCATGCCGAGACCGGCGCGGAGGATCGGTACGACGAGGGGCTGCGGGTCGGTCAGGCGCACGCCGGACGTCGGGCCGACGGGGGTGACGATGTCGACAGGTCCCACCCGGACGTCGCGGGTCGCTTCGTACGCCAGCAGCGTCACCAGCTGGTCGACCAGCCGCCGGAACGTCGGCGAGTCGGTGTTCTCGTCGCGGAGGTTGGTCAGCTTGTGGGAGACCAGCGGGTGGTCGACGACGTGGACGCGCATGGCTGCACCCTAGTGGGGACGCACGGCGGCAAAGGGGGTTGGTTCGCCCGACCCCGCATGCCACCCTGGGACCGTGTCCGACCGGACAGACGGCATCGACTTCGCCCTCGCGGCCTACCGCGCGGAGGGTGAGTGGCGGGTCGAGGAGCTGGTCCACGACGTCCTCGTGGACGTCGACCGGCTCGCTCACGCGCTGCGCCGCTTCCCGGGCGACACCGGTGCGGTCGGCCTGGTCGGTGTCGACGAGGACTTCTTCCTCATCGTCCGCGTCGCCGGCACCAGCACCCGCCTGCTCCTCTCCGACGTGACCGCCGCGGACGAGTGGGAGCTGGCCGCGTCCGCGATCGAGAGCCTCGGGCTGCCGGCGTTCGAGGAGGAGGACGAGCAGGTCCCCGCGGGCGACCTCGACCTGCTCGCCGACCTCGGTGTCAGCGCCGTCGACCTGGGCGAGCTCCTCGACGAGGAGGACGACCTGTACCCCGACGAGGTGCTGTCGGACGTCGCCCGCCAGCTGGGGTTCGGGGAGCTGTTCGACGAGGCCGTCGGCGTGGCGTCTGCGTGAGACCGGCGTACGACGCCCTCATGCAGGCCGCCCTCGTCGAGGCGCGGTCGGCGCTGTCGACCGGTGACGTGCCCATCGGCGCGCTGGTCGTCGACGAGGACGGCGAGGTCATCGGCCGCGGTCGCAACGTCCGCGAGCGCGACCACGACCCGACCGGTCACGCCGAGGTGGTCGCGCTCCGGCAGGCCGCGGCGGCGCGAGGATCCTGGCGCCTGGACGGCTGCACGCTCGTCGTCACCCTCGAGCCCTGCACGATGTGCGCGGGCGCGATCGTGCTCGCGCGGGTCTCGCGACTGGTGTTCGGCGCGTACGACGACAAGGCCGGCGCCGTGGGCAGTCTCTGGGACGTCGTGCGTGACCGCCGTCTCAACCACCGCCCCGAGGTGCTCTCGGGAGTGCTGGCAGGTGAGGCAACGGCGCTGCTCGACGAGTTCTTCGCCGAGCAGCGCCGCTGAGTGGTCAGGCCCTGCGCACCGCTCGCGCCAGCTGCGTGGCGTAGACCGCCAGGCCGGCCGCGCAGACGAAGCCGCCCCAGACCGCACCCTGGCTGGCGAACAGCGCCGCCAGCGGGACGATCACGGCGGGCAGCGTCCACCAGCGCACGAGGCGCGCTCGCAGGAGGGCCACCACCGAGAGAGGGACGCCGATGACGAACCCGGCCATCGCCGCGATGCCGAAGCCGGCGACGCCCCACATCGTGTCCTGCATGTAGGCCTCGACGGCCTCGGTGCCGCTGAGGCCGTACTCGTGACCGATCGCCGAGGCGTACCAGTCCGTGATGAGCATGCCGGGCAACGTCACCATGCCGGCGAAGGCCAGCAGGGCGGCGATGTTGGCCAGCCAGGCACCCTTGCCCTTGACGAGCGCGGCGCCGAGGAAGGCCGGGAGCATCCAGAAGGCGTAGGCCCAGTGGTAGCCGGTCGACTTGAACTGCAGCGGGCCCGGGTTCTCGATGTAAACCTTGATCATCTCGGTGCCGTTGGTTCCGGCGGCCGGGTCGCCGAAGGCGCCGACGAGTCCGAAGCCGGCGGCCAGCAGCGGGGCCGCGACCAGCAAGGTACGGCGCACGGTGATGCCCCGGGGGGCTGTGGGCGCCGCGGGCGGCGTCGTGGTGGTGTTCGCGGTGTTCTGATGGATCGTCGAGGTCGTCATGGGAAGACCTTCCGACGGGCGGCCCTCGGCGTGGATCGGTCGCGCGACGGGTTCTGCCCTCAGCCGCGCGGCTGATCTTCGGCGCCGGGGACCACGACGCCGTTCTCGTAGGCGTAGATGACCGCCTGCACCCGGTCGCGCAGACCCAGCTTCGTCAGCACGTTGCTGACGTGCGTCTTGGTCGTGCCCTCGGAGACGAACAGGCGGCGGCCGATGTCCAGGTTGGAGAGACCCCGCGCCAACAGACCGAGCACCTCCAGCTCGCGCGGCGTCAGCTGGGTCAGTCGCTGGTCAACGGGTCGTGTCGAGGCGTCGCCACGTCGTACGAACGCGTCGATCACGCGCCGCGTCACTCCGGGCGCGAGCAGGGAGTCACCCGCGGCCACCACCCTGATGGCGGCGGCCAGCTCCTCGGCGGGGGCGTCCTTGAGCAGGAACCCACTCGCGCCGGCGCGGAGTGCCTCGAAGACGTACTCGTCCAGGTCGAACGTCGTCAGCACGAGCACGCTCGTGGGCACGCCCGCCTCGACCAGCAGGCGGGTGGCGGCGAGACCGTCGAGCACCGGCATCCGGATGTCCATCAGCGTCACGTCCGGCTGGAGGAGCGTGACGACGTCAACGGCCTCCTCACCGTTGGCGGCCTCGCCGACGACCTCGATGTCGGGCTCGGTCTCGAGCAACGACCGGAAGCCGGCGCGCACCATGCCCTGGTCGTCCGCGATGACGATGCGGGTCATTCGCGGTCCTTCAGCGGGAGGGTGGCGGCGAGTCGGCTGCCGCCGCCGGGCTTGGGTTCGAGCCGCACGGTGCCGCCGTACAGAGCCACGCGTTCCCGGATGCCGACCAGGCCGTGGCCGCCGTTCGTCGGCTCGGCGGGCACACCGCGACCGTCGTCCTCGACCTCCACGTCGAGGTGCGTCGGGCTCCAGCGCAGCGTGACGGTGGCGTGGCGGGCGCCGCTGTGCCGCAGGGCGTTGGTGAGGCCTTCCTGGGCGATGCGGTACGCCGCCAGGTCGAGGCCCGGGCTCAGCTCGACGGGGTCCCCCTGCACCGTGAGGGCTGCGCTGAGGTCCCCCGAGCTCGCCTGCTCGACCAGCCGGCCGAGCTCGGACAAGCCGGGTTGCGGAGCGAGCGAGGCGGACTCGCCGTCGGTGCGCAGCACCCCGAAGAGCCGGCGCATCTCCGCCAGCGCCTCGCGAGCGGTGGCCTCGACGGCCATCAGGTCCTCGGCCTCCCGCGCCTGGTCGGGGCCGAGCCGGCGGCGCACGGCCTGGGTCTGGATCGTCACCACGCTGATCGAGTGGGACACGATGTCGTGCAGCTCACGGGCGATGCGCGTGCGCTCCTGCTCCGCGACGCGGGCGGCTTCGGCCTCGCGATCCCGCTCGAGCCGATCCGCACGGGCGACCGCCGCCTCGGCGCGGTCGGCACGGTCACGGGTGACGGTGCCGACCGCCCACGGGCCCACGAAGAACACCAGTGCCGCCGCCAGGTCGCTGACCTCGAAGTCGTTGATGACGCTGGCCCCGATGAACGGGAGCAGCACGAGGCCGAGGCCGAGGTAGGAGCGTGGCGGCCGCGTCTCGTAGCCCACGGTGAAGCAGATCAGGACCAGCGACAGCAGCGTGGAGAACTGGGCCTCGGGGTTGGTCACGACGTTCACCAGCACGACGAGGAGAGCGACCGTGATCGGCGCCGCACGACGCCAGGCGAGCAGCGCCGCGGCCAGTCCACCGACCAGGCCGCGCCACCACGGCGCATCGCCCGGGGTGAACAGCGCTTCGGCCACCGTGAACGCCACGAACGCGCCGGCGATCGCCACGTCCACGAGGCGCGGCCGCAGGGTCCGAAGGTGTCTCACGTCAGGGAACGCTAGGCGAACCCGCCCGCCCCGCACATCGGTCACGCGGCCGATGACAGTCGCGGGAAGAGGACCCGCCCCACGCGGACGACAGCGACGCGGACACGGTCCGCACGTCCTCGCGACCCGCCGGATGCCGGCCTTCGTGGCCTCGCGGGCGGTGACTGCGGGCTGATTTCGGGGCCTCCTGACCCTCCGGTAGCCTCTCCGGCGGTGGCGTGTCCGAGCGGCCTAAGGAGAACGCCTCGAAAGCGTTTGTGGGCGCAAGTCCACCGCGGGTTCAAATCCCGCCGCCACCGCCACATTCCTCTTCGGCCTCGACCGACGCACCCCCAGGTGCACGCACGGGACGAATGACCGATCGGTTGGACTTCCGGCAAAGCCCCTGCGGTCGCACGTCAACCCGACTATCAATGCCGGGTGAGCGACACCGGGACCCTCGTGGTCAGCCGCTGGAAGCGGTACGGCCAGGACCGGCTGTACGCCGTCACGGCCGCCGGCGCCCGGATCGGCTGGTGGGACCTGCACACCGACCAGGCGCACCCGGAGTCCGCCGAGCACGCCCACGAGCTGGCCGTCGCCGTGGCGGACTGGAAGGCACGTACCTGGTCCGCCGCCTCGCAGCAGACCGTGCAGCCCGATCCGGAGCAGGTGTCCATCGAGTCACCGGCGCCGCGGTCGGCGAGCACGGCAGGCTCGATGCTGGTCGGCCGGCTCGACGAGCTCGTGCTGGCCGACGCGCGGTGGCAGTACCTCGACCACATCGTCATCGGACCGGGCGGGGTCTTCACCCTGGCGGCCGAACCGCACAGCGGGTCCCGGGTCTGGGTCGGCAGCACCCTCCGGATCGACGGTCAGCGGAGCGGTCGTGTGGCCCTGAGCCGGCGCGAGGCCTCGCGTGTGGCCGCGCTGCTCGGCGCCGCGTGCGGCTTCGACGTGCCGGTCGTCGGCCTGGTCGTGTCGGTGGACGCTCGGTCCTTCACCCTGACGTCCCAGCCGCGGGACGTGTTCGTGGTCGAGCGCAAGCACCTGGCCTCCTGGCTGCTCGACCGCGGCGAGATCATTCCCGACGAGGTCCTGGCCCACGTTCACGACGTGGCGCGACGCCGCTCCACCTGGCGCTGAACCCCCGCGACCAACCGACGGACCTCCGCCGGGTCGAGGTCGGCCCACGGGTCGGCCTCCGTCTGGCGCGCCAGGGCGGCCCGCACCAACGCTCGCTCGTCGCCGGAGAAGCGGTCCGACGCCCACTCGCCACCGGCGACCTTCGAGACCAGGGCACCATCGGTCGCGTAGCGCAGGGCCCGGCAGGCGTTCAGCACGGCGTACTCGTCCGGCACGTGCTCCATCGCCCACGTCAGCTCGTCGGAGACCTGGGCGAGGACGAGCGCGGCGGGCACCTCCGCGAACGGTGGGCACCCCAACGCGTGGCAGACCGCGAAGTGCAGGACCAGGTCGAGGTCGCCGGGGTGGCCGTGGCCGTCGACGACCTTGCGATCTTGCGCAGCGGTGGTCACGTGCAGCTCGAACGGCGGCCGCGCGCTGGGCGCGGCCGCGACCGCGCGGGTGACGACGCTGAGCTCGAGACCGATGGCCGGACAGGGGAGGGCGTCGTGCGCCAGACGTGCGCCGATCGCCGCCTGCTCGTCCACGGACAACGGGTCCTCGACGACGACGACCACGTCGATGTCGCTGCGCGAGGGCCGGTAGCCGCCGAGGAGCAACGAGCCGTGCGGGTAGGCGCCCACCAGCCTGTCGCCGACGACGTCGGCGACCTCACCGGTCAGCGCCGCCAGGTAGCGCGCCGCCGAGGAGTCCACGGGCAGGACCGTACGCCGCGGCGAGCAGCAGGCTGATCACGGCCAAGATCGTCCAGGTGGCCGTCACACCGGCCCGTTCGAGCAGCTGGGTGCCGAGCAGCGGCGCCCCCACCGCGGCGACACCCCAGCTCAGGCCGTACGTCGCGAGGTACGAGCCGCGCCCGTCCTCCGGCGCGATGGCCGCGACGAGCGTGTAGGCACGTCCCATCAGGACCAGGTCGCCCAGGCTCCAGAGGACGGTGGCGGCCACGAACGCGGCGAGGTCGGTCGCCAGCCCGGTCGCCAGCAGGCCCGCAGCCAGCACGACGTACCCCACAGCCATCGCCGACACGTCGTCGAGGCGACGCAACCACGGCACCGACAACACGGGCTGGGCCACCACGATCGTCGCGGCCGACGCCGTGAGCAGCAGCCCCACGACGGCGTCGGACAGGCCCCGCGACGTCACGGTGAGGGGCAGGGTGATGGTGACCTGGAGGTACATCACCGCGAACGCCGTGCCGAGACCGAGCAGACCGAGCAGGCGTCGGTCGCGCCAGGGGCTCACGCGGGGCGTCGACGCTCGGTCGCGCACCCGCTCCCGGGAGGGCAGACCCCGCCAGACCACCACCGCGCAGGCCAGGCAGGTCGCCGCGTCGGCCACGAAGAGCCACCGCAGCCCGACTCCGGCGAGGAGTGCGGCCACCAAGCCCGCCGCCATCCCGGCCGCGGCCAGAGCGGCGGCCAGCAGGCCGAACGCGACCGGCCGGTCCTCGGCCGGGGTGACGTCGGCGACGAGCGCCTGGCTGGGCGCCTCGTACACCTCGAACGCCAGCCCGAGCAGCACGACCGCCGCGGTCGCCTGCGGCAGCGAGGTCGAGGCCGCCACGCAGAGCTGGGCCGTGGCCGTCGCGACCAGTCCGACCACGATGGTGGCGCGCGTGCCCCACGCGTCCGCCAGTCGTCCGCCCAGCAGCCGCGAGGGAATGGTCGCCACACCGAAGGCCGCCATCAGGTACCCCGCCTGGGCCAACGTCGCGCCGGCCTCCGCCACCAGGGTGACCGACAGGAACGGCAGGGTGAAGGCGCCCAACCGGTTGACGGCCCGGGCCGTCACGAGGAGCCAGACGTCGCGCGGGAGGGATCGCCACGTCGTAACTGTCGTTCGCGCTATTGTCAGTGACATTGCGCCCACACTATGAGAGGTCCGGTAACTGGTCAAATGACGTTCGACAGTCACGTACTCAACCTCGTCGACGTCGCGTCGCGGCTCGTGAACGCGCTGACGCCCGGGCTGGACGGTGGCCACGAGGTCGCCCTTCCGACAGGCCCGGAGCGCGTGAGAGCCACGGCCGCGGCGCTCGGTGGGAACGGCCGGACGACCCCGCACGTGACGCCGAAGCAGGCGACCTCGCTCGCGGCGTACGCCGGGCAGATGCGGCGGGTCTTCGACGCCGCCGAGGCGGGCGACCTGACGGAGGCGACCCGCGTCCTCAACCGGATCCTCGAGCGGACCGGCGCGCGACCCCAGCTCGACCCGCTCCCCGACGGCGACGGTTGGCACGTGCACTTCCACGGCACCACCGACGGGTTGGCCACCGGCTGGGCCGCCGGCTGCGCGACCGGACTGGCGCTGGCCATCGGCAGCGACCTGGCGGGCCGGCTGGGCACCTGCGAGGCGGAGCGGTGCGACCGGGTCTACGTGGACACGTCGAAGAACGGCTCACGCCGGTTCTGCTCGACCACCTGTCAGAACCGCACCAAGACGGCGGCCTTCCGCCGGCGTCACGCCAGCAGCTGATCCATCCCCAGGAGTCGCAGCGTCCGGGCCATCGCACGGCCCATCCCGGTCGAGGCGACGTCGTCGATGAGCTCGTCGCGCTCCGGTCCGTCGGTGAAGCAGTGCACGACCAGGGCGTCGTCGGTCCCGGGGAGCAGCGTGCCCCCGTCGTGACGGACGCCGCCGACCGACCCGCCCTTGTGGGCGAACGGCGTCTCGTCGACCAGGGGACGGGCCAGCGAGTCGCGGTGCCACTGCTGCTCGAGCATCGTTCGGGCCACGGCGTGCTCCGGGGCGGTCACCATCCGGGTGACGGCATCGGCGTGCTCGGCGGGCACGACGACGCTGAGCCCTGCGCGTGACGGCAGCCCGGGCGACGCGTCCCACTCCTCACACCGCGGGTCGCTGTGCCGTCCGGTCACCCACCGCCGCATCCGGCTGGCGAGCCCACGCCCCGCAAGGGCGTCGTTGACCACCACGATCCCGCCGAGGGTGTCCACGACGGCGTTGGTCGCGGTGTTGTCGGAGAGCGCCGTCATCAGCTGGGCCACGGCACGGAGGGGCAGGGTGACGGGCAGCGGCCAGGTCGCCAGCACCCCGTCGCCGACCGCGACGTGCTCGGGCGTCACCGTCACCTGCTGGTCCCACGACAACGAGTCCGACGCGAGCTCCAGCAGGAAGGTCTTGATCGTCGACGCCCCGCTGTAGGCCAGGTCCCCCCGCACGTCCACCGACAGGTCCCGCCACCGCAGCACCAGCGACCACGCCTCGACCGCCGCCAGCTCCTCGGCCCAGATGGCGGCGACGTCGCGGTCCAGACCCATGCGCGGCAGGCTACCCAGACCCTTCTTCCCAGCCTTCAGGCCGGGCAGGGCGTGGCCAGACCGGGCAGGATCCGGTGCTGGCCGCGGTGGAGGTAGATCGGTACGCCGCAGATCGTCGACACCACGCGGTAGCGCAGGGACAGGGTCGCCAGCACCCGGTGCTCGGGGTCCAGGCCCCACGTGTCGAGGGGGAACCAGCCGATCACCCAGGTCGGCGGTACCGGTCCGTTGAGCTGCCGGTTGAGCTCGATCGACCGCGGGTCGAGGGTGCGCGACGGCAGGCTCCACAGCTGGTCGGTGCCGGGTGTCAGGTGCGCGGTGAGCAGCAGGTCCGCGTTGCCGTAGAGGACCGTGCCGGTGTCGCCGGGACGCGCGGCGTCGCGCAGCCACGTGCCGACGACCTCCGTGCGGTCGGGCCGCGCATCGCGTGTGCGAGCCGTGCCGGCCTGGAGCCCCGTGGCCAGCAGGGCCGACGTCACCGTGAACGCCAGCGCCGACGCACCCAGCTGGCGGGTCCACCGGTCGCGGGTCGCGGTCACCGCGACCACGAGGACGATGCCGGGGACCAGGCCCACGAGGTAGTGCGACCAGTAGCTGCCCCCGCCCACGATCCCGACGATCTCCCACACGACCATCGCCACACTCGCCACGACCAGCGGGTCGCGACCGCGCAGGGGCCGCCACAGCGTCGCACCCCCGACGGCGACCACCACGGCCATGCCGGAGACCACCGCGAGCCAGCCGAGGCTCAGCCGCCGCGCGTCGTTCGCCGGGGATGGCACGGCGCCGATCGCGTGCGAGGCGTCGAAGCGGAAGGCGTACAGGGTGTCCCAGAGCTGGACGAGGCCCGGACCGTCGGTGACCGCCCACAGACCGGTGGCGACGACCGGCAACAGGGCCCCGGCCAGTCCGAGAGCGAGCACGCGACGAGCTCGGGCCCAGGGCCAGCGGCCCGCCAGCGCGGCGGTGAGCGCCAGCGCCGCGCCGAAGACCAGGGCGTCCATGAGGTTCTGCTTGACCAGCATCGCGCCGGCCCCGGCGGTGCCCGAGGCGATGACGAGCGACGTACGCCGCCACCTCAGCGGCGGTCCCACCGGCGGGCGCGTGGCGGCCAGGAGGCACCCGATCGAGACGAGCGTGAGGGGCGCCCCCAGCAGCTCGGCGTTGATCTCGGTCGTGCCGATCATCGGGTTGGCGACGAGCACGGCGGCGACGAGGGCCGCCCACGTCGTCCCGCGTCGTCCGGCCAGCGTGTGGCCGATCCAGCCGGCCGCCACGACGACGACGGCCACCGCGACCAGACCCATCAGCCGGGCGGCCTCGATGCCGCCGAACCGGTTGGCGACCTGCCAGAAGATCACCAGCAGCGGCGGCCGGTCGACGAACAACGTGCCGTAGAGGTTCCCACCGCCCTCGTGCCGGTTGCGAGCCACGAGCAGCAGGCCGGCCTCGTCGGGGAACGCCAGGCTGTGCAGGAAGGGCAGCCGCAGCAGCACCGCCAGCCCGACGGCCAGCCCGACGATGCCCATCGGCGTCCTGAGTGCGCGTCCGAGGCGCCCCACCCCACGCATGTCCCCGAGAGTACGGGTCTGTGGATGACGGGGACCTGAACGCGGGCTGGCGGACTATCCCGGCGGACCCGGTGGAGGACGACCGCGTCTCTATGCTCGAACGGTGAGCTGGTTCGCGAGTCCTGACGAGGCGGGGGAGCGGCTGGGCGGGGCGGGGTACCTGGCGGACGGGGTGACCGCGACGACGGCCTACCTGGTGGGGGCGCTCGAGAAGCCGCTGCTGGTCGAGGGGCCGGCGGGGGTCGGCAAGACCGAGCTGGCGAAGGCGGTGGCGCGGGCCACGGGCGCCGAGCTGGTCCGGCTGCAGTGCTACGAGGGCCTGGACGAGGCGCGGGCGCTGTACGAGTGGAACTACAAGAAGCAGCTGCTCCGGATCCAGGCCCAATCGGTCGACCAGCCCGGCGAGACGTCGTGGCAGGAGACGCACGACGAGATCTTCACCGAGGAGTTCCTGCTCACCCGGCCGCTGCTCACCGCCATCCGGCGCGACGAGCCGACGGTGCTGCTCATCGACGAGGTGGACAAGGCCGACGTCGAGGTCGAGGGCCTGCTGCTCGAGGTCCTCTCGGACTTCCAGGTCACCATCCCCGAGCTCGGGACGATGGTGGCGATCCGGCGGCCGTACGTCGTGCTCACCTCGAACGCGACCCGCGAGCTGTCCGAGGCCCTCAAGCGCCGCTGCCTCTACCTCCACCTCGACCACCCGTCGGCCGAGCGCGAGAAGGCGATCGTCACCGCGCAGGTCCCCGAGCTCGAGGACCGCGTCGCCGCGCAGGTCGTCGCCACCGTCGGCCGGCTGCGCGACCTCGACCTGAAGAAGTCGCCGTCGATCGCCGAGTCGGTCGACTGGGCCCGCACGCTCGTCGCGCTCCAGGTCTCCGACCTCGACCCGGAGACCGTCGACGCGACGCTCGGCGTGGTGCTCAAGCACGCCTCCGACCAGGCCAAGGCGGTCCGTGAGCTGAAGCTCCGCTCATGACCGGCGCCATGACTGGGCTCGTCGACCGGCACGTCGACTTCCTCCACGCACTCCGCGCCGCCGGGGTCCCGGTCTCGCTCGCCGAGGGCGTGGACGCGGTCGCCGCCCTGTCAGCGGTGCGGTGGGACGAGCGCGAGACCGTGCGCACGGCGTACGCCGCCACGGTGCTCAAGCGGCAGTCGCACCGGCCGACGTTCGACACGCTCTTCGACCTCTACTTCCCGCGGCTGGTCGGAGCCGGGGCCGCCGTCGACGAGGAGCCGGACGCGGGCCCCGTGCGGGACGACGCCACCGCCAGGAGCACGCTGCGTGACGCGCTCCTCGAGGCGCTGGTGGCCGCCGACGAGGCGGGCCTGCAGCGGCTGGCCATCGACGCGGTCGGCCGGTTCGGTGCGATGCCGGGCCGGGGACCAGGGCTGTCGAGCTGGTCGGCGTACACGGCGCTGCGTCGCCTGTCTCCCGACGACCTGGTCGCCCGGATCGTGGCCGCGCTGGTGGCCGACGGTCGCACCGAGGAGGAGGCAGCGCGGGTCGCCGCGAGCCGCGTCGGCGCGTTCACCGCACGGGTCGAGGCCGAGGCGCGGCGGCGGATCGCGGAGGAGAAGGGCGCGGACCACGTCGCCGAGGTGGCCGTCCGGCCCAGCATCGACCGCCTCGACTTCACCGTGGCGAAGCGGGCGGACCTGGAGGAGATGCGCCGCGAGGTGTATCCGCTCGCCCGCCGGCTGGCGACCCGGCTGGCCCGCGAGCAGCACGCCAAGCGCCGCGGACCGCTGGACTTCCGGCGTACGGTCCGGGCGTCGATGTCCACCGGCGGCGTGCCGATCACGACGTACCACCGCCCGCGACGTCCGCACCGCGCCGAGCTCGTCGTGCTCTGCGACGTCAGCGGCTCGGTGTCGTCCTTCGCCCGGTTCACGCTGATGCTGGTGTTCGCCCTGCGGGAGCAGTTCCAGCAGGTCCGGGCGTTCACCTTCGTCGACCAGGTCCACGAGGTCACGCGGCTGTTCGTCCCCGGCGCCGACCCGGGCGACGTCCTCGCCGACCTCGCCGCGAGCAGCGAGCACGCCGCCCGGTGGGGCCGCACGAACTACGGCCGGGCGTTCACCGACTTCGCCCAGTCCTTCCCGCACGCGCTCGGACCGAAGTCGTCACTGCTCGTCCTCGGCGACGCCCGCTCCAACTACAGCGACCTCGCCCTCCCGGTCCTGCGCGGGCTGGCCGACCAGGCCCGCCACGCGCACTGGCTCAATCCCGAGCACCGCCGACACTGGGACACCGGAGACAGCGCGGCGACGGCGTACGGCGAGATCGTGCCGATGGTCGAGTGTCGCAACCTGACCCAGCTGGGCCAGTTCGTGCACGACCTGGTCTGACTCGTCACCCGGGTTCGGCCGCGATTCGTCAGAGACCGTCCGGAGGGAGGACCTGCAGGACGGCTGACGAACGGGTGTCCGCGGCCTACGGTGGTGGCGTCACGCGGAGGAGATCTCATGCGGTTCGCCGGCGCTCTGGTCCTGGCGCTGGTCGCTGCCCTGACCACGTCCGGGTGCTCACAGGAGCCTCGACGCCGCGCCGGTGGGACGCCGTCGCGACCGGCGAGCTCTGCTGCCCCCTCGACCGACTTGATCCTCGACGTGGACCTCGACGGCCGCCGGATGCACGTGACGTGCTTCGGACCGGTCGACGAGTCACGTCCCACCGTGCTGTTCGAGGCGGGAGGAGACACGCCGAGCGACACGTGGGACATGGTGATGGACGCCGTCTCCCTCACGCACCGAGCGTGCTCCTACGACCGGGCGGGCATCGGTGGGAGTGAGCCTGCGCCGGAGCCCCGACGTACCACCCGGGACCTCGTCGCCGACCTGGAGGCGACGCTCGACCTCGCAGGGATCGACGGACCGTTCGTCCTGGTGAGCCATTCGATGGCCGTGTGGATCCTGAGCGTCTACGCCGCCGCGCACCCGGATGAGGTCGCCGGCGTCGTGCTGGTCGACCCACGTGGTCCCGGGGTGAGCGCCGGGTTCCGCGCTGCGCTGCCGCCGCGCCGTGACGACGAGCCGGAGGCGGTGCGGATCTGGCGCGAGGAGGATCTCGGGGCATTCGAGCACGACCCCACCATGAACCGCGAACACCTGGACCTGACCCGGTCGGCGGCGCAGGCGAGCAGGGTGCTCGATGCGCCCGGGCCGCTGTTCCACGATGCGCCCCTGATCGTGCTGAGCGCCTCGGAGTCGCGGGGGCCCTTCAGCGACCTCCCGCCGAGGATCATCGAGCGTTTCGACCGCGTCTGGCATGCCGAGCAGCAGTCACTGGTCCGAGAGTCGACGAACGGGAGTCTCGAGGTCGTGCCGAACAGCCGGCACAACGTCCAGGTCGAGCAGCCCCAGGTCGTCATCGACGCGATCGAGTCGGTGCTGGCCGCAGCGAGTGGCTGAGTGGCGCGATGCCGAGCCGCTCACCCACCGGGCATCCGTGGGTCAACCGGCCCCTCAACCGGCCCCTCAACCGGCGAGGTACCCGAGGCCCTGGATGCGGCTGATCTCGGCCCGCACGTCGGGATGGTCGGCGCGGTCGGCGGCGCGGCCGCCGACGACGTACGCCGGCTCGGCGGAGCCCTCGCTCGTGTGGCCGCCGTCGAAGACCACGACCATCCGGTTGGTCGCGCCCGCGCTGATGAGGGAGCCCAGCAGCGCGACCGGGTCGGCCCGGTCCTCCAGCGAGAGCATCCGGGTGCCCTCGGGGAGCGTCGGCACCTGGGCCGAGGGGGCTCCGGCGGTGACCACCTGGTCGACGGTGAACGACGCCGAGCGCGCTTCTGCGGCGATCTCGGCCGCGGCCACGCCGCCGCTCGCGGATCCGACGAGCATCACCGTGGCGCCCTCGGTGGCACCGACGGCCGACTCGATCGCGGCGACGGCCTGGGCGGCGTACGACGACGGGTCGCCGCCGACGAGCCGCAGCCGGCGGGTGCCCGAGTGGCCGTCCGGTCCGGGCAAGTAGGCGATGAAGCGCCGGTCGCCGACGCGGTGGATGGTGACCTTCGCCGTCTGGGAGAGGTTCGTCATCAGCTCCTCGAGGGAGCGGGGTGCGGACGGCGAGCCGGGGATGACGGCCGCCTCGGCCGCCTCGGGCTCGGGCGCGACCACCGGGCCGGCCACGTCGCGCACCGCCGCCGTCGTCACACCGAAGAAGGGGTCCACGCCGATCGCGCGCAGCCCCCCGGCCGCGGCCATCCGGCCGCGGTCGCCGGCCAGCAGGCCCGAGGTGAGCAGTGAGCGCAGCTGCATGGCCTCGACCAGACCGCCGCCGCCGCTGGTGACGTGCTCCATCAGGTCGGGGTTCGCCTCGGCGAGCTCGTTGAGGTAGGCGGCGATGCCGTCGCGGTCGAGCGCGTCGGTCTCGATCAGGCCGGCCGACATGATGGCGCCGCCGAGGGCCACGCCGGGCGCGAGGTACCCGATGGCGCGGCCCGCGATCGAACCGAGCGTCTTGTACGCCGCCTCCTGGAGGTCGTCGATCCAGCGGTAGGTCAGCACCGTGGCGCGGACGACCAGGGCGTCGGCGTCCAGCTCGATGGACCGCGTCAGCAGGCCGTGCGTGCCGGTGGTGGCCGCGCGGATGTCGTCGGCCGCGGCGTCGTACGTCGGCTTCGACAGCTCGGCGGAGTCGGCGACGGCCTCGTCGCGCAGGATCTCGGAGCCGAGCTTGGAGCGCGCCCGCATCTCCTGGCCCGAGGAGTCGAACAGGTCGGCCAGCCGCAGCATCCGGTCGTACTTGTCGGCCAGGTCCGCGGCTTCCGCTGCGGTCGTGGGCGTCGGGGTCTCGTCGGGCATCTCGTCGGGCATCTCGTCGGGCATCTCGTCGGGCATCAGGAGGACACCTCCGCCATCAAGGGGGCCAGGGTGAGGGCGACGTCGCTCGCGTCGACGGCGCGCACCCGCACGAGTGGTGCGTCGCCGGGACCGGTGCGGGTCTCCAGCGCGTGCCACCCGTCGGACAGCAGCAGCCAGGACAGCACGCCGACCACGGTCGGAGTGCCGCCGGAGACGTTCGCCACGAGGGCCCGGAGCCGGCCGCGGCTCTCGCGGCTCAGGGTCTGGAGGAGGCCCGCGACGTCGGCGTCCGGCACCGGCCGGTCGCCCTCGACGACCGCCCCGGAGTGATGGTCCGCGAGGACCGGCACGAGGTCGCCGCGGCCGCTGTGCAGCGCCTCGCCGGCGGCGTCGAGCAGCTCGAACGGCACGTCCACCTCGGCGGGCACCCCGCTGGCGCGCATCGGCAGCTCGCTCGGCAGCTCGGCGACCCGGGACATCTCCTCGCCCCACTGGGACGCGAGGAGCCACGCGAGCTCGAAGACGATGCCGTCGGCGGTCGACAGCGTCGCCACGCCCGCGTCGGCCTGACGGTGCCAGGCCTTGACCTGCACACCCTCGACGACCACGTCGAAGTCCACCGCGAGGGTCGGCGTCGCGAGCAGGCCGATCGCCCCGGCCAGGGCGGGCTCCAGCCGGCCGCCGACGAGCAGCCCGCGTCGCTCGAGCGAGCCCTCCGGCTCGTGCAGGGCACCGAGCGCGGCGGCGTACGCCGCCTCCTCGGCCGTGCCGCGCGTCTGGCCCAACCGGTCCTCGAGCGCGTTGGTCGCGGTGGGCGCCGTCATCTCGAACGGCAGCGGCGCACCCCCGGCCTTCTCGGCGGCCAGCCGGAGCTCGGGCAGGGTCATCGGGACGCGACGGGGCAGCCCGTCCAGCGTGGTGACGGGCGGGGCCGGCGGCGTGCCGAGGTCGACGGTGACCATCAGAGCCCCGGGAGCTCGACGGTGAGCCAGTCCTTGTGGCCCGGCGGCGGCGGGGAGAAGGAGGCCAGGGACTGGTCCTCACGGGTGGCCGTGGCCCGGACATGCGCAGGGTCGCCGTCGTGGTCGGCAGGCTGAGAGGCCTCGATGCGGGCGATCCGGGTCCTCGCGTCGGCGACCAGCGAGGAGGCGCGGCGCTCGATGCCGGTGATCGACTCACCGAGGCGGTCGCACTCGGCCAGGTGCTTCTCGAGGCTGGCGGCCGCGCTGTCGTGGGCGTTCGCGGCCTCGCGCAGGTGGGAGGCGCGATCACGCACGCGCTCGCGCATCGCGTCGGCGGCGCGGCCGCTCCAGACATGGGCCTGGGCGACCTCGTCGCTGTGGTTCACGAGCTGCTCGGCCATCGCGCGGATGTCCTCGCCCTGCTCGCGGAGCTGCGCTGCGCGCCTGCGCATCACCAGGGTGTCGCCGTACATGCAGTCTCCCTGCACTTCGTCTCGGGGCCCGTTGTCCGTGATCGGCACCTTCCCCGAGAAGCGCCTGCCAAACCGC
This sequence comes from uncultured Actinomycetota bacterium, assembly GCA_963782035.1. Lineage (GTDB taxonomy): Bacteria > Actinomycetota > Actinomycetes > Propionibacteriales > Nocardioidaceae > Nocardioides. The sequence continues at coordinate 157,960 of CAWAIW010000002.1, forward strand.
CGGAGCAACCGGTGACCTCACGGGACCCGGGTGATCTGGAAGACCTGGCTGGTCACCTCCTGCCCCGCTCCGGCGCCGACGAAACCTCCTTCCTGCAGGCTCGTGAGCTGGTCGCGGATCGACGGGTCGTCGCTCGCCTGCACCGCGCCCGCACCGTCGACGTAGTGGTCGAGTCCGTGGTTGGCGGCGATGGCCGTCTCGTGGTCGTCGAACCGGACGGTCACCTGCTCGGCGGAGTCCGGGTTGTCCGCACCGTCGAGCAGGGGGATCACGTCGCCCTGGTTCTCCAGCGACAGCACGTGGGAGCCGGGTGGGAAGCCGTCGAGGTACGCCGTCGGCGAGCCGGCCGTGACGACGTTCGTGACGTCGTACGGCGAGCCGTGAGCGAGGATCGCGGCCGCCTCCATGCCGCCCTGGGAGTGGCCGACCAGGGCCACCGGCTCGCCCGGCCGGATGCCCGCCTGGTGCATCGCGTCGAGGATGCCCTGCTGGTAGGCGTTGTCCTGGCCGCTGACGAGCAGCAGGTTGGTGCCGAGGTCGCGGACGTCGGAGTCCTGGCTCCACGGCGTCGTGGTCAGGTCGTCGGTGCCGGGGAGGTACACGACGTGGCGCACGCTCCCGTCCGGACCGGTGATCGTCTGCACCTCGATCGTGCCGTTGTTCTCGGGGTGGTCGGCGCCCGACAGGTCGTTGACCGCGCTGAGGTGCTGGAGCAGCCCGGCGAGGTCGGCAGGCGGGGTCGCCGAGCCCGGCACCGTCAGCGTGGTCAGCGAGGTCTGGTGGTGCCCGTCGGCGTAGAGCGCGGCGAGCAGGGCCGCCGCGTCGTCGGTGTCGGAGACGCCGAGGTGGCCGACCGGCACGAGGCCGTCCCAGAGGCCCTCGAGCAGGCCGCCGCTCCCGTTCACCAGGTGCTGCACGACCTCCGGGTGCGCGTCGAGCCACTCCTGCACCTCCTCGAGCGTCCGGCCCTCGAGCTCGGCCCGGGTCCCGTCCGGCAGCTGCGACCAGACGAGGTAGAGGACCCCGCCGCCGACGAGGAGCGGGAGCGCCGTCTCCGGCAGGGTCGCGGTGACGGTGTAGCCCACGACGTACCCGAGGTCGTGGTCGAGCCGGTCCATGGCCCGCGCCACCAGCTCGTCGGTCAGCTGGGTGGCCCGCACGGCAACGCGGATCGTGACCGCGTCGGCCTCCCACACGACGGAGGCCACCAGCACGCCCTCGGGTCCGCCGGTCGCGGCCAGCACGGCCGCCTCGGCCTCGGCGAACGTCACCGGGGACAACAGCGCCGACTCGAGCAGGTCGCCGTCGAGCAGGACGGCGCCGTCGTCGGCCGCCCACCCGCGCATCCGGTCGCCGGCACCGTCATAGGCGTCGGCGAGGCCGAGGGCGTGCTCGGAGGCGACCGCCAGGCCGTGCGAGCCGCCGGTGACGTCCAGGATCGGCGGGCGGTCGCTCATCGCCGTCCTCCCAGGAGGGCCACCAGCGCGGCCACGTCAGCGCCCAGGTCCATCCGCGTCGTCGGTGCGAGGCGGACGGTCGGCCGTCCGAGGCGCAGGACCGGCGTGAGTGACCGCCAGCCGTCGGGCAGGAGCAGCCAGGTCACCCAGCCGACCCGGGAGGTCCCGCCGTCGCGCCGGGCCACGGTGGCCAGCAGCCGGCCGGTGCTCTCGGCGTGCAGGCGCACCACCTGCTCGCGCAGGCGGGCGGGATCGTCCGGCTCCGCGCGCCGCACGAGCTCGTCGAGCAGGTCGACCCGTCCGGTGCGGAGGGCCTCGCCGGTGGCGAGCAGCGTCTCGAGCGGCACCTCGACCACCTCCTCCTGCGGGGGCCGGGCGCCGGCCGGGAGAGGTACGTCGGCGGCTCGGGCGAGCTCGGTCTGCCAGTGCTCGGCGCCGTACGCCGCCACCTCGACCGCCCCGCCGGCCCAGGCCGTCGAAGCGACCCGGTCTCCCCGCAGCCCGTGCCGGCACCGCAGCCGTGCCCGACCGGGCTCTCCGTCCGGTCGCGGGGCCGTGACCTCCACGTCGCAGACGATCTCGGGCGCGCGCAGCGGCTCGAGGAGCGGGTCGGCCCCGACCAGCCCGACGACCGCGGCGGGTGGCACGCGACGGCGCAGCGGCAGGCGGGTGACGTCCAGCGCCTGTGAGGTGAGGTCGACGACGGTGCTCACAGGCCGGGGACCTCCACGTGCAGCCACCCGAGGCTGCCGGAGACGGGGGCCTCGGCGTGGTGCAGCCACTTCGTCGCCCACGAGTCGGCGGACTCCACCAGACGTCGCACCCGGTGCTCGACCTCCTCGATCAGCCGCTGCAACCGCTCCACCTCGTGGGCGTGCCGGTCGAGGGCCTCGGCGGCGTCGTCGTGACGCCCGGCCGAACGCCGCAGCGCCAGCGCGCGCTCGCGCACCCGGACGCGGAGCGCGTCACCGGCCCGGCCCAGCCAGCCCGCCGCGTCGGTCCGGGCGACGAGGCGGTCGGCCTCGGCGCGGATCTCGTCGGCGCGCTCGCGCAGCTCGGCCGCACGTCGTCTGATGACCGTCGTGTCGCCGTACATGGAGGGAGCGTCCCCGTGGAGCGGCGAGCACGAAACCCCGGCCCGCGTGCCCTGTGGACGCAAGCGTGCCTTGGCCGGTCTCACCCGCTCCGGGATCGCGCGTGGAGGCGGTCCGCCGTCGATAGACTCTCGCCCCAGCCGCCCGGAGAGGGGTGACTCGTGTCGTTCGACGTCCACCAGCTCGACCTCTTCCTGCTGGTGGGCTCCGCCGTCACGATCCTGGCGATCCTCGCGGTGCGCATCTCCTCGCGGGCCGGCCTGCCCAGCCTGCTGGTCTACCTGTTGATGGGCGTGGCCCTGGGGGAGTCCGGCGCCGGCATCCGCTTCGAGAACGCCGAGGTCGCGCAGGCGCTCGGGTTCGCGGCCCTGGCCGTGATCCTGGCCGAGGGCGGCCTGACGACCAGCTGGCGGCACGCGCGCCCGTCGATGAGGGTCGGCCTGTCGCTGGCGACGATCGGCGTTGCGGTGTCCGTCGTGGTGGTCGCGCTCGGTGCCCACTTCCTGCTGGGGCTGTCGTGGGAGGTGTCGGTCCTGCTGGGCGCGGTCACGTCACCGACCGACGCGGCCGCCGTGTTCTCCGTGCTCCGGGTGGTCCCGCTGTCGCGCCGGCTGTCCGGGGTGCTGGAGGCCGAGTCCGGGCTGAACGACGCCCCGACGGTCGTGCTGGTCACGCTGATCTCGAGCGGTGCCTTCGCCGAGCACGGCGTGCTCGTCACCGGTGGGCTGGTCCTCTACGAGCTCGTGGCCGGCGTGGGCCTGGGTCTGGTGTTCGGCTTCGGCGGCGCCTGGCTGATGCGGCGTGCGGCCCTGCCGGCCTCGGGTCTCTACCCGATCGCCGTGATGACCCTGGCGTTCCTGTCCTACGGCGTGGCGGCGTACGTGCACTCCTCGCCGTTCGCGGCGGTCTACGTCGCCGCGCTCGTGCTCGGCAACTCCGAGCTGCCGCACCGGGGCGCCACGCGCTCCTTCGCCGAGGGCGTCGCCTGGCTGGCCCAGATCGGGCTGTTCGTGATGCTCGGCCTGCTCCTGTCGCCCGAGCGCATCTCCTGGGACGCGGTCGGGCTGGCGGTCGTGGCGGGACTGGTCCTCACGCTCGTGGCCCGTCCGGTCTCCGTGTTCGCGAGCTCGGTCGTCCAGCCGATGCCCTGGCGGGAGCTGGGCTTCCTGTCGTGGGCCGGGCTGCGTGGCGCGGTGCCGATCGTGCTGATGACGATCCCGCTGGCCGAGGGCGTCGAGGGTTCGGAGAAGCTCTTCGACGTCGTCTTCGTGCTGGTCGTCATCTACACCCTCCTGACCGGCCCCACCCTCCCGCTCGTCGCGCGCTGGCTCGGCGTCGAGCAACGCCACGAGCCCCGCGACATCGACCTCGAGGCCGCGCCGCTCGAACGCATCGCCGCCGACCTGCTGCAGGTGACGGTCACCCCGCGGTCCCGGCTGCACGGGGTCGAGGTGGGCGAGCTGCGGCTGCCGGTCGGCGCCTCGGTCTCGATGCTGATCCGCGCGGGGGAGCCCCTCGTCCCCGAGCGGCGCACGGTGATCAAGCGCGGCGACGACCTCCTCGTCGTGACGCCCCGCAAGCTGCGCGAGGCCACCGAACGGCGCCTGCGCGACGTCTCCGTGGGAGGCCGGCTCGCCCGCTGGCTGCCCGACGATCGGTAGGAGCGCTCAGGTCCGGGGCGGCGAGCAGATCTCGGTGTCGTCGTGCACGGTCACCGACCGCTTGCCCTTGGCGAGCTCCTCGAAGGAGTCGCCGACGACGACGATGACCCCGACGCCGAAGCCGCTCGCGTCCCGGCGGACCACCTCGGAGCCCGCACCGAGGCGCGTCTGCACCAGGCGTACGTCGGGACTGCTCGGGTCGAGGGTCCAGATCTGGGCGGTCTCCACGTCGGCGTCCTTGGGGGCGTTGCCGAGGTCGCCGCGACCGAAGCCCTGGTCGGTGAACAGCCCGAGGGTGCGGTCGGCAAGACCCGCGCGAGTGCCGCCGTTGAGGACGCTCACCGTCACCTGCCCGGCCCGGACGCGGTCGCCGGCGCTGACCGTGGTCGGCTGGCACTTGCCGACGTCCTCCTTGCCGGGCAGCGGGTCGGTGAGGGCGGACCAGCCCCAGGCGCCGCCCACGACCACCAGGCCGGCGAGGACCGCCAGGGTGAGCAGCGTCTTGATGTGGATGCTCATCCCGCGAGCAGGTGGACTCGGGCGTGCAGGACGTTGCGCTGCTGGAGGGCCGCGCGCAGGGCCCGGTGGAGGCCGTCCTCCAGGTAGTACTCGCCGCGCCACTCCACCACGTGCGCGAACAGGTCGCCGTAGAACGTGGAGTCCTCGTCGAGCAGCGCCGCCAGCTGGAGGGTGTCCTTGGTGGTGACCAGGTCGTCGAGGCGGACCTGCCGCGGTGGGACGTCGTTCCACGCGCGCTGGGTCATCCCGTGCTCGGGATAGGGCCTCCCGTCCCCCACGCGCTTGAAGATCACGCCGGAAGTTTAGGCACACGGCCGAGGTACCGCCTCACCTGTTCAGGGAGGCGTACGGCGAGGCCTGACTAGTCTCTGGCCATGAGCACGACGCCGCCCGAGCCTGCTGCTGAGCCCACCGACGCCGCTGCGGGCGCCGCTGCCGCCGCGCCTGACGCGCAGCCCGCCGAGCCGGTGGCCGAGCCGGTGGCCGCAGAGCCTGACCCGCTGGTGGACGCGGTCGCGCCGGGGTACGCCTTCGAGGGCGCGGCCCTCGAGCTCGGCGGCCTGATGCGCGACGCCACCGACCTGACCGACGTCCACATCCGCATCCCCCTGGGCATGCTGAACCGGCACGGCCTGGTGGCCGGAGCCACCGGCACCGGCAAGACCAAGACGCTCCAGCTGATGGCCGAGCAGCTCAGCGCCAACGGCGTGCCCGTGTTCGCGGCCGACATCAAGGGCGACCTGTCCGGCATGAGCGTGCCGGGCGAGGGCGGGGAGAAGATCGCCTCGCGGGCCGCGTCCGTCGGGCAGACGTGGGCGGCCACGTCGTACCCGGTGGAGTTCTACGCACTCGGCGGCCAAGGGACGGGCATCCCGCTGCGCGTGACGATGACGGCGTTCGGTCCGATCCTGCTCTCGAAGGTGCTCGGCCTCAACGAGACCCAGGAGTCCAGCCTCGGCCTGGTGTTCCACTACGCCGACCAGAAGGGGCTGCCACTGCTCGACCTGGCCGACCTGCGCGCGGTCGTGCAGTGGCTGACCAGCGACGAGGGCAAGGTCGACCTCAAGTCGCTCGGCGGCCTGTCCGCGGCCACCGCGGGAGTGATCCTGCGCGAGCTGATCGGGTTCCAGGACCAGGGCGCGGACGCGTTCTTCGGCGAGCCCGAGTTCGAGTCGTCGGAGTTCCTGCAGGTCGCCCCGGACGGTCGCGGACTCGTCTCCCTCGTCGAGCTGCCGAACCTCCAGGACCGCCCCGCGGTCTTCTCGACCTTCCTCATGTGGCTGCTCGCCGACCTGTTCCACGACCTGCCCGAGGTCGGCGACGTCGACAAGCCGAAGCTGGTGTTCTTCTTCGACGAGGCGCACCTGCTGTTCCACGACGGCTCCAAGGCGTTCCTCGACCAGATCGCCCAGACCGTCCGGCTGATCCGGTCCAAGGGCGTCGGCGTCTTCTTCGTCACGCAGTCGCCGACCGACGTACCCGACGTCGTCCTGGCCCAGCTCGGCTCGCGCATCCAGCACCAGCTGCGCGCGCACACCCCCAACGACGCCAAGGCCCTGAAGGCGACCGTCAACACCTACCCGAACTCGGCGTACGACGACCTCGGCGAGGTCATCACCTCGCTCGGCATCGGCGAGGCGATCGTGACGGTGATGAACGAGCGCGGAGCTCCGACGCCCGTCGCCTGGACGCGGCTGCGCGCGCCCGAGTCGCTGATGGGGCCGGCCGACGCGGCCGCCATGGAGGCGAGCGTCAAGGCGTCGCCGAGGTACGCCAAGTACGCGACCGCCGTCGACCGCGAGTCCGCCCGCGAGATGCTCACGGCCAAGGTCGAGGAGGGTGCTCGCCGCCAGGCCGAGGAGGCCGCGGCCAAGGAGCGCGCCAAGTCGGTTCCGAAGCCCACCTCGAGCTCACGGCGTACGTCGAGCAAGGACGACGGCGGCATCGTCTCCGACGTCGTGAAGTCCGGCGCCTTCAAGGACTTCATGCGCACCGCCGCCCGCGAGATCGCGCGGGGCATGTTCGGGACCGCTCGCCGGCGGTGAGGTACTCGCCGTCCGTGACGAAGTCGTCGTCTCAGACCGAGTGAGACGACGATTCCTCGACGACGACCGCTGTTGGCGGTGAGTGAGGGTCGGTTTCCGTCGATGGAACCGACCGTCACTCACCGCCGGTCGGGCAGAAGCGACCCTCATCACGGACGACGAACGGCCAGCTACTTCGCCCGCGGCAGCGGGTACCCCACGCCGTCCATCGGGTACGTCGGCGCGATGCCCATCGCCTTGAGGATCGTGGGCATGATGTCGACGGACCGCACCGGTGCCTTGACGTCCTTGCTGCCCAGGCCGGCGCCTGCGAAGACGATCGGGATCTCCTGCGCGGCCCGCTGGATGCCACCGTGGTCGCCCGCGACCGAGTACGTCGTGTCGTCGGGCAGGGTGGCGACCAGGTCCGGACCGTACGTCGCGGCCTGGGTGTCGACCAGCTCCTGGGCGTGCTTGGCGTACCACTGCCGCTCGGCCTTCGTCGCCATCAGGTCCCACCGGATCGGCGACACGAGTGTGTAGTGGTCGCCGTCGCGCCGGTACACCCCGGTGACGGCCGGGAGGTCCTGCATCACCGCGGCGACCTGGGCCACGGCGGCCGGCGACTGGTCGTTGAGCCACTCCGCCATCATCGAGTCGGTGTAGGAGAGGCCGATCTTGCCGGTCGCGATGAGGGGCTTGAGGGCCTCCTGCGGGTCGAGGTAGTCGGCGGCGTCGTTCGCGGCGCTGCCGTAGTACCAGTTGTTGTAGCCGTAGTCCCTCGCGGTCTCACCCGCCGCCGGGTAGTCGCCGTAGAAGTGCGTGCCCGCCACCGAGCCGTGGTCGGCGGTCAGCACGACCAGGGTGTCGTCGAGGATCCCCTCCGATGACAGCTCGGCCATGATCTTGCCGACCTGGGCGTCCGCGGTTGCGGTGGCCGCGGCCAGGTGGGTCATCGCGTCGCCGCCCACCGCGGCCGGACCCGGGTCGTTGACGCCGCCCCACATGTGGGCCGCCTTGTCGACGCCGGGCAGGGTCACGAAGATGCCGTTCCACGCCGGCTCGTTCTGCATGACCTTGATCGCCACGTCGGCCGCCCACACGTCGCCGCCCTGGTGTGCTGCGTCGTGGCCGGTGACGTAGCGGTCGCTGTCGAGGGGGTACAGGACCGCGGGGAGGCCCGTCGTGTCGTAGGCGTACGCCGGGTAGCCGGTGTGCACCCAGAAGCGGTTGCTGCAGTCGGCCGGGTTCAAGAGGTACGACGGGACGTTGACGCCTCCGGGCCGCCGCCACGAGGCCGGCTGGCCCAGGATGGAGCAGGTGCCGCTGCTGAACGTGATGATCGAGTCCGACGCCGAGGAGCCGAACGCGTACGCGGCGTACCCCTTGGGGCTGATCGTGAACTGCTTCGAGCCCGGCGCCGCGGCGTCGAGGTAGGCGTCCAGCTTCGGGTACCCGGCGTGCTGCTGGAGCTTGGTCAGGTCCGTCGTGGCGTCGCTGGTGATGTAGAGGCTGCCGCTGTCACCGGGAGCGGGGCTCAGCACGTTGTCGACGTTGCGGTAGCCCTCGCTCGTCCAGCCCATGTGCTTCGGCAGCTGTCCGGACGTGATCACGTTGTGGGTGACGACGGTGACCGAGCCGGTGTGCCCCAGGTAGCTCTTGGGCGTGTCGACGTAGTCGGCCATCAGGTTCTGGACGTTGGTCATGCCGTACTTCTCGACGATCTCCTTGCTCAAGGAGTCGACGACGATGATGACGACCCTCGTCGGCTTGGGCGGCGGTCCGGGTTTCCCCTTCGGTGCCGCGGTCGCACCTCCCGTCGCTGTGCCGACGGCGGCGACCGCCAGGGCGGCACCGGCCGCGATGATCGAGAGCAGGGGACGAGTACGACGAGCCATCAGGGTTCCCTCCCTTGGTGCGGCCCGCACGCCGCACCGATCCGGGCAACCTAGTGCCGGAGTGGCGCGGCGCGATAGTGGACCAGACGGCCACGGGACCCTAGGCAAGGTGACGCTCAGAGGGCCGGGTCGGTCCACCCCACCTGCACGACCTCGACACCGCGCTCGCGCGTCCAGAGACGACCGCGACCCGGTTGGAGCGCCTGCGGCTTGATGTTGGCGATCAGCACGCCCTCGTCGGGCGAGCCGGACAGCATCAGGCCGGGCATCGCCAGCTCGCGCATCGACTGCAGCACGGCTTCGTACGACGCCCGGCCGGCGCCACCCGAGCGGCGCGCGACGACCACGTGCAGACCGACGTCGCGCGACTGGGCCATCAGCGGCTGGAGGGGTGCGATCGGCGAGGACTGCTGGGTCGAGACCAGGTCGTAGTCGTCGATGACGACGTACACCTCGGCGCCCTTCCACCACGACCGCGTGCGCAGCTGGTCGGGGGTGACGTCGGGGCCGGGGATCCGGCTCTCGAGGTAGGCCGCGAGGTCCTTGATCGTCGGCGTCGCCTGGGTCGCGGAGGTCAGGTAGTTGAGCTGGTAGTCCTCGGGCAGCTCGCCCAGCAGGGAGCGCCGGTAGTCGACGACGACCACCTGCGCCTCCTGCGGCGAGTGGGTGCGCACCACCTCGCGGAGGTAGGCACGCAGGGTCGCACTCTTGCCGGACTGGCCGTCGCCGTAGATGAGGAGGTGCGGCTGGGTGTCCGGGTCGAGCCCGACGGGGGCCAGCTCCTTCTCGTTGATGCCGAGCAGCAGCCGCTTGTCCTCCGGAGGCACGGCGGCCACGAGCGCGGACAGGTCCACGCGGTCGGGCAGCAGGCGCAGCTTCGGTCCCTGCGGTCCCTTCCAGGCCGCGGTCGCCCGCTTGACGAGGGCCTCGACGCCGTCGCCGAGCGTGTCGGTGCCGGGATCACCGTCGATGCGTGGCAGGGCCGCGAGGAAGTGCAGCTTGCCGGTCGTCAGACCGCGGCCGGGGCGGCCGGCCGGCACCAGGGCCGCGACGCGGCGGTCGATCTCGGAGTCCAGCGCGTCGCCGAGGCGCAGCTCGAGGCGGGTGCCGAACGTGTCGCGCATCGCCGCCCGGAAGTCGGCCCACCGGCTGCTCGCGACGAGCAGGTGGAAGCCGAACGTCAGGCCGCGTCCGGCCAGCTGCTGGAGGTGCATCTCGATGTCGTCGAAGTCGGCACGCAGGGTGCTCCAGCCGTCCACGACGAGGTACACGTCGCCGTACCCGTCGTCCGCGCGACCCTGGTCAGTGTGACGGGCTCGCCGCGACCGGTAGGTCTCGATGGAGTCGATGCCCTGCGCCCGGAAGTACGCCTCACGCCGGTCCACGATGCTGGTCACCTCGGCGACGATGCGGCGCACGACGTCGGGCTCGGAGCGGCTGCCCACGCCCGCGACGTGCGGCAGCTCGGCCATCGGTGCGAACGCGCCGCCACCGAAGTCCATGACGTAGAACTGCGACTCCAGCGGCGTGGTCGTCAGCGCCATCGACGTCACGAGAGTGCGCAGGAGCGTGCTCTTGCCGCTGCGCGGGCCGCCGACGACGACGGCGTGACCGGCGGCGCCGGCCAGGTTGACGGTCAGGGTGTCGCGGCGCTGCTCGCGCGGCCGGTCGACGGTGCCGATCGGCACCACCAGTCCACCGAGCTTGCGCCACTCCGGCGAGACCAGCCCCAGGGCCGGGTCCTCGACCAGGTCGGGCATCAGCTCGTCGAGGGTGTCGGGCACGTCCAGCGGCGGCAGCCACACCTGGTGGGCGGCCGGGCCGTGTCCCTCCATCCGGTCCACGGCGATGTCGAGGACCGAGTCCTGCTCGCCCTGCGGCGCCTCGACGACGGGCTCCGGCTCGTCGTCGCGCCGCGGTGGCTCGAGGGTGAGCACCTCGGAGATCGTGAACGGCAGGATGCCGTGCAGCGTGCCGCCCTCCTCGCGACGCACGCGGGCGCGCGGGGTCGGCGGGCCGGAGACGTACGCCGCCTTGAACCGCAGCAGCGTCGACTGGTCCGGCTTCAGGAAACCCAGGCCGGGCACGGGTGGCAGCTCGTAGGCGTCCGGCACGCCGAGCACGCCCCGCGACTCCGCGGCGCTGAACGTGCGGAGGCCGACGCGGTAGGAGAGGTGGGACTCCAGGCCGCGCAGCCGGCCCTCCTCGAGGCGCTGCGAGGCGAGCAGCAGGTGCAGCCCGAGCGAGCGGCCCAGCCGGCCGATGGCGACGAAGAGGTCGATGAACTCCGGCTTGGCCGACAGCATCTCGGAGAACTCGTCGACCACGATGAACAGCGACGGCATCGGCGACAGCGGCTCGCCGGCGGCCCGGGCCTTCTCGTAGTCGCGGATCGAGGCGTAGTTGCCCGCCTCGCGCAGCAGCTCCTGGCGGCGCACCATCTCGCCGGACAGGGCGTCCTGCATGCGGTCGACGAGCGTCAGCTCCTGGGCGAGGTTCGTGATCACCGCCGAGACGTGCGGCATCTCGGACATGCCCGCGAAGGTCGCGCCGCCCTTGAAGTCGACGAGCACCATGTTGAGCTGCTCGGGCGAATGGGTGAGGGCCAGGCCGAGCACCAGCGTCCGCAGGAACTCCGACTTGCCCGAGCCCGTCGCGCCGATCACCAGGCCGTGCGGACCCATGCCCTGCTGGGCGGACTCCTTGATGTCGAGGTTGATGACGGTGCCGCCGTCGCCGACGCCGATCGGCACACGCAGCCGGTCGCGGGCCGGCCGCTGCCGCCAGGCGAGCCCCGGGTCGAAGGCGTACACGTCGCCGAGCCCCAGCAGGTCCATGAAGTCCAGCGGTCCGGCGATCTCGCCGCCCGTGCTCTCCGCCCCACCGCCGGTGGTCACCGTGTGGAGCGGGGTGAGGCGGCGCGCGAACGCCTCGGCGGTCGCCTGGTCGCACTGGTCGGCCAGCGCCTTCACCGGCGCCTCGCGCAGCCGGAGGGCGCTGATGGGGTGGCGACCCTCCTCGCCCGGGACGTCGGACTCGAAGAGCAGCCGCAGGCAGGACGCGTCCTCGATCTCGTCCCAGCGCGCCGGCAGGTCCAGCACCGTGACGCCGTGCAGGCCGTCAGGAGGTACGACGTGGTTGCCGGGCGGCAGGAACCCGCCGTCGACGACGAACAACAGGTGCGGGGTGGCCGGCCTCTCGTCGGCTCCGAACCGCGGCCGCTCGCTGAGGTCCGGCGGGAGGAGTGCGGCCAGGTCGTTGAGGGAGGTCGAGACCATCCGCATCGGACCGACCGCGTCGCTCTGCTGGGTGGACAAGGAGTGGGGGAGCCACTTCATCCAGTCCCAGTGGGCCAGGTTCTGCTCGGAGGTGAGCACGGCGATCTCGAGGTTGTCGGGTGACTGGAAGGCCGCCGCGCTGCAGATCATCGCCCGCGCGAGGGAGCGGGCCTCCTCCTCGGGGCCGCACACCTCGATCCGGTCGAAGGCGCGCAGGTCGATCGAGGCGGGCAGGTTGGGCAGCAGCCGGTGCACGACCAGCAGCCGGTGCAGGGCCGAGGCCGCGGCCGGGTCCACCTGGTCGACGACGGCCGTCTCGGGGGCGACGAGCTCGAGCGCGAGCGGCTGCGAGCACAGGCCGTAACGGACGTGCAGGAAGTGGGCGTCGGAGGAGTGGTGCTCCCACACCCGGCTCCGCTCCTCGGCGAGCGAGGGCAAGGCGCTGGGGGAGGGGTGGGTCCAGGTGAGGGCCCGGCGCTGCTGGTCGGCCGCCTCGCGAGCCACCTTGCGGACGTTGGCGAGGTACCTCAGGTACTCCGTCCGCGAGCCCGTCACCTGCTGCGTGCGCTGTTTCCGCTGCCGGTCGATCTGCACGATGATGAAACCGACCGTGGCGAAGAGGAACATGCCGCCCGCCAGGTAGCTGCGGCCGCCGCCGGCGGCCCCGCCGATGCTGGCGACCAGCACGATCGAGCCGAGGCTGCCGAGCATCGGGATGGCGTTCATCATCACGCCGCCCGCGCCCTCGTGCTGCTCGAGCTGGGGCGGTGCCTGGAGGACGATCTCGCCCGTGGGCATCTCCGGCTGGTCCAGCCGACCGCCCCGCAGCGTCGTGCTCACTGTCGCCTGTGCTCCTGCCCACGAGAGGTGTCGGTCCAGGTGGTCATGCCCGTTCCGCGGTGCCGCCAACCTTCGTCGGCGGTCGCTCGATGATAGGCAGCGACTACCCTGCCCGCATGGCGAGGCGTCCGGGAGCCCAGAGCCTGGCCCTGACGGTGCACGGCCCGTTGGGGTCTCTCGACCTCGTCGTGCCGACCGAGGCCGTCGCGACCGACGTCGCCCGCGAGTACGCCGCCCAGTCGGGGCTGCCCGCGATCCCGCTGATCTACACCGAGCTCGGCGAGCTGCTGGCGCCCGACGCGGTGCTGGCCGACCACGGCGTGGACACCGGTGACCTGCTCGTCGCCAGCCCGACCGTGCATCGTCCGCCCTCCGCCAGGCCCGTGGCGCGGGCCGGCAAGGAGCCCGGCGGAGCCGGTCCGGTGTCGGTGCTCGTGCTGTCGCTGGCGGCGGCCGTGGCGGTGCTGGGCGGATGGTTCGCGGCGCGTTCGAGCTCGGACCGGCTGCACGACCTCGCCGTCGGCGTCCTGCTCGCCGGTGCCCTTGTCGGCGTGCTTCCGGTCGGTTCCTACCGGCACGTGCGCGCCCTCGCGGCACCGGCCTTCGCGGCCGCCGCCGCCTTCGCGCTCCTCGCCGAGACCGAGCAGGAGAAGCTGCCGATCGTCATCGGGATCACGGGTCTGGCGGCCGGTGTCGTCGCGGCCGTGACCCGGGCCCTGGATGCCGGCACCGACGCCGCGGCCCGCGTCTGGATCGTCACCGGTGGAGGGCTGTTCCTGCTCACCGCCCTGGCGACGTTGACCGACCTGCCGCCCCGGGTCACCTGGTCGGCGCTGCTCCTCCTCGCGATGCTGGCGGCGAGAGCCGTGCCGGCGTTGGCGGTCGACGTGCCCGACAGCTACCTCATCGACCTGGACCGCCTGGCCATCACGGCCTGGTCGGCGCGCGAGCGGCCGCGCAGCCGGCGCGGCCGGGTCGTCGTACCCGAGTCCGCGGTGGTGGCGGTGGCCGCGCGCGGCGCCGCCATCATCACCGCGTCCGCCGCGGCGATCCTCGTGGTCTCGGCGGTCTCGTCACCGCTGCTGCTGGAGTCCACCGACCTGCCGATCGACCGGGTCGGCGCCCGCGTGCTCGTGTTCCTGTGCGGCGCGGGCCTGCTGCTCGGCGCCCGCAGCTACCGGCACGTGGCGGCGCGCCAGCTGCTGCGTCTCGCGGGCCTGGTCTGCTGGGTGGCGCTCGCGTGGGCGCTCGTGCCCGTGCTCAGCGACGGCCAGTGGCTGGCGGTCGCGGCCGTCGCGGTCGCCCTCGCCCTGGTGATGGTGATGGTGGCCGTGGCCACCGGCCGCGGCTGGCGCTCGGCCTGGTGGTCGCGTCGGGCCGAGGTGGCCGAGGGGATCGTCGGCTCGTTCGCCTTCGCGGCCCTCGTGGTGTCCGCCGGCTTCTTCCGCATCCTGTGGGAATCGACTTCCTGATGTTGAGCGGCGTGAGCCGGAATTCGGGCTGTGGGAAAACCCGAACCCAGGTTTAGCCGAAACGGGCACGGGTAGATACGCGGTTGTCCCGCAAGGGAAATCGAACCCCGGAGAACAACCGCACACCTCGGGCCGCCACGGGTCGCTCGGGAACCAGAAGGAGGAGCCCATGGCAGGCGAAGACCCCAGGGTCATGGACATCGATCGCGACGGCATCATCCGCGTCGGTGAGCGCATCAACTTCGCGCAGAGCGATTTCACCAAGAAGGCCAACGACCTCGAGGCCAACCTGGCGCACATGGCGACCAGCCTCCAGGGCGAGGCCGGCACGGCGTTCCACAAGCTGATGATCGAGTGGCAGGACCGCCAGAAGAAGATCACCGGGCTGCTCCAGCAGTTCGAGGACTCGCTGACGACCACGCAGAAGACGTCGGTCGAGCAGGACTCGACCCAGGCCGCGAACATGTTCGCGCTCAACAAGAACCTGAACCAGTAGTCCCGACCGCATCCCCGGTCCACCCGATCTAGAAAGCGAGCTTCACCATGAGTCTGATCTCCGTCAACCACAAGATGATCGACCAGGCGGTCCAGGAGATGATCGCCCGCGCCAAGGAGGTCAAGGGTGTCCTCGACAACCTCGACCGCGACATCAGCAACGACGTGATGCGCTGGGGCGGCCGGGCCAAGGAGTCCTACGTGCCGGCGAAGACCAAGTGGGACCAGTCGATGGCCGAGATGATCACCCACCTGTCGAACACCGCCACCACGCTCGACCAGGCGAACATCGACTTCGGCACCACCGACAGCAAGAACGCCGCGATGTTCGACGGGATCCCCACCACCTGATCCCGACGTACGTCGGGACCGGCAGGCGCCTGCCGGTCCCTCAGGCTCGAAGGAGCACTCCGATGGGTTTGCCGGACCTCAACTTCAGCGTGATGCTGAACCTGATCGCCCAGGCTGCCAAGCGCGACGGCATCGAGCTCTCCCAGGAGGAGATCGACAAGGCCGTCAAGAAGCTCGCGGCCGCCCAGGACTACCTGAACGAGCACGGCTTGCAGGAGGACGAGACCGCCGAGGGGCGGTTCGGCTCCTCGCCGCTCGGTCAGACGATGAGCGGCCAGCACCGCCGGGTCTACGGCATCATGGCCCGCTCCCTCGACGGGGTGGCCAAGGACCTCGGCCAGTTCGCCCACGGCATCGACTCCGCAGCGCAGTCGATCACCACGACCGACGACAACTCCGCGGACACGATGCTCCTCCAGCTGCTGAAGCTGCAGGCCGAGAGCTCCGACCTGAACGACTACAGCCCCCGCACCGGGGGCCGGCACCACGGAGGTGAGGTCAATGGCGGGTGACCAGGAGCACCGGCTGCGCTCGCTCATCGCGGGCAACCGCCTCGACGAGGCGATCGACGACGAGCTCGACCAGTGGCTGAACGCCCAGACCCGCCTGCACGAGGTGGGCGCCGCCCTCATCGAGGTCTCCACCCCCGTCAGCGAGAACTTCGGGGCGGACACGGTCAAGGGCGCGCTCGACGCGTTCAAGGCCGTCGGCGAGAAGGTCAAGGAGCGCGCCGACGACATCCAGCAGGTGCACGACGCGCTCAAGCACGCGGTGACGGTGACCCGGGCGGCCCAGAAGGTCGTGGTCCAGATGGACGGTGACACGCGCGACAAGCCGGAGTTCCCGCCGACCAAGCCCGGCGACGACGAGGCCGACGAGATCCACAACCTCAAGGTCTACTCGGGCCAGATGAACCTCTACAACAGCTGGTCGACCGAGCGCGAGACCACCAGCCAGCAGCACGCCGACAAGGTCGAGACCGCGTGGAAGGACGCCATTGCGGTCATGGAGAAGATCCCCGACGACCAGCAGCCGGGCGGCGGCTCCGGCGGGAGTCCCGGCGGTGGCGGAGGCACGAGCCCGGTCACGCCGGTGAGCCCGACGCCGACGACGCCGCCCACCACGCCGTTCTCGCCCCCGACCTTCACGCCGACCCCCACGCCGGTCCCTCCGCATCCCCCGACTCCCACGCCGGTGCCGCCGACCCCGACGCCGACCCCGACCCCGCACCCCACGCCCGTCCCTCCGCACCACACGACGCCGGACCCGCTCACGCCCGTGGTCCACGTGCCCGCGACTCCGCACCACCCCGGCACCGTGCCGGTGGGCGGCGGGCTCGACCCGTACCCCGGCGGCACGCCGTACGGCCCGACCGGCCCCGTGCCCTCCGGTGGCGCGGCTCCGACGCCGGCAGTGGCGCCGGGCTCGCTCAGCGGCTACGCCGTGGGTGGCGTCGCCGGCGCGGGGATCCTGGGCGGCCTCGGTGCCGGTCTCCGCGCGGCCGGCGTGGCCGGGGCGAGCGGCGGCCTGCGCAGCGGCGGTGTCCTCGGCGCCAGCGGCCGGACGGCCGGCTCGGCCCGCGGCACGCTCGGCACGGCCGGCGGCCGCGGCGGCAGCATGGCCGGCGGCGCAGCCTCGGGCGGCACGGGTCGCGGTGGCTCCCGGGGGTCCGCGGGCCGGCGGGGTGCCGGCGGTGCCGGCGGCTCGGGCTCGGGCAGCGGAAAGAACAAGGACAAGAAGAAGAGGCAGCCCCCGACCGTCGAGCTGTTCGACGAGGACCGCGACTGGATCGACGACGAGGGCGCGAGCTCGGGAGTGATTGACTGACGCCGATGACCCAGGCCCCCTTGAGCTCGCCAGGCGGCGTCGGCGCTTCCGGGCTCGTCCGGGTGACCGTCGCCTCGGGGACCCGTCGCGTCGATCTGGTGCTGCCGGGGGCCGTCCCCGTCGCCGAGCTGGTGCCGGAGCTGGCCCGCAGTGTCGGCCTGCTCGACGCGACGACGGTGTACGGCGGGTACCGCCTGGTCACCGTCGACGGACGTGAGCTCACGCCCGACGCCGGCCTGACGATCCAGGGCATCGAGGACGGCGGCGTCATCACCGTGACCGCGGGCGTCGCCGACCCGTCTCCGCGCGTCTACGACGACGTCGTCGAGGCGATGGCCGACGTCGTGGAGCGCGACCTCAAGCCGTGGTCGCCCGAGACGGGGCGGCGTACTGCCCTCTCGGCCTCCGGGCTGCTGATGGCGCTGGGCGCGCTGGCGCTCCTCATCCAGCACGAGTCGACCGTGGCCGTGGCGGCCGCGGGCCTCGTCGCGCTGGCCCTCGTCGTCGGCGCGATCGTGCTGTCGCGGGGCCAGGACGAGGCGGACGCCGCCGTGACAGTGGCGTGGATGGGCACGGCGTACGCCGCCGTCGCCGGCCTGATGTGGGCCCTGCCCGACGACGTGCACGACGGCTTCTTCGGCTATCCCGTGGCGGCCGCCGGCGGCGCCGCCCTCGTGGCCGGCGTGGTGGCGCTGGTCGGTCTGGGCGAGGGGCGCACGCTGGTCATCCCGCCGATCGTGGTGGGCGCGGTGTTCGTGGCCGTGGGGCTGGCGACCGAGCAGCTCGACTGGGACCCGGCGGTGGCCCTCGTCTGCACGCTGGTCTTCGTCGTGCTGGTCGGCAGCGTCTTCCCGTGGCTCGCGCTGGGCGCCACGGGCACCAACGTCGACCAGCTGTTCACCGTCGCCGACATCACCGCCGACCCCGACGACATCGACCCCGAGCAGGTCGGCGCCGACGCGCGAACGGCCCACGAGATCCTGGTCGGCGTCTCCGCGACGGTCGGCCTGCTCCTCGTGCTGGTGGCGCCACTGGCCGTGTCGCGGGGTGTCGCCGGCACGGTGCTCGCGGTCATGTGCTGCCTGGTCGTGATGCTGCGGACCCGTCAGTACCGCACCGGCGCCGAGGTCCTCGTCGGCCTGGTCGCGGGCGTGCTCGGTCTGCTGTCGGTGGGTGCCTCGATGCTGTGGCTGCACCCCGACTGGCGGCCGGTGGCCGCCGTCGCCCTGGCCGCGACCGGAGCCGTGCTGCTGGCGGCCACCCTGCTGCCGGCCAGCCCGTCGGTGCGCCGCGGCCGCCTCGGCGACGTGGCCGAGACCATCGCCCTCTTGTCGCTGCTCCCGCTGCTGGTCGTCGCCAGCGGCCTGCTGGACGCGATCGGCTAGGGCCGGAAGCCGTGGCCACCAAGCGCGACCTCGTCGAGGCGCACCAGTTCAGCCGGCGACGCCTGGTCACCGCCTTCGTCTCCGGTGCGCCAGGAGGCCGGGAGGTCGAGCCCGCGCGGCCCGGCCGGGCTCTGATCGGCGGGCTGGCGCTGGCCCTGCTCGTGGTGGCCGGCGGTGCGGTGACGGGTCTGATCTTCGGCCGCGACGAGGCCGACTGGAAGCAGCCGGGGCTGGTGATCTCCAAGGACCGCGGCCAGCCCTACCTCGTCAGCACCCCCGAGGGCGGTGGCCTGGTGATCCGGCCGGTCGTCAACATCACCTCGGCCCGCCTCATCCTGGGCGCGGACGCGGACCCGACGTACGTCTCGGAGAAGGCCATCAACGCCGAGCGCGTCGGCGAGCCGATCGGCATCCTCGACGCGCCGGCCCAGGTGCCCGACACCGATGAGCTCGTCGAGACCGGCTGGACGGCGTGCACCTCGGTGGGCACCGGGCTCCGGCTCCGGCTGGCCGACGACGCCGGTGTGGTGGCTGCGCCTCGGGCGGGCTTCCTCGTCGAGAGCCAGGGGGTCCGGTACGTCGTCGCGCAGGCCGCCTCCGCCGGCGGCGAGCCGCCCAGCGCCTACACGTTCGCCCTCCCACGCGACCGCGGGGCGCAGGACAACATGCTGCGCGACCTCGGGCTGGGCGTCGGTGCCGACGCGATGCCGGTGTCCTCGGACTGGCTGCGGCTGTGGCCGGTCGGCGGGGCACTGGGGTGGCCGACGTTCGGCATCGACGGGGCCGGGGGGCCCGCGTCGTACGCCGGCGGCTCGACCGGCATCCCGGCCAAGGCGCGCGTGGGTGACATCGTCACCACGCCGGGGGAGAGCGTGGTGCTGGCGCCCGACGGACCGGTGCCGCTGGACGCGTTCTCGCTGGCGGTGCTGCGCAACTCCGACATCGACGGCAGGTCGGTGCGCGAGCTGCACGCGGACCGGATCGGCGTCGCCCGCCAGTCCCCGAACCGGGCCACGCACTGGCCCGAGACGACGCTCTCGCAGGTCCGCGGCGACTACTGCGCCGAGCTCGACGCGGCCGCCGGCCAGGTCCCGTTCGTGGCGCTCGGCGTGCAGCCGACCCCGGACGCCTCGTCGCGTGACGTGCCCGCCCGGCAGCGGGCGGTGTCGGTGAGCGCGGGCGGCGGGGCCTATGTGCTGTCGGGTGCGTGGACCAGCACCGGCGACGGGTCGCCGTTCCTGGTCGACGCCAACGGCGTCAGCTATCCGCTCGTCGGGGACGACGCCGCCGAGAACCTCGGCTTCGGCGACTTCGACGCCCCGGTCGTGCCGGACTCCTGGGTCAAGCTCCTCGACCCGGGGGTGAACCTCTCCGTCGCGGACGCGCTGTGCCCGCCCGTCCGGCCGAACGGCAAGGCGTGCGAGTGAGCCGCCTCGCGGTGGCGGCCGGCCTCGCCACGGCCGGCCTGGTCATGCTGGCGCCCGTCCCCGCGTCCGCCGTCGACAGCGTGCTGTGCCAGAGCGTCGGTGACGACGTGGTCAGCACGACCGACCCGAGCCTGTCGCTGGAGCTCCTCGGCATCGACGACGCGCAGGACCTGCTGGGTGGCCCGGCCGGAGCGGGGGCCGGCGTGAACGTCGCGGTGCTCGACTCCGGCGTGTCCCGCGAGGGTGGGGGCGTCGACGTCACGGACGGCATGGTCGTCTCGCGGGGCGGCAAGATCCAGGACCCGCACGGGACGGCCGTGGCGTCGCTGATCGCCGGAGCACCGCGCGCCGACGGCGGACTGGTCGGCGTGGCCCCTGCGGCCGGGGTGCTGGACGTGCGGGTCTACGACACGACCGAGGAGGACTCGCCGGACGGCGAGCCACCGACCTCCACCGCGCTCGCCACCGGCCTGCAGTGGGTGGCCGACCACGCGGCGTCCTCCGGGATCCGGATCGCCAACGTCTCCCTCTCCGTCGCGCCGTCCGACGAGCTCGAGGCCGCGGTCGCCGCCGCGCGGGCCGCCGGTGTGGTGGTCGTCGCCGAGACCGGCAACCGAGGTACCTCCGGCCCGATGGAGGCGCACCCGTCCGCGGTGCCGGGGGAGGACGTGGCTCGTGACGTGTTCCCGGCCGGGTACGACGGGGTGATCGGCGTGAACGCGACGTCCGGCGGTGCCCCGGCGGGTACGGACGTGCTGCAGAACGTCGCCTCCAGCTCGGCCACCGACCTCGCCGCGCCGACGTACGGGTCGGTCGTGCTCGCCGTCAACGGCAGTGCCTGCACGCTCCAGGACATCAACTCCGGTTGGGCCGCGGCGGAGGTGAGCGGGGTGCTGGCGCTGCTGTGGTCGCGGTACCCCGACGACGACGCCGACCAGATCACCGCGCGGCTGCTCAACACCGCCTCGGGCACCACCGACGACCCGACCAAGCTCACCGGCGTCGGCGTGGTCCAGCCCATGGAGGCGCTCACCCGGCCGGTGACCGCCGGTGCCGACGGCAAGGTCTCCGACACCCGCTCGGCGCGCGACGAGAACCCCCGCGCCCGCGCCCCCGAGCCCGAGGTCGACACGCTCGCCTCGCTGCGGCACACCGCCCTCTGGGTGGCGATCCTCGGCGGCGCCGCGCTGCTGCTGGCGTTGATGCTGCGGCCGGTGCTGGCTCGGCGCCGGGAGTCGTAGGCGGCGCACCCGACAGCCGAGCTCCGCTCGGCAAAGTGGATTGGCGGAGGATAGGGGATTCGAACCCCTGAGGGCTGTTAACCCAACCCGCTTTCCAAGCGAGCGCCATAGGCCACTAGGCGAATCCTCCGCGGAGGAGGCTACCGGGGCCCTCGTCGCTCGGTGAAATCGACTGCCGGCCGGTCGATTGGTGGGCCGCGAAGGCCTCACCTAGACTCTGGCCAACCCCCCATGTGGCGGCATCACACCGAACTCCCCCAGGGCCGGAAGGCAGCAAGGGTAGGCGCGCTCTGCCGGGTACGTGGGGGGCCTTTTGCTGCCCGGGGCCCGGCTGGGTCGGGATACCCGGCTCGACCGGGTGTCACGGACGTTCCTGGGGGTTGCAAGGACGCCTGGAAGCGGCAGGAACGCCTGCGGAAGCTCGGCCGCCTCACGGTTGTCGGTGTGGCTGGTTAGGGTTCAGGGGTGGAGTCGCCCCTCGCGTTGTACCGGCGGTACCGGCCGGAGACCTTCAAGGAGGTCATCGGGCAGGACCACGTGACCGAGCCCCTGCGGGTCGCGCTGGCGAACAACCGGGTCAACCACGCCTACCTGTTCTCCGGGCCACGCGGCTGCGGCAAGACGACGAGCGCGCGGATCCTGGCCCGGGCCCTCAACTGCGAGCAGGCGCCGATCGCGGACCCGTGCGGGCAGTGCGACTCCTGCCAGGACCTGGCGCGAGGCGGGCCGGGCAGCATCGACGTGATCGAGATCGACGCGGCGAGCCATGGCGGCGTGGACGACGCCCGCGACCTGAGGGAGAAGGCGTTCTTCGCGCCGGTGCGCAGCCAGTACAAGGTCTACATCGTCGACGAGGCGCACATGGTGACCACGCAGGGCTTCAACGCCCTGCTCAAGCTGGTCGAGGAGCCGCCGCCGCACCTGCGGTTCATCTTCGCCACCACCGAGCCCGAGAAGGTGCTGCCGACGATCCGGTCGCGCACCCACCACTACCCCTTCCGGCTGATCCCGCCCCGGCTGCTCTCGGCGTACCTCTCCGAGCTCTGCGAGAAGGAGGGCGTCGCGATCGAGCCGGCCGCCCTGCCGCTCGTCGTGCGCGCGGGCGCCGGCTCCGCCCGTGACTCCCTCTCCGTGCTCGACCAGCTCATCGGCGGCGCCGGTCCGGACGGCGTGACCTACCAGCTGGCGTCCGGCCTGCTCGGCTACACCCCCGACACCCTGCTCGACGACGTCATCGAGGCCTTCGCGGCCGGCGACGGCGCGTCGGTGTTCGCCGTCATGGACCGCGTCATCGAGACCGGGCAGGACCCGCGCCGGTTCGCCGAGGACCTCCTCCGCCGGCTGCGCGACCTGGTCATCATCACCGCCGTTCCGGACGCCGCGGCCACCGGCCTGATCGATGTCGCCGAGGACGTCGGCGAGCGGCTGGTCGCGCAGGCGGCCCGGTTCGGCGCGGCCGAGCTCAGCCGCGCGGCCGACCTGGTCGCCACCGGCCTCACCGAGATGCGCGGCGCGACCGCTCCCCGCCTGCTTCTCGAGCTGATCTGCGCGCGCGTGCTGCTGCCCGGCGCCGACCACGGCACCGATGGCGTGATGGCCCGCCTCGACCGCCTCGAGCGCCGCATCGCGATCGGCGGAGCACCCATGAGTACGCCGGCCGCGCCGGCCGCACCCGCACCCGCCCAGGTGCCGCGCCCGGCCGCGCAACCCGAACCGGTCGCCGAGCCCGAACCCGCGCGCGCGGCCGAGCCGGCCGCTGAGCCCGAGCCCGCCCTCGAGCCCGCCCTCGAGCCCGCTCCCGAGCCGACCCCCGAGCCGACCCCCGAGCCGACCCCCGTCTCCGCGGGAGCGCTCGGCCTGGTCGACGTCCGTCGCCTGTGGCCCGACATCGTCGAGGCGGTCAAGAGCCGGCGCCGGCTGACCTGGATCCACCTCACCCAGCACGCCCAGGTGGTCGCCGTCGACGGCACCACGCTCACCCTCGGCTTCAGCAACGCCGGCGCGCGCGAGTCGTTCGACGGCGGCGGCAGCGCCGAGATCGTCCGGCAGGCGGCCATCGACGTGGTCGGCACCGACTGGAAGGTCGAGAGCATCGTCGACCCGGGCGCCCAGCCCGCGGCCACCCAGTCGCCGCTCACCCCCGCACCCACCCCGGAGCCCACGGTCGCCGTCGAGCCCCCCACGACCGACGAGGCGCCGGCCGAGCCGATCCGCCCCAGCACCGACCCGACCACGGTCGCGCGGGCCCGAGACGCGATCCAGCAGACCCGCGCTCCCGGTGGCGAACCGACCGGCGACCCGCGCGCCGCGGCCGACGCCGACGCGCATCCCGACGACGATGACGTCGACACCTCCGGTCTCGCCGGGGCCGAGCTGCTCCAGCAGCAGCTCGGCGCCGAGGTGATCGAGGAGATCAAGCACCACTAACCAGGAAGGCAGCCGTGACAGAGGACGCTGGACCCCAGGATGGCCCCAACCCCTTCGACGCCCTCGGCGGCGGCGGCTTCGACATGAACGCCCTGCTCCAGCAGGCGCAGCAGATGCAGGAGCGCCTCGAGGACGCCCAGGCCCAGCTCGCCGAGACCACGGTCGAGGGCACGGTCGGCGGCGGCGCGGTCTCGGTCACGCTCAACGGCATCGGCGAGCTGACGAGCGTCTCCATCAAGGAGGGCGGCTTCGACGGCAGCAGCGCCGACGACCTCGCCGATCTCGGAGACCTCATCGTGGCGGCGTACCGCGACGCCAAGGCCCGCGCCGACCAGCTCGCCACCAGCACCCTCGGCCCGCTCGCCGGTGGGCTCGGTGGGGGTCTGCCCGGCATGGGCGGCTAGGGCTCGCTCGATGTACGAAGGCATCATCCAGGACCTCATCGACGAGCTCGGCCGGCTGCCGGGCGTGGGTCCGAAGAGCGCCCAGCGGATCGCCTTCCACCTGCTCCAGGCCGACCAGATGGACGTACGCCGCCTCGCCGAGGTCCTGATCGAGGTCAAGGCGCGCGTGAAGTTCTGCTCGATCTGCTTCAACGTCTCCGAGGACGACCAGTGCCGGATCTGCCGGGACCCACGACGCGACCAGTCGGTGCTGTGCGTCGTGGAGGAGTACAAGGACGTCGTCGCGATCGAGCGCACCCGTGAGTTCAAGGGCCGCTACCACGTGCTGGGGGGCGCGATCTCGCCGATCGACGGCGTCGGGCCCGACCAGCTCCGCATCCGCGAGCTGATGGTCCGGCTCGCCGACGGCGCGATCACCGAGGTCATCTTGGCCACCGACCCCAACCTGGAGGGGGAGGCGACCGCCACCTACCTCACCCGTATGCTCAGGGAGTTCGGGCTGCGGATCACCCGTCTGGCCAGTGGCCTCCCGGTGGGCGGCGATCTGGAGTACGCCGACGAGGTGACCCTCGGCCGGGCGTTCGCAGGAAGAAGAGCAGCAGAGTGAAGGGCAGCAGAGTGACCGAGGACGAGCTCCTCGAGGCGATCGAGGTCCTCGAGACCCTCGACAGCAGCGCCGAGGACTTCGCGGCGTCCATCGCGGACTCCGTGGAGAGCTTTCTGATCGCGCTCCGTGCGGTGTCCCGCGAGGAGGAGGCCGGTGCGGCCATCTCGCTGCTGTTGCTCGAGATCAGCCAGGTGCTGCTGGCGGGCGCGCGCCTGGGTGCGCAGGTCGACTTCGAGCCGCGCTCGGAGTACCAGCCCGACGTCGGCCCCGAGTCCGACCTGGACGACATGCGGCTCCGGCTGGCCAAGCTGCTCGGAGGCGTGGACACCTACAGCTTCGTCTTCGACCCCTACGCCCCCGAGCTCGTCGACAGCAGCGTGTCCGACGACCTGACCAGCATCGCCTCCGACCTCGAGAACGGCCTGCGCCACTACCGCTCGGGCGACGTCGACGAGGCGCTCTGGTGGTGGCAGTTCTCCTACGTCTCCTCCTGGGGCAACCTCGCGGGCGCGCTCCTCAACGCACTGCTGTCCGTCGTCGCCCACGACCGGCTCGACACCGACGTCGCCGACCTCGACGCCGACCAGGTCGCTGCGGCCGATGAGATGTTGGCCGAGCCGGTCGACGAGGATCGTTAGACTCGGCCCCTGGCCGATCGGCGCAACGACGCGCCGGACGTGCCGACCCTGATCGTCACCAGCACGAGGACAGATACCCGTGGGCATTGTCGTGCAGAAGTACGGCGGCTCGTCGGTGGCCGACGCGACCGGCATCAAGAGGGTTGCGCAGCGCATCGTCAACACCAAGCGCGCCGGCCACGACGTCGTCGTGGTCGTCTCCGCCATGGGCGACACGACCGACGAGCTCCGCGACCTCGCCGAGCAGGTGACGCCGCTGCCTCCGCCGCGCGAGCTCGACATGCTGCTCACCGCCGGCGAGCGGATCTCGATGGCCCTGCTGGCGATGGCGATCGCCCAGCTCGGTCACCAGGCGCAGTCGTTCACCGGCTCGCAGGCCGGCGTGATCACCGACTCCGCCCACGGTCGCGCCAAGATCATCGACATCACGCCGGGGCGGATCGTGAAGGCCATCGAAGCCGGGTCGATCGCGATCGTGGCCGGCTTCCAGGGCGTCTCGCAGGACACCAAGGACATCACCACGCTCGGCCGCGGAGCCTCCGACACCACGGCCGTCGCGCTGGCGGCGGCGCTCGGGGCCGAGGTCTGCGAGATCTACAGCGACGTCGACGGCGTCTTCACCGCCGACCCGCGCATCGTGCCGACCGCGCGCAAGCTCGACCGCGTCTCCCACGAGGAGATGCTCGAGATGGCGGCGTCCGGCGCCAAGATCCTGCACCTGCGCTGCGTCGAGTACGCCCGTCGCTACGGCATCCCCGTCCACGTCCGGTCCTCCTTCTCGCAGAAGGAAGGGACCTGGGTCCTGGCCGACACATCAGCTGGTCCCACGGAAGGCACAGACATGGAACAGGCCATCATCGCCGGCGTCGCACACGACCGGAGCGAGGCCAAGATCACCGTCGTCGGCGTGCCCGACAAGGTCGGCGAGGCCGCGCGCATCTTCGAGGCGCTGGCCGCCGGCGAGGTGAACCTCGACATGGTCGTGCAGAACGTCTCCGCGGCCGCGACCGGGCTCACCGACATCTCCTTCACGCTGCCCCGCGAGGACGGCCAGTCCGCGATGGGCGCGCTGGCGCGGATCCAGGACGAGGTCGGCTACGACAAGCTGCTGTACGACGACCAGATCGGCAAGGTCTCCCTCATCGGCGCCGGCATGCGCTCGCACCCGGGCATCACGGCCCGGTTCTTCGCCGCGCTCGCCTCGGCCGGCGTCAACATCGAGATGATCTCCACCTCCGAGATCCGCATCTCGGTCATCGTCGACGAGGCGCAGGTCGACTCGGCCGTGCAGGCCACCCACTCGGCGTTCGACCTGGACGCCGACGAGGTCGAGGCCGTGGTCTACGGCGGGACGGGGCGCTGATGGCCCGCATCGGGATCGTCGGCGCCACCGGCCAGGTCGGCGTCGCCATGCGCCAGATCCTCCTCGAGCGGGACTTCCCCGCCGACGAGATCCGGTTCTTCGCCTCCGCCCGGTCGGCCGGCACGGTGCTGCCGTTCGGGGACCGTGAGGTCGTCGTCGAGGACGCCGCCACCGCGGACCCCCGTGGACTCGACATCGCGCTGTTCTCGGCCGGCGCGACGACCTCGCGCGCACTCGCCCAGAAGTACGCCGACGCCGGCGCGATCGTCGTCGACAACTCCTCGGCGTTCCGGATGGATCCCGACGTCCCGCTGGTCGTCTCCGAGGTCAACCCGCACGCCATCGCCGAGGCCCGCCGCGGGATCATCGCCAACCCCAACTGCACGACCATGGTCGCGATGCCGGTGCTGAAGCCGCTGCACGAGGAGGCCGGGCTGGTGCGGCTGGTCGCCTCGACGTACCAGGCCGTGTCCGGCTCGGGCGTCGCCGGCGTCGAGGAGCTGGCGAGCCAGGTCGCGGCGGCCGGCGACAAGGCGCGCGAGCTGGCCTACGACGGAGAGTCCGTCGCCTTCCCCGAGCCGGTGAAGTACGCCCGGACCATCGCCTACAACGTCCTCCCGATGGCCGGCTCCCTCGTCGACGACGGTCTCGGCGAGACCGACGAGGAGCACAAGCTCCGCAACGAGTCCCGCAAGATCCTGGGCATCCCGGACCTCCGGGTCTCGGGCATCTGCGTGCGCGTCCCCGTCTTCACCGGCCACTCGCTGGCGATCAACGCCGAGTTCGCGCGGCCGCTCTCGGTCGCCCGAGCCACCGAGCTGCTCACGGGAGCGCCGGGTGTCGAGCTCTCCGACGTACCCACCCCGCTCCAGGCCGCCGGTCAGGACCCGTCGTACGTCGGCCGGATCCGGCAGGACGAAGGCGTCGCCGGCGACCGCGGCCTGGCCCTGTTCGTCAGTGGCGACAACCTGCGCAAGGGCGCGGCCCTCAACACCGTCCAGATCGCGGAGCTGGTCGTCAGCGGGGGCGTTCGCCGGGCTCGGTGAACGTCGCCGTCACCCACTGGGCGAGGCCGAAGGCAGCCGCGCCCAGGACGGCCAGGACGGCCGCGCCGAGGGCGCTGTCGAGCTCGTCGACGAAGAGCAGGCAGACCACGGCGACCAGCGCGACCGCCAGGAACGCCGTGCTGCCGGCGTCCGCGACCCTCAGCAGACCGAGCGCGAGTCGGCCGGCGACCACCATGACGACGAAGATCGCGAGCACCACCAGGAACCCGGGTTCACCGCACGACGAGGTGCCGCGCAGGCTCGAGCAGCCGCGCAGGGCCAGCCAGACCAGGCCGGAGCCGACCAGCCCGACGATGGCGCCGGTCAGCAGGGCGGCCGGGAGCGGTGCGACGGTCGGCAGCGACCGGCGTGGCCGTGGGGGCGCGGGTGGCCCGGGTGGCTCGGGGACGGGACCCGGCCCCTCCTCGACCACCGGGGCGGGGCGACGCTTGCGCTTGAACAGCGACGGCAGCTCCAAGGAGGGCTCGTCGGGCATGCCGAGCAGTCTCCCACGGAGCCGCGCGGACGCTCCCCGGGAGGAGGTCCGCGCGGCGCCGGATGAGGCCCCCGCGGCAAGTCGTGTGCTGGGTCAGTAGGGGGTGGTGCGGGCCAGTCCCAGGGCCCGGTTCATGTCGAACGGCGCGGCCTGGTTGTAGAGCCACGGCCGGCCGAACCACATGTAGGCGTCGACGTACTTCGCAGCGAGCTGCCGGGTCTTCGCGTTCAGGCCCCACTTGGGGTCGGCCACGTCGACGGTCGGCGGGATGCCCAGGGTCACGCAGTGATGGTCGCTGGCGGACTGGCAGACGCGGGCGTTGTCGTAGTTCGGGCCGTGGTACTTGTAGCCCTTGAACGGCCGGCCGTTCGAGGCGGTGTTGATGACGCCGTACTTGCCGGAGATGCCACGTGCGGCCAGCGCCCGCGAGATCTCCGCGGAGTACTTCACCTGGCGCTCGGTCGAGTCGTAGTGGGTGCTGTTGAGGGCGAAGCCGCGCGCCCACTGGATGCCCATCGGCACCAGCATCCGGATGGCCTTCTGCGGGTCGTCGCGGTTCCAGTCCGCGGCACCCGCGTCGATGTAGACGCTGGTGTTCGGCAGGGCGCTGAGCTTGCGGACGCCGTACCGGATGAGGTGCGCCGGCAGCTTCGAGCCGCCCGGCGCGCAGAGCACGAACGGGCCGTCCGGCTGCATGATCACGGCCATGTGCGCGTCGCCGACGCCGGCGGCGAAGCCGTCGATCCACTTCTTGTACGACGCCTGCTCGGCCGCCGAGGGGAGGCGGTTGCAGGCCTCGCGCTCCCAGGGGGCCATGCGGAAGATCGAGGTCTGCACGAGCACGTCGGGGTCGCCGCCGTTCGTGAGCTCGACGTACTTCGAGACACGGTCGGCGATGTCGGCGTCCGGCTGCCAGTGACCGAACCAGGTCGCCTTGGGCCGCTGGACGATCTTGTCGAGCAGGTTCTTCTGGGCGGGCGGCGCCACGACGTACGGCAGCCACGCCTGCTCGGCGAGCCCCTGGTAGACGCCCCAGCCCCGGACGAGCGGGTTGCCCGGCGTTCCGACGTACGTCGCCTGCGTCGTCGGCGAGTAGATCGGCGGGTCGTAGTTCTCGTTGTCGGGTCCCCGCTGCTGGCCCGTCCTGGACGTGGGCGTGGCGTTCTGCGGGTCCGCGTGCGCACCGCCGGCCAGCCCGGCCACGGTCAGGCTGAGCACGGCCGCGGTGGCGGCGACAGGGGTGCGAAGAACTCGGAGGGTGCGCATCGGGTCGGACTTCCTGCTGATGGAGCGGGCTGGAATTTCCCCCCAAGACGTCCCCCCGGACATCCTTGGTTAGCCAGGAGTCTGCGGCCGATCTCGCCGCGCATCACGCGATCACCGAAATGAACCCCAGCGGTCTGGACTGGATCAGACCAGTGGGCCCGACGCCCCCTGGGACCACCGTGACCAGTGGGGTCCGTGTGACTGAGGAGCCGCACCGGACGAGGAGCCGAGCCGCGGTCCTGGCCCACGAGATCGCAACAGCCGAACCCGCGTTCCGCAGGTCCGGCTGTCTCGCAACTCTGGAGAGATCACATGGTCGGGCTGACAGGATTTGAACCTGCGGCCTCCTCGTCCCGAACGAGGCGCGCTACCAAACTGCGCCACAGCCCGATGCGGACCGAACATGCTTCCCGGTCCGCAACCTGCGCAACCCTACCCGAGCGGCGCGGCCGTCTCCCAATCGGTTCAGGACGGCTCGGTGACGGTCCGTGCGGTCAGCGTCAAGAGGGTCGCCTCGGGCCGACAGGCCACCCGGATCCGGGCGTACGGGCTGGTGCCGAGGCCGGCCGAGACGTGCAGCCAGGCGCTCCCGGGATCGCCGTCGCGGGAGTCCGCCGGGTGGCGGTGCAGCCCCTTGGCGCGGGCGTTCTCGAGGTCGCAGTTGGTGGTGAGCGCACCGATGACGGGCAGGCACACCTGACCGCCGTGGGTGTGGCCGGCGACGACCGCGTCGTACCCGTCGGCCGCGAACTGGTCGAGCACCCTGAGGTACGGCGCGTGGGTGACGGCGAGGCGTACGTCGGCGGTCGCGTCGGCCGGGCCGGCGACCTCGTCGAGCCGGTCCATCCGCAGGTGCGGGTCGTCGACCCCGGCGAAGGCGAACGAGGTGCCGCCGACCGCGAGGGCGTCGCGGCGGTTGGTGAGGTCGAGCCAGCCGGCGGCCGTGTAGGCGTCGCGCAGGTCGGGCCACGGAAGCTGCGGCTTGTTGATGTGCCGCTTGCCGGTGTCGGGCAGCAGGTACCGGACCGGGTTGCGGAGGGTGGGCACGTAGTAGTCGTTGGAGCCGAAGACGAACACGCCGGGCAGCTCCATGAGGTCGCCCAGGCAGTCGGTGACGACGGGGACGGCGTCGCGGTGGGACAGGTTGTCGCCGGTGTTGACGACGAGGTCGGGCTCGAGGGCGGCCAGCCCGCGCAGCCAGTCCTGCTTGGCGTGCTGGCCGGGCGTCATGTGGATGTCGGAGAGGTGCAGCACCTTCAGCGGGTCGTGACCGGCCGGCAGCAGGGGGAGCTCCACGGTGCGCAGCGTGTACTGCCGCGCCTCCCACACGGCGTACGCCGTCAGCGCCGCGCCGCCGACGGCTCCGGCGGCGACCGTGCCGGCGGCGACGTCGAGGAGGCGCATCTCCTCAGCATTTCACAGAGAGGAGAATGGCCCGCATGAGCGCCCTGAAGGACCAGCTACGTGCCGACCTGACGGCTTCGATCAAGGCCCGCGACGAGGTGCGCAGCAGCACGCTGCGGATGGTGCTCACCGCGATCACCAACGCCGAGGTGGCGGGCAAACAGGCGCGCGAGCTCAGCGACGACGACGTCCTCGGCGTGCTGACCTCCGAGGCCAAGAAGCGCCGCGAGGCCGCCACGGCCTTCGCCGACGGCGGTCGCCAGGAGATGGCGGGCAAGGAGGTGGCCGAGGCGGCGGTGATCGCGGAGTACCTGCCCGAGCAGATGGGTGCCGAGGAGGTCGACGCCCTCGTCGCCGAGACGATCGCCGAGCTCGGCGTGGCCGGCGACGGCATGAAGGCGATGGGCCGGGTGATGGGCGTGCTGACGCCGCGGACCCGCGGCCGCGCCGACGGGGGTGTCGTCGCGGCCGCGGTACGTCGGCAGCTCGGTTAGACGCGCTCGAGGGCGGGAGCGTCCTCGTGCACCTCGGGTGCGACCTGCGGCAGGACACGGTCCAGCCACCCCGGCAGCCACCAGTTGCGGTGGCCGAGCAGGGACATCGTGGCCGGCACCAGGATCATCCGGACCAGGGTTGCGTCCAGGAGGATCGCGACGCCCATCCCGAACCCGAGCATCTTGATGATGGTCGCCGACTCGGTCACGAACCCGAAGAACACCGCCACCATGATCGCCGCCGCCGCGGTGATGACCGTGCCCGTCGCCGCCAGCCCCCGGGCCACGCTGCCTCGCGGGTCGCCGGTGCGTTCGTACTCCTCGCGCACCCGTGACAGCAGGAACACCTCGTAGTCCATGGACAGCCCGAACAGGATCGCGAACATCAGGATCGGCAGCCACGTGGACACCGGCCGCGTGTGGTCGACGCCCAGCAGGTCCAGGCCCCAGCCCCACTGGAAGACCGCGGTCACCACGCCGTACGCCGCGCCGACGCTCAGCAGGTTCATCGCGGCCGCCTTCACCGGGATCCACACCGACCGGAACATCAGCAGCAGCAGCAGCATCGACGTCGCGACCACGAACCCGATCACCAGCCACAGCCGGAAAGCGAGCACGTCGACGATGTCACTCATCATCGCCGAGGTGCCGGCGAGGTCGACCCCGTCCGGGAGCTCGGCGCGCAGCGACGCCACCTGCCCCGGCGTGCGGGCGTCGTTGTCGACGTACGTCGACTCGGCCGACACCACCGCGACCGCGCCGTCCGGCGAGACCTGCGGGTCGGTCACGTTGACCAGGTCGTCGCGCTGCCGCAGCTCGGCGACGGTCCGGGCCAGGGTGCTCTCGTCCACGACGGAGAGGTCGGCCACGACGAGGTACGGCGTGGGGGCACCCGCACCGAACTCCGCGACGACCAGGTCGTTGGCGCGACGCAGCTGGCTGCTGGTCGCGTCGTCGCTGCCGCTCTGCGGCCAGGTCCGCATGTCCAGCACGGGTGCGGCGAGCAGCAGCATCACCAGGCCCACGCCGACGATCCACGGGAGCGGACGTCCGGCGACGCGGTGCGACCAGCGCTCGACCCGCGTGCCGCGTGGACGAGCGATCCTGCGCAGGAACCGCTTCTCGACCCAGCGGTGGGTGAGCCGGAAGACGGCCGGCACCAGGGTCAGCGAGGTGCCCATCACGGCGAGGACCGCGATGGCGGTGGCGAACCCCATCGCCCCGAAGGTGGCGAGGCCTGCCAGCTTCAGGCCGAGCAGCGACACGAGCACCGTGCAGCCGGCGAGCACGACCGAGCGACCGGCGGTGGCACCGGCGCGAGCGGCCGAGTCCACGACGGACAGACCCGACCGGCGCCCCTCGAGCATCCGGGTGAGCAGCAGCAAGGCGTAGTCGATGCCGACTCCGAGGCCGACCATGGTGGCGATCGTGGGGGCGTACGGCGTCACCGAGATGAGGCCGGCCAGCACCGTCACGCCCGCGCCGCCGACCGCCAGCCCGGCGACGGCCAGCAGGATCGGCACGCCGGCCGCGACGACCGAGCGGAAGACCAGCAGCAGCACCAACAGCGCGACCGCGATGCCGATCAGCTCGCCGACGCCCTTCATGGTGCCGGTCGCGGTGCCGGGCAGCTCGCCGCCGAGCTCGACCTGGAGGCCGGCCTCGCGGTACGGCTGGACGACCTCCTCCAGCGGCGAGATGTCCTCGTAGACGTCCGGGTCGGTGACCGGCACGTCGTACTGGACGACCAGCACGGCGGTGTCGCCGTCCGCGGACATCCGCGGCGGCGCCACGCGGAGCACGTGGTCCAGCCGGGCCAGGCCGCCGGACATGTCCTCGAGCGTGCTCGTGGCGAGCGCGGCGTCGTCGTGGACGACGACCTGGGCGAAGGTGTTGCCCATGTCGGGCTGGTGCGCGCGCAGCAGGTCCACGCCGCGCTGCGCCGGCGCCGCGGGAACGTTCCAGTCCTCGCGGGTGGGGCCGCCGAAGGCGGCGGCCAGGGTGAAGACAGCGCCGGCGACCACGGCCCACAGGGCGATGGTGCGCCACGGGTGGGTGGCGGCGAACCGGCCCAGGGCGGCCAGGGTGCGACTCATCTCGATCTCTCCTCGGTAGTCAGGTCGTGGACGTCGTCGTCCGAGGCGACGGTCCCGGAGGAGGCTTGCGGCCGACTTGCGGCCGGCTGACAGCGAGCACTGTCTATGCTCCCGTCGGAGGTGGGGGATGAGCGTCGCGGTGGACGTGCTCGGTCCGGTGCGCCTGCGCGTCGACGGGGAGGAACGCCCGGTCGGGCGGCGTGAGCGGCTGCTGCTGGCGCTGCTCGCCAGCACCCCTGGCCGCCACGTGGCCGACGACCGTGTCGTCGACGAGCTCTGGGGAGACGACCCGCCGCCCGGCGTCGTGAGTGCGATCCAGGTGGCCGTGTCCCGCGTCCGGCGCGCGCTGGGCGACGGCGCGGAGGTACGCCGCGACCCGGCCGGCTACACCCTGGTCGGCGTCGAGGTCGACGCCGTGGACGTCACCGAGGCGGCCCGCTCGCTGGCCGAGCGCAGGTCCGAGGAGGTGCTGGCCGTCACGGCCGACGCCCTGGCGCGGTGGCGTGGGGCGCCGTACGCCGGTCTCCTCGACGCTCCCACGCTGGCCGTCGAGGCCACCCGTCTCCACGACGTCCGGCTGGCGCTCGTCGAGGCCCGAGCGGAGGCGCTGCTCGACCTGGGCCGCCCGGAGGACGCTC
Source organism: uncultured Actinomycetota bacterium (assembly GCA_963782035.1). Lineage (GTDB taxonomy): Bacteria > Actinomycetota > Actinomycetes > Propionibacteriales > Nocardioidaceae > Nocardioides. The sequence goes on from CAWAIW010000002.1 coordinate 191,808, forward strand.
GCGCTCTGGTGGCCGCCGAGACCGCAGCCCACCCCTTCCGCGAGCGGCTCTGGTCGCAGCTGGCCCTGGCGCAGTACCGCTGCGACCGGCAGGCCGACGCCCTGGAGACCCTGCGCACCCTGCGGACCGCCCTGGTCGAGGAGCTCGGGGTGGACCCCTCGGCGACGGTGCGGACGCTGGAGGAGCGGCTGCTCGCCCAGGATCCCGCTCTCGACGGGCCGGCACCGGCGTCACCCGGCGCCGACGCGACCCGTGGCCGCGAGTCGGGAGTCGTGGGACGGGCGGCGGCGCTCGCTGCCATCCACGCTGCGCTCGACGGCCTCGCCTCGGACCGCACCGGCGGCGTGCTCCTCATCAGCGGCGAGGCAGGGATCGGCAAGAGCATGCTCGCGACCGAGCTGGTCCACCGGGCGCGCGAGCGGGGTGCCGGGGTGCTGGTCGGTCGCTGCCACGAGGCGGACCTCGCGCCGCCGTACTGGCCGTGGCTTCCGGTGTTGCGCGATCTGGTCGCCAGGAGCGGCACGGGCGAGCCCGAGGTCACCGCGCTGCTGGAGTCCCGGGCCGACGACGACCCCGACTCCAACGACGCCGGCGTGGCCGCCGCCGCCACGCTGCGGACCTTCGCCGCGGTGACCCGCCTGCTGGCAGCCGCGCCGGGTCCGCTGGTCGTGGTGGTCGAGGACCTGCACTGGGCCGACCAGACGTCCCTGCGCCTGCTCGCGTACGCCGCGGAGGAGCTCCGCGACCGGCCCGTCCTCTTCGCGGCCACCGTCCGCACCGTCGACCCCGGCCGGCACCCCCAGCTGGTGCAGGCGCTGGCGGCCCTGTCCCGCCTGGCGGCCCGGCGGGTGCCGGTCCCCCCGCTCGACGAGCAGGCCGTGGCCGCGCTGGTCTCGGAGGTGCTGCCCGAACCCGACCACGACCTGGTCAGGGTGCTGACGCAACGGTCGGACGGCAACCCGTTCTTCGTGCTGGAGATGGCGCGCCTGCTCCTCGCCACCGGTGCGCCGACGGCGGCGGCCGCGGCCCGCCTCGACGTACCGGACGGCATCGCCGACGTGCTGCGCCTGCGGCTCCTCCGGCTCGGTGACGACCCGCGCACCACTCTCGGCGCGGCCTCCGTGATGGGCCGCACCTTCGACCCCGCGGTCCTCGCGGCGGCGCTCGACCGGTCGGCGTACGCCGACATCGACGACGCCGTGGCCGCCGGCCTGGTCGAGGAGCACGAGGTCGGGAGGTTCCGCTTCGTGCACGCCCTGACCCGCGAGACCGCCTACCGGGACCTCCCCGCCGGGCGGCGTGCTGAGTGGCACGCGCGCGTGGGACGGGCGCTGGCCGACCGGCTGCCGAGCGACCCCGAGCTGATCGGCGAGGTGGCCCACCACCACGCGATGGCCGCGGCGTACCGGCCCGACGTCGTCGATCCGGCGCTGGCCTTCGGCGAGCAGGCGGCACGGGCCGCCGAGCGCCGCGGCGCCGTCGAGGAGGCGGCGGCGCTGTGGGAGCGGGTGCTGGACGTCGAGCGCTTGGCGCCCGCGCGCGACCGGCTGCGCCGGCACCGCCTTCTCGTGGAGACCGCCACGGCCCGGCAGCGCGTGGGCGACATGCACGGCATGCTGCGCGCCCTCGACGAGGCGATCCGGCTGGCCCAGGCGGCCGGCGACCACCGACGGATGGCGGAGGCCGCGGTCGCACACCGCAGCTCGGGGGTGTGGCACTGGCGGGAGGTGGGCGAGGGGGACCCGGCCGCGGTCGCCGTGCTGGAGGAGTGTCTCGAGCACGTCGAGGACGTGGCGCTGCGGGCCCGCCTCTACGGCAACCTCGGGATGGAGCAGTACATGGCCTACGACTTCGCCGGGGCCGACGCGAGCGGCCGGCGGTCGCTGGAGCTGGCTCGCGAGAGCGGGGACCGCGCCGTCCTGCGCGACTGCCTCGTCTCCCGCCAGGTCGCCCTCTTCGTGCCCGGCGGGGCCGCTGAGCGGGAGCTGCGGGCCCGTGAGTCGCTCACGGTCGTCGACGACCCGGAGTACGTGATCTCGGCCCGGTTCCACCTCGCGACCGCGTTGCACTTCCAGGGCCGCGGCGAGGAGTCCGACGCGGCGATCGCACCGGCCGTCGAGCTGGCGGCGCGGATGCGGTTCACCGGCTCGGACGTGCCGCTGGCGTGGTTCCGCTGGCTGCGCGCGGTCGAGACCGGCCGCCCCGAGGCCGACGAGCTCGGGCGACAGGCGCTGGCGCAGCACCGGCGCACGTCGGTGGTGGGGCTGACCGAGCTGACCGGGCTGCTCGCGATCGCGTCGGCACCCATCGGGACGCCCGTGCCGGCCGACGTCGAGGCGGACGCGGCCGGACACCCGTTCCGGGCGTTCCGCGCCGTGGTCGCGCACGCCGAGGCGCTGGCCGGCGACCTCGACGCCGCGCTGCGACTGCTGGGCGACGACCTCGCGCTCGGCGGGGACTACGGAGCGCTGCTGGCCGGCTGCCTCGCCGTGGAGGTGCTGCGCCTGGCCGGCGACTCCAGGCTCGGGGAGGCGGTCGAGATCGTCCGGCCCTTCACCCACGAGGTGGCGGCGTACGGCAGCGTCCAGTCCTTCGGCAGCGCCGCCTTGTTCGTCGGTTCAGGTCTGGTGGCGCTGGGCGAGGTGGCGGAGGGCCGGGCGCTCCTCGAGCACGCCGTCGAGGTGAACGAGGCGCTCGGCGCCGTCCGCTGGGGGGCCGAGGCGCGCGAGCGACTGGCCGGACTCTGAGGCTGCAAGTCACCGGCAAGGCCGCCGCAAGGTAGCGGCCGCACCGTCCTCCCATGACCACCATCGACATCACTTCGTCCGACACCTTCGCCACCCTGGCCGCCTCCGTGGCCGGTGCCCTCACCACCGCGGCCGACGCGTCGTACGACCGGGCCCGGACGCCCTGGGTCGTCAACGTCGACCAGCGTCCCGCCGCCGTCCTCGAGGTCGCGCACGTCGCCGACGTCGTGGCCGCGGTCCGCTGGGCCGCGGCGCACGGCGTCCCGGTCTCCGTCCAGCCGGGCGGCCACGCGCCGCGCACCACCCTCGATGGCACCCTGCTGCTGCGCACCGGCGCCCTGCAGGGCATCGAGGTCGACCCCGTCCGCCGCACCGCGACCGTCGGCGCCGGCGTGAAGTGGGGCCAGCTCTGCGACGCCCTGGACGGCACCGGTCTGATGGCCCTGTGCGGCAGCAACCCCGACGTCACCGTCGTCGGCCTGACCCTGGGGGGCGGCGTCAGCTGGTTCACCCGCAAGCACGGCTTCACCGCCAACAGCGTCGTCTCCTTCGACGTGGTGGACGCCGAGGGCGAGCTCCAGCACGTCACCCGCTCCAGCGACCCGGACCTGTTCTGGGCCCTGCGTGGCGGCGGCGGGGACTTCGCCGTCGTGGTCCGGATGGAGATCGCGCTGTTCGAGGCGCCGCAGATGTACGGCGGTCAGCTGCTGTGGCCGGTCGAGCACGCGGCCGCGGTGCTGCGCGCGTTCCGCGACCTGGCGTTGGTGGCCCCCAGGGAGCTGTCTCTCTGGGCGCACGTCATGCACTTCCCGCCGATCCCGGACGTGCCGGAGCCCCTGCGCGGGAAGTCGTTCGTGACCGTCGCGTCGACGTACATCGGAGACGCCCAGATGGCCGAGATCCTGCTCTGGTCGCTGCGAGATGCCGCGCCCGTGGCCATCGACATGATGCGCCCGATCACGCCGAGCGAGCTGGCCTCGGTGGCTGCCGAGCCGACCGAGCCGATGCCCGCCCTGGAGCACTCGCTGCTGCTGAACGGCTTCGACGACGTCGCCATCGACGCCCTCCTCGCCGTGGTCGGCGACCCCGCCCGGTGCCCGCTGATGATGACGCAGGTGCGCGGCCTCGGCGGCGCGTTCGCGGAGTCGTCGGCGACCGGGGGAGCGGTGCGCCCGGTGGCCGAGCCGTTCCAGCTGTTCGCCATGGGGGTGCCCGCCGTGCCGGAGCTGGCCGCGGCCATCCCGCACGGCTTCGCGGCCATCGACGCCGCGCTGGCCCACGTGACGGCCGAGCACCGGATGCCGAACTTCACGGCGGCCGAGCAGTCCGACGAGGCGGGGTACGACGCCGAGCGCCTCTCCCGGCTCCGCGCGATCAAGGCCCAGCGCGACCCCCGCGGCGTGATCCGCTCCAACAAGCCGGTCTGCTGAGGGGCCGCAGGGGCGCTTGTAACGCGGTGTTCGACTGGCTTACCCAGCGTTCAGACGCTGGGTAAGCCCACTGAACACCGCGTTACATGTCCGGTCGCCTGTGGAGGAGGGGTGCGTCAGTGGGGCTTGCCGTGGCCGTGGCCGTGACCGCCGCCGTTGCCACCACCGCCGCCGCCACCGCCACCACCGCCACCGCCGTGGCCGCCTCGGGGCGGCTTCGGCGGCGCGTGGCCGGTGGACTGGTAGACGGTCACGGTCGTGCCGCTGGCGACGTCCGAGCCGTTGCCGGGCAGCGTGTAGGCGACCGTGTCACGGGCGTAGCCGGTGTCGCGGTACCCGCCGAGCTGGACCACGAAGCCGAGGGACTCCAGGAGCGAGGTGGCCTGGTCGATGCTCATGCCGCCGGTGTCGGGGACCTGGGTGAGCACTCCCGCGACGTCCTGGCCGCTGGGCGGAGTGAAGTCGTCGTCGGGCAGCCACTGCTGGATGATCTTCATGGCGTCGCCCCACATCGGGCCGGCCGTCGTCGAGCCGTGGGCGGCGTCGATGTAGGAGCCGCCGACCGTCTGGCCGTTGAGGGAGACCCAGTGGCCCTCGTAGTTCGCGCCGGCGATCATCGAGGCGGTGGCCAGGGTCGGGGTGTAGCCGACGAACCACACCGCCATGTTCTCGTTGATCGTGCCGGTCTTGCCGGCCGAGGGCTGGTTGAGGGAGATGCCGGCGTCGTACCCGAAGCCGCCCGGCTCCTGGACGCCGCGCAGGATGTCGTTGACGGCGTCGGCGGTCGGCGCGTCGATGACCTGGTGGCAGTCCTCCTTGTAGTCCCGCAGCTCGTTGCCGTCGGCGTCCTCGATCGAGGTCACCGGGCGGGAGGCGCAGTGCAGGCCGCGGCCCGCGAACGTTGCGTAGGCCTCGGCCATCTCCAGCGGGCTGGTCTCGACGACGCCGAGGGTGAAGGACGGGACGCGCTCGCGGTTCGGGTCGGTGAGGTCGATGCCCATCGCCTTGGCGAGCCGGTAGGGCTCGCACAGGCCCGTCTGGAGCTCGAGCTGGGCGAAGAAGGTGTTCACCGAGAGCTGCGTGCCGGTGTAGAGGTTGAACGTGCCGTCCTTGGTGGAGTTCTGCGGCTCCCACGTGTCGGTGCTGAAGAAGTTGTGGCCACCGCAGGTCGGGTACTCCGACATCGGGATGTGGACCTGGTGCGGTGAGTTGATCGTCGTGTCGAGCGGGATGCCCTTCTGGATCGCGGCGGCGAGCACGAAAGCCTTGAACGTCGACCCGGCCTGGAAGCCGTTGGAGTCGCCGAACCGTTTGGGCACGACGTAGTTGAGGTACGTCTCGCCCTTGGCCCGGTCGCGACCCATCGGCCGGGACTGGGCGAGCGCCTTCACGTCGCCGGTGCGTGGCTCCACCATCGCCAGACCGCCGATGGCCTGGTCGGTCGGGTAGACGTGCTCGGAGACCGACTTGTCGGCGGCGTCCTGGTCGCGCAGGTCGATCGTGGTGTGGATCGTCAGGCCGCCGGACTTGATGAGCTCCTTGCGGTCCGCGACCGTGTCGCCGAGCGACTTGTCGTGGTAGAGCCGTTGGAGCACGTAGTCGCAGAAGAACGGCGCCCGGGAGAAGACGCAGCCGTTCTGGGTGTTGACGACGTCGAGGCCGAGACCCTTCTTCTTCAGCTGGGTGGCCTTGGCGTCGTTGATCACGCTCAGCTGGGCCATCCGGTCGAGCACCACGTCGCGGCGCTCGAGCGCGCGGTCGGGGTAGTTGGTCGGGTCGTAGCCGGTGGGGTTCTTGACCAGGCCGGCCAGCACGGCGGACTCGCTCCAGCTGAGGTCCTTGGCGTTCTTGTTGAAGTAGTGCTTGGCCGCCGACTGGATGCCGTAGGCGCCGTCACCGAAGTACGCCAGGTTGAGGTACCGCTCGAGGATCCAGTCCTTGGAGTAGTGCTGCTCGATCGCGATGGCGTACCGCAGCTCGCGGACCTTGCGGGCGTAGGTGTCGTCGGTGGCCTCGGCCGCCTTCTTCTTGTTGCCCTTGGCCTGGGCCAGCAGGGTCAGCTTCACCATCTGCTGGGTGATCGACGAGCCACCCTGGACGACCCCGCTGTTGGCCTGGTTGGTGATCAGCGCCCGCAGCGTGCCCTTCAGGTCCAGCGCGCCGTGCTGGTAGAAGCGGTAGTCCTCGATCGCGACGATGGCCTTCACCATCTTGCGAGAGATCTGCTTGAGCGGGACGTTGACGCGGTTCTCGTCGTAGATCGTGGCGATGACGTTGCCGGCCCCGTCGACCATGACGGTGCGCTGGGCGAGCGGCTGGGTCTTGAGCTCGGCCGGCAGGCCGGTCATCCCCTCGGCGACCTGCTTGGAGCCGATCCCGATGACGCCCGCGAAGGGGATCGCGAGGCCCGCGGTGACCAGACCCATGACTGCTGCGACGGCCAACATGACCAGGACGTGTCCGAGCACTCGGGGTGAGGACAGCCGGTCGGACCGGGGACGAACCATGGCGCCAATGTACGGGACTAGTCCGCGCCCACCCATTCCTCGAGGCGTTCATTCACCTAGGTAAATGCATAGGTATCAGGCGTGAAACCTTCGATGAGCTCACACCCGACCTGCCGCGATGTGCCACCGACCCTGTTCCCGGCGAGTGACCCGTCCATAGTCATTTCGGACTAGACGGAACCAACCTTTAGGGGTCTGTGGGTGGAACGCCGGAAACTTTACGTTGCTTCTTGGGGAAACCCGGCGGCGTCATGGGGACGTCGGTCAAGACGGATGTGGGGACGTCAGTCATGTGGAACGAAGAGTGGGCAAGCCAAGCTGCTTGCCGTGCATCATCGCCCGACCAGCTGTTCGTGCGAGGTGCTGAGCAGAACAAGGCCAAGAAGCTCTGCGCGGGCTGCCCGGTGAAGGCCGAGTGCCTGGCCGAGGCCCTGGAGAACCAGATCGAGTGGGGAGTCTGGGGTGGGATGACCGAGCGCGAGCGCCGGGCCCTCCTCAAGCGCAACCCGAACGCCAAGTGGCGCGCGGTCCTCGAGACGGCCCGTACCGGTGCCGCCACGACCCCGGTGAAGGCCGGCGTCTGACCCGAGTGTCGCTGTGGTTCGCCCGGCCTCAGCCGGACTCCACGAGCGTGTCGTCGTCCTGACCCCCCAGGAGGACGCCGACACGACGGAGCCCGTCGAGGTCGTGGACGTCGCCCGCGAGAGCGGGGACGACGGCCGTGGGCACCCGTGGGTGCGCGGCCGTGAACCGTGAGCGCAGCACCGCCTCCCGCGCCACCTGCCGACCTCGGTCGGCGTACAGACGAAGCAGGCTCGCCGTCACCGCGCTGGTCATGTCTGGATCCTCTCTCTCCAGACCGTTCATCAGCTTGGCAGCCCCGGCAGCGGCCTCTTCGGGGGACAGCCCCCCGACCGGCGGCTGGCCGGCCCGGTTGACCACCAGGCCGGCCAGCGGCATGGCGTCATCGCTCAGGCGTTCGACGAAGTACGCCGCCTCGCGCAGCGCGTCCGGCTCGGGCGCCGCCACGACCAGGAACGCCGTCCCGTCGTCCTGCAGCAGCCGGTAGGTCTGCTGCGCCCGCTGGCGGAAGCCGCCGAAGAGGGTGTCGAGGGCGGCGACGAAGGTCTGCACGTCTCGGAGGAACGTCGCACCGAGCACCTTGGTCAGTGCGCCGGTGATGAGCCCCAGCCCTGCCGTCATCAACCGCGCCGGTCCTCGCGCGGGGGTGAGCAGCAGGCGGATGAAGCGGCCGTCCAGGAAGTTCGAGAGCCGCTCGGGAGCGTCGAGGAAGTCCAGCGCCGACCGCGAGGGTGGGGTGTCCACCACGATGAGGTCGTAGGTCCCGTGCGCCTGGGCGTCACGGCGCAGCTGGCCGAGCTTCTCCATCGCCATGTACTCCTGCGTCCCCGCGAAGGAGCTCGACAGCGCCTGGTAGAAGGAGTTGTCGAGGATCTGCCGGGCCTTCTCGGGGCTGGCCTGGCTCTCCACCACCTCGTCGAAGGTGCGCTTCATGTCCAGCATCATCGCGTCGAGGGAACCGCCGGCCGACGTGTCGATCCCCGCGACCGGCCGTGGGGTGTTGTCGAGCCGCTCGATGCCCATCGACTGCGCCAGCCGGCGCGCCGGGTCGATCGTCAGCACCACCGCGCGTCGGCCACGTTCGGCCGCCCGCAGCGCGAGGGCCGCGGAGACGGTGGTCTTCCCGACGCCGCCCGAGCCACAGCACACGATGATCTGGACCGAGGTGTCGTCCAGCAGGGCGTCGACGTCCAGCTGCGGAGCCCGGCTCTGTGTCCGGCTCTGGGTCCGGCTCTGGGTCCGGCGCGTCACGCCATCCCCTGGTCGCGCAGGAGGGCGGCGAGCTCGTAGAGGGCTCCGGGGTCGATGCCGTCGGACAGCCGCGGCAGCTCGTACGTCGGGAGGTCGAGGCCCGCGACGACCTTGCGCTGGGCGTCCTCCAGGGCCCGCCGTTCGGCGTGGTCGCGGGCTTCCAGCAGGAGTCCGTCGACCAGCGTGTCTCCGCCGTCGAGGCCGGCACGCTCGAGGTCGGCGGTGAGGGCCCCACGGTCGATCTTGGCCCTCCGCACCAGGCCCAGGGCCTTCCGGTCGAGGTCCTGCGGCCGCACCAGGTTGACGACCACGCCGCCGACCGGCAGGCCGTGGGCGCGCAGGTCGACGATGCCGTCGACGGTCTCCTGGACCGGCATCTCCTCCAGCAGCGTGACCACGTGCACGGCGGTCTCGGGGGAGGTGAGCAGGCGCATGACCTTGTCGGCCTGCCCCTTGACCGGTCCGACCTTCGCCAGCCCCGAGAGCTCGCTGTTGACCCCGAGGAACTGGGTGATCCGCCCGGTGGGGGGCGCGTCGAGGACCACTGCGTCGTACTCGATGGCGCCCTTGTTGCGGGCGTTGCGCCGGGTCGCCTCGTAGACCTTGCCGGTCAGCAGCACGTCGCGGACACCGGGCGCGATCGTGGTGGCGAACTCGGTCACGCCGAAGCGGTCGAGGGCACGGCCGGCCCGGCCGAGCTTGTAGTACATGGAGAGGTACTCCAGGAACGCGGACTCCGGGTCGATGTGCAGCGCGTGCACCACACCCCCGCGCTGCCCCTCGCGGCCGACCAGTCCGGTGGCGATGCGGCGCTCGGCGTACGGCAGGGGGTCGACGTCGAACATCCGCGCGATCCCCTGCCGGCCCTCGACCTCGCACAGCAGGACGTTCTTCCCGTGGCCCGCCAGCGCGAGGGCCAGCGCAGCCGCGACGGTCGACTTGCCGGTGCCGCCCTTGCCGGTCACCACGTGCAGGCGTGCCTCGGGGAAGTCCGGGGGGCCTGCCATGCGAAGAGCCTAGGAGGAGGCCGTCTGACTACGATCCTCGCGTGGACAAGGTCGTGGCATCGGCCGCCGAGGCGGTCGCGGACATCCCGGACGGGGCAACTCTCTCGGTGGGCGGGTTCGGGCTGTGCGGCATCCCGTCCGTGCTGATCCAGGCCCTCCTGGACGCCGGCACGACGGAGCTCGAGGCGGTCTCGAACAACTGCGGCGTCGACGACTGGGGCCTCGGGCTCCTCCTCGGCGAGCGGCGGATCCGCCGGATGATCTCGTCGTACGTCGGGGAGAACAAGGAGTTCGCCCGGCAGTACCTCTCCGGCGAGCTCGAGGTCGAGCTCACGCCGCAGGGCACGCTCGCCGAGCGGATGCGAGCCGGCGGCTCGGGCATCCCGGCGTTCTTCACCGCGACCGGTGGCGGCACGCAGGTGGCCGAGGGTGGGCTGCCGTGGAAGTACGACGAGGCGGGCAACGTCATCGTCGCGTCGCCGGCCAAGGAGACGCGGGACTTCACGGTGGGCGGCGAGACCCGTGAGTACGTGCTGGAGGAGTCGATCGTCGCCGACTTCGGGCTGGTGCGCGCCTGGAAGGGCGACCGGCACGGCAACCTCGTCTACCGCGACAGCGCACGGAACTTCAACCCGTTGGCCGCGATGTGCGGCCGGGTCACGATCGCCGAGGTCGAGCACCTGGTGGACCCGGGCGACATCGACGCCAACGAGGTGCACACACCAGGAGTGTTCGTGCAGCGGGTGGTGGCGCTGACCCCCGAGCAGGCCGAGGACAAGCGGATCGAGAAGAGGACGGTGCGCCCCCGATGAGCTGGACGCGTGAGGAGATGGCGGCCCGGGCCGCCTCGGAGCTGACCGACGGGTCCTACGTGAACCTCGGGATCGGGCTGCCGACCCTGGTGCCCAACTACGTGGCCGACGACGTGGAGCTGGTGCTCCAGTCGGAGAACGGCATCCTCGGCGTCGGGGCCTACCCGTACGACGGCGAGGAGGATCCCGACCTGATCAACGCCGGCAAGGAGACGGTCACCCTGCGCAAGGGTGCGTCGTTCTTCGACTCGGCCACGTCGTTCGGGATGATCCGTGGCGGCAAGATCGACGCCGCGATCCTCGGTGCCATGCAGGTGTCCGCGCAGGGCGACATCGCCAACTGGATGATCCCCGGCAAGATGGTCAAGGGCATGGGCGGCGCGATGGACCTCGTCCACGGCGCCAAGCGCGTGATCGTGCTGATGGAGCACGTCGCCAAGGACGGCTCGAAGAAGATCCTGAACGAGTGCGACCTGCCGTACACCGGTCGCGGCGTCGTGCAGCGGATCATCACCGATCTCTGCGTGCTCGACGTGACGCCCGACGGGCTGCGGCTGGTCGAGCTCGCGCCCGGTGTCACCGAGGACGAGGTACGTGAGAAGACCGAGCCCGAGGTGCTGGTGTGAGCGACGTCGACGTCGCAGCGGCCTCGGTCGTCCGCGGCGCCGGAGTCGCCGTCGCGACGCTGGCCCCCTCGGCCGGTACCCGCCTGGCGGCGCTGGTCGCCTCGTTCGCGGCGGCCTGGCGCCTGCGTCCCGGTGGGCTGACCTTCGTCTCGATGAGCGACCCGGACAACGAGAACGCGTTGGTCCGCGACCACCTGCCGATGGTCACCTCGGGCGCCTCCTGGCTGGCCGTGCACCTCGGCGTCGTGTCCCTGCTGCGGCGCCGGTCCCGGCATCCCCTGCTGGCCGGGGTCGCCTACGGCGGGGCGATCACGCTGGTCGACTCGGTGATGGCGGCGCGGTTCGCGCAGATGAAGGCGCGTCGCGATGAGTTGGCACGTCGGCCCGGGTCGACACGTCCATGAGCAAGGTCATCGCCGCCATCACCACCTCCGTCGACGGGTACGTCACCGGTCCGGACGACGGACCTGGGCTCGGCCTCGGACGCGGAGGCGAGCGCCTGCACTACTGGGTGATGGGCGGTCCGTGGACCTACGAGGGTGAGCACGCCTTCGCGATGAGTGACGCCGACAAGGCGTTCTACGAGCCGCTCGTCGCCCGCATCGGCGGCGGCATCGTCGGCCGCGGGATGTACGACGCGGCCGGTGCCTGGGGCGGACACAACCCGTTCCCGGGCACGCTGATCGTCCTGACGCACCGCCTCGACGACCAGCCCGACCCGGCCAACGGGTTCCACTTCGTCGAGGGGCTCGACCACGCGCTGGCCTGCGCGCGAGCGGATGCCGGCGACCAGGATGTCTCCATCGGTGGCGGCGCCGACGTGATCCGGCAGGCGCTGGCTGCCGGTCTCGTCGACGAGCTGGTCATCTCCACGGCGCCGGTCGTGCTCGGTGCGGGCAAGCGGCTCTTCGACGGGTTCGAGCAGGACGTGGACCTGCGGATCCGTAGCGTGCACCCGTCGGAGTGGGCGGTGCACACGACGTACGACGTCGTGCGTCAACCGGCCTGACGGGTCCGGGCTGCGGCCACGACGGCGACGGCGCCGACCGCGCAGCCGAGGGACAGTGCCGTCACGAACGGGTCGCCGCCGGCGCGGGTCGCGACGGCGAAGACCGCTCCCGACGCCGAGATCGTGAGCGCTCCGCCGAGGGAGTCGGCGATGGAGAGCGCCGCCGAGTTGAAGCCGCGGTCGGAGTCGCCGGACTCGGCGAGCATCGCCACGCTGGTGCGCGGATAGGCGAAGCCCATGCCGACGCCGGCCAGGACGTACGCCCCGACGGCCACCGGCGCCGAGGTGTGCACCGCGACGGCCGCCGTGAGCCCGACGATGCCGGCCAGCACCAGCACGCTGCCGATCCGCATCGCCGTGGCGTCGGTGAGCCTGGGTCCGAGGCGGGACTGGATCCAGCTCGCGACCGGCCACATGAGCCCGACGCCCGTCAGCGCCAGGCCCGCGACACCCGCGCTCAGCCCCCACCGTTCCTGCAGCACGAAGATGATGTAGGTCTCACCGCAGAAGAACGTGCCGCTGAGCAGGCCGCGGGTCGCGATGACGGCGGGGAGGCCGGTGCGCAGCAGGAGCGTGCCGATCGGCAGCAGCCGGCGCAGCGCGACCACGACGACGCCGCCGGCCACGATCGTGAGGAGCGCGACCGCGCCGCGGCGCGATCCGAGCAGCTCGAGGGCCAGAACGGCGACGGCACCGGTGACCGCCCAGAGCAGACGGGCGCCCTGTGCACTCCCGCCCGTGGCGCGGCTCTCCAGGGCGCGGAGGGACGGCGCGATGAGGGCGGCGGCGGTGCCCACCAGGAGGACCACGCCGAGGAACACCCACCGCCAGCCGAGCGAGTGTGCGACGAAGGCGGCCAGGGCCGGACCGAAGAGGGTGGGCAGCACCCAGGCCGCCGCGAAGCTGGTGAAGATGGCCGGCTGCAGCGCGGCCGGGAAGACGAGGCCGACCAGGACGTAGAGGCACACGGTCAGCGCTCCGCCGCCGAGTCCCTGGAGGACCCGGCCGCCGACCAGGACCTCCATGGTCGGCGCCGTCCCGCAGACGACGAGGCCGGCCGCGAACAGGACGAGGGCCACGGCGAGCGGGGTGATCGGCCCCTTGCGGTCGCTCCAGCCACCGGCGGCGACCATCCCGACGACACCACTGGCCAGCGGGGCCGCGAAGGACAGGGCGAACAGGCCGATGCCGTCCAGCTCCCGGGCGACCGTCGGCATCACGGTGGTCACGGCGGTCGCCTCGAAGGCCACGAACGCGCAGAGCGCGAACATGCCGACCGTCGTGGCGGCGTACGTCGGCGACAGCAGCCGGGGCGGGCTGGTCTCGGTTGCCCGGGTCGACGTCACAGTCCCGAACGGTAGGACTTCAACCGCGGCTGAGGTCAATGGGAGCGGTGAGTAGGGTGCGGAACATGACCAAGTGGGAGTACCTGACGGCGCCGATCCTGACGCACGCGGCGAAGCAGATCCTGGACAACTTCGGGGCGGACGGGTGGGAGCTGGTGCAGATCGCGCCGGGCATGAACCCCGAGAACCTCGTGGGCTACTTCAAGCGTCCGGTCGAGGCATGAGCACCCCGGAGGAGCGCCTGGCCGAGCTGGGGCTGACGGTGCCCGAGGTGGTGCCGCCGGTGGCGGCGTACCAGCCGACGGCGCGGACCGGGAGCCTGATCTTCACGGCTGGGCAGATCCCGATGCGCGACGGCTCTCCCGTGGCGACCGGCAGGCTGGGGGAAGGCGTCAGCGACGAGCTCGGCTACGAGTGCGCGCGACAGTGCGCGCTGAACGCGATCGCCGCGGTCAAGGCCGAGATCGGCGACCTCGGACTGGTACGCCGCGTGGTCAAGGTGGTGGTGTTCGTCGCGTCGACGCCCGACTTCACCGGACAGCCGAAGGTCGCCAACGGCGCTTCCGAGCTGCTGGGCGAGGTGTTCGGCGAGTCCGGCAAGCACGCGCGGTCGGCGGTCGGGGTCGCGGCGCTGCCGCTCGGCGTACCGGTCGAGGTCGAGATCATCGTCGAGGTCTGAGTGCTGCGGATCCCCTTGCCGCCGTCGCTGGTTGAGCAAGCGGCGGCGTACGCCTCGGGTGAGCTGACGCCGGCCGAGCCGCGCGACGCGGCGACGGTGGTGCTGCTGCGGGCGTCGTCCTCCGGCGAGGGGCCGGAGGTCTACCTGCTGCGGCGGCAGGCCTCGATGGCCTTCGCGGCGGGGATGTGCGTGTTCCCGGGCGGCGGCGTCGACCCGCGGGACTTCGACGCGGACGTCGCATGGGCGGGGCCGTCGCCTGCCTCGTGGGCGTCTCGGCTCGGTGTCGACGAGGCGATGGCGCGGGCGCTGGTGTGCGCCGCGGTCCGGGAGACGTTCGAGGAGTCGGGCGTCCTGCTGGCGGGTACGTCGGCCTCGTCGGTGGTGTCGGACACGACCGGGTCGGACTGGGAGTCGGACCGGGTGGCGTTGGAGTCGCGGGCCTTGTCGTTCACGGCGTTCCTGGCTGCTCGTGGGCTCTCGGTGCGGTCCGACCTGCTCGCTGCGTGGTCCGGCTGGCTGACGCCGGAGTTCGAGCCGCGGCGGTACCGGACGTGGTTCTTCGTCGCGGCGCTGCCCGCAGGACAGGTCACGCGGGACGTGTCGACCGAGTCGTCGTCGGTGACGTGGCTCGGGGCGCAGTCGGCCGCGGCCGCGGTGGACGCCGGGGAGCTGCTGATGCTGCCGCCGACGTACCTGACCTGCCTGGAGATGGGTCTGTTCTCTTCACCTGCTGAGGTGCTGACCTCGTCGGAGGCCCGGGGTCCGGTCGAGATGTTCATGCCGGAGGTGGAGGGGTCGGGGTCGTCGGCCGCGTTGTCGATCCCGCCGTCGCTGCGTTCGCTGGTGGAGGAGCGTTACTCGTGACCTCGTCGTCTTCCTCGTGGACGGGCGGGACTCTCGGGTCGCGGGCGGTCTGCGTGCTGGCCGACAACGCCTCCCCGATGACACTGGACGGCACGAACACGTGGGTGCTGCGCGAGCCGGGTGGGTCGCGGTCGGTGGTCGTGGACCCGGGGCCCTCGTCCTTGGCGCACCTTGCTGCGGTGCGTTCGGTGGCGGGATCGGTGGGTGTCGTGCTGCTGACGCACCACCACCTCGACCACGCGGAGTCGGCGCGCTCGTTCGCGGAGTCGGTGGGGTGCGGCGTACGGGCTCTGGACCCCGCGCTGCGGCTGGGCTCGGAGGGGCTCGCGGCGGGTGACGTGGTGGCGGTCGACGGGCTCGAGGTCCACGTCGTCGCGACGCCCGGCCACACCGCCGACTCGCTGTCGTTCGTGCTGCCGGCGGAGCGCGCGGTGCTGACGGGGGACACGGTGCTGGGGCGGGGTACGACGGTGGTCGCGCACCCCGACGGCTCACTCGGGGCGTACCTGTCGTCCCTCGACCGCCTCCACGCCCTGGCCTCGGCGCACGAGATCGAGACGATCTGGCCCGGCCACGGGCCCGTCCTCCCCGACGCCTTGGCCGTGCTGGACCACTACATCGCGCACCGGCGCGAGCGGTTGGGCCAGGTACGGGAGGCTCTCCGCGCCTTCCACGCCGCCTCCCGCTCTGGTGAGCCGCTCGACCACGACGCCCTGCCCCGCCGCATCGTCGAGGTGGTGTACGCGGATGTCGACCAGATCCTCTGGCCCGCCGCCGAGCTCTCGGTACGTGCCCAGCTCGAGTACCTCAATCCTCGTTGACTTGGCCCGCCCCGTTCGTTGAGTTGGCTCATGACGCGTGCGAGCTGGCCCTCCCCGACGTACCTGGGGTGCTTGTCCACAGCCTCTGAGGACGCGAGTGTGAACCTGGTCGTTTCCGGCAACACAGTCGAGCATGGAGCTCGAGGTCCTGTTCCCGACGTACCCCTTCACGACCCGGAACGCCCCGTGCTCGCCGTCCCGGCTGAGAAGGGCGATCGAGGCGCGCGAAGTGGTCCGCGTCCTCCGCGGCGTGTACGTGCGGTCTGACGTAGGCCTGACGCCCGAGGTCCGGGCTCGAGCGGCGTCGCTGGTGATCGGCAGTACGTCGGTCCTGTGCGACCGCACGGCGGCGTGGGTGCACGGCGTCGACTGCCACCGCTACGCCGAGCTCGACAGCACCCCGCCGCTGGAGTCCTGCGTCCTCCCCGGCCACGAACCGACCGAGCGAGCGCAACTTGTGGGGCGGACCCGTGACGCTCCGGGCCGAGGACGTCGTCGTGGTGGGCGGGGTACGTGTGACGACGCCCGTGCGAACCGCCGCAGACCTGCTCTGCATGTTGCCGCGTCGGGAGGCGCTGGCCGCCGCCGACGCGTTGATGCGACGTCACGGATTCACGGTGCTCGACCTACGGCGGCTGCTCGTGCGGTACTTCCGACGTCGCGGTGTCGTCCAGGCGCGCAACCTGGCGCCACTCGTCGACGGACGTTCGGAGTCTTCGGGTGAGTCCTGGGTGCGCCTGGCCATCGTCGACCATGGGCTGCCTGCATGCCCGTTCCCGCAGCACTGGGTCGTCGGTCGACGGCGTGCCTCGATACCGGTTGGACCTGGCCTACCCGCGGGCCAAGATCGCGATCGAGTACGACGGCGAGGAGCACCACTCGAGTGCTGCGGACCGGCGGCGCGACGAGGAACGACGCGCGTGGCTCCGCAGTCATGGCTGGCGGGTGCTGGTCCTGACCAAGAACTCGTTCAGTGACGAGGCGGAGCGGAGGTGGCTCGGCTTAGTGTCCGACTGGCTGGGGAGGTGACAGGGACCGGCCAACTCAAGGCACGGGGAGAGCCAAGTCAACGCGCAGGGAGGGCCAACTCAACGGGCGCGGCGCTGGAGGCGTTCGACTTCCATGATGACGACGGAGCGGGGCTCGAGGCGGAGCCAGCCGCGGGAGGCGAAGTCGGCGAGGGCCTTGTTGACGGTCTCGCGGGAGGCGCCGACGAGCTGGGCGAGCTCCTCCTGGGTCAGGTCGTGGTGGACGTGCACGCCGTCGTCGGCGGTGCGGCCGAAGCGGTCGGCGAGGTCGAGGAGGGCCTTGGCCACGCGGCCGGGGACGTCGGAGAAGACCAGGTCGGCGTTGACGTCGTTGGCCTTGCGCAGCCGGCCGGCGATCTGCGCCAACAACCCGCGGGCGACCTGGGGGCGGCCCTCGAGCCAGCGGAGCAGGTCCTCGTGGGACAGCGAGAGGAACGACGTGTCGGTGACGGCGGTGACGCTGGCCGAGCGCGGGCCCGGGTCGAACAGGGACAGCTCGCCGAACATCTGGCCGGGGCCGAGGATGGCCAGCAGGTTCTCGCGTCCGTCACTGGAGGTGCGGCCGAGCTTCACCTTGCCGTCGACGACGACGTAGAGCCGGTCTCCGGAGTCGCCCTCGTGGAACAGCACCTCGCCGCGGCGCAGCCTCACCTCGGTCATCGACGCACGCAGGGCGGTGGCCGCCTCGTCGTCCAGCGCGCTGAAGAGCGGGGCCTGGCGCACCACGTCGTTGTCCACGAAGTCCTCCTCCGACCGCCCGCACCCCGTCAGTCGGGCCTGCGGGCACGATCCTAGCCAGTGGCCTGGGTCACAGTCAGCCAACCGGGCCCCGTTGGACCGTCGGTACCCCGCCGTACGCTGACGTCGTGCCGAAGCCCGCCCCCGTCGTGCCGGAGGAGACGCCGACGGGCGAGTCCCGTACCTCCCTCGTACGACGTGCCCGCCGCATCGACCGGGTGCTCGCGGACACCTACCCCGACGCCAAGAGCGAGCTGGACTTCGACAGCCCCTTCGAGCTCCTCGTGGTGACCGTCCTCTCCGCGCAGACCACGGACAAGCGGGTCAACGCCGTCCGGCCGACCCTCTTCGCGGCCTACCCCGACGCCGCCGCGATGGCGGCGGCCGACCGCGACCACCTCGAGAAGATCGTCGGCCCGCTGGGGTTCTTCCGCGCCAAGACCGACTCCCTGCTCAAGCTCAGCGCGGCCCTGGTCGAGCGGCACGGCGGCGACGTACCTCCCCGCCTCGAGGACCTCGTCGACCTCCCCGGCGTCGGCCGCAAGACCGCGAACGTCGTCCTGGGCAACGCCTTCGGCGTCCCGGGCATCACCGTCGACACCCACGTCGGCCGCCTGGCGCGACGGTTCGGCTGGACCACCCAGACCGACCCGGTCAAGGCCGAGCACGAGGTCGGTGCGCTCTTCCCCAAGCGCGACTGGACGATGCTCAGCCACCACCTCATCTGGCACGGCCGCCGGGTCTGCCACGCGACCAAGCCCGCCTGCGGCGCCTGCACCGTCGCGCGGTGGTGCCCCGCGTACGGCGCCGGCCCGACCGACCCGATCACCGCGGCCAAGCTGGTGAAGACCGAGGGCCGCGCATGAAGCGGGTCATCGCCGCCCTTGCCGTCCTGCTCGCGCTGGTGGCCGGGGTTCTCGTGGCCTGTGACAGCAAGGACCTGAAGGTGCCCAAGGGCGGCGGCGTCGACGTCGACACCCCCGCCCTGGTCAAGGAGAAGCGGGCGGCCGGCATCGACGACTGCACGCCGGGCACCGGCGAGCCCGTCGCCGGCGGCCTCCCGGAGCAGACGCTGCCGTGCTTCGGCGGCGGCCCCGACGTCGACCTCGCCACCCTGCGCGGCCCGATGCTGGTCAGCCTGTGGGCCTACTGGTGCACCCAGTGCCGTGACGAGATCCCGATCCTGCAGCGCTTCCACGAGAAGTACGCCGACCAGGTGGGCCTGCTCGGCGTCGACTACCTCGACCCGCAGACCGGCGGGGCGATGGCGCTGCTGCGCGAGAAGGGGGCCACCTACCCGTCGCTGGCCGACCCCTACGGCGACCTCAGCGCGCAGACGCCCTTCCCCGTGCTGCGCGGCCTCCCGTACCTCGCCTTCGTCGACGCCGACGGCCAGGTCACCTATCTCAAGCCCGGCCCGGTCGAGTCCGACCAGGAGCTCGTCGACCTGGTCCAGCAGCACCTGGGCGTCACCCTGTGACCGTCCCCGTCGATCTGCCCGCCTGGCTGGAGCCGGTGCGCGCGGGCGTCGAGACGATCACCACCGGTGACCTCACCCAGTTCCTGCCGCCCGAGGACGCCGACCCCCGCCGCGGCGCGGTCCTGTTGCTGTTCGCCGACGGCCCCGGGCGCGACCTCGAGAGCGGCCGCCTGCTGCTCACCGAGCGCGCGCACCACATGCGCTCGCACCCCGGTCAGGTCTCGTTCCCGGGCGGCTCGATCGACCCGGGCGAGACGCCCGTCGAGGCGGCGCTGCGCGAGGCCGAGGAGGAGACCGGCCTCGACCCGGCCGGCGTCGAGGTGTTCGGCGAGCTCCCCGAGCTCTGGTTGCCGCCCAGCAACTTCTCGGTCACCCCGGTCCTGGGCTGGTGGCGCGACCGGTCGGAGGTCCGGGTCGTCGACCCCGACGAGGTGCACGCGATCCACCTCGTGCCGCTGGCCGACCTGCGGGGCGTGGAGCACCGCATCCAGGTGCGGCACCCGTCCGGCTGGGTCGGCCCGGCCTACCTCATCGGCCCCGAGCGCGACGTGATCCTCTGGGGTTTCACGGCCGGCGTGATCACGCGGCTGCTCGACCACCTCGGCTGGGCCAGCCCGTGGGACGACTACGAGATCCGTGACGTCCCGGCGTACATGCTGCAAGGTAGCCCCCAACCGACGACCAGACCGACGACGACCAGCCCGAGGAGCCGCGACGCGTGAACCTGCTCGACTGGGTGCTGGTGGCCCTCGTGCTCACCTACGCGCTCTCGGGCTACTGGCAGGGCTTCATCACCGGCGCCTGCGCCACGGCCGGGCTGCTGCTCGGTGGCCTGACCGGTGTGTGGCTCGCGCCCGTGGCGCTCGGCGACGCCAACCCGTCGGTCCTGGTCTCGCTCGGCGCCCTGTTCATCGTGATCCTGACCGCGAGCCTGGGTCAGGCGGTGTTCCAGTGGGCCGGAGCGCGGCTGCGGGAGACCATCCGCTGGCAGCCGTTCCGGGCGGTCGACGCGGCCGGCGGCGCGGTCCTCAGCGGGCTGGCCGTGCTGCTCGTCTCCTGGGCGCTCGGTGTCGCGGTCGCCGGCTCGGGCATCAACGGGATCACACCCCTGGTGCGCGACTCGTTCGTGCTCAAGAAGGTCGACGAGGCGCTGCCCCAGTCCTCGGCCAACCTGCTCAAGGCGTTCAACAACGTCGTCGGCACGACGTTCTTCCCGCGCTACCTCGAGCCGTTCGCGCCCGAGCGCATCGTGCCCGTCGACCCGGGCCCCCAGCGGCTGCTCAACGACCCCGACGTCGTGCGGGCCCAGCCCGCGGTGGTCAAGGTCGAGAGCTTCAACAAGTGCGACAGTGGCATCGAGGGCACCGGATTCGTCTTCTCCCGCGACCGCGTGATGACCAACGCCCACGTCGTCGCCGGCGTGAGCAAGCCGTCGGTCGAGATCGGCGGCGACACCGTCAACGGCACGGTCGTCTACTACGACCCCAACGTCGACATCGCCGTGATCGCGGTCGACACCGGCGACGTGACCCCGCTGCCCTTCGACGTCTCGGTCGCGGCCCAGCAGGGCGTGGCCATCCTCGGCTACCCGCAGGACGGCCCGTACGACGTCCAGGTCGGCCGCGTGCGCTCCCAGCAGCGCCTGCGCTCACCCAACATCTACGGCGACGGCGCCGTGATCCGCGAGGTGCTGTCGCTGCGCGGGAAGGTGCGGCCCGGCAACTCCGGCGGGCCCGTCGTGTCCTCGTCGGGTCGGGTCGTCGGCGTGGTCTTCGCGGCCTCGCTGACCGACTCCGACACCGGCTACGCGCTGACGGCCTCTCAGGTCGCGCAGGCCGCGACGATCGGGGTCAGCAACGGTGCCCCGGTCGACACCCAGGACTGTGGGGGCTAGCCCCGGTTCGTCAGGGCCTGCTTGATGTTCTGCGCCTCGGCGATGGCCTTCTGCGGCGGTCCGACCTTGCGGACCTTGCGGTAGCCGACGTACCCGAGTCCCGCGGCGATCAGCAGGTAGAGCGCGAACACGATCAGGAAGGCCCAGTGCAGGTCGAGGCCGCTGCCGTTCCAGTGGATGAAGTAGGCCAGCGCCACCGAGAACATGATCAGCGCCATCACCGCGAAGAACGCCGCGCCCAGGAAGAGACCGGCGCCGAGGCCGCCGTTGCGGACGCTGACCTTGATCTCGCTCTTGGCGAGCTGGATCTCCTTCTGCACGAGCGAGGAGATGTCCCGACTGGCGTCGGAGACGAGACGCCCGATGGTGGGCTCGTCCTGCACCGGCTGGATCGCCATCACACCTTCTCCTGGTCGTACGCGGGTCTGACCTCGAAACCTACTCTGAGCCGGCCGCGACCGGACCGCCCGGTCGGGTGGTTCGGGGTGAGCCGGGAAGTCTGCACGGTGTGGAACAGTGTTCGCATGAGAGCGTCCGAGCTCGCCGAACAGGTCCCGATGGTGCAGAAGGCGACCACCGGGGCCGAAGCCGCCCGCGTGGTGGCGGAGTACCGGCTCTCCGGCCTGGTGGTCTCCGGCGAGGACGGGGTGCCGATCGCGGTGATCCCGGGGAGCCAGCTCCTCAGCGTCGTCCTCCCGCAGTACGTCCGGGACGAGCCCAACCTCGCCCACGCCTACGACGAGTCGGGGGCCGACGAGCTCTGCTCGTCGCTCAACCGCACGACCATCGGCGACCTGCTGGAGGTCAAGAAGCTGACGGCCACGAAGCCGCCCTCGGTGCTCCCCGACGACACCCTCATCGAGATCGCCGCGGCCATGGACAAGGCGCACACCCCTGTCATCCTCGTGGTCGACCGCGACGGGGCCTTCCACGGAGTGATCACCCTCAGCCGGGTGCTGGCGGCCATCGCGACCGCCGCCGGACAAGACAGCGAGCTGGTCCGTCGTCGGCTGGAGCAGGACGTCCTGCCGGGAGGCGACGAAGCCTGACCGGCGGCACCGTCCCTGTACGGTGACCGTCAGGTGTGCCGGGAAGTCTGGTCGGCGGTCCTGCTTGCCGACGCCGAAAGGCACCGATGTCCCTGACTGCTGTGCTCGCGCTGCTGGTCTTCGCCACGGCGTACGTCGTGATCGTCACCGAGAAGTTCAACCGCACCCTCGTGGCGCTGCTCGGTGCCGCCGCGATGGTCGCCATCGGAGCGGTCCGTGGTCACGAGATCTTCTTCTCCGAGGAGACGGGGGTCGACTGGAACGTCATCTTCCTGCTCTTCGGGATGATGGTGATCGTCGGTGTCCTGCGACAGACCGGCATCTTCGAGTTCCTGGCCATCTGGTCGGCGCAACGCGCCCGGGCGCGGCCCTTCCGGATGATGGTCCTCCTCGTCATCATCACCGCCGTCGCCTCCGCCCTGCTCGACAACGTCACGACCGTGCTGCTCGTCGCGCCGGTGACCCTGCTCCTGTGCGAGCGGCTCGCGCTGGACCCGGTGCCCTTCCTGCTCGCCGAGGTGATGGCCAGCAACATCGGCGGCACCGCCACGCTGATCGGCGACCCGCCCAACATCATCATCGGCAGCCGCGCGGGTCTCGGGTTCAACGAGTTCGTCGTCAACCTGGCGCCGATCGTGGTGGTGCTCCTCGTGGCCTTCGTGGGGCTGTGCTGGATCCTGTGGGGACGCCACCTGCGCTACGACCCCGAGCGGGCCGAAGCGGTGATGAGGCTGGAGGCGGGCGAGACCATCCACGACCGCCGGCTCCTGGTCCGGGTGGGCATCGTCCTGGTCCTGGTGCTGGTCGGGTTCATGACCCACGCGCTGACCCACCTGGATCCCTCGTTGGTGGCGTTGCTGGGCGCCGGGGCCGCGATCCTGGTCTCCCGCCTTCCCCACCAGACCTACCTGGAGGACGTGGAGTGGGAGACCCTGCTCTTCTTCGCCGGCCTCTTCATCATGGTGGGCTCCCTGGTGCACCAGGGAGTCATCGGCGAGCTGGCCGAGACGCTCACCGAGCGCATCGGGGACAACTACCTGCCGGCGGCCATGGGTCTCCTGGGGGGCTCGGCGGTGCTGTCCGGGATCGTCGACAACATCCCCTACGTCGCCACCATGGCTCCGCTCGTCCACGAGCTCGTGGGTCCCGCGGGCGGCCTCCCTCCGGAGCAGCAGTCGCTGTGGTGGGCGCTCGCCCTCGGTGCCGACCTGGGGGGCAACGCCACCGCGATCGGGGCGAGCGCCAACGTGGTGGTCACCGGCATCGCCAAGCGCAACGGCCACCCGATCAGCTTCTGGCACTTCACCAAGTACGGCCTCATCGTCACCGCCGTGACGATCGCGCTCTCCGTCCCCTACGTGGCGCTGCGCTACTTCGCGTGACCGGTGCGGACGCTCAGTCCTCCGTACCGCCCGACTGCTTGTCCTTGATCAGGTCCATGACCGTGGAGTCGGCGAGCGTGGTCACGTCGCCGACGTCGCGGTTCTCCGCGACGTCCTTGAGCAGCCGTCGCATGATCTTGCCCGACCGCGTCTTCGGGAGCTCCGGCACGATCATGATCTGACGGGGCTTGGCGATGGCGCCGATCTCCTTCTGCACGTGCCGGCGCAGCTCCTGGATCAGCTCGTCGGGGGCGGCCTCGCCGCCCTCGAGGGCCGACTCGCGCAGGATCACGAACGCGCACACGGCCTGGCCGGTCGTCTCGTCGGCCGCCCCCACCACGGCCGCCTCGGCGACCTTGGGGTGCGAGACCAGGGCCGACTCGATCTCGGTGGTCGAGAGCCGGTGACCGGACACGTTCATCACGTCGTCGACGCGGCCGAGCAGCCAGAGGTCGCCGTCGTCGTCCTTCTTCGCGCCGTCGCCGGCGAAGTAGAAGCCCTGGTCGGCGAACCGCGCCCAGTAGGTCTCCTTGAACCGCTCGTCGTCGCCCCACAGGGTGCGCAGCATGGCCGGCCACGGCTCGGTGAGCACCAGGAACCCGCCGGACCCGTTGGGCACCGACTCGCCGTCGTCGTTGACCACGTCGGCACTCACGCCGGGCAGTGCCGTCATCGCCGATCCGGGCTTCCCCGCGGTCACGCCCGGCAGCGGGCTGATCATGATCTGGCCGGTCTCGGTCTGCCACCACGTGTCGACGACCGGGACCTTCGAGGCGCCGATCGTCTCGCGGTACCAGATGTAGGCCTCCGGGTTGATCGGCTCACCGACCGAGCCGAGCACGCGGATCGAGGTCAGGTCGAACTCCGCCGGGATCTCCGAGCCCCACTTCATGAAGGTCCGGATCGCCGTGGGAGCGGTGTAGAAGATCGTCACGCCGTACTTCTGGATGATCTCCCACCAGCGGCCCTTGTGCGGGGAGTCGGGTGTGCCTTCGTACATCACCTGTGTGACGTTGTTGGAGAGCGGCCCGTAGACCATGTAGCTGTGGCCGGTCACCCAGCCCACGTCGGCGGTGCACCAGTAGACGTCGGTCTCGGACTTGAGGTCGAAGACGGCCCAGTGCGTGTACGACGTCCCGACCAGGTAGCCGCCCGTCGTGTGCAGGATGCCCTTGGGCTGGCCGGTCGTGCCCGAGGTGTACATGACGTACAGCGGGTGCTCGGCGTCGAAGAACTCGCACGCGTGCGCAGGTGACGCCTTCTCGACCGACTCGTGCCACCAGACGTCGCGCTTGTCGTCCCAGTCCACGTCCTGGCCCGTACGCCGCACGACCAGCACCTTCTCGACCTGCTGTCCCTGCTTGGCGGCCTTCTCGACGGCCTCGTCGACCGCGGGCTTGAGCGCGGCCGGCGCGCCGCGGCGGTAGCCGCCGTCGGAGGTGATGATGACCTTGGCCTCGCAGTCGGCGACGCGTGAGGCCAGCGCCTCGGAGGAGAAGCCGCCGAAGACCACCGTGTGCGGGGCGCCGATGCGGGCGCAGGCCAGCATCGCGACGACGACCTCGGGGATCATCGGCAGGTAGATCGCCACCCGGTCACCGGTCTGGACGCCGAGGTCGGTGAGCACGTTCGCGGCCTGGCAGACCTGGTCCTTGAGCTCGGCGTAGGTGATGTCACGGGTGTCGTCCTCGGGCTCGCCCACCCAGTGCAGCGCGACCTTGTCGCCCTTGCCGGCGGCGACGTGGCGGTCGACGCAGTTGTACGCCGCGTTGATGCGGCCGCCGACGAACCACTTCGCGAACGGCGGGTCGTCCCAGTCGAGGACCCGGTCCCACTTCTGGTCCCAGTCGAGGCGCTCGGCCTGCTCGGCCCAGAACGCCTCGCGGTCGGCGTCGGCGCGGGCGTACGCCTCCTCCTTCACGTTCGCGTTCGCGGCCAGGTCGGCCGGGGGCTCGAAGCGACGCGTCTCGGTGCTCAGGTTGGAGAGGGTCTCGTCACTCATGCTTCGGAACCTACCCGGCGTCGCGGCCGCCGACGACCCCGCCCGGACGGGCCTGCGCCGTCCGGTCGGGCGTCGTCGACGTCCGGTCGTCGCCGGACGACGAGCGGTCGCCGGGTGGTCGCGGGGGCGGTGCCGCGGGAGCGGCCTACGCTCGCCGGATGGGTACCTCGTGATCGAGCCGGTCTCGTCCGTCGCGCCTCTGCTGCGTGGCCGGGTGATGATGAACCAGGACTGGCGCGACCTCACCTTCCTCCACTGGGCGGTGTCGCCGCAGCGGGTCGCCCGGCTGATGCCACCGGGCGTGCGTCCGGACACGCTGGACGGAGTCACCTACGTCGGGCTGATCCCCTTCCGCATGGTCGACGCCGGGGTCGGTCGCGGGCGCGGGGTGCCGTGGGCCGGGACGTTCCTGGAGACCAATGTCCGGCTGTACTCGGTGGACGAGACCGGACGGCGCGGCATCGTGTTCCTCAGCCTGGACACCGACCGCGCGGTGGTGGTGGCCGGCGCCCGGGCGGCGTTCGGGCTGCCCTACCGGTGGGCCCGCATGCGCCACGTCGCCGACGGCCCGGACCACACGTACACCGCCGCGCTCCGGTGGCCGGGCACCCGTGCTCGGAGCCGGGTCGTCGTCCGCGTCGGGGAACCACGCCGACCGACGCCCGTCGACGAGTTCGTCAGCGCCCGCTGGGGTCTGCACGTGCGGTGGTGGGCACGGACGCTGTACGTCGCCAACCAGCACGAGCCGTGGCCGATCCACGACGCCGAGGTGCTGGAGCTCGACGACGGCCTGCTCGGCTCGGTCGGCCTGGATGAGCTGACCGGGCGGGACCCGGACCACGTGGCCTTCAGTCCCGGCGTCCACACGGAGTTCAGCTTCCCCACCGACGCCCGGCGTCCGCGACGCTGAGGCCGGGACACCGATTCGTCTGCGGTCGCCAGCGACAGAAGTCACGGCGATCCGCAGACGAATCGATAGGCCCCCGAGACTCAGTGGTGGGTGGCCTGCTCGGAGCCGGCGCCGGTGAAGGCCCGCACCTCGAGCTCGGTGAACTTCTCCTCGGCGGACGGGTCCTTGGACGTCACCGTGCCGAGCCAGCCGAAGAAGAAGCCGAGCGGGATCGAGATGATGCCCGGGTTCTGCAACGGGAACCAGTGGAAGTCCACGTCGGCGGGGAACAGCGACAGGCTTGCCCCGGTGGTCGGGTTCACGCCGAGGCCGGAGACGACGGGCGAGAAGAACACCAGCACGACACAGGAGATGAGACCGCCGTAGATCGCCCAGGTCGCGCCCCGCGTGTTGAAGCGCTTCCAGAACATGTTGTAGATGATCGACGGCAGGTTGGCCGACGCCGCGACCGCGAATGCGAGCGCCACCAGGAAGGCGATGTTCAGCTTCTGGGCCGGGATGGCCAGGGCGATGGCGATGCCGCCGATCACGAACGCCGCGATCCGGGCGACCTTGACCTCGTCCTTCTCCGACGCGGTGCCCTTCTTGATGACCGTGGCGTAGAGGTCGTGGGCCACCGATGACGCGGAGGTCAGGGTGAGCCCGGCGACCACGGCCAGGATCGTCGCGAAGGCCACGGCAGAGATCAGCGCGAGCAGGACGGCGCCGCCGGTGGATCCGTCTCCGCCGCCGACCGCTTCGGCCAGCAGGGGCGAGGCCAGGTTGCCACCCGAGGCCGCGACCTCGCTGTCGGGACCGGTGTTGAGGAGCGCGGCGGCACCGAAGCCCAGTGCCAGCGTCATCAGGTAGAACGCCCCGATCAGGCCGATGGCCCACTGCACCGAGGTACGAGCGGCCTTGGCCGTCGGCACCGTGTAGAAGCGGATGAGGATGTGCGGCAGGCCGGCCGTGCCCAGCACCAGAGCGATGCCCAGGCTGAGGAAGTCGATCTTCGAGGTGGTCGTCAGGCCGTACTTGAGTCCGGGCTGGAGGAACGCCTCGCCCTTGCCGGTCTTCTGCGAGGCCGCGCCGAGCAGCTCGGAGATGTTGAAGTGGAACTTCGCCAGCACCAGGACCGTGATCAGGATGGTGCCCGACATCAGCAGGACCGCCTTGACGATCTGCACCCACGTCGTGCCCCTCATGCCGCCGACGGTCACGTAGAAGACCATCAGCAGTCCGACGCCGACGATGGTCCACGCCTTGATCGCCGGGTTGCTGACGCCGAGCAGCAGGGCGACCAGGGCGCCCGCACCGACCATCTGCGCGAGCAGGTAGAAGATCGAGACGACGACGGTCGAGGTGGCCGCCGCGGTGCGGACGGGCCGCTGCCGCATCCGGTACGCCAGCTGGTCGGCCATCGTGTACTTGCCGGAGTTGCGCAGCAGCTCGGCCACCAGCAGCAGCGCGATCAGCCACGCCACGAGGAAGCCGATGGAGTAGAGGAAGCCGTCGTACCCGCTCAGGGCGATGGCGCCGGAGATCCCGAGGAACGACGCGGCGGACATGTAGTCGCCGGAGATGGCCATGCCGTTCTGGAAGCCGCTGAAGGAACGACCGCCGGCGTAGAAGTCGGCGGTGCCGGATCCCTTGCGGCTGGCCCAGAACGTGATGCCGACCGTGATCAGGACGACGATGACGAACAGGACCGAGGTGAGCGTCTGGGAGCTCATCGTGCGCCCACCTCCCGGTTGTACTCGGCCTCGAGCTCGCGGGCCAGCGGGTCGACCCGGGCGGCCATGTAGCGCGAGTACATCCACGCGATCACGAAGGTCGTCACGAACTGCAGGAGGCCGAAGATCAGTGCCACGTTGATGTGGCCGACCACCTGGTGGCTCATGAAGCCGTGCGCCCAGTTCGACATCACGACGTACAGCAGGTACCAGGCCAGGAAGGCCAGCGTCGCCGGCAGCACGAAGCCGCTGTGGCGCTTCTTCAGCTCCTGGAACTCCGGCGTGGCGCGCAGCCGGTCGTAGATCGGATCGTGCCGGTCGGCCTGGTCGTGGGACTCGACGTTGCTGGTGTCGGCCATGGGTCTCCCTTTCGCAGGTGTGAGGGTGTTCACCTGCCGGTCACGTTGGCGGAGGGGGCAGAGCGCGAGGCAGGGGTGCGAGCCGGTACGTCGCCGGGTGGGGCCCGGCTCTCGGCCAGCGGTCGGTGCGGTGCGACGAGCGGTCCTTCAGCCGCGGTCGACCGTCACGGCCTCGGGGGTGTGCAGACGGACCATGAACCGGGTGGCGTGGGCGGGCCGGCGGTGCGGAGTGAGGAGGGAGCCGACGATCATCGCGGTGAACGCCAGCGGGACGGTCCACGCCGCGGGCTGGGCCATCAGGGTCGAGAACCAGCCCGAGTCCGCGGTCGTGACGAACGTACGGACCACGGCCGCGCCCGAGGTCAGGCCGCCGACCACCAGGCCCGCGATCGCGCCGACGTCGGTGAGCCGTCGCCACCAGATGCCGAGCACCAGCAGGGGGCAGAACGTCGAGGCGGCCACCGCGAACGCCAGCCCGACCGCCGTCGCCACGCCGACGTCCTCGGCGAGGACGGCCAGGACGTAGGCGATGCCGACGCCGAGGCACGCCGCGACCCGGAACGACGCGATGCCGCCGAGCCAGCGGCTCATCAGGTCCTGCGACAGCACGCCGGCCACCGCGATCGTCAGGCCCGACGAGGTCGACAAGAACGCCGCGAACGCGCCGGCCACGAGCAGCGCGGCCAGCAGCTCGCCGCCCGTGCCGCTGATCATGCGGGTCGGCAGCTCGACCACGACGGAGTCGGCGTCTCCGGCGGCGACCAGGTCGCCGGCGTACATGCGGCCGAGGGCGCCGTACACCGGCGGCAGCACGTAGAAGAGACCGAGCAGACCGAGCACCACCAGGGTCGTCCGGCGAGCCGCCCGGCCGTCGGGGTTGGTGTAGAAGCGGACGACCACGTGCGGCAGGCCCATCGTGCCGAGGAAGGTGGCGACGATGATCGCGTACGTCGTGTACATCGGGTGTGCGCCCAGCCCCGACAGCGGATCGGCCCAGCCGGCCTGGCCCGGGAGGTCGAACGACGGGTCGGCCGGCGAGGTCGCGCCGTCGCCGAACCAGACCATCAGCAGGAAGACGGCGGGGACGAGCAGGGCCGTCAGCTTGAGCCAGTACTGGAACGCCTGGACGAACGTGACGCTGCGCATGCCGCCGGTGACCACGTTGACGAGCACGACGACGGCGACGACGAGACCGCCGAGCCGGGTGTCGAGGCCAGTCGCCAGCTCGAGGGTGAAGCCGGCGCCCTTGAGCTGCGGGATGAGGTAGAGCCAGCCGATCGCCACGACCAGCGCGGACGTCACGATGCGGACGGGGCGTGAGCGCAGCCGGGCCTGGGCGAAGTCCGGCAGCGTGTAGGCGCCGCTCCTCCGCAGCGGGGCGGCGACGAGCGTGAGCAGGACGAGGTACCCCGCGGTCCAGCCGACGGGGTACCAGAGCACGCCGGCGCCGAAGGCCAGCACGAGCCCGGCGACGCCCAGGAACGACGCGGCCGAGAGGTACTCGCCGCCGATCGCGCTGGCGTTGAGGGCGGGGCGGACGGTGCGGGAGGCCACGAAGAAGTCGGACGTCGTCCGGCTGAACCGCAGGCCCCAGATCCCGATGCCGACGGTGAGGACGGAGACCAGCGCCACCGCGGTGGCCCCGAAGGCATGGTTCACCGGCTGCTCGCGGGGTCCACCACGTCGGTGAAGGCGTCCTCGTTGCGCTCGGCGGCGCGGACGTACCACCAGCCGAGCAGCACGAAGAGCGGGTACACGGCGAACCCCAGCAGTCCCCAGGCCAACGGCATGCCGACGAACCGCGCCGAGGTGATGTCGGGCAGCAGCAGGAACGCCAGCGGCAGGCCGCCGACGAGCACCACGAGCAGCAGCAGCACGGTCAGCCCGAGCCGGAGCTGGGCACGGAGCAGCGACCGGAGGTACACCTCGCCGACCGGGCTCTGCTCGTCGATCTCCCGTGCCGCGCTCGGCGGGGTACGTCGCCGCGCCGATGTCGTCCGCGGCGAGGTGACGCGAACCCGCTCAGCCACCGGAGCCCGGACGGTTGCGTCGCACGAGGAGGTCGCGGAGCTCGCGCGTGTGGCGGCGGGAGACGGCCAGCTCGGTCCCGCCCACGACGACCGAGCAGCGCCCGGAGTCGGTGCGGACCTCCTCGACGTGGGGGAGCGAGACGAGGAGGGAGCGATGGATGCGGACGAAGCCGGCCGCCGCCCACTGCTCCTCGAGCGCGGCGAGCGGCGTGCGCAGCAGGTGGCTGCCGTCGGCGGTGTGGAGGCGGGCGTAGTCGCCCTGCGCCTCGACGTAGCGGATGTCGGAACGTTTGATGAACCTCGTGACCCCGCCGAGCTCCACGGCGACCTGGTCGTCCCCCGACGCACGGCCGGACCCGGCACCCTCGACCACGCGGCGCACGGCCTCGGCCAGCCGCTCCTGCCGGACCGGCTTCAGCACGTAGTCGACGGCGTTGAGGTCGAAGGCCTCCACGGCGTGCTGGTCGTGGGCGGTCACGAACACCACCGGGGGCGGGTTCTTGAAACGGGCCAGCACCTGCGCCAGCTCCAGCCCGGACAGGCCGGGCATCGAGATGTCCAGGAACACCACGTCGACTGCCACGTCGTGCAGCACGCGCAGCGCGTCCGTGGCCGAGTCCGACGTGAGCACGCCGCCGACCCGCGGGTCGCGCTCGAGCAGGAAGGCCAGCTCGTCGAGAGCGGGTCGCTCGTCGTCGATGACGAGGACACGGAGTCCGGGTTCGCTCACGCGTGCAGCCCTTCGGCGTACTTGGGGACGCGGACGACGACCCGGGTGCCGGCTCCGACGTTGGTCTCGACGACGAGCCCGTACTCGTCGCCGAACGTGTGCCGCAGCCGCTCGTCGACGTTGGCCAGCCCGACGGAGTCCGTGGCGCCGGCGAGGGCACGGCGGACGGTGTCGGGGTCCTCTCCGACCCCGTCGTCCTCGATGCAGATCTCGCACTCACGGTCCAGGTCGCTGGCCACGACGGTGATCGTGCCGCCCTCCTCGCGACCGGCGAGGCCGTGCTTGACGGCGTTCTCGACCAGGGGCTGCAAGGAGAGGAACGGGATCTGCACGGGCAGCACCTCGGGCGCGATCCGCAGCACCACTCGCAGACGCTCGCCGAACCTCGCCTGCTCGAGCACGAGGTACTGCTCGATGGACCGCAGCTCCTCGGCCAGCGTCGTGAACTCGCCCTGGCGCCGGAAGGTGTAGCGGGTGAAGTCCGCGAACTCCAGCAGCAGCTCGCGGGCGCGCTCGGGGTCGGTCCGCACGAAGGAGGCGATGGCGCCGAGGGAGTTGTAGACGAAGTGGGGCGAGATCTGCGCCCGCAGGGCGCGGACCTCCGCTTCCACGAGGCGGCGCCGCGACGCGTCCAGCTCCGCGAGGGCCAGCTGGCCCGAGACCCAGGCCGCGACCTCGTCGGTGGCGCGCACCAGCCCGGCGGTGGGGTACGGCGTGCCGACGACCAGGTGCCCCACGACGAGCTCCTCGACCACGAGCGGACTGACGACCACGTGCTCGACCGGGCAGCTGACCAGGTGGCAGCCGAGCTCGGACGCCCCGGCGACACGGGTGGCCTCGGTGGTCTGTGCCAGCGCCGCGACCTGGTCGGTGTGGTGGGCGCCCGGGCCGTCCCAGGCCAGCACACCCCCGGTGTCGGTCAACGCGACGACGGGGGCGCCGAGGAGGGTCCGCAGGTGCCGGATGCTGCGCTCGGCGCTCGCCTCGGTCAGGCCCTCGCGCAGGGCCGGCCCGGCCAGCGATGCCTCGTGCAGGGTCCGGAAGGTCGCGCGGTCCCCCTCGGTGCCGAGGTGGGACCGCCGGAAGACCCTGCCCCACGATGCACCGAGCGCGGTCGCCATGCGCGGACGGTAGCCGCGACGTCAGCGGAAGTCGATGAGCAAGGTGTCGGTGTCGGTGCCGTCGGAGGGGCCGCCGTCCTCGGCGTCCTGCTCGATCTCGGGCTCCTGCCCGGGGTGGTCGGCGACGGTCGCGCGGAAGCAGCGGGCGATGTAGGGGAGCTGCATGCCGTCCATGCCGCGGCCGTACCCGTCGTACAGCTCGACGACCTCCGCGAGCTTCGCCGCGCGAGCCTCCTCGTCGAGCACGGCGACGTTGGAGCGCGACAGCACGAGGTCCTGGATGCTCTTGCGGTCGACCTGCTGCCAGTGGGTGAACGTCGCGTCCTCGACGTCGCCGAACAGGTTGCTGTCCTTGATCGCCTGGGTCGGGTCGACGAGCTGCTCCTGGGTGCCGATGACCTTGCCCAGGCGGCGTACCCAGGGGATCGACTCGTCGCGGTAGTTCCAGATGAGGCCGAGCCGGCCGCCCCGCTTGAGGGCGCGGGCGATCTCGGGCAGCGCGCGGTCGAGGTCGAACCAGTGGAAGGCCTGGGCCGCCACGACGGAGTCGAAGCCGTGGTCGCCCACGGGCAGCTCCTCGGCGCTGGCCGTCAGGGTGCTGATCTCCGGCAGGTTGCGCTCGAGGCGGTCGAGCATGGCCTGGTCCGGGTCGGTGGCCAGCACGCCGTGGCCCAGGTCGACGAGCTGCTGGGTGAGCTTGCCGGTGCCGGCGCCGAGCTCGAGCACCGTGGCGGCCTCCTGGCCGACGATCCACTGCGCGGCGTCGCGCGGGTAGGTCGGTCGCGCGCGGTCGTAGGCGTCGACGACGCCCCCGAAGGAGTGCGCCCAATCAGGTGGCCGGCCCAGAGGTTGACTGGGTGTCGCCCGCTCCTCGTCCATCACCGGCGACCCTACCCGGGCCAGCGCGGTCAGCCCGTGCGCCGCTCGGCCTCCTCGACCGCCCGTCGGACGTCGTAGAGCCCGGACGGCGATCGATGGTGTCGAGCTTCAGGGACTGTCCCGGCACGGCAGACTTCAGCGCGTGTCCGACAACGCCGAGTACGACGACCCGCTGGCGGGGCTGCTGCGGTTGGAGGGGGTGCCGTCGGGGTTCGCGGCGGCGCGGGACGGGATCGACGCGATGCTCCGGGACCGCGGGCTGCGGCGTACGTCGCCCGCGCAGACCGCCGAGTCGCTGCTGGTCGGCGCCCACGCGTCCGCGGTGCTCGAGGGTTCGGACTCGTCGCTCGACGACGTGCGAGCCGGTGCGGGGGACGGGGTCGCGGCCGACGCCGTGCGGGTCTCGGTGCATCTGCTCTCCCTCGTGCCGACGCTGCGCACCGCGCCCCTGCAAGCGCTCGCGAGGCTGCACGCGCTCGCCTCCGGCGCACCCGACTCTGGTCGGCCGCGCGACGGTGGGTCCCTGGCGCGGCTCCAGGAGCTGGGCCGGATCCTGTCCGCGACGACGACCGCGCCCGCGCTCTTGGTGGCCGCGGTCGTGCACGCCGACCTCGCGACGGCGGCGCCCTTCCCCTCGCACAACGGCCTCGTGGCCCGTGCCGCCGAGCGGCTGGTCTGGGTCGCGCGCGGCGTCGACGAGCGCTCGGTGCTCGTGCCGGAGGCGGGGCACCTGGCCCTGCGGGCGGCCTACGAGTCGAACCTCCGCGCGTACCGGGACGGTGGTCCGGCGGGGGTGCACGCGTGGCTGAGGTACGCCGCGGAGGCCGCGGCCCGAGGGGCCGAGGCGAGCCCGTTGAACAAGCCCTGACCCTCTCAGAGAGGCGAGCTCCGCTCGCCCGACAGCAATGCGACGGCACCCAGCTCGAAAGAGTCAGGTGCCGTCACTGACACGCGGGACGTGGGCTACCAGGCGTGCACACTCAACTACTGCCTCGGGGATGTCCCGGTGGCTAGCGCCCTGAAGAAGGGTAGGTCGCCGCGTGGGTACCCGGTCCGCGTGCTGGTTGTTCAGTTCTTCCTCTTGTTCTACGCCGGTCGCCGACGGCCCACAAGGGTTGACTTTCGGGCCGTCCGGTGGGGCACCGAGAACGTGCAGGTCAGGCACTCGTCCGTCGTCGGCGGACGCTGGACCAGAGCACCCAGCCGACGGCCCCGACGCTGCCGAGGGCCAGCGCGGCCAGGGCCGATCGGCCCGCGGGCAGTCGGTTGCGGAGGTTGACCGGGCGGGTGAAGACGAGGATCGGCCAGCCGCGCTCGACGGCCGCGCGGCGCAGGTCCTTGTCGGGGTTGACGGCGTGCGGGTGGCCGACCACCTCGAGCATCGACAGGTCCGTGATCGAGTCGCTGTAGGCGAAGGAGCCGTCGAGGTCGTACCCGCGCTCCTCGGCCATCGCGGTGATGGCGCGCGCCTTCTCCTCGGCGTACGCGTAGTACTCGATCGTCCCTGTGTACTTCCCGTCGACGATCTCCATCTGCGTGGCGATCACGTCGTCGGCACCGAGCATCGCGCCGATCGGGCCGACCACCTCCGCGCCGCTCGCGGACACCACGATCACGTCCCGACCGATGGCGCGGTGCTCCTCCATGAGCGAGACGGCCTCGTCGTAGACGATCGGGTCGACCACGTGGTGCAGGGTGTCGGCCACGATCTCGCGCACCGTCGCGACGTCCCAGCCGGCGGTCAGCTGCGACATGAACTGCCGCATCTTCTCCATCTGGTCGTGGTCGGCGCCGCCGACGAGATAGACGAACTGGGCGTACGCCGACCGCAGCATCGCCCGCCGCGAGATCAGGCCGCCGGCCTGGAACGGCTTGCTGAACGCGAACGAGCTCGACCGGGCGATGATCGTCTTGTCCAGGTCGAAGAACGCCGCGGTCGGACGGCGTACTCCGGGCGCGGGCATGTCGCCATGGTAGGTGGGCCGGCTGATGGATCCGGGGAGCCCGGTTGCCGTCCACAGGCGGTCTCGGCGGGGTGTTCTCCACAGCCGACGTCCGGGTGAGGTGAGAGCCGTCGTCGGCCGGGGCACCAGGCCCGCATGGACACTCCTCTCCTCGTCACCGACGACCCAGCCCTGCTCGACGAGCTCCAGCGACTGGCCGCCGCGGCCGGCGTCACGCCGGTCCTGGCCCGCGACGGGGCCGCCGCCCTGCCGATGTGGTCCTCGGCCCCGGTGGTCCTGGTCGGCGTGGACGTCGCCCGCGCCCTGGCCCGTCTCGAACCACCCCGGCGGTCCGGCGTCCACGTCGTCGGCAACGGCGGGGTGCCCGACGACGTCTTCCGCACGGCGCTCGCGCTCGGCGCCGAGAACGTCGCCGAGCTGCCCCGTTCGGCCGGCTGGCTGACCGAGCTGCTCGCCGACCTGGGCGACGGCCGCCCGTCGGGCTCGGTGACCCTCGGGGTGATCGGCGGGTCCGGTGGCGCCGGCGCGACGACGTTCGCCTCCGCTCTCGGGCAGATGGCGTCCCGCCGCGGCCCGGCGGTCGTGATCGACGCCGACCCGCTCGGCCCGGGCGCCGACCGCGTGCTCGGGCTCGAGGGGCACGACGGCGTCCGGTGGGACGCGCTGTGCCAGACGACGGGGCGCTTCAGCGGCCGCTCGCTCCGGGACTCGTTGCCGCGGCGCGACCAGCTCGGCGTGCTCACCTGGTACCCCGGCCCGCAGGGCAGCCTGCAGGCCTTCGCCGTCCGCAACGCGGTGTCGGCGGCGCAGCGCGGCCACGACACCGTCGTCGTGGACCTGCCGCGCGTGGTCGACCCGCTCGTGGAGGAGCTGGTCGCGCGGTGCGACCGGGTGTACGTGCTGACCGTGCCGAGCGTCGCCGGCCTGGCGTCGGCGGTGCGGCTGTGCTCGCGGTTCAGCGACGCCTCGCCGCTTCGGCTCGTGCTGCGCGGCGACCAGGTCCGGCCCGACGCCATCGCCCGCCTGACCTCCGTCCCGGTCGCGGCCCTGATGGCCGACCAACGGGGGCTCGAGGAGGCGATCGACCTCGGTCTGGGGCCGGTGCGCTCGCGCCGCGGGCCGCTCGGCCGCACCTGCCTGGCGCTGCTCGACGAGGTCGCCGTGCTGCGACCGGTGGCGGCGTGACGGCGCAACCGATGGGCCAGGCGATCGGCCTGCCGGCCGATCTGGGGACGGTGGTGGACGAGGTACGGGAGCGGCTGGCCCACCGCCCGGGCGACCTGACCGCCCACCGCGTCGCCGAGGCGCTGCGCGCGTCCGGCCGGCCGGTCGGCGACGCCACGGTCCTCGCCGTGCACGAGGAGCTGCGCCGCGACGTGCTGGGGGCCGGGCCTCTCGAGCCGCTCCTGCGTCGCCCGGGCGTCACCGACGTGGTCGTCAACGGGACCGAGGGCGTGTACGTCGACGACGGCGAGGGTCTGCGGCCGGTGGAGGTGAGGTTCGCCGACGACGACGCCGTACGCCGCCTCGCGCAACGTCTCGCCGCCCTCGGAGGCCGGCGCCTCGACGACGCGAGTCCCTACGTCGACGTGCGGCTCGCCGACGGCACCCGCTGTCACGCACTGCTGGCGCCGATCGCGCGGCCGGGGACGCTGATCTCCCTGCGCGTGCCCCGGGCCCGGGCGTTCACGCTCGAGGAGCTCGTCGTCGCCGGGATGATGACGCCGGCCGGCGAGCGGTTGCTACGCGCCGTCGTACGTCGTCGGGCCGCGTTCGTGGTCAGCGGCGGCACCGGCTCGGGCAAGACGACGCTCCTCGCGGCGCTGCTCTCCCTGGCCGACCCCGCCGAGCGGCTGGTGCTCGTGGAGGACTCGCACGAGCTCCGTCCCGAGCATCCGCACTGCGTGTGGCTCGAGGCGCGGCCGCCGAACATCGAGGGCGCGGGCGAGGTGACCGTCCGGTCACTGGTGCGGCAGGCGCTGCGGATGCGGCCCGACCGGCTGGTCGTGGGCGAGGTCCGTGGTGGGGAGGTCGTCGACCTGATGGCCGCGCTCAACACGGGGCACGAGGGTGGCTGCGGCACCCTGCACGCCAACTCCGCGGCCGACGTCCCGGCCCGCATCGAGGCCCTCGCCCTCGCCGCCGGGCTGGGACGCGACGCCGCGCACAGCCAGCTCGCGGCCGCGGTCGACGTGGTGCTGCACCTCGGCGTCGACGCCTCCGGGCGCCGCCGGCTGCGTGAGGTGGCGGTGCCGGTTCGGGCGACGGACGGGCTGGTCGTGATGAGCGCCGCGGTGGTGTTCGGCGACGACGGCACGCCGCGGCACGGACCCGGTGCCGAGCGCCTGGCCGCTCTGCTCAGCTCCCCGTGAACGCCGGCCTGCTCGCCGCCCTCCTCGCCGGTACGGCGGCGGCCGTCCTCGTCCGCCCGCCGCCGCGGCTGCCGGGCGCGGCCCGCCCACCGTCGGCCGGGAGGTACGTCGTGGGGCTCGCCGCGGCGGTCGGCCTCCTCGGGGTCCTCACCGGGGCGACGCAGCCGACCGTCCTGGGGCTGGTCCTGGCGGCGGCAGGCTGGGCGGCGCACCGGCTGTGGTGCGCCCGCGCGGAGTCCCGCGAACGTGCCGAGACCCGCGAGCGGGTGCTCGAGACCTGCGACCTGCTGGCCGCCGAGCTCGCCGCCGGCCAGCCGGCGGCCTCGGCCCTGTCGCGCGCGGCCGAGGCCTGGCCGGTCCTCGCGCCCGTCGCCTCCACGGTGGCGCTCGGTGGCGACGTACCGTCCTCGCTGCGGCTCCTCGCCACCCGGCCCGGTGCCGAGGGGATGGCCCTCGTCGCGGCCGCCTGGCAGGTGGCGCACCGGACCGGCCACGGACTCGGTGACGCGCTCGGCCGGCTGGCCGGGTCGCTGCGCGACGCGGCGTCCACCGACCGCGTCGTCCAGGGCGAGCTGGCGTCGGCGCGGGCGACCGCCCGGTTGGTGAGCGGCCTGCCCGTCGTCGCCCTCGCCATCGGCGCCGGGTCCGGTGGCGACCCGGTCGGCTTCCTGCTGGGGACGCCGCTCGGCTGGGGGTGCCTGGCCGGCGGCCTGCTGATGGGCTTCGCCGGGCTGGCCTGGATCGAGCGGATCGCCGCCGGAGTCGGACGGTGAGCCCGGCGCTGATCGCGTCGCTGGCGGCCACGGCGGTCTGGCTCTCGGTCCCCTCCGGCGTACGCCCCGGGCCAGGTCCGTCCCCGCCGGTGGCGCCGGTTTCCCCGACCGACCCCGACGCCCGGCCCCGGCGCTGGCTGTGGGGCGGCCTGGCCGGACTCGGTGCCTGGGCGTTCGTCTCGGGCTGGGCGGGGTTGGTGACCGGCGTCGTCGTCGGGGTCGTCGTCTGGGTCGTCCTGGACCGGGCGGAGACGCCCGCGCAGCGCCGCCGTCGCGAACGGGTTCGCGCCGACCTGCCGCACGTCGTCGGGCTGCTCGCCGCCTCGGTGCGCAGCGGCCTGCCCCCCGCCGACGGACTCGCCTTGGTCTGCGCCGCTCTCCCCGGACCGGCGAGCGACTCGCTGGCCTCGCTGCCGGCGCGGATCGCCCTCGGCGTGCCGCCGGCGGAGGTCTGGGGCTCCATCGTCGCCGAGCCCGCCCTGGCGCCGCTCGGGCGCACCCTGGCCCGGTCGGCCCGGACCGGCGAACCGGTCGCCGACGCCCTGGACCGCCTCGGCCGCGAGCTGGCCGCCCGCTCGCGGTCCGAGGTGGAGGACGCCGCGCGTCGGGTCGGAGTCCGCGCCGCCGTCCCTCTCGGCCTCTGCCTGCTGCCGGCCTTCCTGCTCGTCGGCATCGTGCCGGTCGTGGCCGGCCTCGTCGGGGCCCTGGGTTGAACGATCCGGGTTGAACGATCTGGGTTGAACGATCCGTTGAACGATCTGGGCTGAACGATCTGCACTGAACCGATGGCTCCCGTGCCCCGATTCCTTCCACAGCCACCGCTCCCGCACCCCTCCTCCCCAGCCCGGTCCGCGACCGCCCCGTCCGGTCGGCGCCCCACCCGAGCATGGGAACCGCGGGACGCACCCGGCGTCCCCCGACCGATCGGAGTCCACACGATGCGTGCGATCAGGACCGCGCCCGAGGAGCGAGGCATCACCACCGCCGAGTACGCCGTCGGCACCGCCGCGGGGGCGGGGCTCGCCGGCCTGCTCTACAAGCTGCTGACCGGAGGTTTCGGCGACCACCTGCTCAAGACCCTCTTCGACCACGTCCTGTCCCTGTTGGGCGTCGGATGAGCCTCCGCCATCGGGGCGCGACAGGCGCGGTCACCGCCGAGCTGGCCATGGCCGTGCCGCTCCTCCTGGCGCTGACGCTCGGACTGGTGTGGCTGCTCAGCCTCGGGCTGGCGCAGGTCCGCCTGGTCGACGCGACCCGCGAGGCCGCGCGTGGCGTGGCCCGCGGCGACTCCACGGAGGAGGCGGTGTCGCGCGGCCGCGAGGTCGCGCCGGCCGGTGCTCAGCTCACCGTGGCCGCGGCCGACGGGCAGGTGGTCGTGGACGGCGAGGTCGCGGTCGACGGCGTCGGCGGGCTCTTCGACGCCCTGCCGTCCGTCCACCTCACCGCCCGCGCCGTCGCGGCCGTGGAGGTGCCCCCGTGACCAGGTCTCCGGACGCCCGTGGCGAGCGCGGCGCTGCGACGATCCTCGTGATCGCGATGGCCGGCGTGCTGCTGCTCGTCGGGTCGGCCCTCGGCGTCGCGCAGGCGATGGTGGTCGCCCACCGGCGTGCCCAGGCCGCGGCCGACCTCGCGGCGCTCGCGGGCGCCTCGGCGGCGGCCCGCGGCCAGGACCCGTGCGAGGCGGCCGGAGTCATCGCTCGGCTCAATGACGCCGTGCTGCTCGCGTGCGTCCCCGACCCGGGCGCGGCCGGCGGATCGGTCGCCGTGCGCGTCGAGGTGCCGGGCCCGCGCTGGCTGGGCCAGCAGGGCGACTTCGACGCGAGCGCACGGGCCGGGCCGTCCTGAGCGAGGGCCCAGGAGTGGTGGAGGACGGGGTGGGCGGGCTC
Organism: uncultured Actinomycetota bacterium; assembly: GCA_963782035.1. GTDB lineage: Bacteria > Actinomycetota > Actinomycetes > Propionibacteriales > Nocardioidaceae > Nocardioides. Next base: position 231,798 of record CAWAIW010000002.1, read on the forward strand.
GGGGAGAGGAGAGAAGCTCAGATCGCGTTGTTGTCGTCGACGTCGTGACGCTTGCCTTCGTCGACCTTGTCGAGCTTCTCCGACAGCTCCTGGAGCTGCTTGCTCTCGCGGCGGTGCTGGAGGGAGCGCTTCACGCCGAACTTGCTGACGGTCCAGCCCCACAGGATGGCCAGTCCGGCCGCGAGCCCGACCAGGAAGATGCCGAGCGCCGAGACGTCGATGCCGAGGAACTCCGCGGTGCCGCTGCTCGCGAAGAGGGCGGCGACGATCGCCAGCGCGCCGGCCAGCATGAGCAAGAGCCCGATGACGAACATGGAGGGAGGTTACCGCCGCCCGGACCCGCCGGTCACCCGGCGAGCAGCACGTCGAGCAGACGTACGGCGCCGGCCTTGTCGAGCGGGTTGTTCTGGTTGCCGCACTTGGGCGACTGGATGCACGACGGGCAGCCGTCGTCGCAGGCGCACGACGCGATGCACTCGCGGGTCGCCGAGAGCCACTCGCGCGCGGCCCGGAAGCCGCGCTCGGCGAAGCCGGCTCCGCCGGGGTGGCCGTCGTGGACGAACACGGTCAGCCGGCCGGTGTCGGCGTGCAGGATCGTCGACACGCCGCCGATGTCCCACCGATCGCAGGTCGCGAACAACGGCAGCAGGCCGATGGAGCAGTGCTCCGCGGCGTGCGCGGCACCGGCGAGGTCGACCGCCGAGTCGCCGGTCAGCCCGCTCTCGACGAGCACGTGGTCGGGGACCGTCCACCAGACGGCCGTGGTCTGCAGGGTGCGCACGGGCAGGTCGAGCAGCTCCTCGCCGATGACCTCGCCGCCGGGCTGGCGGCGCTTGAGGTACGACACGACCTGGTGCGAGACCTCGACCGTGCCGAGGCTGAGCCGGCAGGCGCCCCAGTCGCGACCCTCCCGCTCGGCGACCACCGAGATGTCGGTGACCTCGCGGGCGGTGGTCGACCAGTCCGGGGCGTCACGGCGGATGACCGCGACGTTGTCCTCGAGGTCGAGGGTCTCCACGACCCACGTGTCGCCGCGGTGCACGTAGACCGCGCCGGCGTGGGCGGTCGCGTGGGCGCTCGACGCGTCGACGTGCCCGATCACCCGGCCGGTGAGCGTCTCGACCAGCGCGACGGGGCTGCCGCCGGTCGAGCGGATGTCGGCCTGGTCGCAGGCGCGCAGGCGGTCGGTCCAGAACCAGCCGCGCGGGCGCCGGCGCAGTCGTCCCTGCTCGACCAGCCGGTCGAGGAGGGTGCGGGTGGTCGGCCCGAAGAGCTCGAGGTCGGTCTCGGTCAGCGGCAGCTCCTGCGCGGCGGCGCACAGGTGCGGGGCGAGCACGTGCTCGTTGTCCGGGTCGAAGACCGTGGCCTCGACCGGCTTGCCGAACAACGCCTGGGGATGGGTGACGAGATAGGTGTCCAGCGGGTCGTCCCGCGCGACGAGCACGCCGAGCGCGTCACCGTGCCCCCGTCCGGCGCGGCCCACCTGCTGCCACAGCGCCGCCCGGGTGCCCGGGAAGCCGGCCATCACGATCGCGTCCAGCCCGCTGATGTCGATGCCGAGCTCGAGGGCGTTGGTGGCCGCGAGGCCGGTCAGCTCGCCCGATCGCAGGGCGCGCTCGATGGCCCGGCGCTCCTCGGGCAGGTAACCGCCGCGGTAGGCCGCCACCTGGTGCGCCAGGGCCGGGTCGACGTCGGCGAGCAGCTGGGAGGCGGTCAACGCCACCTGCTCGGCGCCGCGGCGCGACCGGATGAACGCCAGGGTGCGGACGCCTTCGACGACCAGGTCGGCCAGCAGGTCGGCGGCCTCCGAGGACGCCGCCCGGCGGACCGGCGCGCCGTGCTCGCCGGCGTGCGAGGTGAACGGCGGCTCCCACAGCGCCACCGCGACCTGCCCGCGCGGCGACCCGTCGTCGGTGACCGGGACGACCTCCAGGCCCGTGAGCCTCCGGGCATGGACCTCGGGCTCGGCCACCGTGGCGGACGCCAGCACGAACGTCGGGGTCGAGCCGTACGCCGCGCACACCCGCCGCAGCCGGCGCAGCACCTGCGCGACATGGGCGCCGAACACCCCGCGGTAGTGGTGGCACTCGTCGACGACGACGTACTGCAGCGAGCCGAGCAGCTGGGCCCAGCGGTAGTGGGACGGCAGCAGCGAGCGATGCAGCATGTCGGGGTTGGTCAGGACGTACTCAGCGTGCTCGCGGGTCCACTCCCGCTGCTCGCGCGGGCTGTCGCCGTCGTGCGTCGCGAACCGGACGTCGAGCCCGAGGGACTCCAGGCCGGCGAGCTGGTCCTGGGCGAGCGCCTTGGTCGGGGAGAGGTAGAGGACGGACGCGCCGCGCTGCTCGCGGGACCCTCGGGCGCCGCGGACCGCGGTGAGTGCCGGCAGCTGGTAGGCCAGGGACTTGCCCGACGCCGTGCCCGTCGACACCACGACGTGTCGTCCGGCGTGCGCCGCCTCGGCCGCCTCGACCTGGTGGGCCCAGGGGGTGAGCAGGCCACGGGCGACGTACGCCGCCCGCACGTCGTCCGGCACCCACGCCGGCCACTGGGCGGGCACCGCCGCGCGGGCCGGGAGCACCTCCACGTGGGTCAGCCGCTCCTCGCGGCCGGGCACCGCGGCGAGCCGGTCGAGGACGTCGCCCACCGACCGCCGCACGACTCCCTCGAGCACTGGAACACCCACGGATGCAGTCTCCCAAACGGAGGGGACACAGCCCGGACGACCCGGCCGCGACGTCGGACGGCAATCGAGGATGACGCTCCTGCCCACTATTTCCGCGAACCACCCGCGGGCGTGGTTTGATTGGATGGCGGGTGCGCCGGTGCGCGCCCGCACTGACGGCAGCAACCGGATTGGGCACTCACGAGGGCAGTGGAGACGACGTGGACCTGACTCTTTCGACCCGCGAGGCCGACGGCACCACCGTCGTCGCCGTCGGGGGAGAGATCGACGTCTACACGGCCCCGCGCCTGCGCGACAAGTTCACCGAGCTGGTCGCCGCCGGGTCCTACGACATCATCGTGGACATGCAGGACGTCGAGTTCCTCGACTCGACCGGCCTCGGCGTCCTGGTCGGCGGCCTGAAGAAGGTGCGCGCGCACGACGGGTCGCTCGACCTGGTCTGCACCCAGGACCGCCTGCTCAAGATCTTCCGCATCACCGGCCTGGCGAAGGTCTTCGTGATCCACGAGTCCGCCGAGGCCGCTCTCGCTTCACGCTGAGGCCCCCTCACCCTTTGCGGTGATCCCCGTCGTACGACGCGTGGCACTCGCCACACCGGAGTGCTACTTCGCGACCACTCCTGCGTAGACTCCCGCGAGTTCAAGTCTTGAATCTCCCAGGAGGACACGCATGACCGGGATCAATCCGGCCGTTGTGGAGCTCTCCGGAGGCAACCTCGTCCTGGTCGTCATCGTCGCCCTGATCGCGCTCGGCGCGCTCGCGATGGCCATGCTGTTCAGGAACGAGGTCCTTGCCGCCGGCGAAGGCACCGACAACATGAAGAACATCGCCCACGCCATCCAGGAGGGCGCCGACGCCTACCTCCAGCGGCAGTTCCGGACGCTGGCGATCTTCGCCGCGATCGCGTTCTTCGCCCTGCTGGCCCTGCCCGCCGACGACCTGACGGTCCGGATCTTCCGATCGGTGTTCTTCCTGGTCGGGGCGGGCTTCTCGGCCGCCGTGGGCTACCTCGGCATGTCGCTCGCGGTGCGCTCGAACCTCCGGGTCGCGGCCGCGGCGAACACCTCGGGCCGCGAGACCGCGATGACGATCGGTCTGCGCACCGGCGCCATGGTCGGCATGCTGACCGTGGGCCTGGGTCTGCTCGGCGCGAGCATCGTCGTGCTGGCCTTCCAGGACGAGGCGCCCAAGGTGCTCGAGGGCTTCGGCTTCGGTGCCGCGCTGCTCGCGATGTTCATGCGCGTCGGCGGCGGCATCTTCACCAAGGCCGCCGACGTCGGCGCCGACCTGGTCGGCAAGGTCGAGAACAACATCCCCGAGGACGACCCACGCAACGCCGCCACCATCGCCGACAACGTCGGCGACAACGTGGGCGACTGCGCCGGCATGGCTGCCGACCTGTTCGAGTCCTACGCCGTGACCCTGGTCGCGGCGCTGATCCTCGGCTCGCAGGCCTTCGGCGACAAGGGTCTCGTCTACCCGCTGCTCATCCCGGCCATCGGCGCCCTGACCGCGGTCGCGGGCGTCTACCTCACCAAGCCCAAGGCCACCGAGAACGGCCTGACCACCATCAACCGGGCCTTCTACCTGTCGGCCGGCATCGCAGCGGTCGCCTCCGTGGTGCTCTCGTTCATCTACCTGCCGAGCTCGTTCGCCGACTTCGACAACATCGGCGTCGTGGGCCAGGCCGACGGCAACCCGCGGATCATCGCCTCGCTCGCCGTCGTCATCGGCATCGTGATGGCCGCGGGCATCCTGGCCCTGACCGGCTACTTCACCGGCACCGAGTACCGCCCCGTCAAGGACGTCGGCAAGACCTCGCTCACCGGCGCGGCCACCGTCATCCTGTCCGGCCTCTCGGTCGGCTTCGAGTCGGCCGTCTACACCACGCTGGTCATCGGCGCGGCCGTCTTCGGCGCCTACCTCCTCGGTGGCGCCACGCTGACCGTCTCGCTGTTCGCGGTGGCCCTGGCCGGCTGTGGCCTGCTGACCACCGTCGGCGTGATCGTGGCCATGGACACCTTCGGGCCGGTCTCCGACAACGCCCAGGGCGTGGCCGAGATGTCCGGTGACGTGAGCCCCGAGGGCGCGCAGATCCTGACCGACCTCGACGCGGTGGGCAACACCACCAAGGCGATCACCAAGGGCATCGCGATCGCGACGGCCGTGCTCGCCGCCACCGCGCTGTTCGGCTCCTACGCCACCTCGGTGTTCGAGGCGCTGCCAGAAGGCCAACATCTCCCCTGACGAGACCTACCTGCTCGACTTCAGCGTCTTCAACCCGGCGGTCATCGTCGGCATCCTGCTGGGCGCCTCCGTCGTGTTCCTCTTCTCGGGGCTGGCCATCAACGCCGTCGCCCGCGCCGCCGGCGCGGTCGTCTTCGAGGTACGTCGCCAGTTCCGCGAGATCCCCGGGATCATGGAGGGCACCGGCCGTCCGGAGTACGGCAAGGTCGTCGACATCGTCACCAAGGACTCCCTGCGTGAGCTGATCACGCCGGGCATCCTGGCGGTGCTCGCCCCGATCGCCGTCGGCTTCGGCCTCGGCGTGACCGCGCTGGCCGGCTTCCTCGCCGGCGCGATCGGCACCGGCACCCTGATGGCCGTCTTCCTGGCCAACGCGGGTGGCGCCTGGGACAACGCCAAGAAGCTCGTCGAGGACGGCCACCACGGCGGCAAGGGCTCCGACGCCCACGCCGCGACGGTCATCGGCGACACGGTCGGCGACCCGTTCAAGGACACCGCCGGCCCGGCCATCAACCCGCTGATCAAGGTGATGAACCTGGTCTCGCTGCTGATCGCCAGCGCCATCGTCTCCATGAGCGTCGGCGACGACCAGCACGACGTGCTGCGGATCCTCATCGCCCTGGTGGCGGTGGCGATCATCGCGACGGCGGTCTACATCTCCAAGCAGCGTGAGGTGTCCATCGACAGCGAGGGCCCCGGTACGCCGGCGCCGCCCGTCAATGCCCCGGTGAACGACCCTGCGCCTTCTGATGGGCCGACCCAGCCGGTCCAGCCGACCGTCTGACGTCATCGGCACCGACGACAGGGGCAGGTCCGATTCGTCGGACCTGCCCCTTCGTCTGCGCGAGGTCCTGCAGACCGCCGACTTCACCTACGACGCCGTCGCCGGCCTGCTGGGCACCCGTGCCCACGAGGCGCTCGGTCGCAACGAGACCACGCCGGCCCTGCGTCGTACGGTTCACGAGCGGGGGGCCGCGTCACCGCTCGCGACGCTCACCCGCCTGTTCCTGCTCCAGGCTCCTGTGGCGCTGGCCGACGCCGAGCACGCGCTTCCTGACGTGCTGGGCGACCTCGAGGCCGACGGATTCCTGGAGCGGTCGGCCGGCGAGGTACGGGCCCTCCTCGACATCCGTCCGTACGCGACCGACGGCACCCACTTCTGGGTCGCCAGCGACCTGACCCCCGGCCTCGACGGCGCTCCGGTCCGGGTCGACGCCGACCACGTGCTCGGCATCAGCCCCGCCGCCGTCTCCCTGGCCCAGCTGACCCTGCGCGAGCCGGTCGGCTCGGCCCTCGACCTCGGCACCGGCTGCGGTGTCCAGGCGCTGCACCTGGCGGCCCACGCCGGGCTCGTCGTCGCCACCGACGTGAACGAGCGGGCCCTGAGGCTGACCCGCTTCAACGCCCTGCTCAACGAGCTCGCGACCATCGACGTCCGCGAGGGATCGCTGCTCGAGCCCGTCGCGCGGCGAGAGCTTCGACCTGATCGCCACCAACCCGCCGTTCGTCATCTCGCCGGCGACGGGCGACCGCCTGGTCTACCGGGACTCCGGCCTGCCCGGCGACTCCGTCGTCGAGCGGATCGTGCGTGACGCGCCCGCCCACCTGAACCCCGGCGGCTGGCTGCAGGTGCTCGCCAACTGGGCGATCCACCGCGACCTGGCCGTGGGACGAGCGGCTGGCCGGCTGGGTGCCCGACGGCTGCGCGGCGCTCGTCGTGCAGCGCGAGGTGCTGGACCCGGCGGCGTACGTCGAGCTCTGGCTCAAGGACGCCGGGCTGCACGGCGGGCCCGACTACGGGCAGCGGTACGACGCCTGGCTCGGCTGGTTCGACGAGCAGGACATCGAGGGCATCGGCTTCGGCTGGCTCAACGTGCGGAAGCAGGCGGGCGCCAGCACCTACCTCGACTGGCCGTACGCCGTCGAGCAGCCGATCGCCCCGGCGATCCGCGACTGGGCAGCGGCCTCGGCCCACCCGGTCTCCGAGCACGACCGGCTGACGCTGCGCGTCGACGTCCTCCAGGAGACGACGGGCGAGCCCGGCGCCGAGGACCCGGAAACCATCGTGCTGCGCCAGCAGCGCGGGCTGCGCCGGGCCCGGCAGGTGGACACCGTCGAGGCCGCGCTGGCGGGCGCCTGCGACGGCGAGCTCACGATCGGCCAGATCCTGGACGCCCTCGCCACGCTCCTCGGGCGTGATGCCGGCCGAGCTCCGCGCGACGTACCTCCCGGTCGTCGGCGAGCTGGTCGTCGAGGGCTTCCTCGTTCCCTTCGACTGAGCCGGGCTGAGCCGGACGGGGCCGATGGCTACTGCGCGCCGACGGCGGCGAGGATCCTCGTGACGCCCGCGGGGTCCGCGTCCACGTCGTGGCTGAGGTCCATCGCGAGGTCCTCGTCCTCGGGCTGGTAGAGCGAGAGCCGACCTTCGATCGAGGGCAGGAAGTAGGTGCGCCGCTCCCCGAGGTCGACCGCATGGGAGTGCTCACCCAGGGCGCCCACCGCGTCCGCGGCTCCCGCCAGCCGGAGGCTCGGCGAGGGCGTCGGCCTCAGGTCGACCCGACCGTCGTGGGTCTCGAACGTCCAGCCCTCCACCCACGGGTTGAGCGAGCCGGACAGCAGCCAGTCCAGGGCGCCCGAGAAGTCCGGTCCGACGAGCGTGGCCACGTCCTCGTTGCGGGGGAGCGCCACCAGGCGCCCGGAGGGATCGAGGCACAGCTCGTCCCCGTCGAAGGTGTCGGCCAGCAGGATGCCCCCTTCCTGCAACGACTCGGGAGCGACACCGGTCTCGGCCATGTCCCAGAACCAGTACGCGCGGGCTCGCTCGCGCCAGTCCCGGCTGACGTCGCCGAGGGCCGCCGGCCCCTGGACCCGGACGAAGTGGCCCAACGAACCGACGCCGAGGCGCTGGACGTACTCGACGTACCCCTGAGGGAGCTGGATCCCGAGCTCGGACTCGGCGCGGCGCACGTCGTCCGCCGTGGCGGGACGCACCCGGGACGGGTTGACCAGCAGGACGTCGTCGAGGCTCGTTCCCGGCACGGGAGCAGTCTGCCCAAGGGAGCGCGGCCACGGTGGTTTTTGCCGAAGGCGGCGATGGACAGTTCGTCGGTCCGGGAATGCTCAGGCGGCACCCGCTGCTGCACCTCGTGACATGGCCTCCACAGACACGCGGACCGACTACCGCCTCACGTTCGCGGTGCTGTGCGTCGGCGTGGGGTCCTTCTCGCTCCTGCAGTCGATGGTCACGCCGGTGCTGGCGACCATCGAGCGCGGCCTGGACACCGACCAGGCCACGGTGACGTGGGTGCTGACGGCGTACCTGCTGTCCGCCTCGGTGTTCACCCCGATCGTGGGCCGGGTCGGCGACAAGGTCGGGAAGGAGCGGATGCTGGTCGTCGCGCTCGGCGCCCTCGCGGTCGGCTCGTTGCTGGCTGCTGTCGCCCCGACGATCGGCGTGCTGATCGTCGCGCGGGCGATCCAGGGCATCGGCGGCGGCGTGCTGCCGCTGACGTTCGGGATCATCCGCGACGAGTTCCCGCGCGAGAAGGTCGCCGGCGCCCTGGGGATCTCGGCCGCGCTGCTCGCGGTCGGCGGCGGCATCGGTCTCGTGGTCGCCGGCCCGATCGTGGACGCGCTCAGCTACCACTGGCTCTTCTGGCTGCCGATGATCCTGACGGCGGCGGCCGCCGTCACCGCGCACTTCTTCGTGCCGGAGAGCCCGGAGCGCGCGCCCGGCCGGATCAACGTCGCCACGGCGCTGCTCATGTCGACCTGGCTGGTGACCCTCCTGCTGGCCGTGAGCCAGGGACACGTCTGGGGCTGGGGGTCGGTGACCACGGTCGGGCTGTTCCTCGCCACCGCGGTCGTGCTCCCTGTCTGGGTCTGGGCCGAGACCCGCAGCGAGACGCCGCTGATCGACATGACGATGATGCGCATCCCCACGGTCTGGACGGTCAACCTCGTGTCCCTGCTGTTCGGGATGGGGATGTACTCGATGTTCGCGTTCCTGCCCCAGTTCCTGCAGACCCCCGACGACGTGACGGGCTACGGCTTCGGCGCCTCGGTGACGCAGTCGGGCCTGATGCTGCTGCCGCAGACCGTGGCGACGTTCGTCGCGGGGCTGGTCTCCGGGCCGCTGGCGGCGCGCTACGGATCCAAGCCGACGCTGGTGGCCGGCGCCGCCCTGACCTCGCTGGGCACCATCGGCATCGTGGTCGCCCACGACCACGTGTGGCAGCTCCTCGTCGAGACCACGGTCCTCGGCCTGGCGTTCGGCCTGGCGTTCGCGGCCATGTCGAACCTCATCGTGGACGCCGTCCCGCAGACCCAGACCGGCGTGGCCACCGGCATGAACGCCAACATCCGCACCGTCGGCGGCGCGTTGGGTGGCGCGGTCCTGGCCAGCGTCGTCACGGCAGGCCACCGGCCGGACGGGTTCCCCGTCGAGGCGGGGTACACACACGGCTTCACGGTCCTCGCGGTCACCTCCGCGCTGGCCGCGCTCGTCGCTCTCGCCGTACCCGTCGTGAAGGCCCGGACCCATCTCGTGCCGGGTCCGCAGGCGGAGTCCGAGGCGGCCCTTGTGGCTGGCGCTCCTGGGAACTAGCGCTACCGTGATCGGCCGTATGCCCCCGAGAGCCGGGGTCTGAGCAGGAAGAAAGCAGCAGGACGCACCTCGTGGCACACAAGCTCGTGATCGTCGAGTCGCCCAAGAAGGCCCAGATGCTGGGTGACTTCCTCGGTGACGACTACGTCGTCGAGTCCTCGATCGGCCACATCCGCGACCTCCCGCAGAGCGCGGCGGACACCCCGGCCAAGATCAAGGACAAGCCGTGGGGACGCCTCGCGGTCGACGTCGAGAACGGCTTCCAGCCCTACTACGTCGTGCCCCGCGACAAGAAGGCGCACATCGCCAAGCTCAAGTCGCTGCTGAAGGACGCCGACGAGCTCTACCTCGCCACCGATGAGGACCGCGAGGGCGAGGCCATCGCCTGGCACCTGCTCGACGAGCTCAAGCCCAAGAACATCCCGGTGCACCGGATGGTCTTCCACGAGATCACCCGCAAGGCGATCCTCGAGGCCGTCGCCAACCCGCGCACGATCAACGACGACCTCGTCGAGGCCCAGGAGGCGCGGCGCATCCTGGACCGCCTCTACGGCTACGAGGTCTCGCCGGTCCTCTGGAAGAAGGTGATGTCCGGACTGTCCGCCGGGCGCGTCCAGTCGGTCGCCACCCGCCTCGTCGTGGACAAGGAACGCGAGCGGATCAAGTTCCGCGTGGCGTCCTACTGGGACGTCGAGGGCACGTTCGACGGCGGCTCCGGCAAGGAGCCGCGGATGTTCCCGGCGCGGCTGCACTCCATCGACGAGGCCCGCGTCGCCAGCGGCTCCGACTTCGGTCCCGACGGTGAGCTCAAGAGCAAGCGTGGCGACCGCGTGCACCTCGACCGCGCCGGGGCCGAGCGTCTCGTCGAGGCCCTGCACGACACGTCGTACGCCGTCCGGTCGGTCGAGGCGAAGCCCTACCGCCGCTCGCCCTACGCGCCGTTCCGCACGACCACCCTCCAGCAGGAGGCCAGCCGCAAGCTCGGGATGAGCGCGTCGGTGACGATGTCGGTGGCGCAGCGGCTCTACGAGGGCGGCCACATCACCTACATGCGCACCGACTCCACGACGCTGTCGGAGACCGCGGTGAACGCCGCCCGCACCCAGGTCAGCCAGCTCTACGGGCCGGAGTACCTCCCCGACGCCCCGCGCACCTACGCCTCGAAGGTCAAGAACGCCCAGGAGGCGCACGAGGCGATCCGCCCGTCCGGCGACGCGTTCCGGACGCCGGGCCAGACCGGGCTGACCGGCGACCAGTTCCGCCTCTACGAGCTGGTCTGGCAGCGCACGGTCGCCTCGCAGATGAAGGACGCCACGGGCCAGTCGGTGTCGGTCCGCATCGGCGGCGCCGCCAGCGACGGCCGCGACGTGGTGTTCGCGGCGTCCGGTCGGGTGATCACCTTCCACGGGTTCCTCAAGGCCTACGTCGAGGGCACCGACGGCGGCAAGCGCAGCGACGACGACCAGGTGCCCCTGCCCGAGCTGGCCGAGGGCGAGGCCGTCAACGCCGCGTCGCTGACCGCGCAGGGCCACGAGACCAAGCCGCCGGCGCGCTACACCGAGGCCACCCTGATCAAGGAGCTCGAGGACCGCGAGATCGGCCGTCCGTCGACGTACGCCTCGATCATCGGCACGATCATCAACCGCGGCTACGTCTACAAGAAGGGCTCGGCCCTCGTGCCGGCCTGGATCGCGTTCTCCGTCGTGCGGTTGCTCGAGGAGCACTTCGCACGGCAGATCTCCTACGAGTTCACCGCGCGCATGGAGGACGTGCTCGACGAGATCGCTGCGGGGACGTCGGATCGCAACAGCGAGCTCTCGGAGTTCTACTACGGCAACGAGGACATCGTCGGGCTGCACACACTGGTCACCGAGCTCGGCGAGATCGACGCCAAGGAGCTGGCGACGTTCCCGGTCGGCGGCCCCGACAGCGGGATCGTGCTGCGGGTCGGTCGCTACGGCCCGTACCTCGAGGGCCCCGACGACGAGGGCAACCTCACCGGCAAGCGCGCCAACGTCCCCGACGACCTGCCGCCCGACGAGCTGACGCTGGAGAAGGCGAAGGAGCTCTTCGAGACGCCCGCCGGCGAGGAGACGGTGCTCGGCCAGCACCCCGAGACGGGGCTGACGGTCGTGGCCAAGAACGGGCGCTACGGGCCGTACGTCACCGAGGTGCTGCCCGAGGACGCGAAGAAGTCCGACCGGCCGCGCACCGGCTCGCTCTTCAAGTCGATGAGCATCGACACGATCAGCCTCGACCAGGCCGTCGAGCTGCTCTCGCTGCCGCGCGTGGTCGGCCACGACGCCGAGGGCGTCGAGATCACCGCGCAGAACGGGCGCTACGGCCCCTACCTCAAGAAGGGCACCGACTCGCGCACCATCGCCTCGGAGGAGCTGCTGCTCACCATCTCCGAGGAGGAGGCGCTGAAGATCTACGCCCAGCCCAAGCAGCGCGGCCGCGGCGCCGCGACCGCGCCGCTCAAGGAGCTCGGCGAGGACCCCGTGTCCAAGCAGCCGATCGTGGTGAAGGCCGGTCGCTTCGGTGAGTACGTCACCGACGGCGAGTACAACGCCACGCTCCGCAAGGACGACACCGTCGAGGCCATCACCCTCGAGCGCGCCGCCGAGCTCCTCGCCGAGCGCCGCGAGAAGGGCCCCGCCAAGAAGACGGCCAAGAAGACCGCCAAGCGGGCGCCGGCCAAGAAGACGGCGAAGAAGACCACGAAGAAGACGGCCGCGAAAAAAGCCTGATCGCCCCCCTCGACCAGCGCGAGCGTCATCCCCACCAGAACGCGGTGGCGATGATCGCGTACAAGGCGACGAGCGTCGCGCCTTCCAGCCAGGTGGACTCGCCGTCCAGGGCGATCATCGCGGTCAGCACGACCGAGAGCACGAGCACGGCGACCAGCAGGGGTGAGAACACCAGGGTCAGGGAGGCCAGCCCGAACACCTGGCTGATGATCACCAGCAGCGGCGCCAGCACGAGGGCGATCTGGATCGGGCTGTTGAGGACGACCGAGAAGGCGTACTCCGACTGACCCTTGGCCGCGAGCTGGATGCCGACGACGTTCTCGATCGCGTTGCCGGCGATGGCCACGATCACCAGGCCGGCGAAGGCCTGGGAGATGCCGGCGGCGTCCATGGCCGGCTCCAGGGCCGCGACGAACCAGTCCGAGACGAACGCCGCGGCCGCGCCGGCGGCGGCGAGCAGTCCGACCGCCAGGAACAGCGGCCACCGCGGGGCACCATGCTCGGCGTCGCGCGTCTCGCCGCTGGTGTCCTCGTCGGTGCGGCGCTTGAGCGAGGAGGGCAAGGACAGCAGGAACAGCCCCAGCAGGATGATCGAGACGATCAGCGAGAACGTCTTCTCGTGCTCGGCGGCTGGGGTGTGCAGGTGGTGGGTGAGCGAGGGGATCGCCATGGCGATCACCGACAGCCCCATCAGCACCAGGATCGACCGAGCCCGCTCCGAACCCAGCTGCTGCGTGCCGTGCTTGAGGCCCCCGACGAAGAAGGCCAGGCCGAGGACCAACAGCAGGTTCGCGAGGATCGAGCCGACCAGGGCGGCGCGCACGACATCCACCAGCCCTGCCCGGAGGGCGAAGATGCCGATGAACAGCTCCGGCAGGTTGCCGAGCGCCGACTGCAGGACGCCGGTAGCGCCGGGCCCGAACCGGTCGCCGAGCTGCTCGACCGAGTGGCCGACCAGGACGGCGAGCACGCTCATCGCCGCGGCCGCCAGCACGAACCCGAGCCAGCTCACCCAGCCGGCGTAGTGCGCCAGCCCGGCGAGCACCGTCAGGGCCGCGGCGCCGCCGAGCATCAGCTTGTCCGATCGGATCAGGACGGGGCCGGCGGTCGTCGTCGTCACCGCACGCACGCTAGCCCGTCGCCAGCCCATCGCCAGCCCGTCGCTCGCCCGTCGCCCGCCGGACCGGCGACGCGTGATAGGAACGGTCGGTCCAGCAATCTCGGGAGGGAACCCGCATGACCCAGCAGCCCACGCAGCCGCAGCAGCCGTCGCGCCGTACCGTCGTCGCCGGAGCAGCCGCAGGCGTGGCCGCCACCGCCGTGGCCGCCACGACCGCCGCCCCCGCCACCGCCGCCGGGAAGAAGAAGGGCCAGCCGAGGCTGACCGTGCTCGGCACCACCGACCTGCACGGCAACGTCTACAACTGGGACTACTTCAAGAACACCGAGTTCGACGACGCCCAGCACAACGACATCGGCGTCGCCAAGGTCAAGACCGTCATCGACCGCGAGCGCGCGGCTGCGCGCGGTGGCGTGCTCGTCCTCGACGCCGGCGACACCATCCAGGGCACGCCGCTCGCCTACTACTACGCCAAGGTCCAGCCGATCGGTGGCAGCACGATCCACCCGATGGCGCGGGCGATGAACCTCATCGGGTACGACGCCGCCGCGCTCGGGAACCACGAGTTCAACTACGGCATCCCGCTGCTGCGCACGTTCGAGTCGCAGCTGAACTTCCCGCTGCTCGGCGCCAACGCCGTCGACCCCACCACGAAGCGGCCGGTGTTCGCGCCGTACGTCGTCAAGAAGGTCGACGTCGGCCACGGGCCGGCCCTCAAGGTCGGCATCCTCGGCCTGACCAACCCGGGCATCGCGATTTGGGACAAGGCCAACGTCGAGGGCCGGATGGAGTTCCCCGGTCTCGTCGAGCAGGCGAAGAAGTTCGTGCCCCAGTTGAAGGCGATGGGATGCGACGTCGTGATCATCAGCGCGCACTCCGGTGCCGACACGTCATCGTCGTACGGTGACGCGCTGCCCTACCCCGAGAACGCCTCCACGCTCGTCGCCCAGCAGGTGCCCCACGTGGACGCGATCCTGGTCGGCCACGCGCACGTGGACATCCCGCAGCGCGAGGTCGTCAACGAGCAGACCGGCAGGACGGTGCTCCTCTGCGAGCCGTTCTTCTGGGGCAAGCGCGTGGCCCGCTTCGACTTCGACCTCAAGCGGCACGGCCGCGGCTGGCGCGTCGTCCGCGCCGCGTCGACGACCCTGGTCACCAACGACGCCGTCGCCGACCCCTCGGTCGCGGCCGCGGTCCAGGAGCAGCACGACACCGTCGTGGCCTACGTGAACTCCGTCGTCGGCACGTCGGCCGCCGCGCTGTCGGCCGCCCGCTCGGTCGTCGAGGACGTGCCGATCATCGACTTCATCAACTACGTGCAGGCCGACGCGGTGAAGGCCGGGCTGACGGGCGCCGACGCCGCCCTGCCCGTCCTGTCGGAGGCCGCGCCGTTCAACCGGGCCGCGTCCTTCCCGGCGGGCAACGTGACGATCCGCGACGTGGCCGGCCTCTACATCTACGACAACACGCTGCTCGGCGTGAAGCTCACCGGCGCCCAGGTGAAGGACTACCTGGAGTTCTCGATGCGGTACTTCAAGCAGGTCTCCGGTCCGGGCCCGTTCCTCCTCGCCGACGTCACCAACGCCGTCACCGAGACCGCGCCGGCGCCGAACGGCACCCCCGACTACAACTTCGACACGGTGGCGGGTCTCGACGCGCACCTCACCTACGACGTCGACATCGCCCAGCCCGTCGGCTCGCGGATCAAGAACCTCGCCTACGGCGCCGTCGCCGTCGACCCGGCGCAGGAGTTCGTGATGGCGATCAACAACTACCGGCAGTCCGGCGGCGGCGGGTTCCCGCACGTGGCCACGGCACCTGTCGTCTACAACCGCCAGAACGAGATCCGCCAGCTGCTCATCGACTGGGTCCTGGCGAATCACGAGATCAATCCCGGTGACTTCGCCTCGGTGGACTGGCGCCTGGTCTCGAACGGCGCGCCGATCGTCGTCAACTGACGCATCGTTGGTCGAGGAAGGCGCGCTACCGCCTGTCACGAGACCCGGTGAGGTGGCAGGCGGGCCTGCGTCGGTCTCGTGACAGGGCTTCGTCCTTGCTCGACCAGCGGGAAGCCGAGGCCAGTCCTGGGGGTGCGCCCAGGTAGCGTCGGGCGCACCATGTCCCTCTACTCCAGCGCCGGCGTCTTCGTCTGCTTCGAGGGCGGTGACGGCTCCGGCAAGTCCACCCAGTCGCGGGCGCTGGGTGCGTGGCTGGAGTCGCAGGGGTACGTCGTCCGGCTGACCTTCGAGCCGGGCGACACCGAGGTCGGCCGGACGCTGCGCGAGATCGTGCTGAGCCCGTCGACCGGGGAGCTGTCGGACCGCACCGAGTCCCTGCTCTACGCCGCCGACAAGGCCGAGCACGTGCACCAGGTCGTCCAGCCCGCCCTCGACCGGGGCGAGGTGGTGATCACCGACCGGTACGTCGACTCGATGCTCGCCTACCAAGGGGCCGGCCGACCCCTCGTCGTCGACGAGGTCGAGCACGTCGCCCGGTGGGCCACCCACGACCTGCGGCCGCACCTGACGGTCGTGCTCGACCTCGAGCCGTCGGCCGGCCTGGGCCGCTTCGAGGAGCGCGACCGGATCGAGGGCGAGTCGGTGGAGTTCCACGAGCGGGTGCGACGGGCGTTCCTCGGCTTCGCCGAGGCTGACCCCCGTCACTACCTGGTCGTCGACGCCCGCCGGCCGGTCGAGGAGATCGCCGCCGAGGTCGCCGAGCGACTTCATCCCCTGCTGAGCCAGGCCAAGAAGCCATGACGGTCTGGGACAAGCTCGTCGGCCAGGCCCGGGCCGTTGAGGCGATGAAGGCCGCCGCCGCCGGGCACGGCATGAGCCACGCGTGGTTGTTCACCGGACCTCCCGGCTCCGGCCGGTCCAACGCCGCCGTCGCGCTGGCCGCCGCCCTGCAGTGCGAGCGCGAGGGCTGCGACGAGTGCCACGCCTGCCACACCGTCCAGGCCGGCACCCACGCCGACGTGACGGTGATGCGCACCAGCAACATGATCATCGCTGTCAAGGACGTCCGTCAGCTCGTACGTCGCGCCGCCCTGCGGCCTGTAGGCGAGCGCTGGCAGATCGTCATCGTCGAGGACGCCGACCGGTTGAACGAGCACGGGACCAACGCGTTGCTCAAGGCGATCGAGGAGCCGGGAGAGCGGACCGTCTGGATGCTCTGCACGCCGACCGTCGAGGACGTCCTGCCGACGATCCGCTCCCGATGCCGGCTGCTCACCCTGGCGACCCCGACCGCCGACGAGGTGGCCGCGTTCCTGGTCCGCCAGGACGACGTGGACCCGGGCCTGGCGGCGTACGCCGCGAGGGCCAGCCAGGGCCACATCGGCCGGGCCCGCGCCCTGGCCCGCGACGAGGCCACGCGGAACCGCCGCCGTGAGGTCGTCTCTCTTCCGGCCCGACTGACCTCCCTCGGCGCGTGCATGACCGCCGCTGCCAACCTCGCCGACGTGACCAAGGAGGAGGCGGCGGAGATCACGAGCGTTCTCGACGCTCGCGAGAAGCAGGACTTGGACTCCGAGTTCGGCGTGGTCGAGCGCGGACGGCGCCCCCGCGAGTACGGCCCAGCGTTGGCTGAGCTCGAGAGAGAACAGACCAGGCGGTCCAAGAGACGGGTCCTCGACGTCGTCGACCGCGGCCTGATGGACCTGGTCTCGGTCTACCGCGACGCGATCACCCTCGCGGCCGGAGCGACCGGAGCGCTGGTCAACGAGGAGATCCGCGGCGACGTCGCGGAGATCGCCCGGTCCTCGACCCCGGAGCTGAACCTGCGGCGCATCGCCTGGATCTTCGACGCCCGCGAGCAGATGCTCGAGTTCAACGTCCAGCCGGCGCTGGCTCTCGAGGCGATGATGCTCGCCTTGAAGGTCCCCGAGGGGAGCCGGTGAGGCGTCCGGTCGCCCTGCTCCTGGTGATCGCGCTCGTGCTCGGGGGTGCCGGTGTGGCGGCGTTCCTGGTCGTGCGCGGCTCGGCGCCGGACTACGACCCGGTGCCGATCGCGCCCCGCGCCGACACGCCGCCGGCCGACCAGCCACCCGACCCGGCGCTCGCGGCGTTCTACTCCCAGCGGCTGGACTGGCAGGCGTGCGGGCCGGACGACTGCACCACGTTGACCGTCCCCCTCGACTACGCCCACCCGGGCGGCGAGACGATCGGCATCCACGTCGAACGCCGCCCGGCCGACGACCAGGAGCAGCGCGTGGGGTCGCTCCTGGTGAACCCCGGCGGCCCCGGTTCGGCCGGATCGGACATGGCCGGCAACGCCTCGGGGTACCTCGGCGCCCCGTTGCTCCGCTACTACGACATCGTCGGCTTCGACCCGCGCGGCACGGGGCAGAGCGACCCGGTCGACTGCCTGAGCGACGCGGACCTGGACGCCTACCTCGCCGCGGACCCCGAGCCGGACACGCCCACCGAGGAGCGGGCCTACGTGCGGGAGTCACGGTCGATGGGCCGCGGGTGTGCGGACCTCAGTGGGACGCTGGCCTCGCACCTCTCCACCGAGGAGGCGGCCCGCGACATGGACGTGCTGCGCGCCGCGCTGGGCGATGCAGTGACGTCGTACCTGGGCTACTCCTACGGCACCGAGCTCGGCGCGACGTACGCCACGCTCTTCCCCGACCGCGTCGCGCGGGTGGTGCTCGATGGCGCCGTGGACCCGACGCTGGACACCACACGAGCCTCCCTCACGCAGGCGAAGGGCTTCGAGACGGCGCTGAGGGCCTACGTCGAGAACTGTCTCGACGTCACCGACTCGTGCTTCCTCGGCGACTCCGCGGACGAGGGGCTCCAGCGGATCCGGGACTTCCTCGACCAGGTCGACCAGCAGCCACTGTCGACCTCGAGCGGCCGGCCGCTGACCTTGGGCCTGGCGATCACCGGGATCATCACCCCGCTCTACGACCGCGGTTCGTGGATCGTCCTCAGCCAGGCGCTGCGGTCGGCCTTCGACGGCGACGGCTCGCTCCTCATGGTGCTGGCCGACGCCTACTCCGGGAGACAGTCCGACGGCACGTACGCCAGCAACCTGCTCGAGGCGTTCCCGGCGATCAGCTGCCTGGACGACCCGTCCGGGCTGGAGCCGGCGCGCGCCCAGGAGATGGTGCCGGCGTTCGAGAAGGTGGCGCCGACCTTCGGGCAGTCCTTCGCCTGGGGTCTCATCGGTTGTCGCGGTTGGCCGGCCGCACGGGACGTGCCCCGGGAGCGGGTGACCATCGATGGCCAGGGTGCGCCGCCGATCGTGGTCATCGGCACCACCCGCGACCCCGCCACGCCGCTGGAGGAGGCCAAGGCCCTGGCCTCGCAGCTGAGCTCCGGCGTCCTGGTCACCCGCGACGGCGACGGCCACACGGCGTACCTCTCGGGCAACGACTGCATCGACACCGCCGTCGAGAGCTACCTCATCGAGGGGCACGTCCCAGAGGACGGGCTGGCCTGCTAGCGGATCGGATCGGCCACCTGACGGATCCGCGCGACGGCGAGCTCGATCATCAGCTGGGCGGCGGGGGAGAGGGTCGCGCCGACGCGGTGCACGATCGCGAACGTCTCGTACTGCCGGGGCCGTAGCGAGGTCCAGGTCGCCCCGGGGGCGAGCCGCGGCACCAGCTCCTTGGCGGCGCCGGCGTGGACGACCGTGTCGGCGAGGCCGCGCCCGACCAGCTCGACGGCGGTCTCGACGTCCTCGACCTCGATGCGGGTCTGCGGGTTGTGGCCGGCCTCGTGCAGCATCTTCCGCAGCGCGAGGCGCATCGAGTCGGTGGCCCGGTACGACGTGTCGGCGAGCACCAGCCGCGCCTCCGCGAGCCGGCGCGCGGTGACCGGCGTCGCCGTATTCTCCGGGTCGAGGCTGACGTAGACCATCTCGTCGCGGGCGACCGGGAGCACGGTCAGCCCCTCGTTCGTCGGCGGCGCCGCGATCAGCGCGGCCTCGATACGGCCGCGTCGCAGGTCCTCGAGCACCTCGGTGGAGTTCTGGCCGATGATCTCGACGCGGACGCCGGGGTAGCGCTCCAGCACGTCGGTCACCAGCGTGGCGCTGACGTAGAGCCGCGCGCTGCCGAACATCCCGAACCGGATCGTCCCGGTCTCGAACGCCTTCACCTGCTGCACCGCCCGCAGCGCCTCCTCGGCCGCGGCGATCACGGCCTCGGCGTGCGGGCGCAGGGTGTCGGCAACCGTCGTCGGGACGACACCCCGCCCGACCCGCCGGAACAGCTGCAGCCCGATGGACTTCTCCAGCGCCCGCACCTGCTCGGAGATCGACGGCTGGGCGTACCCCAGGTCCTCGGCGGCCGCGGTCAGCGATCCGTGCTCGTACACCGTCAGGAAGACGCGCAGCTGGTGCAGAGAAAGCATAGGCACTCCCTAGAGGAACTCTCGGAAAGAGAGGCTACCCCTATGTCTGGCGCCGACGGACAATTGACCTGTCAGCGTCACCCGATGACCCGGAGGAGGTCACCACCATGTTCGACCGTCACTGCCCCGCCTGCGACCGGACCCAGCTCATCTTCCCGAGCCAGGTCTCGTCGGTGACCAACACCGACCACGGCATCCTGGTCTCCTACACCTGCTGGTGCGGGTCCGAGCAGACCTGGCTCACCGGCTCTCGCGGGCACGCCGACGCGGCCCACCTCGTCGCCGCCTGATCCGGATTTCCAGACCGCTCCGGCGGTCCGTTATCCTCGGCGGGTTGCCCAGACCCAGGTCTGGGCGCGCGCCGCCTTAGCTCAGTCGGTAGAGCGATTCACTCGTAATGAATAGGTCGTCGGTTCGATTCCGACAGGCGGCTCCGCGTTGGTCGACGCCGCGGAGAGATACCCTCCGCGGGTGACTCGGGATCCCAGCGTCGCGGTGGTGGTCCCGCACTTCGGAGACCCGAGTCCGGTCGTCGAGGTCGTGCGCCGACTCGGTGAGCAGCAGTACGACGGCCCCCTGGAGGTCGTCGTCGTGGACGACGGTTCGCCGACGCCGCTCGCGCCGGTGGCGGGGGCCAGGGTCGTGCGGGCCGAGCGGAACCGGGGGTTCGGGGCCACGGTGAACCTCGGGGCCCGGGAGAGCACGGGCGAGTACGTGCTGATCCTCAACAGCGACGCAGAACCCGGCCCGACCTTCGTCCGCGACCTGCTGCGGGCCGCGCTGCCCGTGCAGCCGGCGGTGTGCGGCGTGACCGTCACCGTGGGAGGCGTGCCCCAGACATCGGGCTACCCGCCCCCGCGCGTGCACCAGATACTCCAGCACCTGGCGATCCTGCGCGCGGCTCCGCTGCGACGACTGCGACGCGGGCCCGTCACCCCCGCCGGCGACCCGGTGGAGGTGGGCTGGTGCAACGGCGCCGCCCTGCTCGTGCCGCGGCACCTCTTCGAGACGCTCGGCGGTTTCGACGAGGGCTACTTCATGTACTGGGAGGACATGGACCTGCAGGACCGCGTCCACCGGGCCG
The DNA here is from genome assembly GCA_963782035.1 of uncultured Actinomycetota bacterium. Classification (GTDB taxonomy): domain Bacteria; phylum Actinomycetota; class Actinomycetes; order Propionibacteriales; family Nocardioidaceae; genus Nocardioides. Next base: position 252,659 of record CAWAIW010000002.1, read on the forward strand.
GCGTCGCGGTCGTGTGGGTCAGGGACGTGCGCGTCGAGCACCCGTCCGGCGCCTCGAGCTCGGAGGAGCAGAAGCTGGTGTGGGAGATGCAGGGCCAGTTCCGGTACTTCGCCCAGCGCGGCCAGGATCGTCAGCTCGCGCTCACGTGGTGCGCGGTGATCGCCGGCAACTTCGCCTACGACGCCGCCCGGCGGCTGGCCGGCCGCGACGTACGGCCCGTCGACTTCCTCCGCACGCGGGTCGGGCTGCTGCGCGAAGGTCTGCGGAGCGCTCGCTACGCCCGGCAGGGACGGTAGGCCACGCGGGCCGCGCGCAGCTTCTTCTTGGCCTTCTTCAGCTTCTTCTCCAGGCGCTGCACCTTGTCGTCGTCCCCGGCGGCCTTGGCCTTCTTGAGCCTCTTCTGGACCGCGCGCTTGTGCAGCTGCGCCTTCTTGACGGACTTGTTCAGGGTCGGGCAGTCGTACGCCGTGAACGTCACCGTCGCGGGACTGGCGTCGACGTTGCCCGAGCTGTCGCGGGCCGCGACCCGGAACGTGTGGGCACCGGGCTGCACCGTGAGCGTCGTCGGGCTGGTGCACGCGGTGAACGCGGCGGCGTCGAGCGAGCACGAGAACGACCCGCCCTCGGTGGCCGCGAAGCCGATCGGCACGGTCAGGCGCTTGACCACCGCCGCGGGTGCCGAGGTGAACGAGGTGTCGGGCGGCGTCGAGTCGGTGGTGAGCGACACGTCGTCGAGCGTCATGTTGTTGGTGGCCCCGCTGCCCGTCGTGCTGCCCGCGCCGTTGAGGTAGTCGAAGGACAGCGTGTGAGCGGCGCCGTCGGCGTACGGCGTGAGGTCGGCGGTGAACTGGGTGTACGACGCCTGCACGCTGCTCGCTTCGGTGTGCACCCGGAGCACGTGACTGTCCAGGAGGACGGTCATGGTGGCGTCGAACGGGGCGTCCACCGAGCCGTTGCGATACCAGTACGACAGCGTGGTGGTCACCCCGGCCGGGATGGTCACGCTCTGACGGACGTACGCCGTCGCGCCGGCGACGTCGCTCGAACCGAACCACACCCAGCCGGTGCCCGATCGGGGCGGAGTGCCGTCCTCGGCCAGCTCCTCCGGGGTCCCGCACCAGGGGTCGACCGTGGTGCAGAAGGGGCTCGGGAACTGCGAGTCGAAGTACTGCCAGTGGGCGTTCACGGGGGAGGTGTTCGGCACCACGGCGTAGGTGGTGTCGAAGCCGCCGTCGACGAGCAGCTCGGCGGCGGAGGCCGGCGAGGCGACGAGCAGCGGGACCGCGAGGCCGGCGGCGAGGGCGAGGGTGGAGAGCAGGGCGGTGAGGGACCGAGATCGCACGACCTCAGTATGCGCCGCCGTCGACCGGCGGTCACCGCGAGTGCGACTGAAGTGCTCGCGGTGACCGCCGGCCCCTTGCGGTGGCCATCGATCAGCCCTAGATCAGGTGGCAGGTCCCACTCAAGCGCGGTCGGGCGTCCGGGACAAGCATGGCGTCCGGCAGACTGGCCGCGTGGAGCAGGAATCGCCGTACATGGGCAGCTTCGTCGACTACCTCGGCATCGAGTTCACCGAGCTCTCCGGCTCGAAGGTCGTGGCCACCTGGGTGGCCGGCCCGACCATGCACCAGCCGTACGGCATCGTCCACGGCGGCGTGCACTGCAGCGTGGTCGAGACCCTCGGCAGCATCGGCGGCATGCAGTGGATCGTGGGTCGCGACCCCGACGGCAAGGTCGTCGGCGTCAACAACAACACCGACTTCTACCGCGCCGTCACCGACGGTCCGATGACCTCCACGGCCACCCCGATCCACCAGGGCCGCTCCCAGCAGGTCTGGGTGATCGAGACGTACGCCGACGGGGACGACCGGCTCGTCGCTCGCGGTCAGCTCCGCTTGCAGAACCTGTATCCGTCGACTGGTTGAGTTGCCGCTCCAGCGAGATTCCCCTTGTGGAGAAGGGGTTCTGAGGTCGGAGGGGTGTCGGTGGTCGGTGCTTGGATCTTGGTATGGGCACGGCACGGGTGGAGCGGTTCGAGGTCGGTGACCTCGACGCTTCTGGTGTGCTCGAGGCGATCACCGAGGCCGACCGCGTGGAGCGGGAGGCGGCGGCGCGGAAGCTGGCGTTGGCCTACCAGTGGGCGGTGCTGCACCCGGCTTGTGAGGAGACCGGGGTCGCAACCCATGGTGGCGCGGCGCTGAGGGTGCTGCACCACCCGGAGACGTTGGGTGGGGACGGCTGCGCCGGAGGTCGCGGCCTTCGCTCCCGAGACCCTCGCCGTGCGGCTGGGGATCAGCCCCGCCGCGGCGGCCGCGCTGATCGGGGACGCCCTGGACCTGGTGCACCGGCACCCGCTGCTGTGGCGCCGGGTCCGGTCACTTCAGGTGCCGGCCTGGCAGGCCCGCCGGGTGGTCCAGCAGACCCGCACCCTCCCGACCTCCGGGGCGCACTGGGTCGACGAGCAGCTCGCCGCCCGCCGGGACGGTACGTGCGGGCCGGTGGTGGTGGACCGGCTGGTCGCCCACATGGTCGCGGCCGCCGACCCCGAGACCCAGCAGAGACCGTGAGGAGGCCGCGCAGGCCGCGTGGGACGTGACCTTGTCCCACCCGGACCCGGCCCTGTGGGTCGGGACCAGCCACCTCCAGGCCACCGGCGACACCCTGGTGCTGGCCGAGCTGACCGACCTGGTCGGCGAGGTCGCCCACCAGCTGCTCCTGGACGGCGACCACTCGCCGTTGGGGGTCCGCAAGATCAAGGCGCTGCGCCTGATCGTCCGCGCCGCCAAGTCCGGGGCCGACGGCCTCCAGCACGGTGAGAAGGTCCGCCTCTACGTCCACGTCGAGGCCGAGGACCTCGAGCCCCGCCCCGCCGACGACGAGGTGTTCGCGGTGGCCCGGGTCGAGAAGCTCGGCGCGGTCACGATGGCCCGGCTGCGGGAGTGGGTCGGGCACCACCAGGTCACCATCGTCCCGGTCGTGAACATGCAACGGGGTGAGGCCGTCGACGTCCACGACCCGCCCGCCTGGATGCGCGAGCTGGTCATCCTGCGCGATGGCCACTGCGTCTTCCCCGGCTGCACCCGCGACGCCCGCTCCTGCGACCTCGACCACATCGCCCCCTACGAGAGCCCCGACGGCCCACCCGATTCTCTGGCCGGCCAGACCCGCCCCGAGAACCTCGCCTGCCTGTGCCGGCGACACCACCGCGCCAAGACCACCGGCCTGTGGCGCTACACCCGCACGCCCGACGGCCAGTACCTCTGGCACGGACCGCACGGCGTGAGGTACGCCGTCACGCTCCGGGGCACCCACCGGCTGCCCTGACCGCCACCGGTCCGGCGGCCGAGGTGCCCGCGCCAACGTGTGCCCCGGCGCAGTTCATCCGTGTGCGGCATGTGCGTGCACCGGGCCGATCTCAGCGGCGCTGCATGTCCCAGGCAAGGTCGATGGCCGCGCGCACGGCACGAGCGTCAGCATGATCGAGATAGGCCTCGACCTTGTGATGTGCCTCCATGCGAGGCGGCACGCCGAAAGTGTCCGGATAGGTCTCCAACAGTGACTCCCGCTCGCTCAGGGGAACCCGGATGACCAGCGTGTTGGGGTCATGCACGCGCGCGACCAAGCGGTCACGGACGTACCATGCCGGCCGCGACTCGGTCCCCTTTCGCTTGACCTGCGGCAACGACTCGGCGTACCGGCCGACTTCCTCAAGCGTCACCTGCGGAGCCTATGCCCGATCACGCCGGAGCCGTCTGCGGCAGATCCGGACTGTCAGTCATCATCGACGGCTCCCGACATCGGCCCTGGCGGGGGGCTTCCCCGTAGGTTCGCCCACGTGAAGGTCGTGGTTGCCGGCGGGTCTGGGGCGCTGGGTCGTCGGTTGTGCGCCGACCTCGCATGCGCCGGCTACGAGGTCGTGGTCCTGACGCGTCGCCGACGCCCTGGGCCGCACCGCCAGGTCGAGTGGGATGGACGCACGGTCGGGCCGTGGCGCGAGGAGCTGGAAGGCAGCGCTGTGGTCAACCTGGCCGGTGAACTGGTGGACCGCAGGCCGACAGCGGCCAACGTCTCGCTGCTCACCACGTCCCGCGTCGACCCGACGCTGGCACTGGTCGAGGCGAGCCGCAGCCTCGACGTCCCCGTCCCGGTATGGGTGCAGGCCAGCACGCTGGCGATCTACGGCGACGCTGGCGACATCGTCCTCGACGAGCTGGCGAAGGCCGCCGACGGCCCACCCCAGATGGCGGGCGTCGCCCGGGCCTGGGAGGCCGCGGTCGGTGGTGCGAACACCCACCGCCTCGTGGTGCTGCGCACGGGGATCGTCCTCGACAACGACGCCCCGGCCCTCGACCGGCTCCGCGGCCTGGCCCGATGGGGCCTCGGAGGTCGCGTCGGCCCGGGCACGCAGTGGATCAGCTGGGTCCACATCGACGACTGGCTGGCCATCGTCCGTACCGCCCTCGCGCGGGGATCAGGGCTCGAAGGCGTCCTGCACGCCACCGGGCCCGAGCCGACCCGCAACGCGGACCTGATGGCGGCCCTACGTCGCAGCGTGGGCCGCCCCTTGGCGCCACCGACGCCCGCCCTGCTCGTACGCCTCGGCGCAGTGCTGCTGCGCACCGACCCGGCGCTCGCCCTCACCGGACGACGCGCGGTCCCGGCTCGCCTGCTCGCGAGTGGATTCCAGTTCGCACATCCCGACCTCGACGAGGCGCTGGCCGACCTCCAGACCCGTCGGTCGAAGCGGGTCTGACTGCGCGGCGTACCCGCCCTGTGGCGACCGCGCTCGACCACCTGACGTCCGCTCATCGGCCACGTGCGGACGCTTCGTCCGGTGCACGGAGCCCCGGACCTCCCCGGAGCACCCGGTGACGAAGCTGCCTGCTGATCAGAGGTCCTCGCCCATCCCGAAGACCGTCTCGTCGCACTTCTTGCTGAAGCAGGGGAACGTGGCCCAGACCGAGGGCGGGCCGAACGACGAGCCGCCCGAGAGGCCGACGTCGACCTCGTACTCGCCGTCCTCCGCTGGGCGAAGCAGGACCAGGTCGTCGTCGCCGTCGCCGTCCACGTCGGAGAGCATCAGCTCGCTGCGGTGGTCGCGGTCGGCCCGTACCTCGCCGGTCGCCCAGACGGTGCCCGGGTCGAGGTGGCCGTCGGTGCCTCCGTCGTACACGGTGACGGTCTGCTTCTGGTGACCCTCGACCAGGACCACCACCTCGTCGGCACCGTCGCCGTCCACGTCGCCGACCACGCCGGTCGGGTTGAGGTTGCTCGACGTGGTGATGGTGCGGCGGACGTCGAGGGGTGCGAGGCGCGAGCCGTCGGACAGCAGCACGCGGAGCTGGGTGCTGATCTCGCCCTTCGGGGCGGGGATGCGGACGTGGGTGACGAGGTCGTCGAGGCCGTCGCCGTCGAGGTCGCCGCCGTAGAGCTGGTCGTAGAACTGGTTCCAGTCCGAGGTCAGGTACCACTGGTGCGGCTCGGCGAAGCCGTCCGGCGTGCTCCGCGCGACCTGGATGTCGGCGCCGGAGTCGCCGCCGGTGTCGTACCAGAGGACGAGGTCGTCACGGCCGTCTCCGTCGGTGTCGGCCAGCAGGGGATAGGCGTTGCCGACGGTGGGCGACGGGGCGAACTTGGAGACCACCCGGCTGCCGTCGCTGCTCAAGGTGACGGCCCGGCTCTTGTCGCCGTCGAGCAGGTTCTCGAACTCCACGATCTCGGCCGGCGGCCGGCCGTCGACGTTGCCGTAGACCGCGAGGCCGTCCCCGACCGGCGCCTTCGTCGGCGCCGCCAGCGAGCGTGCCGTCGGAGGCCAGCAGGTAGTTGTGCACGGTGCCGTCACTGTTCCCGTAGTAGCGCAGCATCACGTCGCCGAGCCCGTCGCCGTCGTAGTCGCCGGCCACGAGCGGACCTGTCTTCTCGCCCGCCGCGGGAGGACTCGCGTCCTGGCCGAACCAGCCGCCGGCGTAGGCAGCGACCCCGACCACGAGGGCGACGAGGAGCGCGGCGACGGCGGGGACGACGTACTTGCGGCGGCTGGGCCGGGTGCGGATGACCGTGCGCCCGCTGTCCGACGGGGACGTCGGCCGCCGCTCGGGGGAGGGGAGCGGGGTCAGCGCCTCGTGCCCGCCGTCACGGGCGATGCCGGCCAGCACGGCGCGCAGCTCGGCGGCGCTCGCGTACCGCTCGCCCGGCTTCTTCGCCATCGAGCGGGTCAGCACGGCGTTGACCTCGTCGGCGCCGGCGCCCTCCAGCTGGGGGACGGGAGCGTTGAGGTGGGCGATCGCCATCTCGACGTCGGTGCCGTCGTACGGCGTCCGTCCGGTGAGGCAGACCCAGAACAGGCAGCCGAGGGAGTAGACGTCGCTGAGCGGCGTGGCGGACTCACCCCGGGCGCGTTCGGGGGAGATGTAGGCCCAGCTCCCGGCCATCCCGTGCGAGCTGGTCATGCCGCGTGAGTCGGTGAGCGCGATGCCGAAGTCGCACAGGTAGACGAAGGGCTCGTCGGCCTCGGGGTCGCGGACGAGCACGTTGCTGGACTTCACGTCGCGGTGGACCACGCCGACGCGGTGCGCGTCGACGAGCGCCTCCGCGAGCTGAGCACAGATGGCCGCCGCCTGGTCCGGGGGGAGCGGGCCGCGGCGGGCGAGCATGGCGCCGAGGTCGCCGCCGGCGACGTACTGCGTGGCGATGAAGGGGACGCCCTCGACCTCGCCGTGGTCGTAGATCGCCACGACGTGCGGGGAGTCCAGCCGTGAGAGCGCCTCGGCCTCGTGGTCGAAGCGCGCGACGAACTGCTCGTCGCCGGCCAGCTGGCCGGAGATGACCTTGAGGGCGACCGTGCGGTTCAGGCGGGTGTCGGTGGCGGCGTACACGACGCCCATCCCGCCCATGCCGAGCCGGGAGTCGATGCGGTAGCGCCCGAAGGTTGCCCCCACAGCGGGCGGCTGCCCCGCTGGTCGGCCCGAGAGTGCCACGCCCTCGATTATGGCGGTGCGGAAGGGGCGGAGGTTCTTGCCGCCTCCTGAGGCCTCTCACAGCCGGTCCACAAGTGTGGGTCCGACCGTGGGGACATGAACAGATCGCGCCGTCTCACCGCCTCCGTCGCCGCGACAGCCCTCGTGCTGCCCCTGTCCCTCGCCGCCGTCGCCCCCGCGGCCGCCGCCGCGACCGTGCTCGTCGACCGCGGCTGGCCGCCTGCCCCTTACGGCTACGCCTCGCCGTACGCGACCACGACCTCCTACGACACCACCCCGGCGACGTCGTCGGAGTCGACCGGGCTGGTGAACATCACCAGCGTGATCGGGTACGGCCAGGGGGAGGCCGCCGGCACCGGCATGGTGATCCGCAGCGACGGCATCGTCGTCACCAACCACCACGTCGTCGAGGGCTCGACCTCGGTGAAGGTGACGGTGGTGAGCACCGGCCGCACGTACACCGCCCGCGTGCTCGGGTACGACGCCACCCGCGACATCGCCGTGCTCCGGCTGGTCGGGGCGTCGGGCCTGGAGACCGTCTCGACCGACTCCTCCGGGGTCGCGGTCGGCGACGACGTGACGGCGGTCGGGGACGCCGGCGGCGACGGCGGTGCGCTGACCGCCGCTGCCGGCACGGTGACCGACCTGCGCCACCCGATCACGGTCGCCGACGAGTCGACCGGCGCCGCGCGGCGGCTGCGCAACCTCATCGAGATCGACGCCGACATCATCCCCGGCGACTCCGGCGGCGCCCTGCTCTCCACGAGCGGGGACGTCGTCGGCATGAACGTCGCGGCTTCGTCCGGCTCCGCGAACATCACCGGGTACGTCATCCCGGTCAGGCGCGTGCTCCGCATCGCCGACGCGGTCCTCGACGGCGATGCCACCGTCGGGGCCGTGCACATCGGGTACGACGCCTTCCTCGGCGTCTCGCTCTCCGGCTCGGGCACGACCCTCGCCGGGGTGCTGGAGGGCGGCGCCGCCGCGAACGCCGGCCTGTCCGCGGGCGACACGGTCACCTCGATCGGCGGCACCAGTGTGACGACGTACGCCCAGCTGCGGCGGGCGGTGTCCCGCTACGCCGTCGGTGCCCGGGTGCGGGTGGGATGGACCGACACCTCGGGCGCCGCCCACTCCGCGACGCTCACCCTGGGCCGAGCGCCGGTGGCCTGAGGCGTCAGGCCGGCGGGTGCAGCACCACCCGCGCCGTCGTGCAGACGCGGTCGCCGACCACGCCGTCGACGTCGACCACGGTGAGCGAGCGGCCGGGGTGGCGGACCGACGCCCGCCAGGTCACGTCCGCGCCGATCGCGATGGCGCGGGTGTAGGTGATGTGCAGGGAGGCGGTCACCAGTCCCGGTGCCAGGGCGCCGGCGACGAGATCGGAGGCGAACATCGACACCCCGCCGTGCAGGCTGCCGCCCTCGTTGGCGAGCACGTCGGTGGTGGTCATCGGTACGCCGTCCCGGACGGCCAGCAGCCGCTCCAGGTCGCCGTCGCGAGGTGGTCCGCCCCAGGCGCCCTCCTCGACCAGGTCCTCGGGGGCGTGCACGAAGCGGCCGCGCTGGGAGCAGAAGGCGAGCAGGGTGCCGGCCTCGTCGGTGACCGAGCCGGTGGCGAACCCGCCGAGCGCGTCGGCCTGCACGAACCGGGCCTCGGCGAGCACCAGGCCGGACGTGGGGAGCGGACGCAGCACGTCGAGCGTGATCTCGGCGCTGACCGACCAGCGGCCACGGGGGAGGTCGGCGATGATCGCGTACCCCAGCAGGTCGTCGACGAGCACGGCGACCGCGCCGGCCGGCGTACGGCCGTCGACCGACAGCCACGGGCCCACGGGCATCGAACCGCGGTAGACGCCGTCCTCGACCGTGAGCTCGCCGACGCGGAGCAGCGCCTCCGGTCCGGTGTCGACGACCGGGAGCACGACGGGACTCACCCGCGCAGGCTAGCGAGCACGTTCCGGCCCCGCGGGGGCGCAGGCCCGACTACCCTCGGCGGATGCGACGACTGATCGTGGCGCCGCACATGGACGACGAGTCCCTCGGCTGCGGCGGACTGCTGGCCAAGCACGCGGACGAGTGCCAGGTGCTCGTGGTCACCGACAGCGGGGACCAGCGCGCGGCCGAGCACGCGCGGGCGATGGCGCTCTTCGGACTCGGCGAGAGCATCACGCTGGGCTACCCGGACGGTGAGGTCCCCGCGCGGATGACCTCCCTGGTCGCCGACCTGGACGATGCGCTCGCACGGCTCCGGCCCGACGAGATCTACCTGCCGTTCCCCTCGCTGCACCAGGACCACATCGCGGTCTACGAGGCCGGCATGCGCGCCTGCCGGATCTCGATGTCCCCCGACCACTGGCTGCCCGCCGGCGTCTACGTCTACGACATCGCGGTCTACGACGTGAACCTCTACCCCAGCGACCTGCGCTGGAACGTCTTCGAGTCGCTGACCGAGGAGCAGGCCGACCTCAAGGTCGCCGCGTGCGAGGCCTACGAGACCGAGCATCCGGCCGGCCCGCACCCGATGAGCTCCATCAAGCAGCACCTCGCCGCGGTGGGGCACGTGCGCAAGGTCGCGTACGCCGAGCAGTACGCCCTGGTGAAGAAGGTCCGCCCGTGAGGGTGACCATCCACCAGCCCGACCTCCTGCCGTACTCCGGCTTCTGGTTCAAGATGGCGAACACCGAGAAGTTCGTGGTCGCGGTGCACGACCAGTTCCAGAAGCACGGGTACCAGCGCCGGGTCACCATGCGCGAGAGCTGGTGCTCGCACCGGCTGGTCGGCAAGCCCTCGCTGGTGCCGATCAACCGGGTCGAGGTGGCCGAGGGCTGGCAGGCACACCTGGTCGACGTGATCCGCGGGCGCTACACCGGCTCGCGGTACTTCGCCACGCGCGGCGCCGAGCTGATCGCCGGGATCGAGCTCTGCGAGGGCACGTACCTCGACCAGGTCAACCTCTCGATGATCCGGCTGGTCCGCGACCTGCTCGGCATCCCCACCGAGCTGGTCACCACCGACCCGCCCCAGGAGCGCTCGGTCGAGCGGCTCATCGAGCAGGTCACGGCGGTCGGCGGGACGGAGTACCTGACCGGCGCCGGCGCCGCGGCGTACTTCGGCGACGGCGCCGAGGAGCGGTTCGCCGAGGCGGGCATCAAGCTCTCGTGGTCCACCCACCAGGCCACCACCGGCGACTCGATCGTCAGCGTCCTGATGGACCACGACGACCCGATGGAGGTCGTCCTCCGCACGACCTAGTGCCCCGCGTGGAAAGTCTCCTGGCGCTTCGCGCACTGATCGCACGCACATCGCCACGTTGCCGTCGCTCGATGATGAGCCAACAGCGCCGTCGCTCCGGCGCCTTGCGCTGCACGCACGCTGAGCACGCCAAACCTCACGACACTTCCTACGCGGGGCACTAGCCGTTCGGTCAGACGTTGGGCAATCCCGGTGTCGGGGCCCACGGGTCGGGTTACCGTGACGCCCGTCCTGACTCGACGACACGAGGGGTGTCCATGGTCGAGGTGTCCATCGTGGTCCCCAGCCACCGTGGCGCCCACCGTCTGCCGACGATCATCGAGTCGTTCGGCCGCCAGACCCTGGGACGGACGAGCGACATCGAGATGGTGGTCGTGCTCGACGGCGACGTCGACGGCTCGCGCCAGGTGGCCGAGCGCGCCGCGGGCGACCTGCCCGTCCGCGTGGTGGCCTTCCCCCAGAACCGCGGTCGCGCCGCGGCCCTGAACGCCGGCTTCGACGCTGCCCGGGGTCGGGTGCTGGTGCGCGCCGACGACGACCTCGACCTCGAGGACGACTTCGCCGAGCACCACCTGAGGCTGCACGAGGAAGCGCACTGCGGCGTGGTCGCGATGTGCCGCGACGTCTTCCCCGACACGCCTTACGCCCGCGCCTACGGCGTCGACGCGGACAAGAAGATCCGTGAGACGGCCTTCGCGACGCCGCCGGACCGCACCTGGCGGTGGTGGTCGGGCAACGTCTCGACCACCCGCGAGGACTACGACCGCGTGGGCGGGTACGACGAGTCCTTCCGCGAGTACGGCTGGGAGGACATCGACTGGGGCTACCGCCTGCACCGCCTCGGCGTGCCGATCGTCATCCCCGAGGACTTCACCACCCTGCACCGTGGGCCGGTCACCTCGACGGTGGAGAAGGCCTCGCGCGCCTTCAGCACCGGATCGGCGCGTCGCCGCTTCCTCGACAAGCACGGGGCCGACGCGCTGGGCGACCTCGAGCCCGAGCGGTCGGCATGGAACACCCTCGTGGCGATGACGTCGTACGCCGCCACCGAGCGCTCGATCCCGCGGCTGGCCGCCGTCGCCGACCGGATGATCGGACGGGTGCCGCCGTGGGTGGGCGAGAAGACCGTCGCGCTCCTGGTACAGGCGGCCGCCCGCTCCGGAGAGCGCGAGGGCTGATCCACCCTCACGGGCGTACTAGCCCTGGGAGGGCCTGGCTAGCGTCGAGGACATGGCCGACGAGACCCAGGACAAGCAGAGCCACAACCTCAGCGTCTTCGACAGTGGCGGCGACGGGCGTCCGGTCGTGCTGATCCACGGCTGGCCGTTGAGCCACGTGTCGTGGTCGGCGCAGACCGAGGCGCTCACGGACGCGGGCTACCGCGTCGTCGCCTACGACCGCCGCGGCTTCGGCAAGTCCGACCCGGGCGACGGCTACGACTACGACGCGCTGACCGATGACCTCGCGAACGTCATCGACGACCTCGAGCTGACCGACGTCACGCTCGTCGGCTTCTCGATGGGTGGCGGCGAGGTCGCCAGGTACGTCGGGCGGCACGGCGAGGACAAGCTGCACAGTGTGGTGTTCGCCTCCGCGATCCCGCCGGCGCTCCTGAAGTCCGACAGCAACCCGGACGGGCCGCTGGACGAGGAGTCCGCGGGCGGCCTGCGGAAGGGGCTCGAGGACGACCGCGACGGGTTCTTCGACCAGTTCACCAAGGACTTCTTCTCCGCCAACGGCGAGCTCAAGGTCGCCGAGGAGAAGCGCCAGGAGGCGATCGCCATGGCCCAGCAGTCGGACCAGGAGGCCGCCCTCCAGTGCATGGACGCCTGGGGCACCGACTTCCGCAACGACGTGGCGAAGGTGACCGTGCCGACCCTGGTCATCCACGGCGACTCCGACGCGATCGTCCCGTTCGAGGGGTCCGGGAAGCGCACCCACGACACCATCGAGGGCAGCGAGCTGGTCGTCATCGAGGACGGCCCGCACGGCATCAACGGGTCGCACCCGCGCGAGTTCAACGAGGCGTTGCTGAAGTTCCTCCAACGTTGATCGAGGAGGCGCGTCAGCGCCGTCTCCAGATCGGCTCGGCCGCTACTCGGTCCGGTCGGGGACGGCCGAGTGGTCGGGGTCGCCGTGGGTGCGGCGCTCCTCCTTCATCTCGGCCTCGAACAGGTGCCGCTTGCCCAGCACCAGCTGGTCACGGGCCTTGGCCTCCAGCTCCTTGAAGAGCCGGTAGTAGCCGTCGTCGTACTCCTCGACGACCTGGAAGGTCCAGCGACCCTCGATCACGTTCCGGCCGATGAGGCGCGACCGGATCTCGCCGGCGAGCGAGTCGTGGCCGGCATCGCGGAGCAGGTCGACCGCCTCGCCGAGCGCCAGGTCGCCCATGCCGGTCAGCCGGTGGAAGGCGTAGAGGTAGCCGCGGGCGTTCTCGACGACCTCGAGGGCCTCGGAGAGCTTGCCCAGCGCCTCGACGGTCTGGTCGTCGACGCCCTCGGGGCGGCGGTGCTCGGGTGCCGGACGGTCGTCGCTGCTCACGTGGCCAACGTACGACGGGAGGCCGGCCGTCGCCTCACCCCTCCGGGAGCACGCAGAACTCGTTGCCCTCCGGGTCGGCCAGGGTGACCCAGCCGGGCCGGTCCCACAGGTGCGTCGCGCCGCGGTCCACGAACTCGGCGGGGACGCCGTAGACGTCCCAGTGCACGCGGTTCTTGACCTGCTTCGGTTCCGGGACCGGCACGAAGTCGATCGTCAGGACCTCGTCCGGGGTGGCGTGCAGGAGCGTCCACCAGCCGCCGCCGTGCTCGGCGTTGTCGGACAGCTCCGCGCCGTCGAGGGCCTCGCTCCACCACGTGGCGATGCGCTCGGGGTCGGCGGAGTCGACGACGATGCCGTGGATCCGGAAGTCGGTCAGCTCGTCGCGCACGAACGCGCAGAGCTCGTTGGCCTCGGGATCGCGCATCGTCGTCCAGGCGAAGCCGCTCTCCTCCGCGGGCCGGTCGACCGTCGCGCCGAGGGCGACGAGGTCGTCGACCGACCGCGTGTAGACGTCGAGGTGGATCCGGTTCTTGACCGTCTTGGGCTCGGGCACCGGGACGATCAGGACGTTCTCGTGCTCGGCGCGGCCGATCACGTCGGCCGGGCCGCCGCTCGCGGCGGGGCGCACGGTGCCGCCGCCGACGGCCGCCCAGAACCCGGCGAGGTCGCTGGCGGGGTTGGCGGTGTCGATGCAGACGCAGCGGAATCGGGCCATGACCGCGACGGTACCGATGAGTCCGGACACCCATCGTGGTCGGATCGTCCATGACCGCGAAGGAAGAGGTCGCCCGTCAGTACGCCGCCGAGCTCGCCGCCATCGGGCGTGAGGTGGTCGACGCGAACCGGTACGTCGTGCTCGCCACCGCTCACGCCGATGGCCACCCCCGCGTCTCGCCGGTCTTCTTCAACCACCACGAGTACCGCGCCTTCTACTGGGTCTCCTCCCCGGACTCCCAGCACTCGCACAACCTGGCCGGGGACCCGCGCGTCAGCGCCGTGGTCTTCGACTCCACGACCCCGCCGCCCCAGAACCGGGCGGTCTACCTGACCGGGACGGCGTACGAAGTGCCCGAGACAGACCTCGAGGCCGAGATCCCGCGGGCCTTCGCCCGGTCCGTGGCCAAGGACGGCCGCGCCTTCTCCGTCGATGAGCTCTCCGGCGACGGCGACCTCCGCCTCTACCGCCTCGACGTCACCACCGCCGAGGTCCACGCCCGCGGCGGCCATCCCCTCTGGGGCCTCGGCATCGACACGCGGCTGCCGGTGGATTTCGGATAGTCCGCGTCGGTCCTGCAGATCTCGAGCCCCGAAACCTGCAGAACTGGACCGGACTATCCCGGCTCGGCGTCGGAGGCACGCCTGAGCAGCAGGTCCCGCTCGGCCTCGTTGCGGGTGAGGCTCGCGGCCTCGCGGAAGGCGGCGGCCGCCGCCTCCCCACGACCGGCCCGCAGCAGCAGGTCACCGCGGACGGCGTGCCAGGTGTACGACGACGAATCGACGGCCTCGAGCACCGCGAGACCCGCCGACGGCCCGAACGCCCGGCCGTGGGCGACCGCCCGGTTGACCTCGACCGCCGGGTTCTCGCCGGCCGAGGCGAGGACGTCGTACAGCGCGGCGATCCGGGACCAGTCGGTGTCCGACGCCCGCAGCGCGCGGGCGTGGCACGCGGCGATCGCCGCCTGCACCGTGTAGACGCCGATCGCCTGTCCGGAGGACTCCGCCCGCGCGAGCGCCGCCAGCCCGCGCCGGATCAGCAGGTGGTCCCACCGGGCCCGGTCCTGGTCGTCCAGCAGGACCGGCCGGCCGGACGGCGACGTGCGCGCGTGCAACCGCGACGCCTGCAGCTCCAGCAGCGCCTGCAGCCCGTGGACCTCCGCGTCGGCCGGGGCCAGCGCGGCGAGCATCCGCGCCAGGCGCATGGCCTCCAGGCACAGGTCCGTGCGCATCCACGACGTACCTGCCGTGGCGGCGTACCCCTCGTTGAACACCAGGTAGATCACGGCCATCACGTCGTCGAGCCGATCGGTCCGCTCGGCGCCCAGCGGCATCTCCAGCGACGCCTGCGCGTCGACCAGCGTCCTCTTGGCCCGCGAGATCCGCTGCCCGACCGCGGTGTCCTTCACCTGGAAGCCGCGCGCGATCTCCTCGACCGTCAGCCCACCGACCAGCCGCAGGGTCAGGGCCGCGCGCGACTCCGGCGTCAGCGCCGGGTGGCAGGTCAGGAACATCAGGCGCAGCACGTCGTCCTCGACGTGGTCCACCTCGTCCACCAGCTCGGTCATCGTGGTCTCCGTCAGCTCGTGCCCCAGCCGGGACACCTCGGCGCGGTGCCGCTCGGCGCGGCGGAAGGTGTCGATCGCCCGGCGCTTGGCGACGGTCATCAGCCAGGCACCGGGATTCGCGGGTACGCCGTCACGCGGCCACGCCTCGAGGGCCGCGACGAGCGCGTCCTGGGCGAGGTCCTCGGCGAGCTGGAGGTCGCGGGTCATCCGGAGCAGGCCGGAGACGATCCGCGGCGACTCCAGCTGCCAGACCGCGACCACGGCGTCCTCGGAAGACGTCACGACTGGGGCGGGCCCTCCTCGGGGCCGGCGATCCGGCGCACGTCGGCCGAGCCCTCCCAGCCGGGCCAGTGGTCGAGGTGCACCTGCATCATCCGGCGGGCGCCCTCGACGGCCTCCTCGTGGGAGCGGACGTCGAGCACGGCGTACCCGCCGACGACCTCCTTGGCCTCCGCGTACGGCCCGTCGGTCCGGGACAGGGCGCCCTCCCGCACCGTGAACGTCGTCTGCTGGTCGTCCATCAGCCCGCCGGCGTCGATCATCAGCCCGCTGCCGAAGGCCTCAGCCATCGCGGCGTCCATCGCCGTCATCAGCTCGGGTGGCGGCGGGCCCACGTCGCTCTTCATCGACAGCATCACCATGTAGCGCATCGGTTGTCCTCCTCGTGTTCGCTGACGACGCGTCGAACGAGCCGGCCCACCTTCGACATCCTGCCCCGCGGCGAACCAGGATGGCCCGGTGGACACCCTTCCCGCGGCGCTCGAGGTCGCCACACGACTGGGACTCGACGCCACCACACCCGTCGTGCTCCGCGACCTGCGGACCTCGGTCGTGCACCTGAGCCCGGCCGCGGTGGTCGCGCGCGTGGCCCCGGTGTCGGAGGAGGCCGTCGTACGTCGCCAGGTCGAGGTCACCGCCCACCTCGCGGCCCGCGGCGCTCCGGTCGCACCGCCGTGGCCGGACGCCGGGCCGTTCCTCGTCGGCGATCGCGTCGTGACGCTCTGGACCCTTGTCGACCACGACCCCGAGCGACCCCTCGACGGCGCAGCGGCCGGTCGGGCGTTGCGCGAGGTGCACGACGGGCTGGCCGACTTCGACGCCGACGACCTGCCGCTCTTCCCTCGCTTGGACGAGGTACGTCGGATCCTGGCCGGCCTCGACCTCGGAACCGCCGAGCGGGACGAGCTGGCGGAGATGGTCGGCCTGGCGGAGGTTGCCGTCGCGGGGCTCGACGCGCCCGTCCAGGCGGTGCACGGCGACGCGTGGCTGGGCAACGTGCTGCGCACCCCGGACGGCCCGCTGTGGAGCGACTTCGAGCTGACCTGCCTGGCTCCGCGCGAGCTCGACCTCGCCTGCAACGAGACATCGGTGCGGGACCGCGGCCGTTCGCGGGAGGACGACGCGTACCTGGCCGGGTACGGCGCCCACGACGCGGACCTCCGCCGGCGGCTGGAGGCCCTCGAGCTGGTGCCGCTGACCGCCTGGACCTTCGACCTCGCCGCGGCCAAGCCGGAGTACCTCGACCTCGCCCGACGTCGCCTCGGCTGGGCGCTCGCGGGGCTGCGTCCATCCCGCGGCTAGCGGGCGGTCGGCGTACGACGTCGCGGCCGACCTCACCTGGACCCGTCGCGAGCGCGCCTTCGCCGGGCTGGACCTCTTCAACCAGACCCTGGCCGTGCTGGAGACGCGGGCGCACCTCGCGCTGCTGGTCGCCCGGGGACGGGCAGGCGCGGTCGACGCGGACGGCGCGCGCGGCTACGCGACCGTCAGCAGCCGAACCGTTGCATGACCGCGTCGGCGGTGCGGTGGGCCATGGTCGTAGGCGTCGGTCATCGCCTTGCGGAAGTGGAAGCCGCCCCAGATGCGGGCCATGAACGCGTCGGCCTCCAGCTCGGTCAGGAGCGGATAGGTACGCGGTGAGCCCGGGAAGTTCGCCGACCGGAGCTCCAGCGGGATGCTCTCGCCGAACGTGCGCCGGATGACCTGGACGGCGGGACCGGTGAGCGACCCGTGGCCACTGATGTAGTCCGAGTAGTTCGGCATCGGGCGCAGGGCCGTCCAGCCGGGCTGGGGCACGGTGGCGGCGTTGCCGTCGTCGTACAGGCCGGAGATCGCCTGGAACGGTCGCCAGAAGCCGACGTCCCGCTTGAGCCTCCAGCAGTTGATGACCGAGTCGGTCATCGCGCCGTGGATCATCGCGAAGACCTTCGCCGTGGCCAGGATCCCGATCGGGTGCGTCTCCAGGTAGCGGATCAGCGCGTCACCGACCATCACCGCCGAGTTGGAGTCGAAGAACACGGCGGTGTCGGACTGCGCCTGCGTGCGCTGGGTCGGTGCGGTCCCGCCGTACAGCCGGGCCTCCTCGTAGTCGGCCGCCCAGGCCGACGAGGCGAGCGTGTAGGGGCCGGGGAGCTGGATCGGCGCGACGAACAGCGGGCGCAAGGACCCCAGCCAGGGCGCCAGCATGTCGGTGGCCGGCGGGTTGGGCGTCCAGACGCCCGGGCCGGCGGTCTTCGTGTAGTGGATCGAGCCGTCCAGGTACCCGTCGGCCCGGCGACTGTCGAACAGGTCCTGCGCCGCGTCGGCGCCGATGCGTGAGCCCTTGCTGCGCTCGTGACCCGCGGCCCAGGGAGGCGAAGGTGGTGGCGAGGTCCGCATCCAGCTTGACGGCGAGCGCCGGGTAGTAGTGGACGAGCACATCGTGAGCCGCCTGCGCGACCGCGGCCGACTCCGAGCTGCTGCCGCGGTGGGCCGAACCCTGCGCGGCATGGTGCATGGCGAGGGAGACGAAGCCGAGAACCGGCACGCCCACCGGGACCGGTGTGACGGGCACGCTGTCGGTGTAGATGGTGCGGATGGAGATCCGCTCCCAGTCCAGGACGGCCTGGCCACCCTCGGCCGCGCGGGCGTGCCGGCGCCGGGGCGACGCCACGGCCTCGGGACCGAGGGCGAGGGCAGTGGTGGCGACGGCGGCGGAGCCGAGGGCGAGCGAGCGGCGCGTGAGCATCATGAGGACATGGATATCCGCGCCGCTCGGGTGTGGGACATACGCCTTCAGGCGAATCTCTCGACACGCTCCTGCAGATCGAGCCCGGGCTCGTCGCTCCCTCGGAGCCGCGCGACCGCGGCCATCCGGTTGGTGACGCCGAGCTTCCGGTAGGTGTTCTCAAGGTGCTTGCGCACCGTGCTGACCGTGACCGAGTAGTCCTCGGCGATCTCGGCGTTGCTGAAACCGGCGGCGACGTCGCAGAGGATGCGCCGCTCCGTGATCGTCAACGTGGCCGGCAACCGCGGCGTGGGGCGTTCGCGGGCCAGCCGCTGGAGCGCGGGCCGACAAGGTCGAAGATCGCCAGCTCCGCGCGGTGAACTGCTTGTTCTCGCGTCCGAACCCGTACTGCACGATGTGGTTGGTGCCGTTGCGGAAGCCGATGGCCAACGCATCCCCGCGGCGTCGACGACGATGCCGCAGCCCTCGGCGAGGCGTGGGTATCGCCGCCAGTGCATGTAGCCGAGGTAGAAGGGACCTCCGTGCTGCTCGTGGAGGTCGAGGTCGGTCGTGACGATGCCGCGCTCCCGACCCGCTGGCGTGAGCCGACTCTTGGGCCGTGACCAGGCCGGTCATGTCGACGTAGCCGGTCCCCAACAAGTCGCACGGGACGAGCTGATTGAGCTGGACGAGCACGTCGCCGCCCGGGAGGGGACGGCCGGGGACCGGCTCGCGGCGATCAGCGAGCGCAGGACGATGGGCCGTCGCCGGTGAGGTTGAGCGCCATGCAGGGTGCCTCCTGCCAGAGGCCGTCCACGCTACGCGCGTGGCCGGGTCATCGGCACGTGGAATACGCCGTCCTCGTCGAAGGCCGGGCCGGTGACCACGAAGCCGTACGACGCGTACCAGTCCCGCAGACCCGTCTGTGCGTCCAGCCGCACCTCACGGTCGCCGATCTCCGCCAGGGCCGTCCGCACGAGCTCGTCGGCGAGCCCCTGCCCGCGCACCATGGGGGCCACCAGCACCCGCCCGATGCGCGACCAGTCGCCGTCGTCGAGCACCCGGGCGTACGCGACCAGCTCGCCGTCCCGCTCCAGCAGCAGGTGCCGGGTCGTGGGCTCGCGGTCGCGGCCGTCGAGGTCCGGGTACGGCGAGTGCTGCTCGACCACGAAGACCTGCTGCCGCAGCCGCCACACGTCGTACGCCGTGTGCGCGTCGAGGTCGTCGAACGCCAGCACCCGCACGGTCATCGCAGACCCTGCCCATCCAGGAACCTCACCGTGTCGCCGAACGCCTCCCGTGCCTCGGGGAGGTACGGGAGGAGCGGGTAGACGTGGATCAGTCCGGCGCGCTCCACCGCTGTGAGGTCCCACCCGGCCTCGGCCGCACGCCGCACGAGCAGCCGGCAGCCCGGCGCCAGCAGGTCGCGGGTGCCGTAGAACATCAGCGCGCGCGGCAGCCCGGAGAGGTCGGCGAGTCCCGGGCTGACCTCGGGGCGGCCGAGGTCCTCGAGCGAGCCGGCCCACCACCCGGCGTACGTGCAGCACCTTGCCGATGAACAGCCACGGGTCGACCGCGTCGTACGCCTCCGTCTCGGGCGTGCTCGTCGTCAGGTCGACCCACGGCGCGTGCAGCACGAGGTGGGTCGGCTGCGGACCACCGCGGTCGCGCAGGGTCAGCGCCAGCGCCAGCGCGTAGCCGCCGCCCGACGAGTCCCCGGCCAGCACGATGCCGCCCTCCTCGGCGGCCCACCGCTCCGCCAGGCCCGCGATCGCGTGGTGGCTGTCTCGCCACGAGTGCTCGGGCGCGAGCGGGTAGTCGGGCAGCACGACGCGGGCCCCGATCGCCGCTGCCAGTCGGGCGGCGTACCGGACCTGCCACCCGCTGATCGGCGCCATGTAGCCTCCGCCGTGCAGGTAGAACAGCGTGCGCGTCGGCGCCGCCTTCCGCGGCGTGATGACGTACGACGGGAAGCCGGCCAGCTCCTCGCGCACGACGGCGTAGTGGTGGTCGAACCGGAGCACGGCGCCCGTCGGCAGGGTCCGGTCGAGCGTGGTGTGCCAGGCCATCACCCGAGCCCGCTCGGCCGGCTCGTCGCCCCGCATCTCGCCGGCCTTGCGCAGACGGGGCACGAGCCGCGCGTACGCGGCGTGCAACCGGGAGGGCATGCGCCGCAGCCTAGGACGACCCCCGTTGGTCGAGGAGGGGCGAAGTCACGAGACCACCTGTCACAGAACCTGGACCTCCGGTGTCTTCATGCCATGACCACGACCAGCACGTTCCGCACCCCGAAAGCTCGCATCACCGGCCTCCACGGCCGCATCCACTCGGCTTCCGCCCTGCACGCCGTACGGTCGATCTCGTGACCACCGATGCCTTCGTCAAGCACCGGAACCTGCTCTTCACGGTCGCCTACGAGATGCTCGGCTCGGCCGCCGACGCCGAGGACGTCATCCAGGAGACCTGGCTGCGCTGGGCGGGCGTCGACCACGACGAGGTGCGCGACGAGCGCGCGTACCTCGTCCGGATCGCCACCCGCCTCTCCCTCAACCGGCTGCGGACCGTGGCCCGCCAGCGGGAGACGTACGTCGGGCCGTGGCTGCCCGAGCCACTGCTGACGACGCCCGACGTGGCCGACGACGTCGAGCTCGCCGACAGCGTCTCGACCGCGATGCTCGTGGTGCTGGAGACGCTGACGCCGACGGAGCGTGCGGTGTTCGTGCTGCGCGAGGTCTTCGACGTCGGGTACGACGAGATCGCCGACGCCGTGGACAAGTCACCCGCCGCGGTACGGCAGATCGCCCACCGCGCCCGCAACCACGTCGAGGCCCGCCAGCCCCGCGAGCAGGTCAGCGCCCGGCAGCGGGAGGCGATCCTGGACCGGTTCGTGCAGGCGGTCGAGTCCGGCGACCTCCAGTCCCTGATGGACGTCCTGGCCCCCGACGTCGTGCTGATGACCGACGGCGGTGGCGTCAAGCAGGCCGCGCTGCGCCCGATCCTCGGCCGCGACAAGGCCGTGCGCTTCCTCGAGGGTGCCGCCACCAAGGGCGGCCCGATCGACGCGGTGCACCGCACGATGATCAACGGCCGTCCGGGCCTGGCCTTCGTGATCGACGGCGTCGTCGACACGCTCCTCACGATCCTGGTCGAGGACGGCGCCGTCGCCGGCCTCTACGCGGTTCGCAACCCGGCCAAGCTCACCCGCCTCGACGAGGCGGTGACGCTCACCCGATAGCCCGTGTCACAACGCGCCCGCGGGCTTCGTCAGTCAGGCATGACCACCGACAAGACACCGTCCCGGAAGTCCACGACCGCCTTCACCGCCGAGGAGCGGGCCGCCATGAAAGCGCGGGCCGACGAGGTGCGCGCCGGCCGCGGCCGCGGCGCCGACAAGGCGGCCGCCGAGGCGCAGGCCATGCTCGACGCCATCGCCGCGCTCGAGCCCGCGGACCGCGCCCTCGCCGAGAAGGTGCACGCCCTCGTCACGCAGGCAGCGCCCGAGCTCGCCCTCAAGACGTGGTACGGGATGCCGGCGTACTTCAAGGACGGCAAGGTCCTCTGCTACTTCAAGGCGGCCGCGAAGTTCAAGACGCGGTACGCCCAGCTCGGCTTCGAGGACGTCGCGGTCCTCGACGACGGCGCCTTCTGGCCGACGGTGTACGCGATCACCGACGTGACCGAGTCCGGCGCCGCCGCCATCACGGCGCTGGTGGGGAAGGCCGTCGGCTGAGGTGGACGTCGAGGGCTGAAGTCGCGAGAGTCGACCTGTCCCGGTGCCACCGTGAGGAGCGAACCATGAACATCCGCCCGCCCTACCTGCGCTCGCCCGCGGGCCCGGTCTCCTCCGTCGGACGTCGGGTCACCTACGCGAACGTCACGTCCACCCTTGCCCTGGTGATCGCGCTGGGCACCGGGACGGCGTACGCCGCAGCGACCGTGCGCTCGTCCGACATCGTCAACGGGCAGGTCAAGGCCGCGGACCTCGCAGCCAATGCCGTGAAGTCCGCCAAGATCAAGAACGGCGGGGTCAAGGCACCCGACCTGGCCGTCGGCTCGGTGTCCTCGGCAGCCGTTCGGGACGGGTCGATCACCGCGGCCGATCTCGCTCCGGGAACGATCCCGGCACCGGGCCAAGTCGGCTCGGACCAGATCCTCGACGGGTCGGTCACCGGTATCGATGTCGCGAACGACTCGATCACGCTCGACGACATCCGCGGCGCCGACCTCCAGGGGCCGATCTCCCTGGCGGCGGGCGCGGTGGCGAACGGGCGGTGCAGCCAGGTCAGCCTCGCGATCGCCGGAGCGGTCGCCGGTCAGTCCGTCACCGTCTCGGTGACGGGGCCTCTGCAGAACGGCGTCACCATCGGGGGCGCGGGAGTCGCCGCCGACAACACGGTGACCATCAACGTGTGCAACCTCAGCGGGACAACGATGAACGCCATCGCGGCCTTGCCAATCCGGGTGGTCACGTTCGGTTGATGGCGTCGACCCGATCTGCTCAGGCGACTCCGGTGAGCAGGCAGAACGGGTGGCCGTGCGGATCGGCGTACACCCGCCAGTTCTCGCCTTCACCCGGCAGCCGGGTGGCGCCGAGGGCCAGGGCGGCGGCTTCGGCCTCGTCGGCGTCCGTGGTGACGGTGACATCGAGGTGGAGCTGCTGGGGGTATCCGGGGTCGGGCCAGCGCGGCCGGCGGAGGTCGGCGACCTGCTGGAACATCACCTGCTCGCCCTCCCGGCCGATCAGCACGCCCTCGGGACCGTCATAGGTGACGTCGAGGCCCAGCAGGCCCGAGTAGAAGGCGCCCAGAGCGGGAGCGTCGTCGGTGTCGATGGTGACCGCGAACACCTTGGTGCCCACGATGTCGCCGTCGGTCGTGCAGAGGTCGAACGGGTGGCCGGCCGGGTCGGCCAGCGTGACCCAGTGGTCGTTGCCGGCCAGCCGCCGGGCTCCGAGGCTCTCGGCGTGCGCGGCGGCGGCCTCGATGTCGGCGACCTGGAAGTCGACGTGCATCTGCTGCGGGTACGCCGGGTCGGGCCAGCGCGCGGGGACGAGGTCGGGGGAGTGCTGGATGCCGAAGCGCCACCCGTCGGCCGAGAACAGCGTCACCCACTCGTCGTCGGCGTAGTGCTGGGTCAGCCCGGCCACGCCCACGTAGAAGTCCGACAGCGCGTGGATGTCCGGCGCGTCCCACACGATCGTCTTCAGCCTGCCCACCATGGCGCCATCCTGACTCAGCCGCCCCCCAGGGCACGATCCCCCCGGGGATGGTCCGGTGTGAATGGGCTGTCGCCGACGGCGTTTCGAGCGGCGCGGGAGCCAGTCCCCCGACGGGCGAAGCCGAGACGCCCTCCGGACACCTGTGATGGGATGACCAGCATGGACGAGGTCCTGTTTCTCGTGGAGCCGGTACCGCCTACCCATGACCTCCTCGAGGTGCTCGAGGCAGCGATGGCCGCGACGGCGCGCTTCGAGCTGGTCGACGAGATGGGCGTCGAGCACCCGGGCGAGTGGGCGCTGCTCGGAGTATCCGGGACGGACTCCGTCGGGCCGAAGCTGCTCGGCGGTGGGGTGGTCGTCGGCGCCTTCGCCAAGGACGAGGTCACCCGCCCGCAGGCGACCACGATCCGCGAGGTGCTGCTCGACGAGCTGCGCAACCGGGGACTGGAGTGCCGGGTGTCCGCGGCGCCCGCCGGCACGGTCGCCGATGACCTGCCGGACGCCCGGCCGGCGGCACCAGAGCGAAGCCGGCCGCAGCAGGAGCAAGAGGCCAAGCGCTGGTTCGTGCAGCGTGGCGTGCGGACCAGGACCACCACCGGCAAGCCGTACGTCGACCTCGACTGGCTCCGGGCCGACGGTACGTGGACCCGCGACCACGAGCTCGCGCGGTCGTGGCCGAACGACCGCGAGTCGATGATCGAGATGGGAGCGCTCGTGGTCCGGCTGCGCGAGCAGGCGGACGCGGCGCCCGACCCGAGGTTCGGCGAGGTCACGGGCGTGTTGCTGACTCCCGGGCTGGGTAATCCGGGCTTCCCCCGCCCGCCGGTGGAGATCCGCGACCCCGGACCTTCCGATCACGAGTCGTCGTGAGCGCGCCCTCGACAGGCCCCCGTACCACCCACAGACAGGGGAGCACGTCGTCACCGCAGTCGGTGGCCGCGGGCTGAGAGTGCGGACAGCTCCGTCGTCCACGTGGAGCTCCATCAGTGATCCGGAGCCTTTGACGAACTTCGCCCGCCGGAACGCGGCCAGGTCCCACCCGACGCCCGAGTCCATCTCCCGATCCTGCCCCCTCCTACACTGGAAGGAGAACCAGAACCCAGACAGGGGAGCACGTCGTCACCGCCGAGCGGTGGCCGCGGGCTGAGAGTGCGGACAGCCGCAGACCCTCGAACCTGCTCCGGCTAGCACCGGCGAAGGGAGTCACCATGAGGCACCGCGTTGTCCGCCTGCTCACGATCGCGATCGCGGCCGTCATCCCGCTGAGCGCGTGCTCGCTGATGGGCGAGGACGACAGCGGCGCCGACCCGGGCGGTACGACGACCGGTGGGGACGTCGTACTGGTCACCCACGAGTCGTTCGCCCTGCCGAAGAAGCTGATGAAGGAGTTCGAGCAGGCGACCGGCTACCACCTGGTGGTGCGGGCCAGTGGCGACGCGGGGATCCTCACCAACAAGCTCGTCCTCAGCCAGGGCAACCCCCAGGGCGACGTGGCGTTCGGCGTCGACAACACCTTCGCCTCGCGGGCGCTCGACGCCGACGTGTTCGCGCCGTACGTCGCGCAGCTCCCGGCCGGAGCCGAGGCCTACGCGCTCCCGGGCGACGAGGACCACCGGCTCACGCCGGTCGACAACGGCAACGTGTGCGTGAACGTCGACACCGGCTGGTTCGAGCAGAAGGGGATCCCCGAGCCGGAGTCGCTCGACGACCTGGCCGGCCCGGCGTACAAGAACCTGTTCGTCCTCCCCGGTGCGGCGTCGAGCTCGACAGGGCTCGCTTTCCTGCTCGCGACGATCGCGAAGTACGGGGAGGACTGGCCCGGCTACTGGGCGAAGCTGATGGACAACGGCGCCAAGCTCACCGCCGGGTGGTCGGACGCCTACGAGGTCGACTTCACCCAGGGCGGCGGCGGGGGCGACCGGCCGATCGTGCTGTCCTACGACTCGTCGCCCGCGTTCACCGTCGACGGGGACCACAGCGCCACGAAGGCGCTGTTGGACACGTGCTTCCGCCAGGTCGAGTACGCCGGGGTGCTGACCGGCGCGGCCAACCCGAAGGGCGCCGAGGCGGTCGTCGACTGGCTGCTGTCGCCGGCGGTGCAGGCCGCCCTGCCCGAGAGCATGTACGTCTTCCCCGTCGCCTCGGACACCAAGCTGCCGGCCGAATGGGCGTCGTACGCCGTGCAACCGGATTCGCCGCTACAACCTCGACCCCACCGACATCGCCGCTCACCGCGACGAGTGGCTGACGACCTGGAGCGACGTCACCTCCCGATGAGGATCCTTCGCCTGCTCCTGGTCGCGGCCGTGCCCCTGGCTGTGCTGGGCGTGTTCTTCGCGCTGCCGGTCGCGGGCATGGTGTCGCGCGGGCTCTGGACGGACGGGTCCTTCGACCCCGGCGGCGTGCTGGACGTGCTGACCAGGCCGCGCGTGCACCGCGTGCTCTGGTTCACGCTCTGGAGCGCTTCCGTCGGGACCCTGGTCTCGCTGGTCCTCGGGCTGCCGGCAGCGCACGTGCTGTACCGCCGGCGGATCCGCGGCGGCAGCGTGCTGCGGGCCGCGTTGCTGGCGCCGTTCGTGCTGCCCACCGTCGTCGTCGGCGTCGCCTTCCGACAGCTGCTGACCGACGGCGGCCCGCTCGGCTTCCTCGGGCTGGACGGGACGCCGGTCGCGATCATCGCGGGCCTGGTGTTCTTCAACGCCTCCGTCGTGATCCGGATCGTCGGCGGCGCCTGGGAGTCGATGGACCCGCGCCCGGCCGAGGCCGCGGCGGCCCTCGGGGCGACGCCGTTCCAGGTGCTTCGCACCGTGACGTTGCCGGAGCTGCGGCCCGCGGTGGTCAGCGCGGCCAGCGTGGTGTTCCTCTTCTGTGCCACGGCGTTCGGCGTCGTGCTGACCCTGGGCGGCCTGCGGTACAGCTCGGTCGAGACCGAGATCTACCTCCTCACCACCAACCTGCTCGACCTCCGGGCCGCGGCCGCGCTGTCGGTGCTCCAGCTGGTGGTCGTGGTCGGGCTGCTCCTCGCGGCGGCACGCGCGCGGCGTACGCCGGACTCCTCGCTCGCCCGGGTCATGGCGCGGCCGACGGGCCCTCACCCGAGGTGACCTGCCCGCCGTGCTCGCCACCGCCGCGCTCGCGCTGCTCGTCGTCGCGCCGATCGCTGCCCTCGTCGTCGGGTCGCTGCGCAGCGGGGACTCGTGGACGCTGGCCAACTACCGCGCCCTTCAGACGACCGGGGACCAGGGGGCGCTGCTGGTCCCGGTCACCGACGCCCTGACGACCTCCCTGCGGACCGCCGTCGACGCCACGTGGATGTCGCTGCTCCTCGGCCTGACCGTCGCGGTCGTGGCCACGCGCCGTTCGCGCTCCCGTCCCGAACGGCGGCTGCGGACGGTGCTGGACGGCCTCTTCATGCTGCCGCTCGGCGTCTCGGCCGTGACGCTCGGCTTCGGGTTCCTCATCACCCTCGACCGGCCCCCGCTCGACCTGCGCGACTCACCTCTTCTCGTGCCCATCGCCCAGGCGCTCGTGGCCCTGCCGCTGGTCGTGCGCACGCTGGTGCCGGTGCTGGCCAGCGTCGACGACCGGCTGCGGCAGGCCGCCGCCACTCTGGGTGCGCCGCCGTGGCGCGCGGCACTCACGGTCGACCTGCCCGTGGTGGGTCGACCGCTGCTGGCGGCGGCGGGGTTCGCGTTCGCGGTGTCACTGGGCGAGTTCGGCGCGACGTCGTTCCTGGCCCGCGACGAGCACCCGACCCTGCCCGTGGTGATCTTCGGGCTGATCGGCCACCCTGGCGCGATGAACTACGGCATGGCGCTGGCCGCCTCGGTCGTGCTGGCCGCGACCACGGCGCTCGTCATGCTCGGCGTCGAGCGGCTGCACGTGCCGATCGGGTCGACGTGACGCTCTCGCTGCGGGACGTCGCGGTCGGCTACGACGGCGTACCGGCCGTCGTCGACGTCGACCTCGAGCTGTCCGACGGGCAGGTGCTGGCGGTCCTCGGGCCGTCCGGGTGCGGCAAGTCGACGCTGCTGCGTGCCGTCGCCGGGCTCGAGCCGCTCACCGCCGGCCTCGTGAGCTGGGACGGCGCGGATCTGACCGGCGTACCGACCCACAAGCGCGGCTTCGCGCTCCTCTTCCAGGACGGGCAGCTCTTCCCGCAGCTGACGGTCGCCCGCAACGTGGGGTACGCCCCGCGGCTGCGGCGTTCGCCCGGCGCTTCCGCTCGCGTGGCGGAGCTGCTCGAGCTCGTCGGCCTGGCGGGGTACGGCGACCGGCTGCCGGCCACCCTGTCCGGCGGGGAGCGCCAGCGCGTCGCGCTCGCCCGCGCGCTGGCCGCCGACCCGCGGCTGCTGCTCCTCGACGAACCACTGTCGGCGCTGGACACCGGCCTGCGGGAACGGCTGGCCGTCGACCTGCGCGACATCCTCCGCGCGGCCGGCACCACGGCCCTCATGGTCACCCACGACCACGAGGAGGCCTTCACCGTCGCGGACCGCCTCGCGGTGATGCGGAGCGGCCGCGTGGTCCAGGAGGGCCCGATCGCGGAAGTCTGGCGGGAGCCGGCGGACCCGGAGACGGCTCTGTTCCTGGGATACGCGCGGGTGTTCCGCGGCCCCGCCGCCACCGCGGTCCTCGCGGCCGCGGGCCGACCGACCGCCACCGCGGTCGCCGTACGTCGCTCGGCCCTGTCCCTCGACCCTTCCGGTGCGTTGTCCGCCACGGTGGTGTCCTCGCGCGCGACCCCCGAGCAGGTGCGGCTCGTGGTGGACGTGGACGGGGTGGGTGAGGCCGACGCCGTCGCGCCGCTCGACAGCCATCCGGGCGTCGGGCAGCCGGTCCGGCTCGCGGCCGACCCCGGTCGCCTCGCCGTCTGGGTGGCGGATCCGGCCGCCTCCTAGACTGGCCGCCGTGTATCGCCGTGCCTACGCCCTCCTCGTAGGCATCGCCGTCGTGATGGGTCTGATGGCGGTCGTCGCCGCGGTCTCCCTCGGCAAGACGCTGGTCGACCCCGAGGGCTTCCTCGGGCCGTCCTGGCTGCGGCTGCCACTGCTCGTGGGGGCGGCGTTCTCGCTGGACCTGGTGCCGCGGACCCTGTGGCTCTCGAAGGGGAAGCCGGTCGACATGCCGGGCGTCTTCATGGCGCGCGTGCGCACGCACTGGACGCGCGAGCGGATGACGCTCGTCGTGATGGGCCTGGTCTGCTTCTACATCACCTACGTGTCGTACCGGAACCTCAAGTCCTACCTGCCGTTCGTGCTGGGCGAGGACACGAAGTACGACCGGACGCTGCACCTCGTCGACCGGATGCTGATGTTCGGCCACGAGCCGGGCGTGCTGCTGCACGACGTGCTCGGCACGGGGATCTCCGCTCACGTGTTGTCCTACGTCTACCTGTGGTTCCTGCCGCTGGTCCCGCTGGCGCTGACGGCCTGGCTGATCTGGTCGAAGAACATCACCTACGGCTACTGGTTCGCGACCTCGCAGAGCATCGCATGGGGCCTGGGCACGCTCTCTTACTACGCGCTCCCCACGCTCGGCCCGGGCCTCGCCTACCCGTCGATCTACTCCGACCTGCCCAGCACCCCCGCATCGGAGCTGATGGACTCGCTGGTCACGATCCGGCAGAAGGTCGTGTGGAGCGGCGTCGAGGGTGCCGTGCAGTCGGTCGCCGGGTTCGCCAGCCTGCACTGCGCCATCACCCTGCTGGTGGCGATGATGGTCCAGTACACCGTCCGCAACCGGGTCCTGCGCCTGGTCTTCTGGGTCAACTTCGTCCTGACCGTCGTCGCCACCATCTACTTCGGCTGGCACTACATCGCCGACGACATCGCCGGCATCATGATCGCCCTGGTCGCCTTCTACGTCGGCGGCGTCGCCTCCGGCCAGAAGTTCGAGAGACACGGCCTCGCCTCCCATCCCACGGCCGACTCCGCCGCCGTACCTGTCCTCGACGACTGAGACATTGGCTCGCTCCGCTCGCATGTGGGCCGCGCTGTAACCCTGTTCTTCCTCCTCGACTCGCTCGCTGGCGCTCGCTCGCTCGTCGTCCAGAACAGGGCGCGCGGCCGACGGACCTCCGCCATACGCGAGTTACAACCTTGTAGTTCGTCAAGCCGACACGCCGGGGACTGGTGAGAAAATTGAGCAAAATGTTCCCTCTGTGACGAAATCGCACTAGCGTGCCGGACGGTGCCTCGGGCGATGGGGAAGTCGCCCGAGGTGCCTCTACGCACCACGTGTAGTTGCAGTGAGTCCACCGGGGCTTGCGAGCCGGCGCAGGGGAAGGCGCCGGCGAGGAGCTGAGGAGTACGACGACGTGCGCAAGCACGCAGGACAGGCTTTCGGACGGTACGTCGGCACCAGCGCGGTCGCCCTGACGCTGACCGCCGCCCTGGTGACCGCCCCCGGGTGGTCGGCCTTCGCGGGGGAGCCGGACGGGCACCCGAGCCGCGCCGACGTCCGCGACGCCCGGCACGCCGCCGAGGACAAGGCGGCGCAGGTGGCCGACGTCCAGGGTCGGCTGATCGACGCGCAGGCGCGACTCAGCCAGTCGGAGATCCGCGTGGCGCAGGCCGAGGAGGCGTTCAACGCCGCCCGCTGGCAGTTCCAGCAGGCCAACCGCAAGGCCCGCGACGCCGAGGCGACCGACCAGCTCGCCTCCGCCCAGCTCGAGGACATGCGCAACCACTACGTCGACGTGATCACCTCGTCCTACGAGCACACGCCCTCGCTCACGGCGCTGTCGGCGATCCTCCGGTCCAACGGCATCCGCAACGTCATCGACCGGACCTCGTCCTACCGCAACGCCCAGGGCGCGCTCGACTTCGTCTACGACGACTACACGGCCGCCTCCATCCTCGCCGGCGTCGCCCGTCAGCAGGCGACCGCCGCACGGGCCACCGCCGACGGCCTGCGCGACCGGACCCAGCGGGCCCGTGCGAACGCGCGGATCACCCAGCGCCGCGCCGCAGCGGAAGCGGGCTCCGTGGCGGCCCAGCGCAGCGGCCTGATCGCGGACCTCGCCCGGCTCCAGGGCATCAGCACGGCGCTGGCCGAGCAGCGTCAGGAGTGGCTGGAGAAGCAGGCGGAGCCCACGCCGGCCCCGACGCCCACCCCGACGCCCACCCCCACGCCGACCCCGACCCAGGCGCCGACGTCCGCCCCGACGTCCGCCCCGACGTCGGCCCCGACCTCGGCACCCGACCTCGGCCCCGACCACCAAGGCCACGCCGACCGCGAGCGCGACGCCGACGGCGACCCCGACCACGGTCGCGGCGACGCCCACCCCGACGCCGACCCCCACGCCGACCCCGAGCACGCCCACCCCGACCACGCCGACGGCGACGCCCACCCCACCCAGCCGCCGACTCCGTCAGGCGGCGCGTCGGCCGCGATCGCCTTCGCCAACGCCCAGATCGGCGACCCGTATCAGTGGGGCGCCGCCGGCCCGGACAAGTGGGACTGCTCCGGCCTGACCATGAGGGCCTGGCAGGCGGGCGGCATCTCGCTCCCGCACTACTCCGCGGGCCAGTACGACGTCAGCACGCCCATCACCGAGGACCAGCTCCAGCCGGGTGACCTGCTGTTCTGGGGCTCCTCGAGCAACCCGTCGTCGATCTACCACGTTGCGCTGTACCTGGGCGGCGGGCAGATGATCCACGCCCCTCGCACCGGCGAGACGGTCCGCATCGCCCCGATCGACGAGTGGATCAGCCCCAACTTCTTCGCAAGGCCGTAATTGTGGCTCGCTCCGCTCGCATGTCCGGCGCGCCGGACGTCTGCGGGGTGGTGCGGCCCTCAGCCGGCTTTGGCGTGAGCCGGTGCCGGGTCGGGGCGGGCCTCGACGCGGGCGGCGAAGCGCTCGGCCAGCTCGGCCGGTGACATCCGGCCGGACAGGATGCGGACGGTCGGCCAGGCGTCGACGTCGAGGCCGGCGATCGAGCGGAACTGCGCCAGGTCGGCGGCGTACAGCTGCGCCAGTGACGCCAGGTCGGCCGCGGTCGGGGCGGTGCCGACGACCCGCGCCGGACCGCTCATCACCTGGGCGGGTTCGGGCGGGCGGTGGTAGCGGTCGACGCCGAGGAAGTCGGTGAGCTGGTTCATCGCGGTCGGGAAGTCGGCGAGCATGGAGCGGAACTCCAGCCAGAGCCACTGCTCCCGCGGGAAGATCGACAGGCCACGGGTCAGCTGGTCGCCGTAGTAGCCCCGAGCGACTCCCGAGCGCTGCTTGAACGCCAGCGACGGGACGTCGGGCAGGGCGGTCGGGGTCTGCGCCGGGCGGAACTCGGTGATGAACTCCGGCCAGTCCGGCGACGTCGTCCAGCGCCCGCGCAGCATCGTCCAGTGCGAGAACAGCCGCTCCAGCGGGTCGCGGAACACCGCGATCAGCCGCATCCGGGGGTTGTAGTCGTGCATCCGCTCGAGGGCGTGCGGCCAGAAGAGGTACGCCGGGGTGGCGTCGCCGGCGATGAGGTGCTGAGGCTTGCGGCGCGGGGCGCGGTACCCGGCGTAGTCGGGGCACTCCCAGTCGAGGTCCTCGCGGGTGAAGTACTGGAGCTCCTTGCGCGGGGCGCGGGCCACCTGCGGGTGCCGGTCGAGCGCGGTGGACAGCGTGGAGGTGCCGCTCTTCTGGGCCCCGACGATCGAGAAGGTGTAGGGAAGCCACTCGTGCATGCCGCCGTCCACGCGGCCGCGCTGGCTGGATTCCCTCGACACGTTCCTCACCTGTTCGGTAGGGCGCGAATCTACCAAGGGTCGACCCCCCTCCTGGCCGGTAGTTTGAAACTCATGGCGGACACCCAAGTCGACACCGCGAACGACACCGTGCCATCTCCCACCGACCAGTCCACCATTGTGGAAGCGCCACCGCCGCCTCCCGAGGTGGACGTCCCGGCGCTGACCGCTCTGCTGGACGGCAGGTACCCCGAGGTACGCGATCTCGTGCGCCGCAACCTCGCGTCGTACGCCTCTATCCTCGAGGAGGCCGAGACCCTCCCGCGCGACGAGTACCGCGACCGCGTGCGTGACCTCCTCCTCGAGATGGCCTCGACGGGGCAGACCGGCATGGGGTTCCCGACCGAGTACGGCGGCGGGGGCGACATCGGCGCCTCCATCGCGGCGTTCGAGACGCTGGCGTTCGGCGACCTGTCCCTCCTGGTGAAGACCGGCGTCCAGTTCGGCCTCTTCGGCGGCGCGATCCTCCAGCTGGGCACGAAGCGCCACCACGACGCCTACCTCGCCGACCTGGTGACCGGGAAGCTGCTCGGCTGCTTCGCGATGACCGAGACCGGGCACGGCAGCAACGTGCAGGCGCTCGGCACGGTGGCGGCGTACGACGCGTCGTCCGGCGAGTTCGTGATCACCACCCACGGGGAAGAGTCCCGCAAGGACTACATCGGCAACGCCGCCCGGCACGCCCGGCTGGCCGTGGTGTTCGCCCAGCTCGAGACCGGCGGCGAGGGGCGCGGGGTGCACGCGTTCGTGGTGCCGGTCCGCGACGAGTCCGGGGCCGTGCTGCCCGGGGTACGCGTGGAGGACGACGGCCTCAAGCTCGGCCTGAACGGCGTCGACAACGGGCGGCTGTGGTTCGACGGGGTGCGGGTGCCGCGCGACGCGCTGCTCAACCAGTTCGCCGATGTCGCGGCCGACGGCACCTACTCCAGCGAGATCGAGAACCCCAACCGCCGCTTCTTCACCATGCTCGGCACGCTCGTTCAGGGACGGGTGTGCGTCGGTGGCGCCGGCATCAACGCCGCGAAGGTCGCCCTGACGATCGCGGTCCGGTACGCCGCCCGACGCCGCCAGTTCGAGACCGGCGCACAGGGCTCCGACGACGAGGAGCAGCTGCTGCTCGACTACGGGATGCACCAGCGGCGGCTGTTCCCGTTGCTCGCGCGGACCTATGCCCTGCACTTCGCGCAGGAGGTCGTCGCCTCGCAGCTCCACGAGGTCTTCTCGGCCCGGGGTGACGTGGGGGCCGACGACGAGAAGTCCCGTCGCGAGCTGGAGTCGCGGGCCGCCGGGACCAAGGCGCTGGGCACCTGGCACGCGACCCGGACGATCCAGGAGTGCCGGGAGGCGTGTGGCGGGGCGGGGTACCTCGCCGTCAACCGGTTCGCCGCCCTCAAGGCGGACACCGACGTCTTCACGACGTTCGAGGGCGACAACCACGTGCTCCTGCAGCTGGTGGCGAAGGGGCTGCTCACCGACTACGCCGGTGAGTTCGAGGAGATGGACCAGCTCGGCATGGTGCGGTTCGTGGCCGGGATGGCCGTCGACACGGTGGTCGAACGGACGAGCGTGCACAAGCTGCTCGAACGGATCAAGGACGTGCTGCCCGGCGGCGAGAAGTGGGACGACGAGGCCGGCGTCCTCGACACCGACTACCAGCTGGCGATGCTGCAGTTCCGCGAGGAGCACCAGCTCGCCG
Organism: uncultured Actinomycetota bacterium; assembly: GCA_963782035.1. GTDB lineage: Bacteria > Actinomycetota > Actinomycetes > Propionibacteriales > Nocardioidaceae > Nocardioides. The sequence continues at coordinate 286,349 of CAWAIW010000002.1, forward strand.
GGGTCGCCCGGCGGCTGAAGCGCGGGATCGACGCAGGGCGCAAGCCCGGCGAGGTGTTCTCGCGCGTGCAGGACCACGTGATCGCCGCCGCCCGCGCCCACGTGGAGCGGCTGGTGCTGGAGGCGTTCGTCGACAAGCTGGCGTCCCTTCCCGAGTCGGAGAACCGGCGGGCGCTGTCCCTCCTGTGCGACCTGCACGCGCTGTCCGTGATCGAGGCGGACCGGGCGTGGTTCATGGAGCACGGCCGGCTCACCGTCGTCCGTTCGAAGGCCATCTCCCGCGAGGTCAACCGCCTCTGCCGCCGGGTGCGACCGATCGCGGCGGAGCTCGTCGACGCGTTCGGCGTGCCGCCGAGCATGCTTCGATCCCCCGACCTGGTCGGACCGTGAGCGGCATGGCGATCGTGCTGCGAATCGACGGCGCGGACCACGGGATGCTCCATCCCGGCGACCCCGTCCGGTCGGCCGAGACCCGGGTCGAGGTCACGCGGGCGATCGTCGGAATCCTGGGGTCGTCGTGAACGTGCGTGCGTCGGTCGCCGGGACGGCGCTCGTCGCGGTGGCCGTGCTGGCGGCCGCGTCCAGCGCCCCCGCCGTCGCCGGCAAGGGCCGGACCCCGCAGAGCGTGACGGTGGAGATGCTGCCCCAGCTGGCTGCCGTGGGCTCCGTCCCCCAGCCGGCGTCCACGGCCTCGAGTGCGATGACTGCGGTCGTCGCCCCCGTGTCGGCCGGGCGCACCGTGCTGCTGCAGCTGCGGCGCGGCAAGCAGTGGACCACCGTCGCCCAGGGTGTCGAGGACGCGACCGGCCGGGTCCCGTTCACCGCGGCGTACGCCGACGGCGGCTTCCCCGCGACGTACCGGGCGGTCGCGCTCCGGGCCGGATCGCTGGGCGAGGCGACCAGCCCGTCCGCCCGGACCGACCGCTGGGGCGTCCCGCTGCTCACCGACGAGTTCGCCGGGAACGTCCTTGCGTCGCCGTGGGACCAGCGGCTCCAGGGGTACTCCGGCAACCGGCAGTGCTCGCGCGCAGACCCGTCCGCAACCGTGGTGTCCGGCGGCGTGGTGCGGCTGAGCGTGCTCGACGACCCGGCGAGGGGCGACTGCACCGACGCCCAGGGCCGGGTCAACGCCTACCGACTCAACGGGCACATCGGCACGCAGGGCCGGTTCTCCTTCCGGTACGGCTTCGCGGCCGCGCGGATCCGGTTCCAGCCGCTGCGCGGGCAGCACGGTGCTTTCTGGATGCAGCCGGACGCGCCCGCGATCCCGGGCGGTGACCCGTCGGTCAGCGGGGCCGAGATCGACGCGGTGGAGTGGTTCGGCACCGGCTCGGGCGGTCTCGCCAGCAACGCCTACTACTACCGGGACGGCGTGCTCACCAAGACCGGAGGCTGGGTGCCGGACCAGGCCCGCTTCGGCTCGGGCTGGGCCGACCAGTTCCACGTGTTCTCGGTGGAGTGGACGCCGACCGAGTACGTCTTCCGCATCGACGGCCAGGTGACGTTCCGGACGAGCGAGGGTGTCTCGCAGATCCCTGAGTACCTGATCCTGAGCCTGCTCAGCTCCGACTTCGAGCTGGCGCTGTTGGGTGGGACCCAGAACCTCCCCCAGACCATGGAGGTCGACTGGGTCCGCGTCTGGGGTCACTGACCCCGGGACTCACGTCAGGACTTGCGCTCGCCGAGTGAGTCGTCGGCGAGGTTGGCCAGGTCGTGTGCCGTGGCCCCGCTCCTCCTCGCGCTTGAAGGAGGCACGGACCTCGGCCTCGGCCTCGTCGCGGCCGACCCAGTTGGCGCCCTCGACGGACTTGCCGGGCTCGAGCTCCTTGTAGACCTGGAAGAAGTGCTCGATCTCCAGACGGTCGAACTTCGGGAGGTGGTTGATGTCGCGCAGGTGCTCCAGGCGCGGGTCCGAGACGGGCACGCACAGCACCTTGTCGTCGCCGCCGGCCTCGTCGGTCATCCGGTACATCCCGATCGCACGGCACTTGATCAGGCAGCCGGGGAAGGTGGGCTCGCCGATCAGCAGCACGAGCGCGTCGAGGGGGTCGCCGTCGAGGCCGAGGGTGTTCTCGACGAAGCCGTAGTCGGCGGGGTACTGCGTCGAGGTGAACAGGGTCCGGTCCAGCCGGATCCGCCCCGACTCGTGGTCGACCTCGTACTTGTTGCGGCTCCCCTTGGGGATCTCCACCAGCACGTCGAACTCCAGCACGACTTCCTCCACGCTCCCCGGACCGACCCGGACACAAGATTTCCGCCATCCTCCCGCAGAATGGCCGCGATGCGTCACTCATGGTCTCGCCGGCTGCCGATCGCCCTCGTCCTGCTCCTGCTGGCCGGTGGCGTGGCGTCGTACCAGTGGGACCTCGGCGCACGCTGGTTCGGCGGCGGTACGCCGCCCGGTCAACGAGGACCGGACCCGACTACGCAGCCCGCCGCCGTACCTCCCCCGCCCGGCGTGACCATCGCCGCGCCGGCGAGCCCCGCGGCCGTGGCGGTCGCCGAGGCGGCCGAGCAGGAAGGCACGCTCGCCCCGCGCAGGGTCGCCCGCGTCCTCGAGCCGCTCCTGGAGAACGCCGACCTCGGCAAGAACGTCGTGGCCTCCGTCGTCGACCTGTCCTCGGGCGACGAGGTCTTCGCGACCGGCCGACGCGCGCGGCCGGCGTCGACGACCAAGCTCCTCACCACGACCGCGGCCCTGCACGTGCTCGGGCCCGACCATCGCTTCTCCACCCGGGCCGTGCTGGAGGGGCAAGGCAAGAAGCGCCGGCTGGTGCTGGTCGGCGGCGGCGACCCGTACCTGGCCAGCAAGCCGGCCGCGAAGGACGAGCCCATCTACCCGCACCGCGCCGACCTCCGCACCCTCGCGCGGAAGGCGGCCGCGGCGCTGGAGCAGCAGGGCGTACGCCGCGTGCGTCTCGCCTACGACGACTCGCTGTTCACCGGCCCGCCCGCCAGTCCCCAGTGGGAGAAGAGCTACCTGCCCGGACGGGGTCGTCGCCCCGATCACCGCCCTGTGGGCCGACGAGGGCCGCCCGGCCGACGGCTCGGGCCGGGTGGCGGACCCGTCGCTGACCGCCGCGACGTACTTCGCCGCCGAGCTGCGCGCCGCCGGCCTCGTCGCCACCGGCCCGCCGGCGCACCTCGTCGCCCGCGACGACGCCGCCCCCGTCGCGGAGGTGCTGAGTCCGCCGCTGGCGGAGATCGTCGAGCGGGTGCTGACGGTCAGCGACAACGAGGCGGCCGAGGTGCTCGCGCACCAGGTCGGCCTGGCCGCCGCCGGTGAGGGGTCGTTCGCCGGCGGCGTGGCGGGGGTACGGCAGGCCCTGACCGAGCTGGGCGTCCGGACCCAGGGCGACCGCTGGTACGACGGCAGCGGCCTCTCCCGGGAGAACCGGCTGGACCCGCGCATCCTCACCGACGTCCTGCGCGCGGCAGCGTCCGGCGAGCATCCCGAGCTCCGCGCGGTCCTGAGCGGTCTGCCGGTGGCCGGCTTCACCGGGTCGCTGGAGTACCGCTTCGCCGACGCGGCCCTGCCCGCCCGCGGCCACGTCCGCGCCAAGACGGGGACCCTGCGCAACACCGCCGCGCTCGCCGGGCTGGTGACCGACCAGGCCGGGACCACCGCGGTGTTCGTGCTGATGGCCGACCGCGTGCCGTACCTCAGGAGCCTCCTCGCCGAGAGCGACCTGGACGCCGCCGCGGCGGCCCTGGCCGGTTGTCGCTGTTCAGTAGGTTCGACGCCATGACCGCCGCGGAGATGATCGACTGGGAGCTGGCGATCTCGGTCGGCTCCCGCCTGGCCGGCCCCGGCCCCGACATCAGCCGCGGGGAGGCCGAGGCCGTCGTCGCCGAGCTCCGTGCCGACGCGACCCGGTCGACGGGACTGGTCCGCGAGTACACCGGGCTCGTCGCCGCCGACGCCACCGCGCCCTTGTACGTCGTCGACCGACCGGGCTGGATCCGCGCCAACGCCGAGAGCTTCGACGTCCTCCTCGGCCCGATCGTCGCCAAGATGACCGAGAAGAAGGGGCCGCCGTCCGGCGTCACCAAGGCCGTCGGCTCCCGGGTGACCGGCGCCGAGGTCGGTGCCGTCCTGGGCTTCCTCGGCGGCAAGGTGCTCGGCCAGTTCGACCCCTTCCGCGACCCGGCCGGCCGGCTCCTCCTGGTCGCCCCGAACATCGTCCACGTCGAGCGCGAGATCGGCGCCGACCCCACCGACTTCCGGCTCTGGGTCTGCCTCCACGAGGAGACCCACCGCGTCCAGTTCACGGCCGTGCCGTGGATGCGCGACCACCTGTTCGGCGAGATCGGGAAGCTCGCCGACCAGATCGAGCCGACCAAGCTGCTCGACGACGGGCTCAAGCGGCTCAGCAACGCCGTCCGCGGCGGGTCCGGGGACTCCGGCGAGGAGAAGGGCTCCCTCCTCGACGTGCTCGGCACCCCCGAGCAGCGCGAGATCATGGACCGCCTCACCGGCGTGATGTCCCTGCTGGAGGGCCACGCCGACGTGGTGATGGACGGCGTCGGCCCCTCGGTCATCCCGTCGGTGGCCGACATCCGCAAGAGGTTCAACCAGCGCCGCAAGGGCGCCGGCCCCCTCGACCGGTTCCTGCGCCGGGCCCTCGGCCTCGACGCGAAGATGGCGCAGTACCGCGACGGCGCCCGCTTCGTCCGCGGCGTCGTCGACAAGGTCGGCATCGAGGGCTTCAACGCCGTCTGGGCCGAGCCCGCGCACCTGCCCAGCAAGACCGAGATCGCCGACCCTGATGCGTGGGTCGCCCGCGTGCTGTGACTTCCCCGAGATGAGCGGTCCAGACCCTGCCGTCGCGGCGACGCGGGTCGCCGTACGTCGCGCGGTCCCTGGGGGCTCCGCGCCCGTCCTGGTCGCCTGCTCCGGGGGCGCAGACTCGCTGGCCCTGCTGGCGGCGGCGGTCTTCGAGGCGCGTGAGCAGCCGTGGCCCGTGGTCGGGGTGACCGTCGACCACGCGCTCCACGAGGACTCCGCCGAGGTGACCACCCGGGTGGTCGGCCAGATGGCCACCCTCGGAGCCGACGAGACGGCGTCGATCCGGGTCAGCGTGAACGTCGACGGGCACGGCCTCGAGGCCGCCGCGCGGCAGGCCAGGTACGCCGTGCTCGAGGAGCTCGCCGAGCGCTTCGGCTCCTCGACCGTGCTGCTCGGCCACACCCGCGACGACCAGGCCGAGACGGTGCTGCTGGGGCTCGCCCGGGGGAGCGGCGGCCGGGCGCTGGCCGGGATGAGGCGGAGGCGGGGCGTGTTCCTGCGGCCGTTCCTCGAGCTGACCCGAGAGACGACCGAGCGCGCCTGCCGCGAGCAGGGCATCGCGTGGTGGACCGACCCGGCGAACGCGGATCCTCGCTTCACGCGGACGCGGGTGCGCGACGTGGTGCTGCCGATGCTCGAGACCGAGCTCGGGCCCGGCGTCACGGCGGCCCTGGCCCGGACCGCCGACCAGCTCCGCCAGGACGTCGAGCACCTCGACGCGCTGGCGGAGGCGGCGTACTCCGCTCTCGACCGTCCGCTGCCCGTCGCGGCCCTGGTCGCGCTGCCGGCCGCCGTACGGACCCGGGTGCTCCGTCTGGCCGCCGTGCGGGCCGGCGCCCGGGACGCCGAGCTCTTCCGCGACCACGTGCTCGCCCTCGACGCCCTGCTGACCGACTGGCACGGCCAGGGCGCCGTCGACCTCCCCGGCCACGTCCGCGGGGTACGACGGGACGGGACGCTGGCCTTCGAAGGCGTCTGAGTAGGGTCCCCGGTATGGACGCCAGCCACGTCGAGCAGGACCTCGTGAACGTGCTGTTCACCGAGAAGCAGATCCAGGACCGGCTCGGGGAGCTCGCACGCCGAGATCGAGCGGGACTACGAGGGCCAGGAGCTGCTGATCGTCGGCATCCTGCGTGGCGCGGTGATGGTGATGGCCGACCTCGCGCGCAGTCTCAGCCGGCACGTGGAGATGGACTGGATGGCCATCTCGTCCTACGGCTCCGGTACGAAGTCCAGCGGCGTGGTCCGCATCCTCAAGGACCTCGACACCGACATCTCCGGCCGGCACGTGCTGATCGTCGACGAGATCATCGACACCGGCCTCACGCTCTCCTGGCTGACCTCCAACCTCTCCTCCCGCGAGCCCGCCAGCGTCGAGATCTGCACCCTGCTGAGGAAGCCCGAGGCCCTCCAGATGCCGGTCGAGGTCAAGTACGTGGGGTGGGACATCCCGAACGAGTTCGTCGTCGGCTACGGCCTCGACTACCGCGAGCGGTACCGCAACCTGCGCGACATCGGCACCCTCTCCCCGCACGTCTACAGCTGACGTCGCCCTCCTCGACCAGCGTGGGGAACGTTCGGATCCCGCTCGCTCGTTCTGCCTGAGACAATGGTGATTGTGGAGGGACGGTACCGTCGTCCCTTCAGATGATTGTCCCCACGGGAATGTCCCGGGGCGTGCCGGAAAGAGTCTCGTGAAGCGTCTGCTCAAGGGTCCATGGCTATGGATCGTGATCGCCGTCATCGGCGTGCTCCTGGCTCTCCAGTACCTCACGCCCAGCGGCGGGTACGACGAGATCACCACCTCCGAGATGCGGCAGTACATCTCGAGCGGTCAGGTGAAGGAGATCACCTTCGTCGACGGCGACCAGGTCATGAAGGCCACCCTCGACCCCGGCATCGACCGCGACGGCGGCGACAAGGTCGAGGCGCACTGGATCGACGGGCAGCAGGAGGGCCTGGTCAACCTGGTCGACGAGCAGCTGGCCGACGGCACGATCGACAAGGCCAACTCCGAGAACCCGCAGCCCAGCCTGCTCGGCTCGATCCTGGCCACGCTGCTGCCGTTCGCGCTGATCGTCTTCCTCTTCATCTTCCTGATGAACCAGGTCCAGGGCGGTGGCGGCCGCGGCATCATGCAGTTCGCCCGCTCCAAGGCCAAGCTCATCACCAAGGACATGCCGAAGACGACGTTCTCCGACGTCGCCGGGTGCGAGGAGGCCATCGAGGAGCTCGAGGAGATCAAGGAGTTCCTCCAGGAGCCGGCGAAGTTCCAGGCGGTCGGCGCCAAGATCCCCAAGGGCGTGCTGCTGTACGGCGAGCCCGGCACCGGCAAGACCCTGCTGGCCCGCGCCGTCGCCGGTGAGGCGGGCGTGCCGTTCTACTCGATCTCCGGCTCCGACTTCGTCGAGATGTTCGTGGGCGTCGGTGCCAGCCGCGTCCGCGACCTGTTCGAGCAGGCCAAGGAGAACGCCCCGGCCATCGTCTTCATCGACGAGATCGACGCCGTCGGCCGTCACCGCGGCGCCGGCATGGGCGGCGGCCACGACGAGCGCGAGCAGACCCTCAACCAGCTGCTGGTCGAGATGGACGGCTTCGACGTCCGCGGCGGCGTGATCCTGATCGCCGCGACCAACCGTCCCGACGTGCTCGACCCGGCGCTCCTGCGCCCCGGTCGCTTCGACCGCCAGATCCAGGTCGACGCCCCGGACCTCAACGGCCGCCACCAGATCCTCAACGTGCACTCGCGCGGCAAGCCGATGTCGCCGGACGTCGACCTCCTCTCGGTGGCCCGCCGTACGCCGGGCTTCACCGGTGCCGACCTGGCCAACGTCCTCAACGAGGCGGCCCTGCTGACCGCTCGGGCCAACCAGAAGCTGATCAACAACGAGGCCCTCGACGAGGCGATCGACCGCGTCATCGCCGGTCCGCAGCGCCGCACGCGCCTGATGAGCGAGCAAGAGGTCCTCATCACCGCCTACCACGAGGGCGGCCACGCGCTGGTCGCCGCGGCGCTCCCGGGCACCGACCCCGTGCACAAGGTGACGATCCTGCCGCGCGGCCGGGCCCTGGGCTACACGATGGTGCTGCCGGACCAGGACAAGTACTCCACCACGCGCTCGGAGATCCTCGACAAGCTCGCCTACATGATGGGCGGCCGCGCGGCCGAGGAGATGGTCTTCCACGACCCGACCACCGGCGCGAGCAACGACATCGAGAAGGCGACCGCGCTGGCCCGCGCGATGGTCACCCAGTACGGCATGACCGAGCGCCTCGGGGCCATCCAGCTGGGCAAGGACAACAGCGAGCCGTTCCTGGGCCGCGACATGGGCCACAGCCGCAACTACTCCGAGGACGTCGCCGCCGTCGTCGACGAGGAGACCAAGAAGCTGCTGGCCAACGCGCACCAGGAGGCCTTCGACATCCTGGTCGAGAACCGCGACGTCCTCGACGCGCTGGTCCTCGCGCTGCTCGACAAGGAGACCCTCGACAAGGAGCAGGTCGCCCAGGTCTTCGTGCCGCTGCGCCGGCGTTCGGCCCGTCCCGCGTGGACCGGCTCGCCCGACCGGGTGCCCTCGACGATCCCGCCGATCGAGATCCCGCAGGAGATCCGCGACCGCGTCAAGATCAACGGCACCAACCAGCAGGATCGTTCGGCTCCCGTCCTGACGCCGCCGGGTCCCGGTGGCGACGTGCACGGCGACCCGGGCATGACGCCTCCGAGCTCCGGGACGGACCTGCCCACCTGATGGTCGACCCCGTGACGACCCCGGACCGGCCGCCGGGCGAGGTACCCGCGTTCGACCACGACCGCGCTGCGGCGGCCGTCCGTGAGCTGCTCATCGCCATCGGGGAGGACCCGCAGCGCGAGGGGCTGCGGGAGACGCCGGGGCGGGTCGCGCGGGCCTACGCCGAGCTGACCGCCGGCTTGCGGATGACGCCGGAGGACGTGCTCACCACCACCTTCGACATCGGCCACGACGAGATGGTCCTGGTCCGCGACATCGAGCTCTGGTCGATGTGCGAGCACCACCTGGTGCCGTTCACCGGGGTCGCCCACGTCGGGTACATCCCGGCCGAGAGCGGCAAGATCACCGGCCTGTCCAAGCTCGCGCGGCTGGTCGACGTCTACGCCAAGCGGCCGCAGGTGCAGGAGCGGCTGACCACCCAGGTCGCCGACGCCCTGATGCGACTGCTGGAGGCCCGCGGCGTGATCGTCGTGATCGAGGCCGAGCACCTGTGCATGACCATGCGCGGGGTGCGCAAGGCCGGGGCGCGCACCATCACCTCGGCGGTCCGCGGCCAGATGCACAACGCCGCGACCCGCTCGGAGGCGATGGCCCTCATCAGCTCGGGCCGCCACACCCGCTGATGCTGCCCGCGGACCTCACCCGGACCGACCGTCCCGTGCTCATGGGCGTGGTCAACGTGACGCCCGACTCCTTCTCCGACGGCGGGCGCTGGGCGACCCCCGACGCCGCCATCAGCCACGGCCGCGAGCTGCTGGTGGCCGGCGCCGACATCCTCGACGTCGGCGGGGAGTCCACCCGTCCCGGCGCGACGCGGCCGCTCGTCGAGGAGGAGCTGGCCCGCGTCGTCCCGGTGATCACGGCCCTGGCCGCGGAAGGGGCGACCGTCTCGGTCGACACCATGCGCAGCGAGGTGGCGCTGGCGGCCGTCGGAGCCGGGGCGACCATCGTGAACGACGTCTCCGGCGGGCTGGCCGACCCCGAGATGGTGCCGGTCGTGGCCGCGAGCGGGGCGACGTACGTCGCCATGCACTGGCGCGGCCACAGCTCCACGATGCAGCAGCACGCGTCGTACGACGGCCCGGGCGGCGTCGTCGCGGCGGTGTGCGACGAGCTCGCGGAGCGGGTGGACGCGATGGTGGCCGCCGGGCTCGAGAGGCGCCGGATCGTGCTGGACCCCGGCCTCGGGTTCGCCAAGACCGCGGAGCACAACTGGACGCTGTTGCGCGGGCTGGGGCCGCTGATGGCCCTGGGGCTCCCGGTGCTGGTGGGGGCGTCGCGCAAGTCGTTCCTGGGCAGCCTGCTCGCCGGTCCCGACGGGGTCGCGCGCGGCGTGGAGGACCGTGAGCACGCGTCGTCCGCGTTGCACGTGCTGCTCGCCCAGCAAGGGGTGTGGGGCCTGCGCACCCACGACGTCCGGGCCGCCCATGACGCGCTGCGGGCGCTCGCCCGCTGGAACGAGACGGAGCCGACGGCGTGACGGACGAGCTGAGCGTGACCGGCATCGAGTGCTACGGCTACCACGGGGTCTTCGAGCACGAGAAGCGCGAGGGGCAGACCTTCGTGGTCGATCTCACCCTGGGCATCGACACCTCACCCGCGGCGGCGTCCGACGACTTGCGCGACACCGTCGACTACGGAACTCTCGTGGCCGCGGTGAAACACGCCGTGGAGGCCGACCCGGTCGACCTCATCGAGACCCTGGCCCAGCGGCTCGCGGACGTCTGCCTCAGGGATGGTCGTGTTGAATGGGCGAGGATCATGGTGCACAAGCCGGAGGCCCCCATCGACGCGACGTTCGGCGACGTCACGCTCACGATCACCCGCTCCAGACCCCCAGACGATCAGCCAGCTGACCAGCCCCCCGAAGGTGAGGCCACCACATGACGGAGACGCCCAACCCGCACATCATCGACTCCGACACGCTCACCGGTGAGATGCGACCGATCCGTCGCGCGGTGCTGTCGCTGGGCTCCAACCTCGGTGAGCGGCTGACCAGCCTCCAGGGTGCCGTGAACGCCGTCGCCGACACCCCGGACGTCTGGGTCACCGGCGTCTCCCCGGTCTACGAGACCGAGCCGGTGGACTGCCCGCCCGACGCCGAGACGTTCCTCAACGCCGTCGTGCTCATCGACACCACGCTCGCCGCGAGCCGGCTGCTCGACCGCGCCCACGCGATCGAGGACGCCTTCGGCCGCGAACGCGGCGACGGTGTCGCCGCCAACGCCTCGCGCACCCTCGACGTCGACGTCATCGTCGTTGGCGACCGCCGCGCGGACGACGAGAACCTCGTGCTCCCGCACCCGCGCGCCTTCGAGCGGGCCTTCGTGCTCCAGCCCTGGTACGACGTCGAGCCGGACGCCGTCCTCCCCGACCACGGCCCGATCGCCGAGCTCCTCGAGAAGGCCCCGGACCGCGACGGGATGAAGCTGCGCGACGACCTGTCGCTCCAGATCCAGTGATGCTCCCGAGCCGGAGATGAGGGACGGCCCTCCACCGCCGGACGACGAGGACGACGACCGGGCCTCGCTCGAGGGCCGGCTGCAGCCGACCTCCCCCGGAGTCCTGACGATCTGGGGGGTCGTGGGGCTGGTGGGCGGCTGGCTGCTGCACGCCTACGCCGACCGCCGGATGGACTCCGCGCCCATCGTCACCTGGGCCCAGCCGCTCGCGCTGTTCCTCGTGGCGGCGATCCTGGCCGCCACCGCCCACGCCACCTGGCGCAGTGTCCACGTCCGCCGCGAGCGGCTCGCCCCGCACCAGGCCGTCAACCGGCTCGTGCTGGCCCGGGCGTGTGCGTACGTCGGGGTCCTGGTCGCCGGCGGGTACCTCGGGTACGCCCTCAGCTGGGTCGGCGCCTCGGCGGAGCTGGCCGAGCAACGCGCCGTACGGTCGCTCGTGGCAGGGGTCGGTGGGGCCTGTGTGACGGTTGGGGCTCTCCTGCTGGAGCGTGCGTGTCGCGTCCGGAAAGCCGACGACGCGCCCTAGCCTGAACGACATGTCTTCCCCAAAGGCTCGTCGTCGGCAGCGCTCTGCCCGTCTCACCACCGCGGTCGCCCTGGTCGTGCTCGCCGCTGTCGCCGTCGTCGGCGCGGTCCTCTCCGGCTCGTGGGGTCTCCTCGCCGCCGCCGCCCTCCTCGGCGTGGCGCTCGGCGCCGCTGCCGTCCGGATCACGCACTCCGAGCTCATGGGGGCGCGCCGCGACGCCGCCCGCGACCGTGCGGACCAGGCCCAGCAGTACCGCCGCCTGACCGAGGAGCGCACCGCCGAGCACACGGCGTACGCCTCCTCGATGCTCGCCCAGGTGACCACCCACCAGACCACGATCGAGGAGCTCGAGGTCGCGCTGACCTCGGCCCAGCGCCGTGCGGCCGAGGCGAGCCGCAAGCTCAACGCCGAGGCCAAGCGCGCCGACCGTGCGCAGGCCGAGGGCGAGTCCCTGGCCGGCCGCCTCGACGACGCCGACACCCGCGCCGCCGACGCCATCCTCCGCGTCGCCGAGCTCGAGGCCGAGCTCGACGTCGTCCGCGCCGACCTCGACGCCGTCCGCGCCGAGCTCTCCGCCTGGGAGTCCCACCGCCACGTCGGGGTGATCGCCCGCTGGTCGGGATACCCGGCTCGAGCGGGTATCCCGACGTTCTGGCGGCGTTGCAACCCGCCGGGAGCGTCAGGAACGCCGCCGAACGCGGGCGCGAGCGCCTACTTCAGCGACGCCCGTAGCTGGCGGTGGATGCCGGCGGGGGTGAGGACGCCGACGAACTGGGCGCCGCGCCTGACGCCGATGACGGGCTTGTCGTCGCGGAGCATCGCCGCGAGCGCCTCCTCCAGGGAGGAGTCGACGTCGATGGCGCTGCCCAGGTCGCCGGTACTCACGCCGTCGATCGGGTCGAGGTGCTCCGGGTCGATCGGGGTCACCGTCAGGCGACGCAGGCCGCGGGTGGCGCCGACGAAGTCCTCGACGTACTCGTCCGCGGGGTGAGCGAGCAGCTCGGCCGGTGTCCCGAACTGGGCCAGCCGACCGCCGGTCTCGAACACCGCGACACGATCGCCCATCCGCACGGCCTCGTCGATGTCGTGGGTGACCAGGACGACGCTCTTGCCCAGCTCGCGCTGGATCTTCAGGAACTCGTCCTGCAGGCGGATGCGGACGACGGGGTCGACCGCGCCGAACGGCTCGTCCATCAGGAGCACCGGCGGGTCGGCCGCCAGCGCACGAGCGACGCCCACGCGCTGACGCTGGCCGCCGGAGAGCTGGTGGGGGTAGCGGTCGCCGTAGGTGTCGGCGTCGAGGCCGACGAGGTCGAGCAGCTCCCGCGCGCGCTCACGGGCGTGCGTCTTCGACTCGCCGTACAGCAGCGGCACCGTCATCACGTTGCGGACGATCTTCTGGTGCGGGAACAGGCCGATCTGCTGGATGACGTAGCCGATGCCGCGGCGCAGCTTGACCGCGTCGGACTTCGTCACGTCCTGGCCGTCGATGAAGATCTGACCGGAGGTCGGCTCGATCAGCCGGTTGATCATCTTCAGCGTCGTGGACTTGCCGCAGCCGGACGGCCCCACGAGCACGACCAGCTCGCCCTTGCGGACGTCGAGGTCGAGCTCCTGGACCGCGACGGTCCCGTCGTCGTAGGTCTTGCCGACGCCGACCAGCCGGATCATGTCCCCTGACGACTGTCCGGGGGACGCGTCCGGGGCCGGCGTCGGCTCGGCCTGCTCGCTCATGTGCGCGCTCAGATCAGGCCCTTGTCCTGGAGGAACTGCTCGGCGACGTCGCTGGCCTTCTGGCGCTCGGCGTCGACCTTGAGGTTCATCGCGGCGAGGTCGTCGGTCGTCAGGGCGCCGGAGAGCTTGTTGAAGACGTCCTCGAGGTCCGGGTTGGCCTTGAGGAAGTCGGCGTTGACGGCCGGGGTGAGGTTCTGCGCGGGCTGGATGCCCTTGTCGTCCTCGAGCAGCACCAGGCCGGCGTCGGCGAGGGTGCCGTCGGTCGTGCCGGTCTCACCCATGGTGACCTCGCCGTTCTTCACCGCGTCCTTGACCTGGGCGCTGGCGAAGTCGAGCGGCACGATCTCGGTGATCTTCAGGCCGTAGACGTCGGTCAGACCGCCCTCGCAGTCCGCGCGACCCTCGCAGTCCGGCGGTGCGCCGAGCTTGATCGGGTCACCCAGCGCGGCCAGGTCCGACAGCGTGGTCAGGGAGTTCTGGTCGGCGAAGTCCTGGGTGACGAAGAAGGCGTTCTGGTCCGTGGCGTCCGACGGCGGCAGGATCGAGATCCCCTTCGCCTCGGCCAGCGGCTCGAGCGCGGCCAGCGTCTTGTCGACGTCGTTGCTCGACACCAGCGGCGCGTCCGGGCCGTTCTTGTCGGTGTTGAGGTAGTCGGTGATGCCGGCCAGGTAGTCGGGGACGATGTCGACGCCCCCGCTGCTCAGCTCGGGCAGGTAGACGTCGCGGGTGGTCACCAGCTTGGTCTGGACGGTGTAGCCCTGGTTCTCCAGGACCTTCTGGTAGATGGCCGCGAGCACCTGGCTCTCGGTGAAGTCCTGGCCGCCGACCACGGCGGTGCCCTTGTCGGCGCTGCCCGTGGTGGCGCCGCCGTCCCCGGTGTCGGTGCCCGAGCTCTCGAGGGAGTCGCCGCCGCACGCGGCCGTGGCGAGCATGAGAGCCGTCACGGCGGCCCCGGCGATCAAGCGATGGATGCGCATCAAGATGCACCACCTTCTGTGTCCCGCGGTTGTGACCGCGCGTGTCCGATGGGCACCCAGTGGCACCCGCGTGCAGAACAGTAGTCCGGTCCGCCGACATTCCCCGATGACGAAATGGTTACAGACCCACCTCAGGCCACGGCCTGAGGCAACGATTCCTCCCTAAGGGTGACCCGTCGGTTGCGCCGGTCTCGGCGATGGGCCCGGCGCAGCGGGTCGGCGTACCTCTCCGCGAGCACCGCCAGGCCCTCGAGGAGCAGGGCGCCGACCGCGACGAGGATCGCACCGGCGACGACCTCGTAGGTGCGGTGGTTGGCGAACCCGCGCGTGATGACCCGGCCGAGCCCCGGTCCGGCGACGAGGGCGGCGATCGTCGCGGTCGCCCAGACCTGGACGAGGGCGAGGCGTACGCCGGTCATGATCACCGACATCGCCAGCGGGAGCTCGACGGAGCTGAAGACCTTGCCCTCGCCCATCCCCATCCCGCGGGACGCCTCGACGACGTCGCGGTCGACCTCGGTGATCCCGACGTAGGCGTTGGTGATCAGCGGCGGCAGGGCGAACAGGACCAGCGAGATGAGGGTGGCCAGGCCGGCGCGGCCGTAGGGGCCGAACTCCTCGGCGCCGACGGGCCCGAGCGACAGCACCAGCAGCACGGCGAACACCGGGACGGCACGGCCGACGTTGGAGACGTTGACGGCCAGGAACCCGAAGCGGTGCTTGTGCCCGGCGTACATCGCCAGGGGCAGCCCGAGCAGCATCGCCAGCGCCATCGCGGTGACGGTCAGCAGCAGCTGCTGCACCAGGAAGGCGCCGATGCCGGTGGACCCGGACCAGTGGGAGCCGTCGGTGAGGTAGGTCCAGACGTCAGCGAGCATGGCGGGTCCAGGGGGTGAGCAGGCGCTGGGCGCCGACGAGCAGGAGGTCCAGCGCGACCGCGAGCAGCACGCACAGCAGGCTGGCCGCGAAGATCTGCGCCTTGAACTGGTTGCCGACCGCCTGCAGCAGCAGGTTGCCGAGGCCGCCGTAGGACACGATCGCGCCGATCGTGGCCAGCGCCACGGTGGACACCGCGGCCACCCGCAGGCCGGCCATGATGATCGGCAGCGCCAGCGGCAGCTCGACCCGCGTCAGCAGGCGCGACCTGGAGTAGCCCATGCCGCGCGCGGCCTCGACGACCTCGGCGGGTACGGCGCGCAGGCCGGCGAGCACGTTGCGCACCAGGATCGTCAGCGAGTAGAGCGCCAGGCCGATGATCACCGTCGTGGGCGAGAGCCCGGTGAACGGCAGCAGCAGCGAGAACAGCGCCAGCGACGGGATCGTGTAGACGATCGTCGTGCCGCCGACCACGATCGACTCGACCGTCGGGTTGCGCCGGGCCAGCAGAGCGAGGGGTACGGCCAGCACCAGCCCGACGGCCACCGAGACGACGGTGATCCAGAGGTGCTGGATCGTCGCGTCGGTGAGCTCGGGGCGGTAGTCCGACCAGTACTGCCCGCAGACGAAGGAGTTGTCGATGTAGCACTTCGCCACGTCGGCCGCTTGCGCGCTCACCGCACAGACGCTAGCGGAAGCCCGTTGGTCGAGGAGGGCGCGCTAGCGCCCGTCACGAGACCCGGCGAGGTCGGCGCTGGTTTCGTGACAGGACTTCGTCCTTCCTCAACCACCGGGAAGCTCGTGGTCGCGCAGCTTCAGCACGTCGGGGTCGACGTCCGAGAGGTCCAGCACGTACTCCGGTACGGCGAGGCGCGACCCGTCCCGTGGCGCCGGGCCGTCGAGCGCGCCGAACCAGCGCACGACCGACTCCGCGTCGGCCCGCCGGTCCCGCTCGACCAGCCGGCCGACGAGCCGGTGCACGGGCGGGAGGCCGGAGTCCGCCAGGGACCGCTCACCCCACAGGTCGTGGATCCCGCGCACCAGCAGGTCCCACCATTCCTGGGACGCCCCGGGGATCTCGGTGAAGTACCGGTGCAGGTCGCCGGCCATCACGCGGTCCACGAAGTACGCCGTCGTGCCGGCGTCGTCGTACTCCTGGACCGCGTCCAGGGCCATCCGCTTGGTGAGCAGCCGGTCGCCGAGGTCCGTCAACGATGCGCGCTGCTGGGTGATGGACGTGCCGTCCTGGCGGATCCGCCAGTGGTAGACGACGTCCGGGATCACGTCGAAGGTGCCGGCGAGGTAGGCACGCGTGGTGGTCGGCTGGTCCTCGTACCGCACGCCCTCCGGCCACTCGAGCCCCTGCGACCGCCAGAACGACAGGCGGTACAGCTTGTTCCAGGCGAACACGTCGCCCAGGATCTCGGGGTGCTCACGGGCCGTGATGGCGGTCAGCCGCTCGCGGTGCAGGCGGCGCATCCAGGGCGGCTCGTGGAGACCATCGGCCTCCCAGCGCACGACCGAACCGGTGGCGAAGTCCGACTCGGACTCGTGCAGGGACTCGGCCAGCGTGGCCAGGGCACCGGGGGGCAGCACGTCGTCGGAGTCCAGGTACGCCAGGTACTCACCCGTCACCCGCTCGGTCCCCACGTTCCGCGCGGCTCCCAGGCCGCCGTTGGCCACGTGCAGCACCGAGACGCGGTCGTCGCGGGCGGCGTACTCGTCGGCGATCGCCCCGGACCGGTCGGGCGACCCGTCGTCGACCACGACCACCTCGAGGTCCACCCCGCGCTGCGAGAGCAGGCTGTCCAGCGACTCCGGGAGCCACCGCTCCACGTCGTACACGGGGACCACGACGGACACTCGGGGGAGCGCGGTACGTCGTCGCAGGCTCCACCTCACGAAGCGAGCGTAGGGCGTGGCAACGGCTAGGCTCCCGTGCCGTGACGAGCCCTACGACGGACACGCGCGGAGGAAGTGAGCCGGGAGATCTCGACCCGGCCGACTACCCGCGCAAGGTGCTCTTCGTCGCCGGTGCCGGCCGCAGCGGAACGAGCACGTTGTCGGGCCTGATGCAGCTGATGGGCCTGCACGTCCCGCAGCCCGAGGTGGTGGCCGACGAGACCAACCCCAAGGGGTTCGGCGAGCCGGCGTGGGTCGTCGAGCACCACGACCGCCTGCTCAAGGAGTCGGGCGTCCAGGTCAGCGACGCGCGACCGGAGGCGTGGTTCGAGACCGGCCGGATCGCCACCCGCGAGCCCGAGCGGATCAAGACCGCCGAGTGGCTCGACGGCCACTTCGCCGAGGGTCACGAGCTGGTCGTCAAGGACCCGCGCCTGAGCTGGTTCCTCGGCTTGTGGCGGGTCGCGGCGATCCGTGACGGCGCGGTCCCGGTCTTCGCCACGATGCTGCGCCCGCCGTCGGAGGTGGTCGGCAGCAAGCAGAAGTACTACGCCAACCGGCTCGGTTCCGCGCACCTCGCGGCCAGCTGGCTCAACATGCTGCTGCACACCGAGCGGGCCACCCGCGAGTCGGTGGCCGACGGTGGCCGCGTCTTCGTCCGGTACGGCGACCTGCTCGACGACTGGGTCAAGGTCGTGATGCAGCTCGGCGAGCAGCTCCAGCTGCAGAACGTCCTGCACGCGAAGAGCGAGCAGATCCGCGACGGGCACCGGTTCGTCGACCCCGGGCTGCGCCGCGTCACCCAGAGCCTGGACGACCTCCAGCTCCCGCCGAAGCTGCACGAGCTCACCGCGCAGACCTGGGAGGAGCTCAACAAGCTGGCCGACCCGGGGGGCGACACGCCCCAGGCACACGCGGCCCTCGACCAGCTCCGCGAGGCCTACGTCGACCTCTACGCCGAGGCCGAGGCGATCTCGCGCTCCTCGGTCGTGGCCGCCGAGCAGCGGACCAAGCGTGAGGTGAAGGGCGGCGGGCGCGTGCCGGTCCCAGCGCCGACCGAGGATCCCCGCGCTCTCGCCGACCGCATCCCGCACGGTCTCCGCGCGGCCGTCCCGCCCGGCGTACGCCGCGGCCTGCGCAAGGCGCTCGGGCGCGAGCGATGACGCTCGTCGGCGCCGGTCTCCAGAACCTCGAGGGCCACACCGAGTACGACATCGTCTGGCCCTGGACGAAGCCCGAGGGTCTGCGGTCGGGGACGACGGCGGTGCTGCGCGTGAAGAACGAGGCGCCGTCCCTGCCCTGGGTGCTGCCGCCCCTGCTGCGAGCGTGCGACGAGGTGCTGCTGGTCGACAACGGTTCGACGGACGGCACGCCCGAGGTCGCGGCCGAGACCGTGGCCCGCTCGGGCCACGCCGACAAGTTCCGCCAGACGACCTACCCCTTCGACGTGGCCCGCGCCGGGGCCGAGCACCTCGCCCAGCACGAGCTGTCGGTGCACTCGCTGTCCTACTTCTACAACTGGTGCTTCGCCCAGGTCTCGACGCGCTACTCCTACAAGTGGGACGGCGACATGGTGCTGACGACCGAGGGCGAGGTCTCGCTGGCCGACTTCGGGTGGCAGGTCGGCGACGTACCGTCCATCCTGCGGGTGCCGCGCCACGGGCTGTACCTCGCCGACGAGCACCACGGGTACCTCGACCTCGGACTCCGCAACGCCGAGGAGTGGGGCTTCCCGATCGGTCCGGACTTCGTGTTCACCAAGGCCTTCGAGTGGGAGATCCGGACGACGCCGGTCGGCGTCCGCTCGATCGGCCTGCCGCACGGGCTGTGCGTGGAGCTGAAGTACCTCGACGGCGACGAGTTCGCGCACTGGACCGACCCGGAGTCCTTCGCCACGTCGTTCCGCAACAAGCGCAAGCGCCGCGAGTGGGAGGTCTTCAACGCCCTCAAGGACGGGGTCGTGCCTGCGGGAGTGCACGACATCGTCGCGCCGGAGGGCATGCACATCGTCGACTTCGTGACCCACGAGTGGCTCCCGCGCGCACCCCGGCCCCTCGCCGTCGGCTGAGCGAACCGACGGAGTGTCGGGTACGTCACTCGCCGTTTGAGTAGGCGCCCGGAAGACGCCCCCGTAACCTCGTGGTCAAGAGAACGAGCACATCGTCTGGTACCTGACCGGCCCTCGCACCAGCGAGGAGTGGGCGGCGGGACTGAAACGAGAGGTTCGAGGAAATGACAGTGCCCCTTCGTGTGGGCGTGATCGGCGCCGGCCGTGTCGGCGCCGTCCTGGCCGCCGCACTCCGTGCCGCCGGCCACGAGATCGTCGCCGTCGCCGGTGAGTCGGATGCCTCCCGGCAGCGGGCCGCGGCGCTGCTGCCCGGCGTACCGCTGGACAAGCCGACCGCCGTCGCCAAGGCCAGCGACGTGGTCCTGCTGACGGTGCCCGACGACATGCTGGACAACGTCGCCACCATGCTGAGTGCCGCCGGCGCGATCCGGAAGGGGCAGGTCGTCGTGCACACCAGCGGCCGGCACGGCCTCGCCGTGCTCACCCCCGCCATCGCCGTCGGCGCCCGCGCCATCGCGATGCACCCGGCCATGACCTTCTCCGGCACCGCTCTCGACCTGCCCCGGCTGGAGGGCTGCGTCTTCGGCGTCACGGCGGGGGCGGGTGAGCGCGAGCTCGCCGAGCGTCTCGTCGGCGACCTCGGCGGCCTGCCGATGTTCGTGCCGGAGGACAAGCGCACGCTCTACCACGCCGGCCTCGCGCACGGCGCGAACCACCTCGTCACCCTGGTGACGCAGGCGATGGAGCTGCTCGGCGCCGCGGGTGCCGACGACCCGGCCGCCACGCTGCGCCCTCTGCTCAACGCGGCCCTCGACAACGCGCTCGCCCACGGCGACGCGGCGCTGACGGGCCCGATCGTCCGTGGCGACGTCGGCACGATCCGCGGCCACCTCGCCGAGGTCGCCGCCACCGCGCCGCACACGCTGCCGTCCTACGTCGCGATGGCCCGCGCCACCCTCGACCGCGTCGTCACCGACGGCCGGGTGCTGCCGATCCGCGCGAACCGCATCCGCCAGGTGCTGGACGACGCGCTCGCGGGCGTCGACGTGAGCGCCCCGGACCACGAGCGTCTCTGAGGTCGCTCCCGTGACCTCGGTGCTCGCCGGCACCCGCGTGGAGCTGGCCGACCTCCTCGCACCGCGCCGCGCCCGCGGTGACCGCATCGGCCTCGTCTGCACGATGGGCGCGATGCACGAGGGCCACGCCAGCCTGATGCGGCGTACCCGCCTCGAGATCGGCCCCGACGCACCGCTGGTCGTCTCGCTCTTCGTCAACCCGCTGCAGTTCGGGCCCTCCGAGGACCTCGCGCGCTACCCGCGCACGTTCGAGGAGGACCGCGCTCTGTGCGACCAGGAGGGTGTGGACGTCCTGTTCGCGCCGTCGGTCGACGACGTCTACCCCGGCGGCGACCCGCAGGTCACCGTCGACCCCGGTCCGCTGGCCGGCGTCCTCGAGGGCAAGACCCGGCCCGGCCACTACGTCGGCGTGCTCACGGTCGTCGCGAAGCTCTTCGGACTCGTCCGCCCGGACGTGACGGTCTTCGGCGAGAAGGACTACCAACAGCTCGCGCTGGTCCGCCGGATGTCGAGCGACCTCTGCCTCGGCGTCGAGGTGCTCGGCGGTGAGACCGTCCGTGAGCCCGACGGGCTGGCCCTGTCCAGCCGCAACCGGTACCTCGACCCCGAGCAGCGCCGCCAGGCCGTTGCCCTCAGCCGTGCGCTGCGCGCCGCGCAGGGGGCCGGACCCGAGGGGTACGCCGCCTCGCTGGCCGCCGCCGAGAAGGTGCTCGCCGACGCCCCGGGAGTCGACCTCGACTACCTGGTCGTCCGAGGTGCCGACCTGGCCGAGCTGGACCGTGACGCTCAGGGGGAGGCCCGCGCGCTCGTCGCCGCCAGGGTCGGCACCACCCGGCTCATCGACAACCTGCCCGTCACGCTGGGCTCTCGCACCGACCACTAGCCTCACCGACATGCTTCCTGGTCGCCTGCTCGCGCCGGCTCCCGGCTGGACGGTGACCTATGACGTCGTCATCGTCGGCTCCGGCATCGCCGGTCTCACCGCGGCGCTGCGGCTCAAGGACAAGGTCGGCCGCATCCTGGTCGTCACCAAGAGCGTGCTCAACGCCGGATCGACGCAGTGGGCGCAGGGCGGCATCGCCGCGGCCCTCGGCCCGGGCGACACCCCCGAGCAGCACGAGCGGGACACCCTCGTCGCCGGGGCGGGAGCCTGCGACGAGGCCGCCGTCCGGGTCCTGGTGTCGGACGGCCCCGCGGCGGTCCAGGAGCTGATCGCGCTCGGCACGAACTTCGACCAGACCTCCGCGGGCGATCTCAGCCTGACCCGCGAGGGCGGGCACCACCGCGACCGGATCGCGCACGCCGGCGGTGACGCCACCGGCGCCGAGATCCAGCGCGCCCTCGACGCCGCCGTCGCGGCCGCGCCCGAGATCGAGGTCATCGAGCACGCCCTGGCCGTCGACCTGCTCCTCGACGCCGACGGCCGCGTCGCCGGACTCACCCTGCACGTGATGGGCGAGGGTCAGATCGACGGCGTCGGCGCCGTGCACTGTCGCGCGGTCGTGCTGGCCAGCGGCGGCCTCGGTCAGGTGTTCTCCCAGACCACCAACCCGTCGGTCGCGACCGGCGACGGCACCGCCCTGGCCCTCCGCGCGGGCGCGACGGTCCGCGACCTCGAGTTCGTCCAGTTCCACCCGACCGTCATGTACCTCGGCCCAGACTCCCGCGGCCAGCAGCCGCTCATCTCCGAGGCGGTCCGCGGCGAGGGCGCCTTCCTCGTCGACTTCGAGGGCAGGCGCTTCATGCAGGGCGTCCACGAGCTCGCCGACCTCGCGCCGCGCGACGTCGTGGCCAAGGCGATCACCCGCCGGATGCACGAGACCGGCCACCCGCACATGTGGCTGGACGCCCGGCACCTCGGCCCCGCCTTCTGGGAGAGGCGCTTCCCCACGATCCTGGCCACCTGCCGCTCGTACGGCGTCGACCCGGTCACCGACCTGATCCCGGTCGCGCCCGCGTGCCACTACGCGTCCGGCGGCGTGGCCACCGACCTCTGGGGTCGTACGTCGGTGCCCGGCCTCTACGCCACCGGCGAGGTCGCCTGCTCCGGCGTGCACGGCGCCAACCGGCTGGCCTCCAACTCGCTGCTCGAGGGCCTGGTCTTCTCCCGACGCATCTCCGACGTGCTGCCCGGCGAGCTGCGGGAGCTCGCTCCGCCCGCACCCGACCGGCGTACGGCCGGCCTGGTCGCCGGCGAGATCCGCGACGAGCTCGAGGCGGTGATGACCGAGCGGGTCGGCGTGCTCCGCTCGGCCGACGGCCTGGCAGGAGCGGCTGAGCTGCTGGCCAAGCTCGGCGAGCGCACCACCGACCAGGTCGACCAGGCCGCGTGGGAAGCGACCAACCTGCTCACGATCAGCACCGCGATGCGCGAGGCGGCGACGCGACGCGAGGAGACGCGCGGCTCCCACTGGCGCGACGACTTCCCCGAGCGCGACGACGAGCGGTTCGCCGGGCACTTCGACGCCCACCTGCTCGACGGCAGGCTCATCCTGGTCTTCGCCCCGGCCGAGCAGACGGACCCTTCGGCATGACGACCCTGACGGCGTACGACGACCTGCCCGGCGCCCTGCTCGACGAGCTGGCCACCGCCGGCCTCGACCCGCGCGACGTCTACGCGCACGTCCTCGCCGCCCTGGGCGAGGACCTGCCCGACGGGGTCGACGTCACGAGCGAGGCCACCATCCCCGCGGACGCCCGGGCGGTCGCGGACTTCGGCGCCCGCGCCGCCGGCGTGGTCGCCGGCCTCGGGGTGGCGACGCTCGTGCTGCACACGGTCGTGGGCGACGACCTCACCATCGACCACCGCGTGCCCGACGGCACCCGCGTGCAGGCCGGTGAGGTGGTCATGCGGGTCTCGGGCCCGACCCGCGGGCTGCTCACCGCCGAGCGCACCGCCCTCAACCTCGCCTGTCACCTGTCCGGCGTGGCCACCGCGACCTCGCGCTGGGTGGACGCGATCGCCGGCACGCGGGCCCGCGTCCTCGACACCCGCAAGACCCTGCCGGGGCTGCGCGTCCTCCAGAAGTACGCCGTGCGGTGCGGCGGCGGCGTCAACCACCGGTTCTCCCTGGGCGACATGGCGATGGTCAAGGACAACCACGTGATCGCGGCGGGCGGCGTCGTGCCGGCGTACGAGGCCGTGCGCGCGGCTTATCCGGACCTCCCCGTCGAGGTCGAGGTGACCGATCTCGACCAGCTGCGGGCCCTGCTCGAGGCCGGCTGCGACCGGGTCCTGCTCGACAACATGGACTCGCCGACGATGGCCGAGGCCGTGGCCGTCACGGCAGGGCGCGCCACGCTGGAGGCGTCCGGCGGACTGACCCTCGACCGGGCCACCGAGGTTGCCGCCACCGGCGTCGACTTCATCTCCGTCGGGGCGCTGACCCACTCCGTGGTCGTCTTCGACATCGGCATGGACCTGCAGGAGCTTCCGTGACCCTGCTGGTCGCGGACATCGGCAACAGCCACACGGTGCTGGGCCTGATCGCCGACGGCGAGGTGAGCCGGGAGTGGCGGGTCGCCACGGCCGCGCACCGCACGGCCGACGAATGGGGCGTCCTCCTGCGCGGGCTGCTCGGCGATCTCCGCGACGAGATCGACGGGATATCGGTCTGTGCGACGGTCCCGTCCGTTCTCCACGAATGGCGGGAGATGCTGACCACCCACTTCGGCGACGTCCCTCACCTGGTCGTGCAACCCGGAGTGCGGACCGGAATTCCCGTGCTGACCGACAACCCTCGTGAGGTCGGGACCGACCGCATCATGAACGCGCTGGCCGCCGTGACGGCGTACGGCGGACCCCTCATCGTGGTCGATTTCGGAGGAACGGCGACGACTTTCGATGTCGTGAACAGGGCGGGTCAGTACGTCGGCGGCGCCATTGCCCCCGGTATCGAGATATCCCTCGACGCCCTGGCGCGTCGGGGTGCGCAGCTGCGGATGGTCGAGATGGTCCGGCCCCGGAACGTGATCGCCAAGAACACCGTGGAGGCCTTGCAGTCCGGGATGGTCTTCGGTGTCGCCAGCCAGGTCGAGGGCATCGTCGCCCGGATGCTCGAGGAGCTGGGGGAGCCGTCAGGAGAAGTTCAGGTGATCGCCACCGGATATCTCTCCTCGCTGGTCGTGGGGGAGTGTCATTGCTTCACCAGAATTGACAACTGGTTGACCCTGCAAGGACTTGAGCTGGCTTTCGGGAGAAACGCCTGATCCTTTTCCGCGGCGAATAGCGGAATGCAACTCTCGCGCGCTATTCTCCTCGCGCACGGGGGAATTGCTTCGATTCCGTTTGCATGACTTCGAGAGGGAGCTCCAGCCATGGCACAAAAGGTCCATATCGTCCTCGAAGACGACCTGGACGGCAGCCCGGCCACCGAGACGGTGGCTTTCGGGCTCGACGGCAAGTCCTACGAGATCGACCTCAACGACAAGAACGCCGGCAAGCTGCGCGACGCGCTTGCCCAGTACGTCGGCGCCGGCCGTTCGGTCGGTGGCGCCCGTCGCGGCCGCAAGAGCGCGGCCTCGGCGTCCAACCTCGGTCCCAGTGCGCGCGAGATCCGCGACTGGGCCCGGTCCAACGGCCACAGCGTGCCCGACCGTGGGCGCATCCCGGCCGACGTGCGGTCCGCGTTCGAGGCCGCCAACTGATCCAACCCCGATGATCTGGCACTGACGTCACGGGGTCCCGGGTTCGGGACCCCGTCTCGTCATCTACCGGGTGAAGAGGTCCAGCCGCTGGACCAGGTCCACCACGTCGGCGGTGCGGATGACGGGCACGGCGCCCGGCGCGGGTGGGACGTCGGCGCTGGTGCTGTTCAGCGTCCGCAGGTTGGCGTTCGCGCCGTCCCAGCGCATGAGGTAGGCGTAGTTCAACCGGATCCCCGGTGCGTTGCCCACGGGGTCCTCCGGCGGCACCGTGTCGTCCCAGAACTGCACGATCCCACCCGGCACGATCACGCAGTCCGAGCCGTCCAGGGGTCCCACCTTCTTGTGCATCTCGCGACAGAAGGCCTTGTTCTCCGCGATGCCGTCGGCGTCGTACGGCGCGGACACGCTGGCGTCGAGCTGCACCTGGCCCGTCATCCCGTCGGCGTTGGTCAGCTGCCGGATGATCCTGACGTTCTTGGTGGCCTCTGAGGACTGCATCTCCACCGGCGTGCTGGTGCCTGGGAGCTGCTCCGGGAAGCGCTGGATCAGCTCGTCGGTGGGCAGCAGCTGCAGGGTGGTGTCACCGCTCGACGGCGTCGGCTCCCGGGCGGTGTCGGTCCCGGAGGACAGCCCGGACACGGCGACGCCGGCGAGCAGGGTCACCGCCGCAACGCCAGCGAGCGTGCCGACGGTCCGGACGCGACGTCGCCGTACCTCCGCCGCGCCTCGTTGCAGGCCGCCGTCGACCAGCCGGCTGGTGTCGACGGGGATCGAGCTGGTGGCCTGGTGCATCAGCTCGGCGAGATCGGTGGTCATGGGGTCACTCCTTCGCTGCTCAGGACGGGAAAGTCGGCGCCCAGCTCCTCACGGAGCCGGGCCAGGGCGCGGTGGGTGCGAGAGCGCACCGCCTGCCCGGTCAGGTCGAGGGTGGTGGCCACGGTCGTGACGTCGAGGTCGAGCAGGAACCGCAGCACCAGGACCGCCCGGTCGGTGGTGCCGAGCGTGGCCAGCGCGTCGACGAGCGTCCGGCGAAGCGCGGTGTCCGGATCGGCCCGGCCGCTCTCGGGCACGTGCTCGACCGGGTGCTCGCCGGAGCGTTTGCGGCGCCGTCCGTCGATGAACAGGCGAGTCAGCACGGTCCGTGCGTAGGCGACGGGATTGTCCGCACGGCGTACGTGCGACCACCGGCTGAACAGGCGGGCCAGGGTGTCCTGCACGAGGTCCTCGGCGGCGTACCGCTCGCCGCAGAGCAGCCACGCGGCACGCATCAGCTCCGGCGTGCGTGCCCGCGCGAACTGCTCGAAGTCCTGCCGGTCCGAGTCCCGCATGTGCACCCCGTCCGTCCCACGTGAGGTCCATCCTCACCCTTTCGACGGGTGGCGGGCCCCGTTTGTGGCACGCGTGTTCGCTCTCAGCGGACCGCCGTGTCTGCGGCACGGGAACGCGTAGGCTGTCAGGACGGTTGGAACGCCGTACCCCCGAACGCCGCCGGGCGGGAGGGACCACGATTTTCAGGAGCGATGAGCATGTTCGAGCGGTTCACAGACCGAGCTCGCAGGGTGGTCGTGCTGGCCCAGGAAGAGGCCCGCATGCTCTCCCACAACTACATCGGGACCGAGCACATCCTGCTCGGCCTCATCCACGAGGGCGAGGGAGTGGCCGCCAAGGCGCTCGAGAGCCTCGACATCTCGCTGGAGGCCGTCCGCGCGCAGGTCGAGGAGATCATCGGCCAGGGCCAGCAGGCGCCCTCCGGTCACATCCCCTTCACCCCGCGCGCCAAGAAGGTGCTCGAGCTGTCCCTGCGCGAGGCGCTGCAGCTCGGCCACTCCTACATCGGCACCGAGCACATCCTGCTCGGCCTGATCCGGGAGGGCGAGGGCGTCGCCGCCCAGGTGCTGCAGAAGCTCGGCGCCGACCTCAACCGCGTCCGCCAGCAGGTGATCCAGCTGCTGTCGGGCTTCCAGGGCAAGGAGTCCTCCTCGTCCGGCGCGTCGTCGTCGGCCTCCGGGGGCGACGCCCCGTCGTCGTCACTGGTGCTCGACCAGTTCGGGCGCAACCTGACTCAGGACGCACGCGAGTCCAAGCTCGACCCGGTCATCGGGCGCGAGAAGGAGATCGAGCGGGTGATGCAGATCCTGTCGCGCCGCACGAAGAACAACCCCGTCCTCATCGGCGAGCCCGGCGTCGGCAAGACGACGATCGTCGAGGGCCTGGCCCAGGACATCGTCCGCGGCAACGTGCCGGAGACGCTGAAGGACAAGCAGATCTACACCCTCGACCTGGGCGCGCTGGTGGCCGGCAGCCGTTACCGCGGTGACTTCGAGGAGCGCCTCAAGAAGGTGCTGAAGGAGATCCGCACCCGCGGCGACATCGTGCTGTTCATCGACGAGATCCACACCCTCGTCGGCGCCGGCGCGGCCGAGGGCGCCATCGACGCGGCGAGCATCCTCAAGCCGATGCTGGCCCGCGGCGAGCTGCAGACGATCGGCGCGACCACGCTCGACGAGTACCGCAAGTACCTCGAGAAGGACGCCGCCCTCGAGCGCCGCTTCCAGCCGATCCAGGTCGCCGAGCCGTCGATCGCGCACACGATCGAGATGCTCAAGGGCCTGCGCGACCGCTACGAGGCACACCACCGCGTGACGATCACCGACGAGGCGCTGGTCTCGGCGGCGACGCTGGCCGACCGCTACATCTCCGACCGCTTCCTGCCGGACAAGGCCATCGACCTGATCGACGAGGCCGGCTCGCGGCTGCGGATCCGCCGGATGACGGCGCCCGCGGACCTGCGCGAGTACGACGACAAGATCGGCGAGGTCCGTCAGCGCAAGGAAGCGGCCATCGACGGGCAGGACTTCGAGGCCGCCGCGCGTCTGCGCGACGAGGAGAAGCAGCTGATCCTCAAGAAGGCCGACCGCGAGAAGCAGTGGCGCGCCGGTGACATGGACGAGGTCGCGGAGGTCGACGAGGAGCTGATCGCCGAGGTGCTGGCGGTCGCGACCGGCATCCCGATCGTCAAGCTCAGCGAGGAGGAGTCCACCCGTCTGCTCAAGATGGAGGACGAGCTCCACAAGCGCGTCATCGGTCAGGACGAGGCCGTCAGGGCGCTCAGCAGGGCCATCCGGCGTACGCGTGCGGGCCTCAAGGACCCCAAGCGTCCCGGTGGGTCGTTCATCTTCGCCGGCCCGTCCGGCGTCGGTAAGACGTGGCTGTCCAAGACGCTCGCGGAGTTCCTCTTCGGCGACGAGGACTCGCTGATCCAGCTCGACATGAGCGAGTTCAGCGAGAAGCACACCGTCTCGCGGCTGTTCGGGTCGCCTCCCGGCTACGTCGGGTACGAAGAGGGCGGCCAGCTCACCGAGAAGGTGCGCCGCAAGCCGTTCTCCGTCGTGCTCTTCGACGAGGTCGAGAAGGCCCACCCGGACATCTTCAACAGCCTGTTGCAGATCCTGGAGGAGGGTCGCCTGACCGACTCCCAGGGCCGGGTGGTCGACTTCAAGAACACGGTGATCATCATGACCACCAACCTCGGCACCAAGGACATCTCGAAGGGCGTCAGCCTGGGCTTCAACCAGGGCAGCGACACCGCTGGGTCCTACGACCGGATGAAGAGCAAGGTGCAGGAGGAGCTCAAGCAGCACTTCCGCCCGGAGTTCCTCAACCGTGTCGACGAGATCATCGTGTTCCCGCCGCTGTCGCGCGAGCAGATCATCGTGATGGTCGACAACATGATCGCCGGCGTCGAGCTGCGCATGAAGGACCGGGACATGAGTCTCGAGCTCACCCAGTCCGCGAAGGACCTGCTCGCCGAGCGAGGGTTCGACCCGGTGCTGGGTGCGCGGCCGCTGCGTCGCACGATCCAGCGTGAGATCGAGGACGTGCTCGCCGAGAAGATGCTGTTCGGTGACGTCGGCCCCGGCCAGATCGTGCTGGTGGACGTCGAGGGCATCGAGGGTGACGACAAGTCGAAGGCCGTCTTCACCTTCAAGGGCCAGAAGGTCGGCGTGCTGCCGGACCTCCCGCCGTTCGAGACCGCCGACGTCGGCATCTCCGACCCGGTGCTCGACGACCCGATCCGCGGCGAGGGCGACGACGCCACGCCTGGTCCGACCGACATCGAGAAGTCGACCGGGACTGACTAACGTTCGGTCCGTGATCTGCAACGAGGCCCTCGCTCCATGAGCGGGGGCCTCGTCGTTCTCGCGAGCACCGTCAAGGACACGCCCGCGAACGTCCAGCGCTACGTCGACGGCAACCTCGCCGGTGGCGCCGACCACCTGGTGGTGTTCCTCGACGCCCCGGCCGATCCGGAGACGCCGGCGGTGCGCGAGCTGCTGGACGCGCACCCGCACGTCACCTGCGTCGTCACCGACGACTCGTGGTGGACCGACAAGCGTCCCGAGCAGCTCAACACCCGCCAGCGGGTCAACGCCAACGTCGTCAAGGCGCTCCTCTCGACGGTCGACTGGGCCGACTGGGTCTTCCACGTCGACGCCGACGAGGTCGTGCAGCTCTCGCGGGCCGCGCTGGACGCCGTACCCGCCGAGCGGCCGGCGGTGAGCCTGGCACCGCTCGAGGCGGTCTCCCGCAAGCACTGGGACGGCGACCCGACGTGGTTCAAGCGCCTGCTCGAGCCCGACGACCTGACGCTGCTCAAGACATTGGGGGTGATCGACCGCCCGTCCAACGGTGCTCTCTTCCACGGCCACGTGGAGGGGAAGTCCGGGGTGCGGCCGACGACCGACCTGTGGCTGGCGCTGCACCACGTGGTGGACGAGGAGAAGGCGGAGGTGTCGGGCTTCACGCACCACGACCTGCGGCTGCTGCACTACGAGTCGTACTCCGGTGAGGACTTCGTCCGGAAGTGGACCTCGATCCTGGCCGCCGGACCGAAGCCGGCGTTCCGACCCGCCCGCGAGCCCACCGCGGTCGCGCTACAGGCGCTGATCGCCAAGGGCCTCCCGCCCGCGCAGGCCGAGCCCTACCTGATGCGCATCTTCGAGCTCACCACCGAGGACGACTTCGACACCCTCCGTGACCTCGGCCTGCTCGAGAACGTCGACCCGCGCGCCGGCAGCCACGTCCCCGCCCCGGTTCCCGACGGGTCCATGGCGGCGCTGCTGGACGGCGTACGCCCCGAGCCCAAGCGGCCCTTCCACCACGGCACGTCGCCCGACAAGGTCGAGAAGATCCTCAGCCGGGCAGGACGTAGCCCTCGGCGGTCCGGACGAGCAGGCCGTCGCTGACCAGTGAGTCCAGGCACCTCTCGCGCTGGGCGGCGTCGTCCCACGCCAGGTCGAGCCGGGAGCCCGGCACGGCGCCCTCGGCCTCACGTACCACGGCCAGCAGCCGGCCACGGACCTGCCGGTCCGTCCCGGCCCACGTCTGCCCCTTGCGGGGCGGCCCGTCGTACGCCGGGTAGCCGGCCGCCCGCCACGCGCACCGGTCCGCGACCGGACAGGCGCCGCAACGCGGCTTGGCCGCCGTGCAGACCAGCGCGCCGAGCTCCATGAGCGCGATCGACCAGGTGGCCGCGTCGGCCTCGTCCTCGGGGAGCAGGTCCTCGGCCCGGCGGCGTTCGGCGGCCGACACGTTCACCGGCGGCAGCTCGACGCCGGCGACGAGACGGGCGAGCACCCGGCGGACGTTGGTGTCGAGCACGGCGTGCCTCTTGCCGTAGCCGAACGTCGCGATCGCGGCGGCCGTGTAGTCGCCGACGCCGGGGAGCGCACGCAGGTCGTCGTACCGGTCGGGGACCCGGCCGTCGTACCGCTCGAGGATCGCGGTGGCCGCGGCGTGCAGGCGGAGCGCCCGTCGCGGGTAGCCGAGCCGGCCCCAGGCCCGGACCGCCTCGCCGCTGGGCGCGGCCGCGAGGTCCGCCGGCGTCGGCCAGGTCTCCATCCAGGCCCGGTGCACGGGTTCGACGCGGGCGACGGGCGTCTGCTGGAGCATGAACTCCGAGACCATCACCGACCACGGGGTCGTCGCGTCGCCGCGCCAGGGGAGGTCACGGGCGTGGGCGTCGTACCAGGCCAGCAGGGGCTCGTGGAGCTCGATCATCGTGGTGAAGAGTAGGCGGGCCGGTGTGGCTTCCCGGCGGACGGCGTCGCAATGTCTAGCGTTTGGGCATGGGTCGAGGGCGGGGCAGGAGGCTGCCCGCACGCGTCTACTGGACCCGTCGGCTCGCGGTGCTCGGCACGGCGTTCCTGCTGGTCTTCGCCGTGGGGCGGGTGCTGGTCGGCGGGAGCGACGGCAGTGACTCCGGTCCGTCGGACCCCGGGGCCGTGCAGGCCGCCGCGACCCTGACGCCGTCGGTGACGCCCGGGTCGACCGGGCCGACGGTGATCCTCCCGAAGGGCAACAAGACCCCGAAGAAGGAGCAGACGGTCAAGCCCACCCCGCTGGCCCAGCCCAGCGGGCCGTGCACGCCGCAGGACGTGTCCGTCACCCCGGAGGTACGGTCCAACATCGGCGGCAGCGACGTGGTCATCGCCCTCAGCCTCCACACCCTCGTCGCGGCCGCGTGCACCTTCGACGTCTCGGCCACGAGCGTCACCATGAACATCACCTCGGGCCACGACCCCATCTGGTCGACCCGTCAGTGCCCCGCGGCGATGCCGACCAGCAACCTGGTCGTCCGCCGCGACGTGGCGGCGTACGTCTATGTCACCTGGAACGCCAAGCGCTCCGACGAGACCTGCTCGCGGCTGACCGACTGGGCCTACCCCGGCTGGTACCACGTCAAGGTCGCCGCCCTCGGCGGCGAGCCCGCCGACGAGCAGTTCCAGCTCGCCGCCCCCCAACCCGGCACCGTCACCACCACCGTCACCCCCGACCCCCCCAAGCACACCAAGAAGCCGAAGGGTGGCGGCGGGCAGGGGGGTAGTGATACCCGCTCGACCGGGTATCCCGGACGTTCGGCGTCGTTGCAACGACGCCGAAGCGGCAGGAACGCCGCACGAAGCTCAGACGTACCGCTCGAGGATCGTCGACTCGGCCAGGCGGGAGAGACCCTCACGTACCGAGCGGGCGCGGAGCTCGCCGACACCCTCGACGGCCTGGAGGTCGTCCACGCCGGCGGAGAGCAGCTTCTGAAGGGTGCCGAAGTGCTCGACCAGGCGGTCGACCACGGGCGAGGGGAGGCGGGGGACCTTGGCGAGCAGCCGGTAGCCGCGCGGAGCGACCGCAGCGTCCAGGTGCTCACCGAGAGCCAGGGCCTTGGCGACGGCCAGCGGGTCGACCAGCTCGGTGGGGGAGAGGGACTCGAGGTGGGCGAGCAGGGCCTCGGCGGAGCGGGCCTTGCGACCGGCCCCGACGTAGTCGCGGATGACCAGCTCGCGCTCGGCGTCCACCCCGGTGACGAGCTCCTCGAGCTGGAGGGAGAGCAGCCGTCCGTCCGTACCGAGCTCGAGCACGTAGTCCTCGATCTCGCGGGCGATCCGGGTCACCATCTCCAGCCGCTGGGCGACCACCGCGACGTCGCGGACGGTGACCAGGTCCTCGATCTCCAGCGCGGACAGGGTGGTCGACACCTCGTCGAGGCGCAGCTTGTACCTCTCCAGCGTCGCCAAGGCCTGGTTGGCCCGGGACAGGATCTGGCCGGAGTCCTCGAGCACGTGGCGGGTCTCCCCGACGTACGCCGCGATGATCTGCATCGACTGGGACACCGAGATCACGGGGTGCCCGGTCTGCTTGGCCACGCGGTCCGCCGTCCGGTGCCGCGTGCCGGTCTCCTCGGTCGGGATCTGCTGGTCCGGCATCAGGTGGACCGCCGCCCGCGAGATCCGGGTGAGGTCCTTGTCCACGATGATCGCGCCGTCCATCTTGGCCAGCTCGCGCAGCCCGGTCGCGGTGAACGGGACGTCGAGCACGAACCCGCCCGTCGTCAGCGACTCCACCGTTCGATCGTTGCCCAGCACGATCAGGGCGCCGGTGCGGCCGCGCAGGATCCGCTCCAGCCCGTCGCGCAGCGAGGTACCCGGCGCGATCAGGGCCAGCGTCGCGCGCAGGCGCATCACGTCGTCGGAGCGCTCGATCGCAGCCACGCCGGGAAGTGTAGGACGTTGTTGCAGGTCAGACCGCTTCCGCGTGCGGGTTGAGCCCGCCCTGGCTCACCACGCCGAGCAGGCGCAGGGCCGAGGCGACGTCGGGCACGTCGATCACCCGCATCCCCTCGACCGTTCGCGGCACCGCGGCGACCCCCTGCTCCCGGCGCTCGCCCGGCACCACCGCCACCGCGAAACCGAGGCGGGCGGCCTCGGCGATCCGCTGCGGCAGGTCACGTACCTTCCGCAGCTCGCCCGCCAGGCCGATCTCGCCCATGGCCACCACGCCCATCGGCGCGGGCACCCCGCGGGTCGCCGACGCCACCGCCACCGCGACCGCCAGGTCGCTGGCCGGCTCGGTGATCCGCGCGCCGCCGACGGTCGAGGCGAAGACGTCGTGGGTGTGCAGGCGCACCCCGCAGTGCTGCTGGAGCACGGCCAGCACCATGGCCAGGCGAGAGCCGTCGAGACCGGACGTCGTACGCCGCGGGCGCTCGGCCGGCGTCGGGGTCACCAGGGCCTGCACCTCCGCGAGCAGCGGCCGGCGGCCCTCCATCGTCACCGCCACGCACGTGCCGGGCACCTGCCGGCCGTGGTGCTCGACGAACAGGCCCGTGGGGTCGGTCACCGCCGTGATGCCGTCGGCGGACAGGTCGAAGCAGCCGACCTCGTCGATCGGGCCGAAGCGGTTCTTCATCGCCCGGACCATCCGGAAGCGCGAGTTGCGGTCGCCCTCGAAGTGCAGCACCACGTCGACGACGTGCTCGAGCACCCGGGGCCCGGCGATCGAGCCGTCCTTGGTGACGTGGCCGACCAGCACGGTGGTGATGTTGCGCGTCTTGGCGACGCGGATGAGCGCGGCGGCGACCTCCTTGACCTGGCTGACGCCGCCGGGCGTGCCCTCCAGCCCGGGCGCGGAGATCGTCTGGATCGAGTCGACCACCAGCAGGCTGGGGCGGACCTGCTCGATGTGGGTCAGCACGGCGCCCAGGTCGGTCTCGGCGGCCAGGTAGAGCTCGTCGTGCACGCCTCCGGTGCGGTCGGCGCGCAGCCGGACCTGGGACGCGGACTCCTCGCCGGTGACGTAGAGGGTGCGGCGGTGCACCCGCGCGGTCTGCGCGGCCACCTCGAGCAGCAGCGTGCTCTTGCCGACCCCGGGCTCGCCGGCGAGCAGGATCGCCGCGCCGGGCACCAGCCCGCCGCCGAGCACGCGGTCGAGCTCGGGCACGCCGCTGGAGCGGAACTGGGAGTCCTCGACGCTGACCTGGCCGATGGGCACGGCGGGGCGGGTCACCGCGCTCGCCGCGGTCCGCAGCACCGGCGCGGCCGCCTCGACGATCGAGCCCCAGGCCTGGCACTCACCGCAGCGCCCGACCCACTTGGCCGTCTCCCAGCCGCACTCGGTGCAGCGATGGGCCGGTCGTCCAGGTCGTGGCGTCTTCGGCATGGCGCTCACGCTAGGCGAGCCCACCGACACCGCCGGGCCGCCGCGCGGCCGCTTGTGGAGAAGCCACCGGGAGAGGGCGGCGTACCCCTCACTTATGCTGGCGCCACGAGGTTTGGAACGATCAAGGGAGGTGGCCGATGACGATTCGCTACCCGGTCTCACCGCCGACCCTCGCCGACGTCGCCGAGCGAGCGGGCGTGTCGAGGCAGACGGTCTCCAACGCGATCAACAACCCCGACCTCCTCCGCGCCGACACCCTCACGCGTGTGCAGGAGGCGATCGACGAGCTGGGCTACTCGCCCAACCGCGCGGCCCGCAACCTGCGCACCCGCGCCTCGCACCTGATCGGCCTGAAGTTCAGCCCCGCCCAGGAGGGCACGGCGAACGCCGCCATGGACCGGTTCGTCCATTCGCTGGTCGAGACCGCCGGCGGCGCCGGCTACCACATCCTGCTGTTCGCGGTCGGCGAGGAGGAGGACGAGGCACTGCACGGGTACGACGACCTGTTGCGGTCCACGGCCGTCGACGCGTTCATCGTCACCGACACCTACCTCGGCAACCCCCAGGCCACCTGGCTGCGGCAGCGGCGCGCACCGTTCGTGGCGTTCGGCCGGCCCTGGGACGACGAGGCGGCCGACCACCCGTGGGTCGACGTCGACGGCGCGGCCGGCGTCGACCTGGCCACCACGCACCTGCTCGACCGCGGCCACGAGCGGGTCGCCTGGATCGGCTGGCGCAAGGACTCCCGCATCGGCGAGGACCGGCGTTCGGGCTGGACCCGAGCCATGCACGGTCGCGACCTCTCCACGACCGGCCTGGCCTCCCGCACCGAGGACACCGTGTCCTCCGGCCGCGAGGCCGCCGCGGTCCTGCTCGACGAGGCGTCCCCATCGGCCTTCGTCTGTGCCTCCGACACTCTCGCCATGGGCGTGCTGCACACGCTCCGCGACCGCGGGCTGACGCCGGGCCACGACATCTCGGTGGTCGGCTTCGACGACTCCCAGGTCTCCCAGGTGATCCAGCCGGGCCTCACCTCGGTCCGCCAGCCACTCGAGGAGGTCGCCGTCGAGATCGTGCGCGCCCTCGAGGGCCTGCTCGGCCACCCGCCGGTCGTCTCGCCGGGCGTCCTGCTCACCCCGACGCTGGCCGTCCGCGAGACCGGCTAGAACTGGCGCGACCAGAGGTTGACGGCGTAGTCGACCTCGGTCCCCGGCCGCTCGCCCATGATGAGGTCGGCCGTCTCGCGGTCGAACTCGATCCGCACGACCGCCTCGAGGTCGGCCTCGGACGCGAACGACATCCGCGTCAGGATCGGCGTCCGCGTCCATCCGTGCCGCGCCCAGAAGCGCTCGACGGCGCCCGCGTCGATCTTCGGGTACCCCATCGAGAACCACCGCCCGAACGTCGATCGCGTGCCGTCGTTGTCGACGACCAGGGCGGTGCCCCCGCGGCGTACGACGCGGTCGAGCTCCCGCAGACCGGGCTCGGAACCGGGCCCGAAGAAGTACGCCCAGCGCACGTGCGCGACGTCGACCGAGCTGTCCGGGAGCGGGATGTGCTGCGCGGTGCCGGCGGCGACCTCGACGTTGGCCAGGGATCGCGTACGCCGCATGGCCAGTGCGACCAGGTCCGGATGGGGCTCGACGCCGATCACCGACGCGGCCGTCTCGGCGAACCGCGGGAGGTGGAACCCCGTCCCGCACCCGAGGTCCAGCACGTCGCGCCCGGCCCAGGAGATTCGTTCGGCCATCGCGGCGAAGACCAGGTCGTCGGGGTCGAAGGCCCGGTTCTCCAGCTCGTACGTCGCGGTGTGGTGCCAGATGTTCGGGCTGGGGATCGTGCCCCGTGGGACGTCGCTCAGATGCGGACCAGGCCGGACGGCGTCTGGAACTGGACGGCCATGATGCCCGGCGTGCCGTTGGGGGCGACCCAGTCGACCTTGACGTCCTCGAGCGGCGCCTCGACGGTCTCGCCGAGCCACTCGCTGACGCGCTGCGGGTCGCCGGCGATCTCCAGGGCGGCCAGGGAGACCTCGCCGTCGGCGCCGGTGCTCGGGTGCAGGTCGTCGGGGATCGACCACTCGATGAAGAAGGGCAGCTGCGGGTCGGAGATCAGGCCGTTGACACCGATCTGGCGCCAGGTCAGCTCGGTGCCGTCGGGCAGGTAGCGGTTACCGGGCGCCGACTCGCGACCCAGCCGCTGCTCGACGGCCTCGATGTCGTCGACGGCGATGACCCAGCCCAGCCAGCCGCCGCCGAGGGCCGAGCGCGCGCGTACCGCCTGCCCGAACGGGGCCTTGTCCGAGGCCGGGTGGTCGAGCACCTCGACGACCTCGAGGTAGGTGTGGTCGGCCAGCGGCAGGATCATGTTGCGAGTTCCGAACCGCGGGTGCATGCCCCCATCGGCGAACGACTTTCCGAGCAGTCCCCCGATGCGCTGGGCTGTTCCGGCAAGGCCGTCGGGACCGGCGGCGTAGGAGAGGTGGTCCAAGCGCATGCCCGTCATTCTCAACTCTCTCTCAGAGTCGCCGGACACGGGGGTCGGATTTCTTGACGTCGAGACATCGGATGGTTGATCTCAACAACCGCTCAACAGAGGGTGAAACGGCGCGCTCAGTGCGGGTCGGCCGGGTGCAGCGCCAGGGCCGAACGGGACCGGAGGTGCGCCTCGCAGTGCCGGGCCAGCTCGGCGTACCCCGGCTCGCCCATCAGCTCGGTCAGCTCGGCGCGGTTCTCGACGTACACCGGCTCCACACCCACGTGTGCCTCGGTGTTGCCCGAGCAGTACCAGTCGAGGTCGTGACCGCCGGGACCCCATCCTCTGCGGTCGTACTCGCCGATGGTGACCTCCGTGTACGTCGTCTCGTCCTGCCGCTCGACGTTGCGGAAGGTACGGCGGATCGGCAGCTGCCAGCACACGTCCGGCTTGGTCTCGAGCGGGTGTCGGCCCTGCTCGAGTGCCAGTGCGTGCAGGGCGCAGCCGGCGCCGAGGTGGAAGTCGGTGCGGTTGTGGAAGATGCAGGCGGACTGGCCGTCGACCTCGACGACGGGCGTCTTCTTGGCGCCCTCCTCGTCGGTGGTGACCCAGTCCTTCTTGCGGACCTGACGCCCGTTCTCACGGCCGGGATGGAGCTGCCACAGCTCCGGCGTGAGCTGGGCGACGTACCCGGCCACCCGCTTCTCGTCGTCCTTGTCCGCGAAGTGCGCGCCCAGCGTGCAGCAGCCGGTGTCGGGCGACTCCTTGTAGATGCCCTGGCAGCCCTGGCCGAAGATGCACAGGTAGCTGGACGTCAGCCAGGTCAGGTCGCACTTGAAGACCTGGTCGGCGTCGGCCGGGTCGACGAACTCGACGTACGCGCGGGGAAAGACCAGGTCGACCTCAGGCACGCCGCAAGCCTACGGGCGCGCTATACCGTTGCCCCATGCGCCTGGGCGTCCTCGACATCGGCTCCAACACGGGGCACTTGCTGGTGTTCGACGCCCACGACGGTGCGGCCCCGCTGCCGGCGTACTCCCACAAGGAGCCGCTGCGTCTCGCCGAGCACCTCGACGACGCCGGCGACGTCTCCGAGGCCGGACGCGACGCGCTGACCGACTTCGTCGCGTCGTCGGTGGTGGTGGCGGAGGACAAGGGCTGCGAGGAGATCGTCGGGTTCGCGACCTCGGCGGTGCGGGACGCCGGCAACAGCGAGCGCGTCCTCGACCACGTGCACGCGAAGACCGGGGTACGCATCGACGTGCTGTCCGGCGCCGACGAGGCCCGGCTGACCTTTCTCGCCGTACGCCGCTGGTTCGGGTGGTCGGCCGGCCGGCTGTCCGTCTTCGACATCGGCGGTGGCTCGTTGGAGATCGCCGGCGGTGGGGACGAGGCGCCCGACGTGGCCTGGTCGGTGCCGCTGGGTGCCGCGCGGCTCGCGCGGGAGTACTTCGCGAAGGGACAGCCGGACGACAACGACCTCAAGCACCTGCGGCGCAAGATCCGCGCCGAGATCGCCCGGGACGCCGGTCAGCTGATCCGCGCGGGCCGTCCGGACAAGGCGGCGGCGACCTCCAAGACGTTCCGGTCGCTCGCGCGCATCTGCGGCGCCGCTCCTGCCGGTGACGGTGCGTTGGTGCCGAGGACGCTGCCGCTGAAGGACCTGTCGTACTGGATCCCGCTGCTGGTCTCCATGGACCGCGACGAGCTCTCCGTGCTGCCCGGGGTCTCCGGCTCGCGGACGCACCAGATCGTGCCGGGCGCGCTCGTGGCCGAGGCGTGCATGGACATCTTCGACCTCGACGAGCTGGAGATCTGTCCGTGGGCTTTGCGTGAGGGCGTGATCCTCGAGCGCATCGACAAGATCCCGGTGCTGGGCTGACGTGCCGACCGCTGTCGCTCTCTCCACCGCCTCGGTCTATCCCGAGTCGACGGCGCACGCCTTCGCCTACGCCGCCCGGCTCGGCTACGACGCGGTCGAGGTGATGGTCGGCATCGACGCGCTGAGCCAGCAGGTCTCGGCGGTCAAGCAGCTCTCCGACCACCACTCCCTCCCGATCGTCGCCGTGCACTCGCCGTGCCTGCTGTTCACCCAGCGGGTCTGGGGGACCGAGCCGTGGGGCAAGCTGCAACGCTCGGCGGAGATGGCGGAGGCCGTCGGCGCCGAGGTGGTCGTCGTACACCCGCCGTTCCGCTGGCAGCGCGAGTACGCCGCCGGCTTCGTCGAGGGCATCGCCGCCTTGGAGGAGGAGACCGGGATCGCCTTCGCGGTCGAGAACATGTATCCCTGGCGGGCTCCCTCGCGACGCGGCAGCGACCGCGGCGTGGAGATGTACGTGCCGGGCTGGGACCCGTCCGAGGAGTCCTACGCCAACATGACCATCGACCTCTCCCACGCCGCCATCGCGCGCTCGGACGTCGTCGAGATGGCGTCGCGGATGGGCACGCGACTCAAGCACGTGCACCTGACCGACGGGTCCGGGTCGGCCAAGGACGAGCACCTCGTGCCGGGGCACGGCATCATGCGGGCCGCCCCGTTCCTCGGCCACCTCGCCCGGACGGGGTACGACGGGCACATCGTCCTGGAGATCAACACCCGCAAGTCCTCCTCCCGCGAGGAGCGCGAGCGCGACCTCGTCGAGTCCCTGGAGTTCGCCCGCGAGCACTTCGTCGTCGCCTCCTCGCATGGCTGACCGGGCCTCGTCGCCCCGAGGCCGTCGGCGTGGCTCCCCGGACACCCGGTCGGCGATCCTCGGCGCGGCCCGGTCGGCGTTCGCCGCTCATGGCTACGCCGGTACGTCGATCCGCGCGATCGCCGCGGCCGCCGGCGTCGACGCGGCCCTCGTGCACCACTACTTCGGGACCAAGGACGAGCTGTTCCTCGCCGCCCTCGAGCTCCCCGTCGACCCGCGGGTGCTGATCGGGCCCGCCATCGCCGGTCCGGTCGAGGAGGCGGCGGAGCGGTTCCTCGGCGTCTTCCTGTCCGTCTGGGACGACCCCGACATCCGTCCCTCCCTCCTGTCGTTCGCCCGCGGCATGCTCGACCCGTCGGCGAACCGGCTGGTCAGCAAGGGCCTGCTCCCCGTGGTCATCCAGCCCATCGGAGTCGCCCTCGGCGTCGACCGGGCCGCCGAACGGATGCCCCTCGTGGCATCGCAGGTCATCGGGCTCATCCTGATGAGGTACGTGCTGGCCGTCGAACCCCTCGCCTCCATGCCCCGCGACCAGGTCATCGCGACCTTCGCGCCGACCATCCAGCGCTACCTGACCGG
Source organism: uncultured Actinomycetota bacterium (assembly GCA_963782035.1). Taxonomy (GTDB): domain Bacteria; phylum Actinomycetota; class Actinomycetes; order Propionibacteriales; family Nocardioidaceae; genus Nocardioides. Next base: position 326,393 of record CAWAIW010000002.1, read on the forward strand.
CGCCCTGCCCTGATCCGGCTCGGGTGTGGGATCTCCGGACTGTCCTGCGGGTCGTGTGCCTGAGGACGCGCCATAGCGCGCCGTGGGGCACACGACTCCGCGTCCGGGCTCGGTTGTGTGGTTGATCGTCGGCACCTGGTGCCGGGAATCAACCGCGAAAGCACACGGGTGCTAGCTCACACCCACGGCGCTAGCCGAGGTGCCTCGGGCCGACATCCCTTTCACCCCACGAGATGGGGCGTGGCGGTCAGCACCTGGAGGTCGACCGGCGTCCCCACCAGCGTCAGCTCCTCGGGGATGTCGGTCCACGCGCCGCCGTCCACCCGGAAGCGGCCGTGGTACGTGACGTCCACGCTCGGGCTCACCGTCACCCCGGCCTCCTCGTAGACGTGGGTGATGCGCAGGTCCGGGTACGCCGCTCCCGGGTCGCTCCCGGTCTGGTCCGTCCCGTCGCCGAAGTGCCACGTGTAGCCCACCGGAGTCGCCTCGATGTCCACGCTGTGCCCGAGCAGTGGAACGGTCTTGGTGGTCGCCTCGGTGGTCGTCGTCATGAAGTTGGTCTCCAGGTTCACCAAAGTCCGCCCGTCGGGTGGCTGGATGACCAGCTCGGCCGTCGGCCAGGCGAGCGTCTTCATCTCCTTGAAGACCCGGCCCGGCGTGATGACGTCGAAGTGCCCGGCGGTGTCGATGTCCAGGCAGACCGTGCCCCAGGGTTCGTTGGGGTTTCCCGGCGAGGTACGGAAGACCTCGAACTTCCAGGTGTCCGGCGGCTCCTCGCAGCGTTGCTGGTTGATGCAGCTCGGCTCGGCGATCTGGGTCTCGACGCACATCGGTTGGAGTGAATAGCTGATCGCCTTCCTCATGCCCGTTGACCATGACGTGGAACTGCTCCGCCGCTGTAGTGGCAGAACTGATGGGCTGTCGTCCAAGTCGACAGCCGTCCGGGCAGGCGGCGACCTCGTCCGCGCATGCGGCACGCGGCTGACACAATCAGAGAGCGAATCACAAGGAGCATGGCCGACAGCCAGCGCGCTTCATTGCGCGATGCTGCTCCAGATCGACAACATGTCCACGACGTGCCAACGGAGCTCGATAGGTCATCAATGTCGCTGCACGCTACCGCCCGGTCAAGCCGCTGAACGTCTCCGCCCGCTGATCTCCATGTACTCGGTCGGCGCCGACGTGACCTTGATAGTCGACTCATCATGCGGTCCTTGGTGCCAGGCTCGGAGACCTTGACGCATAGATCGACCAGACCATCGGTCTTCACGTAGCCGCCTGCCTGCGTAGTATCCCGTCGACCTGATCCGCCACGTCCTTGCATGGACGGCAGTCCTTGCGAGATGTGCCAAGTACTCTGTGGTGTCTCCCGAGTTCTGCATCTCGCCGGTCGACGTCCACCCACCGCCGTACGAAGTCCTCCGGACTCTCCGCCTCCTCCGTCGGCGACGAAGTGGGGTCCGACGGCGCAGACGTCGTGGGCGTTGGCGGATCCGCGGAGGACGAGGAGTCGTCCGAGCAGGCGGACAACGAGAGCAGGCCGCAGCACGCGAGCGTGGCGATGAGGCGCTTCACGACGAGGACCCTCCCGAGTACAGGCAGCCGTCCAGTCGGACGCTAGCCCGAAATCGCGATCTCCGGAACGCCCACCCCCAGCCCTGTGGATGAGTTGACGACGGGACATGCGGCGATCCATAATTCATCACATGATGAAAAACGCGGTCGAGGTCAAGGACCTCGTCGTCCGACGCGGGGGGCGCGACGTCCTCAGGGGGATCGGGTTCACGATCGAGGAGGGCAGCGTCACCGGCCTGCTCGGCCCGAGCGGGTGCGGCAAGTCGACGCTGATGCGCTCGCTGGTCGGCGTCCAGCAGCTGACGAGCGGCAGCGTGCAGGCCTTCGGCGAGGAGGCCGGCGCGAAGGCGCTGCGGCACCGGATCGGGTACGTCACCCAGGCCGCCAGCGTCTACGACGACCTGAGCGTCACCGAGAACCTCACCTTCTTCGCCCAGGTCCTCGGCATCGGCAGGGACAAGGTGGACGAGGCGATCGACGCCGTCGACCTGCGCAGCCACGCGGACGCGGTCGTCGGACACCTCAGCGGCGGCCAACGATCCCGGGCCAGCCTCGCGGTCGCCCTCCTCGGCGACCCCGACCTGCTCGTCCTCGACGAGCCCACCGTCGGCCTGGACCCCGTCCTTCGACGCGATCTCTGGAAGCTCTTCCACGAGATCGCCGACCGCGGCGCGGCCGTCTTCGTCAGCAGCCACGTGATGGACGAGGCCGACCGGTGCGACCGCCTCCTCCTCATGAGGGACGGGCGGATCATCGCCGACGACACCCCCGACCGCATCAGGGAGAAGACCCGGACCGACGACATCGAGAGCGCGTTCCTGGCTCTCGTCGAAGAGACCGGAGACGCCGCATGAAATGCCCCGAGACCGCTCGCCTCCCCCGCTTCGCTCCTCCGGCTCACGCTCCGCGGGGACCCACAATGACGCCGCGCATCACGTACGCCGTCGCGACGCGCGTGCTCACCCAGATCCGCCGCGACCACCGGACCGCGGCGATGCTGCTCGCCCTTCCGTGCCTGCTGATCACCTTGCTGTGGTGGATGTTCCAGGACAGCGGAGCCGTCTTCGACCGGCTCGGACCCGGACTCCTGGCGCTCTTCCCGTTCATCATCATGTTCCTGGTGACGAGCGTGACCACGCTCCGCGAGCGCAGCTCCGGCACGCTCGAGCGACTCCTCGCGATGCCGATGGGCAAGCTGGACTTCCTGGTCGGCTACGCCCTGGCGTTCGGCGTCGTCGCTGCGGTGCAGTCGGCGCTGGCGGTCCTGCTGTCCGTGGGCCTTCTCGACCTCGACGTCCAGGGACCCGTCTGGCTGCTCACCGTCGTGGCGATCGCCGACGCCGTCCTGGGCAGCGCGCTCGGGCTGTTCGTCAGTGCCTTCGCGACGACGGAGTTCCAGGCGGTGCAGTTCATGCCGGCGTTCGTGATCCCGCAGATCCTGCTGTGCGGGCTGTTCGTGGCCCGCGACCAGCTGCCGACGGCCCTGGAGAAGGTGAGCGACGTGCTTCCCCTGTCCTACGCCACGGACGCGATGCAGAGCCTCACCGTCACCAGCGCCACGGGCGACGTGTGGCGGGACATCGGCGTGGTGGCGGCGTTCGCGGTCGCGGCGCTGGGCCTGGGCGCGGCCACCCTCCGACGGCGTACTCCGTGACCCGACCACCAGCCCAAGGATTAGCCTGACCACATGGCGATCCTGCGCGAACCGCTGCTCCTGCTCTCCCGCAGCAACCAGGTGAAGCGGCTCGTCAGCACCATGCCGGTCTCGGCCGGCATCGTGAAGGGCTACGTGCCCGGCGAGACCACCGCGACGGCCGTCGAAGCCACCCGCGGGCTGGTCGACGACCACCTCAAGGCGACCCTCGACTTCCTCGGCGAGGACACCCTCGACGTGGAGCAGGCCGAGGCGACGGTGGCGGCCTACGTCGAGCTCCTCAAGGAGCTCTCCGCCCAGGGACTGAGCCGGAGCGCCGAGGTGTCGGTCAAGCTCTCCGCGATCGGCCAGGCCCTCCCGGACGTCGGCCACAAGACCGCGCTCGAGAACGCCCGGACCATCTGCCGCGCCGCCCGCAACGCCGGTACGACGATGACGCTGGACATGGAGGACCACACCACCACCGACTCGACGCTGACGATCCTGCGCGAGCTGCGCAAGGACTTCCCGGAGACCGGCGCGGTTCTGCAGGCCTACCTGCACCGGACCGAGGCCGACTGCCGGGCGCTCGCCTACGAGGGCTCACGGGTGCGGCTCTGCAAGGGCGCCTACAACGAGCCGGAGGAGGTCGCCTACCAGAGCCGGCTCGACGTCGACCGCTCCTACGTGCGCTGCCTCAAGGTGCTGCTGGCCGGCCAGGGGTACCCGATGATCGCCAGCCACGACCCGCGCATCGTCGAGATCGCCGGCACGCTCGCCAGCCGGTACGGACGCGAGCAGGGATCGTACGAGTTCCAGATGCTGTACGGCATCCGGCCCGACGAGCAGCGCCGGCTCGCGAAGTCCGGCGAGACGATGCGGGTCTACGTGCCCTACGGCCAGGAGTGGTACGGGTACCTGATGAGACGTCTCGCGGAGCGACCGCAGAACCTGTCATTCTTCGTGAAGTCCCTCATCTCCAAGAAATAAAGGCCAAACGGAAGGGCACGGTCGTCATGGCCCAGACCGCCATCCTCGGCGCCGGTGTGATGGGAGAGACCCTGCTCTCCGGCCTGGTCCGCGCGGGTCGCCGCGTCGACGACCTCCTCGTCGGGGAGAAGCGACCGGAGCGCGCTCGCGAGCTCGAGGAGCGGTACGGCGTCCTGGTCGTCTCCAACGTCGAGGCGACGCGCAAGGCCGACACCCTCGCCCTCGTCGTGAAGCCGCAGGACATGGGCGACCTCCTGGACGAGATCGCCCCGGAGCTCCGCACGGGCCAGCTGATCGTCTCGCTCGCGGCCGGGATCACGACCGCGTTCATCGAGTCGCACGTCCCTGCCGGCGTCGCCGTGGTCCGGGTCATGCCGAACACACCGGCCCTCGTCGACGAGGGCATGGCCGCGATCTCTCCGGGCTCGCACTGCGACGACCACCACCTCGCCGAGGCCGAGGAGCTGATGGGATCGACCGGCCGCGTGCTGCGCGTGCCGGAGCGCCAGATGGACGCCGTCACGGCGATCAGCGGCTCCGGGCCGGCGTACATCTTCTTCGTCGTGGAGTCGATGATCGAGGCCGGCGTGCACCTCGGGCTGCCTCGTACGACGGCCACCGAGCTCGTCGTCCAGACCCTCGTCGGCTCGGCCAAGATGCTCCGCGAGACCGGCACCCACCCGGTCGTGCTGCGGGAGCAGGTCACCTCACCGGGCGGCACCACGGCCGCCGCCCTGCGCGAGCTCGAGACGCACAAGGTGCGGGCGGCGTTCCTGGCCGCCATGGAGGCCGCACGGGACCGGTCGCGGTCGCTCGCCGAAGGCAGCTGAGCGCCCACCCTCTCGGAGGGGCCGGGGCCGCCGGGTCGCGCCGTAGGTTGGCCGGAACCGACGAGAGGCGCGACATGTCAGAGCTCCAGGTAGTGGCCACCATCCCCGCCAAGGCCGGATCCGAGGACGGGATCCGCGAGGTGCTGACCACGCTGGCGACCGCAACCCGGGCCGAGGACGGGTGCGTCGCCTACGACCTGTTCGAGTCCGGCGGGGCCCCCGGCACGTTCGTGACCGTCGAGCGGTGGCGGGACCAGGCCGCCTTGGACGCACACCTTGCCGGCCCCGCCGTCGAGGCCGCGTTCGCCGGCGCGGGTGACCACCTGGCGGGTGAGGTCGCGATCCACCCCTTGCTGCCCGCCTGACCCGGTCGTCAGTCGAACGCGCACGGGAAGACGCGCCCGGCGTCCTCGGCGCGCACGCACTGCCTGCCCAGGGAGTGCGGCGCGAGCCGACCGTCGGCGTACCGCCACTCGTAGACGTCGACGGCGTACACGTCCGACGGCGGGAAGGCGTAGTCGTAGCCGACGTCGAAGGGCCTGACCGACCGGTAGCTCACGATCCGGGGGCCGCCGGTGAGCACACCGAAGCCGTGCCCGCCCGGTCCGAGGCTCGTGCGCAGCTGGAGCGGTCGCTCGGTCGGAACCGGCTCCCAGACGCCGTCGCGATAGGTCCGCACGGAGACCGAGTAGTCGAGGATGTCGTGGACGAGGAGCTCCTGGCCGGGACGGTCGTCGACGTCGTACGGCTCGATCCAGTCCACCCGGAACTTGCCCTCGACAGAGCTCACCTCGACGCGTCCGTCCGCGTAGTGGACCGCGACCTCGGGCATGTCGTGGCCGCGGAGGGTCTCGCGGACGATGACCTTCTCCGGTACGCCGTCGCCGTCCACGTCGACCAGGGCGTGGTCGATCACGTCCCAGTGCGTGTGCTCGACGGGCTGGTGGGGAGTGGCCCACCCGAGAAGGAGCAGCAGCCACCACATGCACCTGGGACTGCGCCGGCGAGCGGTTGGTTGTCGTCAGCCAGCCGGGCTCGTCGTCGGGCTCAGTCGACGGCCTCACTCGTCGGGTCGGGCGACGGCCGGGGGCCACGAGGGGGAGCCGAGCTCGCGGGAGACGTTGCGGGCGGCCTCGCGCAGCAGCGTCATCGCCGAGTCGGCCAGCGGTTGCTGGCTGGCGGGCAGGACGACGGCGATCGCGGCGACCGCTTCGCCGTCCCGGTCGGCCACGGGCACGGCGACCGAGGCCTCGCCGAGGACCGCCTCCTCGTCCTCGACGGCGTACCCCCTCTCGACCACCTCGGCGAGCGCCTTCTCCAGCAGCCCGGGCTCCACGAGGGTCTCGCCGGTGAGGCTGCGGAGGGGGACTTTCGCCAGCAGGGACTGGAGAAGCTCGGGCCGGTAGGCCAGTAGCACCTTGCCCAGTGCTGATGCGTGGGACGGGATCGTCAGGCCCGTCTCCGGCATCTGGCGGGTGCCGTCCGGGCGGGGCTCGTGGTGGATCACGATGACCTGGTCGAAGAACTCGACGCCGAGCCGGACGGACAGGCCGGTGCGTTCGCTGAGGTCGCCGGTCCAGCGCATCGCCCGGGCACGCACGTCGAGGGTGTCGAGGTAGACGTTGGAGAGCTGGAGCAGCGTCGGGCCGAGCATGTACCGCTGGCCGTGCGGCTCCTTGACCACGAGCCCGTGGTCCCGCAGCGACGCGACGATGCCGTGCACGGTCGACGGCGGTAGCTCCAGGATCGCGCCGAGCTCGGTGATGCCGAGGTGCCGCGAGCCCTGGAGTGCGGCCAGCACTCGCGCGGCACGGTCGATCGCCTGGATCACGGGGCCGAGCATGCCACGACCCGAGCAACTTTCACGCATCCCTTGACGTACCACCCATTTTCTGATCATCATTCGACATTGTCGAATGTGCTTCGCATCACACGGAAGGTAACTGGCATGGATGAAAACACGCGGTGGCAGAAGCTCGCAGCCGAGTTCCTCGGCACCGCTTTCCTGGTGTTCGTAGGCGTCGGCTCGGTCCCGGCACTGCTCATGGTCAACGAGGCCAACGGGTCGACGTTCAGCGGATCGGACCTCGGGATCATCTCGCTGGCCTTCGCCTCGATCGTGATCGTGACGGTCTACGTCTTCGGCTACATCGGCGGCAACCACATCAACCCGGCGGTCACCTTCGGGCTGGCGGCCACCGGCAAGTTCCCGTGGTCGGAGGTCCCGGCGTACGTCGCGGCGCAGGTGGCCGGCGCCATCGCCGGTGCGTTCACGATCGTGGGGGTGCTCGGCAAGGCCGCCAGCGACATCGGCCTCGGCGTCGCGTCGTACGGCGACGCGATCCCGTGGTACCAGGCCTTCTTCGCCGAGTTCGTGGGCACGTTCCTGCTGGTGTTCGCGGTCTTCGGCGTGATCTACCGCAAGGCGGCGCCCGGCTGGGCGGGCCTGGCCATCGGCATGGTCGTCTTCGCCGCGATCATCCCCGTCGCGCCGACCACCGGCGCCTCGATCAACCCGGCGCGCACCACCGGCCCGATGCTCGTCCAGCAGCTGATGGGCGGCTCGGTGTCGTGGGAGCAGTGGCCGGTGTACGTGATCGCCGAGCTCCTCGCGGGTGTCGGCGCGGCTCTCGCGTTCGGTTTCATTGCCCACACGGCCCAGGACGAAAGCACGCTCACCGAGCACGTGCCCGCCCCTGCCGCCGCCGTCCCTGCGGAGGTCTGATCATGAAGAAGCTCATCAACAGCCCGGAGAACGTGCTGTCCGACGCCCTCAAGGGCATCGACGCGGCGCACCCGGAGCTCCGGGTCGACCACCAGCACCGCGTCATCTACCGCGCGCGCCCCAAGGCCGACGGCAAGGTCGGGCTGATCTCGGGCGGCGGGTCCGGCCACGAGCCGCTCCACGGCGGGTTCGTCGGCCCGGGCATGCTCGACGCCGCCTGCTGCGGTGAGGTGTTCACCTCGCCGACGCCGGACCAGATGCAGGAGGCCACCTCGGTCGTCGACCGCGGAGCCGGCGTGCTGCACATCGTGAAGAACTACACCGGCGACGTGATGAACTTCGAGATGGCCGGCGAGATGGCGGCCGCCGACTCCGGCGTACGCGTCGAGACGGTCGTCACCGACGACGACGTCGCCGTGCAGGACTCGACCTGGACGGCCGGTCGTCGCGGCGTCGGCGTCACGGTGCTGCTCGAGAAGATCGTCGGCGCGGCGGCCGAGGAGGGCCGCGACCTCGACGCGATCCTCGAGCTGGCCAAGCGCGTCAACGGACAGGGCCGCTCGATGGGCATGGCCCTGACCAGCTGCACGGTGCCGTCCGCGGGCAAGCCCACCTTCGACCTGCCCGAGGACGAGATGGAGATGGGCGTCGGCATCCACGGCGAACCTGGCCGCCGTCGCGTACCGCTCGCGGGTGCCGCTGAGATCGCCGAGATGCTCGTCGAACCGGTCCTCGCCGACCTCGACTTCACCGGCGGCCCGGGCATCGTGATGCTCAACGGCATGGGCGGCACGCCGCTGATCGAGCTGTACCTGCTGTACGGCGAGGTCGCGACCCTCCTCGAGAAGGCCGGCGTCCAGGTGGCGCGGACCCTGGTCGGCAACTACATCACCTCCCTCGACATGGCCGGCGCGTCCGTGACCGTGCTCAAGGCCGACGACGAGCTCATCCGCCTGTGGGATGCTCCCGTGGAGACCGCAGGCCTGCGATGGGGAGTCTGAGCGTGGTCGAAGCCGTCACCGTCGACGTCCTGGTCGGCTGGCTGTCCGCGTTCCGCGACGCCGTGCACGAGCACGGGGCCTACCTCACCGAGCTCGACTCGGCGATCGGGGACGCGGACCACGGGGCCAACCTGATCCGAGGCATGGACGCGGTGATGGCGGCGGTCTCCTCCCCTCCTGAGGCGACCGGCGACCTGCTCAAGAAGGTGGGGATGACGCTGGTGACCTCGGTCGGCGGCGCGAGCGGCCCGCTGTACGGCACGTTCTTCCTCCGGATGGCCACGGCTTGTGGGGACGCCCCGTCACTGGACGGGCCGGCTCTGCTGGCCTCGCTCCGGGCCGGGCTCGAGGGGATCGTGGCGCGCGGCAAGGCCGAGATCGGCGACAAGACGATGTACGACGCGCTGGCGCCCGCGCTGGCCGCGTTCCAGGCGTCCTTGGAGTCCGGAGCCTCGGTCGCGGACGCGGCCCGTGCCGCGGCCGACGCGGCGGCGGCCGGCCGCGACGCGACCGAGCCGATGCAGGCTCTCAAGGGGCGGGCGTCGTACCTCGGCGAGCGCAGCGTCGGCCACCTCGACCCCGGTGCAGCGTCTTCCGCCCTGCTGATGGCCGCCCTGGCGGGCGCGCTCTCATGATCGGGATCGTGGTGGTCTCGCACAGCCCTGCCCTGGCCGAGGCCACGGTGGCGCTGGCCGAGGAGATGGTGCACGGGTCCGGTCCGGTGATCGCCGTCGCTGCGGGGGCCGCGGGCGGGTTCGGGACCGACGCGACCGAGGTACGTCGGGCGCTCGACAAGGCGTCCTCGCCCGACGGCGTGCTCGTCCTCATGGACCTCGGCTCCGCCGTGCTCAGCGCCGAGCTCGCGTTGGAGCTCGGGCCGCTGTCCTGTCCGGTCCGCCTCAGCGCCGCGCCCCTCGTGGAGGGCCTGGTCGCGGCCGTGGTCCGGGCCGCGGGGGGCGCGGACCTCGACACCGTCGCCCGCGAGGCCGAGGCGGCGCTGGTGCCGAAGGTGACCAGCCTGGCCGAGCACGCACCGCCGTCAGCGTCCTCGTCGCCGGCGTCGGCCGGGGAGTCGGACGCTTCGGCTCGGCTGACGCTGGTGAACCCGCAGGGCCTGCACGCCCGGCCCGCGGCCCAGATCGCGACGGCGGTCGGTGGCTTGTCCGCCGAGGTGGCCGTGGAGTCCGGTGGCCGGCGCGCGGACGCCTCATCGTCCCTGGAGCTGATGACGCTCGGGGCCGGCCAGGGCGTCGAGATCACCGTCTCGGCGGTCGGGGCCGACGCGGCGCGGGCCGTGGCCGCCGTACGCGAGATGGTCGAGGCGGGGTTCGGGGAGCTCGAGGCCAGCTGACTTCGAGGGGTTTCCTGCCGCTTCGAGGGGGTTGCAACCGTCACGAACGTCCGGAATACCCGGTGGACCGGGTATCACGCCCCTCCAGCACCACGAACGGGGTGCCGGTGTCCAGGACGCGGGTGAGACGGAGGCCGGCGGCGGAGAACAACGCGTCGTACTCGGCCCGGGTGCGCTCGCGGCCACCGGCGACGACCAGCATCTGCATGTCCATCCAGGCGGTGAAGGTCTCGTGGCCGGGGCGGTCGAGGAGCAGCTCGACGACGAGCACGACGCCGCCGGGCTCGAGGGACTCCCGGCACCGGCTCAGGATCCTCACGACCTCCTCGTCCGACCAGTCGTGGAGGATCCACTTGAGCAGGTAGCAGTCGGCGGGCGGCACGGATTCGAAGAACGAGCCGCCCACGGTCGACCAGCGGTCCGCGAGGTCGGTCGGCCCGGCGGAAGCCACCACGTGGGGCTGGTCGAAGACCGTCCCCACGAGGTGCGGTTGCGTCCGCAGGACAGCCGCGAGCAGCGCACCCTGCCCACCGCCGACGTCGACCACATGCTGACGTTCCGAGAAGTCGTACGACGCCGCGACGGCGCCGCCGACCATCGTGCTGAAGGAGGTCATGAACGCGTCGAAGCTCGCGCCGCGGTCGGGGTGCTCGGCGCGGTGCTCCCACACGTCCGTGCCGTGCAAGGCGGAGAACGCGGTCTCGCCGGTGCGGACGGTGTGCGCGAGGTTGCCCCACGCGTCCCACACCGCAGGGTCGGCCTGGATCAGCGCCTGGTGCGCCAACGAGCCTGGGACGCCAGGCCGGAGCAGCAGGCCGACATCCGTGAGCGCGAACGTCCCGCCGCTCTCCTCGAGCACACCGGCCGTGGCCAGCGCGTGCAGCACCCGGCGCGTGGTGTCGGGGTGCGTGCCCAGCTGCGGTCGCCACGCCCAAGGCGGAGAGGGGACCGGGGGCCAATGCTTCGACCAGTCCGACCTCGACCGCCGCCGCGATCGCCGCCGCGACCCGATGGCCGACGATCATCTGGTTCAGCCGGTCCCTGGCGTCCATCGTCGGATCATCGCAGCCCCATCGCCGCTTCGGCAGCGGCGAGAACGGGCGCCGTCACCGACCGGCACCGCGCAGAACCCTCCTCGAAGACCGACGCGACGTACGCCGGATCGGCCGCCAGGTCGGCGTACCTCCTCTGCACCGGCTCCAGCTCGGCCACGACCGCGTCGGTCACCGCGGCCTTGAGCGCGCCGTACGTGGTGATCCCGGAGGCAGAGCCGCCGCACGCCACGAGGATGTCGAGCAGGTTCGAGACACCCGGCTTGTCCGGCGACGACCGTACGGCGCCCGGGCCGGTCTCCGAGTCGGTCACGGCCCGCGCCACCTTCCGGCGGATGACGTCCGGCCCGTCGAGCAGCCGGATCACGCCGCCGTCGGCACCGGGTCCGGCCGACTTGCTCATCTTCCGCGTCGGGTCCTGGAGGTCCATCACCCGCGCGCCGGCGGGCGGGGTGGTGATCTCGGGGACCGTGAACACCGCACCGTAGGTGTTGTTGAACCGCACCGCGAGGTCGCGGGTCAGCTCGACGTGCTGGCGCTGGTCGTCGCCGACCGGCACGTGTGTCGGCCGGTAGAGCAGGATGTCGGCCGCCATCAGCACCGGATAGGTGAACAGGGAGACGCGGGTGGACGGGTTGTCGCGGCCCTTCTCCTTGAACTGGATCATCCGGCCGAGCTCACCGGTGTACGCCGTGCACTCCAGCAGGTACGTCAGCTCGCGGTGGGAGGGCACCGCCGACTGCCGGAAGAGCACCGCGCGCTCGGGGTCCAGCCCGACGGCCAGGAAGAGCGTGGTCACCTCCGCGATCGTGTCGCGCAGCACCCGCGGGTCGTGGGTGGTGGTCATGGCGTGCAGGTCCGAGACGCCGTAGAAGCAGTCGACCCCGCTCCGCGAAGCGGCGACCATGCCGCGGAACGCGCCGAGGTGGTTGCCGAGCGTCAGCCGGCCGGACGGGGTGACGAGGGAGAGGTGGCGGTTCATCGGGTGCTCCTGGAGATGAGGCCTCCGAGGGCTCGCGCCAGGAAATGCACGACGGCCGCCCGGAGGCGGCCGTGGGTTGAGTGTGCGTCAACGAGGGTGGTCCGCCTAGGAGGCGGGCCACCAGAGGTTCTTTCGCGTCGTTTGCACGCGCCCAGGCTACTGCGCCTGCACACTGTCCGCGTGATCTCGGAACCGACCACCGTGACGCTCTCGTGGACGCCCCGCGCGAACGAGCTGGCCGACGCCGCCCTGGCCCGGAACCGGGAGGTCGGCGGGGTGGGCGCCCGGGCGGTGCTCGGCGCCGTCCTCGCCCTCCTGGGAGCCATCAGCCTCACGAGTCCGTACGGCGTGGTGACCGGTCTGGCGGCCATCGTCCTGGGGCTCGCGCTGGTCTTCTTCGGCGTCACCGCCCCGCTGATGCGGCGCCGGTGGGCCGCCGTCCTCACGGCCAACCCGACGCTGGCCGAGCCGTGCGAGGTCACCCTCGACGAGAGCGGGATCCACGTCTCGAGCGCCCGGTACAGCAGCAGCCGCCAGTGGTCGACCTTCCCGTCCTGGAGCGACACCGGGGACGCCGTCGTGCTCGCCACGAGCGGCACCGCGGCCGGCCACACCCTCGTCCTCCCCGTGCGCGCGACCGGCTCGGCCGACGAGGCCGAGGCGCTGCGCACGCTCGTCAGGGACCACGTCGGCCCGGCACAGGGAGACGGTCCCGGCCGTACCTCCCGCACGGTCGTCGCCTGGCTGGCCCGCGTCGTGGTCGTCGCCTGCCTCGTCGTCCCGGCCGGCATGGCGCTCGACCGCGTCCACGACGAGGGCGGCGAGTGGCGGCTCTGGCCGTCGGAGGCGCCGCCCGAGCTGACCCGCGACGGCACGTCCTACGTCCGGGAGGGCGGACCGGTCCCCAAGCCTTCCTCGGTCACGGGCAGCGACTACACGCCCGGCGGCGGCCTCGTCATGGTGACGTTCCCGCCGGTCGACTCCGCGCCACCGGCCGAGCTGTGGGTGCTCGACCATCACGGCGTCGTGCGGCACTACCTCAGCGCACGGTGAAGATCCGGGACTTCCCGATCACGTGGTAGCTGTCGTCGTCCATCAGCCGCGCGACGTACCTCCCCGGCTCCAGCGGCCACGGCTGTGAACCCTCGCCGAGGTACGTGTCGTCACTGAAGCGCACCGACCCGACGACCCGCGCCCGCGTGTAGCGGTAGGCCAGGTAGGACCCCGGACCCGGGCACACCTTCGCGCACCTCATCAGGCCGACCCAGTCCAGCTGCGTGGCCGGCGCCCCGTCGAAGCGCACGCGGATGGCGTCGCCGACGCCGTACGTCGCGTGGTCCGTGTGCAGGACGGCGCCGGCGCCGCGTGGGTAGACCCGGACCGGCGTCCGGTACCTGACCCGGTCGCCGCCGGACAGCACCACGTCGTAGCGACCGGGCCCCAGTCCGCCCTGGGAGATCCGCAGCACGCCCGCAGCGTCGCCCTCCGTCGACCGGGCGTTCAGCAGCGGGGCACCGGGACGCCGCTGGAAGGCGATGTTCTCGTCGGGGTCGCCCAGTCCCGAGTAGGTGACCTGCAGGGTCCCCGGGCCGACGGTCAACCGGCGCTCGGCCGGCGACGCAAGAGGTCGGAGGGTCGGAGCCTGGACGTCGAACGTCGAGACGACCCCGCGGTGGTCGGTGGGGTACGGCGGTGCGACGGCGAGGTCGACCTGCGGGTTGCCGCGCTCGCCGACCAACCGGCTGTCGACCGTGGTCGCGGGGCCGGCGTGCAGCACCCAGTCGATCCGGTCGGGGAAGTCGTGCGGACGGGTCTCGGGGCCGCCCGGCGACCACGTGTACCCGGGGTCGGCGACCGGGTCGGGGTGGGCGTCGCGGTAGGAGTCACCGAAACCGGCGTCGGCCAGGGCCCGGCTGGCCGGCCACGAGACGGCGTACGGCACGTCCTCGCGGGCCGCGGCCACGGCCGGCGTCCAGTCGAGGTACGACGGGCTGTTGAAGTCGCCGGTGAGGAACACCGGGGTGCCGCCGCGGGCCAGCGCGGGCAGGACGCGCAGGACGTCGTCGAGGGCCGCGAGACGCAGGTCGCGCTCGAGGCGCAGGACGTCGGCGCGCGGCCAGCCCTTCCTGACCTGGTACGGCCCGTACGGCGTCGACGGCAGGTGGACGTTGGCCACCGCCACGACGTGCCCCGGCACCGGCATCACGAAGGTGTAGAGGCCGCCGACCGCTCCCGGATCGAGGATCGGGAAGCGCGAGATCACGTGGGCGCGCGGGTCGGCGTACCAGCCGAGCAGCTCCGCCAGCCGGCGGGTGTTGCGCTCCGCCTCCTGCACGCCGACCACGTCGGCGCCCGCCGACCTGATGATCCGCGCCAGCCGGTGGAGCGCCTGCGGACATCGGTTGGCCTTCGGGCACCAGTCGCTGGTGCTCAGGTCGAAGTCGTCGCCGCCGTAGAAGATGTTCTGCGACATCACCGAGATCCGGACGACCACCGGCCGGTCGGCCGGGACGACCCCCGCCTCCGCCCGGGGCAGGGGGACGAGCACGGCAGCGACGAGAGCCAGGATGGCCAAGCGGGCGGCGCGCACCAGCCGAGTATGTCGTCCACGCGGTACGTTCGGGAGATGGAGTGCTCCGGCCCCTCGAGCGTGGTGTTCGACTCCTCGCTCACGGCCTACGACTTCGGACCCTCGCACCCCATGTCCCCGGTCCGGGTCGACCTCACCATCCGGCTGGCGCGCGAGCTCGGAGTGCTCGACCGGCTGACGATGGTGCCGGCGCCGTTCGCCACGGAGTCGCAGATCGCCACCGTGCACAGCGACGAGCTCATCGACGCGGTCACCCGCGCGGGCAAGGACCCGTCGTCCATCGGCGTCGACGACCACGGCCTCGGCACCGACGACAACCCGGTGTTCGCCGACATGCACCAGGCGGCGGCACACGTCGTCGGCGCGAGCCTCGAGGCCTTCCGCCAGGTCCATTCCGGGGACAGCCTGCACAGCGCGAACATCGCCGGTGGCCTGCACCACGCCATGCGCGACCGCTCGAGCGGCTTCTGCGTCTACAACGACGTCGCCGTCGGCATCCAGTGGCTGCTCGACCAGGGCGTGCAGAAGGTCGCCTACGTCGATGTGGACGTGCACCACGGCGACGGCGTGGAGGCGATCTTCTACGACGACCCGCGCGTGCTGACGATCTCCTTGCACGAGACGGGTCAGATGCTCTTCCCCGGCACCGGCTTCCCGACCGACTCCGGGGGTCCGGGTGCGGAGGGTACGGCGGTGAACGTCGCGCTCCCGCCGGGCACCGCGGACGCCGGCTGGCTGCGCGCCTTCCACGCGGTCGTGCCACCGCTGGTCCGGGCGTTCGCGCCGGAGGTCCTCGTCACCCAGCACGGCTGCGACTCCCACATGGAGGACCCGCTCGCCCACCTGATGCTGTCCGTGGACGGCCAGCGCGCGTCGTACCTCGCCCTCCACGACCTCGCGCACGAGGTCTGCGACGGCCGGTGGGTGGCGACCGGCGGGGGAGGATACGCGCTCGTCGAGGTGGTGCCCCGCGCCTGGACACACCTGCTGGCGATCCTGTCCGGGCACCCGGTGGACCCGGCCACCGAGACCCCCGCTTCCTGGCGCGAGCACGTGCGGACGACGCTGGGCCGGGAGGCGCCGTACCGGATGGGCGACGGCCGCACACCGGCCTGGCGGGACTGGTCGGAGGGCTACGACCCGGACGCCTGGCTGGACCGCGCGATCCTCCAGACGAGGACCGAGGTGTTCCCCGCGCACGGGCTGGTCCCCGACCTCTGACACCGGGCCGGCGAATGACAGCGGTGTGACCCGAGTGCCACTGGTCAAGACAATGCAAGCCGACACGCCGCGTCTCTCAGGTTTCTCTAATAGAACCCTTCCCCACGAGTCACAGAAGGCGCTATGTTCACCGGTGCGCGGGACGTGGTCACCGGTGGGGAAGCCGGTGGCGTCGCCGCCAGAGAGATCGGTGCCCGCCATGCCCCAGAACTTGTCCGGAGACATCTCCGAAGTGAAGTTCCTGACCGTCGCCGAGGTCGCCGCCACCATGCGCGTCTCGAAGATGACGGTCTACCGCCTCGTCCACAACGGCGAGCTGCCCGCCGTTCGCGTCGGCCGCTCCTTCCGGGTGACCGAGGACGACGTCAACGAGTACCTCAGGAAGTCCTTCTACAACGCCGGTTGACGCCGACCGCGCGACCTCCTCGACCAGCGATGGTCGGGGATTAAGGGCGCTCAGCGGCGGCGGCTAGGCTGACCGGGTCCCACGGACCAACCCTGGGGCTCGTTCCAGCAGGTGAAGGGTTCTCACGTGGGTTCTGTCATCAAGAAGCGTCGCAAGCGCATGGCGAAGAAGAAGCACCGCAAGCTGCTGAAGAAGACGCGCGTCCAGCGTCGCAAGCTCGGCAAGTAGGCCCCGGACGGGCAGTTCCGGGATGGGCCGGGTCGCTCTCGTCACCGGGGTCTCGCGAGACCTCGGCCGACGTTTCGCGCGCGTCCTGGCCGCCACGCAAGGCATCGACCGCGTCATCGGCGTGGACGTGGTCCCGCCGCGTGGCGACGTCGGCGCGATGTCCTTCATCCGCGCCGACATCCGCACGCCCGTGATCGCCAAGGTGATCGCGAAGGAGGACGTCGACACCGTCGTCCACATGAGCGTCATCGCCACGCCCGGCAGCGCCGGCGGCCGGCTGACGATGAAGGAGCTCAACGTCATCGGCACCATGCAGCTGCTCGCTGCGTGCCAGAAGGCGGCCTCGGTCAAGCACCTCGTCGTGAAGTCGACCTCGACGGTGTACGGCGCCAGCTCGCGCGACCCGGCCATGTTCACCGAGGAGATGCAGCCGCGCCGCAACCCCCGCTCGGGGTTCAGCAAGGACGCCGCCGAGATCGAGGGCTACGTCCGCGGATTCGCCCGTCGCCGCCCCGACGTCCGGGTCGCGATGCTCCGGCTGGCCAACGTCGTCGGCCCGCACGTCGTCAGCCCGATGACGTCGTACTTCCGTCTGCCGGTGATCCCGACCGTCCTCGGGTACGACGCCCGCATGCAGTTCGTGCACGAGAGCGACCTCGAGCGTGTGCTCCAGCTGGCCGTGACCAGCGACGTCGAGGGCACGTTCAACGTGGCCGGCGACGGGATCCTGATGCTGTCCCAGGCCGTCCGCCGGCTGCAGCGCGCCACCCTGCCGCTCCCCGGCTTCGCCGTCGGCCAGCTCGGGCAGGTGCTGCGGCAGATGCGGCTGGCCGACTTCTCCCCCGAGCAGCTCAGCTTCCTGACCTTCGGCCGCGGCATCGACACCACGCGGATGCGGACCGAGCTCGGCTTCGAGCCGACGTACTCGACCCAGGCCGCCTTCGCCGACTTCGCCGCCTCGATGCCCGCCTCGTCGCGGATCCCAGGCTCGTTGACGGGGCGGGCCGTCAGCGGCCTGCAGGACCTGCTGCCCGATCCGGAGGCCGCTCGTGGCTGACGCCGAGATCATCCCCATCGGCACCCGCGGCCGCGCCGGGCGCGGCTCGGGCCGGGCCAAGCCGTCGTCGGCCTCGCGCAACCTGGCCGCGAAGCCGAAGAAGGCGAAGAAGGCCGCCCAGAGCCGTCCCCGGGCCGTCCCGGACGCGATCGAGCAGGTGACGACCGAGGCGGTCCCGTCGGCCGAGCCCGCCGACGTACCTCCCGCACCGCGCGCCGCGACCACCACCGCCGACCGCAGCCCGGTCGCCGGGATCTCGCCGGACGGCTGGCTCGGGATGCTGCAGGCCGCCGCGCACGAGGTGTTCGGCGACGACTGGGAGCCGCGGCTGGCCGAGGTGCTGTCCGTGCTCCGCCGGCGCCTGACGGGGGAGTACGACGTCGACGAGTTCGGCTTCGACCCCGAGGTCACCGAGAAGCTGACGCTCGCGCTGCTGCGCCCGATCGCGGAGAAGTGGTTCCGGATCGAGGTGCGCGGCGTGGAGAACATCCCCGACGAGGGCGGCGCGCTGATCGTGTCCAACCACTCCGGGACCGTGCCGGTCGATGCGTTGATGACGACCGTCGTGGTGCACGACCACACCGGCCGGTTCCTGCGGCTGCTCGGCGCCGACCTGGTCTTCAAGATGCCGTTCGTCGGGCAGATGGCCCGTCGCGGCGGCGCGACCCTGGCCTGCAACGAGGACGCCGAGCGGATGCTCAGCCGCGGCGAGCTGGTGGGCGTCTGGCCGGAGGGATTCAAGGGCATCGGCAAGCCCTTCAAGCAGCGTTACAAGCTCCAGCGCTTCGGCCGCGGCGGCTTCGTCGGCGCCGCACTGCGCACCGGCGTCCCGATCGTGCCGCTCAGCGTCGTCGGCGCCGAGGAGATCTTCCCGCTCGTGGGCAACGTCCCGGCGCTGGCCCGGCTGCTCGGCGTCCCGTACGTCCCGGTCACCCCGTTCTTCCCGTGGCTCGGCCCGCTGGGCATGGTGCCGCTGCCGTCGAAGTGGCTGCTCGAGTTCGGCGAGCCGATCCGCACCGACGAGCTCGGCGGCGCCGCCGCCGAGGACCCGATGCTCGTCTTCAACCTCACCGACCAGGTCCGCGAGACCATCCAGCAGACGCTCTACTCCCTGCTGATGCAGCGCGAGTCGGTCTGGAGGTAGCGGGCCCGCTCGCGGGCGCGACCAACGAGACCGGCTAGGAGCCGCCGAGCAGCCCGCCGAGAGGGTCGGTCACCGCGGTGGGCAGGGCGCTGCCGACGCCGCCGAGCAGCTGGGTGACGTCGACCGACGGCAGGACGATGACGACCGTCGGACCGCCGGTCAGGTTGTTGATCAGCTGGGTGAGGTCGACCGACGGCAGGACCGCCAGGGCCGTGGTGGCCGCGGCGGTGGGCAGGGCACCGGTGGCGCCCGAGGTGGGCACCGTCGTCGGCTGACCGCCGGTGGGCAGGACGGTCGGCACGCCCGTCGGGTCCGCCGTGGCCGTGGCGCCTCCCGTGGGACGGCCGCTCGGGCCCACGGTCGGCGACGGTTTGGTCACGCTGCCCGGGGGCAGGCCGGACGCGTCGACCGACGGGAGCACGAGCCCGGTCGGCAGGACGATGTCGGGCAGGTTGACGGCCGGCAGCACGTTGGTGCCGAACCCGGTGCCGATCGTGGGCAGTGTCGGCGCGACCGTGGTCAGGTCGGTGCCGGCACACGCCGGGCACGCCAGCTTGGCCTGGTCGTCGATGCGCATCAGCGTGGTGACGGCGTGCACCCACTCGTCCTCGGCGCTCTCGGGGAGCTGGCCGTCGAGGTCGGCGAGCGAGGTCATCGACTGCGCGGTGAAGGTGTGCACCTTGGTCACCTCGCCGGGGTCGCCCTGGTCGGCGTACGACGCGAGGAGCAGGTCGGAGGCCTCGGACGCCTGCTCGGTGAAGTCGTTGAGCGTGTCGGAGACGGCCGCCGGGTGGTCCTGGCCGCGTCCGTCGCGGGCCAGCTGTTCGATCTCGCCGAGTCGGGTCGAGGCGCTGGCCAGCACCGTGGAGCCCTTGCCCGCGTCGCCGACGCTGAAGCCGGCGTGGGCGTTCTCGATGCCGCGCTTGAGCGGGTAGAGGGTGTCGCCCGGCAGTGCCGTCTGGGCGACCACCGCCATCGTGGCCGTCGCACCGATGAGCGCGAAGCCGCCGAGCGCGATCGCGAGACGGCGCTCGCGCGGGTTGCGGACCCGGCCCGGGTCGTCCGGCCGCAGCCGCAGCCGGTCGGCCTCGGCCGCGGCGACGACAGGCGTCACCGCGACCTCGGCCACCAGTCGAGACCTCAGGGCTGCGACGAACTCCGGCCTGGGAACAGGCTCGGGTACGGCTCGCAACGCACCGACGAGCTGCAACAGGTCGTCGTACCGGTCGTCGTACGCCCCCCGCGTCGACGCCCCATCGACGACCGCCGCGAACTGCTCGGCGCGACGACGTGTCGCGTACGGGCTCATCACAGAAGTCCTGTCAGGTCACTGGCTCCGGCGCCCCCGCCGGACACTGAGCACAACGAGCCCTCGCGTCGGGTGGTTACGGCGTACTGGCCAGTAGTAAAAACTGGACTGGTCCAGCCCATCGCCAGCCCCCTCATTGGCCGCGCATCCCGTCGGGCAGGAGCTTGGCGAGGTTGCGTACGCCGCGGAGCTGCAGCTGCTTGACCGCGCCGTCGGAGCGACCGAGCACGGCCGCCGTCTCGGCGATGCTCATCCCCTGGAGGAAACGCATCACCAGGCAGTCGCGCTGCTCGGCGGGCAGCTCGGTGAGCGCCCCGAGCAGGGCCTCGTTGGTGAGGCTGGTCAGGACGGCGTCCTCGGGACCCCCGTCGGTGCCGTCGTCGTGGAGGCTCATGTCCTCCGTGGTCATCTCCAGGCGGGTGCGGCCCGCCTTGAAGTGGTCGGTGCAGAGGTTGCGAGCGATCGTCATCAGCCAGGCGCCGAAGTCCTTGCCCTGCCACCGGAAGCCGCTCATGCTGCGCAGCGCGCGGAAGAAGGTCTCGGAGGTCAGGTCCTCGGCCAGCGTGGTGGACCGCGTCCGGTGGACGAGGAAGCGGTAGACCGACCCGTGGTAGTGGTCGAAGAGCATCCCGAAGGCGTCCGCGTCGCCGTTGCGGGCCAGCTCGACCAGCGCGATGAGCCGGTCGCGGTCGGCCTCGGTGCCCTCGTTGGAGGTGGCGTACTGGTGGTCGTCGCCACCGCCCGGTGCGCCGTCGAAGTCGTGCCCGCTGGCGGGCTCAGTGACCGGGGCGCCGGCCATCATCACGTACCCCGGTCCGGCGGCGAGAAGGCCGTCCTCCCGGATGGCGGCGAGCACCAGCGCACGCAGGGCCTCGAGCCCCCGTGTCGCCACCGTGCCCGGGACTGGCTTCACCAGCGGATCCTTCCCTGATGCCGCTCCGGAGTTCAGGGTAGGTGTGACCCGCCGAGATGTGAAACGGTCGATGGGGTGAAGTGGTGTAGCCCACGTCGGTGGTTCGGACCAGGTGAATGGCCCGGATGGGTCATGCCGGCCGCAGGTCAGGTTCCCTTGCCGGGCCTCCCGCGGAGGGCCACGGCCGCGGCGATCGCCCCCGTGACGCCGCCCGCGACCGTCCCGGCGACCAACCCGGCGCGGGCGGCCTTGCGTCCGGTGCGGTAGTCGTAGACCCGCCACCCGTGGGCGCGGGCGTGTGCTCGCAGCCGCGCGTCCGGGTTGATCGCGAAGGCGCTCCCGACCATCGAGAGCATCGGCAGGTCGTTGGCCGAGTCCGAGTACGCCGAGCAGCGCGCGAGGTCGAGCCCCTCCCGCTCGGCGAGCGCCGAGACCGCCTCGGCCTTCGCCGGGCCGTGCAGCATCGAGCCGACCAGGCGGCCGGTGTAGACGCCGTCGACGTGCTCGGCGACGGTGCCGAGGGCGCCGGTGAGGCCGAGCCGGCGCGCGATGATGCCGGCGATCTCGATGGGTGCCGCCGTCACCAGCCACACCCGCTGGCCCTGGTCGAGGTGCAGCTGAGCCAGGGCGCGCGTGCCGGGCCAGATCCTGCTGGCCATCGCCTCGTCGAAGATCTCCTCGCCCAGCTGCTCGAGCTCCAGCACCGTGTGGCCCTTGATGAAGGCCAGCGCGGAGGCCTCGGCCTCGGCGACGTGCTCGGGGTCCTCGACGCCGACCACGCGGAACTTGGCCTGCTTCCACGCGGCGGCCCCGATCTCGCGCGCGGTGAAGAAGCGCCGGCGGTACAGCCCGCGGGCCAGGTGGAAGATGCTCGCGCCCTGGATGATCGTGTTGTCGACGTCGAAGAACGCGGCGGCCTGCGGCTCCAGAGGGACCGCCAGGGCGTCCTCGATCTCGGTCTGGGACGCGGCCGCCTCGCCGGACATGGAGGACCGCCGCTGGAGGTCCGGGCGGCGCGGTGCGGGCACCCCACGAGGGTAGCGAGCATGTGAGGTTCCGCTTCCCGGCCCGAGGCCCTGTGGAACCATGGACGGATGTCCTCAGCCGCCGAGCAGCCGCACCTGGTCACCGACCTGGTGACGCTCGCGGCCGCGCGCGACGGGGGCCGGACGGCCCTCGTCGAGGCCTCCGGACGCGCTCTGACCTGGGCCGACCTGGATGCCGAGGTCGGCCGGGTCGCCACCGGCCTCGGCGGCGTCGGGATGGTGGCCGGGCAGCGCGTCCTGCTGGTGATGGACAACCGGATCGAGCTCGTCACGACCTACCTCGGTGCCCTCCGTGCCCAGCTGGTCGCCGTCCCGGTGAACCCGCGCGCGAAGGTCGAGGAGCTCGCCTGGATGATCGCCGACTCCGGCGCCCGGCTGGTCGTCGCCGACGCGGTCACGGTGGCCGATGCCCGCGCGGCGGCAGCGCTGGTGCGCGAGACCGGCGATCGTGGCCCGACCCTCGTCGTGGTCGACTCCGAGCCGCTCGACGGCGAGCTGTCCTTCGAGGCCGTCCGTGCCGACACCGATCGTCCCCGTGCCCTCGCGGCCGGACCCCGAGACGCTCGCCTGCCTCCTCTACACCGGGACCACCGCCGACCTGCCGCGCGCCGCGATGCTCACCCACCGGGCCCTGCTGGCCAACCTGGAGCAGGCCGCCGACGTCGAGCCGCCGATGATGCGCGCCGAGGACGTCGTGCTCGGGGTGCTGCCCCTCTTCCACGTCTACGGGCTGAACGCCGTGCTCGGCGGCGTGATCCGCCAGGGCGCGACCTTGGTGCTCACCGACCACTTCGACCCACGCGGCACGCTCGACGTGATCGCGGACCAGAAGGTGACCGTCGTCCCGGTGGCGCCGGCGGTGTTCCCGCACTGGCTCGGCCTGACCGGCCTGCAAGCGTCGCTGGCCTCCGTCCGGCTGGTGCTCTCCGGGTCGGCACCGCTCAGCCGGCGCGTCGTCGAGGAGTTCCAGCGGGTGACCGGCATCCCGGTCCACCAGGGGTACGGCCTGACCGAGGCCGCGCCCGTCGTCACCAGCACCCTCGCCTCCAGCACGCCGGTGCCGGGTTCGCTGGGCGTGGCCCTGCCGGGCGTCGGGCTGCGGCTGGTCGACGACTACGGCCTGGAGCCGGAGCCGGGCGACCCGGGTGAGATCCAGGTCCGCGGTGAGAACCTCTTCGCGGGCTACTGGCCCGACGGGTCCGACGGGCCGGGCGCCGACGGCTGGTGGGCGACCGGTGACGTGGGCTTCCTCGACGACGGCGGTGACCTGTTCCTGGTCGACCGAGCGGCCGAGGTCGTGGTCGTGGCCGGCTTCTCCGTCTACCCCTCGGAGGTCGAGGAGGTCGTCGGGCGGGTGCTCGGCGTCGCCGAGGTCGCGGTCATCGGGGTCCCCGACGCCGCGACCGGCTCGGCCGTGGTCGCGTACGTCCTCGCGCCCGGCGCCGACCCGGGGGCCGTCGTGGACGACGTACGCCGTCGTTGCGAGGCCGAGCTGGCGGGGTTCAAGCGGCCGACCCGCATCGAGGTCGTGACCGAGCTGCCCACCTCGTTGGCCGGACGCGTGCGCAAGGGTGCGCTGCGCCAGCTCGAGCGTCGGCGGGCGCTGGGGCTCCTGGAGTGACCGCTCGCGTGACCATGTACGGCCGGCCGGGCTGCCACCTGTGCGAGCAGGCCGCCGAGGTGATCGCCCGGGTCTGTGCCGATCTGGGGGAGGAGTGGGTCGAGGTCTCGATCGACGACGACCCCGTGCTCCGCGAGGAGTACGGCGAGGAGATCCCCGTGACCTTGGTCGACGGCCGGCGCCACGACTTCTGGAGGATCGACGAGGCCCGGCTGCGGGAAGCCCTCGCGCGGCCCGCGTGAGCCTCGTCTCACGACCCCCGACGCGTTTGTTCTCGCGTTCACAAAGTGCTTACAGTGATCGGGCCGTGCGGGCACGTGGCCCGCCGGCTGGAGAGAGAACCGTGACCGCGAAAGCCTCCAGCGAGAGCGCCCGGGACATTCCCGAGGCGACCGTGGCGCGGCTTCCGCTCTACCTCCGGGCGCTGGTCACCCTCAGCGAGACCGGCACCACGACGTGCTCGAGCGAGGAGCTCGCCGCTGCGGCCGGCGTGAACAGCGCCAAGCTCCGCAAGGACCTCTCGTACCTCGGCAGCTACGGCACTCGTGGCGTCGGCTACGACGTGGACTACCTGAGGTACCAGATCGCCCGGGAGATCGGGCAGACCCAGGACTGGCCCGTCGTCATCGTCGGGATCGGCAACCTGGGCCACGCGCTGGCGAACTACTCCGGCTTCCGCAGCCGCGGCTTCCGGGTGGTGGCCCTCCTGGACGCGGATCCCGACCGACACCAGGAGGTCGTGGCCGGCGTCGACGTGCGGCCCTTCGACGACCTGGAGAAGATCGTCGCCGCGCAGGGCGTCGCCATCGGCGTGATCGCCACGCCGGCGCACGCCGCGCAGGACGTCGCGGACCGGCTGGTCGCCGCGGGTGTACGCAGCATCCTGAACTTCGCTCCTGTCGTGCTGACAGTCCCGGACGGCGTGGACGTGCGCAAGGTCGACCTCTCGATCGAGCTGCAGATCCTCGCCTACCACGAGCAGCGGAAGGCCAACGCCTGACCATGAGTGTCTCCCCATGAGTGTGTTGGTCGTCGGCATCTCGCACCGCTCCGCGCCGGTGCCCCTGCTCGAGCGCGTGGCGATGGACGCCGAGGGCGCGACCAAGCTGGCCAAGGACGTCGCCGCGGGCGAGCACGTCACCGAGGCCGCGGTGATCGCGACCTGCAACCGGCTGGAGATCTACGCCGACGTCGACCGCTTCCACGGCAGCGTGGAGGAGCTGTCCGGACTGCTGGTCGAGCGCGCCGGTCGCTCCACCGAGGCCCTGCTGCCCCACCTCTACGTCCACTACGACGACGGCGCGGTCTCGCACCTCTTCCAGGTGGCCTCCGGGCTGGACTCGATGGCCGTGGGCGAGTCGCAGATCCTCGGCCAGACCCGCGACGCGCTGGCCCGTGGGCAGGAGTCCGGCACCGTCGGCCCCGCCCTCAACGTCTTGTTCCAGCAGGCGTTGCGCGTCGGCAAGCGCGCGCACGCCGAGACCGGCATCGACCAGGCCGCGCCGACCCTGGTGTCCGCGGCGCTGGACCGGGTCGGGGACGTCGCCGGGCGACGTACGGTCGTGGTCGGCGCGGGCTCCATCGCCGCGCTGGCGACCGCGACCCTCGTACGCCGCGGGGCCGCGGAGGTCGTGGTCGTGAACCGCACGCCGGACCGGGCGTCCCGGCTGGCCGCGGAGCACGGCGTCCGCGCCGCCGCCCTGACCGACCTGGAGGCCGAGGTCGCGGGCGCGGACCTGGTCGTGGCCTGCACCGGCTCGACCGGCGTGCTGCTGACGACCGAGATGGTTGCCGCCCTGGTCACTTCTCAGGGCCGGCCCCTCGACGTGGTCGACCTGGCGCTGCCCCACGACGTGGAGCCCGGTGTCGCGGCGCTCCCCGGAGTCACCCTGGTGACCCTGGCCGACCTCGCCGACGACCTTGCCGACAGCGACGCCGGCGCCGAGGTGGACGCGGTCCGCGGCATCGTCACCCAGGAAGTCGCGGCGTTCCTGTCCGCGCGCCGCCAGGCGAGCGTCACCCCGACCGTCATCGCCCTGCGCTCGATGGCCACCGGCGTCGTGGACGCCGAGCTGGCCCGGCTGATGGCGCGCCTGCCCGACCTCGACGACGCGACCCGCGCCGAGGTGCTGCGCAGCCTGCGCCGGGTCGCCGACAAGCTGCTCCACCAGCCGACCGTGCGGGTCAGGGAGCTCGCCAACGAGACCGGTGCGGTCTCCTACGCCGCCGCGCTGGCCGAGCTGTTCGCGCTCGACCCCGACGCCGTCGACGCCGTGACCCGACCCGGAGGCTTGGCCACGTGACGGTCCTGCGGATCGGCACCCGTGCCTCGGCGCTCGCCACCACCCAGTCCGGTCTGGTCGCCGACCTGGTGCGCGAGCACCTCGGCCGCGAGTGCGAGCTGGTCGAGGTGACCACCGAGGGCGACCGGTCCGCGGAGTCGCTCGCCACGATCGGCGGCACCGGCGTGTTCGTGACCGCGCTGCGCGACGCCCTGATCGCCGGTCACGTCGACGTCGCCGTGCACTCCCTCAAGGACCTGCCGACCGCACCCGACCCGCGGATCGCGCTGGCCGCCGTACCGGTCCGCGAGGACCCCCGCGACGTCGTGGTGGCCCGCGACGGGCTGACCCTCGGCGAGCTGCCCGTCGGGAGCCGCCTCGGCACCGGGTCGCCGAGGCGGGCCGCGCAGCTGCACGCGCTGGGCATGGGCCTGGAGATCGTCGACATCCGCGGCAACGTCGACACGAGGATCGCCAAGGTCCGGTCGGGGGAGTACGACGCGGTCGTGCTCGCCCGCGCCGGTCTGGCCCGCCTCGGCCGGCTCGACGAGGCCACCGAGGTGCTCGACCCGCTGCAGGTGCTGCCGGCCCCCGGGCAGGGCGCGCTCGCCCTCGAGTGCCGGTCGCTCGACACCGAGCTCCTGCGCGACCTGGCCGTCCTCGACGACCCCGGCACTCGCGCCGCGATCACCGCCGAGCGCTCCGTGCTCGCCACTCTGGAGGGCGGCTGCACGGCTCCGATCGGGGCGATGGCCGAGGTGGCGGAGGGCGACGACGGCCTCGAGCTGTGGGTCCGCGCGGTCGCGTTGTCGCCGGACGGCACGCTCTCGGTCCGGATGTCGGCGACCGGATCCGTGGAAGACGCCGCCGATTTGGGCGCACGGCTCGCACGCGACATGCTCGCTGACGGAGCCGGCGAACTCACCGACGCACCCATCGCACGTCAGCAGAACCAGTGAGGGCAGTAGACGCAATGACGCGAGGCAAGACCAGCGCAACCAACGGAACCAACCACTCCGCAGCCCGTTCCTGGGTGGCGTTCGTGGGCAGCGGGCCGGGTGACCCGGGCCTGTTGACGGTCCGCTCCCTGGAGCTGCTCCGCGAGGCCGACGTCGTCATCACGGAGTCCTCCGACCACGAGCCGCTCGTCCGCTCGGTGCTCGGATCCAGCGGCGAGGGCGGCCCCGAGTTCGTCGACGGCGGGTTCGGCGAGGACGGCCAGCCGCTGACCCACGCGGCCCGCGCCAAGGTCGTGGTGAGGCAGGCCAAGCGTGGCCTGCGCGTCGTCCGGCTGATGACCGGCGACCCGTTCGTCTACGCCTCCGGCCCCGAGGAGGCGCTGGCCTGCGTGAAGGCCGGACTGGCCTTCGAGATCGTCCCGGGCGTCTCGGCGCTCGGCTCCGTGCCGGCCTACGCCGGTGTCCCGCTGACCACCAAGGACCACCGCGAGGTGACCGTGGTGTCGTGCCGGGACAAGGTCGACTGGACCCGGTACGCCGACCACGACACCCTCGTCCTGCTCTCCGCCGTGGGGGTCATCGGCGACATCGCCAAGCAGCTCGTGTCGGCCGGCCGTGCGCCGGAGACACCGGTCGTGATGACCCGTGCCGGGACCACCACCGACCAGATGACCGTCGTGTCCACCCTCGACCGCATCGGCTCCGACGCCCGGGCGGCCCGCATGGCCCCGCCGGCTGTCGTCGTGGTCGGCGAGGTGGTCGACGCCCGCCAGCAGCTGTCCTGGTTCGAGACCAAGCCGCTCTTCGGCTGGCGCGTGCTGGTGCCGCGCACCAAGGAGCAGGCGGGCGCGCTCTCGCAGCGGCTCCGCGGCTACGGCGCGGTGCCCGAGGAGGTGCCGACG
Source organism: uncultured Actinomycetota bacterium (assembly GCA_963782035.1). Classification (GTDB taxonomy): domain Bacteria; phylum Actinomycetota; class Actinomycetes; order Propionibacteriales; family Nocardioidaceae; genus Nocardioides. Next base: position 354,210 of record CAWAIW010000002.1, read on the forward strand.
ATCTCCGTCGAGCCGCCGCGCAACCCGCTCCAGATGGACAAGGCCGTCCGCGGCCTGGTCGAGGGCCGCTACGAGTGGATCGCCTTCACCTCCGTCAACGCCGTCAAGGCCGTGCGCGAGAAGTTCGAGGAGTACGGCCTCGACGCCCGCGCCTTCTCCGGTCTCAAGATCGCCGCGGTCGGTGACAAGACCGCCCAGGCCATCGCCGCCTGGGGCCTGCGCGCCGACCTGGTGCCGTCCGGGGAGCAGTCCGCCGCCGGCCTCCTCGCCGACTGGCCGGAGTACGACGAGATGCTCGACCCGATCAACCGGGTCTTCCTGCCGCGCGCCGACATCGCCACCGAGAACCTCGTGGCCGGGCTGATCGACCTCGGCTGGGAGTGCGACGACGTCACGGCGTACCGCACCGTCCGCGCGGCCCCGCCGCCGGCGCCGACGCGCGACGCGATCAAGGCCGGCAAGTTCGACGCGGTCGTGTTCACGTCGTCCTCGACGGTGCGCAACCTGGTCGGCATCGCCGGCAAGCCGCACCCGTCGACGGTGATCGCGGTCATCGGTCCCGCCACGGCCAAGACGGCCGAGGAGCACGGCCTGCGGGTCGACGTGATGGCCTCGCAGCCGGACGTCGAGGTGCTGGTCGAGGCGCTCGCCGACTTCGGTTCGGCGCGCCGGCTCTCCATGATCGAGTCCGGCCAGACGGTCGCCAAGCCGTCCGAGCGCAAGCCCGCGACGCGGCGCAAGGCATCGGCGAAGTAGCAGAGCGGCGATGAGCGACCAGCCGGCCGACGCCCCGGGCATCTCCGCCCCGGTCGTGCGGCCGCGCCGGTTGCGCACCACCCCGGCCCTGCGGCGGATGGTGGCGGAGACGGCCGTGCGGCCCGGCCAGCTGGTGCTGCCGCTGTTCGTCCGCGAGGGCCTCGACGAGCCGCACCCGATCTCCACGATGCCGGGCGTCGTCCAGCACTCGCGGTCGTCACTGCTGAAGGCCGCCCACGAGGCGGCCGAGCTCGGGCTGGGCGGCGTGATGCTGTTCGGCATCCCGGCCATCAAGGACGCGGTCGGCTCGGGAGCGACCGACCCTGCGGGCATCCTCAACCTGGCCGTCACCGACGTGGTCGCCGAGGTCGGCGAAGCCCTCACGGTGATGAGCGACCTCTGCCTCGACGAGTTCACCGACCACGGGCACTGCGGCGTGCTGACCCCCGACGGACGCGTGGACAACGACCGCACCCTGGCGGCGTACGCCGAGATGGCGCTCGCCCAGGCCGCGGCCGGCGTCGACATGGTCGGTCCCAGCGGGATGATGGACGGCCAGGTCGCCGTCATCCGGGCCGCCCTCGACGCCGCCGAGCACCAGGACGTCGCGATCCTGGCCTACTCCGCCAAGTACGCGTCGGCCTTCTTCGGCCCCTTCCGCGAGGCCGTCGCCTCGTCCCTGATCGGCGACCGGCGTACCTACCAGCAGGACCCCGCCAACGCCCTCGAAGGCGTGCGTGAGGCCCTGCTCGACGTCGAGCAGGGCGCCGACCTGGTGATGGTCAAGCCGGCCCTGGGGTACCTCGACGTCGTCCGTCGCGTGCGCGACGCGGTGTCGGTGCCCGTCGCGGCCTACAACGTCTCCGGCGAGTACGCCATGCTCGAGGCCGCCGCCGCCAACGGCTGGATCGACCGCGAGGCCGCCATCCTCGAGACGCTGACCTCGATCCACCGCGCCGGCGCCGACGTGATCCTCACGTACTGGGCGGCGGAGGCCGCGGGCCTCATCGATCGTTGAGTTGGCCCTCCCGGTCCGTTGAGTTGGCCCTCCGCGCTCGTTGACGCGCCAGCAGGGCCTACTCGATGGCGCGGAGAGCCAACTCAACCCGCCGGGAGAGCCAACTCAACGGCTGGTCAGCCGCCGGTGAGGGCGGCGACGCACTGGTCGAAGGCGTCGTTGTTGTTGAGCGGGTTGTCGACGAGGCCCTGGGTGGTGCACTGGATGATCGCGTCGGCCAGCGACAGGATCGGCGTCAGGATCGTGGTGGGCAGCACGGTCGGCAGGACCGTCGGGAGCACGGTGGGCAGGATCGTCGGCAGCGCGGTGGTGGGGACGACCGTGGGGGTCTTGGTGGCCTGGGACGTCGGGCCGGCGGTCGGGGTCGCCTGGGTCGTCGGTCCGGCGGTGGGTGTCGGGTGCGCGGTCGGCGTCGGCGTCGGCTTGTGGGTCGGCGTCGGGGTGGACTTGGTCGTCGGGCCCTTGGTCGGGAGCGGCGTGGCCGTCGGGTCGCCGCCGGGCCCACGCGTCGGGCCACTCGGTCGGGGATCGGGGCGCCGGTGGTCGTCGTACCGTTCGGCACCGAGACGAACTCGCCGTCGACGTAGGCCTGGTAGAAGGCGAGCACCAGGTCGACGTACTCCTGGCTGTGGTTGTAGCGGTAGACCGACGAGCGGCGCCCGCCGTCGGTGCCGAGGTCGTCGTCGCCCGAGCAGAGGTACACCGCCGTGGCCAGCGCCGCGTCGTTGATGTCCTGCGGGTTGCGCTGCCCGTCGCCGTCGGCGTCCACGCCGACGACCGACCAGGTCGAGGGGATGAACTGCATCGGGCCGACCGCGCGGTCGAACTCCTTGTCGCCGTCGAGCGCACCGGCGTCGGTGTCGGCGATGCGTGCTGGTGTCGTGGCTGCCGTCGAGCGGGATGCCGTAGATCGCCGGACGGGCCAGGCCGCTGCTGGTCAGGTGGCTGCCGTGCACCCGGCCGTGGTCGGACTCGACCCGGCCGATGGCCGCGACGAGCTGCCACGGCAGGTGGCAGGTCGTGTCGGCGGCGTTGATGACGGTCTCGGCCCGCTGGTAGGCCGCGAGGGCGGCGGCCGGGATCCCGTTGTACGACGCGTTGTCGAGGGCCTTCTCGGGGTCGCCCTTGATGCCGGGTGCGAGGGCGTTGGACCCGGTGACGCTGGCCGGGGCCTCGATGGCCTGCTCGGGGACGGTGCTGCCGTCGGGCAGCGTGCCGTCGGGCGTCGCGCTCGCCGGGGGAGTGACGCTCGAGCCGACGAGGCTGACGCTCCAGGCGGCCGACAAGAAGGCCAGCGGCACGAGGGTGGCGACCTTCTGGAGGCGCCCGAACCGAGACCCAGACATGCCGTCGGCCATGTGCGGCGTCCCTCCTGTCCTGTGCCGGGTGCTTCCCTCACCCCGCGCTGGTAGCCCCTCAACGAGGAAAGTTACCCACGGGTTACGCGTCCCAACCCTGCCTGTGACCTGGGTCACAGAGCGCCGAGACGTCCCTTCACCCTACGACGGGTCCCGGCGTCGTGGTGCCGGATGTGGAGTCTCAGGGGGCGTTGGGGACAATGAGCCGGTGACCCAGTCGCGGAACCAGGGAGTCGAGGCCTCGGAGGCCCTGTTCGCCCGCGCGAAGGCGGTCACTCCCGGGGGCGTGAACTCGCCGGTCCGGGCCTTCGACGCCGTGGGCGGCACGCCCCGGTTCATCCGCTCCGGACGTGGTGCCTGGCTCACCGACGTCGACGGCAACCAGTACGTCGACCTGGTCTGCTCGTGGGGAGCCCTGCTGCTCGGCCACGCCCACCCGGAGGTCCAGGCGGCCATCGCCGCGGCGGTGGCCCGCGGCACGTCGTACGGCACCCCCACCGAGCCCGAGGTCGAGCTGGCCGAGGAGCTGGTGGCACGGACGCCCGTCGAGAGGGTCCGCTTCGTCTCCTCGGGCACCGAGGCCACCATGTCGGCGATCCGGCTGGCGCGCGGGGTCACCGGCCGTGACGTGGTGGTGAAGTTCGCCGGCTGCTACCACGGGCACGTCGACTCCCTGCTCGCCGCGGCCGGCAGTGGCCTCGCGACGTTCGCGATCCCGGGCACGCCGGGCGTCCCGGAGTCGTCGACCGCCCTGACGATCGTCCTCCCGTACAACGACCGTGGCGCGGTGACGGCAGCGTTCGCCGAGCACGGCGACCGGATCGCCTGCCTCATCACCGAGGCGGCCCCCGGCAACATGGGCGTGGTCCCGCCGCTGCCCGGGTTCAACGCGTTCCTCGCCGAGACCTGCGCGGCCCACGGTGCCCTGTTCGTCAGCGACGAGGTGATGACCGGGTTCCGTGCCAGCCGGCTCGGCCAGTGGGGCCTCGACGGCGCCGACGAGGGCTGGCGACCGGACCTGATGACCTTCGGCAAGGTCATGGGTGGCGGGCTGCCGGCGGCGGCGTTCGGCGGCCGCGCCGACGTGATGAGCCACCTCGCCCCGGAGGGACCCGTCTACCAGGCGGGCACGCTCTCCGGGAACCCCGTCGCCACCACGGCCGGCCTCACCACCCTGCGGCTGGCGACCGACGAGGTCTACGACCGGGTGTCCCTCGTCGCCGACACGATCGGCACGGCCGCGGGCAAGGCACTGACCGAGGCCGGGGTGCCGCACGTCGTCCAGTCGACCGGCACGATGTTCTCGGTGTTCTTCACCAGTGAGCAGGTCACCGACTTCGCCACCGCGTCGACGCAGGACACCGCGGCGTACGCCGCCTTCTTCCACGCCATGCTCGACCACGGCGTGCACCTGCCCCCGTCGGCCTACGAGGCGTGGTTCGTCTCCAGCGCGCACGACGACGACGCCGTCGAAGCCGTCCTCGAGGCCCTCCCGTACGCCGCCCGCGCGGCCGCCGCGACCGGCATGGTGGGCTGATGCCGACGATCGTCCACCTGCTGCGTCACGGTGAGGTGCACAACCCGGAGGGCGTGCTCTACGGCCGCCGCCCGGGGTACCACCTCTCCGACCTCGGCCGGCGGATGGCATCGCGCGTCGCGGAGTCGCTGGCCGGCCGCGACATCGTGCACCTGGGCGCATCGCCGCTGGAGCGGGCGCGAGAGACCGCCGCGCCCTTGGCCGAGGTCACCGGGCTCGAGGTCCGGATCGACCCGCGGCTCATCGAGTCGACGAACGTCTTCGAGGGCAAGGCCTTCGGCACCGGCGACGCGACGCTGAAGAACCCCAAGAACTGGCGGCACCTGCGCAACCCGCTCAAGCCGTCGTGGGGCGAGCCCTACACCGAGGTCGTCGACCGCATGCTCGGCGCGATCCTGACCGCCCGCCAGGCGGCGCACGGCCACGAGGCCGTGCTCGTCTCCCACCAGCTGCCCATCTGGATCACCCGGCTGTCGGCGGAGAAGCGCTCCTTCCTGCACGACCCGCGCAAGCGCCAGTGCACGCTCTGTTCGCTGACGTCGTTCCACTTCGACGAGGACGGCCTGGTGCGGGTGTCCTACTCCGAGCCCGCCGGCGACCTGATCCCGGTCAAGGACCGGAACGCCGCGTTCAGCACCGGTGGTGCGCCCGAGGAGCTCAGGCCCTGAAGCGACTGCTCACCGTGCTCGCCTGTCTGCCCCTGCTGATGGGCGTGACCGCGTGCAACGACCTCCAGGGCACCGGCGACAAGGGGTACGTCACCGGGGACGGCGTGATCAGCACGGTCGCGCTCGACGAGCGGGCCGATCCCGTGTCCTTCGACGGCGAGGACCTCGACGGCGCCCCGCTCTCCCTGGACCAGTTCCGGGGCAAGCCGACCGTCCTCGTCGTGTGGGGGTCGTGGTGCACCGAGTGCATCGCCGAGGCCGAGGACGTCGAGGCCGCCGCCGAGGCGCTGAAGGGGAAGGCCGAGTTCGTCGGCATCGACCTGCGCGATCCCGACCCGTCGCAGGCCAACGGATACGTCCGGGAGTTCGGGATCGACTACCCCTCCTTCTACTCGCCCGACGGCGCGGCGACCCTGGCCTTCCCAGGAGTCCTCGGCCCGCGCACGATCCCGGCGTTCGTGGTCCTCGACGCCGACGGCCGGGTCGCCGCCTCGATCATCGGTCGGCTGCCGTCGACGCAGACGCTCGTCGACCTCACCGACGACGTCGCCGGCGGAACCACCGATGGCTGAGTGGTTCCAGGAGCAGGCCCTGTCCGGCTCACTGCTCCTGGCCATCCCGGTCGCGCTCCTCGCCGGCCTCGTCTCCTTCTTCTCGCCGTGCGTGATCCCGCTGCTGCCCGGCTACCTCTCCTACGCCACCGGGCTCTCGGGTGCGGACCTCGGCGCCGACCCTTCTCTGGGCCGCCGTGGCCGGATGCTCGCCGGCGCCCTGCTCTTCGTGGCCGGCTTCGCGGTCGTCTTCGTCATCCTCGGGTTCGCCGCCGGCGCCGTCGGGTCCTGGCTCACCGAGTGGAGCGACCAGCTGGCCTTCGCGCTCGGCGTCCTGACGATCCTTCTGGGCCTCGCGTTCGCAGGGTGGCTGCCGTTCTTCAGCCAGCGCGAGTGGCGGGTCCACCAGGTGCCGGCGGTGGGGCTCGCGGCGGCCCCGGTGATCGGGTTCCTCTTCGGCCTGGGCTGGACGCCGTGCCTCGGCCCTACGCTGGCCGCCATCACCTCCTTGTCGATGAACGAGGCCACCGCCGAGCGCGGCGCGCTGCTGTCCGGGGTCTACGCCTTCGGCCTCGGCATCCCCTTCATCGTCGCCGCGCTCCTCTACCGCCGTGCCCTCAACGCCTTCGGGTGGGTACGCCGACACCAGGAGTGGGTGATGCGGGTCGGCGGCGTGATGCTGATCGCCGTCGGTGTCCTGCTCGTCACCGGCTGGTGGGGCGAGATGGTCACCTGGCTCCAGGTGCACCTGATCCTCGGCACGGAGACGCCGGTGTGATGACCCTTCCGGAGGCCCACGCCGACGCTCCCGAGCCGCCCGAGCGCCGTTCCGGCGAGCTGACCCTGCGCGAGCTCGGCCGGTGGGCGTGGCGCCAGCTGACCTCGATGCGCACCGCCTTGGTCCTGCTCCTGCTGCTCGCGCTGGTGGCGATCCCCGGCTCGGTGATCCCGCAGAGCGGCGTGGACTCGCTGAAGACCTCGCGGTGGCAGTCCGACCACCCGAAGCTGACGCCGATCTACGAGAAGCTCCAGCTCTTCTCGGTCTACGACTCCCCGTGGTTCGCGGCCATCTACATCCTGCTGATGATCTCGCTGGTCGGCTGCATCATCCCGCGCCTCCTCGTCTACGCACGCGCCCTGCGCGCTCAGCCACCACCTGCCCCCCGCCACCTGGACCGGCTGCCGGTCCACACGGCGTACGACGCCAGCGAGCCGCCCGCCGTCGTGCTCGAGCGCGCGCGGACCGTGCTGAAGGACCGCCGCTACCGTGTCGTGGAGGGCGACGGCTGGGTCGCCGGCGAGCGCGGCTACCTGCGCGAGGCCGGCAACCTGCTCTTCCACCTGGCCGTCCTCGTCGTCCTGGTCGGCTTCGCGCTGGGCGGGCTGTTCGGCTACAAGGGCGGCCTCATCCTGGTGGTCGGCAACGGGTTCTCGAACAACCTCACGCAGTACGACGACTTCGACCCCGGCTCCCTGTTCGACGCCGACTCGATGGAGCCGTTCTCCTTCAAGGTCGACCAGTTCGACGTCGACTGGATCGACTCCGGGCCGCGCCAGGGCATGGCGCGCGGCTTCAACGCACACCTGACCTACCGCGACTCGCCGGAGTCTCCGACGAAGGACTACGACCTCCGGGTCAACCACCCGCTGAAGATCGGCGGCACCGAGGTCTTCCTCATCGGGCACGGCTACGCGCCGGTCATCACCATCCGTGACGCCAGCGGCGCGAAGGTCTACAGCGGCCCGACGATCTTCCTGCCGGAGGACGCCGGCTTCCGGTCGTTCGGGGTGGTCAAGGCCCGCTACGCCCAGCCCACGCAGATCGGGCTCGAGGGGTGGTTCTTCCCGACCTACCTGAAGGTCAACGGCAACCCGGTCAACCTGATGGGCGACCTGCGGAACCCGACGCTCTCGCTGCAGGCCTACACGGGCGACCTGAGCATGGACGACGGCGACTCGCAGTCGGTCTACCTGCTCGACAAGGGCAAGATGCAGCTGGTCAAGAACGACGACGGGTCGATGTTCCGGGTCGACCTCCAGCCCGGCCAGTCGATCGACCTGCCGGACGGCGCGGGCTCGGTGACCTTCGAGGGCGTGGACCGGTGGACGAGGCTCCAGATCAGCAAGACACCCGGCATGCACCTGGCCCTCGGTGGGGTGGTGGCGGCGCTGGTCGGCCTGCTGCTCTCGCTGTTCATCCGCCCGCGGCGCGTGTGGGTGCGCGCCGAGCAGCACCGGGTGGACGTCGGGGGCCTGGACCGCTCGACCGCCGGCGACGTCGAGGCCGAGGTGGCCGAGGTCGTGAGGCGTCTGCGACAGTTGAAGGAACCCGACACCGACCCTCAGAGAGACCAGGAGCGCGCGTGACCGACCAGGCGTGGGAGACGCTGAGCAACCAGGCGGTCGCGGCCGCGGGGATCGTGTACTTCCTGTCGCTGCTGTCCTACCTCGTGCAGTGGGCGTCCCTGCGCAAGGTGCCGGTCGGCCGCAAGGCCGTGGTGTCCGTGGGCGCGGGTGGCCCGGAGATCATCGATCACCCAGGGCCGGAGGTCCCGGTCGACGAGGCCGCCTCCCGGCGGGCCGACCTGACCGGACGACTCGGGCTGATCCTGCTCGGCCTCGCGTGCGCGCTGCACTTCGTGTCGCTGTTCGGGCGCGGCATGGCCGCGGAGCCGAACCGCGTGCCCTGGGGCAACATGTACGAGTTCACGCTCTCGGGCACCTTCATCGTGGCGCTCATCTTCCTGGTGGCCCGCCGCCGGCTCGGGCTCGACTGGGCCGGCGTGCTCGTCAGCGCGATCGTGCTCACGCTGCTGATGGTCGGGGTGATCTGGCTCTACGACCCGGTGGCACCGCTCACCGAGGCGCTCAACTCCTACTGGCTGGTGATCCACGTCGTCTCGGCGATCATCGCCACCGGCGCCTTCACCCTCGGCGGCCTGTGCTCCGCGCTCTACCTCGTCAAGGCGCGCAAGGGCCCCACCACGACGGGGTTCCTCGCCCGGGTGCCCGAGCCCGCCGCCCTGGACCGGACGGCTTACCGCCTGCATGCCTTCGGCTTCCCGGTGTGGACCTTCGCGGTGCTGATCACCGGGCCGATCTGGGCGCACCAGGCCTGGTCGTCGTACTGGAACTGGGACCCGAAGGAAGTCTGGGCGTTCATCACGTGGGTCGTGTACGCCGCCTACCTGCACGCCAGGGCCACGGCCGGTTGGCGCGGCCGCAAGGCGGCGTACCTCGCCCTGCTCGGCATGGCGACGCTGTGGTTCAACTTCATCGGGATCAACTACTTCTCCACGACCAGCCAGCACTCCTACGCCTCCGGCGCGCCCGCGATCACCCAGCACCGGATGCCTCACGGGGTCTCGTGACGGTTGCTAGCGCAACCTCCTCGACCAACGGTCGACCGGTGAGGCGGCTGGCGGCATCCATCGCGGTCGCCACCCTGGTGGTCACGGCCTGCTCGTCGTCGCCGGCCCCCCGCTCCGGTGAACGCGCCCGGGCCGCCTCGGCCATGCCCACCGCCCCGGCACCCTCGGTGGTCGGCACCCAGGAGCTCGCCGCGAACGACGGCCCGAACATCCTCGTCGTCACGACCGACGACATGCGCTGGGACGAGCTGCGCTTCACCCCCAACGTCCGCAAGTACGTCACCTCGCGCGGCCTGCTCTTCGCCAACTCCTACGCGCCGAACCCGCTCTGCTGCCCCTCGCGGGCGTCGTTCCTGACCGGCCTGTACTCGCACAACCACCACGTCTACAGCCACGAGAAGCCCTACGGGTTCGGCGCCTTCGACGACCACCTGACGGTCGGCACCGTCCTCAACCAGGCGGGGTACCAGACGGCGCTCGTCGGCAAGTACCTCAACGGGTACGGCGCGCAGCCGTCGCTGGTGACCGGCGGCCCGTCGGTGACCTACGTGCCGGACGGCTGGACCGACTGGATGGTCAGCATCGAGCACCGGTGGCCGAAAGGGTCGCCGTACGTCGGCGGCACCTACGACTACCGCTCCTTCACCCAGAACGTGAACGGTCACGTGCTGTCCAACCGCGGGAAGTACTCCTCGAACGTCGTCGGCTCGCAGGTGCGGTCGTTGCTGGGGAAGTACGGCGAGACGGGTCACCCGTGGTTCGTCTGGGCGACGCCGGTCGCGCCGCACTTCGGCGGTCCCAAGGAGCCGGACGACCCGGAGAGCTACCGCGGGGCGTCGGGCTACCTGTCGCGGTTCCAGACGCCGGCGCGGCCGGACTGGGTCAAGGGGCGCTTCGACTCCTCGCTGCGCCGCGCCCCCGGCGTACGAGCCGACGGCCAGCCGGAGGAGCAGGACATCGCGGACAAGCCGGAGTACTTCCGGAAGGTGCCGGAGATGGTCGGGGTCGAGCGGCGGCGGCTGCTCGAGGTCGAGCGGCAGCGGGCCGAGGCGCTCTTCGCCTGGGACGTCCAGTTCGGCCGGATCGTGAAGACGCTGAAGCAGACCGGGCAGTTCAAGAAGACGGTCATCGTGTTCACCTCCGACAACGGCTACTTCCTCGGTGAGCACCGCCAGCGGACGGGCAAGATCAAGCCGCACGAGCCGTCGCTGCGGGTGCCGCTCGTCGTGGCCGGGCCCGGGATCCCGCACGGGGTGAGGTACGCGCCGATCTCCACCGTCGACCTGACCGCCACGATCGTGGACCTGGCCGGGGCCGCGCCGCTTCCGGGGCAGGACGGCCTGTCGAAGGTGCCCGCCTTCACGAAGGACCGGCCGTGGACCGTGCCGGTCGTCACCGAGGGCCTCCAGCACCTCCAGCGCACTGCCGCGGGCGGGTTCCCTCAGGGCCTCACCGAGATGGGCCTGCGGACCGGGCGGTACGCCTACTTCCGCTACACCACCGGCGAGGGCGAGCTCTACGACCTGTTCACCGACCCGCTCGAGCTGCGGAACCGGTACGACGACCCGGCGTACGCCGACGTACGTCGCGACCTCACCCGCCTCTGGAAGCAGTACCGGCTCTGCTCCGGCGACGCCTGCCGGGTGCCGTTGCCGGCCGAGTACGTGGTGTCGGACCGGGCCCTCGCCCAGCAGGTCGCGAAGGACGCCCGGGCTCGTGCGCGCTACTACGGCTGATCGTTGGTCGAGGAGGGCCGAAGGCCCGTCACGAGACCTCGTGAGAGGTCAGCAGTTCGGTTCCTGGGGTCTCGTGACAGGCGCTAGCGCGCCTTCCTCGACCAACGGGCGCTCAGTCCTGGGGTCTCGTGACAGGCGCTGGCGCGCCTTCCTCGACCAACGGGCACTCAGCCCTCGGGGTCGTCGGGGTGCAGGCGCTTGCGGTCCAGGTCCCGCAGGAAGTCCATGTCGTCGTCGGGAGCGACCGGGCGACGAGCGGCCGGCGGGGGTGCCGGGCGCTTGGTCGGGGTGCCCGTGCCGCCGCGCTGGAGGGTGCGCACCAGGAGATAGACCGCCAGCGCGAAGAGGGCCACGAGGACCAGGACCTTGAGCACGCCTCCAGAGTAAGCCGCGGGTGGTCGCCGTTACCCTGATCTCGTGAAGGAGTTCGTCGTCTACACCGCCTTGCGGTTGGCGATGTTCGTGGCGGCGTTCGCCATCGTGGCCGGGATCTGGCTGGCCGTGGCCGACAGCATCCCGGTCCTGTGGGTGCTGGTCATCGCCCTGGTGATCTCGGGCGTGGCGTCCTACTTCGTGCTCAACACCCCGCGTGAGCGTTTCGCGCAGCGCGTCGACGAGCGCGCCAGGAAGGCCACCGAAGCCTTCGAGGAGCGACGGGCGCGCGAGGACGTCGACTGACGCCGCACTCAGCGGTCCGAGAAGAACGCCCACGCGATGAGGCCGACGACCACGAGGATCGCGAGCGCGGCGATCATGGCCGCGGTGTCAGCGCTTCGGGCCGTTGAGTCGCCGCTCGATCCGCGACGTCGGCTGGCCGGTGAGCTTGGCCAGGATCGCGACGCGGTTCTTGTAGGCGACCACGCCCGCGACGATGAGCACGAGGATGATCAGGAAGGTCATGCCCCCAGAGTACGTGGCGAGCGACTACGCGGCGCCGACCACCAGGCCGAGCGAACAAGCCGAGTCCGTAGGCCAGCTCGGCGACGCCGGTCAGCTGCAGGACCGGCACCAGGTCATGGCCGGTGGACCGGCGCACGACCGCCAGGGCACGGGCGGCGGGGACCAGGAACGCCAGGGCCAGCAACGCCCACCACGTGCTCTCGATCGCGACCCGGACCACGGTCACCAGCGCCGTGGCGACCAGGATCGCGAAGAACGCCCGGGTCTGGCGGTCACCGAGCCGCACGGCCAAGGTCATCTTGCCGGCGAGCCGGTCGGTCGGGATGTCGCGCAGGTTGTTGGCGACGAGGATGGCGCAGGCCAGGGCGCCGATGCCGACGGCGGCGTACCAGCCGGCCGCGGTGATCTCCTCGGCCTGGACGTACTGCGTGCCGAGCACGGCCACCAGCCCGAAGAACACGAAGACCATCACCTCGCCGAGGCCGAGGTACCCGTAGGGCTTCGACCCTCCGGTGTAGAACCACGCGGCGAGCACGGACACCGCTCCGACCAGCACCAGCCACCAGGCCGACGTGGCCGCCAGCACCAGCCCGGCGACCGCGGCCACGCCGAACGCCAGGAACGCCGCGCGCTTGACCGCCGCCGGCGTGGCGGCGCCCGAGCCGACGAGCCGCATCGGCCCGACGCGCTCGGCGTCGGTGCCGCGGACGCCGTCGCTGTAGTCGTTGGCGTAGTTCACGCCGACCTGCAGGGCCAGGCTGACCACGAGGGCCAGCACCGCCTTCCACCAGACCGCGTCGCCGTCGTACGCCGCCACACCGGTGCCCGCGAGCACCGGTGAGACCGCGGCCGGCAGGGTGCGGGGCCGGGCCCCGGCCACCCACTGCGCGCGCGTCGTCACGGCGAGGATTCAAGCAGGCGAGCGGGCGTCGCTAGCGTTCAGGGCGTGCTCCACGCCCCCTCCGTCGACGACCTCGAGGCCTGGCTCGCCGCACCCGGCGAGCCGGAGCCGCTGGTGGTGGAGACCTCGGGGTCGACCGGACGGCCCAAGCGGGTGGTGCTCTCCCGGCGGGCGGTGCTCGCGTCCGTCGCCGCCACGAAGGCCCGGCTCGGTGGCTCGGGACCGTGGGTGCTGGCGCTGCCACTGACGTACGTCGCCGGCCTCCAGGTCGCCTGCCGCTCGCTGGTCGCCGGGCACCGACCCGTCCCGCTCGACGAGCACGCGTCGCTGGCCGAGGCGGTCGCGGCCGCGGGTGGGGCGCCGTACCTCTCGCTCGTCGCCACGCAGCTGCACCGCGCGCTGGGCTCGGCCGACGACGCGGCGGCGCTCGCCCGGTGCTCCGCCGTGCTGGTGGGCGGCGGACCGGTGGACCGCGCGCTGCGGGAGCGGGCCGCGGAGGCCGGCGTCCGCGTGGTGGCGACCTACGGCTCGGCCGAGACCGCCGGCGGGTGTGTCTACGACGGCCTGCCGCTCGACGGCGTGGCGGTGGCGATCGGTGCGAACGGCCGGGTCCGCATCACCGGACCGACGCTCTTCGACGGGTACGCCGAGGACCCGGAGCTCACGGCCGAGGTGCTCGTGGACGGCTGGTTCCTGACCGCCGACGCCGGGCGGTTCGACGAGGACGGTCGACTGCGGATCCTCGGCCGCCTCGACGACATGGTCATCTCCGGAGGAGTGAAGGTGCCCACCGGCGTCGTTGCCGCCCGGCTGCGGGAGCACCCCGCGGTGACCGCGGTCGACGTGGGGCGGCTCGAGGACGACGAGTGGGGCGAGCGGGTCGTGGCCTGGGTCGTGGGGGACGTGACGCTCGACGACGTCCGCGACTGGGTGGCCGCGGTGCACCCTCGGTCCTGGGCGCCGCGCGAGCTCCGGCTGCTGGACGAGATGCCGATGCTGCGCAACGGCAAGGTCGACCGCCGGGCCCTCCGGGGTGAGGGATGACCGAGATGCGCGTCTTCTCGATCCCGATGCGGGTCCGCTTCCGCGGCATCACCGTGCGCGAGGGGATGCTGATCCGTGGAGACGCAGGATGGGGTGAGTGGAGCCCGTTCCTGGAGTATGACTCTAGAGAGTCACTCCAGTGGTTGCGGTGCGCCCGGGAGGCAGCCATCGGGGACTGGCCGGAGCCGGTGCGCGACCGGGTCCCGGTGAACGTGACGGTCCCGATCCTCCTCCCCGAGGACGCCCACGCCCTGGTGGCCCGCTCGGGCTGCCGGACCGCGAAGGTGAAGGTCGCCGACGCGACCGCGACCCTCGCCGACGACCAGGCCCGGCTCGAGGCCGTGCGCGACGCGTTGGGTCCGGACGGCCGGATCCGCGTGGACGCCAACGGCGCCTGGGACGTCGACACCGCCCTGGCCGTGCTGCCGCTGCTGGAGCGGGCCGCCGGTGGGCTCGAGTACGTCGAGCAGCCCTGCGCCTCGGTGGAGGACCTGGCCGTCGTGCGCCGGCGTACGTCGATCCGGGTCGCGGCCGACGAGTCGATCCGCCGGGCGGAGGACCCCTACCGCGTGCGCGACCTGGAGGCCGCCGACGTCGCGGTGCTCAAGGTGCAGCCGCTGGGCGGCGTACGCGCGTGCCTGCGGATCGCCGAGGACATCGGCCTGCCCGTCGTCGTGTCATCGGCCCTCGAGACGTCCGTCGGCCTGGCCGCCGGGGTCGCGCTGGCCGCCGCCCTGCCCGAGCTCGACCTCGCCTGCGGCCTGGCGACGGTCGGCATGCTGGCCGACGACGTGGCCGACCCCTCGCTGGTCGCGGTCGACGGGTACCTCCCCGTGCACCGGCCCGAGGTCAGCGAGGAACGCTTGTCGCGGTCCGAGGCTGACCCCGAGCGGGCCGCGCACTGGCAGGCCCGGCTGGCCGCCGTGCTGGCGGTGGAGCAGGATCTCTCGTCGTGACCTCGGTCCAGCTCGCCCGCGACGTCGTCGTGGCCCTCGTCGAGGCCGGGGTCCGCGAGATCGTGGTCGCCCCGGGCTCGCGCAACGCCCCGCTGTCGTTCGCGGCCTACGACGTCGCCGCCGCCGGACTGGTCCGGCTGCACACCCGCTTCGACGAGCGGTCCGCCGGCTTCCTGGCCCTCGGGCTCACCAAGGTCGGCAGCCCCGCCGCGGTCATCTGTACCTCCGGCACCGCGGTCGCCAACCTGCACCCGGCCATGCTCGAGGCGGCCCACGCCGGGGTCCGGCTCGTGGCCGTGACCGCCGACCGCCCCGCCCGGCTCCGCGGCACGAACGCCAACCAGACCACCGACCAGCTCGGCGTCTTCGGCCCGCTGGTGACCTACGTCGACCTCGGCCCCGCCGACGCCGCCATCGCTCGCACGGTCCTCGGACTCGGCGACGGCCCGCTCCACCTCAACGTCCAGCTCGACGACCCGCTGGTGCCGGCATCTCCGTCGGTCGAGGAAGGCGCGCCAGCGCCTGTCACGAGCCCCCCGGGGTGGACCGCCGGCATCTCGCGGGGTCTCCTGGAGGTTGCGCCAGCAACCGTCACGAGACCCGGTGACGTGATCGCGGTCGGCCCCAGGACGGTCGTGGTCGCCGGGGACGACGCGGGGCCGGCGGCACGGGTGCTCGCGGAGCGGGCGGGGTGGCCGCTGCTGGCCGAACCCACCAGCGGCAGCAGGACCGGGGACGCCGCCCTGCGTACCTACCGGCTGCTGCTCGGCGGCCCGCTCGCGGACGAGGTGGAGCGGGTGGTGGTGTTCGGGCACCCGACCCTGTCACGACCGGTGACCCGGCTGCTGCAGCGCGACGACATCGAGGTGCTGGCCGCGCCGGCGCGAGGCGCGTGGGCGGAGCGACCGTTCACGGTGTCGACCTCCGTGGACGACCGCCCCCACGTCGACGCCCGGGACGAGACGGACTGGTCCGCGCGCTGGCAGGCCGAGGACGACCGCGTCGGCGCCGCGCTCGACCGGCTGCTGGCCGAGGAGGAGGAGCTGACGCCGTACGAGGTGGCCGGCGCCGTGGCCAGGGCCCTGCCGGCCGGCGGCCTCCTGGTCGTCGGCGCGAGCAACCCGGTGCGTGACCTCGACCTGATGGTGCCGAGGTACGACGTCGGCACGCGTCGCAAGACCATCGCCAACCGCGGGCTCTCCGGGATCGACGGCGTCGTCAGCACCGCGGTGGGAGCCGCTCTCGGCCGGGACTCGACCCGGACCTTCGCGCTGATGGGCGACGTCACCTTCCTGCACGACTCCAACGGCCTGATCCACGACGTCCACGACCCCGAGCCGGACCTGACGATCGTGGTGGCCAACGACGACGGCGGCTCGATCTTCGCGGCCCTCGAGCAGGGAGCGCCCGAGCACGCCGACCGGTTCGACCGGTTGTTCGGCACCCCGCACGGCGTCGACCTGGCCAGCCTGTGCGCGGCCACGCGCACGCCGCACTGGCGGGTGGAGTCGCTGCCGGAGCTCGAGCAGGCGCTCGCCTCACCGAACGGCGGCATCGAGGTCGTCGAGGCGCGCGTACGTCGCGACAACCGCCGCGAGCTCGACCAGCGGATCCGCGGACTCGCGCAAGGCTGATCAACCACACGAGCACCCAGCACCGCAGGATGGGCGCATGACCGTGGCCACCGACACTTTCGCGAGCTTCGTGGACACGCTCGCCGACGTGCTGGACGACCACGAGGCCACCGGCGAGGAGCTCGCCCTGCGGCTGCACTTCTCGCGGTTCCACTTCGACCGGATGATCAAGTCGGTCGCGGGCGAGCCGCCGAACGCCTTCCGCCGGCGCATCCTGCTCGAGCGGGCGGCGTACCGGATGATCACCACGCGCGCACCGCTGATCGACATCGCGGTCGAGGCGGGCTACGGCTCGCACGAGGCGTTCACCCGCGCCTTCAAGCAGGCCTACGGCGCCGCGCCGGCCGCTTGGCGCCGCAAGCCCGGACACATCCAGGTCGCGGCACCCAGCGACGTCCACTTCCACCCACCCGGCAGCATCCGGCTGCCCGCACGAGACAAGGTCACGCCCATGGAGCTGCTCACGAAGATGGTCGAGCACCACGTCTGGCTCACCGGCGAGATGGTGCGGCTCGCCGAGCGGCTGAGCGACGAGCAGCTCGACGAGGTCATCGAGCTGAACGTCGACGAGGACGAGCAGACGATCCGCTCGCTGATCAGCCGGCTGATCGGCCAGATGGGCATGTGGAACGCCGCCATGGCGACCCGCGACTACGACTGGTCGGTCGAGGAGCACGAGTCGCTGTCCTCGATGCGGCAGCGGCTCGCGGTCGAGGGCCCGACGTACCTCGCCCACGTGCGCGACGTGGCCGACCACGGCCGCGTCGACGACACGTTCGTGGACGCGCTGTGCGAGCCCGCCGAGGTCTTCACCTACGGCGGGATGATCGCCCACGTCCTCACGTTCGCGGCCCACCGTCGCACTCTCGTCGTGCTCGCGTTCGCCAAGCACGGCGTCGAGGAGCTCGGCTGGGGCGATCCCATGAGGTGGGTCGCCGAGCCGGCCTGACCGCTGGTCGAGGAAGGCGCGCAGCGCCTGTCACGAGACCCCGCAGGACGTCCGCCGGCCTCTCACCGGGTCTCGTGACGGTCGCCAGCGCGACCTCCTCGACCAGCGGGACGCCATGATGTGCGCGTGGAGATCGCGGTCCTGCTCGTCGCGCTCGCTGTGTCCGTGCTGGCGTTCACGGCGCTCGCCGACCGGCTGGACTTCCCCGCACCTCTGCTGCTGATCGTCGTCGGCGTGGCCGCGTCGTACCTCCCGGGCGTGCCGGAGCTGCACCTCGAGCCCGACGTGGTGCTGCTCGGCCTGCTGCCGCCGCTGCTGTACGCCGCGGCGATCCAGACGTCCCTCGTCGACTTCAACGCCAACCGCCGGGCCATCCTGCTGCTGTCGGTCGGGCTGGTCGTGTTCACGACCGTGGGTGTGGCCGTCATCGTGCACGCCGTGATCCCGGACATCCACTGGCCGGCGTGCTTCATGATCGGCGCCGTCGTGGCGCCGCCCGACGCGGTCGCGGCCACCGCGGTGGCCCGACGGATCGGGCTGCCCCGACGCGTCGTGACGATCCTCGAGGGTGAGTCCCTGCTCAACGACGCCACCGCCCTCGTGGCGCTGCGCACGGCCATCGCCGCGGCCTCGGCCGGTGTCGAGGCGATGCACGTCGGTGTGGAGTTCCTGGTGGCCTCGGTGGGCGGCGTGGCCGTGGGGTTCGTGGTCTTCGTGGTGGTGGCCAAGCTCCGCAAGCTCATCACCGACCCGGTCCTCGACACCGCGATCTCCTTCGTCGTGCCGTTCGGCACCTACATCTCCGCGGAGAAGATCGAGGCCTCGGGCGTCATCGCCGTCGTCGTGGCGGGCCTGCTGCTGGGGCACAAGGCCCCGGTCGTGCAGACGGCCCAGTCGCGGATCGCCGAACGGACGAACTGGCGCACCATCGCCTTCGTCCTCGAGAACACCGTCTTCCTCCTCATCGGCCTCCAGGCCAGCTGGATCCTCGAGGACGTCCGGGACAGCACGCTGTCGGCCGGGCGCATCGTCGGTGTCTGCGGGGCCGTGCTGGCCGGCTGCATCGTGATGCGGATCGCCTGGGTGTTCGTCGCCCGCTACCTGCTCGTCCGGCCCGGTCCCGACCCGATCAGTGGCCAGAAACCGCCGTGGACCTTCACCCTGGTCCTCGGCTGGGCCGGGATGCGCGGTGTGGTGACGCTGGCGGCGGCGTTCGTGATCCCGGCCAGGACCGAGCACGTCGAGGTGCTGCTGCTGATCGCGTTCACGGTCGTGGCGGGCACCCTGTTCGTCCAGGGCCTCTCGCTGCCCATGCTCGCCCGCCGCCTGCGCGTCCCCTCGCCCGACCCCATGGAGGACGCCCTCGCCCGCGCGACCCTGCTGCAACAGGCCTCGAAGGCCGGCTACCAGGTGCTCCACGACCTCGAGTACGACGACCAGCAGGGCGTCGTGGCGCTGGTCAAGCAGCGCATCGAGCAGCGCAACTTCGCCGCGTGGGAGCGGCTGGGGACCCAGGCCGACGTCGAGACGCCGAGCGAGCTCTACGCCCGGGTCCGGCTGGCGATGCTCGACGCGGAGCGCGCGCGGGTGCTCGAGGTCCGCGACGCCGGTCAGGTCGCCAGCGAGGTGGTCAGCGAGGTGCTGGCCATGCTCGACGTCGAGGAGTCGATGATCGACATCGCGCAGGCGAGCCGCGACGAGCTGAAGACGGAGTACTCACGCGTGCGGCGTACCGGCGCCTCCTGCGAGCACCTCGACTCCCAACCCGTGCAGGAGGTCGAGCAGGAGCCGGCGCCGGTCTGTCAGGCCTGCGTCGACGGCGGCACCACGTGGGTGTCGTTGCGCCTCTGCCTGGCCTGCGGCGAGATCGGCTGCTGCGACTCCTCGGTCATGCGGCACGCGACCGGTCACTTCCGCGAGACGACGCACCCGGTGATGCAGTCCGCCGAGCCGCTGGAGGACTGGCGCTGGTGCTTCGTGCACCACGTCACGGCGTAGGCGGTTGCTCCTCGGCGGGCGCTGCTGCGGGCGGCTCGGCCGGCTGCTCCGGGGGCGTGGCGGCCGTCGGGGGTGCGGACGGCACCGGCGGAGGCGGCGGGGGAGCGTGGGTCACCAGCCGGAACGCCGGCAGCCGGCCCTGCTGCTCGGCGGCCCAGAGCTGGTTGATGAGGCGCTGGCGGTCGGCCTCGTCGATGGGCCGGCCGGTAGCGGTGAGGTAGGCGATCATCCCGAGGTCGCGGTACTGCTGCTCGGAGACCTTCCCGTCACCACCTGCGAGACTCGACCGCAGGTCGTCGGCGGCCTCCTTGGCCTTGTCCATGAACCCCATGACGCGGGAGCCTAGCCGCCGAGTCCGTGCGTCAGATGTGTGCGACCTGTGAGTGCGGCGCGTCAGCCCAGCAGGGTCCGGACGGCCAGCCCGGCGATCACCAGCCCGGACACCCAGGCGGTCACCACGCGGCCGCGGTGGCTGGTGATCGACCGCCCCAGCACCGCCCCCATCACGACCAGGAGCAGCTGCCAGGCCGCGCTGGCGACGAACGCCGCGAGCACGAAGACGACGCCCTCGCGCCATCCGTCGGCGAGGTGCGGGTTGCCGACGACCACGGCGACGAAGTAGACGACGGTCGTCGGGTTCACGGCGGTCAGGGCCAGGAACGCGGCGTACGCCTGCCAGGGCACGAGGTGGCGCGAGGACGCGGGGGCGGCCGCGCTCCTGCCGGTGTTGCGGCGGCCGAGCCAGATCGTCAGGGCGGCGATGCCCAGCAGCACGAGGGCGGACCCGATCCGCAACCACTCGTCGTACGGGTCGAGGCGGTCGGCGATGGCCGCCCCGCCGACGACGGCGACCGCCGCGTAGAGGCCGTCGATCGTGGCGACGCCCAGGGCCGCGGCCGAGCCGGTGCGGACCGACGTCCGCGCCGTCAGCGCGACGAGCAGCGCACCGACGGCGCCGATGGGGATCGCGATGGCGAGGCCGGTGACGAGACCGGACAGCACCACCTCGAGCACGGGCCGATTGTGGCGGGGCGCGGAGGCCAGCACCAGCCGAGCGGCACTGTCCAGTGTTTGTCGAACCCGGGCGTAGCATCGGCGACGTGTACACCGTCAAGCACGCCGCGGCCCTGACGGGCATCCCGGCCGACACCCTGCGGATGTGGGAGCGCCGCTACGGCGTCGTCGCCCCGGTGCGGAGCGAGGGCGGGTACCGGCTGTACGACGACGCCGCCATCGCCCGGCTCACCGCGATGCACTCCCTGGTCGAGGCCGGGTGGTCCCCCCGCCGGGCGGCCGAGCAGGTGGCGTCCGGCACCACCCTCGGTGACAGCGGACGGGACGACGTCCGGGAGCCTCCCGACGCCGACCTCGACCTGTTGACGCGGCTGGCGGTCGACTTCGACGCCCTGACCCTGAGCCGCGAGCTGGACGCTCGCTTCGTGCACGCCGACGACGACGCGTTCCTGGACGAGTGGCTGATGCCCGCCCTCCACCGCCTCGGCCTGGCCTGGCAGCGCGGTGAGGTCTCGGTGGCCGGCGAGCACTTCGTCACCGCCGGCGTGCAGCGCCGGCTCGCCGCCATCCTCGACGCCGTCCCGCACCCCGCCTCCGCTCCTCGGGTGCTCGTCGGGCTGGCCCGGGGCTCGCGGCACGAGCTCGGCGTGCTGGCCTACGCGATCGCGCTCGCTCGCGCCGGGATCGAGGTGGTGTACGTCGGTGCCGACCTGCCCCCGGACAGCTGGGTCGTCGCCGTGACCTCCCAGTCACCGGCCGCCGTGGTGCTCGGGGTGCCGGTGCCCGACGACGTGCCCGCCGTCCGCGACACGGTGGCCGCGCTGGTCGCCGTACGTCCCGGGCTGCCGGTGTTCCTCGGCGGCGGCCACCAGGACCGGATCGGGAACGGCGAGCCGCTGGGGCACTCCCTGCGGGGCGGAGCGGCCGCCGTCGCGACGCGGCTGAACCCTTCCTAGGCTGGACGGCATGCGGATCACCAAGTTCGGGCACGCCTGCATCCGGGTCGAGCACGACGGCCACACTCTCGTCATCGACCCCGGGATGTTCACCCAGCCGGAAGCCGTGGACGGCGCCGACGCGGTGCTGATCACCCACGAGCACCCCGACCACTACGTGCCCGGACTGCTCGCCCGCGCCGATGCCCCGGTGTTCACGATCGGCGCCGTCGCCGCCCGGATCCGGGACGAGGCACCCGACGTCGCCGAACGGCTGACGGTCGTCGCGCCGGGGGAGTCGTTCGAGGCCGCGGGCCTCCCGGTTCGCGCGGTCGGGGAGCGGCACGCGGTGATCCACCCGGACCTGCCGAGGTTCGACAACAGCGGGTACGTCGTCACCGCCGGCGAGCAGAAGCTCTTCCACCCCGGCGACGCACTGACACCTCCGGACGAGGCGGTCGACCTCTTGTGCGTGGTCGTCTCCGCGCCGTGGATGCGGGGCGCGGAGGCCGTCGACTTCGCCCGGCTGGTCGGTGCCCCGCGCAACCTGGCGATCCACGACCGCGTCTACTCCGAGGCCGGCCTCACCATCATCGACGGCCACCTCACCCGGCTGCTGCCGGAGTCGCAGGCCTACGTCCGACTGCCTGACGGCGCCGACCTCTGACGAGCGTTGGTCGAGGAAGGCGCGCTAGCGCCTCTCACGAGACCCGGTGACCGGACCGCCGACCTCTCATCAGGTCTCGTGACGGGCCAGAAGATGAACCCAGCGTCCACCCTCGACCAGTGAGGGTCGAGCGCTCAGTCGCTCAAGGCGTCGCGCACCGGGAGGAACTTGGCCTGGGCCTCGGCCAGCTCGGCCTCGGGGTCGGAGTCGGCGACGATGCCGCAGCCGGCGAAGAGCCGGACGGTGTCGCCGTGCACCTCGGCCGAGCGCAGGGCGATCGCCCACTCGCCGTCGCCGTCGGCGTCCATCCAACCGACCGGTCCGGCGTAGCGGCCCCGGTCCATGCCCTCGATCTCCCCGATGAGGTCGATGGCCACGCTTGTCGGCGTCCCGCCGACGGCGGCGCTCGGGTGCAGCGACGCGGCCAGCTCCAGCGAGGAGACCGTCGCGGCGTCGTGCACCACGCCGGCGACGTCGGTCGCCAGGTGCATGACGTTGGGGAGGTGCAGGACGAACGGCGCCTCGGGGACGTTCATCGAGGAGCAGTGCGGCTCGAGCGACTCGGCCACCGAGCGGACGGCGTACTCGTGCTCCTCGAGGTCCTTCGACGACCGGGCGAGGGTGGCGGCCAGGGCCAGGTCCGCGGAGTCGTCGCCCGTACGCCGGATGGTGCCGGCGAGCACGCGCGAGGTGACCAGGCCGCGCTCGCGACGGACGAGCATCTCCGGCGAGGCGCCGAACAGCCCGTCGACGTGGAAGGTCCAGCACATCGGATAGGTCTCGCTGAGCCGGTGCAGCGGCCAGCGCACGTCGACCGGCGCGTCCGCGGTGGCGATCAGGTCCCGGGCCAGCACGACCTTCTCCAGGCCGCCGGCGTTGATGCGGGCGACGGCGTCGGCGACGACCCCCATCCACCGCTCGCCGTCGAGCGCGCCGTCGGCGAACTTGACGTCGACCGGAGCGGCCACGTGTCGGGCGGGCAGCAGGGCCGGTGCCTCGGCCTCGGCGGGCCCGATCGTGGTCAGCCAGGTGGTGCCGCCGCGACGGCCCACGACCACCTGGGGCACGACGAGCAGTGAGTCGCCGGGCTCGTCGGCGAAGGCGAAGGTGCCGAAGCAGACCAGGCCGGAACCCGGCTCCTCGACCTCGTTGCGCACGATGGCGCGACTGGTCGTCTCGGTCCACCACTTGTCGGCGTCGGCGAAGCGCGTCACACCACTGGTGCGCACCTCGGCCGCGACGCCCCAGGCGACCATGCCCTCACCGCGGCGCAGCCAGGCGACGGGCGCGTCCTGCGGAAGCAGGTCGAGCAGCGAGGTGTCGGGCAGATCGAGCGGGACGGTCCGCACGACGAGAGGGCTCGACACGTCGAAAACCCTACTGGGCGCTCACCGGTGATCCCGCATCAACTGCCCTGTCTACCCCGTCACGTCTGGGGTGGACAGGCGAGCGGAGCGAGCCCATCAGCAGAGCCTCAGGACCAGTAGACGACCACGGCGTCGCCGACACGGACCTGCGAGAAGAGCCACCGCAACCCGTCGTGGTCACGGATGTTCACGCAACCGTGGGAGGCGCCGTAGTAGCCGACGGTGGCGAAGTCCGAGGAGTAGTGCACGGCCTGGCCACCGGAGAAGAACATCGAGTAGGGCATCTCCGAGCCGTAGAGCTTCGAGACGTGGTCGGCGTCCATCAGGAACACGTGGAACAGGCCCTCGCGGGTCGGGGTGTCGTTGACGGTCGAGCCGAACCGCGCGTCCAGGGTGAGCTGGACCTTGCCGTCGACGACCCAGCGCAAGGTACGGCTGGTCTTGTCGATGCAGAGCACGCGGCCGTGCCGGCAGCGGGAGTCCAGCGCACCGGGCTCGGGCTCGATGTTGAAGAGCTCCTCGTGGCTCGGCGTCACGGTCATCGCGTGCAGCCGGTCCAGCGTGCGTTGGTCGATCTCGCCGGTCACGGGGATCTGCCGCTTGGCCTGGAACCCCTTCACCGCGCTGAGCGTGCCGGCGTCGTAGGTGCCGGTCACGTCGCCGTAGATCCAGGCGATCTGCTTGAGGCGGGCCTGGGCGTCACGCACCTGGTCGCCCTCCGCGCCCGTCTTCAGGATGGCCGGCCCGGGACGCAGGACGTTGAACATCGCGTCGTGGGTCGGCGTCTTCGTCATCGCCTTGAGACGCCGCCAGCTGGTGCGATCCAGGACGCCGGTGCTCGTCAGGTGGCGCTTGACCTGGAAGCCCTGGACGGCCTCCCTGGTCGTCGCGTCGTACACGCCCGTCGTGATCTCGGGCAGCCACGCCAGCTGGTAGAGCCGGCTCTGCAGCTCGCGCACCTGCGCGCCCTGGTCGCCCGGACGCAGTACGACGGTCGGCAGCGACGGTGTGGGCGTCGAGGTCGGCGCCTCGGTCGGCGCTGCGGTCGGCGTCTCGCTCGGCGTTGCCGTGGCCGTCGGCGCCGCGGCCTCGGTCTGGTCGACCGGCGTGGGGTTCGCTGTCGGCGACGCGTGCGCCGGACGGGCGATGCGCGGCGTGAGCTCCGGGCCTGCCGAGGGGGAGGCGTTGGAGACCGCCTGGTTGAGCCCGAACGCGGCTCCGGCGACGAGGAAGGTACCGACGACGCTGCTGACCACGACTCGCCGGGCATTGGTGGGGCCGGACATGGGACGTGCCTCTCTTCTTGTCGGGCGGAACGGGGACTCTGTTCAGGGAAGGGGCCCGACGCCTGTTGATTCTGTCGTGGGGGAGACGCCCAACCGGGGCATTTGGTTGCTGTGTCGCTCTCCCTCCTAGGCTCCGTGCGTGACCCGCGCCGACCTGGACAAGCAGCCGTCCGACGTCCAGCGGATGTTCGACGCCGTCGCCCGCCGGTACGACATCACCAACGACGTGCTCTCGATGGGCCAGGACCGGCGGTGGCGTACGGCGGTCGTCGAGGCCGTCGCCGCCCAGCGTGGCGAGAAGGTGCTCGACCTGGCCGCGGGCACGGGTACGTCGAGCGAGCCCTTCGCCGCGCGCGGCGCGGTGGTCGTGCCGTGCGACTTCTCCCTGGGGATGCTGGCCGTGGGCAAACAAGCCCGGCCGTCGCTGCCGTTCACCGCGGGCGACGCGACGCGGCTGCCGTTCGCGGACGACACCTTCGACGCGGTGACGATCTCCTTCGGGCTGCGCAACGTCGTCGACCCGTCGGCCGGGCTGCGCGAGATGCGGCGGGTCACCCGCCCCGGTGGCCGGCTGGTGGTCTGCGAGTTCAGCCACCCGACGTACGCCCCGTTGCGCACGGTCTACCTGGAGTACCTGATGAAGGCGCTCCCCACGATCGCCCGCGGCGTCTCGTCCTCGCCGGACGCCTACGTGTACCTCGCCGAGTCCATCCGCGCCTGGCCTGACCAGGCCGGCCTCGCCGCCCTGATCGCCGAGGCGGGCTGGCGGTCCCCGGAGTGGCGCAACCTCTCCGGCGGCATCGTCGCGCTCCACCGCGCCTTGGTTGGTTGAGGAGGGACGAAGTCCCGTCACGAAACCCCCGACACGGCGCTTCGCTCACCGGGTCTCGTGACAGGCACTACCCGCCTTCCTCGACCGACGGCCGGCGTACCAATTACGACACGTACCCGTGCGCTAAATGCCCAGGTCAGGGGCGGTCTCAGCGCTCCGAACCCCGGGTTTCGGGGAGGTCCGCGAGGGTCCTAGACTGTGCGACGGCGCTGCTCGTGAAGCCTTTCACAAAGTCACAATCTCGTGACGGGGATCACAACCGGACCGGCGCTGAGGCTGGTGGAAGGACTGCAGGGCATGGAGATCTACACGCCGATCCTCGTGTTGGCGCTCCTGGCGACGGGTTTCGCCGTCTTCTCGGTGGTGGTCAGCTCGCTGACCGGTCCCGCGCGCTACAACCGGGCCAAGCTCGACTCCTACGAGTGCGGCATCGAGCCGACGCCGCAGCCGGTGGGCGGCGGCCGGTTCCCGGTGAAGTACTTCATCACCGCGATGCTCTTCATCGTCTTCGACATCGAGATCGTCTTCCTCTACCCGTGGGCGGTCCGCTTCGACGCCCTGAAGTTCTTCGGGCTGCTCGAGATGGTCGTCTTCATCGCCACCGTGTTCGTCGCCTACGTGTACGTATGGCGCCGCGGCGGCCTGGACTGGGACTGATGGGGGCACTGACACATGGGTCTTGAGGAGAAGCTGCCGAGCGGCGTCCTGCTGACGACCGTCGAGGGCGTCGCCGGCTACATGCGCAAGGCGTCGTTCTGGCCCGCCACGTTCGGCCTGGCCTGCTGCGCCATCGAGATGATGACCTCGGGCGGCCCGAAGTACGACCTGGCCCGCTTCGGCATGGAGGTCTTCCGGGCCAGCCCGCGTCAGGCCGACCTGATGATCGTGGCCGGTCGCGTCAGCCAGAAGATGGCCCCGGTCCTGCGCCAGATCTACGACCAGATGGCCGAGCCCAAGTGGGTGCTCGCCATGGGCGTCTGCGCGAGCTCCGGCGGCATGTTCAACAACTACGCCGTCGTCCAGGGCGTCGACCACGTCGTCCCCGTCGACATGTACCTTCCCGGCTGTCCGCCGCGGCCCGAGATGCTCATCGACGCGATCCTCAAGCTGCACGACCAGGTCCAGCACGGGAAGCTCGGCGCCAACCGCGCCAAGCAGATCCAGGAGCTCGAGGCCAACGCCCTCAAGGCTCTGCCGACCAGCGACCTGAAGGGCCTCCTTCGGTGACCGACAACGACAACCGGAAGACCCAGGACCCGTCGACCGACGTCGTCCGCGACGACGCCCAGGTCGAGCAGGCGGTCGGCGTACGCCGCGGCATGTTCGGCGCGGACGGCACCGGTGACACCAGTGGCTACGGCGGCCTGGTTGCGCCGGTCGTGCTGCCCGGGGCGGCCCAGCGGCCGTACGGCGGGTGGTACGACGAGGTGGCCGACGCCCTCGAGTCGACCATCGCCATGGACCGCGTGGTCATCGACCGCGGCGAGATCACCTTCCACGTCCGCCGTGAGGACCTCCCGGTGGTGGCCCGCACGCTGCGCGACGACCCGTCGCTCCGCTTCGAGTTCTGCGCCGGTGTCAGCGGCGTGAACTACCCCGGCGACGCCGGCCGCGAGCTGCACGCGGTCTACCACCTGCTCTCGATGACCTTCAACCGCCGGATCCGGCTCGAGGTCACCGCGCCCGACGCCGACCCGCACATCCCGAGCATCGTGGACGTGTACCCCACCAACGACTGGCACGAGCGCGAGACCTACGACATGTTCGGGATCATCTTCGACGGTCACCCGTCGCTGACCCGGATCCTGATGCCCGACGACTGGCCGGGCCACCCGCAGCGCAAGGACTACCCACTCGGCGGCATCCCGGTCGAGTACAAGGGCGGGACCATTCCGCCTCCCGACGAGCGGAGGAGCTACTCGTGAGTCAGGACCTCTACGCCGGCAACGCCGAGACCACCGAGGGCCGGGTCTTCACCGTCACCGGCCAGGACTGGGACTCCATCACGCAGTCCCTCGGCGACGAGGGCGTCGCCGACGAGCGCGTCGTGGTCAACATGGGACCGCAGCACCCGTCGACGCACGGCGTGCTCCGGCTGATCCTCGAGCTCGAGGGCGAGACGGTCACCGAGGCGCGGTGCGGCATCGGCTACCTGCACACCGGCATCGAGAAGAACATGGAGTACCGCTCCTGGGTGCAGGGCGTCACCTTCTGCACCCGCATGGACTACCTCTCCCCGTTCTACAACGAGATGACCTACGTCCTCGGCGTCGAAAGACTCTTGGGACTCACCGACAGTGAACATGACGAGATCCCCGAGAAGGCCCAGGTCATGCGGGTCCTGCTCATGGAGCTCAACCGCCTCTCCTCGCACCTGGTCTGCATCGCGACCGGTGGCATGGAGATCGGCGCCCTGACCGTGATGACGATCGGGTTCCGCGAGCGCGAGCTGGTCCTGGACCTCTTCGAGCTGATCACCGGCCTGCGCATGAACCACGCGTTCATCCGCCCCGGCGGCGTCGCGCAGGACCTGCCCCGCGGCGCGCTCGACGAGATCAAGAACTTCGTGGCGCTGATGAAGAAGCGGCTCCCCGAGTACGCCGCCCTCTGCAACGCCAACCCGATCTTCAAGGGTCGCCTCGAGGGCGTCGGCCACCTCGACCTCGAGGGCTGCCTGGCGCTCGGCATGTCCGGCCCGGTGCTGCGCAGCACCGGCTACGCCTGGGACCTGCGCAAGACGCAGCCGTACTCCGGCTACGAGGACTACGACTTCGACGTCCAGACCTGGGACACCGCCGACTCCTACGGCCGGTTCCGCGTGCGCCTCAACGAGATGTGGGAGTCCCTGCGGATCGTCGAGCAGGCCGCGGCCCGCCTCGGCAACCTCGAGGGCGCGCCGGTCATGGTCGCCGACAAGAAGATCGCCTGGCCCAGCCAGCTCGCGATCGGCAGCGACGGCATGGGCAACTCCCTCGACCACATCCGCCACATCATGGGCGAGTCGATGGAAGCGCTGATCCACCACTTCAAGCTGGTGACCGAGGGCTTCCGCGTGCCGGCCGGCCAGGCCTACGTGCCGGTCGAGTCGCCCCGCGGCGAGCTCGGCGCGCACGTCGTCTCCGACGGCGGCACCCGACCGTTCAGGGCGCACTTCCGGGACCCGTCCTTCACCAACCTCCAGGCCACCAGCGTGATGAGCGAGGGTGGCATGGTCGCCGACGTGATCGTCGCCATCGCCAGCATCGACCCCGTGATGGGAGGAGTCGACCGGTGACACCAGACAGTCGTGGGGTCTCGACAAGCTCGACCGGCGGAAGTGGCGTCGACGACAAGACGTACGCCGAGCTGCAGGAGATCGCCGCCCGCTACCCCGAGCCGCGGTCCGGCCTGCTGCCGATGCTGCACCTCGTGCAGTCCGCGCACGGACGGATCACGTCCGAGGGCATCGAGGCCTGCGCCGACATCCTGGGCATCAGTGCCGCGGACGTCAGCGGCGTGGCGACCTTCTACACGATGTACAAGCGCCGCCCGGTCGGCGACTACCACGTCGGCGTCTGCACCAACACGCTGTGCGCGGTGATGGGCGGCGACGCCATTTTCGAACGCCTCAAGGACCACCTGGGGATCGGCAACGACGAGACCGCTCCAGCAACAGGTGACGGCAAGAGCGTCAGCCTCGAGCACATCGAGTGCAACGCGGCCTGCGACTACGCCCCGGTGATGACGGTCAACTGGGAGTTCATGGACAACATGACGCCGGCGAAGGCCACCCAGCTCGTCGACGACCTCCGCTCCGGCGCCGAGGTCCGCTCGACCCGCGGCCCGCGCATCGTCACCTGGCGCCAGGCCGAGCGCGTGCTCGCCGGCTACCCCGACGGTCTCGTCGACGAGGGACCCACCGCGGGCCCGAGCTCGCTGGTGGGCCTGGGCATCGCGCGTGAGCGCGGCTGGACCGCGCCGGACAGCTCGGGTCTCGTGACAGGCGCTGGCGCGCGTTCCTCGACCAGCGATGAGAGCAACCACGCCGAGTCCGCCGCCGTCGAGGAGTCCAGCAGCAGCGACGAGACCGCCGCGGAGAAGGACGAAGCCCAGTGACTGACATGTTGACCCCGGTCCTCACCGACAACTGGGACGTGGACCGCGCCTGGACCCTCCCGTCGTACGAGTCCCGCGGCGGCTACGGCGCCCTGAAGACGGCGCTCGGCATGCAGCCCGACGCGATCATCGACGCGGTCAAGGAGTCCGGGCTGCGCGGGCGTGGCGGTGCGGGCTTCCCGACCGGCATGAAGTGGTCGTTCATCCCGCAGGACAACCCCAAGCCCAAGTACCTCGTCGTCAACGCCGACGAGTCCGAGCCGGGCACCTGCAAGGACATCCCGCTGATGATGGGCAACCCCCACGTGCTCGTGGAGGGCGTCATCATCAGCTCGTTCGCGATCCGCGCGAACAAGGCCTTCATCTACATCCGCGGCGAGGTCCTGCACGTCATCCGCCGCGTCCAGGCCGCGGTCGCCGAGGCGTACGCCGCTGGGCACCTGGGCCAGGACATCCACGGCTCGGGCTACGACCTCGACGTGATCGTGCACGCCGGGGCCGGTGCCTACATCTGCGGCGAGGAGACGGCGCTGCTCGAGGGGCTCGAGGGTCGTCGCGGCCAACCGCGCCTGCGGCCGCCGTTCCCTGCCGTGGCCGGTCTCTACGCCAGTCCGACCGTGATCAACAACGTCGAGTCGATCGCCTCGGTGCCGAGCATCATCGAGCACGGCCACGAGTGGTTCTCCTCGATGGGCACCGAGAAGTCGAAGGGCTTCGGCATCTTCTCGCTGTCCGGTCACGTCACGAACCCCGGCCAGTTCGAGGCGCCGCTCGGGATCACCCTGCGCGAGCTCATCGACCTGGCCGGCGGCATCCGCGACGGCCACCAGCTGAAGTTCTGGACCCCGGGCGGCTCGTCCACGCCGCTGCTGACCGGCGAGCACCTCGACGTGCCCCTCGACTTCGAGGGCGTCGGCGGGGCCGGCTCCATGCTCGGCACCCGCGCGCTGCAGATCTTCGACGAGACCACCTGCGTCGTCAGGGCCACCCTGCGGTGGACGGAGTTCTACAAGCACGAGTCCTGCGGCAAGTGCACGCCGTGCCGCGAGGGCACGTGGTGGCTGGTGCAGGTGCTGGCGAAGCTCGAGCAGGGCATCGGGACCGAGTCCGACCTCGACCTACTGCTCGACCAGTGCGACAACATCGCCGGCCGGTCGTTCTGCGCGCTGGCCGACGGCGCGGCCGCTCCGATCCAGAGCTCGATCAAGTTCTTCCGCGACGAGTACGTCGCGCACCTCACCCAGGGCGGCTGCCCGTTCGACCCGGCCGCCTCGACCGTGTTCGCCACTTCAGGAGCCCTGGCATGACGGTCTCGACAGGCTCGACCACCGAGACGGCGAAGACCGAGCTGGTGAACCTCACCGTCGACGGCATCGCCGTCTCGGTGCCCAAGGACACCCTGGTGATCCGGGCCGCCGAGCAGGTCGGCGTGCAGATCCCGCGCTTCTGCGACCACCCGCTCCTGGCACCGGTCGGCGCGTGCCGCCAGTGCCTGGTCGACATCCCGGACGCCGGCAACGGCCGGCCGTTCCCCAAGCCGCAGGCCTCCTGCACGCTCCCGGTCGCCGAGGGCATGGTGGTCAACACCCAGGCCACGTCCCCGGTCGCCGAGAAGGCGCAGCAGGGGATCATGGAGTTCCTGCTGATCAACCACCCGCTCGACTGCCCTGTCTGCGACAAGGGCGGCGAGTGCCCGCTACAGAACCAGGCCATGTCGAACGGGCGTGGCGAGTCGCGGTTCTCCGCCACCGGCGGCGTGAAGCGCACCTTCCCCAAGCCGATCAACATCTCGGCGCAGGTGCTGCTCGACCGCGAGCGCTGTGTGCTGTGCGCCCGCTGCACCCGCTTCTCCGAGGAGATCGCGGGCGACCCGTTCATCGCGCTCATCGAGCGCGGTGCCCTGCAGCAGGTCGGCATCTACGAGAAGGAGCCGTTCGAGTCCTACTTCTCGGGCAACACGATCCAGATCTGCCCGGTCGGCGCGCTCACCTCCGCGGAGTACCGTTTCCGCTCGCGCCCCTTCGACCTCGTCTCCACCCCCTCGGTCGCCGAGCACGACGCGTGCGGCTCGGCCATCCGCGTCGACCACCGGCGCGGCAAGGTGATGCGCCGTCTCGCCGGCAACGACCCCGAGGTCAACGAGGAGTGGATCACCGACAAGGACCGGTTCGCGTTCCACTACGCCACCGCCGCCGACCGGATCACCTATCCCCAGGTCCGTGACGAGGACGGGTCGCTGCGCCCGGCGTCCTGGCCCGAGGCCTTCGCCGTCGCCGCCCGCGGCCTGGCCGACGCCGGCGCCTCCGCCGTGCTGACCGGCGGGCGGATCACCGCCGAGGACGGCTACGCCTACAGCAAGTTCGCCCGCGTCGCGCTCGGCACCAACGACATCGACTTCCGGGCCCGGCCGCTGTCGGCCGAGGAGGCGGCGTTCCTCGCCTCCGACGTCGTGCTGAATCAGGGCGCGACCTACGGCGACCTCGAGGCCGCCGCGACCGTCGTGCTGGTCGGCCTGGAGCCCGAGGACGAAGCCGGCGCGATCTTCCTGCGGCTGCGCAAGGCGACCCGGACGGCCCGCACGCGCGTCGTCTCGATCGCGCCCTTCGCCTCGCGGGGCCTGGAGAAGCTGGGCGGCCAGCTGGTGCCCACCCGGCCGGGCCGTGAGGCGCTGGCCCTGCAGGACCTGCTCGGTCACGCCGACTACGGCATCGACGCCACGTCGGTGATCCTCGTCGGCGAGCGGCTGGCCACCTCCCCCGGCGCGCTCAGCGCGGCCGCGGAGGTCGCCTCGAAGTCCGGCGCCAAGCTGGCCTGGGTGCCCCGACGTGCGGGCGACCGGGGTGCGGTCGAGACGGGCTGCCTGCCCAACCTGCTCCCCGGCGGCCGCCCGGTCGCCGACGCCTCGGCCCGCGTCGACGCCGCCACCACCTGGGGCGTCGACAGCCTGCCCGACGCGGCCGGCCGCGACGCCGACGCGATCGTCGCCGCGGTCAACGCCGGCGACCTGCACGGGCTGGTGGTCGGCGGGGTGGACCCCGACGACACCGCCGACCCGGCGGCGTTCCGCGCCGCCTTGGACCGCGCGTCGTTCGTGGTGTCCCTGGAGCTGCGCGAGTCCGCCGTGACCCGCGTCGCCGACGTCGTCTTCCCGGTCGCGCCGGTCACCGACAAGGCCGGGATGTTCGTGACGTGGGAGGGCCGGCCGCGCACCTTCGACGCGATCTTCTCCACGCCCACCTCCCTCCCGGACCTGCGCATCCTGGCCGGCATCGCCGAGGAGCTGGGCACGCCGCTCGGCTTCCGCACCGTCGCCGAGGCTCGCGCGCAGATGGAGGAGATGGGTCCCTGGGACGGCGACCGTGCGTCGCTGGACCGGGTCCAGGCCCACGACGTGTCCGATGCGGGCGTCACCTTGGCGTCGTGGAAGCAGCTGCTCGACCTGGGCCGCCTTCAGGACGGCGACGACAACCTGCGCGCCACCGCTCGCATGCCCGTGGTCCGAGTCAGCGCCACCGTGTACGACGCGCTGGGCCCGGCCGTCACCGTCACCGGTGACCGCGGCTCGGTCACCCTGCCCGCGGTGGTCGCCGACATGGCCGACGACGTCGTCTGGCTGCCCGGCAACTCGTTCGGCCGCGGCCTGCTGGCGGACGTCGGTCTCCCGGGGAGCACCGTCACGCTGAAGGGAGCCCAAGGATGAGCTCGGCCATGATGCTGCCGCTCGCGATCGACAACCCGACGCTCGACGACTTCGGCCACGACCCGTGGTGGGTGGTCCTCATCAAGGCCGTGCTGGTCTTCGTGGTCCTGGTGCTGCTCACGCTGTTCAACATCTGGTGGGAGCGCCGGGTCGTGGCCCGGATGCAGCACCGCATCGGACCCAACGTCCACGGACCCTTCGGACTCCTGCAGTCCCTGGCGGACGGCGTGAAGCTGGCGCTGAAGGAGGACATCACGCCCAAGGCCGCCGACAAGGTGGTGTTCATCCTGGCGCCGGTCATCGCGGTCGTGCCGGCGTTCATCGCCTTCTCGGTCATCCCGTTCGGCCCGGTGGTCAACTTCTTCGGGCACGACACCCCGCTCCAGCTCACCGACATGCCGGTGGCCGTGCTGTTCGTCCTGGCGATCGCCTCGATCGGCATCTACGGCATCGTGCTCGGCGGCTGGTCCAGCGGCTCGACGTACTCCCTGCTCGGCGGCCTGCGCTCCAGCGCCCAGATGATCTCCTACGAGGTCGCGATGGGCCTGGCGCTCGTCGCGGTGTTCCTGTACGCCGGCTCGATGTCGACCTCGCAGATCGTCGCCGCGCAGGACGACCTGTGGTTCGGGCTGATCCTGCTGCCGTCGTTCGCGATCTACACGATCTCGATGGTCGGCGAGACGAACCGCGCGCCGTTCGACCTCCCCGAGGCCGAGGGCGAGCTGGTCGGCGGCTTCCACACCGAGTACTCCTCGCTGAAGTTCGCCCTGTTCTTCCTGGCCGAGTACATCAACATGGCCACGGTCTCCGCGCTGGCCACGACGCTGTTCCTCGGCGGCTGGCACGCGCCGTTCTGGATCGACAAGATCTGGGCAGGCGCCAACGAGGGCTACGTCCCGGTGATCTGGTTCTTCGGCAAGGTCCTCTTCTTCGTCTTCATCTTCATCTGGCTGCGCGGCTCGCTGCCGCGGTTGCGCTACGACCAGTTCATGGCGTTCGGGTGGAAGCGCCTGATCCCGGTGTCGCTGCTGTGGATCCTGGCCGTCGGCACGATCCGCTCGATCTCCCTCGAGGGCCAGATCGACCGCAGGTACCTGCTGATCGGCATCGGGGTGCTCGCCGTCCTCTTCCTCGCGCTGTTCTTCGTCGGCGAGGACGAGAGCAAGCAGGGGGAGACCCCCGACGCCGAGCCCGAGGTGGCGCGCGCCGGCGGGTTCCCCGTCCCGGCCATGCCGGCCGGTGGTGCCGTGCGCGGCGCGGCGGCTCCCCTCGTGTTCACGACGCCGCCGCTTCGCGGCGAGCCGGTCGCGGCGACGGTGCCCGGAGACACGACCAGTGGCGACAGCCTGATGATGGAGGAGCGCCTCGATGGCTGATCAAGACCAGAACCAGGGCCGGACCCTGAGGGAGCAGTTCTGGGACCCGGTGGCCGGGTTCGGTGTCACCTTCCGCACGATGTTCAAGAAGGTCGTCACCGAGCAGTACCCGTTCGAGAAGTTCCCCACCGCCCCGCGGTTCCACGGGCGGCACCAGCTCAACCGCTGGCCAGACGGTCTGGAGAAGTGCATCGGGTGCGAGCTGTGCGCCTGGGCCTGCCCGGCCGACGCCATCTACGTCGAGGGCGCGTCGAACACCGAGGACGAGCGCTTCAGCCCGGGCGAGCGCTACGGCCGCGTCTACCAGATCAACTACCTGCGCTGCATCCTGTGCGGGCTCTGCATCGAGGCCTGCCCGACGCGCGCCCTGACGATGACCAACGAGTACGAGCTGGCCGACAACAACCGCGCCGACCTGATCTACGAGAAGTCCGACCTGCTCGCCCCGCTGCTGCCGGGCATGGAGCAGCCGCCGCACCCGATGCGGCTGGGCGACGACGAGGGCGCCTACTACCGGGGCGAGTTCTCGGCCCCGGCTCCCCAGGAGGCCGGCCAGTGACCTTCTGGATCCTCGCGCCGATCATGGTGATCGCGGCCCTCGGCATCCTGTTCGTCCGCAAGGCCGTGCACGCCGCCTTGCTGCTGGCCGTGGTGATGATCTCGCTGGCGATGCTCTACGCCGTCCTCGACGCGCCCTTCCTCTTCGCGGTGCAGATCATCGTCTACACCGGCGCGATCCTGATGCTCTTCCTCTTCGTGGTGATGCTGGTCGGCGTCGACGCGTCGGACTCCGTGGTGGAGACCATCAAGGGTCAGCGCGCGATGGCGACCGTCTTCGGGCTCGTCCTCGGCGTGACCCTCGTGACGGGCCTCAGCCAGATCACCCTCGGCACGGTGGTCGGCCTGGACGACGCGAACTCCGCCGCCGGCGGCAACGTCCAGGCGGTCGCGGACATCCTGTTCTCCCGCTACGTCTTCGCCTTCGAGACGACCAGCGCCCTGCTGATCACCGCGGCCGTCGGCGCGATGGTGCTCGCCCACCGCGAGCGTCTCGTGCCCAAGCCCACCCAGGCCGACCTGGCCGCCCAGCGCCTGCGCGACTACGCCGAGCACGGCCTGCACCTCGGTGCGCTCCCGACCCCCGGCGTCTACGCCCGCCACAACGCGGTCGACACCCCGGCGCTGCTCCCCGACGGCACCGCCTCCGAGGCCTCGGTGTCCCGGGTGCTTGCGGCCCGCGGCACCGTCCGGTCCGCACCGGCGATGGCCGACGACGTCCAGGGCGTCGAGCGCCAGCTCGCCGGCGAGCCCGGCTATCGGCCGCAGCCCGTCACCGACGAGGAGGACCTCACATGACGCAGTACGTCGTGCTCTCCGGGATCCTGTTCACCATCGGCTGCGTCGGGGTGCTGACGCGGCGCAACGCCCTGGTGGTGTTCATGTGCGTGGAGCTGATGCTCAACGCCTCGAACCTCGCCCTCGTCGCGTTCTCCAAGCAGCACGGCAACCTCGACGGGCAGGTGGCGGCGTTCTTCGTGATGGTCGTGGCGGCCGCCGAGGTCGTGGTCGGCCTGGCCATCATCATGACCATCTTCCGCACCCGTCGGTCGGCCTCGGTCGACGACGCGAGCCTGCTGAAGTTCTGAGAGGCCCTGGCGAATGAGCTCAGTCATGTTCCCCCTCCATGAAGGCGGCGCCATCCCGGTCGTCGACCCGTCGTCAGCAGACGGTGCCTTCAGCCTGCTCTGGCTGATCATCGCGCTGCCGGCGTTCGGTGCCCTGGTCCTCCTCGCGGTAGCGCCCTTCGCTCGCGGCGCGGCCGACAAGTGGGGCCACTACCTCGGCGCGTTGCTGCCCATCGGCTCGTTCGTGGTCAGCCTCGTGCTGTTCCTCCAGCTGCTCGGCCGCGACGACTCCGACCGTCAGGTCTCCCAGCACCTCTGGAACTGGTTCGAGGTGGGCGGCCTCAAGGTCGGCTTCGACATCCTCTACGACCCGCTGTCGGCGCTCTTCCTGCTGCTGATCACCGGCGTCGGCTCGCTGATCCACATCTACTCCATCGGCTACATGGAGCACGACCCGCGGCGCCGCCGGTTCTTCGGGTACCTCAACCTCTTCGTCGCCGCGATGCTCGTCCTGGTGCTCTCGGGCAACTTCCTCGGCCTCTTCCTCGGATGGGAGGGCGTCGGCCTGGCGTCGTACCTCCTCATCGGCTTCTGGCAGCACAAGCACTCCGCGGCGGCCGCCGCCAAGAAGGCCTTCATCGTCAACCGCGTCGGCGACATCGGCCTCTCGCTGGGCGTCGCGCTGATGTTCGCGACGTTCGGCTCGACCGACTTCACGGTGATCAGCGAGAAGGCCGCCGGCGCCTCGGAGACCACGCTGACGATCCTCGGCCTGTTGCTCCTGCTCGGCGCGTGCGGCAAGTCCGCCCAGGTGCCGCTGCAGTCCTGGCTGCTCGACGCGATGGAGGGCCCGACCCCGGTCTCGGCCCTGATCCACGCGGCGACCATGGTCACCGCCGGTGTCTACCTGATCGTGCGCAGCAACTTCATCTTCGAGCTCGCCCCGCACGCGCAGACGGTCGTGGTGATCGTCGCCGTGGTCACCCTCCTGTGGGGCGCGATCATCGGCTGCGCGAAGGACGACATCAAGAAGGCCCTGGCCGGCTCCACGATGAGCCAGATCGGCTACATGATGCTCGGCGCCGGGCTCGGCGTCGGCGGCTACGCCTTCGCGATCTTCCACCTGCTGACCCACGGCTTCTTCAAGGCCAACATGTTCCTCGGCGCCGGCTCGGTCATGCACGGCATGGACGACGACGTGGACATGCGCCACTACGGCGCCCTCCAGAAGGCCATGCCGGTCACCTTCCTGACGTTCGCGATGGGTTACCTCGCGATCATCGGGTTCCCCGGCTTCTCCGGCTTCTGGTCGAAGGACAAGATCATCGAGACGGCGCTCGCCGAGAACTGGGTGGTCGGCGTGCTCGCCATGCTCGGCGCGGGCATCACCGCCTTCTACATGACCCGGCTGATGCTGATGACGTTCTTCACCAAGAAGCGCTGGGAGAAGGGCGTGCACCCGCACGAGTCGCCCCGGGTGATGACCATCCCGCTGATCGTGCTCGCCGCGCTGTCGGTGCTCGGTGGCGTGATGCTGGCCGGCGACTGGATCGTCGACTTCCTGGCCCCGGTCACCGGGACACCCGTCCACGAGGACCCGCCGATCCCGGCGATCGCCCTGACGGTGATCGTGGTGGCCGTGGTCGCGGTGGGCGTCGCGGCGGCCTGGTTCCTCGTCGGCAAGCGTGACGTGCCGCGGACCGCGCCGACCGATGTCTCCTTCGCGACCCGGGCCGCGCGGGCCGACATCTACGGCGACGCCATCAACGACACCCTCGTCGTCCAGCCCGGCGCTGTCCTGGTCCGCAGCCTGACCTCGATCGACAAGGTCGGCGTCGACGGCATCGTCGAGGGCGGCTCCTCCGGCATCGGTGGGATCGGCCTGATCCTGCGCCGGGTGCAGAACGGCTACGTCCGCTCCTACGCCCTGTCCCTCCTCGGCGGCG
This sequence comes from uncultured Actinomycetota bacterium, assembly GCA_963782035.1. GTDB lineage: Bacteria > Actinomycetota > Actinomycetes > Propionibacteriales > Nocardioidaceae > Nocardioides. Next base: position 392,430 of record CAWAIW010000002.1, read on the forward strand.
CCCTCCTCGTGGTGCTCGCCCTCCTGGCGGTGAACCTCACATGATTTTCCCCACGAGATCGCTCACCTCCCCCGCTTCGCTCCTCCGGCTCACGATCACGAGGGGACCCCAAGAAGCATGAACGACTTCCCCTGGCTGACCGTCCTGGTGCTCGTGCCGCTCGTCGGCGCGGTCGTCACCGCGGCCATGCCCTACGAGGGAGACCGGGCCCGCCCCAAGCAGATCTCGCTGGGCTTCTCGCTGCTGACCCTCGTGCTGGCCGCCGTGATGACGACGCAGTACGACAAGGACGGCGGCTTCCAGTTCACCGAGACCCACGACTGGATCAACGTCTTCGGCGCCCACTACGCCGTCGCTGTGGACGGCATGGGCCTGGTCATGGTGCTGCTGACCGTCGTCCTCGTGCCGGTGGTCATCGGCGGCTCCTGGTTCGACGCGGACCACGGCAACACCAAGGCGTTCTTCGCCTGGGCGCTGGCGCTCGAGGCCGCGTCGATCGGCGTCTTCGCCGCCACCGACGTCTTCCTCTTCTACGTCCTCTTCGAGGCCTCCCTGGTCCCCGGGTACTTCCTGATCGGTGGCTTCGGCCGCGAGCGCCGCTCGCGGGCGGCGGTGAAGTTCCTGATCTTCCAGCTGGCCGGCGGCCTGGTCATGCTGGCCGCGGTGGTCGGGCTCTACGCCGTGTCCGCGGACGCCGGCCACCCGACGTACCTGCTGAGCGAGCTCTCGCAGATCAACATCGACCCCGACACGCAGAAGTGGCTCTTCGCGGGCTTCTTCTTCGCCTTCGCGGTCAAGGCGCCGCTGTTCCCGGTGCACACCTGGCTGGCCGACGCGACCGAGCAGGCCACGCCCGGCACGAGCGTGCTGCTCGTCTGCATCCTCGACAAGATCGGCACCTACGCGATGCTCCGCTACTGCCTCGGGCTCTTCCCCGAGGCGTCGCAGTGGGCCACGCCGTTCGTGGTGACGATCGCGCTGATCTCGATCGTGTACGGCGCGATGGTCGCCATCGGCCAGGACGACATGCTGCGCCTCATCGGCCTGACGTCCCTGAGCCACTTCGGCTTCATCGTGCTGGGCATCTTCGTGTTCACCAGCCAGGGCACGTCGGGCTCGATCCTCTACATGGTCAACCACGGCATCGCGACCGCCGCGCTGTTCCTGGCGGCCGGGTTCCTGATCCGCCGCAAGGGCACCGCGTCGATCTCCGCGATCACCGGAGTGGAGAAGTCCGCTCCCGTGCTCGCCGGGGTGTTCCTGGTCGCCGGCCTGGCGGTCCTCGGCCTGCCGGGGCTCTCGCAGTTCGTCTCGGAGATCCTGGTCATCATCGCGGCCTTCCAGCACCACTGGTGGGTGGGCGCGATCGCGGTCACCTCGATCGTGCTGGCCGCCTGGTACGTCCTGTGGATGTACCAGCGGGTCTTCACCGGGCCGGGCATCACCGGTGTCGAGCCGGTGCGGGACCTGGACCGTCGTGAGGTCGGCACCGTCGCCCCGCTGCTCGTGGCGCTGGTGTTGTTCGGCTTCTACCCGATGCCGCTGCTCGACGTGATCAACCCCGCCACCACGACCATCCTGGACAACGTCGGCGTCCACGACCCGAGCCCCACGGTGGGCCAGGAGGCCTCCCACTGATGGAAATAACCCACGAGACCGCTCGCTCCCTCCGCTTCGCTCCTTCCGCTCACGCTCCCGCGGGGACCCCAAATGCCTAACGAGTTCGTCAAGCCCACCATCGAGTACAGCTACCTCGCGCCGCTGTTCGTCATCTTCGTCGTGGCCTGCCTCGGGGTGCTGGTCGAGGCCTTCGTGCCCCGCAAGAACCGGTTCCTGGTCCAGGCGACGCTCGCGACCGGCGGCGTGCTGCTGACCCTGGCCGCGACGATCATGGTCGCCTACAAGCTGAAGCCCCACGGCGACGGCACCGGGTCGCAGGGCGCCCGCGGCATCATCGGCTCGATGGGCACCGTCGTGGTCGACGGGCCGAGCGTCTTCCTCTGGGGCTTGATCCTGCTGTTCGCCCTCGGCGGCTGCGCGCTCTTCGCCGAGCGCCAGCTCGAGGGGGGTGTCTCGGCGTTCGCGGGTCAGGCCGCGGCGCTGCCCGGCACCGACGCCGAGCGCAAGGCGGCGGGCCTGGACCACACCGAGGTCTACCCGCTGCTGCTCTTCGCAGTGTTCGGGATGATGCTTTTCCCGGCCTCCGGCGACCTGCTCACCATGTTCGTGGCGCTCGAGGTGCTCTCCCTGCCGCTGTACCTCCTGTGCGGCCTCGCCCGTCGGCGCCGGCTGCTCAGCCAGGAGGCCGCGCTCAAGTACTTCGTGCTCGGCGCCTTCTCCTCCGGCTTCTTCCTGTACGGCGTGGCACTCACCTACGGCTTCGCCGGCTCGATGAACCTCGGCGACATCAACGAGGCCGTGCGCAACGACTCGTCCAACCAGACCCTGATGCTCATCGGTCTCGGCATGCTGGCCGTCGGCCTGCTGTTCAAGGTCGGTGCCGCACCGTTCCAGGCCTGGACGCCGGACGTCTACCAGGGCGCTCCGACCGCGGTGACGGCGTTCATGTCCGCGGCGACCAAGACCGCGGCGTTCGGCGCGCTCATGCGCCTGTTCTACGTCGCCTTCGGTGCGGACCGCTGGAGCTGGCAGCCGATGATGTGGGTCGTCGCGATCCTCAGCATGCTGGTCGGCGCGATCCTCGCGGTCACCCAGCGCGACGTGAAGCGGATGCTCGCCTACTCCGCCATCGCGCACACGGGCTTCCTGCTCACCGGGGTGCTCGGCGTGCAGAGCGCCGCCGACCTCTCCGAGGGTCAGCTGACCTCGATGCAGGCCGTGCTCTTCTACCTGGTGACCTACGGCGTCTCCGCGCTCGGCGCCTTCGCCGTCGTCTCGCTGGTCCGCGACGCGGCCGGGGAGCAGAGCGCGCTGGCCCGGTGGGCCGGTCTCGGCAAGCACTCGCCGCTGGTCGCCGGTGTGTTCGCCCTGTTCCTGCTCGGTCTGGCCGGCATCCCGTTGACGTCCGGCTTCATCGGCAAGTGGGCGGTCTTCGAGGTGGCGATGTCCTCGGGCGCCTGGCCCGTCGTGATCGTCGGCGTGATCAGCAGCATGATCGCGGCCTACATCTACGTCTACGTGATCGTCGTGATGTTCTTCCGCGACCCGGAGCCGGGCACCGCGGCGTACGTCGTGCACCCGTCCGTGCTCACCTCCGCGACCATCGCGGTGGGTGCAGCGGCGACGATCGTGCTCGGCGTCATCCCCGGCCCGGTGCTGAATCTCGCCGGTGTTGCGGGACAATTCCTCAGGTGAGCACTGGCAACTCGGCTGGTCTGGCCTTCCCCGTCCTCGACGAGCGGCTGTCCGCGCGCCTCGAGGTCCGACTGGGGGAGGTCGAGAAGGCGCTGACGGGCCACGTCCGCAGCCGCGCGGGCTTCGTCACCGAGGCGGCCAGCCACCTGATGGAGGCCGGCGGGAAGCGGTTCCGGCCGTTGCTGGTGCTCGTGGCCGCCGAGGCCGGGGACCACCCCGACGTCGACGAGGTCATCACCGCCGCCTGCGTCGTCGAGCTGACCCACCTGGCGTCGCTCTACCACGACGACGTGATGGACGAGGCCGACCTGCGCCGGGGCTCGGAGTCGGCCAACGCGCGGTGGGACAACCACGTCGCGATCCTCACCGGCGACTTCCTGTTCTCGAAGTCCTCCGAGCTCACCGCCGAGCTCGGCCCGGACGCCGTCCGCATCCAGGCCCAGACCTTCACCGAGCTCGTCGAGGGCCAGATCCTGGAGACCCTGAAGCCCGGTCCCGACGAGGACCCGCTCGAGCACTACCTCGACGTGGTCGCCGGCAAGACCGGCTCGCTGATCGCGACCTCGGCGAGGTACGGCGCGATGTTCGGCGGCGCGTCCGAGGACGTCACGCGGGCGCTGACCAGCTACGGCGAGATCGTCGGGGTGGCCTTCCAGCTCTCCGACGACATCCTCGACATCGCCTCCGAGGCCGGTGTCTCCGGCAAGACCCCGGGCACCGACCTCCGCGAGGGCGTCCCGACCCTGCCCGTGCTGATGGCGCAGGCCGGCAGCCGCCCCGAGGACGCCCGGCTCCTCGAGCTGCTCGCCGGCGACCTCACCGACGACACCCGGCACGCCGAGGCCCTCGCGCTGCTGCGCGCCCACCCGGCCATGGACGAGGCCAGCGCCTACGTCCTGGGCCGGGCCGCGGAGGCGAAGGCGCTCCTCGCCGCGCTGCCCGAGGGTCCGGTGCGTCACGCCCTCGAGGGCTTCGCCGACCTGGTCGCCACCCGCGTCACCTGACTCGTTCGCCGTGGTGGCGGTGCGTGAGTGTCGCTTCCCGCGACTCGAACCGGCCCTCACTCACCGCCGATCCGGGCAGCCCCGGCAGCGGTGCGTGAGTGTTGGTTTCCGCGATCCGAACCAACACTCACGCACCGTCGCTCGGGACGAACCAACACTCACGCACCGCCGCTCGGGCAGAACCAACACCCACGCACCGCCGCTCGGGCAGAACCAACACTCACGCACCGCCGGTCCTGCAGTCAGCTGACCAGCGCGGCCCGTACCTCGAGGGTGAACCGCGCGGGGTCGTCCAACCACGGGAAGTGGCCGGCGCCGGGCAGCACGCTGACGCGGGCGTCCCGGAACAGGCCCGCGAGCTCCTCGCCGGCCCGGGCGTTCGGCCACGGGTCGAGCTCGCCGAGCAGGATGCGCACCGGGACCCCGAGACCGGCGAGCGTCTCGCGCGACCGAACGGGGTCGTAGGCGTCCTCGTGGAACCAGCGCGTCGCCTCGGGGTTGCGTTGCGGGCCGTCGGACGCGGCATGCGCCCGCGCCCGGTCGTCCCACCGGCCGTAGAAGAGCGCCTCGCTCGCGAGCTCCTGCTCCGGGGTCGGCTCCTCGGCCTCCAGGGCGGCCCGTACCTCGGCGTACCAGGGCTCGTCGGCCCGGCGCTCGAGCGCGGCGTCCCACTCGGCGTCCTCCGGACCGATGTCCAGCAGACGGGTGCCGGGTGCGACGAGGACCAGGCGGGACACCAGGTCGGGCCGCCGTTCGGCGAGCAGCATCGCGACGTTCGCGCCGGCGGAGTGGGCGAGCACGTCGACGGGCGCCATCTGCAGGTGGTCGACGAGGGTCGCGACGTCGGCGGCGATCCGGTCTGCGCGGTGGCTCTCGGGGTCCGTGTCCGGCTGTGAGTCACCGGTGCCGCGGAGGTCGGGGACGACGAGCTTGCGCTCGAGGAGCGAGGCGAGGCCGCCCAGGTCGCCGAGGTACGCCGCGTCGCGTGCGGGTCCGCCGGGGACGACGAACAGCGGCAGGCCGGCGCCCTCCTCGCGGTAGGCCAGCTCGGCACGGTCGTACGACAGGTAGGTCGGCACGCTGGCGAATCGTGTCAGACCGCGACGGCCTCCGCGGCCAGCCGCAGCTGGCGCTGCCGGTGACGCACCGACTCGACGGTGAAGATCGCCAGCGCGACCCACACGAGCCCGAAGCCGATCCACCGGCCGCCGGTCATGTCCTCGTGGAAGTAGACGACGCCCAGGAAGAACTGGAGGACCGGCGCGAGGTACTGCAGGAGCCCCAGGGTCACCATCGACACCCGGATGGCCGCGGCCCCGAAGCACAGCAACGGCACGGCGGTCACCAGCCCGGCGGACATGAGCAGCAGGGCGTGGCCCACGCCGTGGGACGCGAACGTCGAGTCGCCCTGGGCCACCAGCCAGCCGAGGTACGCGATCGCCAGCGGCGAGACGAGCAGGGTCTCGAGGGTGAGGCTCTCGACGGCCTCGACGCCTGCCTGCTTCTTGGCCAGCCCGTAGGTGCCGAAGGAGAGCGCCAGCACCAGCGCGATCCAGGGAGGTCGCCCGTAGTCGAGGGTGAGCACGACGCACGCGAACGCGCCGACCGACATGGCCAGCCACTGCAGCGGCCGCAACCGCTCGCCGATGACCAGCACCCCCATCAGCACGGTGACCAAGGGGTTGATGAAGTAGCCGAGCGACGTCTCCACGACGCGCCCACTCGTGACGCCGTAGATGTAGGTGCCCCAGTTCACCGAGATCACCGCGGACGCGAGCAGCAGCAGCAGGAACACGCGCCGGTCGCCGAACAGCGCCGCGAACTGCCGCGTGCGTCCCAGCGCCAGCACCAGCACGGTCAGGGTGACGACCGACCACAGCACCCGGTGGGCGAGGAGCTCGAGTGATCCGGCCGGCTCCAGGAGCGGCCAGTAGAGCGGGAACCCGCCCCACATCACGTACGCCGCCAACCCCAGCAGGAAGCCACGGCGGGAAGACGACACGGCGCGAGCATACGAGCGCCCGAAGTCGCTCCCGGACGTGGGTTTGGGCGATGAGCGAGCCGGGTACGTGGGGATCGTGCGCCCGCCGACCCACCTCGTCGCGGCGCTCCTGTGTGCCGTCGTGCTGAGCTCCGCCCCGGCGTACTCCGCCGACCTTCCCCAGCGCGCCATGAACGACCAGGTGTTCCGCAACGCCAAGGGCTGGCTGATCTTCAAGGGTGACGTCGAGCCCGGCTGGGAGCACCGGAACATCCAGGTCTACAAGCGTCTGTGCAAGGGCTGCGACTGGACGCTGGTCAAGAAGGTGAGGACCGACGCCCAGGGCCGCTGGCGCACCCGCGTCTACGCCCCCCGGACCGGCGCCTGGTACTGGAAGGGACTGGTCCCCAAGGCCGGCGGCTACGGCCGGTCGGTCACCCGGATCTGGCGGACGTTCGTCGAATAGTCCGCCGCATCACGAAGGGCCCCCTCCCGGGTGGGGCCGCTTCGTGTTGTTCTCTGACAAGGTGGCCGGGTGGGTGATCTCAGGGGACTCCTCGGCCTCGGCGTGCTCCTGCTGGTCGCGGTGGCCCTCTCGCGTCATCGCCGGGGCATCCGGCTGCGCACGGTGCTCGGTGCCCTCGGGCTGCAGTTCGTCTTCGCCGTCCTGGTGCTCCGCTGGTCTCCGGGCCAGCACGCGCTGGGGTGGGCGTCGGACCGCGTCGCCTCGCTGATCGGCTACACCCAGGAGGGCACGGCGTTCGTCTTCGGCCCGCTGCTCGAGGTGGGCGACAAGGACAGCCCGATCTTCGCGCTGCAGGTGCTGCCGGTGATCGTCTTCCTCGGCGCGCTGATCGGGCTGCTGTTCTACCTGCGCGTGATCCAGTGGCTCACCTTCTTCATCGGCGGAGCCATCAGCTGGCTGCTCCACGTCAGCAAGGTGGAGTCGATGTACGCCGCCACGGTGATCTTCCTGGGCCAGAGCGAGGCACCGCTCGGTGATCGCGCCGTACCTCAGGACCCTGCGCACCCCCCAGTTCTTCGCGCTGATGTCGGGTGGCTTCGCCGCGGCCGCCGGCTCCACGCTGGTCGGGTACTCCTTGCTCGGCGCGCCGCTGCCGTACCTGCTCGCGGCCACCCTGATGAACGCCCCGGCGTCCCTGCTGATGGCCAAGATCATCTGGCCGGACTCCACCCCCGAGCCGACGTGGAGCAAGGCCGAGGCCACCGAGGCCGCCGACCAGGAGCGTGCCGACGACGCCGAGGCCTTCGACGTCCGGACGGTGCGCGACGAGGAGTCGGCCAACGTCATCGACGCCATCGGCCGCGGTGCCCTGGCCGGTGGGCGGATCGCGGTCACGGTCGGCGCGCTGCTCGTCGCCTTCATCGCGCTCATCGCGATGGCCAACGGGATCCTCGGTGGCATCGGCGGATGGTTCGGCAACGACTCCCTGACCTTCGAGAAGATCCTGGGCTGGTGCTTTGCGCCGGTCGCCTGGCTGCTCGGTGTGCCGTGGTCCGAGGCCGACGAGGCCGGCTCGTACATGGGCATCAAGACGATCCTCAACGAGTTCGTCGCCTACGGCGAGTTCGGCAAGCACGTCGACGACCTCTCCCAGGTCACGGTCGTCGTCGTCACCTTCGCCCTCGCGGGCTTCGCCAACCTCGCGTCGATCGCCATCCAGATCGGTACGTTCAACGCTCTCTCTCCCGAGCGCCGCGCCACCGTGGCCCGCCTGGGCCTCCGCGCCCTCACCGCCGGCGTCCTCGCCAACTTCGCCAACGCAGCCATCGCCGGGGTCGTCGTCTCCTTCTAGACTTCTCACGCCCCGCCACGCGCAGACCCTCGGGGCAGGCGGAACCGGATGGGCACACCACTGCGCGGACTGTTCGGGCGGGATCGCGAGATCGACACGGCCGACGCGGCCCTGGAAGCCGCCGCGTCCGGCGAGCCGCGCGTCCTGCTGGTCGGCGGCGACGCCGGGATCGGCAAGACCTCCCTGGTGAACGTGGTCGTCGAGCACGCACGCGCCCGCGGCTTCCGCGTCCTGGTCGGGCACTGTCTCGACATCGACGACGGCGTCGCGCTGCGCCCGGTACGGGAGGCGCTGCGCCAGGCCGTGGCCGGCCGCCCCGATGAGTCGCTGTCGCCCGTGACGCGGCGCCTGGCGGCGTACCTGCGTGGCGAGGCCGACGCCGTCACCGTCGACGAGCTCGCCCTGGTCGTCACGGAGCAGGTGGACGAGGGTCCGTTGCTGCTGGTCCTGGAGGACCTGCACTGGGCCGATCGGTCGACGATCGACCTCGTCACCTCACTGACCCGGACGGCGAGCGGACCGCTGTGCCTGGTGCTGACCTATCGGACCGACGAGATCGGGAGGAAGCACCCATTCCGTTCGGCATTGGCCGAGCTGGTCCGCCATTCCGGCACGGTGCGGACGGACCTCTCAGCGCTCGGCCTCGATGACATCGCTGCGTTGGTCGAGGCTCGTGGGGGACGCGTCGGGGGCAGTTTCGTGCGCGAGCTCCACGCTCGTTCAGAGGGCAACCCGCTGTACGCCGAAGAGCTCGTGGCCGCCGGTGCGGAACGGTTGCCCGAGGCGCTGAACGACCTCCTGCTCGCTAGGGTCGATGGCCTCTCTGACGAGACACGAGCGGTGATGCGGCTGGCCTCGGCGCAGGGAAGCCGGCTGTGGCCCGAGCTCCTTGCCGAGGCGACCGCTCTTCCACCCGAGGCGCTCGACCGCGTGTTGGCCGAGGCTGTGGAGGCGCACGTCGTACGACGCGCGGGGGCTCGCCTCGACTTCCGGCACGGACTCGTCCGCGAGGCCGTGTACGACGACCTGCTTCCCGGAGAACGCACTCAGGCCCATGGACGGTTGGCCGAGGCCCTCGAACGCATGATGGGCGGCAACCCGGACCTCGACGAACTGGGGCTGTTGGCCTTCCACTGGGAGAGGGCTCGCGATGTGGTGCGCAGTTACGCGGCCACGGTGCGAGCGGGTCAGCAAGGCTTCCTGCGCGAGCGCATGGAAGCGGCAGTCTTCCTCGAGCGCGCGGTGGATCTCTACGACCAGGTGTCGCACGACGGAGGGCCGGAGGATCCTTCCAAGGCCGAGATGCTCAGCCGGATGGCCCGGGCGGCAGACGAGATGTTCGAGAGGGATCGGGCCCGCAGGCTGATCACCTCGGCACTCGACCTCGTCGACGAGGCGAAAGATCCGATGGACGCGGCCAGCGTCTACATCTGGTACGGACGGATGACGTTCGAGCTCGAGGGGAGATTGACCCACGAGGAGGCTTTGGCGCGGGCCATCGACCTGTTGGGAGAGGCGCCTTCCGAGAAACTGGCCCTCGCCCTGAACACGCGGGCCTCGGTCCACATGCACCACGAACACATGCTGGCCGCCGCGAGCGACCTCGAGCGCGCTGTAGAGGTCGCACACGAGGTGGGTAGTCCAGACATGGCGTCCAAGTCGCTGATCCCCAGCGGCTGGTGCCAGATGTGGCTGGGCAGACTGCCCGAAGCACTCGCGGCGTTCGAGATGGCGGCACAGGCCGACCGACGTCTGGGGGTCGAGGAACGTCTGCTGAGTGACGACACCGGCCGAGCAGTCGTCCTGATGCAGGGACTGGACGTCGAGAGAGGCCTGGCCCTCATCGAGGACGTCATCTTCCGAGCTCGGGCGGACCGACTCGCGAACTGGGCTTCGTGGCCTGGCATCGAGCGGGCGAACGCGCTGGTCCACCTGGGCCGGCTCGCCGACGCCGAAGCCGGGCTCGCCGCTGCCACGGCGGACGGCAGCTTTCCCGCTGACAGCTGCGAGGCTCTGACGCCCTTGGTGCGGATATTCCTGCTGCGTGGTGAGCCCGTGGCAGCGCTCTCGTCTGAGCGACGACGCATGGCGCTGATGGCAGCGATGGCGTCGATGCCCAACTACGACTGGGTCCTGGTGCACGTGCAAGTACTGGTGGCGAACCGACTCGCCCAAGAAGCCATCGATCGGATGCGCGACTGGCTGCGACAGTTCGCCCACTCTGACAGTGCATTGGGTAGGGCAGTCGTCGCACACGGTGCCTATCTGGCCACGGAAGCGGGCAGGGATCAGGGAATCGCCGAGTCGGACGAGTTGCTGGCCGAGACGGACCTCTTCTTCGGGGCGATGGAGGGAGCACTCGGTGATGCCGGACAGCGCTCCTTCCTCGGTCACAGCACTCCGGTGTCGGCGGCCTTGCGAGCCGAGCTCCACGGCGAGCGGTCTGCTGACCTCTGGCGGGCGGCGTACGACGCGGCCGCGCACGTCGGGCCCGGACTGGCCCTGCCCGTCCGTCTTCGACTGCTCGGTGCCTTGTTGACTGAAGGACACCGCGACGAAGCCCGTACCTCCCTCCCGGAAGCTCGTCGCCGATGCCAAGGCGACGGGCATGAACGGCGTCCTCGAGGACGCGATCAAGCTGGGCCGCCGGCATCGGATCCCCGTCCCCGGCGACGAGCGGCCGAGCAGGCTGGACATCCTCACCGCGAGAGAGCGCGAGGTGCTCGACGTGCTGGCGACCGGCGCGACGAACCGAGCCATCGCCGAGCGGCTCTTCATCTCCGAGAAGACCGTCAGCGTGCACGTCACCGAACCTGCTCGCGAAGCTCGGCGTCACCAACCGCACCGAGGCCGCTGCGGTCGCGCGAGACCTGGCCGTGGTCGAACCCTCCTAGGCGAGGTCCGGGAATTCACCCGATGTCGGGGGTGACCCCTTAGGCGAAGTGTCAGGGACATCAGCAACCCCTTCACTCACCAGGAGACACCATGTACGGCTACCCCGGATCCATCGCCATCCGCCACCTGCTCGACGAGCCCATGGGCCCGACGCACGCTCAGCGCACCTCCACCGACCGCCACGCGTCGCGCTGGCTGGTGGCCGTGCTGGTCGCCCCCGTCGTCCTCGCCGTGGTCATGGCCGCCCTGCTGGTCTCGGCCGCCCCGTCGCAGGCGGCGTCGGCCCAGGCCTCGTCGGTCCAGTCCCGCTACCTCTGCCACCCCACGTGGCGCTGGAGCGGCTGCATCCCGCCGCAGCTCAAGCGCCAGTCGTCGACGGCAAGCGCGCCTACGTGTACGGCGGCCCGTACACGCTGCGGACCCACGTCCTGGCCAAGCGCCCCTGACGAGCGAGGACGACGATCATGGGACCTCACGGCCACTTCCTCGCGACCCGCCTGATGCAGGACCAGCTCGGCGGACCCTTCTCCCCCTACCAGTTCCACCCGGGCGAGCCCGACGACGTGGACCCCGCCGACCACGCACCGCTCTCCGCCGTGCTCGTGGCGGCGATGCTCGCGATCACGATCGTCGTCGTCGTGGCGATCGCGATCTGGTCGCCCGGCTCCGTCGACTCGGGCACGTCGGCCGCAGCCTTCGTCAGGTAGCCGGCGAGGAAGAGCCCTGAGGGCGTCCCTGACGTAGGACGCCCTCAGGGCATCGGCGCGTCTGGGGTCAGACGACGGTCCACGTGTCGCCACCGGCGATGAGGGCGGCCAGGCGGTCCTCGACAGGGCCGGGCGCCTTGTCGCGGGCGACGTCGATCTGGTCGCGGGCGAGGTCGTCGTACGTCGGCCGCTCGACCTGGCGGAAGATGCCGATCGGCGCGCGGTGGAGGTAGCCCGCGTCGGTCAGCCGGGAGATCGCGAACGCGGTGGTCGGGTCGTCGGCGCGGGAGTCGTGCACCAGCACGGCGTCCTCGCCGACCTCGGCCACCTCGGCGACCTTCACGCCGCCGGTGGTGCGGTCGCGGACCAGGCCGTACGCCGCCTGGCCGTCGGGGGGACCGAAGCGGATCGGCTCGCCGTCGACCAGCGGGATGATCGAGGCGGCCGACGGGTCGCGGTCCTTGATCGCGTCGAAGGCGCCGTCGTTGAAGATCGGGCAGTTCTGGTAGATCTCCACCAGCGACGTGCCGCGGTGGGCCGCGGCCGCCGACAGCACCGACGTCAGGTGCTTGCGGTCGGAGTCGATCGTGCGGGCCACGAACGTCGCCTCGGCGCCGATCGCCAGCGAGACCGGGTTGAACGGGTGGTCCACCGACCCCATGGGCGTGGACTTGGTGACCTTGCCGGGCTCGGAGGTGGGGGAGTACTGCCCCTTGGTCAGGCCGTAGATCCGGTTGTTGAACAGCAGGATCGTCATGTTGACGTTGCGGCGCAGCGCGTGGATCAGGTGGTTGCCGCCGATCGACAGCGCGTCGCCGTCGCCGGTGACGACCCACACCGACAGGTCGGAGCGGGTGGTGGCGATGCCGGTCGCGATCGCCGGCGCGCGGCCGTGGATCGAGTGCATGCCGAAGGTGTCGAGGTAGTAGGGGAACCGCGACGAGCAGCCGATGCCGGAGACGAACACGATGTTCTCGCGCCGCAGCCCGAGGTCCGGGAGGAAGCCCTGCACGGCCTTGAGCACGGCGTAGTCGCCGCACCCCGGGCACCAGCGCACCTCCTGGTCGGAGGTGTACTCCTTGCCGGTCTGCGGCCCGTCCGCTGAGTCATAGGGCGGCACCAGCTCGATGCCGCTGCGCATGGTCGGGGTGTTCAGATCGGCAGTCACTGCACGTGCTCCTTCACGACGGTCTCGCCCCAGACGCCCAGCGGGGCCTGGATCCCCTCGGCCTCGGCGACGAGGTCGGCGATCGCGTGGGCGAGGGCGGCGGCCTTCAGCGGCATGCCGTTGACCTGGTGGTAGCCGACGGCGTCGACAAGGTACTTCGCCCGGATGAGCAGGCCGAGCTGGCCGAGGTTCATCTCGGGGATGAGCACCCGGTCGTAGCGCTTGAGGATGTCCCCGAGGTCTCGGGGGAGCGGGTTGAGGTGGCGCAGGTGGACCTGTGCCACCTGGTAGCCCGCGTTGCGCACGCGGCGGCAGCCGGCGCCGATCGGGCCGTACGTCGACCCCCACCCGAGCACGAGCACCTTCGCGTCGCCTGAGGGGTCGTCCACCTCGAGCGGCGGCAGCGACTCCGCGATCCGGTCCACCTTGGCCTGGCGGGTGCGGACCATGAAGTCGTGGTTGGCCGGGTCGTAGGAGATGTTGCCGTTGCCGTCGGCCTTCTCCAGGCCACCGATGCGGTGCTCCAGGCCCGCGGTGCCCGGGATGGCCCAGGGGCGGGCCAGCGTCTCGGCCTCGCGCTCGTAGGGCATGAAGGGCTCGTCGGAAGCCCTGGCGAACGCCGGGTCGATCTCCGGCAGCTCGTCCAGCTCGGGGATGCGCCACGGCTCGGAGCCGTTGGCCAGCATCCCGTCGGAGAGCAGCATCACCGGCGTGCGGTAGGTGACCGCGATCCGGGCCGCCTCGATCGCGGCGTCGAAGCAGTCGCCGGGTGACTGCGGGCGCGACGATCGGGACCGGGGACTCGCCGTTGCGGCCGAACATCGCCTGGAGCAGGTCGGCCTGCTCGGTCTTGGTCGGCAGCCCGGTCGACGGGCCGCCGCGCTGGACGTCGATGACCAGCAGCGGCAGCTCGGTCATCACCGCCAGGCCGATGGTCTCCGACTTCAGCGCGATGCCCGGTCCGGACGTCGTGGTGACGCCCAGCGCCCCGGAGAAGGCAGCGCCCAGCGCCGCACCGATGCCGGCGATCTCGTCCTCGGCCTGGAACGTCGTGACGCCGAACGCCTTGTGCTTGCTGAGCTCGTGGAGGATGTCGGAGGCCGGCGTGATCGGGTAGGAGCCCAGGAACAGCGGCAGTCCCGAGCGCACGCCCGAAGCGACGAGGCCGTAGGCCAGGGCCAGGTTGCCGGTGATGTTGCGGTAGGTGCCCGGCGCCATCGGCGCGGGCTTGATCTCGTACCTCACCACGAAGGCCTCGGTGGTCTCACCGAAGTTCCAGCCGGCCTTGTACGCCGTGATGTTGGCGTCGCGGATGTCCTCGACCTTCGCGAAGCGTCGCTCCAGGAAGGAGATCGTGGACTCGGTCGGCCGGCCGTACATCCACGACAGCAGACCCGAGGGCGAACATGTTCTTCGCGCGGGCGGCGTCCTTGCGGCTCAGCCCGAACGACTTCACGGCCTCCACGGTCATCCCGGTCAGGTCGAGCGGGTGCACGGCGAAGGCCGCCAGCGACTCGTCGTCCAGCGGCGACGCGACGTACCCGGCCTTGGTCAGGTTCCGCGCGGAGAAGTCGTGGGTGTCCACGATGATCGTCGCGCCGGCCGGCAGGTCGCCGAGGTTCGCGCGCAGCGCGGCGGGGTTCATCGCAACCAGCACGTCGGGGGCGTCGCCGGGGGTGAGGATGTCATGGTCGGCGAAGTGCACCTGGAACGACGAGACGCCCGGCAGGGTCCCCTGCGGCGCCCGGATCTCGGCCGGGAAGTTCGGCAGCGTCGACAGGTCGTTGCCGTACGCCGCGGACTCCTGGGTGAACCGGTCCCCGGTCAGCTGCATGCCGTCGCCGGAGTCGCCGGCGAAACGGATGATGACGCGGTCGAGCTGCTTGACCTGCTTGGTCGTCACCTGTGTGTGCACTTCCTGCTGTTCGCGGGCGCCGGACCGGCGCTTGACACCGACCTCCGAGGATAGTCCGCCCAGGTCAGCGCACCTATCCCGTCTCGCCCTCCTCGGTGTGACGCGCCGTACACGTCTCTCAATGTCGCCAATGATCAGTTTCAAACGTATCTCTAGTAGTCTGCGCGAGTTAGATCGTTGATGAGCACTCCCGAAGTGCTTTCGAAAGGGACGACATCCACATGCGCAAGAACTTCAAGGCTGTGCTGCTGGCCGGCGCGCTGGCCGGCACCCTCACGCTCGCCGCCTGCGGAGGCGATGCCTCCGGTTCCGGAGGCAGTGACGACGCCGACACCCTCGACATCGTGGGCTACTCCGTCCTGGAGCAGGCCAACGCCGGCGTGATCTCGGCCTTCCAGGACACCGACGCCGGCAAGGGCGTCGAGTTCAAGGAGTCCTACGGCGCCTCCGGCGACCAGGCCCGTGCGGTCATCGCCGGCCAGGACGCCGACGAGGTCCACCTCTCCCTCGAGCCCGACGTGCAGAAGCTCGTCGACGAGGGCCTGGTGGCCGACGACTGGAAGGACAACGACACCCAAGGCATCTGCACCTCGTCCGTCGTGGTCATGGTCGTCCGCACCGGCAACCCCAAGAACATCCAGACGTGGGACGACCTCATCCAGCCGGGCGTCGGCATCGTCACCCCGAACCCCGCATCCTCCGGCTCCGCGAAGTGGAACCTGCTCGCGGCGTACGGCGCGGAGCTCGGCGCCGGCGGCACCGACGAGGACGCCCAGGCGTACATGAAGAAGTTCTTCGCCAACGTCGCCGCGCTGCCGGACTCCGGCCGCGACGCGACCACCGCCTTCACCAGCGGCACCGGCGACGTCCTGCTCTCCTACGAGAACGAGGCCATCCTCGCCAGGCAGAGCGGCACGGACTTCGACTACATCGTCCCGGACAGCACCCTGCTGATCCAGAACCCGTGCGCGATCGTCGACGGCGCCTCGGCCAAGGCCCAGGACTTCATGGACTTCCAGAAGTCCGAGGCGGGCCAGAAGCTGTACGCCGCGACCGGCTACCGGCCGCTGATGGACGTCGGCGACCTGGACGTCGACGGCGCCAACGACCCGACCGACCCGTTCCCGGCTCCGAGGACGCTGTTGACCATCGACGACAACTTCGACGGTTGGGCCGACGCCAACACGAAGTACTTCGACGAGAACGACGGCATCCTCACCAAGATCCAGGCGGAGGCGGGCGAGTAGCCATGAGTGCTCCTGCTCCCGTCATCGGAGCGGCAGCCCAGGCTGGTGACCCGCGGGTGGACGGGGGCCGGCCGACGCGCAAGCGTCGGTCGGCCCGGTCGACAGGAGGGGCCCGTTCCCTGAGCCGTGGCTCCGGCCTCGGCCTGGGGGTCGCGATGCTGTGGTTCAGCCTCTTGGTGCTGATCCCGCTCTCCGCCGTGGTGGTCAAGGCCGCCGGCGGAGGGTGGGAGACGTTCGCCGACGCCGTCACCAACCGCCAGACGTTCGCCGCTCTGCGCCTGACCGTGCTCACCTCGGTCGGCGTCACCGCCCTCAACATGGTGATGGGCACGATCATCGCCTGGGTGCTGGTCCGTGACCGGTTCCCCGGGAAGGGGATCCTCGACCTCGTCATCGACATCCCGTTCGCGCTGCCGACCATCGTGGCCGGCCTGGTGCTGCTGTCGCTGTACGGCCCGCAGAGCCCGGTCGGCATCCACGCCAGCAACACCCGGGTCGCGGTCTTCCTGGCCATCGCGTTCGTGACGCTGCCGTTCGTCGTCCGCACCGTGCAACCGGTGCTCGAAGAGATGGAACGAGACGTCGAGGACGCCGCGGCATCCCTCGGGGCCGGCCGCTTCACCACCTTCCGCAGGATCACCCTGCCGACGCTCGCGCCGGCGATCTTCGCCGGAGCGGCCCTGTCCTTCGCCCGAGGCATCAGCGAGTACGGCTCGCTCGTGCTGCTGAGCGGCAACCTGCCCTACCGCACGGAGGTGACCTCGGTGCGGATGCTGACCTACCTCGAGGGTGGCGACACCGCCTCGGCGGCCGCGGTCGCCACCATCATGCTGGTGGTCGCGCTGGCCGCGATCGTCAGCCTCGACATGATCCAGAGGAGGGTGGCGCGTCGTGGCTAGTGCAACCGTGAGCCCCCCGCGGGAGGGGATCCCCTGGGTGACGTGGGGGATGCGCGCTCTGGTGATCGTCTACCTGTTCTTCCTGGTGGCCTGGCCGACGTCGCTGGTCGCCAAGAACACCTTCGCCAACGGTCTCCAGGGCATCCAGGAGGCGTTGGACGACCCGGACGTCGTCCACGCCCTGCAGCTCTCGGCACAGGTGGCGGTGGCCGCCGTGCTGATCAACCTGCTGTTCGGCGTGGGGATGTCGCTGTTGCTGGTGCGCTTCGACTTCCCGGGCAAGCGAGTCCTGAACGCGCTCATCGACGTGCCGCTGTCGGTGTCGCCCGTCGTCGTGGGCCTGGCCCTCGTGCTGGTCTACAACGGCCGGTACGGCTGGTTCGGGCCCTGGCTGGAGGGCAACGGCCTCCAGGTGGTCTTCGCGAGGCCCGGCATGATCATGGCGACGGCCTTCGTGGCGCTGCCGCTGGTCATCCGCGAGGTCGTGCCCGTGCTGGAGGAGATGGGCGACGACCAGGAGCAGGCCGCCCGCAGCCTCGGCGCCAACGCCTGGCAGACCTTCCGGCGGGTCACCCTGCCGGGCATCAAGTGGGCGATCGTGTACGGCGTCGTCCTCAGCCTCGCCCGCTCGCTGGGCGAGTTCGGAGCGGTCAAGGTGGTCGCCGGCAACGTCGGCGGAGAGACGACCACCGCCCCGGTCCTCGTCCAGCAGAAGTACCAGAACTTCCAGCAGGAGACGGCGTACTCCGTGGCGTTCATGCTCGCCTTCGCGGCGGTGCTGTGCCTCATCGTCGTCGCCCTGCTGCGTCCCAAGGAAGGAAAGTCATGAGCATCGAGGTCCGCAACGTCACCAAGAGGTTCGGGGACTTCGTCGCCCTGGAGGACGTGAGCGTCTCCCTGCCCACCGGGCAGCTGACGGCGCTCCTCGGGCCGTCGGGCGGTGGCAAGTCCACGCTTGCTCCGGATCATCGCCGGGCTGGACACCGCCGACGAGGGCACGATCGACATCGAGGGCACGGAGGCCACGAACCTGCCGGCGCGCAAGCGCAACGTCGGCTTCGTGTTCCAGCACTACGCCGTGTTCAAGCACATGACCGTGGGCAAGAACGTCGCCTTCGGCCTGGAGATCCGCAAGCGGCCCAAGGACGAGATCGCGCACCGCGTGGACGAGCTGCTCCGCCTGGTGCACCTCCAGCAGTTCGCGCACCGCCTGCCCTCGCAGCTCTCGGGTGGACAGCGACAGCGCATGGCGCTGGCGCGTGCGCTCGCGGTGGAGCCCAAGGTGCTGCTGCTCGACGAGCCCTTCGGTGCCCTGGACGCCAAGGTCCGCAAGGAGCTGCGCGAGTGGCTGCGCCGGCTGCACGACGAGGTGCACGTGACCACGGTCTTCGTGACCCACGACCAGGAGGAGGCCCTCGAGGTCTCCGACGAGATCGTCGTCATCAACGAGGGTCGCGTGGAGCAGATCGGCCCACCCGACGAGCTGTACGACCACCCGGCCAACGACTTCGTGATGGGTTTCCTCGGCGACGTGACAACGGTCAACGGCCAGCGGGTGCGCCCGCACGACGTCGACATCTCGACCACGCCGATCCTGGCCGGCGCCGCTCAGGGCACGATCAGCCGCGTGCTGCGGGTCGGCTTCCAGGTCCGCGTCGAACGTGCTCACCGACGGCGGCGAGGAGGTCGCGGTCGAGCTGACCAAGTCGCACGCCAACGCGCTGGGTCTGGACGAAGGCTCGACCGTGTGGGTCACGCCGACCCCGGGCTCGGTGCCGCGGATGGAGAAGGTGGGCTGAAACGGGCCACCCGACTGCACCACCTGCCCGACCTGGGGTGGTCTGGGACTCGCTCAGGTTCACGAGGCAGAATGGTGGGCGCTTCGGCCCCGGACGCGTACCTCTCACCGCGTCTGGGGCCGACCGTGGTGGGGTGGTGCGCGGGCGGGCGGCGGGCGTCGGGTCGGCGCGGGTCGTCGGATGTTGCGAGCAAAGGGCGGCGTAAAAAAAAAAAAAAAAAAAAATAAACTCCCCACCCGACGAGCTGTACGACCACCCGGCCAACGACTTCGTGATGGGTTTCCTCGGCGACGTGACAACGGTCAACGGCCAGCGGGTGCGCCCGCACGACGTCGACATCTCGACCACGCCGACCCTGGCCGGCGCCGCTCAGGGGACGATCAGCCGCGTGCTCCGCGTCGGCTTCCAGGTCCGAATCGACGTGCTCACCGACGGTGGCGAGGAGGTCGCGGTCGAGCTGACCAGGTCGCACGCCAACGCGCTGGGTCTGCACGAAGGCTCGACCGTGTGGGTCACGCCGACCCCGGGCTCCGTGCCGCGGATGGAGAAGGTGGGCTGAAACGGGCCACCCGACTGCACCACCTGCCCGACCTGGGGTGGTCTTGGGACTCGCTCAGGTTCACGAGGCAGAATGGTGGGCGCTTCGGCCCCCGGACGCGTACCTCTCACCGCGTCTGGGGCCGAACCCATGCCGTCACTCGACGGGGTTCGCGCGGGAGAACCGCACCTCCTCGACGTCGAGCCGGGCCTGGACGCGGCGCAGCACGATGTCGTCGATGCGCTGCTCGTCGCGCAGCTCGAGGAGGGCCTCGCGCCGGCGGGCGATGAGGGCGAGGGACAGGCTCGTGTACTGGTCGTCGTGCTCGACCATGGGGTCGCCGTCGGCGCCGGCGGCGGCCAGCAGGATGCGTTGCTTGTCGAGCTCGTGGCGGACCCGCTCGATCACCTTCTCGCCGCTGCCGAGCTCGGCAGCGGTGACGGCGATCGACTCGATCGCCGCGTCGAGGGTGTACACCTCCGCGAGCTGGATCTCCTCGGCGACCGAGTTGTCGACGGGCAGCCTCGCGAACCGCACCACCGACGGCAGCAGGAGCGCCTGCAGCAGGGTCAGCACGATCACGCCGCAGGTGATCAGCACGATGAGGTCGCGGTCGGGGAACGGGGCGCCGGAGCCCAGCGAGTGCGGCACGGCGAGGATGGCCGCCAGCGAGACCGCCCCGCGGAAGCCGGCCACCGCACTGACCGTGCGCTGACGGGCCGGGACGCGTCGCATGCGCTGCGCGGGCCGGCGGTCGAGGAGCCGGATCAGGTACGGCGTGGTGTAAAGCCACATCCAGCGCACGCCGATCACCACGGCCGTGATCACGAGGACGTCACCGAGCGCGCGCAGCATGGACTCGCTGGTCAGTCCCCGGAAGGCGGACTGCGCCGAGAGCCCGACGAGCACGAACAGGGCGCTGCTCAGCACGGTGGTGGACAGCGACCAGAACGGGATCATGATCTGCCGGGTCGCGGCGCCGGTGATCCGCGGCGTCACCTGACTCATGAACAGCCCGCACACGACCACGGCCAGGACCCCGGAAGCGTCGATGAGGTCGGCCAGGAGGAACGCCGCGAACGGCGTCACCAGCACCGCGATGGCCTCGAGGGTCGGGTCGTCCATCCGGCGACGCACCTGCCAGCTGACCAGTCCCATCAGCGCCCCGGTGAGCACGCCGCCGCCGTACGCGAGCACGAGCAGCCACGTCACGTGCCAGCCGGCGAGGTGCTCCTCGCCGACCGTCACCCCGACCGCCAGGCCGTAGAGGACGAGCGCGGTGCCGTCGTTGACCAGGCTCTCGGCGCGCAGCACGGTCACGGTGCGGCGGGGCAGGCCGCGAGCGAGGACCCCCACGGCGGTCGCGTCGGTGGGCGCGAGTGCGGCGCCGAGCACCCAGGCGGGCCCCCAGGCGAGGCCGAGCCCGTGGCCGACCGCAGCGACCGCGGCGGCGGTGGCCACCACGAGGGCGGTACTGGAGAGGACGACGACGCGGAGGTTGCTGCGGATCTCGCGCAGCGACGTGGTCAGGCTCTCCCAGTACAGCAGCGCGGGCAGGAAGACGAGGAGCACGACCTCCGGCGGCAGCTGGGCGTGACGCAGGTGCGGCACGAAGCCGACCAGCACCCCGACCAGCACCAGCAGGATCGCCGGCGCGATCGGGTACCGGCGTGCGAGCGCACCGCACACGACCAGGGCCACCCCGAGGATGACCACCATCTCGAGACCGAGCACGGCCCCATCCTGGCCCAACACGACGGGGCGGCCGGCGACGATCCGCCCCACGAGGACTCCCCGCCAAACTCGAGCATGCGGGAGATCACGAACTATCTGCGGATGGCGAACTATGCCTTCTCCGGCGTGGCCGAGGGTCGAACCTTGTCGCCGAGCTTCTTGGGCGACCTCCAAGCGACGCTGGTCCGTGGCACCAAAGACGAAGGATCGGAATCGGGTCATGTGCGAACAACGCAGGTGGTCGTGGGCCGCCTCCGGGCGATGGGCTCTCGGGAGTTCCCTGTCCGGGCGTCGCGATATGTTCCACCCCCTCCAGGGCAGGGCCTGAATGCGGATGTGCAGGCCCTGGTCGACTGGATGAGCGCAGATCACTCACAAGCGATCGATCCAGTGGCCGCGGCGGCCATGAGTCACTATCAGTTCGAATCGTTGCACCCTTTCCACGACGGCAACGGGCGACTCGGGCGCTTGCTCATCGTTTTGTACTTCAACATGAACGGAGTACTTCGTGAGCCAACCCTCACCGTCTCGCCCTGGTTCGAAGAGAGGCGCAACGAGTACTACGACCTCTTGCTGAACGTCAGCCGACAGGGCGCCTGGGATCCATACATCGGATTTTTTGCCAAGGGAATTCAAGAATCTGCAGATCTCACCCATCGCGCGATGAGCGCGCTTGTCCAAGTTCAGAGCGAGTTGAAAGACGTGGTCCGCGCGTCTCCGTTGCGAGCCGAAACAGCACTCCTGCTGGTGGACTACGCAGTCGGCCACACGACGTTCACCGTCCGGATGGTTCAACGGGATCTTGGCGTGTCGTATGGGCGAGCCAACAAGGTGGTGCAGCAGCTCGTCGAGCTCGATGTCTTGCGAGAGATGCACGCTGGCCCCCCAGGCCGCCGGTTCGCCGCCCCGCAGGTCGTGGATGTCATTCTGAGTGTCTAGTTCGCGGTCGCCCAGGTGGATCTGCTAGCAGACACTCCATGGACGATGTCAGTCATGACGACCTCATCGTTGGGGTCAGTCCGGTAGCGAACGGGCGTTCTGCGAACTCGATGCGGGCCGAGTCAGTAGTCAGGCGGGCGACCTGTGTGCTCAGCGGTAGTTGGTGAACTGCACCGCGAAGTCGTAGTCCTGGCCCTTGACGAGCGCCTGGACGGCCTGGAGGTCGTCGCGCTTCTTGCTGGACACCCGGAGCTCGTCGCCCTGCACCTGCGCTTTGACGCCCTTGGGGCCCTCGTCGCGGATCAGCTTGCCGATCTTCTTCGCGTCCTCGGAGGTGATGCCCTCCTTGAGCGTGATCGAGATCTTGCTCTCCCGGCCCGACTGCCGGGGCTCGGAGGCGTCGAGGATCTTGAGGCTCTGCTGGCGCTTGATGAGCTTGTCCTTGAAGACGTCGAGCACGGCGCTGGCCCGGTCGTCGGCGGACGCGGTGATCTCGATCGCGTGCTCGCCCTGCCACTCGATGGTGGCGCCGGTGCCCTTGAAGTCGAAACGGGTCGCGATCTCACGGGCCGCCTGCCCGAGCGCGTTGTCCACCTCCTGGCGGTCGATCTTGCTGACGATGTCGAATGACGAGTCGGCCATCTCCGGTCCCTCCTGGCGTTTTCGGCTCTGCGATGCTGCCTTGCTATTCTCCGACCTGCTGAGCCACCGCCGTACGGCGGGGTGCAGCGGCGGCAGGTTGCCCGAGCGGCCAATGGGAGCGGACTGTAAATCCGTCGCGAAAGCTTCGAAGGTTCGAATCCTTCACCTGCCACCAGCGCGCCGAGGCGGGCCGACCCACGAGGGTCGGCCCGCCTCGGTCGTCCTCAGCGCGTGACGATGGTGAAGCCGCCCGGTGCGACGGTGACGCGCAGCGTGCTCGCGGGGCTCGTCGACCGGCTGAGCAACCGGGCCGAGCCGTCGTACACCTCGATGACGGCGCGACCGTGGCCCGCCAGCCGGACCATGGCGTGCGCGACCGCGGTGTCGGCACTGCGCAGCAGCGCCGTCGAGTGACCGTCACCCGACAGGACGAGACGAGAGACCAGCGGCTCGAGCATCACGGCGTCCAGCCGGGCCTCGTCTCCGCCCGATGCGGTTGTCGTGACCCGGAGCGTGGTGGCCTTGCCGCCGATCGAGCGCGGCAGGGTCACCGGGAGCAGGGCGCCGGGGGCCGGCGAGATGCCCTGGGCGCCGATGTCCCCGGACGCGACAGGGCCGAGCAGGGTGCGTCCGGCCGACCAGGTGGTGACGGCCGAGCTGTCCGGCTGGAGGTCGACCACCGGGATGACCAGACGGTCGCTCCGCTGCACGGGGCACCGGGAGGGAGGCGGTGGCACCCGCGCCGAGGGCGAGGTAGCCCGAACCGCCGAAGAGCGACTCGCCGGTCCACAGCGGGTCCGGCGTGACGACCCGGGCGTCACCGGTCGTGGTGGCGTCCTCGGCCTGCAGCGTCGTCGTGCCCACGCGGTCGACGATGGTCGCCTGCTGGGCGGCCCGGGCCACGTCGGGATGGGCGTCCAGCGCGAGCATGGTGAGCAGCCCGTGGATCGTCGACTCGGCCCCTGAGTTCGGGTTCACGACGCCGTCGCCGGAGATGCCGTCGATGGTGCGTCCGGTGCTGGGGTCGTACGCCGGCACGCCGGCCGCGTTCGCGCCGAAGAACCACGCCGCCTGCATCCCGGCCAGCCGCAGCAGACCGGTCTTGCCGGTCGCGTCGGCGGTCGCCAGGAGGGACTGGACGCGTGCGTCGGCGCCGTAGGCGATCTGCGACTGGTCGAGCCGTGTGGGCAGCCGGCCGTTGTCCGGGCCACCCGAGGTCAGCATCCACGGGGTGAAGACGGCGGAGTCCTTGACGGCCGGGGCGAGGTACGTCGTGGTGCCCAGGGCCTGGGAGGCGCGGGCGAGCGCCGCGGGCATCTGGGATCCCCAGGCGTGCCACAGGGACCGGGACAGGGCCCAGGG
Source organism: uncultured Actinomycetota bacterium (assembly GCA_963782035.1). Lineage (GTDB taxonomy): Bacteria > Actinomycetota > Actinomycetes > Propionibacteriales > Nocardioidaceae > Nocardioides. The sequence goes on from CAWAIW010000002.1 coordinate 416,392, forward strand.
GAACACCGCGCCGAACGGCCAGGTGCGCGCCGTGCCGCCGGAGAGCATCGCGATGCCGTCGGCGAGCTGCTCGAGGGCCGTGTGCGCCGCGGCGTCACTGCCGCCCGCCTCGACGTAGGCGGCCAGGCCGAGCACGGCCTCGGAGCTGGCGTCGGCGCCATCGGCGATCAGCCACGTCGGGGTCGGCCGGCCGTCGACCGGAGCGGTCACGCCGTAGGTGTCGAGCACGTCCTGGTCCACGGCGGCGACGGAGAGCTCGAGCCGCTGCTGCAGGAAGTCGGCGAAGGCGGCGTCCACCGGGTCGCCGGAGCCGGCGAACGCGGCGTACCCCTCACCGAGCGCCCAGATGGTGCGGGCCACCCAGTAGGCCGACGCGTCGCTGTCGGACGGGTCGGGCAGCTCGACGGGGTCGGCGCTGCGGTTGAGCGTGCCGTTCGGCTGCATCCAGAGCACGACGTTGCCCGCGTCCGGCCCGCGTGGAGGTCTGGAGGTAGGTGAGCCCGCGCAGCATCTCGTAGGCCCGGTCGCGGCTGGTCGGCGAGTCGGTCTGCACCCAGTGCCGCACGTACACGACCGCGGCGCGCGCGACGTCGTCGGCGTTGAAGGCGCCTTGGCCGTAGGTGTCCGTCGCCGGGTCGTAGGTGCCACCGCCGACGCGCGTCAGCACGCCGTTCCTGGGCTCGGCGTAGGTCCACAGCACGCCGACACCGGGTTCCTCGGCGAGCCGGTACGTCGTGTGGCCGGCCTGGTCGGGCGGCTCGACCGTGTCACCGAGCCAGTCGAGGTGGTCCAGGTTGGTCAGGGGAGCGGCGGCCTGCGCGGCGACCGCCGGGCTGGTCTGTCCGGTCGGGACGCCCACCAGGGCGACGGCGAGGCCGGCCAGGACGGCGAGGGTGCGACGTAGGTGCATGTGGTTCCTCCGAGAGTCGGTGGTCAGGGTGTGTGGGTGCCGGTGCGGCCGTAGCGGTCCTCGAGGCGGACGACGTCCTCCTGCCACCCGGGGGCGGCGGTGGACGCCTCGACGAGGACGGCGTCGGTCAGCGCGCGGATGCGGTGCAGCAGACCGGGAGGTACGTGCACGGCGTCTCCCGGTCCGAGGGTGACGGCGCGGAGGGTCTCCTCGCTGTCGCCGAGGTCGATCTCGACCTGGCCGGAGAGCACCGCGATGGTCTCGTCCTTCTCGTGGTGCCACTGCAGGGACAGCGACTCGCCTCCGGTGACGTGCAGGGTCTTGCCGACGTAGGAGCCCGTCGACCTGGGCGAAGATCTCCTCGTGCCCCCAGGGCTTGTCGACCCGGGTCGATCGGCGTACGTCGCTCTGGTCGGTCATGCGGTCCTCACCAGTCGGTCGGTGGCCGAGGGCCACGGGTCGAGGTCGATGGTCGTGCCGGTGGCGGCCGCGCGGCGGGCCGCGTCGGCGACGACCACGGCGGCCCAGCCCTCGCGCGCCCCGGACGCGGGCGAGGCGCCGGTCACCGCGCACCGCACGAGGTCGGTCATGGCGGCGCGCACGCTCTCGAGGTAGACGCGTTCCTTCGCTGCGGCCCCACCCAGGGTCAGCTCGGCGTGCACGTGGTGCGGCACGACGTGGTCGCGGCCGCGCCCCATGGCGGTGGAGGTTCCCGCGTCCCGCCGTACCTGGACCGTGATGGCGGCCTCGGCGCCGAGGCGGAAGCCGTCGACCGCGAACAGCTCCGACGCGCGCTGCGGGAGGGTGTCCGCGACGTCGGCGCCCGCGTCGTCGGTCCAGGCGTCGAGGGTTGCCCGCACCGGGATCCAGCCCTCGACGCGCACCTCCGCGGTGCCGTGGTCCAGGCGCATCAGCTGACGCTCGCACCTGCCGGCATGGGTGAACCCGTGGGTGAAGCCGGCGAGCAGGCCGCCCGGGTGCCGGGTCGTGGCGCTGACCAGGTCGACGGTTCCGTCCGGTCGCGACGCGGCCATGGCCTGCACCGCCTCCGGCAGGGAGTCCGCCAGCAGGTGGGCCGCGTCGAAGAAGTGCACGCCGTGCTCGACGAGGATGCCGCCGCTCGTGCTCTCCTGCCAGAACCAGTGGCCGGCGTCGAGGTCCTCGTCGCTGGCGTCGTTCTCGAACGCGAAGCGCTGCAGCGGGCCGAGCAGCGGGCCCAACAGGGGGTCCTGCAGCCGGCGCAGCGCTCGGAGCAACGGGTTGTAGCGCAGGACGTGGTCGACGACCAGGGCGCTGCCCGAACGTTCGGCGGCCACGAGGACGTCGGCGGCCCCCGCCGCGTCGGTCGCGAGCGGCTTCTCGCACCAGACGTGCCGCCCGGCGTCGAGCGCCGCGCGGGCGATGGTCGCGTGGCTGGACGGCGGCGTCATGATCGCCACCACGTCGACCTCGGGGTCGACCAGCAGGTCCTCCCAGCGACCGACGGCACGCGCACCCAGGGTGCTCGCGAGGTCGGCGGCCCGCGACGGGTCGCGGTCCGCGACGGCCACGAGGCGTACGTCGGGAAGATCCCCGACCGCACCGGCCAGGAACCTCGCGAACCCACCCGCACCGACCAGACCGATGCCCAGGGGAACCGTCGCCAGAACAGTCACGGTGTCCGGTCGAGCCGAGCGACCCCGATCTTCGCGTCGGCCATGCCGTAGAACACGTAGCGGATCCCGTCGATCTCCTCGATCGCGGTCGGGAACACGACGTTGGGCACCGTGCCGTCGCGCTCGTCGTCGGTCTCGGGGCGCAGGATCGGCTCGCTGGTCCGCGCCAGCACCCGGGACGGGTCGTCGGCGTCAAGGATCATCGCGCCGGCGGCGTACTCGACCTTCTGGGTCGTGGGGTCGAAGCCCTCGGGCTGCTCGCCGGTCACGCCGTGATGGATGAGCAGCCAGCCTTCTTCGACCCGGATCGGCGGCGGGCCGGCGCCGATCTTCAGCTCCTCGTAGGGGTAGGCCGACAGCGCGACGCAGCGGTGGTCCTGGGGTCGCGCCAGCGCACGGATGTCCGCCTCGACCAGCTCGGCCGGGACGTAGGAGATCCAGATGCCCGGTCGCGGGTCGGTGACGCCGGCGGGCAGGTGCACGGTCTCGCCCTCGCGGAACCAGCCGAGGTCCCACATCGGACGGTGCAGCATCGCGTACGACGGCCGGCCGGCTGGGTCGGGCACCGGCTCGGGGAAGAACACCGCGTCCTTGTTGGGAAACATGCACAGGTCGGTGTCGAGGCCGGGCTGGTAGGCGAACTGCACGGGACCCAGGCGCTGCCAGTGCTCGAGGTCCTCGGACACGGCGAGCGCCAGGCGCGGCCCGAGCGGTCCGAAGGCGACGTACGTCATCAGGTGCCGCCCGAGACTCGGCACCCAGGTGACGCGGGGGTCCTCGACCCCGGCGTTGTTGGCGCCCCGCTCCCAACCCTCGTCGGGAGCGAGGACGACGCCGCGGCGCTGCACGCCGACGGGTACGCCGTCGCGCAGCTCGACCTCGGCCAGCCCGACCCGCGAGACGTTGCCGTCCTCGACGAGGCGGGGGAGCAGGTGCAGTCGGCCGTCCGGAGTGCGACCGCTGGCCGGGTTGAGCACGCCCATGGCCTCCTGCGGGTTGCCCGGCTCGGGCGTCATCACGACACCGAGCCGGGTCATCGCGTAGGGGACCTGGGTGCTGCCCGTCATCCCTTCACGCCCGACCCGATGTCGGAGGCCGTGAAGTGCTTCTGGAACACGATGAACAGCGCGACCGCCGGTGCGGCCAGGACGCACGCACCCGCGAGGATCGCGCCGTACGGGTTGGCCGCGCGACCGGCGACGCTGCTGATGTAGTTGGCGAGCGAGACGGCCAGCGGTTGCAGGCTGGCGTCCTTGGTGATGAGGAAGGGCCAGAGGAACTCGTTCCACGGGCCGATGAAGGTGAGCAGCACGGCGGTGAGCACCGCCGGCCGGACGAGCGGCAACGCGATGGACCAGAGGATGCGCAGCTCTCCGGCGCCGTCGATGCGGGCCGCGGAGAAGAGGTCGTCCGGCAGCTGCATGAAGAACTGGCGGAAGATGAACACCGCGGTGGCGTTGATGGCGAACGGCGCGATCATGCCGAGGTAGGAGTCGGCCAGGCCGTAGCTGCGCACGATCATCACGTACAGCGGGATCATCAGCAGCTGGAACGGGATGACCTGCACCAGCAGCATGGCCGCGAACAGGGTGCCGCGGCCCCGGAAGTGCAGGCGGGCGAGTGCGTACCCCGCGAGCAGGCCGAGAACGACGGTGCACAGGATGACCGCGCCGGTGAAGATGCCCGAGTTGATCAGCGACTGGATCAGGTTCACGCGACCGTTGATGGCGCGGTAGTTGTCGAGGGTGAAGCCGCTGGTCGGGAACGCGCCGCGCACCGAGGTGTCCGGCTTGAGCTGCAGCGACGCCATCAGCATGTAGTAGAAGGGGAACAGGAAGACGAGGGCGCCGGCCGCGAGCAGGATGGTGCGCGGCCAGCTGCGGCCCTCGACCTGCTCCGGCGGTGCGGTCGCAGCCGGTGCGGACTCGTCCCGCACGTCCCGTTCGTCCGCGGTGACCTGGGCCATCTCAGTCCCTTTCCAGGAAGCGCTTGTTGACGAAGGCGATGATCAGGACGCCGATCATCAGCAGGACGCCGATCGCGGCGGCGGTGTCGGGGTTCCCCTGCTCGATGCCGCGCTGGTACATCAGGAGGACCGGCGACGCCGACGCGCCGTTCGGGCCGCCGCCGTTGGTGAGCAGGTAGGGCTCGGTGAACAGGTTGGCGCCGGTGATGATCGACAGGATCACCACGAGCGTGGTCGCCGGGCGGACGCCCGGGACGGTGATGTTCCTGAACTGCCCGAGCCGGCCGGCGCCGTCCATCGACGCCGACTCGTAGAGCTCCTTGCCGACGTTCTGCAGGGCGGCGAGGTACAGCAGGATGAAGAACCCCAGCTGCTTCCACGTGACGAACAGGGCGATCAACGGCATGGCCAGGCCCTTGTTGATCAGCCACGACGGGTCCGGCGCGAGCGGGCCGAGCAGCTGGTTGACGAAGCCGCCGTTGCTGAACAGGAACAGCCACACCGCGACGACCGCGACGCTGGCCGAGATGTAGGGCACGAAGTAGGAGACGCGGAAGAAGATGCGCCCCCGGACCGCCCCGTTGAGCGCCGTGGCCAGCACCAGCGACAAGATGACGGTGAGCGGCACGTTGATGACCAGGAAGACCGCGACGTTCAGGAACGCCTTGTGCACGTCCGCGTCACCGAGCACGGCCGTGTAGTTGTCGAGCCCGACGAACGGCCGGTCGACCGCAACGCCCGGCGCGGTGAAGAAGTAGTCGTGGAAGCTGATCCAGACCGCGAGCCCCACCGGGTAGGCGAAGATCAGCGCCAGGAAGACGGCGTACGGCGCGGCGAAGGCGATGCCCAGGGGCTGGCGACCGAACACGGTCGCCAACCCCCCGCGGCTTGCGTGCGGCGGCTTGCCGTCGGCCGGCGCCGGACGCGGCGCGGTCGTGGTGCTCACTGGCCCGCGAGGCCGTCGACCTTGTCGGCGGCGTCGGCCAGGGCGCCGTCGACGTCGGTCTCCCCGAAGATGACCGCCTTCGAGTAGTCGTCCCGGAAGTCCTGCCAGATCTCGATGCTGTTGCTCACGTTGGGCACTTCGATCGTGCGGGCGGCCTGGTCGGCGAAGGTCTGGTACTCCGGGTTGGCCTTGAAGTAGTCGGGGTACGCCGAGGCGACGTCCTGACGCATCGGCATCTGGCCGGTCTCGTCCAGCAGCGCGCCGTCCTCCTCCATGCTGGTGGCGAACTTCAGGACCTCCCAGGCCGTGCCCTGGGCCTTGCACGCGGAGTAGATGGCGACGTTCTTGGCGTCGGAGAAGGTGTAGGTGTCCTCGGGGGCGATGCCGGTGGAGGTCGGGACCGGGGCGACGCCCCAGTTCACGCTGTCGCCGTAGACCGCGACGGCCCACGGGCCGACGATCGCCATGGCGGCCTTGCCGTCGGCGAAGGAGTCGGCCTTGTAGGCCTCCTTCTGCGCGTAGCCCTTCTCGTACATCGTCGCCCAGAAGTCCGGCGACGGCCTTGCCCTCGGTCGAGTCGAAGGTCGCCTTGCCGTCCTCCACGAGCTGCGTGCCACCGGTCTCGGCGGCGTACAACGGGTAGAAGTCGAACCAGGACTGGTAGAACTCCGAGCTGGGGGCCGGCCAGATGGCGGCCTGGGCGGCACCGCTGGACACGATCTTGTCGCTGGTGTCGAGGAACTCGTCGTAGGTCGACAGCGGCGGGTTCTCCGGGTCGACGCCGGCCTTCTTCAACAAGTCCTTGTTGTAGAAGATCATCACCGGGTTCGCCTTCCACGGCAGCTGGTAGTACTTCCCGTCGGGCGACTGGTACTGGGTGGCCGCGTCGCCGGTCCGGCTCTCGACGTACTCCTTGCCGTCGGGGAAGGAGTCCAGCGGGACGAGCCCGCCCTGCTTCTCGAACTGCGGGACCGCCGCGGGCGAGGTGTTGAAGACCAGGCAGGGGGCGTTGCCCGCGGTGATCGCGGCGCCGATGACCTCTTCCGAGGACTTGCCGGCGGGGATCTCCTGAGGGGAGACCTCCTCATCGGGGTGGTCCTTGTTCCAGGCGGCGACCATCTTCTTGCCCCAGGAGATCTCCTCGGGGTTGTTCGACAGCCAGATCTTGATGGGGCCCTTGGTGGTCGTGTCTCCGCCGCCGCCGCCTCCGCCGTCGCCGTGGTTCCCGCCGCAGGCGGCCGATGCTCATGGCGAGCGCCAGGCCGAGTCCGAGGGTCGTCGTCTTCTTGATGTTCATGCGGGATCCGTTTCTGTGGTGGGGCGGGGTGGTGCGGTGCTGCTGCGCACGACGAGGTCGGGCGGGGGGAGCAGTACGTCGGGGGTGTCGGCTCCGTCGACCAGCCGGAGGAGGCAGTCGGCGGCGGCGCTGCCCCAGGCGACGGCGTCGGTGCGCACCGTGGTCAAGGGCGGGCGCAGGTAGCCCGAGATCGCGGTGTCGTCGAACCCGGTGACGGAGAGGTCGTCGGGCACGTGCAGGCCGCGGGCCTGGGCGGCGGCCGCGCCGGCGATCGCCATCAGGTCGTTGGCGAACACGATGGCCGTCGGCGGCTCGGGGAGGTCGAGGAGCTCCTCGGTGGCGCGGGCACCTCCGGAGGGCGAGAAGTCGGACCAGACGCAGGGCGCCTCCTCGAGACCGGCGGCGACGAGGGCCTCCGCCCAGGCCGTCTGCCGGGAGCGCGAGTGGACGAACTCCACCGGTCCGGCGACGTGGGCGATCCGCCGGTGGCCCTGCGCCACCAGGTGCTCGACGGCGGCCGAGATGCCGGGGCGGTCGTCGACGGCCACCACGGGCCAGCGGCACGCGATCGGGGCCGGGGCGATCACCACGGTGGGGAGGTCCAGGGACTCGAGCAGGGCGGGCCGGGGGTCCTCGACCCGCAGGTCGGTGAGGAAGACACCGTCGACCCGGCTGCTGGCGGCCAGGGTCTCATAGCTGCGGCGCTCGGCCTCCTGGTCGGGAACGACCTGCAGCAGCAGGGCCTGACCGCGCTCGGCGAGCGTCTTCTCGATGCCGGCGATGAAGGCCGGGAAGAACGGGTCGGCGCTGAGCGTCTCGGGGTGGCGGGCGATCACCAGACCCACGGCCAGGGCCCGCGAGGAGGAGAGTGCTCGCGCCCGGTGGCTGGGGGTGAAGCCGAGCTCGGCGGCGACGGCCAGGATCCTGGCCCGGGTGGCATCGGCGACGCCCGGGCGGTCGTTCAGCGCGAAGGAGACGGCTCCGCGGGAGACCCCGGCCACGCGGGCGACGTCCGCGATGGTGGGACGCCGAGTCGACATATTCTGTTGACTAAACCGGTTTAGTAACGCGCCGTCAAGGGCCGTGGCCCCATCCCACCCGATGGGGTGGGAGGGCGCCCTAGGATCATCGCGAGGACCCGGCCAGCCGGCGGGGGACGCACACGGAGGACTTCGCATGACGACCAACGACCCCGCTCCCGCCACGGCCGCGGCGGTGCAGCCGCTGGAGCCGCCGGAGCAGACGCTGACCCTGGTCGCCCCCGAGGCGCCCGCGGCGGTGCAGGAGACCGCGGCCCCGAAGATGGCCCCGGCCGTGTCCGAGGAGGCCATCCCGGCGCTGGACCAGAAGGTCGACGAGTTCATGACGGCCCTGGCGGCGGCGCAGCCGGGCAGCCCGGAGTTCGGTGCCCAGGCCGAGAACGTCCGCACCATGGGCGACGCCGACATCCGCAAGGCGGCCGAGACCTCCAACCGGCTCCTCGACCGGCCCGTCCAGGCGCTCAAGAAGGGCGGCCTCGCCGAAGGCTCCGAGGTCGGCAAGACCCTCCTGGAGCTGCGCCGTACGGTCGAGGAGCTCGACCCCAGCCAGCTCACCGGCAGCCGCAAGTGGCTCGGGATCATCCCGCTCGGCGACAAGGTCGTCGACTACTTCCGCCGCTACCAGTCGGCGCAGAGCCAGCTGAACGGCATCCTGCACAGCCTGCGCAACGGCCAGGACGAGCTCCAGCGCGACAACGTCGCGCTGAACATGGAGAAGACCAACCTGTGGGCGGCGATGGGCCGGCTCAACCAGTACGTCTACATCTCCGAGCGGCTCGACGCGAGGCTCGCGGCCAAGATCGCCGAGCTCCAGGTCAGCGACCCCGACACCGCCAAGACCCTCAACCAGGACGTGCTGTTCTACGTGCGGCAGAAGCACCAGGACCTGCTCACCCAGCTGGCCGTCTCGATCCAGAGCTACCTGGCGATCGACATCATCATCAAGAACAACATCGAGCTCATCAAGGGCGTCGACCGGGCCTCCACGACCACCATCTCCGCGCTGCGGACCGCGGTGATCGTGGCGCAGGCGCTGGGCAACCAGAAGCTCGTGCTGGACCAGATCGCGGCGCTCAACACGACGACGTCCGGGATGATCCAGCGCACCTCGGAGATGCTCAAGGACAACTCCGCGGCCATCCAGGAGCAGGCCGCGTCGTCCTCCATCGGCGTCGAGCAGCTCCAGGCGGCCTTCGCCAACATCTACGCCACGATGGACTCCATCGACGCGTTCAAGGTGAAGGCCCTCGACACCATGGCCACCACCATCGGCGTGCTGGAGAACGAGGTCGAGAAGTCCAAGGAGTACGTCGCGCGCGTCCAGCAGCAGGACCAGCGGCAGGCCAGCGGCCAGCTCGACATCGACCACCTCGGCCAGTAGGTCCGAGTGGGGTTCTGGGCGTGGCTCACGGGTCGGTCGCGCACGAAGGCGCCCGAGCCCACAGCCGTGCCCGCCGCCCCGACGGAGGCCGACATCCTGGCGTCGCTGTCGCGGGTCGAGGCGATGCTGGCCGACGGCACCGCCCCGGCCGTGATCCGGTCGCGGGTCACCCGCGTCGACCGGACCATCCGCGAGACGCTGCCGAAGCTGACGCAGCTGGGGTGGGGCAGTGCCGACGCGTACGCCGTGGTCGCGACGGCGACCGACTACCTCCCGGAGGCGGTCGGCGGGTACCTCCGGCTGCCGAGGGACTGGGCCAACAGCCGGCCCATCGAGGGCGGGAAGACCGCCCTGATGGTGCTCGTCGACCAGCTGGAGCTGCTCGCGTCGACGATGGACAAGATGCTCGACGCCGCCAACCGGGCCGACGCCCAGGCGCTGATCGCGCACGGACGTTTCCTGCAGGAGAAGTTCGGGCACTCCTCACCCGACGTCCCCACGGAGCCCGCTCCGCCGCCCCGCTCGTCCCTGGACCTCTAGTGAGAGTGACCGATGGCTGACAACTCCTCGCTGGCGACGGCGCTGGCGGACCTGGGCGAGTCCGCCGCGGCGGCCGGCGTCGACCCCGACGTCGCCCGGGCCGAGGGCGAGGCGATCGCCGCGACCGTCGCGGAGTCGGCGGCCGGCGCCTGGCAGGACTGGTCCGCCCAGACCGGCGGCGACCGCGGCGCCGAGGACTTCTTCGACGCCGCCTCGCGCGGTCGGCGGTTCCGGGTCGGCCCGACGCCGTCCCTCTCGGCGCTGGCCCTGGCCCGCAGCCCGGAGGCCCTGGCCTACGCCACCGCCCTGAGCGAGGTGTGCACCGCCGCCGCCCTGCTCGGCACCCCGACGCCGCAGGTGATGGGCAACGCCTCGAGCGCGGCGGCGGCCCAGCTGGCCGCCGTACGTCCGTCGCCGACGCCGTCCCTGGACGCGCCGATGCTCAGCGAGCCCGGGCAGCGGCTCACCGAGGAGGAGATGCTGCGCATCGCCACCGAGTCCGGGAAGGCGGTCACCGCCCAGCTGAACGCCGTGCGCGACGCGCTGACCAAGATGACCGGCGGCCTGACCCAGGACGGCACTCCAGCCGTGACCGACCGCTCGGACCAGCCCACCGAGCAGGCGCCGCCCACAGCACCCACCGCGCCGACCGAGCCTGAGAAGCCCGCGGAGGACAAGAAGCCCGAACCGCCACCGAAGACCCTCGAGGAGCTGCTGGCCGAGCTCGACGACCTCGTCGGGCTGGAGGCGGTGAAGGGCGAGGTCCACCGCCAGGTGGCCGTGCTCAAGATCGAGGCCAAGCGCGTGGAGGCCGGGCTCAAGGTGCCCACGCTGACCCGGCACCTGGTCTTCGTCGGCAACCCCGGCACCGGCAAGACGACCGTGGCCCGGCTGGTGGCCGGCATCTACCGCGCGCTCGGGCTGCTGAGCACGGGCCAGCTGATCGAGGTGGACCGGTCCGAGCTGGTCGCGGGGTACCTCGGCCAGACCGCGATGAAGACCGCCGACGTGGTGAAGTCCGCGGTCGGCGGCGTGCTGTTCATCGACGAGGCCTACAGCCTGGCCGGCGACCAGTACGGCACCGAGGCCGTCGACACCCTGGTCAAGGAGATGGAGGACCGTCGCGACGACCTCGTCGTGATCGTCGCCGGCTACCCCGCCCCGATGGCGTTCTTCATCGCCCAGAACCCCGGCCTGGCCAGCCGCTTCCGCACCACGATCGAGTTCGCCGACTACACCGACGACGAGCTGGTCGGCATCTTCAGGGTGCTCGCGACGGCCTCCGACTACGACGTCACCGACGCGGTCGAGACGCGGTTCCGGGAGATGCTCCACGGCGTACGCCGCGGCCCGACGTTCGGCAACGGGCGCTACGCCCGCAACGTGCTCGAGGCCTCGGTCGGCCAGCACGCCTGGCGGCTGCGCGACGTCGACGCCCCGACCGTCGAGCAGCTGCGCACCCTCGAGCCCGAGGACCTCGTCTACACCGCCGTCGACGACTCGGTCGACAAGGTGATCGGCATCGACACATTGTTCGAGGAGGTTGCGCAGCAACCGTCACGAGACCCGGTGACGGACAAGACCGCCGACCCGCCCACCGACCCGCCCGCCGAGGAGGCCGCGCCATGACCCAGGCCGCCCAAGGGGCCCCGGCTCCGCAGCAGAAGGCCGTGGTGGGCGCGCCCCCGCCGGCGCCGGACGTGACGGTCCGGCCGGGCCGCGGCAGCACGCTCGGATCCGGGCGCGAGGACGAGGGGGTCCGCCGCCAGGCCGCGACGATCCCCACCACCCTCAACCGGCTGCGGCTGGTCGCGGTCGTGGTGTGCCTGGTCTTCGGCGCGCTGACCGCGGTCCAGCTGATGCTGTCGTGGAACGCCAACCGCACCGCGGCGTCCGACACCCAGCAGCTGATCCGGGTGCAGGGCATCAAGACCAGCCTGCTCCGCGCGGACGCGCTGGCCACCAACGCCTTCCTCATCGGCGGGCTGGAGCCGGCCGAGCAGCGGGCGGCCTACGACGACGCGATCGACCAGACGGTCCGCTCCATCGCCGAGGCCGCGCGAGCGCAACCGCACGACCAGGACGCGCTGACCGCGCTCAGCAGCGCGGTCCTCGACTACACCGGCAACATGGAGCTCGCCCGGGCCAACAACCGCCAGGGGCTGCCCGTCGGCGGTGCCTACCTCCGCAAGGCCAGCGCCGAGCTGAGGTCCACGGCCCTGCCGATCGTGGATCAGCTGGTCCTCGCGAACTCCGACCGCGCCCGCGACTCGATGGGGGCGCACCACCCCTGGTACGTCCTGCTGCCCGCTGTGCTCGCGCTTCTCGTCCTGTACTTCGTGAACCGCTGGATCGCCGGCCGGTTCCGACGGCGGTTCAACACCGGCCTGGTGCTGGCGGCCGTGGCGGTGCTCGTGGTCGGCCTCGTCGCGGCGTTCGTCACCAACAGCCAGCGGACCCAGAACGACGAGCTCACCAACGGGTCGTTCGAGACCGTGGTCGACGGCGCCACGGCCCGCACGGCGGCCAACGACGCCAAGGCCAACGAGAGCCTGCGCCTGATCGCGCGCGGCTCCGGCCAGGCGTTCGAGGACGCGTGGACCGCCGCGTCCGGCGTGGTCGACGACGCCCTGCTGGAGGCCAGTCTGTCCGGCGCGCAGGGCTCGTGGTCGATGTACAAGGACCTCCACCAGCAGATCGTCGACAAGGACTCCGGCGGCAGCTGGGACGACGCTGTCGCCCTGGCGACCAGCACGGCGCCCGACTCGCCGTCGGCGGCGTTCGCGGACGTGGACACCCGGCTCCAGGACGCCGTCACCCAGTCCGGCACCCTCACCACCGACACGCTGCGCAACGGCAACTCGGTGCTGTTCGTGCTGGCGATCCTGGCGGTGCTCGCCGCTCTCGTCGGCGCCGCGTTCGCGTCGGTCGGCGTCAACCAGCGCCTCAAGGAGTACGCATGAAACGCGCCGTCGTACTCCTCCTGATCGTCCTGACGCTGGCCGCGTGCGGTGTCGAGGACACTCCCGTACCTGCCCCGCCCGCGGCTCCGGAGGTGACCGGCGGTGCCGCCCCGGCGGCCCAGGACTGCACGAACAAGCTCCAGTCCTACGCGCCCAACGCGGGCGACCCGTTCGCGATGCCCAACGGATCGACGATGGACGACATCAAGAAGCGTGGCCGCCTGATCGCCGGAGTCTCGGCCGACACCTACCTGCTCGGTGCCCGCAACTCGGTCAGCGGTCAGATCGAGGGCTTCGACATCGACATCGTCAAGCAGATCGCGAAGGCGATCCTCGGCGACGAGAACGCCTACACGCTGCGCGTCATCACCGCCGCCGACCGGATCCCGGTCCTGCAGCAGGGCGAGGTCGACGTCGTCGCCCGCAACATGTCGATCACCTGCGACCGGTGGAAGCAGATCGCCTTCTCGGCGCAGTACTACGAGTCCGGCCAGAAGATCCTGGTCCGCAAGGGCTCGGACATCACCGGCCTCGACTCGCTCGCGGGCCACCGCGTCTGCGCGCCGCTCGGCACGTCCAGCATGGACAACCTGATCCGCCTCGCGCCCGACGCGATCCCGGTCGGCTCCGACAACCACACCGGCTGCCTGGTGCTGCTCCAGGAGGGCCAGGTCGACGCCATCACCGGCGACGACACCGTGCTCGCCGGGTTGGCGGCCCAGGACCCCTACGCCGTGGTGCTCGACGGCGACGCCTTCACCGAGGAGCCCTACGGCATCGGCATCCCGCCCGAGCACGTCGACATGGTGCGCTTCGTCAACGCCGTGCTGGAGAAGATGCACGCCGACGGCTCGTGGGACGCCTCCTACCAGCGCTGGCTCCAGCCCACCCTCGGCGAGTCCTCGGGTCAGCCGAAGCCGCAGTACGGACGGACGGGCTAGATGTCGGTCCATGCTCCGGTCGCTCCGGGGAAGCTGGGCGAGGCCGTCGAGGTGATGGCGATGCAGACCTACCTCGGCGAGCTCGACGCGTGGGTGCGCTTCCGCAAGGACGAGCTCGACGAGCTGGACGCCGCGGCGCTCGCGAGCCGTGACAGGAGCCTGGGCAAGGACGAGCTCTCCGGCGACATGACGTTGTCGATGGCGCTCTGGAAGGCGGTCTCGGACCGCCAGCAGCTGCTGCTCGCGGTCTGGGGTGGCGGCCGGGTGCTGCAGGCCGATCGCGAACGCCTCTCGACGCTCATCTGGGGACGCCTCGACGCCACCCTCGACCCGGCGGCACTGGCCCAGCAGGGAGGTACGTCGGGGGCACTGGCCGTCTCCCTGCCCGAGGCCTGCCGCCTGTCCGACGCGCTGGCCGGCCAGCTGCGCCAGCGGCTGTCGCTCGACCCGGCCGCCGACGAGAACGCCGCCCGCGTCAAGGACCTGCGCGCCTCCCTCGACCGGATCCGGGACCAGGTCGCCCTCGAGCCCGAGGGCAGCCGCCCGGCCGCGCAGCGCGGCTGGGAGGAGCTGGCCGCGCGCGTCCAGGACGTCACCGAGCGACTCCAGCGTGGCGGCGACGTCGGCGGCCTGCTCGGCCCGCTGGAGATCGACGCCGCCAAGCTCGAGCGCGACCTCATCGTCGGCGGAGCCGAGCGCCGTGACACCCGCGACAGTGCTGTAGCCGCCGGCGAGCTCCGCGACGACCTGGTCGCCCGCGAAGCCGCCCTCGAGCAGCTCGCCGACCGTTGCGTCGACGCCGTCGACCCCGCGCCCAAGTACGCCGTGCCGGACGTCGACGCCCTCGGCCCGGTGCCCACCTCGCCGGCCGAGCTGGCGGCCTACCGTCGCCGCCTCGGCCGCGTCGCCGACGCGATGAACCTCGCCCACGCGTCGTACGCCGCGGCGCTCGGCGCCCACGACGACCTCGTCGCCCGGCTCGACGGCCTGACCCTCAAGGCGTCGGCCCAGCGACTGTCGAACGACCGCGACCTCGCCGCATCTGAGGCGACGGCCCGCGAGGTGCTCGCCCGCCGTCCCTGCCCGGTGGCGGTCGCCACGTCCCTCGTCGACGCCTACGCCGCGTGGCTGACCTACGCCTCCTCCCGTGCCCCTTCCCATGCACCTGCCGCGAAAGGCTCCTCATGAAGTGCCAGCAGCCCGGGTGCACCGGGACCATCGTGGACGGCTACTGCGACGTGTGCGGCATGGCGCCCGCTGACGCGGCCACTCCGCCTTCCTCGACCGGCGGGCCTGCCGACGGGTCGAAGTGCCAGCAGCCCGGGTGCACGGGCACGATCGTCGACGGCTACTGCGACGTCTGCGGCACGCCGGCCGGGGCCGCTCCCGTCGTGGAGACGCCGGTCGGTGACACACCAGGGTCGGCGACCGGGTCGTTCAAGCTGGAGTCGGCGGCCATCGGGTCGCAGCGCGCGGCCGGGAGCGGCGCCACCCATCGCGTCCGGTCCGGCTCCCAGCGGCTGCGCTCGGCCCGCCTCGGCGCCGGTCTGACCACGATCCCGCCGGTCCCCCTCGTGGACGCCTCCAAGGTGATCATGAAGAACCCGGAGGTGACCGAGGACAAGCGCACCTGCGCCAAGTGCGGCAACCCGGTCGGGCGCAGCAAGGACGGCCGGCCTGGCAGGTCCGAGGGCTTCTGCCCCACCTGCGGCCAGGCCTTCTCCTTCACCCCGAAGCTGAAGGCGGGCGACCTCGTCGCCGGGCAGTACGAAGTGGCCGGCTGCCTGGCCCACGGCGGCCTCGGCTGGATCTACCTCGCGCGCGACAAGAACGTCTCCGACCGCTGGGTCGTGCTCAAGGGCCTGCTCAACTCCGGCGACCCGGACGCGCTGGCCGCCGCCATCACCGAGCAGCGCTTCCTCGCCCAGGTCGAGCACCCGCTGATCGTGGAGATCTACAACTTCGTCACCCACGGCGACGCGGGCTACATCGTGATGGAGTACGTCGGCGGCACGTCGCTCAAGCAGCTGCTCAAGGAGCGGATGCGGGCCAACGGTGGGAAGTACGACCCGATGCCGGTCGACCAGGCGCTGGCCTTCATCCTCGAGATCCTCCCGGCGTTCCAGTACCTCCACGACCTCGGCCTGATCTACTGCGACTTCAAGCCGGACAACCTGATCCAGGTCGGCGACGCGCTCAAGCTGATCGACCTCGGCGGCGTGCGGCACGTCGACGACCAGGAGTCGGCGATCTACGGCACGGTCGGCTACCAGGCGCCCGAGGTCGCGACGGTCGGCCCGAGCGTGGCCTCGGACATCTACACGATCGGCCGCACGTTGGTCGTGCTGACGATGGAGTTCAAGGGCTACCAGTCGACGTACCTCTCCTCGCTCCCCGACCCGGAGAGCGCGCCGCTGTTCGCCGAGCACGACTCGCTCTACGCCCTCGTCTCCAAGTGCTGCGCGTCGGACCCCGCCGACCGCTTCCAGTCCGCCGACGAGCTGCGCGTGCAGCTCCTCGGCGTGCTCCGCGAGGTGGTGGCCGGCAAGCGCGCGGGCACGGCCCTGACGTCGGCCGCCTCCCAGCTCTTCGAGACCCCGGCCGTCACCACCGTCAAGCTGGACTGGTCGCAGCTGCCGGAGCTCCGGCCGGACACCTCCGACGCCCAGCACGCCTGGCTCAGCAGCCTGGCGCCCGTCACGGCGAGCAAGCGTCTCGAGCAGCTGGAGAAGGCGCCCGAGGAGACTGCCGAGGTCCACCTCTGGCGCGCCCGCGCGGCCCTGGAGGCCGAGAAGCCCGACCTCGCGATCCGTGAGTCCGGACTGATGCTCCAGGCCGACCCGTGGGAGTGGCGCGCGCTCTGGGTCTCCGGACTGGCCGCCCTCGAGCAGGAGAAGTGGGACGACGCCGCGGCCTCGTTCAACGCGGTCTACCACCAGGTGCCCGGGGAGCTCGCTCCCAAGCTGGCGCTCGCGCTGTCGTGCGAGAACGGCGGCCGCCGCGACGTGGCCGAGGGCTTCTACAACACCTGTGCCCAGACCGACGCGGCGTACGTCGCCCCCTCGGCGTTCGGCATGGCCCGCATCCGCGCGGCCATGGGCGAGACCGACGAGGCCGTGGCCGCGCTGGACCTGGTGCCGCCGACCAGCCGGGGCTACGGCGAGTCACGCGAGCTGCGCGCCGAGGTCCTGCTGCGCGGCGCCGGCGACGACCTGATGAGGTTGAGCGCGGCGATGAGCAGCGTGGAGGGAGCGAGCCTCGAGCCGTACCAGCGTGCGAGGCTCACCACCAAGATCCTCGGCAAGGCGCTCGAGGTCGTCACGAGGAAAGGACCGGGAACCGTGCGGATCGGCAGCTTCGAGGCCAAGGAGCCCTCGTTGCGGGACGGGCTGGAGGCCAGCTACCGCGTGCTGGCCCGCGAGGCCCAGGACCGTGACACGCAGGTGCTGATGGTCGGGCGCGCCAACGCCGTGCGCAACTGGACCCTCACGTGACCGACATCCCCCAGAAGTGCACGAAGTGCGGTGCCCTGCTCGACCCGGCCGATGCGTTCTGCGAGGAGTGCGGCCAAGCGGTCGGTGACGCGAGCGCGGCGCCTGCCGCGGCCCTGGACACCGAGGCCAACCCGCTGGACGAGGTCAGCCCGATCAGTGCCGTGACCGCCCGACCCGGCGACGCGACCGTGGAGACCGCGGCCCCGGGTCCTCGCGCGCCGTGCCTGGAGTGCGGCGGGGTGGTCGGCGAGGACGGGTACTGCACCCAGTGCGGCACCAAGGCCCCGAGCGCCCGCGACCACTTCGAGGAGCGGCCGGCGGACTGGGTGGCCGGCGTCTGCGACCGCGGCATCCGCCACGCCGTCAACGAGGACGCCATGGCGCTGGCCGCCGAGGGCGAGCGCGCCGTACTGGTCGTGTGCGACGGCGTCTCCAACACCGACCAGTCCGAGGTGGGTTCGCTCGCCGCCGCCAAGGCCGCGCTCGAGGTGCTCCGCCCGGCGCTTCCCAAGGGACTCGGTGTCCCGGAGAGTGCCGCCGCCGCGGTGACCAAGGTCTTCACCGAGGCCGCCGCCTCCGCCAACCGGGCGGTGCTCGCCGTCGCGCCCGACGACACCCGCAACCCACCGTCGTGCACCCTCGTGGCCGCGATCCTGGAGGACGGCGTCGTCCACTACGCCAACGTCGGCGACTCGCGCGCCTACCTGCTGCCCGACGCCGGCAACGGCCGGCTGCTCACCATCGACGACTCGATGGCCCAGGTCCTGATCGCCGGAGGTACGCCGCGGGCCGAGGCCGAGGCCTCCAAGCAGGCGCACTCGATCACCAAGTGGCTGGGCAAGGACAGCCCCGACGTGACGCCCCGCGTGGGCCAGGCCCAGGTCAACGGACCCGGGTGGCTGCTGGTGTGCTCCGACGGGCTGTGGAACTACGCCTCCGAACCGGCCGCCCTGGCCGAGCAGATCGCGGCCGCCGGTTCCACCGACCCGCACGTCGTCGCCACCCACCTGGTCGCGTTTGCCAACGCCGCCGGTGGGCAGGACAACATCACCGCGACCCTGGCCCGCGTAGGTCGTGCGTTGGTCGAGGAGGGACGAAGTCCCGTCACGAGACCCGGTGACGGAAACTTCGGCGCCACCGGCCGCCGTACCTGACGTAGGCAAGAATGCTGCTCCGAACGGAGGGAAGACCGATGGCTGACTTCATCGCGACCGTCTACCAGAACGAGTTCCTGCCCGACGGCGGGACGGACGTCCACGCGATCGTGACCGTCGAGTGCACCGGGGCCGGCACGGCCGGCCAGTCCGGCGCCGGGGCCGCGGGCGAGATCATCATCATCGACACCTCGGGCTCGATGGGGCAGTCGGCGATGGCCGCGGCCAAGCAGGCCGCCCTGGCCGCGCTCGGCGAGATCGTCGACGGCACCTACTTCGCCGTCATCTCCGGCAACGGCGCGGCGTTCCTCGCCTACCCGCTCGTGCAGTCCGGCCCGGCCATGGTGCCGATGGACGCGGGCACCCGCGCGGAGGCGGCCGACGCCATCTCCCGGCTGCGGTCCGGGGGAGGCACGGAGATCTCCACCTGGCTCGACATGGCCGGCGTGCTCTTCACCTCCGTGCCCGAGGTCGTGCAGCGGCACGCGATCCTGCTCACCGACGGCGAGAACAACGAGCCCGCCCCCGTGCTCGACGAGGCGATCGCCCGGGCCACCGGCTTCTTCCAGTGCGACTGCCGCGGCGTCGGGGTCGACTGGAAGGTCGAGGAGATCCGCCGGATCGCCCAGGCCCTGCTCGGCACCGTCGACATCATCCCCTCGCCCGAGCAGATGGCCGCCGAGTTCGAGGCGATGATGAAGACCTCGATGGCCCGCGGCGTGGCCAGCGCCAACCTCCGCGTGTGGACGCCCCAGGGCGCCCAGATCCTGTTCGTGCGGCAGGTCTCGCCGACCGTGGAGGACCTCACCAACCGGCGCGCGGCGGTCAACGACCTCACCGGGGACTACCCGACCGGCGCCTGGGCCGACGAGTCGCGCGACTACCACGTCGCCGTACGCCTCGCGGCCAAGGCCGTCGGCCAGGAGCAGCTCGCCGCGCGCGTGCAGCTGGCGATCGGCGAGGAGGTGAAGACCCAGGGCCTGGTGAAGGCCAAGTGGTCCGACGACTCCGAGCAGACCACCCGGATCGACCCGCAGGTCGCCCACTACACCGGCCAGACCGAGCTCGCCCAGGCGATCCAGGAGGGCCTGGCCGCCAAGGCCGCCGGCAACGAGGAGCTGGCCACCACCAAGCTCGGGCGCGCCGTCCAGCTCGCCAAGGAGACCGGCAACGAGGAGGCCACCTCCAAGCTGCGCAAGGTCGTGGACGTCGAGGACGAGGAGGCCGGCACCGTGAAGCTGAAGAAGACCGTCGAGAAGGCCGACGAGATGGCCCTCGACACCGCCTCCACCAAGACGACGAGGGTGCGCAAGGCATGAAGTGTCCGAACGGCCACGACAGCCAGGCAGTCGACTACTGCGACGTCTGCGGCGCCGCGATGCCCCCAGCTGGTTCGACCCCCGGGGACACCACCCAGGTCCCGGTCCTCGACCCCGACGCCGCGCCACCGGCCGATGAGGTCGTGTCGCCGCCCGCCGCCAGCGGCCAGGACTGCCCCAACTGCGGCACCCCGAACGCCCCGGACGCCCTGTTCTGCGAGGCCTGCGGCTACGACTTCACCACCGGCACCATGCCTCGCCGCGGCGACCCGGCCCCGACGCCCTCGAACGTCTCGGCCGCCGCTGGACGACCCCTGGGTCGCCGAGCTCTGGATCGACCCCCAGTGGTACGGCGAGCAGTCCAGCCCCGACCCGCTGCCCTCGGCCGGCCCGCCCGAGGTCGTCCCGCTGAGGAACGCCTCCCTGCTCATCGGCCGGGAGTCCAAGAGCCGCGGCATCCACCCCGACATCGACTGCGGCGCCGACAACGGCGTCAGCCGCCGCCACGCCCAGCTGACCACCGACGGCACCCGCTGGTGGGTCGAGGACCTCGGCTCCTCCAACGGCACCTTCGTCGCCGGAGCCGTCGACCCCTTGCCGAAGAAGCCGATCGACGTCGGCTCCAAGCACGAGGTCGGCCCCGACGCCCGAATCTACGTCGGCTCCTGGACCCGCCTGGTCATCCGCAAGGCCGCCCCGGGCGAAGTGACGTAGCGCAACCAGCGCTGGGCGGCCTCAGCATCACACCGCCGCTTGTCGACCGTCTCCGAGCTCGACGCGACGGTCAGGACGCGTGCGACAAAGCGCTTTCGATCGCGGTGGCGGTTTCGTGGGGAGCCTCGTCCGGGAGGAGGAACACCGAGCCGGGAATCGTCACCAGGGTCACGTTGGGAGCCGCTTGGAGGGTGGCGCGCTCGGCGGCGGTGAGGCCTCCGTCCCCCTTCTCGGCGTGCACCACCCACGCCGGACTGCCGGACGCCGCCAACTCGGCAGCGAAGTCTCGGTCTGCGGCGATGTAGTCGAGATACTTCACGCAGGCCACGATCGAATCCGGGGCTCTGTTCTGCTTGAAGTCCTCGATCAGTTCCTTCTTGTGAGTGGGGGTTGTCTTGGCAGATCTGGCTATCAGTGGCATGAGTCGGAGCATGGCGGCCATCGGCCAGCTGCCCACCTTCTGCGAGGTCCGGACCACGCCGCGGAAGAACGCCGCCTCATCCTCGGTCGTCAAGCTGATGCCGAGCAGCACCACCGGGCCCTGGAAGTGCCCTGACAGCGCCATGTCCAGGGTCACCGTCGCACCGTGGGAGAACCCCACGACCACGTCGCACCGGTGTTCTTTAGCGAGTTCTCCTGCCCGACGCGACAGGGCCGGGATGGACATGTCTTCGGACGCCGGCGCGCCCGCCATGCCCGGCAGCGTGGTGGCCACCAAGCGCACACCCGAGAGCACCGGGTCAGCCATCACCAGGTTGAACGAGCGGGCAGCGTTTGCCCCACCCGGGAGGAGCAGGACCGATCGGTGCGCCTCCGGCGGTCCCGCCGTCAGAAGCTCCCAGGCCTCCCTCATGGCTACCTCCCCATCACGGCTCTGAGGCCATCAACGCTAGGGCGCGAGGACCCCACGTGGAAGGTCGGAGTCATGAGGAAATCCTCACGGATGTCGCATGTCCCCGGATTGGTCGACAGGATCGCCGCGTACCCGCGGCCCAAGGCCGCCAGGCGTGCGTCACACCGCCGCGACAGTGAAATCCACCCCGCCGTGTTCAACGACGGTGGTCTCCCGCTGGACCGGAGTCGAGCGAGCTCGACAGCACCTTGGGCCAACGCTACGCAGAGGTCGCGGCGGGCAGTCGCCCCCGGTGGAACCGCCGGCGCCGCGGACGGGTACCCAGCGGACGACGATCCACAGCATCGAGACGGCTCCGAGCACGAGCATGGGCATGGCTTGGAGCTGCAGGGAACCCTCGGCGCTTCCCGGAACGTCTCATCGACATGCGCCTAGGCGGGTTACTCCCGATCGTCCTGGCTGTGTCGCTTCTCGCCGGCTGCGGTGACCAGGGCCATGGGACGACTCGCGACAGGTCGGGCGTCGCCGGCCGGGTCTACCTGGGGCCGCAGTGCCCCGTCGAGATCCAGGGTGAACCATGCCCGGACGAGCCGTCGGCAGGCTCAATGGTCAGCGTTGCCAAGGAGCTCCCCGGCGACTCGTATGCCGCCGGGGAGGTGGTCGCGCGCACCACGACCGACGCCGACGGCAACTACCGCGTCGCCGTGGCCCCGGGGACGTACGTCGTGACAGCTGACGCCGGTATGTCGTGCGAGCTGATGCACGTACGAGTTTCCGCCGGCGTCTACCCGAGGGTCGACATTGCCTGTGACACAGGCATTCGCTGACCGTCCGGTAGATGTCCGTTGAGTGCGTGCCGGACACCAGCTGACAGGTGGATCGTCGGACCGGCAGTCCATGCCAGCGTCGCCGACCATCGCGACTCTTGGCGGAGCTACAGGTCCGGCTGAGAGCCGCCCTCCGTGCTCAGCAGCACCACGACCGCGTCGGCGTCGACGCCCAGCGCCGTGCGCCGGACGGGTTCGGCGAGTGCGGCCCGTACGCCGGCCAGCGTGGCCGCGCCGGACGGTCCGGACGAGACGCCGAGCGCGGCCAGGTCCTCTGCCGCTTGCACGGCTGAGGCGTCCGACACCGCGACCGCCGCGTCGCAGCCGGCCGAGAGCACGGGCCACGCCGACGACGAGACCGTGCCGCAGTTGAGGCCGGCCATCACGGTGGCACCCGTCGGGACCGAGGTCGGCGTCCGGGCCGTCAGGCTCGCCAGCAGGCAGGAGGCGGTGTCGGGCTCGACCGAGAGGACCGCAGGACGGGCGGAGCCGGGCGCTCGGTAGTGCCGGACGACCGCCTCCGCGAGCGACCCGACGCCGACGGGGACGGCCACCAGCGAGGGGACGACGTCGATCTCGTGGAGCAGCGTCGCGTACCCCTCGACGATCCAGGCCGGCACCTCCTCGTACCCCGCCCACGCCATGTCCTGGAGCAGCTCACGGTCGGGAGCAGCAGCGGCGAAGGAGGACGCGGCGGCCACGGCGTCGTCGTAGCTGCCGGACACCCGCGTGACCGCAGCGCCCTCAGCGGCGATGAGGGAGGCGGTCGACGGCAGCATCACCGACGGGACGAAGACGGAGGCGGACACCCCGAAGTACGACGCCATCCGCGCCACCGCCCGCCCGTGGTTGCCGTCGGTCGCCGTGACGAGCTCAGCCCCCGGATGCCGGGAGAGCACCTGCCGGCAGGCCCACGAGGCGCCCAGCACCTTGAAGGCGGGCAGGCCCAATCGTGACGACTCGTCCTTGACGAACACCTGCACGACGCCGAGCTCGGAGGCCAGCGACGGAAGAGATACCAGCGGCGTCGGCACGTACCCCGGCAGCGTCCGATGGAACTCCAGGGCGGCCGGCGAGGACGGAGGAGCCGCCCACGAACGGGCCGCCGGGTTCGCGTACCAGGGGGTCATGGCGCTCCATCCTCCTCGGCACATCCGTCACGCTCGTTACCGTTGCCCCATGTTCGGTGCTCTCGGTCGCCTGGCCTCTCGTCGTCCCTGGTACGTCATCGGGGCGTGGCTCGTCTTCACCGTGCTGGTGGTCGCGCTGGCGCCGAAGTTCGAGGCGACCCAGGACCAGGCGGACTTCCTGCCGCGGCACTACGAGTCGATCAAGGCCGCGGAGCTCCAGTCCGCGGAGTTCCCGACCGACAGCGCACCGGGCGCGATCGTCGTCTTCGACCGTGAGGACGGCGCCCGGCTCACCGCCGACGACACCGCCCAGATCCAGCAGGTGGTCGACACCGTCGGCCAGGACCTCGGCCCGGCGTTCACCAACCTGACGGCGACGCCGGCGTCCGAGAACGGTCTGGTGCAGATCGCCGTCGCCGGCCTCTCCGACGACGTCACCGGCTATGACCAGACGTCCTTCGACTCGGTGAAGAAGCTGCGCGCCGACCTGACGAAGGCGGTGAGCGGAGACCTGGAGTACGGCGTCACGGGCACCGTCGCCCAGGGGTACGACAACCAGGAGTCCGGCAACCAGGCGCTGCTGATCGTCGGCGTCGCGACGATCGTGCTGATCCTGCTCCTGCTCGCGATCATCTTCCGCAGCGTGCTGATCTGCCTGATGCCGGTGCTGGTCGTGGGCCTCGTCTCCAGCGTCGCCACCGGCCTGATCGCCACGGCGAACAAGCTCTTCGACCTCAAGGCCAGCTCCGACATCGAGACGATCCTGGTCGTCGTCCTCTACGGCATCGGCACCGACTACATCCTGTTCTTCCTGTTCCGCTACCGCGAGCAGCTGCGCGAGGGCCAGGAGAAGCGGGACGCCGTCGCGAACGCGCTCGAGCGGGCCGGGGAGGCGATCGCCTCGGCCGGCGGCGCGGTGATCGTGGCCTTCATGGCCCTGGCGCTGTCGAGCCTCGGCATCTTCAAGTCGATGGGTCCCGCGCTGGCCATCGCGGTGGCCGTGACTCTCGTGGCGGCGCTGACCCTCGTACCGGCCGTCGTCACCGTGCTCGGCCGCGCGCTCTTCTGGCCGTCGAAGAAGTACATGCAGGAGCCGGAGGCGGCCCGCTTCGCCGCCGTCGGGCGCTCCTTGGGCAAGCACCCAGGCCGGTACGCGATCGCGTCCGGCGGCGTACTGGCACTGCTGGCCCTCGTGGCCTTCAGCTTCAACCCGACCTTCGACCTCGGGTCGAGCGGTACGGCGGCCACCGCCGAGTCGACCGTCGCGCTCAAGACGCTGGAGAAGGGGTACCCCGCCGGCGCCACCGACCCGACCGTCGTGCTGCTGCACAGCACCGGCGACCAGCCCCTCGCCGACGACGAGCTCACCGCGTTCAAGGACGCCCTGAGCCAGGCCGACGGCGTCGCCCAGGTCGCCGACGCGGTGCCCAACAAGAGCGCGACCACGGCGGCGTACCAGGTGTACCTCGACGGCGACCCGGCCTCCGACGCCTCGATCGCGGCGGTGAAGGGACCCATCCGCGACGCGGCGCACTCGGCCGCCCCCGACGGCACGGAGGCGCTGGTCGGCGGTACGACGTCGATCTTCGTCGACTTCCAGGCCGCGATGAACCGCGACTACTCCGTCGTCTTCCCGGTGGCGGCCATCGTCATCGCGATCATCCTGGCGCTGCTCCTGCGCAGCCTGGTGGCGCCGTGGTACCTGATGGCGTCGGTCGGCCTCGGCTTCGGGGCGACGCTGGGCGCCACGACGATCGTCTTCCAGAACATCAAGGGCGACTCGGGCCTGATCTTCCTGCTGCCGATCTACATCTACCTGTTCGTGGTCGCGCTCGGCACCGACTACAACATCCTGATGATCGCGCGCCTGCGCGAGGAGGCCCGCGAGGGGCTGAACAGCCGCGACGCGGCGGCCGAGGCCCTCAAGCACGCCGGCCCGACGATCGCCGCGGCCGGCGTGATCCTGGCCGGCACCTTCGGCTCCTTGATGCTGGCCGGCAACAGCCTGCTCACGTCGATGGGCTTCGCGCTGTCGTTCGGCATCCTGGTCGCGGCGTTCGTGATGGCGATGTTCCTGACGCCGGCGATCACGGCGCTGCTCGGGCACGCCGCCTGGTGGCCGGGTCACGGCGACGCGAAGAAGGGCGTCAGCCCGTCGGACTAGGCGGGGTGTGCGTCTCGCCGGCTTCGCGCAGCAGCCGGGCAAGGGTCTGGAGCAGGGTCCAGGCCATGGACGGGTTGCGCTGCACGAGCGGCTGGAAGTCCCAGAGCGTGATGCCCTGGCAGGCGAGCTCACCGTCGGCGGTCACCGTGGCCGAGCGTGCACCCCCGTCGATCAGGGCGATCTCGCCGAAGTGGTCCCCGGGGCCGAGCGTACGGCGGAACGCACCGCCGACGGTGACCGTCGCCGTACCCGACTCGATGAGGTAGAACGCCGCGGCGTCCGCGCCCTCCTTGGTGACCGTCTCGCCGGCCGCGAAGGTGCGCTGGGTGAAGAGCCGGGCGATGGCGTCGCGGTCGGCCTCGGGGAGGTTGGACAGCAGGGGCACGCGAAGCAGGGAGTCGACCAGGACCTCCGGTGCCTTCGCCGAGGCCGGCGCCGCGGCGCCCGCCGACGTCGTCAGGGCACGACACTGGAGCAGGTAGAGATCGCCGCCCGCGAACGCCCACTCGATGTCGCGCTCGGGGCCGTAGATCCGTTCGCAGTCGGCGGCCAGGTCGGACAGTTCCTGGAGCTGCGCGTCGCTCAGGCACAGCGACTCCACCAGCTCGGGGGCGACGTCCACGTCGACGGTGCCGCCGTCCGCGGCGGAGCGGATCGCGAACCTCTTCAGTCCCGCACGCGACGACAGCACCTCACCCGTGCGCGCCACCCGGAACGAGTCGGGGATGACCCGGCCGGAGACGACCGCCTCACCCAGACCCCAGCTCGCCTCGATCATCCGCTCGTCCGCGCCGGTGATCGGGTTGCGGGTGAACATGACCCCGGCGGTGTCCGGCTGGAGCAACGACTGCACGACCACGCCCACGCTCGGCCGGGCGAACACCCCCAACCGCTTGCGATAGGTGATGGCCGAGTCGGAGTTGGCCGACCACCACACCTCCCGGACCGCCGCCTCCACGTCCTCGGCCGTCGGGACGTTCAGGACGGTGATGTGCTGTCCGGCGAAGCTCGCCCCGGCGCTGTCCTCACCGACGGCGGAGGACCGCACGGCCAGCGGAGTCGGCAGCCTTCGCACGCCCTCGAGCAGCGCGGCGGTGCTGGCGGGGTCTCCGGAGGCGATCGTGTCCACCAGCGGCCCGGACAGGCCGACGCCGGGAGGTACGGGGAGGCCGGCCCGCAGCGCGTCACCCAGTCCCACGGCCTTCGCGCCGTACAGCTCCTCGGTGTCCGCCTCGACCAGCGGGACGATGCCGCTCACCCGAGGACCGTGACCGTGCCCTCGTCGCCGTCGACCCGGACGCGCGTGCCGTCGGCGATCCGCACGGTCGCGTCGCGGGTGCCGACGACACCGGGGATGCCGTACTCCCGCGAGATGATCGCCGCGTGCGACAGGGCTCCGCCGCTGTCCGTGATGATCGCGCTGAGCAACGGCAGCAGGATGTTGAAGGCCTCGGTGGTGGCCTCGGTCAGGAGTACGTCGCCCTGCTGGATCCGGTCGAAGTCGCTCGGGCCGGCGACACGACGGACGATCCCCTCCCGGGTGCCGGAGCTGGCGCCCAGGCCGCGGATCGTCATCTCCTCGTGCGCCACGTCGGAGACCCCGAACATCTCACCCATCGCCGTCCCCAGCGCCGCCATCAGCCGGGCCATGGGCGGCGGGAGCGTCGACAGGTCGGGCATCGGCGGCGGGTCGTCGCCGAGGTGCGCCGGGGCGTCCTTCGCGGTGTAGGTCTTGTGGAAGGCGTGGCGCGCGGCGAGCTCGTCGGCCGTCGGCGCCGAGGCTCCTTCGACGAGTGCGCACATCTCGTCGATGTCGGCGAACACGACGTGCTCGGCCTCGTGGAGGCGACCGGTCGCCGCGAGGCGACGACCGGCAGCGAGCGCGGCGCGGCGCATCAACCCGGACGCCCAGATGTCGGAGTAGACGCCGCGCTCGTCGCGCACGCTGTAGCCGACGCGGGCATCGGCCAGCAGCTCGTCGTACTCCTCGCGGTGCTCCTCCGGCACGTGGCTGCGGACGTCGGCGCTCTCGGCCTCGACGCCCGACGGTGTGTCGGTCCCGTCGATCGCCGTGCGGATCGAACGCAGGAGGACGTCGGGCATCTCCAGCGCGTAGTGGTTCGAGATGTCGAACCCGTCGAGCAGCCGGTACCCCGCGAACTCGAGGTAGTCGTCCAGCGCCCGGCCGGTCTCGGTGGGCTCCCGCCGCAGGCGCTCGAGCAGGTCGCCCGGGTCCTCGTCCGAGTCGAGGGCCTTGCGCGCCGCCGGGTCCGCGCGGTACGCCGCCACCAGGGCGGCTTGCTGGGGCGAGCCGCCGCCGGAGATCAGCGAGGCGCCGCGCATCAGGCCGAGCAGCTTCACCGTCGGCAGGCCGGTCCACTGGGCGGCGTGGACGAGGAAGTCGCTCGGCGGGATGACGGCGGTGCCGGTGAACGCCATGTGCTGCCGGACCATCGCGGCGTGGTGCGCGCGGCAGCGCCGCAGGTACGCCACCAGCTCCTCGTCGCTGAGCCCGTCGGGGTCGACGGCCTGGATCTCGTGGTGGGCCCGGACGGAAGCGGGCTTGCGGACCTCGTGCCACTCCTCGGCCTGCTCGCGCCACAGCCTGCCCTCGAACACGTCCGCGGCCCGCTGGACACGGTCGGGGAAGGACTCCGGCGCCACCGGCACCATCTGCCCGTAGGAGAACCCGTTCGGGTAGGCGGTCACCCTGGTCTGGAAGGGGACGCCGAAGAACGTCATCATGTCGCCGTACCCGAGGCTGAACGCGGCCGGATGCATCTCGGTCCAGTAGGCGGTGACCGGCCGCGGGAAGTGAACCGGATCGAGGTCCCAGGGACCGGGACCGGGCGGCTCGAAGCTCAGCGGTTGCTTGGTGACGGTGTCCATCGAGGGCCCTTCTCGACGCGAGAGATCCTCAGTCTGGGGTCGTCATCCGACTCGCACAAGAGCGGACCGCCGCGCGGTCCCGGCCTCCGCGCCGGCCACTGGACGACGACCACGGCAGCGAGCACGAGAGCGCCGCCGACGAGCTGGGTCCGCGACAGCGACTCGCCGAAGACCGCGGCCGCGAGAGCGATGGTGACCACCGGCTCGAGCACCGACAGGATCGACGCGACGGAGGGCCCGACGCTGGCGAGCCCGGCGAAGAACAGGATGATCGCGCCGACCGTGCTGACCAGGGCGACCGCGACCAGCCAGCCCCATCCGGCCGCCCCGAAGCCGAACGTCGGGCCGCCGCGGACGGCGGTGGCGACGGCGTACGTCGTGAACGCGCCGCAGCAGACCAGGGTGGTCAGCGGGACCGGCGGGACGCCCGCGACGACGCGGTCGCCGACCAGGATGTAGGCCGTGTAGACGACGCCGGCGGTCAGCCCGAGGACGACGCCGACCCAGTCGAACCGGTGGCCGGCCGCGGCGCTGAGCACGAGCAGGATCCCCACCAGCGCCAGGCCGAGGGCGGCCGCGCGGCGGCCGGACCAGCCCTCACGGCCGAGCAGCACGGCCCCGACCATGACGAGCACCGGGTAGACGTACAGCAGGAGCGTCAGCAACGAGGCGTCGATGCGCTGGAGGGCGGCGAAGTACGACGCGGACTGGGCGGCGTAGCCGAGCGCGCCCATCAAGAACGCCGCGACCGCCGTCCGCCGGGGCAGACCGGCGAGCCCGCCGCGCCGCCGGACGATCGCCAGCATCACCAGCGCCGCGATCCCGAAGCGCACCAGGAGCAGGTCGCCGACCCCGACGCCCTCGTCGTACGCGAGCTTGCCGAACACCGCCATCGCGCCGAAGCCGATGGCGGACAGCAAGCAGAAGATCGCCCCCACGGGCCCAGCCTGCCGAACTCAACCGTGAAGGTCCATCGCGAGAAACTGTGAGAAACCGTGAAGCTATGCTGAAACGGTGCTGGACCTCCACCGCCTGCGGCTGCTGCGTGAGCTCGAGGCCCGCGGCACGGTGAGTGCGGTGGCCCAGGCCCTCGGGTACACCACCAGCGCCGTGTCCCAGCAGCTGTCCGTGCTCGAGCGCGAGGCCGGGGCCGTGGTGCTGGAGCGGGTCGGTCGCAACGTGCAGCTGACCGACGCCGGCCGCGTGCTCGTCCGGCACGCTCAGGTGCTGCTCGACGCGGCCGAGGCGGCCGAGGCGGAGGTCGCGCAGGTGGCGGCGGGCCAGGTCGCCGGGACGGTGCGCGTGTCGTCGTTCCAGTCGGCGTTCCTGCGCATCGTCGCGCCCGCCGTGCGCGACCTGGCCGGGAGCCACCCGCACGTCCGGGTCGAGGCCAGCGAGCTGGAGGTCGAGCAGGGCGTGCCGGCGCTGCGGCTCCAGCACCTCGACGTGGTGGTGGGCGACGAGTACGACGACCAGCCGCGGCCCCTGCACCGCGACCTGGCCCGCACCGACCTGGTCCGCGAGCGCGTGCGGCTGGTCATGCCCGAGGGCCATCCGCTCGCCCGACGGCGCAAGGTACCGCTCGCCGCCCTCGCCGAGCAGGCGTGGGCCGCCTGCCAGCCGGGCACCGGCCACCGCGAGATGCAGATCCGTACCTGCCGGCAGCTCGGCGGCTTCGAGCCCGACCTCCGCTACGCCTCCGACGACTTCCTGATCCTGCTGGAGCTGGTCCGGACGACGGGTGCGTGCGCGCTGCTGCCGGACCTGGTCCTCGGCTACGAGGCGCCTGGTGTGGTGGTCCGTGACGCCGCGGAAGGGACGATCGGCCGGACGGTGTACCTGCTGACCCGTACCTCCCGCAGCCCCGTGGTCGACGTCGTGACCGAAGCCCTCGTCGGACGGTCCGGGGCCCTGCGATGAAATCGCGGCCGGAGGCCGGTCGTCCTGGTCATGGCTGAGGAGCTGTACGACCTGGGCGACGTCTCGTTGTGCGTGGAGACCTTCGGCGACGACGCCGCGCCGACCCTGTTGCTGATCTCTGGAGCGGCCGAGTCCATGGACGGTTGGGACCCGGAGTGGTGCCGTGAGCTCGCTGCGGGAGGCCGGCGCGTCGTCCGGTTCGACCATCGGGACACGGGCCGGTCGACGGCGAGCCCACCGGGCCGGCCGACGTACACCTCGACGCAGCTCGGCACGGATCCCCTGCGCGTCCTCGATGCTCTCGGCGTGGGACGCGCCCACCTGGTCGGTCTGTCGATGGGCGCCGGGATCGCCCAGGAGCTGGCGGCCCGCCATCCCGATCGCGTGGAGACCCTGACCCTGATCGCGTGCAGCCCCGCCGGCCGGCGGGCTGACCGGTCACCGCTCCCCGGGGCCGAGCCGCGCGTCGCCCGCACCTTTGACGACCCGCTACCCGAGCCGGACTGGGACGACCGGGACGCCGTGGCGGACCACCTCGTCGAGTCCTACCGCCCGTACGCCGGCTCGCTCGGCTTCGACCAGGCGGCGACGCGGCGCCTCGTGGAGCACGTGATCGACCGGACGACCGACATCGAGGCGGCGACCAAGAACCACTGGCTCCTGGCCGGCGAGTCCGAGGGGTTCGCCATGGCCGACATCGCGGCTCCCACGCTGGTGCTGCACGGGACCACGGACCCGATGTTCCCGTTCCCCCACGGCGAGGCGCTGGCCCGCGAGATCCCGGTCGCGACTCTCGTGCCGATGCCGGGCATGGGGCACGAGCGGCCACCGGGATCGCTGCGACCGCGGGCCACCGAGGCGATCCTGCGCCACACCGCGACCTAGGTGCCTCAGGTCCCGACGAGCGGGTCGTGCTGGTTGCGGTTGAAGTCGGAGTCCTTGCGGGAGAGCGTCTCGCGCCGCTCCTCGAACGTCATGGCCTCGACCAGCGGCACGACGTCGGACCCGAACCCGTTGATCTCCGCGGAGTCGTGCGTCGGCACGACGGAGGTGACG
This sequence comes from uncultured Actinomycetota bacterium, assembly GCA_963782035.1. Taxonomy (GTDB): domain Bacteria; phylum Actinomycetota; class Actinomycetes; order Propionibacteriales; family Nocardioidaceae; genus Nocardioides. The sequence goes on from CAWAIW010000002.1 coordinate 447,551, forward strand.
ATCGTGTCGTCGTACACGTGCAGCACGTTGACCGACTGATCCGTGTCGACGGCGGAGATGAAGCGGTCCTTCGGCGCGACGTCGCTGATGTAGCAGGTGGCCGATGCGACCGAGACCGGGATGCCGGCGAAGGTGCCGTACGACGAGTAGTGGAAGTGCCCGCCCAGGATCATCCGGACGTCTGTGCCCTCGAGCGCCTCGGCGAGACGCGGCTGGTCGTCGAGCTCGATGATCGCGGCGGCGGGCAGCATCGGCGTCGCGATCGGCGGGTGGTGCATCGCGAGGATCGTGCCGAGCGGAGCCGGCGTCGCGAGGACCTGGGTCAGCCAGGCGTACTGCTTGTCGCCGATCTCGCCGTGGTGGTAGTTCGGGACGGACGTGTCGAGGGCGACGATGCGGAGCCCGTCCACGTCGTACACGCGGTCCATCACGTCCGCAGTCGGCTCGGCGTCGTACAGGGCACGGGCGTACGCCGTCCGGTCGTCGTGGTTGCCCATGCACCACACGACCTGCGCTCCCATCCGCTCGGCGACGGGCTCGATGAGCGAGCGGAGCTGGGCGTAGGCCTCGGGCTCGCCCCGGTCGGCCAGGTCGCCGGTCACCACGATCGCCTGCGGCACCGGATCGATCCGGCTCAGTCGGTCCAGCGCCATCTCGAGGTGATGGACGGTGTCGACCACGCCGTACTGCAGCTTCCCGCCCGCGAGCAGGTGGGTGTCGCTGAGGTGGGCGATCGTGTGGCTGGGGTCCGGGTACTGGCCAAGGGGCTGCACGGACGGAAGCGTAGACACCTCCGTTGGTCGAGGAAGGACGAAGTCCTCTCACGAGACCGCGGAACGCTCGCCGGGTCTCGTGATGGGCGCCAGAGGCCGCATGCCTCGACCAGCGGTACTGCTGGGACCATGCTCGGGTGAGTCCCCGGCAGGTGCACAACATCGGCCGGCGTCGCGCGTGGGCGGTCTGGGCCGTGGCGCTGGCGGTGTACGTGCTGGCCGTCTTCCACCGCAGCTCGCTCGGCGTCGCCGGCCTGCTGGCGGCCGACCGGTTCGGGATCTCCGCGACCGAGCTCGCGCTCTTCACGGTGCTCCAGCTGCTCGTGTACGCCGGCATGCAGGTGCCGGTCGGAGTGGCCCTGGACCGGTACGGCTCGCGGCGGCTGTTGCTGGCCGGACTCGTCCTGATGACGGCCGGCCAGCTGACGTTCGCCCTGGTCGGGTCCTTCCCCTTGGCCGTGCTGGCCCGCGCCGTGGTCGGAGCCGGCGACGCGATGGTCTTCACGTCCGTGCTCCGCCTGGTCACCGTGTGGTTCCTGGTGCGGCAGGCGCCGATCGTCACCCAGCTCACCGGGCAGATCGGCCAGCTCGGCGCGATCGTCGCGGCGGCTCCGCTGTCCTACGCCCTGCACGCCTGGGGCTGGACCCAGGCGTTCGCGGCGGCGGCCTCGATCGGCGTGGTGCTGATGGTCGCGGTGGCCCTGGTGGTCAAGGACTCGCCGTACGTCTCCGAGGGCGTCGTCCGGATCAAGCTCCTCGCGCTGGCCGCCAGCCTGCGCGCGGTCTGGGGCAACCCGGGCACCCGCCTCGGCCTGTGGTCGCACTTCGTGTCGCAGTTCTCGGTGACGGTCTTCTCCCTCCTGTGGGGCTTCCCGTTCCTCGTGCGTGGACAGGGGCTGTCGACGGACCAGGCGAGCACCCTCCTGATGGCGATGACGGGCTGGGTGGTCGTCAGCGGGCTCGCGCTCGGGTGGCTGGTCACCCGCCTGCCCTACTACCGCTCGGTGATCGTCCTGTGCGTGGTCGCCACGATGGCGCTGCTGTGGGCCGTGGTGCTGCTGCGCTCGACGCCGGCGCCGATGTGGCTGCTGGTCCTGCTCGTGTTCTCGATGGCGTCGGGCGGGCCGGCGTCGATGGTCGGCTTCGACCTCGCCCGCAGCTTCACCCCGGCCGAGGTCAGCGGCCGCGCCAACGGACTGGTCAACATCGGCGGGTTCTCCGCATCCCTGCTCACGATGGGTCTCGTCGGCCTCGTGCTCGACCTGCGCGAACCCGCCGGCCAGGCGGCGTACGACCTCGGGGACTTCCGGGTGGCGATGTGCGTGCAGTACGTGTTCTGGGGCCTCGGCGCCGTCCAGGTGGTCCGCTACCGCCGCAAGGCAATCGCCCACCTCGCCCGCGTGCACCCCGGCGCGATCGACCAGCTGCGGCGCGGCGAGACGTTCGTGCACCCGGGCGTCGGCGAGCGGGAGGGCGTCTAACCTGGCGACCATGTCCGAGCACGCCCCCGAGCTGCACGACCTGTTGCGCGAGCTCGCCTCGGCGTACGGCGTGGCCGTCGACTACTGGGACTGGCAGGGCCGCCACGTCGCCGTGGCCACCGAGACGATGGTGGCGGTGCTCGCGGCGCTGGACGTCGACGCCTCGACGGTCGAGTCCGCGCGGACGGCCCTCGCCGCGCGCGACGACGCCGCCTGGTCGCGGATGCTCCCACCGGTCCTGGTCACCCGTCAGGGCTGGCAGCCGACGTTCGACGTGCACGTGCCGGACGGCTCGAACGTGAACGTGTGGGTCGAGCTCGAGACCGGCGAGCATCGCGGCGGCGTCGAGCAGCGCGAGAACTGGAACCCTCCGCGCTCGGTCGGTCACGAGCTGGTCGGCGAGGCGACGTTCGCGGTGCCGGGCGATCTGCCGCTGGGGTACCACTGGGTGCACGCCCAGGCTCATGGTCAGTCGGGCGACCGGCTGGCGCGGATGAGCCTCGTCGTCACACCTCACTGGGTCGGCACGCCCGGCCGGCTGGGGGACCGTCCCCGGTGGGGGGTGGCGACGCAGCTCTACAGCGTGCGGTCGCCCGGCTCCTGGGGCACCGGCGACCTGACGGACCTGACGGACCTCGGGACCTGGGCCGCCGTGGCGCACGGCGCCGACTACGTGCTGGTCAACCCGCTGCACGCGGCCGAGCCGGTCGCGCCGATGGAACCCTCGCCGTACCTCCCGACGTCGCGGCGCTTCGTCAACCCGCTCTACCTGCGACCCGAGCTCGTTCCCGAGTACGCCGCCCTCTCACCCGTCGACCGGGCGGCCGTCCACGCGCTCCAGGAGAAGGCCGGCGACCCGCTGTCGGACCGGATCGACCGCGACACCGCGTGGACCGCGAAGCGGGAGGCGTTGCTCAAGGTCTTCGCCGTGCCGCGGACGCCCGGACGGCAGTGGGCGTTCGACGGGTACCGCCGCCGCGAGGGTCGCGGGCTCGACGACTACGCCACCTGGGCGGCCATCGCCGAGGTGCACGGCTCGGACTCGTTGACCTGGCCGGCCTCGCTCAAGCACCCGGACCTCCCGGCCGTCGCGACCTTCCGCGACGAGCACGCCGACGCCGTCGACTTCCACCGCTGGCTCCAGTGGGTGCTCGACGAGCAGCTCGCGACCACTCAGCTCTGCCTGCGCCGGGCCGGGATGGGGCTGGGCGTGATGACCGACCTCGCCGTCGGCGTGCACTGGAGCGGTGCGGACGCCTGGTCCCTCCAGGAGACGTACGCCGGCGGCGTCACCGTGGGCGCACCGCCGGACCCCTACAACCAGCAGGGCCAGGACTGGCAGCAACCGCCGTGGCGCCCCGACCGCCTGGCCGAGGCGGCGTACGACCCGTTCCGGCGGATGGTCGCGGCGGCGCTGCGCAACGCCGGCGGCTTGCGCGTCGACCACGTGATCGGGCTGTTCCGGCTGTGGTGGATCCCGAAGGGTGCGGGCCCGACCGCCGGGACCTACGTGCGGTACGACCACGAGGCGCTGATCGGCATCCTCGCCCTCGAGGCGCACCGCGCAGGCGCGGTCGTCGTCGGCGAGGACCTCGGCACCGTCGAGCCGTGGGTCCGTACCTACCTCGCCGAGCGCGGCATCCTCGGCACCTCCATCCTCTGGTTCGAGATGGACCATGACGGAGGTGGTGGGCCTCTGCCCGCCGAGCGGTGGCGCGAGTGGTGCCTGGCCTCGGTGACGACGCACGACCTACCGCCGACGGACGGGTACCTCGCCGGCGACCACGTGCGCCTCCGCGACTCCCTCGGCCTGCTCACCCGGCCGGTCGAGGAGGAGCTGGCCGTCGACGCCGTCGAGCGCGAGGCGTGGCTCGGCGAGCTCCGTCGCGTCGGACTGCTGTCGTCGGATGGTGCGGACGTTCCCGGGCATCGTCGAGGCCCTGCACGCCTACCTGGTCCGTACGCCGTCGCGCCTGCGCTGCCTGGCCCTCACCGACGCCGTCGGCGACCGCCGCGCCCAGAACCAGCCCGGCACCATCGACGAGTACCCCAACTGGCGGGTGCCGCTCTCCGGCCCCGACGGCCGCCCGATCCTGCTCGACGACGTCTTCACCAGCGAGCGAGCCGCGAGGCTCTGCGACACCACCGCCGGCCGCCCCGCCGGTTGACCCTTCTCGGTCGGACTTTTTCGCGGAACCCCTGTGGATACAGGGGATTCTCGGCCTTCATTGTCGGTGGCCGGTGCTTGAGTTGTCTCATGAGCGCTACACCAGGGGAGCGGTTCGAGGTCGAGGACCTCGACGCCGATGGCGTGCTCGGGTTCCTGCGTGACCTGGATGAGGAGGCCCGTCGGATCGAGGCGTTCAAGCTCAAGGCCGCCGCGCACTGGGCCGACCTGCACCCCGCCACCAGGGAGACCGGGGCCGCCACACCCGATGGTGGGGTCCTGGATGCTGATGAGCTGTTGGGCGGGGAGGGCACTCCGGCGGTCGCGGCGTTCACCCCCGAAGACCTCGCGGTGGTGCTGCAGATCTCCCCGGCTGCGGCGGCGGGGCTGGTCGCGGACGCTCTGGACCTGCGGCACCGGCTCCCGCACCTGTGGGGGGCCGTGCTGCGGCTGCAGGTGCCGGCGTGGCTGGCCCGCCGGGTCGCCCGCCGATCCGCACGACCCACCACCGTGGATGCGGGAGCTGGTGATCCTCCGCGACGGTCACTGCGTCTTCCCCGGCTGCACCCGCGACGCCAGGTCCTGCGACCTGGACCACGTCACGCCCTACGACGAACACGGTCCGCCGGGCCAGACACGACCCGACAACCTCGCCTGCCTGTGCCGCAGACACCACCGCGCCAAGACGCTCGGACGATGGCGCTACGTCCGCACGCCCGACGGGAGCTACCTCTGGAACGGACCCCACGGCATCACGCACGTCCTCAGGGCTTGATGTTGGCGTTGTGCCGGAGGACGTTGTCGGGGTCGTAGCGGCGTTTGACCTCGACGAGCCGTGCCCACCGGTCGTGGCCGAAGATCGGCGCCAGGCGATCGGCTGGCTCGTCGTGCGCGGCGTAGTTGAGGTAGCCGCCACCCAGGAGTGACCACGGTGCTACGGATCCGGACACGTCGCGAGCCCAGGACCTCTGCTCCGAGTCCAGGGTCGCGTCGGTGTAGACGCCCAAGCCGGTGGGTCGACGTCGTTCCAGGTCGCACCGCCGGCGACACGGACCCGCGCTGCATCCGGCGTCACGGTGACCGACCGCATCGGCGAAAGGTCGACGAGGAGCGAGTCGACGCCGACTCCGTGTCCAGCCACACTGTGGCCGCCGCCGCGGATGGACACCGAGAGTCCCAGGCGGGCCGCCGACCCGACGGCTCGACGGACGTCGTCCAGCGTCCGGCACGAGACGGCCAACACCGGTCGGTGGTCCACCAGCCCGTTGAACGTGCGCCGGGCCACGGCGTACCCGTGGTCACCCGGGACCGACACCCAACCGGCGACAGCGTCGCGCAGCCTCGACACCTCCCACGCAAGGGCCGCACCATCCGTCACCGACGAATCATCGCGAAGCGCACCTCCGGCCGCCAGCACCGCCGGCGCAATCGGTTCATCGGGTGAGCGCGTGGTTCGCCTTCACGTCCGCTCCACGTTGAAGCTCGTGCTCTGAGGGCGCCTTCTCAGCGGGCCGGGTCGATCCGGCCGACCACAGCACCCAGCGCGATCCGGCCGCCAGCCGTACCCGGGGCGGAGTACCGCAGCACGACCTCGTCGCCGTCCACCAGGAACGTGCGACCGTCGGCCATCGGCTCCGTACCTCCCCAGCTGAGCTCGAGGAACGAGCCGCGCTGGTCCTTCTCCGGACCGCTGATGGTGCCGGAGGCGAAGAGGTCTCCCGGCCGGATCGAGGCGCCGTTGACGGTGAGGTGGGCCAGCATCTGGGCCGGCGACCAGTACATGGTGCGGTACGGCGGGCGGCTGACGACCTCGCCGTTCAGCACGACCTCCACGTCGATGTCCAAGCCACGGGTGGCGCCGGGGGCGAGGTACGGGAGGGGCTCGGGGTCCTGGGCGGGCAGGTCGACCCAGGCGGCTTCGAAAGCCGCGAGAGGTGTGACCCAGGCCGAGACCGACGTCGCGAACGACTTGCCGAGGAAGGGCCCGAGCGGGACGTACTCCCAGGCCTGGATGTCGCGCGCCGACCAGTCGTTGAGGCCGACGACACCGAACACGTGGTCCGCGAAGGCGTCCGGTGACACGTGGTCGCCCATCGACGTAGCAGTCCCGATCACGAACCCCAGCTCGGCCTCGATGTCGAGGCGGGCGCTCGGCCCGAAGACCGGACCGTCGTCACCGCGGCGCTGACCGGACGGGCGGATGACCGGAGTGCCGGAGGGTACGACGGTGCCGCCGCGCCCGTGGTACCCGACGGGCAGGTGTCGCCAGTTCGGCAGCAGCGGCTCGGCGTCCGGCCGGAAGATCCGGCCGACGTTGGAGGCGTGGTCGAGCGAGGCGTAGAAGTCGACGTAGTCGCCCACGGCGAAGGGCATCCGCAGCTCGACGTCGGCGAGCGGCACGAGGTTCGGCTCGACCAGGTCGCGCTCGGTCTCGTCGGTGACCAGCCCGACCAGCCAGGTGCGCACCGAGTCCCACACCTGCCGGCCCTGGGCCAGGAAGGCGTTGAGCGTCGGCTCGCCGAACACGGCGTGCACGTCGAGCATCTCCGCCGCCGCGATGGGCGCGAGGTCGAGCACGTACTCGCCGATCCGGACGCCGACGCGCGGCTCCTCGCCCTCCCGCACGAACACGCCGTACGGCAGGTTGTCGCTGTCGTACGCCGACCCCGCGGCGCCGTCCACCCAGCTGCTCATGCGTTTCCCTCCACGAGTCCGAGGCCCACCAGGTCGTCGAGCGGCTCGGTGATGCTGCACGACCCGAACGACACGAACCATCGCCGGGCCCCCGCAAGTCCGCCAGAAAGAAGGCACTGTCGCGCCAGCGCGACCAGGTCGTTGGGGTAGTGGTCGGCCAGCAGCGTCGCCACCTCGGCCGTCGACGCGCCGTCGAAGGCCTGCCGCGTCGCGAGCAGCACGTTGAGGAAGCCGTGGTGCGGGAAGCCGGTGGTGTGGTCGCGGTGCGAGATGGCGTTGTGCAGGCCGGCCGTGCACTTGAACGGCGTCTCCCGGTCCAGGGCCGCGTCGATCCAACCGGCCAGGGTCGCCGCCGTCGGGAACCTCTCCGCCTCCAGCCCGCCGGTGCGGAACTTGAGCCGGTGCTCGCCCTCGGCGACGACGTCGGCAGCAGCGAGCCAGGACGCGGTCGGGTCGGTCTGCGGCAGCTCGACGTACACCGGGGTGTCCTCGTCCAGCGTTCCTTCGCCCCGTGCGGCGTCCACCGCCGCGGACACCCGGCGGGCGTTCCCGGCCAGGTCGTCGGGGTCCCGCAGCGCGATCTCCAGGCCGGCGACGGGTAGGTCGTGCTTCTGCGCGAGCTTGAGGGCCCCGGCGACGGCCCCGGCGCCTCCGGTCACCACGACCGAGACCGGGACTCTCTCGGATACCGACGGCAGGGCCACGTCGGTGACGACGAACGAGGCGACCAGGTCGGCGTACCACTCACCGCGGCGGCCGACGTACGCCGCCAGCGCCTCGGGCAACGGGGCGTCGCCGGGCGGGAACACGGCGGCGTCGTCGACGAGGCCTCGGAAGGATTCCGGCAGCATCCCCTCACCCTCGCATCCAGCCCCCGTCGCCCGCCAATGGACCAGCCCGCCACGCGAGTCGGCGCCAGTTGCCGTTCGTACGTCGTCGGGTCGGCGCTACTTGCCGGAAACTGGCGCCGACTCGGCGAGCTCAACGGGGTAACTGGCGCCGACTCGGCGAGTCATGACGTCCAGGCCCGCCACAGCGCGGCGTACTCGCCACCGTGCGCGACCAGCTCGTGGTGCGAGCCGAGCTCCACGATCCGCCCGTCGATGACGACCGCGATCCGGTCGGCGTCGTGGGCGGTGTGGAGCCGGTGGGCGATGGCGACCACGGTGCGGCTGGCCAGCAGCGCGTTCATCGACCCCTCGAGGGTGCGCGCGGTGCGCGGGTCGATCAGCGAGGTCGCCTCGTCGAGCACGAGGGTGTGCGGGTCGGCGATGATCAGCCGGGCCAACGCGACCTGCTGCGCCTGCGCGGGCGTGAGCTGGGTGTTGCCCGACCCGATCTGGGTGTCCAGGCCGGTCGGGAAGCGCTCGACCCAGTCGTCCGCGCCGACCGCGCGCAGGGAGTCCCAGACCGCCTCGTCGTCGGAGTCCTCGCGGGCCAGGATGATGTTGTCGCGCACGGTCCCCTTGAAGACGTGGTGCTCCTGGGTGACGAGCGCGACCTCGGTGCGCAGCGTCTCCAGGGGAAGCTCGACCAGCTCGACGCCGCCGACGGTCACCGAGCCGGTGCGCGGCCCGTTGATGCCCGACAGCAGCCGGCCGAGTGTCGACTTGCCCGAACCCGACGGGCCGACGATGGCCAGGCGCTCGCCCGTGCGCAGGGTCAGGTCGACGCCGTGCAGCACGTCGTGGCCCTCGCGGTAGGCGAACCGCAGGTCCTCACCGACCAGCTCCGGCCCGTCGGGCAGGTCGGTGCCGGCGACCCGGTCCGGCGGCACCTGGGCGATGCCGAGCAGGCGGCTGGTCGAGGCGGCGCCGACCTGGAGCCGGTCGACCTCGCCGACCAACCGGTCGAGCGGACCGCTCAGCGCCTCGACGTACAGCACCGCCGCCGTGATCTGCCCCAGCGAGACCCAGCCCTCGTGGTAGCCCCATGCGCCGACCAGGAGCGTGACCACGCGCGGCAGGTTGAACGCCACGTCGATGACGGCGAAGAGCAGGTTGCGCAGCGTCATCGTGTAGCGCTCGGCCTGGGCCGAGACGTCGATGTCGTCGTCGCCGGCGTGCACCCGACGGTCGGCGAGGCCGAGGGCCTCGACCGTGCGGGCGCCCTCGACCGTCTCGGTCAGGGTGGAGTTGATGCGGGAGTACGTCGCGCCCTCGTTGATGTAGCCCTTCGGCGCCTTGCGGAGGTACTTGCGGACCTGCGGGTAGGCCAGCGCGATCACCAGCAGCGACGGGACGGCCAGGACGAGGGAGTTGAGCAGCATCGCGATGATCGACAGCACGACCGTGAGGCCGGAGATGATCGACATCGGCACGCCGTACTGCACCGACCGGCTCATCGTGCCGACGTCGCGGGTCACCCGGGTGACCAGGTCGCCGCTGCTCGCGCTCTCCACGCGGCCCAGCGGCAGCTGGAGGATGGTGCGGACGATGTACTCGCGGGCCGAGGACAGCAGGTCCTGGCCGAAGATCGTGGAGGTCCGCTGGGCCCAGAAGGTCAGCAGGGCCTGGGCGCAGACGACGCACACCACCAGCACGGCCAGGGTGTTGAGCGACGACGCGGCGTCGCCGGCGACCGTCTTGTTGATGAGGGTGCCGAGGAGGCGGGGTACGACGAGACCGGCCGCGGCCGCGAACCCGTTGAGCACGACGAGCAGCACGAAGACCCGCCGGCGGTCGCGCAGCAGCGCGCGCAGGAAGTGCAGCACGGCCTGGTTGTCGGCCACCGGCCAGCCGCGGTCGGGCTTGCGGGACTGGGCGTAGTTCTCCAACGCGCGGCGCTCGCGCAGCGAGTGCCGGCGTCGCAGGGCGGTGACGCGGTCGGAGATCGAGCCCTCGCTCGGAGGGATGAGCTCGACCGGGATGACCGGTGGCTCCGTCGAGCGGTCGCGCCAGGTGTCGGGCGAGGTCGCCAGCAGGTCAGCCACGGGGGCTCACCTCCTCCCCCAACGCGTCGTCGGCGTCCATGGCCCGGATGACGACCCGGCGGTAGGCCGGGCTGTCGAGCACCAGGTCCTCGTGCGAGCCCTCGGCGATGGCCCGGTTGCCCTCCACCAGCACCACCCGGTCGGCGTGGTGCAGCCACAGCGGGGACACGGTGGTGACCACGGTCGTGCGCCCGCGGCGTACGTCGGCCACCCGCTCGGCGATCCGCGCCTCGGTGTGCGCGTCGACGGCGGACGTCGGCTCGACCAGCACCAGGATGTCGGCGTCCTGGGCGATGGCGCGGGCCAGCACGACGCGCTGCCGCTGCCCACCCGAGAGTCCGCGGCCGCGCTCGTCGAGTCGGCCCTGCCAGCCGCCGGGCAACGCGTCGTAGACGTCCTCGGCGTTGGCGACGCGCAACGCCTCCTCGGCCTGCTCGCGCGTGAGCCGGACGTGCGGGTCGATGGCGTCCTGGAGGGTGCCGGCGAACAGCTGGCTGGTGGCGTCGCTGACGAGGATCCGGCGACGTACGTCGCCCAACCGGACCGCGGCCAGGTCGGTGCCGCCGAGGGTCACGCCCCACGCCTGACGGGCGCGCTCCTCGTCGAGTGCGGCCAGCCGCGCGCGGTCGGCGGCGCGCTCGGCGCGGGCCCGGCGAGCGGCCCGGCCCTTGACACCCTCGCCGATCTCCTGGCTCACCGGCTCGGTGTCGGGCGACAGGTAGCGACCCAGCCGGTCGGCCAGCGCGGAGGTGTCCTCGGGCACGGCGCTCACGATGATCGTCAGCTGGCCCTCGTGCGCGACGAACCCGGTCCGGTCGTCGACCAGGTCGCCGTGCGCGGGCAGCCGGTCGGGGTCGTCGGGGTCGCGCCACGGGGGCCGCTGCTCGTAGATCGCCATCGCCTTGCGCGCCGACACCGACGCCCGCGTGAGCTTCTGGGCGAACTCGAAGAACGTCTGGATCGGGTAGATCATGAAGAGCGCGTAGCCCAGGAAGCTGATCAGCTGGCCGATCGACAGCTGGCCGCTGATCACCTGGTGGGTGCCCAGCCAGACGAGCAGGACCACGAACACGCCGGAGAACAGCACGCCGACGGCCTCGATGGCGGCCTGCCAGATGCCGGCGGACTGCCCGGCCTGGCGTGCGAGCTGCGACTGGGCGGCGTAGTTGCTGCCGAAGGTGCGCTCCCCGCCGATCCCGCGCAGGATCCTCAGCCCGGCCACGATGTCGGTGGCCAGCGAGGTCAGGTCGGAGTTGCGCGCCCGCTCGACCTGCTGGCGGCGGTGCAGCGGCTTCAGGAGCGGGTAGGCCGCGCCCACGAGCACCGGCGCCGCCACCAGCAGCACGATGCCCAGCTGGAGCGACGTGCTCAGCACGATGAAAGCCACGACCAGGTACGCGACGAGCTGGGTCCACGTCCGCGCCAGGATCTCGGTCAGCGCCCCGAACTCGTCGGAGTCGCTGGAGGCCACCGAGAGCACCTCGCCGGTCGGCGTACGACGGGGGAGCACGTGACCCATCTGCGCGGCCTTGCGGGTGACGATCTTCATCGTCCCGTAGAGCGCGATCAGCCAGGTGCGCACGATGAACGTGTGCATCACGATGCCGAACAGCGCGCCGACCAAGGTCACGGCCAGCAGCACCGCGGCCCACTTGAGGGTCGCCTGCGCGTCGCCCGGCACGATGCCCTCGTCGACCGCGCGGCCGAAGATCCACGGCCCCACCATCGGCGGCAGCTGCCAGAACATGCCCAGCACCGTGGTGGTCACGATGACCGGCCACTGGAGCTTGAGCATCCAGAGGAGGAACCGGAACGGGGTGCGCGTGTCCGGCGCAGCGGAGGGCTCTCTCGTCGGCCCGTCCCCGCTGCGCGCGTAGAAGGTGTCGATCACCGGAGGGAAGTCGCGCATCGCCCTGCCAGGGTAGGTGGGGCCACCGACGCACCGCGATCCAATAAGACGTCCCCGCGCAACCGTCCGATGAGTTGTCGAATCCCGCCCTGTCTGCACGTCTACCTGGTAGCAACCGACCACCGGAGGACACCGTGACCAAGCTCGTCGTCTACACCCTCGTCTCTCTCGACGGCGCCACCGAGGACCCGCACCGCTACTTCCCGGAGACCCCGGAGTACGTCGGGCCGCCGGTCGTCGACGAGGAGCTGGCCCGCTGGGAGGAGGCCATGCTGGACAGGCAACAGGCCGTCCTGCTCGGCCGGACGACGTACGACCAGTGGTCGAGGTACTGGCCGACGTCGGAGGAGCAGCCGTTCGCGGACTTCATCAACGGCGTCCGCAAGTACGTCGTCACCTCCACCCCCCTGACCGGCGAGTGGCCGCACGCCGAGGCCGTCTCGGGCGACCTGCCCGACATCGTCCGCGACGTGAAGTCCGCGACTGACGGCGACGTCGGCGTGCACGCCAGCATCACGCTGGCCAAGTCCCTCCTCGCCGCCGGCCTGGTCGACGAGCTCTGCCTCTCCGTCGGTCGGGTGCTCGACCCGGTCGGCCCGCGGCTGTTCGACACCGTGACCGACCGCGTGGAGATGCAGCTCCTCGAGGGCGTGCCCACCTCGAGCGGCAGCCTGTGGCTCCGGTACGGACTGTCAGCGTCCTAGTCTGCGGGCATGGCCTACTACCGCGCCGTGGGCAGCGTGCCTCCGAAGCGCCACACCCAGCACCGGGACGACAGCGGGTTCCTCTACCGCGAGGAGCTGATGGGGGAGGAGGGGTTCAGCTCGGACTCCTCGCTGCTCTACCACCGCGGCGTCCCGTCGGCGATCGTGGACAGCCAGGTCTGGGAGCTGCCGGACCAGTCCCGCACGCCGAACCACCCGCTCAAGCCGCGGCACCTGAAGCTGCACGGTCTCTTCCCGGCCCCCGGTGAAGGTGCGCGGCGCGTGCCCGGTCGAGGGGCGTCGCCTCGTGCTCGGCAACGGCGACGTACGCATCGCCTACGTCGTCACCGGCACCGACCCGTCCCCGATCTACCGCAACGCGATCGGCGACGAGTGCGTGTACGTCCAGGAGGGCACCGGCACCGTCGAGACCGTCTTCGGCGTCCTGCCCTACCGGACCGGCGACTACGTGATCGTCCCGCGCGCGACCGACCACCGGTGGGTGCCGGCCGAGCCGAGCCGGCTCTACCCGATCGAGGCCAACTCGCACATCTCCCCGCCCAAGCGGTACCTGTCGAGGTACGGGCAGCTGCTCGAGCACGCGCCGTACTGCGAGCGCGACCTCCACGGCCCCACCGAGCCGCACCTCGTCGAGGGCACGGACGTCGAGGTGCTGGTGAAGCACCGCGTCTCCAACCTGCCGGGCGGGATCGGCGGGAGCCGGCTGACCTACGCGACGCACCCGTTCGACGTGGTCGGCTGGGACGGCTGCCTCTACCCGCACACGTTCAACGTCGAGGACTACATGCCGATCACCGGCAAGGTGCACCAGCCGCCGCCGGTGCACCAGGTGTGGCAGGGCCACAACTTCGTGGTCTGCAACTTCGTGCCACGCAAGGTCGACTACCACCCGCTGGCCATCCCGGTGCCCTACTACCACTCGAACGTCGACTCCGACGAGGTCATGTTCTACGTCGGCGGCGACTACGAGGCGCGCAAGGGTTCCGGCATCAACATCGGCTCGATCTCCCTGCACCCCGGCGGCCACGCCCACGGCCCGCAGCCGAGCGCCATCGAGGCGTCCCTGGGTGCGGAGGCGTTCGACGAGCTGGCGGTCATGATCGACACGTTCCTCCCGCTCGACCTCGGCGAGGCCGGCCTGGCGGCCGAGGACCCGGCGTACGCCTGGACGTGGGCCGGCCGCGGGCCCGACGCCACCGATGACACAGGTGACGGCGGGCCCGCGGTCTACTCGAACTCCTAGCCGTTGGTCGAGGAAGGCGCGCTAGCGCCCGTCACGAGACCCGGTGACCTAGACGACCAGCAGCCAGCGGCCGCGCTGACCGCCGCCGCCGACCTTGGCGAAGACCGTCGCGGCCTCGTCGAGCGGGGCCGTGCCGGCGACGCGGACGGCGAGCTCGCCACTGGCGGACCGTCGGAGCAGGTCGGCCTGGGCCTCGGCGTCGCGGTGCACCATGACCGCGGTGACCGTGATGTCGCGCTCGGCGGGCACGGGCTGGCTCGGCTGGACGCCGACGAACATGCCGCCGTCCTTCACGTACGCCAGGCCGTCGGCCTGCAGCACGGCGCCGTCGAGCACCGCGTCGTACGACGCCGGCTCGGCGGCGGCGGTGAACTCGGCGCCTGTCGACCGGACGAACTCCTCGTCGCTCGTGCGCGCCGAGCCCGGTGACGTCCCAGCCCGCGGCGGCGGCGAGCGCGACGGCGTACCCGCCGACGGCTCCGCCCGCGCCGGTGACCAGGAGCCGGCGGTCGGCCGGCTCGCCCAGCAGCGCGAGCGCCTGGAGGGCGGTGACGGAGTTGAGCGGAACGGTCGCGGCGTCGACCAGGTCGAGGCCCTCGGGCACCGGCGCGACGGCGTCGGCGTCGAGCAGCACGTACTCGGCCAGGGCGCGGTCCGCCCCGGAGGCGACGTCGTCGAGACCCGCGACCAGGTCGCCGGCGGCGTACGTCGTGACGTCCGGGCCGACCTCGACCACGCGGCCCGACACGTCCCAGCCGAGACCGACGGGACCGCCGGCCGCGAAGACGCCGCGGCCCGGCTCGGTGGCGACGAAGACGTCGACGGGGTTGACCGCGGCGGCCGCGGTCTCGATGAGGACCTGGCCGGGGCCGGGGTCGGGACGGTCGCGCTCGACGACCTGGGGCTCGTCGTGGCCGGGGACGGACTGGATGGATCGCATCGATCTGCTCCTCTGGTGTGGGGATCTGGTTGTCACTCCACGATGCGTCGGTTACTCTCTTTTCGGAAGTAGGCACCTAGAAGTGCAGCAGGCACCCGGAGGTAAGCACCGATGCCCACCATGACCGCGGCCCAGCAGCGGGAGCAGGCCAAGCAGGAGTTCGACGCGTTCCTGGCCGAGTGCCCGAGCCGGCTCGTCCTCGACCGGATCTCCGACAAGTGGGTGACCCTGGTGATGGCCTCGCTGTCCGACGGGCCGCGGCGCTTCTCCGAGCTGTCGCGGCAGCTGGCCGGCGTCAGCCAGAAGATGCTGACCCAGACCCTGCGCACCCTCGAGCGCGACGGGCTGGTCACCCGCACCGTCACCGCCTCCGTGCCCGTCCGTGTCGACTACGAGCTCACCGACCTCGGCCACTCGCTCCAGGACCCGATCAAGCTGCTGAAGGCCTGGGCCGAGGACCACGTGCCCGACGTGCGCGAGGCCCAGGAGCGGTACGACGCGGCACAAGCGTCATGAGCGCCGTCCAGGTGTTGACCCCGCGCGACGTCCCCCTCGGCGGGCTGCGGGCGATGCGCGTCCGCCGTACCCTCCCGCAGCGCGAACGCTCCCTCGTCGGCGCGTGGTGCTTCGCCGACCACTACGGGCCCGACCCGGTCGCCGAGACCGGCGGCATGGTCGTCCCGCCGCACCCGCACACCGGGCTGCAGACCGTGAGCTGGCTGTTCGCCGGAGAGGTGGAGCACCGCGACTCGGCCGGCCACCACGCGATGGTGCGGCCCGGCGAGCTGAACCTGATGACCGGCGGCCACGGCGTCAGTCACTCCGAGGTCTCCACGCCCGGTACGCAGGTGCTGCACGGCGTCCAGCTCTGGGTCGCGCTGCCCGACGACGCCCGCGACCGGCCGGCCACCTTCGACCACTACGCGCCACCGCCCCTCACCGGGCCGGGCTGGTCGGCCCACGTCTTCCTCGGCTCGTTGCTGGGCCACACCTCGCCGGTCGAGACGGCGACGCCGCTCCTCGGGGCCGAGATCGTGCTCGACCCCGGCGCCGTGCTGGACCTCGACGTCGAGGCGACCCACGAGCACGGTGTCCTCGTCGACACCGGCTCGGTCGTGGTGGCCGGCCAGGCCATGAAGCCGGCGGAGATGGGGTACGTCGGGCCGGGCTCGTCGAGCCTCCGCATCGAGGCCCTCGAGGCCGCCCGCGTCGTGCTGCTCGGCGGCCCGCCCTTCGGCGAGCAGATCGTGATGTGGTGGAACTTCGTGGGCCGCGACCACGACGAGATCGCGGCGTACCGCGAGGAGTGGCAGGCCCAGATCACGCGCGACGGCGAGGTCGTCGGCGACGGCCAGGACGTCGCCGACGGCCGGTTCGGCGTCGTCCTCGGCGACCACCTGCCGCCGATCCCCGCCCCCGCCCTGCCGACCGCCCGGCTCAAGCCCCGCGGGTGAGCGTCGGTACCGCCTGCCAGGATCGCCCCATGCCCGGACCCATCGTCGGCGAGGACGGCCTCGCCCGCTGCCCGTGGGGCGCCGGCCACCCCGTCAACACGGCGTACCACGACACCGAGTGGGGGATGCCCGTCCACGGGGAGGCGGCCCACCTCGAGCGGCTGACCCTCGAGGCCTTCCAGTCGGGGCTGTCCTGGCTGACGATCCTCAACAAGCGGCCCCACTTCCGGGCGGCCTTCGCCGACTTCGACGCCGACACGGTGGCGGCGTACGACGACGCCGACCGCGCCCGGCTGATGGCCGACGTCGGCATCGTGCGCAACCGCCTCAAGGTCGACGCGGCCATCACGAACGCCGCCGCGACGGTGGCATTGAGGGACGAAGGCGGGCTGCCGGCGTACATCGAGTCGTTCCGGCCCGACGTCGGCCCGACGCCCGCGACCACCGAGGAGATGGTGGCCACCTCGCCCGAGTCGCTGGCCCTCTCGAAGGGCCTGAAGAAGAAGGGTTTCGTCTTCGTCGGACCGACCACGATGTACGCCCTGATGGAGGCGATCGGCATCGTCGACGACCACCTGGTCGGCTGCCACCGGAGGGGCTGCGCGAGCGCGGAATAGAAGGGGTCGGGAGGAGGTTCAGACGATTTCGTGGTCTCCCGACCGCCTGTGTATCCTCAACCGTCGTTGCCCCTTTAGCTCAGTCGGCAGAGCGTCTCCATGGTAAGGAGAAGGTCTACGGTTCGATTCCGTAAAGGGGCTCTCGATCCCCGGCGGGGTAGCTCAGGTGGTTAGAGCACACGGCTCATAATCGTGGTGTCGCGGGTTCGAATCCCGCCCCCGCTACTGCACCACTGCGACACGCATCACCGACCGAAGGAAAACTCGTGGCTGGCAAGTCCTCAGACGTTCGCCCCAAGATCACGCTCGCGTGCACCGAGTGCAAGGAGCGCAACTACATCTCCAAGAAGAACCGGCGCAACGACCCCGACCGCATGGAGCTGAACAAGTTCTGCCCGCGCTGCCGCAAGCACACCGCGCACCGCGAGACCCGCTGACGCCTGCTCTTCCTCACGACCCGCCCGGTCCTCCGGGCGGGTCGTTGCTGTATCCAGGTGCGGTGGAGGCGACGGAGGTCTGGCGGGCCAAGCACGGTGATCCGACCGGTCCCGTCGGCCCCTTCCCGGGGGAGAGAGGCGATGTCGTCGCCTACGACCTGGACCTGCCCGCGGGGTTCGAGCCCGGGCCGGGCCGGCCGCGATGGGAGCGGATCTACCTGCTCCTCGACCTGGGCATCAGTCTGTCGAGCCGTCGTGGCGCACGTGGACCCGCGACGACGGGACGATCGCGGACGGGCTCGACGGGCAGACCTGGTACGTCGACCTCGTCACCGTCGCCGACCACGAGGGCGGGCTGCTCGCCACCGACCTGTACCTCGACGTGATGCTGTGCCCCGACGGCCGCCACCCCCGCCTGCTCGACCTGGACGAGCTCGCCGACGCGGTGGACGCCGGCCTCGACTCGGCGGTGGCCACCGACGGGCTGCGCCGCTTCCAGGCCTTCCTCGACCGTCACGTGTACCCGGGCCGCCGTCCGTCGGCCGAGTACGCCGACTTCCCACCCGCCGCGATCGCCGAGCTGGTCACCGCCCCGCCTTCGGGTGATCGTCTGCGGTATGACGTGGCGTCTCCGCGAGACCGATGCAGACGAATCGAGTCACGTACCGGCGCTGCGCCACGCCGCGGAGTCGATTCGTCAGCGGTCCTCCGGGTCCCGAGCTCGGCCGCTGACGAATCGACGACCCAGCCCGATTCGCCCACGCGATTCGTCTGCGGATCGCCGTCAGTTCTCCCGCTCAGCACCACAGACGAATCGCGTTCCGCGCCGCACTAGGGTGAGGGGATGCCCGTCGACCAGTCCCTCGTCGGCCGGGAGTTCCCGCCGACGCAGCCCTACCGGGTCTCGGCGGAGAAGGTCCGCGAGCTCGCCCAAGCGATCGGTCAGGCCACCGGCAGCCGCGAGGAGCCGGTCCCCGCGACGTTCCCGATCGTGATGGCCTTCGAGGCGATGAACGTCTTCCTGGCCGACGTCGGGGTCGAGCTGCACCGGATCGTGCACGGCGAGCAGCGGTTCGCCTACGAGCGGCCGATCCGGGTCGGGGACGAGCTGACGGCCTCCCTGAGCGTCGCCTCCCTCCGCCAGATCGGCGGCAACGACATCATCGGCACGCGCAGCGAGATCCGCGACGCCGCCGGCGACCTCGTCTGCACGACCTCCGCCACCCTCGTCCACCGAGGTGAGGCATGACGCCGGGTGACGCGCTGGACCCGAAGACCTACGCCGTACGCCGCGCCGACCTGGTCCGCTACGCCGGCGCCAGCGGCGACTTCAACCCGATCCACTGGTCGGACCGCGTCGCGACCTCCGTCGGCCTGCCGGGCGTGATCGCGCACGGCATGTTCACCATGGCCCTCGCCGCGCGGGCGGTGAGCGAGTGGACCGACGGCGCCGAGGTCGTCGAGCTGGGCTGCAAGTTCACCAACCCGGTCGTCGTCCCCGACGACGACGCCGGCGTCGACGTCGTCGTGAGCGGCACGGTCAAGAGCGTCGAGGACGGCCTGGTCACGATCGCCCTCGAGGTCACCTGCGACGGGCAGAAGGTGCTCGGCGTCCCCAAGGCCGTCGTCCGTGCCTGACCTGCGCGACCACACCACCCTCCGGCTCGGCGGTCCCGCGAAGGCCTGGGTCCGAGCCGAGACCGAGGGCGAGCTCATCGAGGCCGTCAGCACGGCCGACGAGTCAGGCGACGAGGTCCTCGTCCTGGGCGGCGGCAGCAACGTCGTCGTCGCCGACGGGGGCTTCCCCGGCACCGTCGTCGAGGTGGCCACCCGCGGGGTGAAGAGCGACACCGGCGACGACGTCGACGCGTCCTGCTCCGGCGCCATGGTCACGGTCGCGGCCGGCGAGCCGTGGGACCCGTTCGTCGAGCTGGCCACCGAGAAGCGCTGGGCCGGGATCGAGGCGCTGGCCGGCATCCCCGGCCACGTCGGCGCGACGCCGATCCAGAACGTCGGCGCCTACGGCCAGGAGGTCTCCCAGACCATCGCCAGCGTGCGCGTCTGGGACCGGAAGCTGCGCGGCGTGCGTACCTTCGCGGCGGCCGACTGCGGGTTCGGCTACCGCACCAGCCGGTTCAAGCAGGACCCCGGCCGCCACGTCGTCCTCGACGTCACCTTCCAGCTCCGGCTGGGCACCTACGGGCCGCCGATCGAGTACGCCGAGCTCGCGCGCACCTTGAACCTCGAGGTCGGCGGGCGCGCCCTCATCACCTCGGTCAGGGAAGCGGTCCTCGCGCTGCGCACCCGCAAGGGCATGGTGCTCGACCCGGCCGACCACGACACCTGGAGCGCCGGCTCCTTCTTCACCAACCCCGTGCTGCCATCCGAGCAGATCCCCGAGGGCGCACCCGCCTGGCCGCAGCCGGACGGCACGGTGAAGACCAGCGCCGCCTGGCTGATCGAGCACGCCGGCTTCGCCAAGGGTCACGGCAACGAACGCGTGAGTCTCTCCACCAAGCACACCCTCGCCCTCACCAACCGCGGCCCTGCCTCGACCCGCGACCTCCTGGACCTGGCCCGCGAGGTCCGCGACGGCGTCCGCGAGAGGTTCGGCATCACGCTCGTCAACGAGCCGGTGCTCGTCGGCTGCGAGCTCTAGAACGTTTCGCCAACGGCGCGTTCGCCGTGAAGTACATGATGTTCAGGTCGGGCAGCGCCTCCTTCAGCCCGATGAACAGGTGCTCGACGTGGCTGTCCCCGACCAGCGCGACGTCGATGTCCGGCCCGGGCTTCGACTGCTGGCAGCGCACCTCGTAGTTGGGCGAGGTCGTCGCCATCTCGCGCAGCACGCTCGACGCGCAGTCGTCGAACCCGCCGAAGCGGTAGTCGTGGTCGCGCCAGGCGACCTCACCTTCGTACGTCGTGCGGTCGGCGGGGGACGCAGCGAGCCGTGGCGCCTCCACCTGCTCGGCGTACGCGAGGACGCCGGCCGACCCCACCAGGCCCGGGACGACCACGGCGGCGACGAGCGCGGCCAGCGTGCGCCTGTTCAACGTGCGCATTCGCCGGATCGGCCCCTCGAGGAGGTAGTACGACGCCACGGCGGGGAGCACCGACACCAGCGCGGCCAGGGCCAGCACCCCGTCGTGGCCGGGCCAGAGCACGCGGGCGACTTTCGCGCAGGCCCGTGTCGGATGCGGGACGTGCCGTTCGTCGTCAGGGTGAGGCACCCACGGACCACGAGGAGAGGCACTGTCATGCGCGAGATCATCGTCACCGAGTTCATCTCCCTGGACGGCGTCGTGGAGGCGCCCGGCGGCGAGGAGGACTTCAAGCACACCGACTGGACCTTCGACATCGACGTCGACGAGACCATGTACGCCTACAAGTTCCAGGAGACGCTGGACGCCGGTGGCCTCGTCCTCGGGCGCCGCACCTACGAGGGCTTCGCGGCGGCCTGGCCCGAGCGCGAGGGCGAGTTCGCCGACGCCTTCAACACGATGCCGAAGCACGTCGTCTCGACCACGCTCACCGACCCGGCCTGGAAGAACACCCAGGTGCTCGGCAGCGTCGGCGCGCTGGCCGAGCTGAAGCAGGGTGAGGGCGGTCCGCTGCTCGTGCAGGGCAGCCCGACCCTGGTCCAGGGTCTGTACGACGCCGGGCTGGTCGACGAGTGGCGGCTGATGACGTGGCCGGTCATCCTCGGCAGCGGCCGGCGGCTGTTCCCCGACTCCGCGGACGACAAGCAGAAGCTGGTCCTCACCGACTGCACGACGTACGCGAACGGCATCCAGCTGCGGATCTTCAGGAACGCGTGACCCAGGGGCTTGGCGGGGCCGGTCACAATACGGTTTTCGACCGACTCCCTGGAGCGACCGCATGAGCCACGCCGCCGACAGCCACGACCTGATCCGCGTGCAGGGTGCCCGCGAGAACAACCTCAAGGACATCAGCGTCGAGCTGCCCAAGCGCCGGCTGACCGCCTTCACCGGCGTCTCCGGGTCGGGGAAGAGCTCGCTGGTCTTCGGGACCATCGCCGCGGAGTCCCAGCGGATGATCAACGAGACGTACTCCGCCTTCGTGCAGGGCTTCATGCCGACGCTGGCCCGTCCCGAGGTCGACCTGCTCGAGGGCCTGACGACCGCGATCATCGTCGACCAGGAGCGGATGGGCGCCAACCCGCGCTCGACCGTCGGCACCGCCACGGACGCCAACGCGATGCTGCGGATCCTCTACAGCCGGCTGGGGAAGCCGCACGTCGGGCCGCCGACGGCCTTCTCGTTCAACGTGCCGACCCGCAAGGCCAGTGGCGTGATGAGCACCGAGAAGGCCGGCGGGCGCGTCGAGAAGAACGTCGTCCGCGAGGTCGTGTACCTCGGCGGCATGTGCGCGCGCTGCGAGGGCATGGGGTCGGTCTCCGACTTCGACCTGACCGAGCTGTACGACGAGGACAAGTCGCTGGCCGAGGGTGCGCTGAAGGTACCCGGCTACTCGATGGACGGCTGGTACGGCCGCATCTTCGCCGGCTTCGGGTTCGACATGGACAAGAAGCTGGGGAAGTACACCTTGAAGGAGCGCGAGGACCTCCTGCACAAGGAGCCGACCAAGATCAAGGTCGAGGGCATCAACCTCACCTACGAGGGCGTGATCCCGAAGATCCAGAAGTCCATGCTCTCCAAGGACGTCGAGGCCATGCAGCCGCACATCCGCGCCTTCGTCGAGCGGGTGATCACGTTCCAGACCTGCCCCGAGTGCGACGGCACCCGGCTGAGCAAGGAGGCCAGGTCCGCGAAGATCGACGGCAGGTCCATCGCGGACCTGTGCTCCCTGCAGATCAGCGACCTCGCGGAGTGGGTGCGCGGCCTCGACGAGCCTTCCGTCGCTCCGCTGCTCAAGGGTCTGCGCGAGCTGCTCGACGCCTTCGCCGGGATCGGCCTCGGGTACCTCTCGCTCGACCGGCCCGCCGGCACGTTGTCCGGCGGCGAGGCGCAGCGCACCAAGATGATCCGGCACCTCGGCTCCTCGCTCACCGACGTCACCTACGTCTTCGACGAGCCCACCATCGGCCTGCACCCCCACGACATCGAGCGGATGAACCAGCTGCTCCTCCAGCTCCGCGACAAGGGCAACACCGTGCTCGTGGTCGAGCACAAGCCGGAGACGATCGCGATCGCCGACCACGTCGTCGACCTCGGACCCAAGGCCGGTACGGCGGGCGGGCAGGTGGTCTTCGAGGGCACCGTCGCGGACCTCCGCAAGAGCGACACGATCACCGGCCGGCACCTCGACGACCGGGCCTCGCTCAAGGACGAGGTGCGTGAGGCGAAGGGTGCGCTGGAGGTACGCGGCGCCTCGACCCACAACCTGCGGAAGGTCGACGTCGACATCCCGCTCGGCCTGCTGTGCGTCGTCACGGGGGTGGCCGGCTCCGGCAAGAGCTCGCTCGTCCACGGCTCGATCGCCCATCGCGACGGCGTGGTCGTCATCGACCAGGGGGCGATCCGGGGGTCACGGCGCAGCAACCCGGCGACGTACTCGGGACTGCTCGAACCGATCCGCAAGGCGTTCGCCAAGGCCAACGGGGTGAAGCCGGCCCTCTTCAGCTCCAACTCCGAGGGCGCCTGCTCGACGTGCAACGGCGCCGGGGTGATCTACACCGAGCTCGGCGTGATGGCGACGGTCGAGACGACGTGCGAGGAGTGCGAGGGCCGGCGCTTCCAGGCCGCGGTGCTGGAGTACACCCTCGGCGGCAAGAACATCAGCGAGGTGCTCTCGATGCCGGTCGAGGAAGCGGTCGAGTTCTTCGCCGACGGCGACGCCGCGACGCCCGCCGCGCACAAGGTCCTGGACCGGCTCGCCGATGTCGGCCTCGGCTACCTCACCCTCGGCCAGCCGCTGACCACCCTCTCCGGCGGCGAGCGCCAGAGACTCAAGCTGGCCACCCAGATGGCCGACAAGGGTGACGTCTACGTCCTCGACGAGCCCACCACTGGCCTCCACCTCGCCGACGTCGAGCAGCTGCTCGGCCTGCTCGACCGACTGGTCGACGGCGGCAAGTCCGTGATCGTCATCGAGCACCACCAGGCCGTGATGGCGCACGGCGACTGGATCATCGACCTCGGTCCCGGCGCCGGCCACGACGGCGGCACCGTCGTCTTCGAGGGCACGCCGGCCGCGCTGGTGAAGGGGAGGAAGACGCTCACCGGCAAGCACCTCGCCGAGTACGTCGGGTAGCTCCGGCGGCTACTGCTCGAACAGGTCGACGTCGGAGGCCTTCACCCGCACCTCGCCGCTCACGTGGTCGACGACGTTCGACCAGCCGCCGGGCCGGAGGGCGAGGTCGAGCGGCACGACCAGACCGTTGCCGTCGACGCACCGTGACACCTCGCCTCGGGCGCCGACCGGTCGGCCCTCGAGCCGGTCCAGGACCGCGACGCGGGCGTGCACGACGCAGGTGAGCCGGCCGCCGGGCGAGCGCACCGTCGCGAGCCGGGTCGGCCCCCGCAGGCCGAGGACCATGGTGCGGGTCTGCTCGGCCAGGAGGTCGTGGACGTACACCGCCATCTGCCCCAGGTACGCGTTGCTCGACTCGGGTCCCCACGTGACCGCGTCCCGGCCGCCCTCGACGCACCGGGCGCCCGTGCACACGACGTACGAGTGGAGCGGTCCGCCCGGGCGGAGGCGCAGGTAGAGCTCCGCGCGCGGCACCTTGGCGCGCACGCGGGTCGGGGTGAACGCGATCTCGATGCCGCGCAGTGCGTCGGAGGCGGTCCACTGCGACGCGTTGCGCGACGTCACCCGGTTGCCGAGGTCGGCGAGCTCGGCCGGGTCGGCGCGGCGGACGTCGCGGTACGTCGGCCGCCAGTGCAGCCACTCCGCACCGGGCGCGCGCGTGGTCAGGGCGGGTGTCAGCGTGGTGATGTTCGCGCTCGGGGTCGGTGAGCTTCCCGGCGGCACCAGCACGTCGAGGCGGTTCGGGGGGCGGCTCCCGCAGGCCGACAGCGGCAGGGTCAGGGCGAGCAGCAGCGCAGCCGCGACCGCCGCCCGAGCGTTCATGCCGTCGAGGGTGGCACCCGGACCACGGGCGGGTCCCCGGAACGGCCGAACTACTCCGGTGCGTCCAGCCACGCGTCGATGTCGGCGAGGACCGACTTCACGACGTCCGAGGGTGCCCGCGAGGCGACGATCGACATCCGCGCCAGCCCGGCCAGGTCCTGGTCGCTGAGCTCGTGGGCGGCCCGCATGGTGGCGTACTGCCCGGCCAGGCGCGACCCGAACAGCAGCGGGTCGTCGGAGCCGAGCGCCACGGTGGCCCCGGCGTCGAGCAGCTGGGGGAGTGGCACCGAGGTGAGGTCGCTGTAGACGCCGAGCGCGACGTTCGAGACCGGGCACACCTCGAGCGCGATGCCCTGCTCGCACGATGCGCTCGAGCAGCGCCGGGTCCTCGACCGACCGGATGCCGTGCCCCAGCCGGTCGGCGTGCAGGGCGTCCAGGCAGGTGCGCACCGACTCGGGTCCGACCAGCTCGCCGCCGTGCGGCATCAGCGACAGCCCGCCGCGCTCGGCGATCCGGAAGGCCGGCGCGAACTCCGCCGTCGTCCCGCGTCGCTCGTCG
Organism: uncultured Actinomycetota bacterium; assembly: GCA_963782035.1. Classification (GTDB taxonomy): domain Bacteria; phylum Actinomycetota; class Actinomycetes; order Propionibacteriales; family Nocardioidaceae; genus Nocardioides. Next base: position 472,538 of record CAWAIW010000002.1, read on the forward strand.
TTGGAGAGCCCGAAGCCGACCACGCCGTGGTCGACGTACTGCACCGCGAGACGGGCGAGCGTCCGGGCGTCCATCGGGTGACGGGTGCGGTTGGAGGCGATGATGACCGCGATGCCGAGGCCGGTGCGCTCGGAGGCGTCCCGCACGCAGTCGAGCACCAGGTCGGTGAAGGCCGTGATGCCGCCGAACCGCGCGGCGTACCCGGACGGGTCGACCTGGATCTCCAGCCACCGTCCGCCGTCGCGGACGTCGTCCTCGGCCGCCTCCAGGACCAGACGCCGTACGTCGTCGGGCGTGCGCAGCACGGACCGCGCCACGTCGTAGAGCCGCTGGAAGCGGAACCAGCCCTTCTCGTCGGCCGCGCTCAGCTGCGGAGGCCAGTCCTCGACCAGCGCGTCGGGCAGCACGATCCCGTCGCGCTCGGCGAGCTCGACCAGGGTCGGGTGCCGCATCGACCCGGTGAAGTGCAGGTGCAGGTGCGCCTTCGGGAGCGAGGAGAGATCCCTCAAGCGCGGTGCTCGATCAACGGAAGAGCTTCTGGAGCCGGGTGATGCCCTCGACGAGGTCGTCGTCGCCGAGCGCGTAGGACAGGCGGAGGTATCCCGGCGAGCCGAAGGCCTCGCCCGGCACGACGGCGACCTCGGCCGCCTCGAGGATGTACTCCGACAGGTCGGCCGAGGAGTCGATCACCCGACCGTCGTGCTCGCGGCCGAGGAGCCCCTTGACCTGCGGGTAGGCGTAGAACGCGCCCTCCGGCATCGGGCAGGTGACGCCCTCGATCTCGTTGAGCATCGACACGATCGTCTGTCGGCGCCGGTCGAAGGCGGTCTTCATCGCCTCGACGGCGGTGAGGTCGCCGGTCACGGCCGCGAGCGCGGCCCGCTGGGAGACGTTCGCGACGTTGGAGGTGGCGTGCGACTGGAGGTTGGCGGCGGCCTTGATCAGGTCGGGCGGCCCGATCATCCAGCCGACCCGCCAGCCGGTCATCGCGTAGGTCTTGGCGACCCCGTTGACGACCACGCAGTTGTCCTGGAGGTAGGGGCACAGCACGGGCAGCGACCCGGTCTCGACGCCGTCGTACACGAGGTGCTCGTAGATCTCGTCGGTCAGCGCCCAGAGGTCGTTGTCCTCGACCCAGCGACCGATCGCGCGGATCTCGTCGGCGGTGTAGACCGCGCCGGTCGGGTTCGACGGGGAGACGAAGAGCAGCACCTTGGTCTTCTCGGTGCGGGCCGCCTCGAGCTGCTCGACGGTGACCTTGTAGCCCTGGGTCTCGTCGGCGAGCACCGGCACGGGCACGCCACCGGCGAGCTGGATCGCCTCGGGGTACGTCGTCCAGTACGGCGCCGGGACGATCACCTCGTCGCCCGGGTCGATCATCGCCGCGAAGGCGCCGTAGATCGCCTGCTTGCCGCCGTTGGTGACGATGACCTGGCCCGGCTCGACGGCGTAGCCGCTGTCACGCAGTGTCTTCTCGGCGATGGCCTTCTTCAGCTCGGGCAGCCCGCCGGCGGGGGTGTAGCGGTGGTTCTTCGGGTCGCGGCAGGCGTCCACGGCGGCGTCGACGATGTAGCCGGGCGTCGGGAAGTCCGGCTCGCCCGCGCCGAAACCGATCACCGGACGACCTTCGGCCTTCAGCGCCTTGGCCTTGGCGTCGACCTTGAGGGTCGCGGACTCGGCGATGGCGCCGATGCGCTGGGAGACGCGGCGGTCGCGGGGAGAGCTCATGGGCTCATCGTAGATCCGGCCGGTTTGGACGGGTCTTCCGCGTTCCACGTAGACTCGCTCCCTGGTGGTCTCCCACAGGCTCAGGCCTGCCCATCGGAGCCTCACCGGAGGGCACTAGCTCAACTGGCAGAGCATCGGTCTCCAAAACCGAAGGTTGGGGGTTCAAGTCCCTCGTGCCCTGCGATCACTCCACGGAAAGGCGGAACGTCAGTGTCGGACAGCAAGGCCGTGCGTCGCGAGCGTGGCCATGAGGCCGAGAAGCGCACCAGCCCGGCCACGTTCTACCGCCAGGTCGTCGCCGAGCTCCGCAAGGTCGTGTGGCCCACGCAGGAGCAGCTGGTCACCTACTTCCTGGTCGTGATGGTCTTCGTGCTCTTCATGATCGGCATCGTCTCCCTGCTCGACCTGGGCTTCGGCAAGCTCGTCTTCTGGGTCTTCTCCGGCGGCGCGACCCAGTAGTCCTCGTGACCGGCGGCCCGCCCCACGAGCTGGGCCCGTTCACCTCCCCAGACCACCCGTCCCACCAGCGATGGAGCAGCACGTGTCCGAGCAGTACCAGTCCGAAGAGCTCGAGGTCCCGACGGCCGACCCTGTCGACGAGGTCGACCAGACCGACGAGGTGACCGGCGACGCCGAGGACGCCTCGGCCCCCGACCTGACCGAGGAGCCGACCGCCGAGGCGGCCGACGCCCTTCCCCTGGGTGACGAGGTTGCCGACGAGCCCGCCGACGAACCCGCCGATGTGGACGTTGCGGAGGAGACCGACGAGGGCGACGCCCCCGAGGCCGCTGCCGAGGACGACGTCGAGGCCGACGAGGACGAGGCCGACCAGGACGAGGCCGACGAGGAGCCGGCCGCCGACGTGGACCCGCTCGAGGCCTTCCGTGCCGAGCTCTACGCCAAGGCGGGCGACTGGTTCGTCGTGCACACCTACTCCGGCATGGAGAACCGCGTCCGCGCCAACCTCGAGAACCGCATCTCCTCCCTCCACATGGAGGACTACATCCACGAGATCGTGGTCCCGACCGAGGAGGTCGCGGAGATCAAGAACGGCCAGCGCAAGATGGTCAAGCGCACCGTGCTCCCCGGTTACGTGCTGGTCCGCATGGACCTCACCGACGAGTCCTGGTCCGCCGTCCGGCACACCCCGTCGGTGACGGGCTTCGTGGGCCACAGCCACCAGCCGGTGCCGCTGAGCATGGACGAGGTCGAGAACATGCTGGCCCCGACCGTCGTCGCCGCCGCCGAGGCCGCGGCCGCCGCCGCGGGCACGACCCCGGCCGGTGGCGTTGCCACCAAGAAGCCGGTCGAGGTCGCCGACTTCGACGTCTCGGACTCCGTGATGGTCGTCGACGGCCCGTTCGCCACGCTGCACGCCACGATCACCGAGATCAACGCCGAGGCCCAGCGGGTCAAGGCGCTGGTCGAGATCTTCGGCCGCGAGACCCCGGTCGAGCTCAGCTTCTCGCAGATCCAGCGAGTCTGAGCCCCGAAGATTTCGCTGTCGGCCTCGCGGCCAGGCAGAATGTCCCGGTTGCCCTGAGTCAGCACTGAGCGGCAACCGGCACCACCAGTGGCAGAGGGCAACCGCCCTCGTCAGGACCACGAGAGGAAGACAGAGGAATGCCTCCGAAGAAGAAGATCGCCGCACTCGTCAAGGTGCAGCTCCAGGCCGGTGCCGCGACCCCGGCCCCGCCCGTCGGTACCGCCCTCGGTCCGCACGGCGTGAACATCATGGACTTCTGCAAGGCCTACAACGCCCAGACCGAGTCGATGCGCGGCAACGTCATCCCCGTCGAGATCACCATCTACGAGGACCGTTCGTTCACGTTCATCACCAAGACGCCGCCGGCCGCGGAGCTCATCAAGAAGGCCGCCGGTCTCCAGAAGGGCTCGGGCGTCCCGCACAAGGAGAAGGTCGGCAAGCTGACCAAGGACCAGGTGCGCGAGATCGCGACGACCAAGCTGCCGGACCTGAACGCCAACGACATCGACGCAGCGATGAAGATCGTGGAGGGCACCGCCCGCTCCATGGGCGTCACCACCAAGTAGACCTCGCTCGCTGGTCTCGTGACAGGCCATCGGCCTTCCTCGACCGGCGAGCACGTGGCAGGGCCGCGCTGGCCCGCTGACCACACCTGGACACACCAGACCGAAAAGAGACCAGTCATGCAGCGCAGCAAGACCTACCGAGCGGCGACCGAGACCTACGACAAGGACGAGGTCTTCGCCCCCCTCGCCGCGATCAAGATCGCCAAGGGCTCCAGCAAGAAGAAGTTCGACGAGACCCTCGACGTGGTCATGCGCCTCGGGGTCGACCCCCGCAAGGCCGACCAGATGGTCCGCGGCACCGTCAACCTCCCGCACGGCACCGGCAAGACCGCCCGGGTGCTCGTCTTCGCGAACGCCGAGAAGGCCGACGCCGCCCGTGAGGCCGGCGCCGACGTCGTCGGTGGCGACGAGCTGATCGACAAGGTCGCCGGCGGCTGGCTCGACTTCGACGCCGTCGTGGCCACCCCCGACATGATGGGCAAGGTCGGCCGCCTCGGTCGCGTCCTCGGCCCCCGTGGCCTGATGCCGAACCCCAAGACCGGCACGGTCACCCCGGACGTCGCCAAGGCCGTCTCGGACATCAAGGGCGGCAAGATCGAGTTCCGCGTCGACCGGCACGCCAACCTGCACTTCATCATCGGCAAGGCGTCCTTCTCCGAGGTGCAGCTGGCCGAGAACTACGCCGCCGCCCTCGAGGAGGTGCTGCGGCTCAAGCCGGCCAGCTCCAAGGGCCGCTACATCAAGAAGATCACCGTCTCCACGACCATGGGCCCCGGCGTCCAGGTCGACCCGAACCGCACCCGCAACGTCGCGGGTGAGGACGAGGCCGCTCCGGCCTGACGCAAGCCCTGAGGCGTCCGATCGGCCTGATGACCCGCCTGACGGCTGGTACCTTCGGCGCGTGAGCACGGCGGCCACCCGCGTGGACGAGACCCTGCGGTTGACCGCGAGCCTCGACGTCCTCGCCGAGGTGCGTGCCTTCGTGCGGTCCACCCTCGGTGGGCTCGGTGCCGACAAACGCACCGTCATGGCCCTCGTCCAGTGCGTCGACAGTGGGTGACCAACGTGGTCGTCCACGGCTACCGCGGCGAGCCGGGTCCCGTGTCAGTCACGACCCGCCGTGACGGCGACGACATCGTGATCGTCGTGCGCGACGAGGCGCCGGCGTACGACCCGGCAAGCGCAGCGCCGTTCGACCGCGACGTGCCGCTGGAGCAGCGCCCGTTCGGCGGGATGGGCGTCGCCCTGATCAGGGACCTGCGCGCAGCTTCGAGCACCGGCCCGCCGACACTGCACGACCGGATGTCGGCAACGAGGTCACCATGCGCCGTGCGGCGCTGACTGGAGGAGCACAGTGAAGACGTCGATCGACCGGGTGTCCGACTCCGTCGCGGTCCTGGGACTGGACGGCGAGCTTGACGCCTCCAACTACCGCGAGCTGATGACGACCGGTGAGGAGCTGTACGCCGCCGGCGTGCGGACCCTCGTCCTCGACATGAGCGACCTCGAGTACATGTCCAGCTCCGGCATCGTGGCGCTGCACTCCCTCGCGCTGGTCTATGCGGCCAGGCGCCGCACGACCCAGACGCCGGCTGGGAGGCGCTGCACGCGGCCCAGGCGGACGCCGAGGCCGGCGGCGCGCACGACGAGCTGCGGATCGTGGCGCCGAGCGAGGCCATCGACCTCGTGCTGGAGCGCACGGGGATGAGCCGGATCATGCCGGTCTTCGCCGACCGCGACGCCGCCCTCGCCGGCTAGGCGCATCCAGCCGTGTCCGACCAGTCGTGACCGAGCGCGTCGCTCGGCGACGACCCCGGGCTCGAGGCCCTGCTGGCGTCCGCCTCCACGCTGGCCGGCGGCGCGGTGATCGTGCTCGCCGACGGTCCGGCCGCCCACGGCCGGTCCCTGCCACTGCGACTCGACGAGCGGACCGTCGGGCACGTGCACTACGACGAGGGCGTCCCCACCGAGCTGGCCGAGCTCGTGCGCTCCTCCCTCGAGATGACCCTGCGGGGCGCGCGTCAGCACGCCTCGCGGGCGCGGGCCGCCCAGGAGCTGGCGATCGGGCGGGACATCCAGCGCTCGCTCCTGCCGCGGCGCTTCCCGGACATCGACGGCTGGCGGTTCGCCGCCGACTACGAGCCGGCCCGCGAGGTCGGCGGCGACCTGTACGACGTCTTCCGGGTCCGCGGCTCGGGGGCCGACCTGGCGCTGCTGATCGCCGACGTGACCGGCAAGGGCGTGCCTGCGGCGCTGCTGATGGCCGACACCAAGGCGCTGCTCCACGCGGCCGCCGACAACGCCGACGACCCGGCCGACGCCCTGGCACGGGTCAACCGGATCCTGACCCTCGAACGCCGCAGCTCGTTGTTCGTGACGGCGGCCCTGGCCGAGGTGGACGCCGACACCGGTGCCCTGCGGCTCGCCAGCGCCGGTCACGAACCGCCGTTGCTGGTGGGGGAGGGCGGACGGGTCGAGCCGATCCGTGCGGGCGGCCCGATCCTCGGCGCCTTCGCGGGGGCGACCTACGACCTCGGGGACTGTCAGGTCGCGCCCGGGGACAGCGTCGTCCTCTACACCGACGGCATCACCGACACCCGGGACGAGAGCGGCGCGTTCTACGGCGAGCGGCGCCTGCTGGCCCTGCTGGCGGAGCTGGGTGGCCTCGAGCCCGACGACCTGCGCGCGGCGGTGCTCGACGACGTCCGGTCGTTCCGGGGCGATGCCGAGGTCTTCGACGACCTCACGATCCTGGTCGCCCGTCGCGAGCCTTGACGGGCCCGCCTTCC
>CAWAIW010000003.1:0-191393 GCA_963782035.1 uncultured Actinomycetota bacterium
CGCAGGTAGACCGAGTCGGTGAAGCCGGTCCCCAGGCTGGGCAGCACCTCGGCGTCCACGCCCTCGCGCGGCGAGGAAGGTACGGACGGCGTCGATGACCGGGCCGTCGGGAGGGGAGGCGCTGCCGGCGATCAGCGGCTCGGGCCAGGACAGGTCGTAAGCGATCCCGTCGCCCAACGCGAGCCGCGCGCACCGGCCTTCTCGACCTCCGCCTCGGTCGTGCCCGGCAGGATCCGGCAGTCGAGCTCGACCCAGGCCCGGCTGGGCATCACGTTGCGCTTGTCGGAGGCGCCGACCATCGTCGGCGCCATCGTGGTGCCGGCCAGCGCGGGCAGGTAGTGCTCGAGCTCCGGGTGCAGGGCCCCGGCGGCGGCCAGCGCGGCGGGGAGGTCGTCGCCGGCGGCGTAGGAGTCCCCGAGCAGCACCTGGAGCATCGCGTCGACCAGTGGGTGTGAGACCGGGGTCGGGAGGCCGCGGCCGATGCGCGCCAGCACCTCGCCGAGGTGGGGGACGGCGTTGTCGCCGACGGTCGGCGTGGAGCCGTGACCGGCCTCGCCGAGGGCCGTCACGCGGGCGGGGTACGTGCCCTTCTCGCCGACGCCGACGCCGACGAGCCGGCGGCCGTCGGTCAGGTCGAACAGGTCGCCGCCGCCCTCGTTGACGCTCATCGTCGGGCGGATGTCGGGGCGGGCCTCGAGCAGCCAGCGCATCCCGACGTCGGCCATCCCGTCTTCCTCGTCGGGCGACGGCCAGGAACCACAGGTCGCCCGCGTGGCCGGAAGCCCGAGCGCGCCAGCTCCTTCATCGCCACCGCACGCGCGGCGACCTCGCCCTTCATGTCCAGGACGCCGCGGCCCCAGAGGTATCCGTCGTCGGTGAGCACCGCCTCGAACGGCGGGTGCGTCCAGTCGCGGGCGTCGACGGGCACGACGTCGGTGTGGCCGACAAGCGCGAGGCTGGGGGAGTCCGGCGTCGGTGCCGGGGATGCGGGCGACCAGGTTGGCCCGATGTTCCTCACCCGGCCTGGCGACGAGCTCGCAGTCGATGCCTGCCTCGCCGAGGTACTCGGCGAGGTGCCGCGCCACGAGCGTCTCGTTGCCGGCGTACACGCCGAACGAGTTCGTGGTGTCCAACCGGATCAGGTCGCGGGTGAGGTCCACGACCTCCTCGAACAGGTCCATGGCCGGACGCTAGCGCGCCGGAAGGCCCGACCCCCCGTGGGCCGGGCCTTCGGCTGCTCGGAGGCTACTTCACCTCGGAACGCAGCACCCGCCAGAGCCCGAAGGCCAGGGGGAGCAGCAGCCACGCGATGCCGGTGACGACGAGCTGGGCCCACTCCGTGGGGCCGTACCCGCCGTCGAAGAGGCCGGTCTGGTTCCACTGGAAGTCCACCCACGGCTGGGCGTCGCGGAACCAGTCCTGGGCGTTGGCCAGCAGGGCCGCCAGGGTGGGCAGCACCATCGCGTAGACGAAGTAGCCGACGATGGCGGCGGCGGAGTTGCGGAACAGCACGCCGAGGGTGAAGCCCATCAGCAGGCCCAGACCGTTCCCGGCGAGGATGTAGAGGACCTCGCTGACGGTCATGTCCCAGGTCGTGGGCACGCCGGCCAGCTGGCTGCCGATGATGTTGCCGACCGCGCCGACCGCGAGAGCGACGAGGATCGAGACGACCCCGACGAGCACGGTGTCGAGCAGCTTGGCCATGACCACGCGACTGCGGCTGGGCACCATCGTGAAGGTCGTCAGCCCGGTGCGCTGGCTCCACTCGCTCGTGATCGAGAGGGCCGCGATGATCGGCAGGATGATCGTCATCGGGATGCCGATGGCGCCGGCGAAGCTGTCGTAGGTGATCTGGTCGTCCGGGGCGAACAAGATGACCGCCCCGGTGGCGATCACGGACAGGATGACGACGCTGGACATCAGCCAGAAGCCGGATCTCGTGTTGAACATCTTGCGGAGCTCGACGCCCATGATGGTGCGCATCGGGATGGAGTCGTACGTCGGGCGCTCGGTGTGCGCGGCCGACTCCCGGACCGTGGTGGTCACGGGGATCGTGGCGGTGCTCATGCTGCTGCTCCTTGCTTGAAGTCGTTCGTGTCGTCGCGCTGGGTGTCGGCGGTGAGGGCGAGGAACATCTCCTCGAGACCGGCGCCATCGGCGGGCCGGAGCTCGCGGAGGGCGATGCCGGCGGCCAGCGCGATGTCGCCCACCTCGTCGGTGGAGGCGTCGGTGCGCAGGCCCTGCTGGGACTGTTCGGCGGGGTGGCCGGCCGCCACGAGGGCCGCGGCGAGGCGGGCCGGATCGGTGGCGCGGACGTAGGTGCCGGCGGCCTCGAGCAGCTCGTGCTTGGTGCCCTGGGCCACGACGCGGCCCTGCCCGATCACGACGAGGTCGTCGGCGATGACCTCGATCTCGTGGAGCAGGTGGCTGGAGAGCAGCACGGTGCCGCCCTGGTCGGCGTACCCGCGCAGCAGGTCGCGCATCCAGCGGATGCCGGCCGGGTCGAGGCCGTTGGCCGGCTCGTCGAGGATCAGCACCCCCGGGTCGCCGATGAGGGCGGCCGCGATGCCGAGGCGCTGGCGCATGCCGAGGGAGTAGTCGCGGACCCGGCGGCCCGCCTCCTCGTCGGTGAGGCTGACGACGGCGAGCATCTCCTCGACCCGCGCCTTCGGCATCCGCATCGTGCGCTGGGCCAGGGTGAGGATCTCGCGGCCGGTGCGCCCGGCGTGCTGCGCCGAGGCGTCGAGCAGCACGCCGACCTCCCGCCCCGGGTTGGGCAGCTCGGAGAAGTGGCGGCCGAGGATGGTGGCCTCGCCGGTGGACGCAGGGGTGAGCCCGACCATGATCCGCATGGTCGTGGACTTGCCGGCGCCGTTGGGGCCCAGGAAGCCGGTGACCCGGCCGGGCTGGGCGGTGAACGTCACGTCGTCGACGGCGCGAAAGCCGCCGTACGTCTTGGTCAGGTGGGAGACGGTGATCATGGGCATCAGCCTGGGTCAGCCGAGGCGTCCACCGCTTCAGGGAACGGCCCTGGTGCTCGCCTGACCCCGACCCTGAGAGGCGCTCAGGGTCCGACCCTGAGACCTACTCCGTGGGCTTGTGCTCCACGGCGACCTGGACCTCGCTGTCGGCGAACCCGACGCTGCGGTAGACGCGGATCGCGAGGTACTCCGGGTCGGCCACCATCACCAGCGTCTGGGCGTCGAGGTCGGCGAACCCGAACCGGCTGATCGCGTGGACCAGCGACCCGGCGAGACCCCGGCCGCGGGCGTCGGGGTCGGTCTTCACGGTCTGGAACCGCGCCAGGCCGGGGCTCGCGCGGTAGAGCCCCATCGAGGAGAGCAGGCGTCCGCGCTCGAACGCTCCCCAGTACTGCCCGTGCCCGCCCTCGACCAGCCGGCGGTGCTGCGCGGTCCGGGCCCGGACGAACGGCCGGTCGTACCCGACCGTCTCGCCGACCATCGTCAGCTCGACCTGCTGCTCCCAGTCGCCGTCGGAGTCCAGCGGCCGGTACGTCGCCTCGGTGTTGGGCCGCGCCGGCTCGTGCACCGAGGTCGCGGTCATCACCGTCGACATCTCGGCGTTCATGCCGAGCGCGAGGAACGGCTCGGTCTGCTCGGCGGACCCGGTCGTGCCGTCGATGCCGAAGGTGCGGTGCCGCGCGTCGGGGAAGGTCGCCCCGAAGGCGTCCAGCCACTCCTGGGCTCCCGCCTCGTCGCGCGGGGGCTCTGCCAACAGCAGGAAGTTGCCCCACCAGAACGTCGGGTTGTCCGGCGTCCGGACGACGAGGTGGTCGCCCCGGTCCTCGACCTCGGTACCGGAGAGCTCGAGCAGGGCGATGTCGGTGCGGTAGCCGAGGCCGCGGATGTCCATGGCGGGACCGTAGCCCGCTGGTCGAGGAGGGCGCTCTGGCGCCCGTCACGAGACCCACAGGCGAGACGTGACCGCGTGCTGGGTCTCGTGACAGGCCTTCGGCCTTCCTCGACCAACGGGGCGTCTTGACTCGAACAGGTGTTCGATGAAGACTATGAGTATGGCGTGGGGGATCGTGCACGAAGAGCCACGGAAGGGCACGGGCATCTCGCGCACGCCCGGCACCGAGGGGTTCGCGCCGGCGGGCTGGCCGCGCGAGGTGCGGCCGCCGGGGGTGCCGGGGTGGGAGCACACGGCCGCCGAGTGGCTGCTCGACCTGTGCCCGGCCGACTGGCGGGGGTATCCCGGCCTGCGCCGGCACCTGGTGGTGCTGGCACGGTTCGCGGTGATGCACGTCGAAGCGGGTCAGGCGGCCGCGAACCGGGGGCTGAGCGAGACCCGGGCCGACCTGCGCGACGTCGCCGACCTCGAGGTGGTCGACGCCGCCGTGCAGACCTGGCAGCTCGAGCAGGCCCGGCTGGTCGGCCTGCGCCGCGCGGTCGGGCTGGTCGAGGAGGCGGTGCGCGGCCGCCGCTACACGGCGCGGCTGTGAGCCCGTGCCTAGGGTGAGGAGATGGGCGGTCGACGGCGGTTCGCGGGCGTGCTGCTGGTCGACCGCCGCGGGTGGATCCTGCTCCAAGAGCGGGACGAGCACCCGCGCATCGACCCGGACTGCTGGGGTCTGGTCGGCGGCCACGTCGAGGAGGGCGAGAACGTCGAGGCCGCGGCGTACCGCGAGCTGGCCGAGGAGACCGACGTCGTCGCGGCTCCCGGGAGCCTGCACTGGTTCGGTGAGTTCGAGGTCGACCACACCGCGGCCTACGGCACGTGGGACCTGATGGCGACGTACGCCGCGGCGACCGACCTCACCGACGCCGACATCGTCTGCCACGAGGGCCGACGGATCGTGTTCGTGGACCCGGTGGAGGCGACGGCCCTCCCGCTGACCAAGGGCGCCGGCGTGATCCTGCCGGCGTTCCTGCTGTCGGACCTCTACAGGGACCTGGCCTCTCACTAGCCTGGCGAGGTGCTGCTCGGACGAGCCCCGGTCCTCGATCGCGCCGCGGGGCCGGCCACGGCCGAGCGTGTCGAGACCTCGGTCACGGGGTCTCGACACGGGCTCGCCCAGGGGTTCGCCCGGCTCGACCACCTCTTGCTCGTTACAGTGAACGGGTGCGCCTGGAGCAGATCTCGTCCCCCCGCGACCTCCAGGGACTGACCACAGCCGAGCTCAGCGGGCTGGCCGCCGAGATCCGCGACTTCCTGGTCCGGACGTGCGCGCGCTCCGGCGGCCACCTCGGCCCCAACCTCGGCGTCGTCGAGCTGACGATGGCCATCCACCGCACCTTCGACTCACCGCGGGACCGGGTGGTCTTCGACACCGGTCACCAGGCCTACGTCCACAAGCTGCTGACCGGCCGGTACGCCGGGTTCGCGAAGCTCCGCCAGGAGGGCGGCGTCAGCGGGTACCCGAGCCAGGCCGAGTCCGAGCACGACATCGTCGAGAACTCCCACGCCTCCACCTCGCTGTCGTACGCCGACGGGCTGGCCAAGGCCTACGCGATCCGCGGCGAGGACAGGCACGTCGTCGCGGTGATCGGGGACGGCGCGCTCACCGGCGGGATGGCCTGGGAGGCGCTCAACAACATCGCGGTCTCGCCGCAGAGCAAGCTGGTCATCGTCGTCAACGACAACGGCCGCTCCTACACCCCGACGATCGGTGGCCTGACCACCGCGCTGACCCGGCTGCGCACGAACCCGCGGTACGAGCCGATGCTCGACCTGGTCAAGAAGCGTCTGCAGTCGGTGCCGGGCGTCGGCCCCGCGGCCTACGACGCCCTCCACGCCATGAAGAAGGGCCTCAAGGACGCGCTGGCCCCGCAGGGTCTCTTCGAGGACCTCGGCCTGAAGTACGTCGGCCCCGTCGACGGGCACGACCTCGCGGCCATGGAGCGGGTGCTGGCCCAGGCCAAGGGCTTCAACGGTCCGGTCATCGTGCACGCGATCACCCGCAAGGGGTTCGGGTACGACGCGGCGGAGCTGCACGAGGCCGACCAGTTCCACTCGCCGGGCCCCTTCGACGTGGACAGCGGGGTCGAGAACCCGCGCGAGCGGATCTGGACCGACGTCTTCGCCGACGAGATGGTGCACCTGGGTGAGCGTCGGCCGGACGTCGTCGCGATCACCGCGGCGATGATGCACCCGGTCGGGCTGCACCACTTCCAGGCCCGGTTCCCCGAGCGCACCTTCGACGTCGGCATCGCCGAGCAGCACGCCGCCACCTCGGCCGCCGGCCTGGCGATGGGTGGCCTGCACCCGGTCGTGGCGCTCTACGCGACGTTCCTCAACCGGGCCTTCGACCAGGTGCTGATGGACGTCGCGCTGCACAAGTGCGGGGTGACGTTCGTGCTGGACCGCGCCGGGGTCACCGGCGACGACGGCGCCAGCCACAACGGCATGTGGGACATGTCGATCCTCCAGGTCGTGCCCGGCCTGCGGCTGGCCGCGCCGCGCGACCCCGCCCGGCTGCGCGAGCTGCTCGACGAGGCGGTGGAGGTCACCGACGCTCCCACCGTCGTCCGGTTCCCGAAGGGCGTACCGCCCGCCGACATCGAGGCGGTCGACAGGCGCGGCGGCTGCGACGTACTCGTCCGCAACGGCACCCACGACGTCCTGATCGTCTCCCACGGGGCGATGGCCGCCACCGCTGTCGACGTCGCCCACCGCCTGGTCGCCCAGGGGATCGGCGTCACCGTCGTCGACCCGCGGTGGGTCAAGCCGGTCGACGCCGCCCTGGTCGAGCTGGCCCGCGAGCACCGACTGGTCGTCAGCCTCGAGGACAACGGTCGCGTCGGTGGCTGCGGCGCCGTGCTGCTGACCGCTCTCAACGACGCCGGCGTCACCACGCCGTTCCGGCTGCACGGCATCCCGCAGGAGTTCCTCGACCATGCCAAGCGCGCCGTGATCCTCGAGCGCATCGGCCTCGCCCCGCAGGCACTCGCGCGTGGGATCGTCGAGGACATCGCCGCGGTGCACGGCGACCCGGCACAGCAGTCCCCGGCGTCGGTGGAGCGCAGCTAGTCGATCGACACCCCGAGCGGGATGACGAACCCCTCGCCGAGTGTGCCGGCGTCGTGCGCCGTCATCTCACAGGCACCGGTGGCTGCCTGGCAGGTCAGGACGTCCGCGGGGGAGCCGTCCTCGGTCGACCTGAATCCGATCGCCGCGAAGGTGGAGTCGTCGAGCCACTGGTACCCGCCGAAGTACTGGTAGCCGGCGGCCGAAGGCTGCGGCAGCTGCTCGGCCGTCGCGGTGTCGAAGATCCCCACCGAGTCCTCGGGCAGCTCGCCCATGACGTAGCGGCCGCCCGGGGACAGGAAGTCCAGGGTGCCTGCGAAGCGGGTCCCCGAGGTCAGGTCGGGCCCGATGAAGTCTCCACCGCCGTCGCCCTCCCGGTGGTAGGCGAAGCGGCCGTCCTTGACGTCGTTGATGGCGAACCCGTTGGCGTCGGGGTCGAGCACCGAGGTCGACCCGGTGGCGGTGTCCCACGCCACGGCGCCCTGAGGGTTCTTCACGTAGACGGTCACGCCGTCCACGGCATACACCACGGCGGCGTTCTTGCCGTCTCGGACGTCGCTCATGCCCGCGGTGTTGAGCAGCGAGTCGTGCACGGTCCGACCGGTGGCCTGGTCGAAGACCGTGAACACGGGGACCTCGCCCGGCTCGACCCAGGCGACCGTCGAGCCGTCCGCGGCCAGGTGCGGGTAGTCGCGGTTGATCGTCCCGATCTCGGTGCGGTCGCTCTCGGTGAGCGACCACACGTGCCCCTGGCGGTCGCTCGACCACGACTCCGTCGGTGGTCACGACGTAGGCCCGGACCGGCTCGCCGAGGTCGAGCGTGCGATCGCCGATGTGGATCACGGAGTCGACGGCCCAGCTGGCCTGGGCGTAGACGATCGGTGCCGCTGGGACCGGGTCCTTCGCCCCGGTCGAGCCGCCTCCGCTGAGCGCGAAGGGGATCACCAGGGCTGCGCCGACGGCGCAGACCGCGACGCCGCCGACGACGGCGACCCGGCGCCGGCGTACGCGCCGCTCGCCTTCGCGCACGAGGCCGGTCACGTCCAGCGTGCGGGTGCTCGAGCCCGTCGGCGCGCTCGTGCATCAGGTCGGTCAGCAGTCCGGTCATCGGGTCACCTCGATCAGGTCGGTCACGGTGTCGTCGCCCAGCCGGTTGCCCAATTCATCGGCCAGGGCGATGCGGAGCTTGGCGAGGCCGGCCGAGACCTGGCTCTTGACGGTGCCGACGGCGCAGCCCATCGCCTCGGCGGTCTGGGCCTCGGTGAGGTCCTCGTAGTAGCGCAGCACGATCGCGGCGCGCTGGCGCACGGGCAGCGACTGGAGCGCCTGCCACAGCCACGCCCGCTGGTCCACGCCGTCCGCGTGCCCGGCCTGGGCGCCCTCGGGGAGCTACTCGACGGTGCGCTCGCCCCACGACTTCTTGCGGAACCAGCGTGATCGCGGTCGTGGTGATGGCCTTGCGGGCGTAGGCCTCGGCGTTGCTCGGGTCGCGCAGCCGCGGCCACGCGACGTAGGTCTTGGTCAGCGCCTCCTGCACCAGGTCCTGCGCCAGCTGCGCGTCACCGACCATCAGGTACGCCGCCCGCTGCAGGGCGCCGGAGCGCGCCGCGGCGAAGTCGGCGAAAGCCTGTGGGTCTCGTCGGCTCATGTCTCTTCGACGCGGTGAGCGGTCAAGAAGGTTCGTCGGCGTCGAGCAGCTCGTCCAGCCGGACGTAGCCCTCGCCCAGGCCCTCGGTCATCCCGGAGGCGAGCCAGCCGTCGCGTACCTCCCGGCTCGGGTAGACGACCGTGAGGGTCATCGCGGTCCGATCGCCGTCTGCGGGGGAGAGGACGAGGGTGTTGGTGCTCGGTCCGGGGAAGTCGTCGAACTGCTCCGTCGTGACCAGCCGGTCGTACGGCGCCACCTCGTCGAAGGTGCCCGAGACGCCCATCGCGCCACCTCCCGGGGTCGCGAAGACCCAGCGGAACGAGCCACCCACCCGGACGTCCATCTCGCACGTCGTCATCGGCACGTCGGGCGTGGCGAGCCACTGCTTCATGTGAGCGGGCTCGGTCATCGCCCGCCACACGCGCTCTGGCGGGGCACCGAACTCACGGCGTACGACGATCGAGGTGTCGTCCGGCGTGGTGACGTCGAAGGTCGCGGTGAAGGGCAGCATCAGGAGTCATCCTCTGGTTGGGATCGGTCATGGTGGCCAGGTAGTCGTCGAGCCGGTCGAAGCGCTGCTCCCAGAACACCCGGAACTCCTCGGCCCACGCCGACACCTGCTCCAGGGGAGCCGCCTCGAGCGTGGCCGGCCGTGACTGGGCGACCTTCGACCGGCTGATCAGGCCGGCCTTCTCCAGCACCCGCAGGTGCTTGGAGACGGCCGGGCCGGACATCGAGAAGGGCTCGCCGAGCTCGCCGACGGCGGCGGGTCCGCGCTTGAGGCGGGCCAGGATGGCCCGCCGGGTCGGGTCGGCCAGGGCGGCGAAGACAAGACTGAGCGGGTCCCGGGCGGGCGCACCCATCGCTATCGTGGTCATGAGTAGTCGTGTGTCCCTCCGTGCTCCCACTGCTGCAGGAGCCACATGTTGCCGTCCGGGTCCTGGAAACCGGAGTAGAGCACGCCGCCCACGTCCTGGATCTCGCCCGTCTCGACGCCGTTGCCGGCCAGCTGGTCGCGGGCCGCGGTCATGTCCGGCACCACCAGGTGGATGCCCTTCTGGGACCCGGCCGCCATGTCGGTGATGCCGGGAACGTTCTTGCCGAGCAGGATCCCGCAGTGCGAGCCCGGCGGCACGATCTGCACGATCCGCATGTCGTTCATCTGGACGTGGTCGGTGACCAGCGTCCAGCCGCACTTGTCGACGTAGAAGTCGCGCGCCCGGTCGACGTCGGTGACCGGGATGTTGACCATCTCGAGCCGCATCTCGCCGGCGGTCAGGGCCGTAGGGGTGGTGCTCATGGTGGATCTCCTTGATAACCAAATGGTTAGATAACTAGATGGTTTCTAACACCGATTCCGGGTCGCCGGCGCTCAAGCTGCTAGAAACAGCCATGACCCAGTACGTCACCGACGGTGGTCTCGAGACCGACCTGATCTTCCACGCCGGCGTGGAACTCCCGGAGTTCGCGTCCTTCCCACTGGTCGAGGACGAGCGCGGTCGCGAGCTGCTCACCGCCTACTACGACGGGTACGCCGCGGTCGCCGCGAAGGCCGGCGCCGGACTGATGCTCGAGGCGCCGACGTGGCGGGCGAACCCGGACTGGGGGGCGAAGGTGGGGTACGACGCCGCCGCGCTCGACCGGGTCAACCGGGCCGCCGTCGAGCTGCTGCTGGGGCTGCGCGACCGGTACCGCGCGAGCTCGGCCTGACCGACGTCAAGGTCGGGGGCCTGCACGGGCCGCGCGGTGACGGGTACGTCGCCGGCGAGGACGCCGACCCCGACGAAGCAGCGGAGTACCACGCGGCGCAGGCCCGCTCGGCGGCGGCGGCCGGGGCCGAGCTCGCCACCGTGCTCACCCTCACCGGCGCCGGGGAGGCGGTCGGGTTCGTGCGTGCGGTCCGCGACGGGGCCTGCCGGCGGCGGTCGGCTTCACCGTCGAGACCGACGGCCGGCTGCCCGACGGCACGTCGCTGCGCGAGGCGATCGAGCGCGTGGACGCCGAGGCCCGGCCGGACTACTTCGTCGTCAACTGCGCGCACCCGACCCACGTGGCTCCCGCGTTCGAGCAGACGGCGCCTGGCTGGGTCGCATCGAGGGCTTCCGGCCCAACGCCAGCCGGATGTCGCACGCCGAGCTGGACGAGGCACCCGAGCTCGACGAGGGCGACCCGGTCGAGCTGCGGGCCGCGACCGACCGGCTGCGCGAGCGGCTCCCGAACCTGCGCATCGTCGGCGGCTGCTGCGGCACCGACAGCCGTCACGTCGCCGCGCTGTGGGGTGTCGGCTGATCCTGACTCCGCCGTGCCGGACTCTCGGGCGGCGGACGTGGGCTTCGGCGTGGCCGTGCACGCTCGCGCGCTTCGGCGTCATCATCGGCGGGCTCGGGCTGTGCTCCCTGGTCGGCATCACCGGCTGGTACGCCGGCTTCGTCGTCAACGTGCTGTGCGCGCTCTTCGCCGCGGCCCTGGTGACCTACCTCGGCCTGTGGGGGCGCATCGGCGCGCTCGTGCGGTGGCGCGGAACGGTGGCGGCCCTGCTCCTGCTCGTCCCGCTCGCCGAGGCGCTGCTGTGGCTCGTTGCCCAGCGGCCTGAGCGTCTCGAGCCCGGGACCGGCGTGGTGGGCGGCCTCGCTGTTCCTGGTCGGCTTCAACGAGGAGCTCGTCAGCCGTGGTGTGGTGCTGGAAAGGATGCGCCGCGGCTTCGGCCCGCTGCCGGCGGTCGCGATCACCGCGGCCCTGTTCGGCCTCCAGCACCTGTCGGCGTTCGCGACCACGAGCCGGGGCAGCTACGACGTCCTCACCAACGTCCTGGTCTCCGGGTGCTACGGCTTCGCGCTGGCCGCCTGGCAGCTCCGGTTCGCCTGGATCTGGCCGCTGGTGCTCGTGCACGGACTGGCCGACTTCACCACGATCCACAGCACCGACGGCCACAGCGACACCTGGGTCGCGGGCACCCTCGTGGTCTTCGTCGCCTACGGGTTGCTCGGCTGCGAACCTCCCCGCCTGTCCGGACGTCTCAGCGGACGTGAGAACTCTCGGGGCCCTCATGGCCGTCCTGCCCCTGCTCGTGACCGGAGCCGTCAGCTCGCCCGGCCAGGCGCAGAACGCCGAGCGACGCGGACCTGCCGATCACCGGTCAGCAGACCTTCGCCGGTGAGGTGACGCCGACGGTCGCGTCCGACGCCGACGGGGACGCCGTGCTGGTCACGCTGCAGCGCAACGCCGACCACCCGGACCGCGGCCGGCTCGTCGTCCGCGACCGGGCCGCGGGAGGTCAGTGGGGCCTCCCCGTGACGCGTGGCCCTCGGGGCGGCGGCCGCACCTCCGGCGGTCGCGATGTCGCCCTCGGGATACCTGGCGGTGGCGTGGAACTCGTTCCGGGGCACCGTCGCGGCGCGGGTACGCCAGCCCGACGGCACCTGGACGACGGCCTTCGACACCGGGGCTCGCGGCTACGGCCTGGCCCCGCAGGTCGTGGTCAACGACCGCGGGGACGTCGCGGTCGCGGCCGCGACGTTCAGCGGCGCGGACCGCGTCGGCGTACGACGAGACGGCGCCTGGACCAGCACCCGCACCCATGACTACGGGACGCCCGCGGTCGGCATCGACGCCCGGGGGATCGTGTACGCCGCCACCGCGCTCTCGCAGCGAGGCGGCGACGGGGACGTGTAGCTGAGCCGGCTGGTGGACCCGGCCGGCGACTGGTCCCGCTCGCGACGCGTGAAGGGCGTCAGCCCGAAGGTGCAGGAGGCCCAGATCGCGGTGGCGCCCGACGGGACGATCACCCTGGCCGTCGGGTACGCCGGCGACCGCTGGGTCTCCACGATCGACACCGAGGCCTACTTCACGACCGCCTTCGCGGTCCTCCGGCTGCACCGCTGGGGAGGACCCGTTCAAGGAGCTCTGGCGTCGTGAGGGTGCTCGGGCGCTCGCCATGAGCCAGTCGCCGGCCACCGGGTTGCGGCTGGTCTGGAGCGAGTGGCGCGCGCCCGCCGGGGAACGTCGGCCCACGCACTCGGTCGTGCTCACCCAGCAGCTGCGGCCCGAGCCCGGTCGGGTCGTCCGCCTCGCCCGGCAGGCGGCCACCGTGAGCCAGGGCTTCACCCTCGTGTCCGCGACGGCGGGACCCGACGGCATTGCCTCCGTGCTTGTGGCAGGGGAAGCCGGCCGGGTCACCGGAGGCCGATGCCGCCGGCGTGGCCGTCTTCACCGACGGGACCCTCACCGGCCGGGCGGTCCTGCCCGGCACCGCTGCCCGACTGCGCTACCTCGGGCTGCCCAGCCTGGCCGCTGCCCCGGGCGGCGCGGTCGTCGGCTGGAGCCTGACCAGTCCCACGTCCCTGCGGGGCGACGCCACCGTGGGGGTCGTCGGTCCGGCGTAGGGCCGGCTGAGGGCCACCGACCTAGCATCGAGGGATGTCCCGGGACCTCGAGCGCACCATCATGGAGATGGTCACCGACCGGGACCCCGGCACCATCTGTCCCTCCGAGGTCGCGCGCAGCGTCGGCACGGCCGAAGGCTGGCGGGACCTGATGCCCGACGTCCGTGCCGCGGCTCAGCGACTCGTCGACGCCGGCAGGGTCGAGATCACGCAGGGCGGCGAGGTCGTCCGGCTGGGCGAGACCACGGGACCGATCCGGATCAGGAAGGCGCACCGCCCGCTCGACGGCCCGTGAGTGCGTCTCCTCACGGCTACTCGCCGGTGGCACCGTCGATGCGCTCGCGGAGGATGTCGGCGTGGCCGTTGTGGCGGGCGTACTCCTCGATCATGTGGAGGTAGATCCACCGCAGGGTGTCGTGCTCGCCGGGGACCATCTCGTCGAGCTCTCGGCCGCTGACGGCCCGGCGCGACCGCTCGACGCTCTCGAGATAGCTGGCGAGGATCGTCGTCGGCGCGGTCCGCGCTGGCGCCACCGATGCCGTCGCTGACTCCCGGCTCGTAGTCCCAGAAGAACTGGTGGTCGGGCCGGCCGTCGTAGGCGTGGAACCAGGCCTCGACCCCCGACAGGTGGCGGACCAGACCGAGCAGCGAGAGGTTCGACGGGGGGATCGACTGCTCGACCAGCTGCTCGGGCGTGAGCCCAGCGCACTTCATCAGGAGGGTGGTGCGGTGGTACTCGAGGCGGTCCTCGAGGGCGCTGCGCTCGTCGACCGGGTCGTGAGGCGGTTCGTGTCGCTCGGGCGCGGTCCAGGTGGGCACGTCGGTGAAGGTACCGACTGGTCAGGCAACGACTGACCCACGGGTGGCCTGGCTCGAGCAGCGTGAGCGCGTCGACCAGCCACGCGCGGCGCTCGTCGTCCAGTAGCGGCCCGAGGTGGTCGAGGTCCAGCTCGTCCTTCGGACGCGGTCCCGAACCGCCGCCGACGCCGCTCTTGTAGAGCAGCTGCACCTCGGGGGCCAGCACCGGGAGGCCGGGGCGCGACGCCGGTCCGGCGAGCGAGGCGACGGGGCGGCGTACGCGGTGGTCGCGCCGGAACAGCCACGTCCTGCTCACTTCCTGGTCCGTCCGTGTCGTCGACCATGAACTGGAACGACCAGGGCGAGGACGGCGTACGACGACAGAAGACGTCGTGGACGTGGGCCGGCAGGACCTCGGTCACCGGCCACGGCCGCAGCGTCCCGGGTGGGTCGGCGGCGTGCAGGTCCCACCCGGACAAGGCTTCTCGCAGGTCGTCGAGCGAGGACCGCAGCGCCAGCACGTCGACGTCGCCGTGCTCACGGAACGGCGTGCCGACCGCGAGCTCCACGGCGTACCCGCCGGCCAGCCACCACGGCGCCGGCACGTCCGCGAACAGGACACCGAGCTCGTCGAGCCCGATGCGGTCCCACGCCCCCAGGTCCGTCACGCCACCCAGCCAATCACGGGGCCCGACCACGCGAGACGACCCTGGACAGCCAAGCCCCACGTCCCACTAGGGTCCCGGGATGGACGTACTCCGTACCAAGAGCATCGAGCAGTCCCTCAAGGACACCGAGGACCCGGAGTTCCAGCTCAAGCGGCGGTTGACCGCCCTCGACCTGACGGTCTTCGGCGTCGGCGTGATCATCGGGGCGGGCATCTTCACCCTCACCGGTCGCGTCGCCCAGGCCAACGCCGGCCCGGGCGTGGTGTTCTCCTTCGCGCTCGCCGCGGTCTGCTGCGGTCTCGCGGCGCTGTGCTACGCCGAGTTCGCCTCGACCGTGCCGGTGTCGGGGTCGGCGTACACGTTCTCCTACGCCACCCTCGGCGAGATCATCGCGTGGATCATCGGCTGGGACCTGCTGCTGGAGCTGATGCTCGGCGCGTCCGTCGTGGCGCAGGGATGGGCGTCGTACTTCGAGACGTTCCTCGACCAGATCGGCATCACCTGGCCCGATGGCCTGGGGTACGGCGACACGTTCAACCTGCCCGCGTTCCTGCTGGTGATCGTGCTGACGGCCCTGGTCACCTACGGCATCAAGGAGTCGCTGCGGGTCAACCTGGTGCTGGTGGCGGTCAAGCTCTTCATCGTCCTGTTCGTCATCATCGCCGGCATCGGCTTCATCGACACCGACAACTACAAGCCGTTCGTGCCGCCGTCCGAGCCGGTCAAGGGCGGCAGCGAGTGGCTGACCACCCCGGTCCTGCAGCTGATCACCGGGTCCCCGGCGGCGTACGGCGTCGGTGGCGTGCTCTTCGCGGCCTCGCTGGTGTTCTTCGCCTACATCGGCTTCGACGTGGTGGCCACCACGGCGGAGGAGGCAGCCAACCCGCAGAAGGACCTGCCCCGCGGCATCATCGGCTCCCTGATCATCTGCACGATCCTCTACGTCGCCGTCGCGCTCGTCATCACGGGCATGGTCAAGTACGACAAGATCAACCCGGACGCCGCGCTCGCGCAGGCGTTCATCGACCAGGGCAAGGACGGCTACGCGACGCTGATCTCCGCGGGCGCCGTCGCGGGCCTGACCACCGTGGTGATGACGCTGATCATCGGCGCCGTGCGCGTCACGTTCGCGATGGCCCGCGACAACCTGCTGCCCCAGGTGGTCGGGCACGTCTCGCGCAGGACGGGCACGCCGGTGCGGCTGACCATCGGCATCGGCATCGTGGTCGCCTTCGTCGCCTCCCTGACCCCGGTCGGGAAGCTCGAGGAGATGGTCAACATCGGCACCCTGACGGCGTTCTTCCTCGTCTCGATCGCCATCCCGGTGCTGCGCAAGAGCCGCCCCGACCTCAAGCGCTCGTTCAAGGTGCCGGCGTCGCCGTTCCTGCCGTGGCTGTCGGCAGCGATCTGCCTGTTCCTGATGATCAACCTGACCACCGAGACCTGGATCCGGTTCCTGGTCTGGATGGCGATCGGCTTCGTCATCTACTTCCTCTACGGCTACAAGCACAGCCGCGTCGGGCGCGGTGTGGGGGATCCGGCACCGGACTACTCGCGCTAGCGCGTGCGGGCGCTCTTCACGTTCGTCGGCGGCGCCGGCCATCTCGACCCCCTGCTGCCGCTGGCGCGTGCCGTCGCGACCGCCGGGCACGAGGTCGCCGTCGCCGGGTCGGGCGGTCAGGTGGTGCGGGTGGCGGCGGAGGGGTTCACGCCGCTACCGACCAGCGAGCCACGACCACGGTCGGCACCGACCGGGGAACGGACGCCGCTTGCGCCGGTCGACCGGGTCGCGACCGAGGTCGAGTTCGCCGAGAACTTCGCGGACAAGGCCACCCGCCGCCATCTCGGAGTCCTGCCCGGGCTACTGAGTCAGTGGCGACCCGACGTCGTCGTGCGCGAGGAGACCGACTTCGGGACGGCGATGGCCTGCGAGCTCGCCGGTGTGCCGTGCGCGACGCTGCTGATCCTGGCGGCCGGCACCCTGCCCCGCCCCGATCTGGTCGGGCCGCGGCTCGAGGCGATCCGGGCGGAGCACGGCCTGGGACCGGATCCCACGATGGCCACCCTCGGCCGGGACCTGGTGCTCTCGCCGTTCGCGCCGTCGTTCCGCGACCCGTCGGCGCCGCTGCCGGCGACCGCCCTCTCGTACCGTCCGCGGCCGGTGGCGCCCCAGGCGAGCGGCTCGCTGGTGTACGTCAGCCTCGGGACGGTCTTCAACACCGGGTCCGGTGACCTGTTCGAGCGGTTGCTCGCCGGCCTGGCCGACGTACCGACCGATGTCCTCGTCACCGTCGGTCGCGACCTCGACCCGGCGTCGTTCGGCGCGCAGCCCGCGCACGTCAGCGTCGAGCAGTACGTCGCGCAGGACGAGGTGCTGCCCCAATGCGGGCTGGTCGTCTCGCACGGCGGGTCGGGCAGTCTGATGGGCGCCCTCGAGCACGGACTGCCCTCGGTGCTGACACCGCTCGGTGCCGACCAGCCGCACAACGCCGGCCGGGCGGCGGCCCTCGGGGTGGCGCGAGTCCTGGACGCGGCGCGGGCGACCCCGGAGGAGATCGCCGCGACCGTCACCGCGGCGCTGGGTGACGAGGGCCTGCGGCAGCGGGCGAGTGCGCTCAAGACGGAGATCGACGCCCTCCCGGACGTCGCGGTGGTCATCCCGCGCTTGGAGCAGTTGGCCGGTCACTAGGCTGGTGGAATGGCGCAGCGGCTGGTGCACATCGTCGACGAGGTCCCGGAGCTCGACGACTCCGACGTCTCCGCGCTGACGATGGTGCTGGTGCTCGACGGGTTCCTCGACGCGGGGAGTGCCGCGGCCCGTGCGGCCCGTCACCTCATCGACCTCCCGGGCAGCCAGGGCGGTCCGGTGGTGGCGACGTTCGACGTCGACGAGCTGCACGACTACCGCGCCCGGCGGCCGGCCATGTCGTTCGTCCGCGACCACTACGAGTCCTACGACGCACCCCGACTCGTCGTCCGCCTCCTCCACGACACCGGGGGCACGCCGTACCTGCTGCTGCACGGCCCCGAGCCCGACGTCCGCTGGGAGAGCTTCGCCGCGGCGGTGCGCGACGTCGTCGAGCGCTTCGGCGTGACGCGGGTCGTCGGCATGGGCGCGGTGCCGATGGCGGTGCCGCACACCCGTCCGATCGCGATCACGCAGCACGCCAACAACGTCGAGCTGCTCACCGGCGACAGCCGCTGGCGCGGCGAGCTGCGCATTCCGTCCAGCGCCCAGGCCCTGCTCGAGGTGCGGCTGGGGGACTGGGGCCACGACGCGCTGGGGTTCGTCGCGCACATCCCGCACTACCTCGCCCAGCTGGAGTACCCCGCGGCATCGGCCGCCCTGCTCGAGCACGTCGAGATCGCCGGCCGCCTCACCATCGACCTCACCGAGCTGCGCACCGAGGCCGACGAGCGGGAGGCCGAGATCACCCGGTACCTCGCCGCCAACGAGGAGGTGCACGAGGTCGTGACCGCGCTGGAGCAGCAGTACGACGCCTTCACCCGCGCCGAGGACAGCGGCAGCAGCCTGCTCGCCGGTGACCAGCCGTTGCCGACGGGCGAGGAGATCGGCCTGCAGTTCGAGCAGTTCCTCGCAGGCCTGGACCGGCCCGAGGGCTGGCCAGACAATCGGCCGGACAACCCCACCGACAGCTGACGGGAGCCCCATGCCCGCCTCCGCCGACGAGCTCGTCGACCTGCTCGACCTCGAGAACCTCGACGTCGACCTGTTCCGCGGCCGCCAGCCCGACACCGAGCGCCAGCGCGTGTTCGGCGGCCAGGTCGCAGCCCAGGCCCTGATCGCCGGGATCCGTACCGTGGACCCGGAGCTGCGGGTGCACTCGCTGCACTCCTACTTCCTGCGGCCCGGCGACACGTCGGTGCCGATCATCTACGACGTCGAGCGGCTCCGGGACGGCCGGTCGTTCTCGACCCGCCGGATCGTGGCCCGCCAGCACGGCCATGCGATCTACTTCATGACCGCCAGCTTCCAGCGCGACGAGGAGGGGTTCGAGCACCAGGACGTGATGCCGTCGGTGGCCGGGCCGGAGCACGGCATCGACTTCGCGGACCTCGCCAAGGAGCGCGGCGCGAGCTCGGAGAGCTTCGCGAGGGAGTGGGCGGCGCTCGAGGTCCGCTACCTCGGCAACTCCGACCACAACCTCACCGACGACCCGTCGAGGCCCGCGCGGGCGCACCTGTGGATCCGCGTCAACGGCCGGCTCGGCGGCGACGCCGCCGACCACCTCGCCACCTTCACCTACGCCAGCGACATGACGTTGCTGGGCGCGACGCTGGTCGGCCACGGCGTGACGATCGGCGACCCGCGTCTCCAGCCGGCGTCGCTGGACCACTCGATCTGGTTCCACCGGCCCTTCCGCGCCGACGAGTGGTGGCTCTACGACCAGTGGTCGCCCTCGGCCTCGAACGCACGGGGTCTGGCCCTCGCCCGGGTCTTCACCCAGGACGGCACGCTCGTCGCGACCGTGGCCCAGGAAGGCCTCATCCGGATGCGCGACTGAGTTTCGCGATTCGGCTCCCTTTAGCACTACATGGTTGTAGTTTCGTGACAGACACGCCGAGGCGCCGTTACGGTTGAGTGCTGGTGTGGCGCATGTGGCTCGAGTGACGTGCGGACCGGCTCCGGTTCCTCCCGCAACCTGCCCCCGAGGTGCGTCACCCATGAGACTTCCCCGCTTGCTCCCGGCGGCCGCGCTGGCCGCCGTCGGCGCGATGATCGCGACGGCCTCCCCGGCGGGAGCGGCGCCGCTCACGGCGTACGAGATGCCCTTCCCGTGCAGCGAGGCCTGGACGGGCACCACGCGGCCCGGGCACAGCCCGAGCGTCTACTCGGTCGACTGGAACCGGACCGACGACATCGGCGACCCGGTCGTGGCGGCCGCTGCGGGGATCGTGACCACCGCGGAGCCCAGCGGCACCCGCGGCTACGGGCACTACGTCGTGATCGACCACGGCAACGGGGAGTCGAGCCTCTACGGCCACATGACCACGGTCACCGTGGGCGTCGGCCAGATGGTCGACCAGGGCACCCTCGTCGGCACCGTCGGCGAGACGGGGAACGCGACCGGTCCGCACCTCCACTTCGAGGAGCGGCTCAACAACAAGGACGTCGCGCCGTACTTCCACGGTGCCGCGTTCTCCTTCGGCAGCACCCCGCAGTCGCAGAACTGTCCGGACGTGCCGGTCGCCGGCAACTTCATCGGCGACGGCATCGCCGAGCTCGCGGTCTACGACCGCTCCACGGCGACCTTCCAGGTCAGCCAGCCCACGGGCCCGATCGTCGTCCCGTGGGGCCTGGGCACCGACAGCCCGATCGTGGGCGACTGGGACGGCGACGGCCTGGTCAACGTCGGCGTACGCCGATCGACGGACCGGACCTTCTACCTCAGCGTCCCCAGCGCACCGGGCGGCATGCTCACGTTCAGGATGGGCAACCGGACCGACATCCCGATCGCCGGGGACTGGAACGGCGACCACTACGCCGACGTCGGCGTGCGCAAGGCGTCGAAGAACGTCTTCCGCCTGCGCAAGCCGGACGGCCACAGCTACCCCGTCAAGCTCGGCAAGGCCGGCGACATCCCGGTCACCGGCGACTGGGACGGCAACGGCACCACCGACCTCGGCGTCTACGACATCACCAAGGCCCGCTTCACGCTGCGGATCCAGGACGCCAACGGCCTCGTGTGGCTGACACGCATCCAGTACGGCAACCCCGGCGACCTGCCGGTGACCGGGGACTGGGACGGCAACGGCCGCACCGACCTGGGCGTCTGGCGCCCCGGCACGGCCCAGTTCTTCCAGCGCGTCGCCGCGTCGCCGATCGCGCCGATGGTGCGCTCGGACGTCACCCGGTACGGCTCGCCGCGAGGTTAGTCGCGGGTCAGCCGACCCTGGAGGTGCGGCGCTCCCGAGCGCGGGTCGGTGAGGGCGAAGGCGTACCCGGTGTCGGTGGGCTCGCTGCCGAAGGCGACCTTCCCGGGCAGGAAGACCGGCTTCTTGAAGGCCACCGCGACGGTGACCGCGTCGGGGAGCCGGTTCTCCAGGGCCGCGACGCAGCGGGCCTTGGTCCACATGCCGTGCGCGATCTGCCGCTTGAACCCGAGGGCCTTGGCGGTCACCGGGTAGAGGTGGATCGGGTTCCGGTCGCCGGACACCGCGGCGTACCGCCGGCCCAGGTCGCCGGGCAGCGACCAGACCACGCCGGACGGCTCCACGTCGCCGAAGACGGTGCCGCTGACGGCGTCGGGGGAGCCCTTGCCGCGACGCAAGTACGTCGAGCGTCCCTCCCAGACGAGCTCCCCGGCGCTCGTCACCTCGGTGACGAAGTCGACGGTGCGCCCCTTGGCGTGGGGCCGCAGGTTCTCCGGCCGGACCGTGACCTCGACCGTCTCGCCGATGGCGATCGCCCGGTGGGCGGTGATCGTGTTGGAGACGTGCACGGCGCCCATGGCCGCGAAGGGGAACCGCGGGTCGGTCATCACCCGGAGGTGGAGCGGGAACCCCAGGACGTGCGGATAGGTCAGCGGGACGGTGTCCTTGTCCGGGAAGCCGCACACCGCGGCGTACGCCGTCACGTGCTCGCGCCGGATCTCCAGCGGCGGGCGGGTGCGGACCAGGCCGTCGAGGTCCTCGCTGCCCGACTTGCGGATGCCCGGCAGCAGGTTGACGCCGGGGACGGCGGGCAGCGCCGCCCGGACCAGCAGGCCGATGCCCGCGTCTCCGGTCGGCATCAGGCGCCCAGCATCATCTGGCCGCACACCCGCACGACGTTGCCGTTGACCGCCGTCGAGCCGGGGCTGGCGAACCAGGCGATCGTCTCGGCGACGTCGACGGGCAGGCCACCCTGGCTCATGGAGTTGAGCCGGCGGCCGACCTCGCGGGTGGCCAGCGGCACGGCCGCGGTCATCTGGGTCTCGATGAACCCGGGTGCGACGGCGTTCACGGTGATCCCGTCGGGCAGGTCGTCCTTGAGCGAGTCGACCAGGCCGATCACGCCGGCCTTGGACGTCGCGTAGTTGGTCTGGCCCACGTTGCCGGCGATGCCGGCGATCGAGGCGACGCCGATGATCCGCCCGTTGGCCCGGACGGCCTTCTGGTCGAGAAGCTCGCGGCTGATCCGCTCCGGGGCGGTGAGGTTGACCCCGATGACCGAGTCCCACGTGTCCTCGGCCATGTTGGCCAGCTTCTTGTCGCGGGTGATGCCGGCGTTGTGCACGACGATGTCGACCCCGCCGTGCCCGTCCGGTGAGGACCTGGTGCGCGATCCGCTGCGGCGCGTCGTGGGCGGTGATGTCGAGGGCGAGGTAGTCGCCCTCGAGCTCGTTGGTGAGCTTCACCAGGGCGTCGGCCGCCTGGGGGACGTCGACGCCGATGACCGTGGCGCCGTCGCGGTGCAGCACCCGGGCGATCTGCTCGCCGATGCCGCGGCTGGCGCCGGTGACCAGGGCGACCTTGCCGTCCAGCGGGCGCAGCCAGTCGGTCACCTCGCCGACCCCCTCATGACCGGTGTGGTCGGACGTCGTGCCGACCCGCACGACCTGGCCGGAGACGTACGCCGACTTGGGCGAGAGCAGGAAGGCCAAGGTGCTGAGCAGCCCGCCTTCGGCGCCCGGCTCGACGTACACGAGCTGGACCGTGCCACCGCGGCCGACCTCCTTGCCGAGGGACCGGGTGAAGCCCTCGAGCGCGCGCTGGGCGACGCGCTCGGGTCCTTCGACCGACTCGGGCGGCGTGCCGATCACGACCAGCCGCGGGCACGGCTCGAGGCTGCGCATCAGCGGGCCGAAGAAGTCGCGCAGCGCGCCGAGCTCGGAGGAGTCGGTGAGCCCGGTCGCGTCGAAGAGCAGGCCGCGGTACCGCGCCTCTGGGTCGGCCACCCGCGCGCTGAACACGTCGATCTCGTCGAGCAGCCCCGCCAGCGAATCGGCCAGCCGTCCGGTGCCCCCGGTGAGCACGGTCCCGGTCACGAGCGGGTCGCCCGCGGCGTAGCGGAGCAGTGGCGTCGGTGCCGGCAGGCCCAGGTTCTTGGCCAGGAACCTGCCGATCGGGGACTGGACGAAGTCCTGGTAGCGGTCGGTCACGACGATGTTGTAACTCGGTGTGACACTCAGCGTCCACCTTTCGTGATCTCCCCCTCACCTGGTTGGCCGGCGGGGGCTGCTCGACCACGATAGACACATGAGCACCGCAGCCCGGAAGGTCGCCGTCCTCGGCGGCAACCGGATCCCCTTCGCCCGGTCCAACGGTCCGTACGCCGACGCGTCCAACCAGGACATGCTGACCGCCGCCATCGACGGCCTCGTCGCCCGGTTCGGGCTCGAGGACGAGCGCGTGGGCGAGGTCGTTGCCGGTGCCGTGCTGAAGCACGCGCGCGACTTCAACCTGGTCCGCGAGAGCGTGCTCGGGTCCCGGCTGGCCCCCGACACGCCTGCGACCGACATCCAGCAGGCGTGCGGCACCGGGCTGCAGGCCACGATCCAGGTGGCCAACAAGATCGCGCTCGGGCAGATCGACGTCGGCATCGCCGGCGGCGCGGACACCACCTCCGACGCGCCGGTGGCGATCAGCGACGCGCTCCGCAAGAAACTGGTGCGCGTCAACAGCGCCCGCGACATGCGCGCCCGGCTCACGGCTCTCGGACACATCCGCCCCGGCGACATCGGCCTCGACATCCCGAAGAACGGCGAGCCGCGTACCGGGTTGTCGATGGGCGAGCACGCCGCCCTCACGGCCCTGGAGTGGAAGATCGGCCGCGAGGAGCAGGACGAGCTCGCGGTGGCCTCGCACCAGCACCTCGCCGCGGCGTACGACGCGGGGTTCCTCGACGACCAGGTGACGCCGTTCCGCGGCCTGGAGCGCGACCAGAACCTGCGCCCCGACTCCTCGGTGGAGAAGCTCGCCACGCTCAAGCCCGTCTTCGGGCGCGGCGAGGCCGCGACCATGACGGCCGGCAACTCCACGCCGCTGACCGACGGCGCGTCCACCGTGCTGCTGGCCTCCGAGGACTGGGCGTCGTCACGAGACCTCGAGCCGCTGGCGTACCTCGTCGACTCGGAGACCGCCGCCGTCGACTACGTACACGGGGGCGAAGGCCTGCTGATGGCCCCGGCGTACGCCGTCCCGCGGATGCTGGAGCGCCAGGGCCTCTCGCTCCAGGACTTCGACTTCTACGAGATCCACGAGGCGTTCGCCTCGCAGGTGCTGTCCACGCTGAAGGCCTGGGAGGACCCGGTCTTCTGCAAGGAGCGCCTCGGCCTCGACAGCCCGCTCGGCTCGATCGACCGCTCGCGACTGAACGTGAACGGCTCGTCGCTGGCCGCGGGACACCCGTTCGCCGCGACCGGCGGCCGGATCGTCAACGTCGCTGCGAAGCTCCTCGCCCAGCAGGGCTCCGGCCGCGCGCTGATCTCCGTCTGCGCCGCCGGCGGCCAGGGCGTCGTGGCGATCCTCGAGCGCTAGATGCTTCCTCGCGCCGCGGCCAACGCCGTGGCGACCATGTGCGCCTTCACCTGCTCGGCGCTGATCTGACCGACCACCGGGACCCCGGGCGACGACTCGCGGATCACCAGGCCGGACCGGGCGAGCATCAGCGCTCCGAGGCCGCTGGCGTAGAGCGTGTTGGCCAGCAGCGTTGCGTCCTTCACCGCGAACTCTCCGCCGGCGTTGCCGGCCTCGATGACCGTCGACAGGCTGCGCAGGCAGGCGGCCATGCCGCCGCCGAGCTTCAGGAGCGCCCGCTCGGACACCTCGTCGAGGAGCTCGCTGCCCGGTCGCCGCATGAGGGCCTGCGCGCAGTCGACGAACGCCGGGTGCTCGAGAGCGTAGTCGGCGAACGTCGTGACGATCGCCGTCAGCCGGTCCTCCGGGGTCCCACCCCCGCCCGAGGACGCCTGGAGTCGGCCGGCGAGCTCCTCGAGGTAGCTCACCATCGTGAGCGCGAAGAGGTCCTCCTTGCCGGTGAAGTGCCGGTAGACGATCGCCCGGTTGACGCCGACCGCCCGCGCGATCGTGTCGATGTTGGCCTCGCGCATGCCGGTGTCGTCGAAGAGGACCCGCGTCGCCGCCACGATCTCGGCCTCGCGGGCCCGACGGCGCGCGGCGGCCGCCGTACGACGACCGTCGGTCTCCGGGGCTGCCATGGCCGCCATCGTAGGCAGACAATCTCCACGGCAAGGGAACCGAGGTGTCCGGTCGGGACTCGTGTGGGTGTCCGCCCGCAACGCCAGGAGGTGACCATGCGCGGCGCGCTCGACTTCGAAGGCCTGTACGCCGCGTCGTACCGTCGCCTGGTCGTCCAGCTCTACGCCCTCTGCGGGGACGTGACCGAGGCCGAGGACGCCGTCCAGGAGGCGTTCGTCGCGGCGTTCAGCAGGCGGCGTCAGCTCGAGCAGGTCGAGAACCCGGAGGCCTGGCTGCGCACCGTTGCGGTCAACCGGGTCCGTGCGCGCTGGCGACACACGGCCGTGGTCCGGCGGCTGCAGCCGAGGGTGCCGGGGCCCCAGGCGCCGGTCGAGGTCGGGCCGGACCACATCGCGCTGGTCCGGGCGCTCTCCACGCTCGACGAGGCCGCGCGGAGCGTGGTCGTGCTGCACCACCTCGCCGGCCTCGGGGTCGCCGAGATCGCCCGCGAGCTCGGCCTGCCGGAGGGCACGGTGAAGTCGCGCCTGTCCCGCGCCCGCGGTCGGCTGGCCGCGCTGCTGGACGATCGCTCCGACGAGAGGGAGGAGCCGCACCATGCCTGACCTCGACTCGTTGCGGGAGCTGAGCGCCCAGGTGCAGCCCCCACCGCTCGCGCTCCTGGAGGACGTTGCCCGGCGCCGCGGCCGTCGGCTCGCTGCCTCGACCGTGCTCGCGGCAGGGCTGGCCGTCGCCGTCGCGGTCGCGCTGGCGGCGTCCGACGTACGTCGTGAGGCCGACCCCGACCCGATCCTCCCCAGCCCGAGCCCGACGTCGGTGACGCCGAGTCCCACCCCGACACGGCGCCCCACGCCGACCGCCGACCCGACGCACGCCTCGGCCACGTCGATGACCCTCCCGGAGGTGGTCAGCGCCCGCAACGCACGCCTGGCCATCACCGGCGTCTCCGCCGACGACCCGGACTTCCGGGTCGCGCTCTGGAGCTCGGTGTGCACCTGGTGCCCGAACGACGACGAGCCGCGAGGACGTCCGTTCTTCGAAGCGCTGGCGATCACGACCGACGGGTTCGCGACGACCACCTACCGCCGGCTGCCCTTCGACAACCTCGGCCTCTGGCACATCGAGAGTCCCGGCCCCGGGATGCTGCTGATCGTCGACGCCGGGTTCAGTGGCAAGGAGGAGTGGTTGGTCCGCGACGACGCAACCCTCACCCGGGTCTCCAAGGTCGTGGAGGACCGGCCGGCGGCTGGTCCGCGCCTGTGGCACCGGTGCCAGACGGTCGACGAAGGCTCCTACGACACCACGTGGTGTGCCCTCGACCCGGGCACCAACACCTCCTCGGTGTGGGACGACCCGTGGCGCAACCCGTTCCCCGACTCGAGCGCGGTCAACCCGGGGAGCGGCGAGGAACCTTGGGGCTACGTCGACCCACCGGACGACCACCTGGTCGCCTACTGGTACGACGGTGGCGTCCGCCGGACCCGGGACTTCGGGTTCGTCCGTGCCAAGGGAGTGGTGAACCACCTGCCACGCGGCGAGATGGCGGTGTGGGGGCTGGATGCGCAGTCGCACGTGCTGACGATCCGCGCCAGCTCCGACGGGGGCGCGACCTGGCAGACGACGCGGCTGAGGGCGCCGTCGTACTCCCGCTCCCTCGTCCTGGCCGCCACTCCGGGCGGTGGGCTGCTGGCCCGCGAGGACGACGCCTACTGGGGCGACGCGTCCGAGCACGTCGGAGAGGGCATCAGGATCTGGCGCGCGGAGTCCCTCGACGCGGGACGGTTCGACGTGGTCTACGCCGCGCGGACCAGGACCGACGGGCTCGGTTGGTACCTGCCGCCGTTCGACTCCCTGGACGGCCGCATCTGGACGGGCGGGCTCTTCTCCGACGACGACGGGCGCACCTGGTCCGCCGTCCCGCGCTGGCGGTGAGTCCCGAGCAACCGCTCACGAGCCGGTGAGGAAGGGATGCCGTCCGAAGCGCTCGCCGATGAGCACGTGGGAGTCCGCGTCGGGGTGCAGCTCGTCGGGGAGCGGGAGGTCGGCCGCGTCGGCCTCGCCGTACAGCTCACGGCCGTCGAGGTACGTCAGGTGCGGGTCGGTCTCCCGTCGCTGCTCGACGATCCGGGCCAGGTCGGCGCGAATGCTCGTGAGGGTCAGGCGGGTCGGGTCGGCGGGGTCGCCGGTGGCCGTGAACGAGAGCCGGCCCTCGGCGAGCGCGCTCAGGTCGGGCATCGCCGGGCCGGGCGTGTGCTCGTGGATCGGACAGAGGATCGACCCGATCACGAGCAACGGGGTCGTGGGGTGGCCGTCGCGGATGGTGTCCAGGAACCCGTGCACGGCCGGCGCGAGGGCTCGTCTCCGCATCACGTCCAGGTTCACCAGGTTGATGCCGAGCTTGAGGCTGATGAGGTCGGCGGGGAGGTCGCGGATCGTGCGGGCCACGAAGGGGTCCAGGACCGCGCTGCCGCCGAAGCCGAGGTTGACCAGGTCGACGCCGGCCGCCGTGGCGGCGAGGGCGGGCCAGGTCGTGGACGGGCTGGCGGCGTTCGAGCCGTGGCTGATCGAGCTGCCATGGTGCACCCACGTACGTCGGTCGGGCGGCGCCGCCTCGACCTCCTCGTCGCTGCGCAGGGCGACCAGCTCGGTCATCTCGTTGTGCGGCAGCCAGAGCTCGACCAGCTTGTCGCGCGCGTCCAGCCCGTCGAAGCGGAGAGTGGCGACCGGACCCTCGGTGAACGTCGCGGTCCCGGTGGTCATGTCGATGGTCCGGACGTGGCCGCCGTCCGCGCTGGCCTGGCCGGCCAGGTGCCCGTCGACGAGCAGGTCGTAGAGGCCGTCGGGACGCGGTGGTGCGCCGGCGTACGCGAGCTTGGTCGGGAGCACGTCGAGCTCCAGCGCGGTCGAGGTGGTCCGTGCGACCAGGCGGACGCCGGACGGCTGTGCCTCGGACTGGGCCAGCTGGGCGTCGTCGTTCTGCGCGCGGGCCCACGCGGGGAGCCGATGGGGGAGCAGGCCTCGCGCGGTGGGCTCGAGATCGAGGGCGCCGCGGACCAGGTCGAGGGTGATCGATGTCGTCCGCATGGGCCCTAGCGTGCCGGTGTGCCACGATCCGGTCGCATGCGCGTCCTGTTCAGCTCGACGGCCGGTCAGGGACACGCGCAGCCGATGTTCCCGCTGGCGACGGCGTTCCGCGACCAGGGGCACGACGTCCTGTGGGCCGCTCCACCGGAGGCGCACGCTCGCATCGGCGCGGCCGGGTTCGAGGTCCGGCGGTCCGGCCAGGACGTCGCGTGGTGCGGCGGTGAGTACGCGCGACGCTGGCCCGGGGCCCTCGGCCTCCCGGTCGAGGAAGCCGTGCTGCACATGTACCCGCGGCTGTTCGGTGCCGTCGCCGTCGCGGCCGCCCGGCAGGACCTGTTGGAGATCGCCTCCACGTTCCATCCGGATCTCGTCGTGCACGAGGCGGCCGAGTACGCCGCACCCGCGGTGGCCGCGACCCTCGGCGTGCGCGCCGTCGCCCACGGCATCGGGCTGGGCATCAAGTCCGGGCTCGTGACCGAGGCGAGTGCGCTGGCCGGCGCCCCGTTCCCCGCGACCTGGGTCGACGTGTGCCCGCCGTCGCTCCGGATGCCCGACCTTCCGCCGCCCCCGGTGCCGTACCGCTGCGGTCGGCCTCGCTGGACGTGCTCCCGGGAGAGGCCCTCCCGCCGCCGGTGGCCCAGGCTCTAGCCGGCGCGGACTCCCGGCCCGTCGTGCACCTCACCTTCGGGACGGTCTACGCGCATCCGTCCGATCTCCGGCGCACGGCCGCAGCCCTTGCGGATCTCGGTGTGGTGGTGGTCGTGTCGGGCGTCCTGGACGAGGAGGTGCCGGGGGTCGTGGTCGCCGAGTACGCGCCGTACTCCGTGCTCCTCCCGCGATGCTCGGTCGTGGTCTCGCAGGCGGGCGCCGGGGTGATGCTCAAGACGCTGGCCGCCGGCGTCCCGCAGCTGTGCCTGCCCAAGGCCGCCACCGACCAGTTCCGCAACGCGCGCGCGTGTGCCGCAGCCGGTGCGGGCCTGGCGCTGGTGGGTGAGTCGGCGACACCCGCGGCCGTAGCCGACGCGGTCTCCCGGCTGCTCGTCGAGCCGTCGTTCGCGCAGGCGGCTCGGTCGGTCGCGGCGGAGATCGCGGCCATGCCGTCCCCGGACGAGGTCGCCCGGTCGCTCACGGGCTGTCCAGCCACGCGTCCTCGGTGACGGTGACCTGCACGACTACCTCGGACGGCTCGGCGTCCGCGTTGCCCCAGATGGTCACAAGCGCGTGGCCGGGTGGCACGCCCATCGCGTCGTAGTCCTTGTTGTAGACGCTGCGCACCGACAGCAGTCCCTCGGTCTCGACCTGGAACTCGCCGAGGTTCACCAGGTCGTCGCGGCCGGCCTCGGGCGTGATGGTGACCTCCGTCGGGCCGTCGTCGACCGACCGCACGCCGACCGCCACGCAGTCGTGGGTCGCCGTGCAGGCCCCGCCACCGAACGTGCTGGGTGGCGTGAACTGCTCCCGCCCGACCACGAGGATCACGGAGTGCTGCGGCTCGACGGTGGGGCTCACCCGAACATCTCCTTGACCATGGCCAGCGTGTCGGCCTCGGCCGGCGACTTGTCGTCGCGGTACCTCACGACCCGCGCGAACCTCAGCGCGATGCCGCCCGGGTAGCGGGTCGAGCGCTGGATGCCGTCGAGGGCGATCTCGACCACCTGCTCGGGACGGACCGGGACGACGTAGTGGGCCTTGATGTCGGTCGGCTCGACGGCGAGCTCGGTGAAGCGCTCGGTCTGCCAGGCGAGCATCTCGTCGGTCATCCCCTTGAACGTCTTGCCGAGCATCACGAACCCGGCCCCTTCTGAGGATCCGTCGTCCGCACGCGCGCCGAGGTGGATGTTCGACAGCCAGCCCTCGCGCCGGCCGGAGCCCCACTCGACGGCGAGCACCACGAGGTCGAGGGTGTGCACCGGCTTGACCTTGACCCAGGCGGAGCCGCGGCGGCCGGCGTCGTAGGCCGCCTCGACGGACTTCACGACGACGCCCTCGTGGCCGAGCTCCAGCGCACTCCTCACGAACTCCTCCGCCTCGCCGACGTCGGAGGTCGTCACGCTGGGCGTGCGGTGCTCGGCGGGAACGAGGTCCGCGAGGGCGGCCCACCTCTCCGTGCCCGGCCGGTCGAGAAGGTTGGTGCCGTCGAGGTGGAGCAGGTCGAAGAAGTACGGCGTGACCGTGACGCCCGCGCCCATCGCCGTGCGGGACGCGGTCTCCTGAAAGGGCCGCGGCCGGCCGTCGTCGGCCAGCGCCAGGGCCTCGCCGTCGAGCACCAGCCGCGAGGCCGGCAGGGCGCGCACGACCTCGACCACCTCGGGGAGCCGTTCGGTGATCACGTCGAGGGACCGCGTGGCGATCAGGACGTCGTCGCCGTCCTTGTGCACCTGGATCCGGATGCCGTCGAGCTTGGTGTCGATGGAGACGACGCCGCCGGCCTTGGCCATCGCCGCGGCTACGTCGGGGGCGCTCGACGCGAGCATCGGCAGGACGGGGCGGCCGACCTCGAGGCCGATCCCGGCCAGGGCCGACTCCCCGGAGAACGCCGCCCGCGCGATGGGCACCGTGCCGCCGGCGAGCATCGCGGCGCGGCGTACGGCCTTCAGGGGCGCGCCGGAAGCGGCCGCCAGGCCCTCTTGGACCAGCGCGTCGAGCGCACCCTGGCGCACGTTGCCGGTGATCACGCCCCGCAGCCAGGCCTGCTCGTCGGCGGTCGCGCGGCCCAGCAGGTCCTGCACCGCCGCCTTCCGGGTCGCCTGGGAGCCGCTCCCGGAGAGACCGGCCAGGTGGTCGAACGCGGCGTGCACCTCGGCCACGGTCAGT
Organism: uncultured Actinomycetota bacterium; assembly: GCA_963782035.1. Lineage (GTDB taxonomy): Bacteria > Actinomycetota > Actinomycetes > Propionibacteriales > Nocardioidaceae > Nocardioides. The sequence continues at coordinate 30,546 of CAWAIW010000003.1, forward strand.
GACGGGTCGGCGGCCGGCGGCGGAGGCGAGCCGATCCCGCGCCAGCCCACGCCCGTGCGCCGCTGGAGCAGGGAGCCGCCGAGGTAGGCGACCACGATCTCGAGGTCCTCCGGTCTCTGCCTCCGACGAGCGTCGAGGCCAGCGCGACCACCTTGGCCTTGCGCGAGCGCGTCGCCGCGACCTCCTGCGAGGTCTGCACGATCCGGGTGAGCAGCACCGGACCATCCTGTCCCACGGGACCGACAGCGGTCAGAGCCGCGTCCGCACCTCGTAGAGCTCCGGGAAGAACGTCAGGTCGAGCGCTCGCCGCAGGAAGTCGACGCCGGACGAGCCGCCGGTGCCGATCTTGTGGCCGATCGTGCGCTGCACGACCTGGAGGTGCCGGAACCGCCACTCCTGGAAGTTGTCCTCGAGGTCGACCAGCTCCTCGCAGGTCTCGTAGACGCCCCAGTGCTCCTCGGGCGCGGCGTACACCGCCGCGAAGGTGTCGACCAGCTCCGGCGAGAGCCGGTAGGGCTGCGACCAGTCCCGGTCCAGGAGCGCGGGAGGTACGGCGTACCCGCGCCGCGCGAGGTACGCCAGGAACTCGTCGTACACGCTTCTCTGGTGCAGCAGCTCCTCGAGCTCTGCGCCGGCGCCCGCGTCGTGGGCGAAGACCTTGACCATGTCGGCGTTCTTGTTGCCCAGGAGGAACTCGACCTCGCGGTACTGCGCCGACTGGAACCCCGACGACGTCGCGAGGAAGGGCCGGATCAGCGCGTACTCCGAGGGCGTCATGGTCGCCAGCACCGACCACTGGCCGGTGAGCACGTGCTGGATGTGCTTGACCCGGGCCAGCCGCTTGAGGGCAGGAGAGAGGTCGTCGGAGGCGAGCAGGGACCGGGCCGAGCGCAGCTCGTGGACCAGCAGCTTGAGCCACAGCTCGGAGGTCTGGTGCTGGACGATGAAGAGCAGCTCGTCGTGCTGCGGCGGGTCGCTCTGCGGCTGCTGCGCGGCGAGCAGCAGGTCCAGCCGGAGGTAGTCGCCGTACGACATCTGGGCGCTGAAGTCGCGCTCGATCCCCTCCTCCAGCTCCCGCTTGTTCTCCACGCCGACAACGTAGTCGGACCCGCCGGGTAGCGTGCGCGACGTGGCGGAGCAGGGGCGGGAACGGGTCTGGCGACCCGCGTGGCCGTGCCCAGTGGGCGGCATCCTGCGCCAGCAGCGGCACGGCGGCGGCGACCCGACCTACAGGACCGAGGGCCACGGTGAGGCCGCGCGTCACTGGCGCGGGATCCGTACGCCGGCCGGCCCGGCGACCCTCGCTGTGCGGGCCCGCCCTGCGCTCGGTGAGGTCCACGCCGAGGCGTGGGGGACCGGCGCGGACTGGGCCCTCGACCGCGTGCCCGCGATGCTCGGCGCCGACGACGATCCGACCAGCTTCGAGCCACGACATCCTGTGCTCGTCGAGATCCAGCGCCACCGGCCGGACTGGCGGCTCGGCCGCACCGACCGGGTCTTCGAGGCGCTGGTGCCCGCGATCATCGAGCAGAAGGTCACGGGCAAGGAGGCGTTCGCCGGCTTCCGGAACCTCGTCCACTTCTTCGGCGAGCGTGCCCCTGGACCCGGTGTCGAGCGCAAGCTCTGGCTCCAGCCGTCGGCCGAGCGGATCCGCACCATCCCGTCCTGGGACTGGCTGCGCATGGACATCGGCCCCGACCGGTCACGCACCCTCGTCACCGCCGCACGGGTCGGCGACTCGCTCGACCGGCTGACCGAGGACGTCGCCGACGCCAAGCTGCGCACCCTGCCCGGCATCGGCGTCTGGACCAGCGCCGAGGTCCGCCAGCGGGCGTTCGGTGACGCCGACGCCGTCAGCTTCGGCGACTACCACGTCGCCAAGGACATCGGCTGGGCGCTCCTCGGCCGACGCATCGACGACGCCGAGCTGGCCGTGCTGCTCGAGGAGTGGAGACCACACCGCGGTCGCGTCCAGGCCTACGTCGCGATGGCCGGCCTCGGCGCCCCGCGCCGCGGCCCCCGGATGAGCCTGCCCACCCACGTCCCCAGCCGCCTGCCCTGACGTTGGCCGAGGAGGTCGCGCGGCGACCGTCACGAGACCTCGCAACGGGTCGGCGTACCGCTTGCGGGGTCTCGTGACAGGACTTCGTCCTTCCTCGACCAGCGTTGTTCAGAGCAGGGGACGCAGGGGTGCCAGCACGAACTCGGTGAACTTGCGGTGCAGGTCCCGGGCGTTCCACTCGTCGAGGGTCAGCTCGAGGCAGTTGGTCTCGTCGACGGCGAAGACCTCCTCGAGCTGCGCGGCGAGCGCGGGGTCGATCACCTCGACGTTGATCTCGTAGTTGCCGGAGAGCGAGAGCCGGTCGACGTTCGCCGTACCGACCGTGGTCCAGGACCCGTCGATCGTGCAGGTCTTGGCGTGCACCATCGCGTCGCGGAACCTCATGATCCGCACGCCGGCGTCCAGCAGCTGCCAGAAGTACCCGCGGGAGATCCAGTCGGCCACGACGTGGTTGGACTTCAGGGGGATGAGCAGGCGCACGTCGACGCCGCGCCGGGCGGCCCGGGTCATGGTGTCCACGAAGTCCTGGTCGGGGATGAAGTAGGCGCAGGTCATCCAGATGTTGCGGCTGGCGCGGTCCATCGCCTCGAGGTACATCCCCCGGATCGGGAAGACCATCAGCCGCGGCACGTTGCGGTGGAAGCGCAGCTGCGGCTCCCACGTCGACGCCGCCTCGAGCAGCAGCGGTCGCTCGGAGGGACCGATGCGCTTGCGGCGGTTGAGGTTCCAGAAGTCGGCGAAGGCTCGCTTCAGCTCGAGCGCCCCGGGGCCGGTGATGCGGACGTGGGTGTCGCGCCACTCGGTCTCGTACGCCGTGCCGATGTTGTAGCCGCCGACGAACCCGACCGCGTCGTCGACGACCAGGATCTTGCGGTGGTCGCGGCCGTACCGCCGCAGGTCGAAGAAGCGCCAGCCCGCGCCGTACACGGGGTAGCGCAGCACCTTCATGTTCGCGGGGAAGCGCTTGAAGACCGGCGAGACGACGAGGTTCGCGAAGCCGTCGTAGATGCAGGAGACCTCGACGCCCCGGTCCGCCGCGGCCGCCAGCGCGTCCTTGAACCGCTGCCCGACCTCGTCGCCCTTCCAGATGTAGGTCTCCAGGAGGACCTGTCGCTGGGCACCGTCGATCGCGGCGATCATGTCGTCGTAGAGGTCCCGGCCGAAGGTGTACGTCGTCACCTCGCTCTGCCCGACCGGTACGCAGCGGGGTGGCGTGGTCGGGAAGGGCTTGGGCTTCTTGCCGCGCCGGCGGTAGGAGTCGAAGAAGGTCAGGCCGACGGCGACCACGAAGGGCGTCACGAGGACCGCGAGCACGGTGCGGCGGATGAGCGCGCGCAGTCGGTCGTCGGCGGTTGGCCGGGCCACCCGTCCAATCTAGCCAGCCGGTCCCTCAGCCCTTCACGTAGGAGAACTTCTCGCTGACCAGCCCGTCGCGGAAGCGCATCACGTCGACGCCCCGGACGTGGCCACCCCCGTCGCCCCCATCGTCACCGTCCCAGCCGTAGCGCCAGCGCACGACCGCCCGGTCCCCGGAGACGAACGACTCCTCCTCGGTGAAGGTCATCCCCGGCGTGGTCATCACCTCGCGCCACACCTCTCGCACCGCCTCCTTGCCCTCGACGCGCGTGCCGTCGGGGGAGGGCGACGTGCTGTCGAAGACGATGTCGTCGGTGCTGAGGGCCAGCGCGGCCTCCGGGTCGCCGCTCCCGAACGCCGCGTTGAAGCGGGCCAGGACCCCGTGGTGCGGACCCCAGTGCGGGTCCCGTCCGAACCGGGCCAGCAGGTCGCTCTGTGGCTCGCCGGGCAGGAACTGCCGCGGCCCGACCGCGCCGTACTCGCGGTAGCCGTCCTCGCTGCCGGCGAACCACGTGCTGGTGACGCTCACCAGGTGCGGGTCCAGCCGCGTGTCACCGCGGGTCGAGGCGGCGACGTCCCACCCGTGCAGCAGGTGGTCGGCGGCGAGCTGCCGCGCGTACTCCTCCTTCGGCCGGTCGCCGAAGGACAGGTGCACCTCGCCCCCCGAGGGGAGCTGCTCGCGGACGCAGTCGATCGCGGCGTGCGCTGCGGCCAGCGCCGTCCCGATGGGGTCGTCGCCGAGGACGTCACCCTCGAAGCGGTCGCCGACCTCCTCGATCGTCGCGCCCTCCATCAGCGGCACGGTCCAGAGGTTCTCGTACGTCACGTGGTTGACGAGGGCGCGCACGTCCCAGTCGGTGCAGGGCGTCGGGTCCCTCCACTGGTCGTCCCGGATCGCGGTGAGGCGGTCGGCGAAGTGCTCGACGCTGCGGTGGTAGAGCGTGAAGACGTCCATCTGCGGTTCCTCCTGGACCGAGGGTCCCGAGAGCCGCTTCCATGGTCCTCCGCCGAGGCGCCGTGGGGGAGTCCCCGTTCCTTACCCGCCGGTGACGTTCCGGATCGTCACGTCGCGTCGTCCAGCGTCAGGTGCACGTCCACCATGAGCCGGTCCGCGAGCGCCTCGAGAGAGGCCCGCAGGTCGGCGGCGCTCACCCCCTGCGGGGCGACGAGGGTGGCGCGTGCCTCGAAGATCTTGCCGCCGGCCATGGGCGCGTCGGTGAGCTCGGTGACGAGGTCCTCGATGCTCACCTGCTGGGCCGCGAGCAGCCCCGAGATCTCGGCGATGATGCCGGGCCGGTCGGCGCCGACGAGCTCCAGGTCGAGCTTGACGACGTCGCGCTCGGCGGGCAGGTCCGTCCGCTCCACCACGACCTGGAGGCCCTGGCCCTCGAGGGCGCGCAGATCGGTCCAGCAGCGCGTCGGCCTCGGCGTCGGGGGCCGAGAGCAGCACGATCCCGGCGTACTTCCCGGCGAGGTGCGCCAGCTGGCTGCGCTCCCAGCTGCCCTGGCGTCCGCTGATCGCGGCGGAGATCGCCGAGACCAGCCCGGGCCGGTCGTCGCCGAGCACGGTCAGGACGAAGGTGGCCATGGGCGCAGGCTAGACGTTCTCAGCGCCGTGCGTTGGCCAGCATCCGCTCGCCGACCTTCGCGACCTCGTCGCGCAGCGCGTCCGGCGCCACGACGCGGAACGGCGCGGGCACGCCGGCCAGCCGCTCGGCGTACCAGTCGAGCTCGTCGGTGCTCGCCGTGATCCGGGTGGTGTGCTCGTCGATGGCGGTGCAGAGGCCCTGCTTGCGCGGGATCCAGTACCGCACGTGGGCCACCGGTGCCTCCACCACGACCTCGATCTGGTGCCGCCATCCCGTGGCGAGGTGCTCCTCGATGGTGGCGACGGGGTCCAGGCCCTCGGGCGGCTCGCAGGTCTCCTCGAGCTCCTCGACGCCGGCGATCTTGTCGACCCGGAGGACGCGCCGGGCGTCCGCGGTGTGCGACCAGCCGAGCAGGTACCACTTGCCGAACCGCACCACGACCGCCCACGGGTCGACGTCCATCTCGACCCGACGGTCGTCCTTCATCAGGTACGTGAGATGCAGCCGTCGCCGGTTCGCCGTGCCCTGGGCGATCGTCGCCACGATCTGAGGGTCGGGCGCCGTACGTCGCCCGTCCGGCGTCCGCCCGCTGGTGCGCACCACCGCCTCGACCGGGTCGGCGAGCGGCTTCGGGAGCACCCGGATGATCTTCGCGACGGCCTGCCGGACGGGGTCGGTCTCCTCGGTCTGCCGGCCCTCGAGCACCGCCATCACCAGCTCGAGCGCCTCAGGCGCGGTGAACATCAGCGGGGCGAGCCGCATGCCGCGGCCGATCCGGTACCCGCCGTACTTCCCTCGCTGCGACTCCACCGGGATCCCCGCGTCGCGCAGGTTCCCGACGTACCGGCGTACGGCACGGTCCGTCATCCCCAGCCGCCCGGCCAGCTGCTCGCCGCTGATGCCGGGGGAGTTCTGCACCATCTCCAGCACCATCAGCGCCCGCGCCGTCGGGGTGGTCTCGTCCACGAAGACACCGTGCTGCATGTTCCGGAACGTTACCGTCCTAGTTTGCGTGAGCAACCACCCCTGAATGGGGACTACCCACGCATGATGACGGGTGGGTAGTCACGGCGAGGGGTGGTTACTCGCCGCCCCGGCCCCGCACCCTGCTGTGGGGGTCACTCGCGGGATGGATACCCGGTCAGCCGGGTATCGCGTCGACGAGTGACCCCGACGACATGCCGTACTGGCCCGGTGGCCTGCAGTCCGGGTCACTCGGCCGGCGCGAAGGTGATCCCCCCGGCCGGTACGCCGCGTGGCGAGGAAGTCGAGGGCCGGGACGCGGATCGGGTCGTAGGGGAGCTCGGCGAGCGGCCGCACCGCCTCGTCGGGCTCGAACCACGCACCGGGTCTCGTGACGGTCGCTGCGCGACCTCCTCGACCAACGATCGGGGGACTGTCGGTGGGGCCTCGTACGCTGGCGACATGCGTCCGGTGACCGATCTCGAGCGTCGCGTGGCCCCGTTCCACGTGCAGTCCGACTACACCCCGTCCGGGGACCAGCCGACGGCGATCGCCGAGATCGTCAAGCGGGTCAACGCGGGGGAGCAGGACGTCGTGCTGCTCGGCGCGACGGGCACCGGCAAGACGGCGACCGTGGCGTGGGTGGCCGAGCAGGTGCAGCGGCCGATCCTGGTGATGCAGCCCAACAAGACGCTGGCCGCACAGTTCGCCAACGAGCTGCGGATGCTCTTCCCCGACAACGCGATCGAGTACTTCGTCTCCTACTACGACTACTACCAGCCCGAGGCCTACGTCCCCCAGACCGACACCTACATCGAGAAGGACTCCTCGATCAACGAGGAGGTCGAGCGGCTGCGGCACTCCGCGACCAACTCGCTGCTGACGCGTCGCGACGTGATCGTGGTGTCGACGGTCTCGTGCATCTACGGCCTGGGCACCCCCCAGGAGTACGTCGACCGGATGCTGCGCCTGCGCGTCGGCGACGAGCACGACCGCGACTCGATCCTGCGCCGGCTGGTCGAGATCCAGTACACCCGCAACGACATGTCGTTCACCCGCGGCACCTTCCGGGTCCGCGGCGACACCCTCGAGGTCTTCCCGGTCTACGAGGAGTCGGCGATCCGCATCGAGTTCTTCGGCGACGAGGTCGAGCGGATGATGACGCTGCACCCGGTGACCGGAGAGGTCCTCTCCGAGGACAAGGAGCTCCACATCTTCCCGGCCACCCACTACGTCGCGGGCCACGACCGCATGGAGCGGGCCATCAACGGCATCGAGGCCGAGCTCGAGGACCAGCTCGCGTCGTTCGAGCGGCAGGGCAAGCTGCTCGAGGCGCAACGGCTGCGGATGCGCACGACCTACGACATCGAGATGATGCGCCAGGTCGGCTCGTGCGCCGGGATCGAGAACTACTCGATGCACATCGACGGCCGCAGCCGCGGCAGCGCCCCCAACTGCCTGCTCGACTACTTCCCCGAGGACTTCCTCCTGGTCGTGGACGAGTCGCACGTGGCCGTCCCCCAGATCGGCGGGATGTACGAAGGGGACATGAGCCGCAAGCGGAACCTCGTCGACCACGGGTTCCGGCTGCCGAGCGCGATGGACAACCGGCCGCTGCGGTGGGACGAGTTCCTCGACCGGATCGGCCAGACCATCTACCTGTCCGCGACCCCGGGCAACTACGAGCTCGACAAGGTCAGCAGCGCGGGCTCGCCCGACGTCGTCGAGCAGATCATCCGGCCGACCGGGCTGATCGACCCCGAGGTGGTCGTGAAGCCGACCAAGGGCCAGATCGACGACCTCATCCACGAGATCAACACCCGCACCGAGAAGAACGAGCGTGTCCTGGTCACGACGCTGACCAAGAAGATGTCGGAGGACCTCACCGACTACCTCCTCGACGCCGGCATCCGCACCCGCTACCTGCACTCGGAGGTCGACACCCTGCGCCGCATCGAGCTGCTCCGCGAGCTGCGGATGGGCGAGTACGACGTCCTGGTCGGCATCAACCTGCTGCGCGAGGGCCTGGACCTGCCCGAGGTGTCGCTGGTGTCGATCCTCGACGCCGACAAGGAGGGCTTCCTGCGCTCCGACAAGTCGCTGATCCAGACGATCGGCCGCGCGGCCCGCAACGTGTCCGGCCAGGTGCACATGTACGCCGACAAGATCACGCCCTCGATGGAGAAGGCGATCGACGAGACCAACCGGCGGCGCGCCAAGCAGGTCGCCTACAACACCGCCCACGGCATCGACCCGACGCCGCTGCGCAAGAAGATCGCCGACATCACCGAGATGCTCGCCCGCGAGGACGAGAACACCCAGGAGCTGCTGGCCACCTGGCAGGGCACCGGTGCGCGTGGGGACCGCTCGAAGAAGGCGCCCGTGCCCGGTCTGTCCAAGATGGGTGCGGCCGAGCTGCACGAGAAGGCCCCGGACACCCGCGGCATCCCGAGCGCCGACCTCGCCGAGCTGATCCAACAGCTCACCGACCAGATGAAGAACGCCGCCGCCGAGCTGCAGTTCGAGGTGGCCGCCCGGGTGCGCGACGAGATCTCCGACCTCAAGAAGGAGCTCCGCCAGATGATGGAGGCCGGCGTCCGCTGATCCCTCGATGTCTGAGGTGCGGGGGGTCGCGACAGCGAGCTGCTGGCTCGCGCTCGTGCCCTGTGTCCGGACTGCACCGATGCCTCGATGATCGAGGATGCGCTGGAAGCGCTGTTGCGTACGCATCGGACGGCAGCGATCGACCGCGCCTACGCAGAGGCATACACCGCTCACCCGTTCGACGAGCCCGATGAGTGGGGGGACCTGGCCGGCTTCGGTGAGGCGGCGAGACGGACGTGACGCTGCCGGCGCGCGGTGAGATCTGGTGGTGCGAGCCGCCCGAGATCGGCCGGCGTCCGGTCGTGGTGCTCTCCCGGGACAGGGCGATCTCGGCACGTCGCGCCGCCATTGTCGCGCCTTGTTCGACGACCTTCCGCGGCCTGCCGAGTGAGGTCGAGCTGGATCCGACGGCAGATCCCGTGCCCCGAGCGTGTGTGGTCGCGCTGGATGCACTGGAGAGCGTTGCCGTAGGGGTCTTCATCGAACGCCTCGGCACGCTGACCCAGCAACGGATGGCTGAGGTGTGCGCGGCTCTCGCCGTGGCCGTGGACTGCTGACAGAGACCGTGGGCGGCAACCCGCTGGGGTGGTCCGTCCGTCGACCCGCCCTCCTAGGGTGACGGCATGACCGCGATCGATCTCGGCAGGCCGGTCTCCGGCGACGTGGTGGAGCTGATCCTGGAGGACCACCGCAGGTTCGAGGCGCTGCTCCGCGACCTGCGCGACAGCTCCTCGGACCGCGACGCGGTCCGGCACGCGTTCGCCACCCTCCACGTCGCGCACGCGGAGGCGGAGGAGAAGCACGTCTACCCGAAGCTGCGCCGCAAGGACGCCATCACCGAGCACGAGGCCGAGCACGGCGAGGAGGAGCACGCCGAGGGGCACGAGGCGCTGCTCGCGGTGCTCGAGCTGAAGGGCACCGACACCCAGGCCTTCGACGACGCCGTCGAGGAGCTGGCCAAGCTGGTCAACCACCACCTCACCGAGGAGGAGCTGACCATCCTCAACCCCGCTCGCGAGGAGGTCGGCGAGCAGGTCCGGGCCGACCTCGGCGAGGCCTTCGCCACCGAGCGGAACCGGCAGATCGACGACGACTGCGGGACGCTGACCAACCTTCGACGCATCGTTGCGCAGGCCCGCAAGGCCGGGCTGCTCGACGAGGACGGGGACGACGGGGACGACGACGAGGACGAGTGACTAGTCGCCCGGAGGGAGCTCGCGCTGCTGCTTGCGCAGCTCCTTCTCCTGCTTGCGCACGATCGAGCGCTTGTTGGACTCGATGATGTCCTTCTTCATCACCGTCGCGCGGACGACCGGGATGCCGGTGGCGATCATGACGAAGATCGGCCAGGGGAACCCGCCGAGCATGGTGGCGGCCCACACCGCCCAGGTGATGAGCGTGGGGATGAGGAAGCCCATGAACGCCTCTCGCCGGCTCCGCTCCCACTTCTCCACGGCCTGCTTCTCGACCGACCGGGCGTCGACGACTCCGGAGGCGAAGGGCAGCACCGCCGTCGACGGCACGAGGTCCTCCAGCACGACCGGCAGCTCGCCGAGGGTCTTCGCGGCCGCGACGGCGTCGGAGCGCTCGTCGTACTCCTCGCGGTCCAGCCTGCCCTCGGCGTAAGCCTCGCCGAGGGTGCGCAGCACGATGTCGCGGTCGGCGTCGGAGGCTCGCATCGGGGCGTGCTCCGGATGCCGCGGGTCGTGGGCGAACTCGCGCCACACCTCCGGTCCCGTCACGCGGACATCGTAGGCAGGCGTGGTAGGCAGGCCGCGTGGACGTCACGCAGATGGAGACGCACTGCCTCGGCAAGCCGGGCGCCTGGCCCGACAACCCGTGGGAGCACGACCACCCGGTGATCAAGGTCGGGCCGGGGGAGAGGGGCAAGATCTTCGCGTTCCTCGGCGCCGGCAGCGTCGGCGTCAAGAGCGGGAGGTCGCGCGAGGTCGCCGACGAGTGGCTGCTTCGGTACCCGGACGACGCGAGCGTGATGGCCTACATCGGCCGCTCGGGGTGGAACACGCTCGCGATCGGCGGTGCGATCCCCGACGGCGAGCTGCTCGAGGCCGTCGACGAGTCCTACCGGCTGGTGGTCGAGGGGCTGCCGAAGAAGCTGCGCCCCGAGGGCTGGGACGGCTAGCTAGCTGTCCTGCCGCGCGGCCCGGGCCACGGTGAGGCCGACCAGGCGGGCGACCACGAGGGCGACGTACAGCACGCCGGCCACCTGCTCGACCATCACGAGTGACCGCGCGTGGCCGAGCGCCGGGAGGATGTCGGAGAGGCCGACGCTGGTGAGGTTGGTGAACGACAGGAACAGCAGGTCGAAGAACGTGTGCGTCTCGTTGCCCTTCGCCCCGACGAAGGACCCGGGCCAGACGACCTGGCAGGCCACGAAGACGTACGCGAAGCCCCAGGCCACGACGGTGAACGCCGCGCCGGTGGCGTAGAGCTCGTCGGTGGTCACGCGGTCGTCGTGGAACAGGTAGCGGATCATCCCGTAGCTGACGTAGAAGTAGAACGGCGCGTGCAGCATCGCCGAGCAGAGCGCAAGCGCATCGGTGTCGGGGAAGAACGCCTCGAGCACGGTGAACACCAGAGCCGGCCCACCGAGCAGGCCGGCGATCCACCCGAGGGCAGGCGTCCGCCGGACGGCCCAGAGCGCGATCAGGACCACCGCGGTGCCGACCAGCCCGAGCAGGGCGCGGCCCAGGGCGTTGTTGTCGGCGAAGGGGTACGCCAGGACGGCCAGCAGCTGGGCGACCAGCAGCACCCCCGACGGGTGCCGGCGGATCGCGCTGGTCACGCCCGTGCCGTGGTGCCCGTCCGGGTCCAGGACGTTCGACACGCGACGGGACACGCGACTGGACACGCGACTGGACACGAGCGTCATGCTAGGCGGTCGACAGCACCTACGATGCCGGGGTGAGGGAGGCCAGGGAGGGCCGGCCCGTCGTGCTGTGGCTGCTGATCGCCCTGCTGACGGTCGCGTGTGTGGTGGGGGGCGTCCAGGTCGTGCACGCCCACGCCTCGCGCGAGCGCAGCGCCATCCGGCAGGAGCGGTACGCCGACGCGGTCACCGCCGCCGAGGCGGTCGCGACCGCCTTCGTGAACATCCGCCACGACCGGGCCGAGGTGGACCTCGCCCGCATCGCTGAGCTGTCGACCGGACCGCTCAAGGACCGCTACGTCGACGACGTCGACCGGTTGATGAAGGCCTTCGAGCGCGATCGGACGGTCACCGCCGGCACCGTCGTCTGGGCCGGGGTCGTCCGGGTGGACGCCTCGGACGCCACCGTGCTGGTGGCCACCCATGGCACCCGCGCCGACCGCACCACCGACGGCAAGCCCGTCATCCGCGACCTGCGCCTGCGCCTCCAGCTGGTGTCCGTCGACGGCACCTGGCTGGCCTCCGACATCCAGCAGGTGGACTGACGTGGCCGGTCGGGGGAGGAGCGTCCTGGTCGTGGTCGCCCTGGTGCTGGCCGGCCTGGTCGGCGGCGAGGTCTGGTACCTCTCGGCCGGTCCCTCCGAGGCCTCGGAGTCCCGGCCGGTCGTGCTCGGCGACCTCGAGGCGCGGGCGATCGTGGACGAGGCGGCGCAGTCGCTGACCGAGATCACGTCGACCAGCTACCGCAACTACGACGAACAGGTCGCGCAGGCGACCACGTTGATGACGCCGGCGTTCGCCGAGGTCTACCGGGCCACCGCCGACTCCCTGCGCCCGACGTTCATGGACCGCCGGCGCGAGATCGCGGCCCAGGTCGTCTCGTCGGCCGTCGTCCGCGCGACCAGCAACCAGGTGCAGGCGCTGGTGTTCCTCAACTCCCAGCTCAGCGAGCGCGGCTCGGAGCCGGTCACGCTCCCGTACCGGACCCTGGTCACCATGACCCGCAGCGGTCACGACTGGCTGGTGTCCAGCATCGAGACGAAGTAGAGCGCCCTAGGATCGCGAGCGTGGCGACCGAGATCGAGACCGACCTGCTCATCATCGGCGCCGGCCCGAGTGGCCTGTACGCCACCTACTACGCGGGCTTCCGCGGCCTGCGTGTGGCCCTGGTCGACTCGCTGCCGGAGCTCGGCGGCCAGGTGACCGCGATGTACCCGGAGAAGATGATCTTCGACGTCGCCGGCTTCCCCGCGATCAAGGGCCGCGACCTGGTCGCCGGCCTCGTCGAGCAGGCGGCGAGCGCCCACCCGGAGTACTTCCTCGACCGCACCGCCACCGACCTCAGCCAGGACGACGAGTCGGTCACCATCACCCTCGACGACGGCACCCGCATCCGCGCCGGCGCCGCGATCATCACCGCGGGCATCGGCAAGTTCAGTCCGCGCGCCCTGCCCGCCGGGGAGGGCTGGGTCGGCCGCGGCATGGAGTTCTTCGTGCCGAGCTTCGCGCCGTACGCCGGCAAGGACGTCGTCATCGTCGGCGGCGGCGACAGCGCGTTCGACTGGGCCCTGCACCTCGAGCCGGTCGCCCGGTCGGTCACCCTCGTGCACCGTCGCGACGCCTTCCGTGCCCACCAGCGCACCGTCGACCAGGTGACGTCCTCGTCGGTGCAGATCGTCACCAAGGCCCAGGTCACGGCGTTGCTCGGCGACGGCGTCGTCGAGGAGGTCGAGATCAGCGTGGACGGGACCGACCCCGTACGCCGCCCGGCGCAGGCCGTCGTCGCGGCCCTCGGGTTCATCGCCGACCTCGGCCCCCTGCAGCAGTGGGGCATCGAGGTCCAGAAGCGGCACATCGTGGTGGACGCCTCGATGCGCACCAACCTGCCCCGCGTCTTCGCCGCCGGCGACGTCACGGAGTTCCCGGGCAAGGTACGGCTGATCTCCGTCGGCTTCGGCGAGGCCGCCACCGCCGTGAACAACGCCGCCGTGGTCATCGACCCGAGCGCGCACGTGTTCCCGGGTCACTCCAGCGAAGGCACCTGACCACCCGCTGGTCGAGGAAGGACGCTGAGTCGACTACTGGCCCGTCACGAGACCCGTGACAGGTCCGTCGACGTCTCACTGGGTCTCGTGACAGGCGCTAGCGCGCCTTCCTCGACCAGCATGGTCAGGCCAGCAACAGCCGTACCGCGGTCTCCAGCGACCGCGTCACGTCGGCGGCCGTGGTACGGCCGGTGACCCAGCCGACCAGCGCGGCCAGCCAGACGTCGCGGATCACGCCGGCGACGGCCAGGTCTTCGGGGGTCGGGTCGGCGCCCGGCCGGATGGCACGGGACAGCATGGTCACCAGCAGGCGGCTCACGGCGCGGATCTCGTCACGGGCGGAGGAGTCGGCGAACATGAACGCCCGCGTCAGCGCCTCGGTCAGCCGCGGCTCCTGCTGCATCCGCGCGGTGGTCAGGGCCAGCAGCGCGGTCACCCGCTCGGCCGCGGTGACCCCCGTGCAGTCGCGCGTCAGCGGCTCTGCGGTCTCGAGGTCGCGCTCCAGCGCGGAGACCAGCAGGTGCACCTTGGAGGGGAAGTAGCGGTAGAGCGTGCCCAGTGCGACGTCGGCGTCCTCGGCCACGGCGCGCATCTGCACCGCGTCGTACCCGCCCCGCGACGCCAGCGCCACGGTCGCGTCGAGGATGCGCTCGCGGCGGGCCCGCTGGGCGGCCGGCTCCCTCACCGTCACGGTCGCCATGATAGGAACACGTTCTACCAGCACCCGAGAGGTTCCGCGTTGCGCATCGCCCTGTTGTCCTACCGCAGCAAGCCGCACTGCGGCGGCCAGGGCGTCTACGTCCGCCACCTCAGCCGCGAGCTGGTGGCGCTGGGTCACGACGTCGAGGTGTTCTCGGGTCAGCCGTACCCCGACCTCGACCCCGGCGTACGGCTGACGAAGGTGCCGAGCCTCGACCTCTACCGCGAGCCCGACCCGTTCCGCGTGCCCAAGCCGCGGGAGTTCCGTGACCGGGTGGACGTCGAGGAGTTCCTCACCATGTGCACCGCCGGCTTCCCCGAGCCGAAGACCTTCGGCACGCGGGTCGCCCGGCTGCTGCGCGACCGCGCCCAGGACTTCGACGTGGTCCACGACAACCAGGTGCTGGCCCACGGCATGCTCGACATCGCCGCCCGCCTGCCGGTCGTGACCACGATCCACCACCCGATCACCGTCGACCGCCGCCTGGACCTCGCGGCCGCCGATACGTGGCGGCGCCGGCTGACGCTGCGACGGTGGTACGGATTCCTGCGGATGCAGACCAAGGTCGCGCGGCGCGCTCGCACGATCCTCACGCCGTCGGCCTCGTCGAAGCGCGACGTCGTCGCCGACTTCGGCGTCCAGCCGGCCCGTGTCCGGGTCGTGCCGCTCGGCGTGGACGAGGGCTTCCGTCCTCCCGAGCAGCCGAGGGTGCCGGGCCGCATCGTGGCGATGGCCAGCGCCGACGCCCCGATGAAGGGCATCGCCACCCTGCTCGAGGCCTTCGCCAAGCTCCGCACCGAGCGCGACCACCTCGAGCTGGTGCTCGTCAGCAAGCCCCAGCCCGGTGGCCGCACCGCGCAGCTCGTGGACCGGCTGGCGATCGGCGACCACGTCCGGTTCGTGCACGGCATCAGTGACGCCGAGCTGGTCGAGGTGATGGGCTCCGCGGAGGTCGCGTGCGTGCCCTCGCTGTACGAAGGGTTCTCGCTGCCCACCGCCGAGCTGATGGCGTGCGGCACGCCGCTCGTGGTGTCGGACGCCGGGGCGATCCCCGAGGTCGTCGGCCCGGACGGGCTGTGCGCGGACCTGGTGCCCCCGGGCGACGTGGGCGCCCTCGTCGCCGCGCTCGCGGCCCTGATCGACGACCCGGCCAAGCGCGAGCGGTACGGCGCCGCCGGTCGCGCCCGCGTCGAGGAGCTGTTCAGCTGGCGGGCGGTCGCCGCGGCGACCGTGACGGCATACCAAGAGGAGATCGATGCTCACCGTTGACTTCGACCGGCTGGGCCTCCAGCCTGGCGAGCGCGTGCTCGACATGGGCTGCGGCGGCGGTCGCCACGCGTTCGAGATGTACCGCCGCGGCGCGGACGTGATCGCCTTCGACCAGGACGTCGAGGAGCTGGGCAAGGTCCGCGACCTCTTCGCGGCCATGAAGGCCGAGGGTGAGGTGCCCGACGGCGCGGAGGCCGACGTCAAGGAGGGCGACGCGCTGGCCCTGCCGTTCGGTGACGGCGAGTTCGACCGGATCGTCGCCGCCGAGATCCTCGAGCACGTGCCGGCCGACATCCAGGCGATCGAGGAGCTGGTCCGGGTGCTGCGGCCCGGGGGCACCATGGCCATCACGGTGCCGCGGTGGTTCCCCGAGATCGTCTGCTGGCAGCTGTCGCGGGAGTACCACGACACCCCCGGCGGTCACATCCGGATCTACACCGACAAGGAGCTGGCGACCAAGGCCGAGAACGCCGGCCTCGAGGTCCTCGGCAAGGGGTACGCCCACGGACTGCACGCGCCGTACTGGTGGCTGAAGTGCGCGGTCGGCGTGAAGAACGACGACAACCCGGCGGTGAAGGCGTACCACCGCCTGCTCGTCTGGGACATCATGAAGAAGCCGCGCACCACGCGGGTGGCCGAGCGGGTCCTCGACCCGGTCATCGGCAAGAGCCTGGTCCTCTACCTCCGCAAGCCCGCCTGATGCTCACGCCCGGCGAGGTGGCCGCCTCGGCCGCGTCCATCGCGGCCATGCAGGAGCCGGACGGGGCGATCCCGTGGACGACCGGTGCGCACACCGACGTCTGGAACCACCTCGAGTCCGCGATGGCGCTGACGGTCGCGGGCGAGCACGAGGCCGCCGAGCGCGCGTACGCGTGGGCGCTGGCCCGCCAGCGCCCCGACGGCTCGTGGCCGATGAAGCTGGTCGCCGGCGAGGTCGAGGACGCCAGCGGCGAGACCAACATGTCGGCCTACCTCGCGGTCGCGGTCTGGCACCACTGGCTGGTACGCCGCGACGCGGCGTTCGTGGCCCGGTGCTGGCCCGCGGTGCGCCGCGCGCTGGACTGGGTGGTCTCGCTCCAGCTGCCCTTCGGAGGCGTGGCGTGGGCGCAGGAGTGGTCCGACGGCCGGCCGGCGCAGGTCAACGAGGAGGCGCTGCTCGCGGCGTCGTCCAGCGTCCACCACGCGCTCCGGGCCGGTGTCTCGCTGGCCGATCTCGTCGACGACCCCCAGCCGGACTGGGAGCTGGCCGGCGGCCGGCTCCGGCACGCGATCACCGAGCACCCGGACCAGTTCCTGGACAAGTCGCAGTTCTCGATGGACTGGTACTACCCGGTGCTGGGCGGAGCGGTCCGCGGCCCGGCCGCCGACCGGCTGCTCGCGGCGCGCTGGGACGACTTCGTGGTCCCGGACCTCGGCATCCGCTGCGTGGCCACCAACCCCTGGGTGACGGGCGCCGAGACCTGCGAGCTGGTGCTCGCCCTGGAGGCGATCGGCGACCGCGACCGGGCACTGCGGCTGTTCGCCGACGTGCAGCACCTGCGCGAGGACGACGGCCGCTACTGGACCGGGTACGTCTACCCGGACGACGTGCACTGGCCCGCCGAGCACTCGACCTACACCGCGGCCGCGGTGATCCTGGCCGCCGACGCGCTCGCCGACACCACGGCGGGCGCCGACCTCGTGCGCGGCCGGACCCTGGTGCCGGCGTTCGAGCCGGTGGGCCTCACCTGTGGCTGCGCGTCACCCGACTGGGTCGCCGGGCGCGCCCGACGTACGGCGTAGCACCCGCAACGACCCCACCGCCGCGCGGTCCTCGGCGTACGCACCGCTCGCGAGCGCGCGCAGGTACAGCTCGTACGGCGGCCGACCGCCGTCGGCCGGGTCGGGGAAGACGTCGTGGATGGCCAGCAGCCCTCCGGGCGTCACCCACGGGGCCCAGCCCTCGTAGTCGTCGGCGGCCGGCTGCTCGCCGTGGCCGCCGTCGACGAACAGGAGGGACAGAGGGGTGCGCCAGTGCGCGCTGACGACCCGGGACGGCCCGACGACCGCGACCACGTGCCCCTCGAGCCCGGCCTCCTCGATGGTCCGGCGGAACGTCGGCAAGGTGTCCATCCGCCCCGAGTCGGCGTCGACCAGTGAGGTGTCGTGGTGCTCCCAGCCGGCCTGGTTCTCCTCGGACCCACGGTGGTGGTCGACGGTGAACACCGTGCCGCCGACCTCCAGGGCGGCCGCGCCGAGGTAGACGGCCGACTTGCCGCAGTACGTGCCGACCTCGAGCACCGGGCCGTGCGGCAGCCGTTCGATGGCCAGGGCGTGCAGGGCCAGCCCCTCGTCGTCCGGCATGAAGCCCTTCGCGGCACGCGCGAGGGCCAGCAGACGGGGCGTCACCCGCGCAGCTGCTTGCCGAGGAACCCGAGCAGGGCGTCGACGGCGGCCTGGTCCCGCTCCTCGGTGAGGGTGCTGTGTCCCTCGCCGGGCAGGTCGACCGCGATGAACTTGTCGCCGAGCAGGTTGCTCAGCGTGGTGAAGCGGGAGCCGACGGCCTTGTCGGAGGCGAACCGCAGGCCCAGGACCGGGCAGCCCGCCTCGGCACGGGCGACCATCGCGTCCTGGTCGGCGGGGGAGAGGCCGAGGGCTGCGCCACGCCTCTTGCCGATGGCGAACGGCGCCGCCGGCTGCGCGACGACGGGCGCCGCGACCCAGTCGTCGATCATCATCGCCAGGGCGTACCCGCCGGTGAAGCACATGCCGAGGGCACCGACGCCGGGACCGCCGAGCTCGGCGTGCAGCGCGCCGGCGAGGCTGCGCAGCCAGTCGGTGATCGGCGCGGTCTTGCCCGTGGCGAGCTTCACGAACTCGGCGTTCGTGCAGACCTGGATCATCGAGCTCGTGAGCGACGGGAAGGACTTCTCCACGCCGGGCCGGCCGAAGATCACCGGCATGACCACGGTGTAGCCGGCCGCGACGAGCTCCTCGCCGAGGTCCACGACCTTGGGCGTCAGCCCGGGCAGCTCGTGGATGAGGACGACGCCCGGACCCGTGCCCTTCCGGTACGTCGGCCGGGTGGTGCCGTCGGCGCTCTCGTGGAGGTCCTGCGTCCAGCTGTCCAGGGTGGCCATGGGCTCATTGTGCCGAGGCGAGGTGGGCGGCCGTTGCCTGGATGCCCGCGCGCCCCCGACGAGACATCGCCGGGGGCGCGGGGAACGCGTCAGCCGCAGAACGACTGGTTCAGCACCCGCATGAAGTCGGGCCCGACCGCCTGCGCGAGCGAGGACGGGTCCTCGTTCAGCATCAGGACGCTCTGGCGTTGCCCGTCCGGCGAGGAGTAGACGTAGGTGATGTAGCCCGGGAAGTTGCCCCCGTGGCCCCAGGCCGTCCCACAGGGCGTGGTGAAGCTCTCCAGGCCCAGGCCGTACCGCGTGCCCCGGCCCTCTTCGGCGGACGCGTCCACCGTCGTCTGCATCGCCGTCAGGAGACGTCGTGGCAGCAGCCGTCCGGTGAGCAGGCTCCGGTAGAACCGGGCCACGTCCGGCGCGGTCGACACAGCGGCTCCCGACGCCCACGGGTACGGGTAGAGGGGCGTGATGTCGGTGGGCTGGTCGCCCGAGAACACGAAGTACCCGTGCGCGGCGGGCGCGGGCAGCGTCCGCGACCGGGTGAAGGTCGTCGACGTCAGCCCGGCCGGTGCGAACACGCTCTGGCGGAGCACGTCGCCCAGCCGGTGCCCGGTCACGGCCTGCACGACCAGCCCGGCCAGTAGGTAGTTGGTGTTCGAGTAGTGGTACTCGGAGCCGGGGCGGGCCATCAGGTCGTAGGTGAGGGCGAGACGGACGAGGCGCCGTGGGGACCACACGTGCCCGAGATGCCCCGAGAGGTAGGGGGCGAGGACGCGGGGGATGTCGTTGAACTCGTAGAGACCGCTGGTGTGGTTGAGCAGCTGGCGGATGGTGAGCCGCGGCGCGCCTCCCATCAGACCGGGCAGGTAACGGCTCACGGGGGCCGCCAGGTCGACGCGATGCTCGGCCACCAGCTGCAGGACCGCCGTCGAGACGTAGGTCTTGGTCTGGCTGCCGATGCGGTACCTGTCCTGCGGCCCCATCGGTCTCTCGGCCGCGATGTCGGCGAGCCCGCTCTGCAGCTCCGTGACGTGGCCGTGGTCGTAGGTGTAGAGCAGTGCGCCCGGGGCGCCGTCCTCGACCAGTTGGTCGAGCCCCCGCTGCAGCGTCGCGACGCCGACCTCCGCGGGCGGAGCCTCGACCGCGACGGCGGAGGCGGTGGGGGCTGCGGACACGGCCCCGAGGGCGACGCCGGCCAGGAGCGCGCCGACCGCTGACAGCGCGATGCGCCTCGGTCGTCGTACGGCTGAGGAGGAGGACATGGGAGAGCCTTTCGTCGAGTGGTCCGGCCGAGCTGGCCGTGGTTGAACACTGGCCGCCGGCGCGGACCGCCGGATCTGCCCTGGGTCTCGACCTCACGAGTGGACCTACCTCTGCAGACAGAGGCTCGGGATCTACTTGCCAAATTGGAAAGTTCGAGGCATGCTTTCCAACATGGAAAGTGAGTACGGCGCCGACGCCGCCGCCCTGCACGACGCCGAGCGCGCCCGCGACGACCTGGCGGCCGACCTCGTGGTGCCGCCCGGCTACGACCTCGTGATCGGTGCCGCGGTGGCGGTCCAGATCGCCTCCAGCGTCGTCGGGCTGACCGTGGACCACGCCTGGGCGCGGACCGTGCTGGTCGTGGGCAACCTGGCCTTCGGCGTGGTCGCGGTCCTGCAGATCGTCCGCTTCCGGCGACTGAACGGTGTCCGCGTGCAGGGTTTCGTCAGCCGGGTCATCCTCGGGTCGGCGATGACGGCGTCCTTCGGGTACGCCGCGGCGCTGGTCGGGGCGTACGTCGCGGCGCTGCGCGACCTGTGGTGGCTGGCCGGGCTGGCCGCCCTGGCCGGCGGCCTGCTGTACGTGCTCAGCGGCCGTCGCTGGCTGCGCGCCTACCGCAAGGAGCCCGCCCGTCTCGGCCGCGCGGAGTCGGCGCTGTGGATGGCCCTGCTGGTCGGCCTCGCGGCCGCGGGGCTGGTGCTCCTGGTGACCCAGAGCTGATGGCGGACCTCGATCCGCACCTCCAGGCTCCGGCCCGCCTGAAGCTGGCCACCATGCTGACGGCCGTGACCGAGGCCGAGTTCGTGGTGGTCCGCGACCGGCTGGACGTCAGCGACTCCGTGCTCTCCAAGCACCTCTCGGCGCTGTCCGAGGCGGGGTACGTCAAGGTGCGCAAGGGCGTCCACCAGGGCCGGCGTACGACGTGGGTGTCGCTCACCACGCGCGGCCGCAAGGCGGTCACCTCGCACGTCGCCGTCCTGAGAGCCCTGATCGCCGACGTCCCCTGACGCGACCTTCCTGGGCGTGTCGGGACCTTCCAGGGGGTTGCAACCCACAAGAAGGGGCGGGATACCCGGTGCACCGGGTATCCCGCCCCTTCGAGGTGGAACAGGTGTTACGGAGCGGCCGTGCCGTAGACCTCGAGCTCGGTGAGGTCGGTGAACGAGCACCCGTCGAAGGCGCCGTTCGGGCAGCTGTTGGCGAAGTCCGGGGTCTGGTTGCCCAGGATGTTGAACTTCACGAACTGCACGCCGTTGACGCCCGTGGTCGGGGTCAGCGGGACCAGCTTGCCGCGGTCGGCCTCGGTGAACTCACCGCTGTAGGCGACGGTCCAGGAGACGCCGTCGACCGACGTCTCGATCTGGAACTTGCCCGTCGAGGCGCTGCCGCCGTCACCGCACGTGGCGGTCGGGTCGACACCGAACTGGGTGATGTTCACCCGCCGGCCCATGTCCACGGTGAGGAACTTGGGCGCGAACTGGTTGGTGGGCGTGCCCTTGTTGTCGCCGGTGGTGCTGCCCCAGCCGGTGCCCTGGGAGGTGTCCAGGGCCTGCTCGGGACCGCAGCCGAACTGCGTGTAGTCCGGACCGTTGAACGCCGCCACCTTGGCGCCACCGCTGGTGGCCGCCCAGTCACGACGGACCGAGAAGTTCTGGGTCGTCGTGGTCTTGCCCACCTGGACCGTCGCGCGGATCGGGTCGAAGCCCGCCCCGTTGACGACCAGCTTGGTGTAGGTGCCCGCGGGCACCGGGCCCAGGGTGTAGCGGCCGTCGGCGCCGGTCACCGCCGTCGGGTTGGCGATGCCCTCACCCTGGAAGGCCAGGGTCACCGGGACGCCCGCCACCGGGAGACCGGTGCCGAGCTCGGTCACGACGCCCGTGAGGCTGCCGCGCTCGACCTTCTTCGGCGGGGTCTTCGTGTTGGCGCCCGGCGCGGAGTCGTTGCCGCCCAGCGAACCGGCGAAGAAGCCCATGCCGCGCTTGGCGAACACGCTCCAGATCTTCCGGTGGAACCGGCCCTTGTTGAGCGCGGTGTCGGCGATCAGGATCGCGTTGCGCACGTCGAGGTACGACGGGTTGGACGGCGAGAGCTCCATGCCGCGGGTCACCAGGCTCAGGGAGACGCGGGAGCCGAGCTTGTCGCGGAGGTCCCACAGCGTCTGGCCCCAGATCTCGCCGTCGCCGTGGACCTCGGGCAGGCCGATGACCTTGCCGTAGTCGGCGTACGTGTAACCGCCGGCGTGTCCGGTCGCGCCGCCCGGGCACGCGGAGGCGGGGGACTTCGGGGTGCAGTCCATGCCCTGGGTGCGCACGAAGGCGCCCCCGAGACCGTCATAGACGTAGATGTCCATGTCGGCCTTGCCCTTCTTGTCGACCTCCAGGCCCTGGCTCACCAGGTAGTCGTTGGCGTACCAGTCGCTCCAGGCCTCGCCCATCGCGCCGGCCTGGATCGGGCCCAGGGTGCTGTTGCCGTTGACGTCGACCACGAGGCGGTTCGAGAGACCGTGGGTGTACTCGTGGTACACGGTGTTGGCCTCGTCGCCGGTGTTGTTGGCCGGGAAGGGGTCTCCGTTGACGGAGTACTCGGTGCCGGAGAAGTGCTGCAGGTACATCTGCATCCTCGGCGGCGTGCCGTCGGGCGGGGTGTTCATGTTGGCGTTGTCGACGTGGTCGCCGTCCGGGACGCCACCGTTGGTCGAGGCGCCGTCCATGGTCTGGGTCTGGACCGCGTCGTGGCCCTTGCCCTGACGGGTGGAGTTGACGTCCTCGAAGTTGCCGGCCGCCTCGGTGAAGCCGATCGGCTTGGCCAGCAGGTGGTCGTGCCAGCGGTTGACGAAGGAGAACACCTGGGCGGCGTTCTGGGCGCGGTTCACCTTCCAGGAGAACGGCTTCTCGGGGTTCCACGAGCAGGGGAACTGCTTGCAGAAGGACATGCCCTTGACCATGAACGGCTTGAGCGCCTTGTTGATGCGACCGCCGGGACCGACGTGCACCTCCTCGCTCGGGTTGGCCTTGTTGTCGTCGTTCACGTCGGAGTAGGTGTGCGAGTAGTTGCCCTTGAGCACCTTCGCCCCGCGCGGGAGCCAGCCCTGGCGGGTGAAGTTCAGCGGGTGCGCCGATCCGCCGTGCTTGGCGCCGGGGTAGTTGAGGAACACCGTGCCGGTGGCCTCGCCCGCCGCGTCGTCACCGAGCGGGTTGCGGTAGAGCAGGTGGCCGCTGGCCGCGTCGACGACCTGGGTCGCCGGTCGGCCGACGGACATCACGGTGGTGGCCCAGGCGACGTACGAGCCGTGCGCCGTCACGAACAGGACCTGCTCGGCCCGGTCGGAGCTGCCGGCGAGGTCGTCGGTCGCGCCCAGACGGGTCCGGGCGTCGGCGATCGCGGCGGCGGCCGAGGAGATCTCGGGCTGGACGGGAGCCGGCGTCTTGGCCTTGCTCACCGGGGAGCCGCCGACCATCAGCAGCTTGCCGTCCTTGGCGACGGCCGCGGTGAGGCCGTTGCCGAAGACCGTGCGGCCGCCGATCCGCTGGATCCAGTAGAGGTGATGGGTCCCCGCGATGTCGACGTACTCGCGCTTGAGCTTGAACGTCTTCAGGTCGCCGGTGGTGAGGCCGAGGGCCGCGTGGTTGTGCTTGACGAACTTCAGCGCGACCTTCTTGGCGGGGCTCTTGCTCCGGCCGGTGAGGGCGCCGTCGAGGCGCGCCAGCGAGCGGACGGTGCCCGTGGTGCCGTCGATGTCGAAGACGGCCTTCCCCGGCAGCGACGCGGCCAGCTTCTTGGCCGGCAGTCGGCCGGCGGCCTTGCTGGCGTTGCGGGCGGTCGTGGCCCGGGCCGTGCTCGACTGCCCGTTGCGGGCGTCGTAGAAGCCGCGGGACTCCGCCGGCCGTCCGGTCGAGCGTTCGTGGGTGGTGCCGGGCTTGGCGCTCTGGCCGGCCGATGTGGCCGAGGCCAGGGACGTCGTGGCCAGGGCCGTCGTCAGCACGACGGCTCCGGCGGCCACGCATCCGGCCAGCCGGCGAGCCCCCGGCCGACTGATCAGCCGGGTGGGGCTGGGCAACGCAGACATGAGTCTCCTCATCCGAGTAGGGAACCGAGAGATAGAAGGGGAACCCGGGACACTCTCCCTCCCTGCCCCTCCGGTGGCAAGCACCGGGGTACGGCGAGCCGATCAGACGTCGGCCAGGTCCACCTGGTCGTCGGCCAGCCGGTCGGCGTCCACCGAGGTCCCGACGATGCGCCGGACCTGGTCGATGGCGTCCCAGTCGTTGACGTGCATCCCCGCCACGACCCGGGCCGATGACCCGTCGTCGCGCAGCCACCACGCGGTGAACTGGCCGCCGTCGTCTCCCCCCGTCGTGCCGCGGACGACGACCCGGTCGAAGCCCGCCGGGCCCGGGTTGCCGACGTACTCCATGCCGAGGTCGTACTGGTCGGTGAAGAAGTACGGCAGCGCGTCGTGCGCGGTGTCCTTGCCCAGGATGTTGGCGGCGACGACCTTGCCGTGCTGGATGGCGGTGTCCCAGTGCTCGACGCGCAGGGGGTGGCCGAGGACGGGGTGGTCGGCGTTGGCCACGTCGCCGGCCGCGTAGACGTCCGCCGCGCTGGTCCGCAGGTGGCTGTCGGTGCGGACGC
Source organism: uncultured Actinomycetota bacterium (assembly GCA_963782035.1). Classification (GTDB taxonomy): domain Bacteria; phylum Actinomycetota; class Actinomycetes; order Propionibacteriales; family Nocardioidaceae; genus Nocardioides. The sequence continues at coordinate 55,035 of CAWAIW010000003.1, forward strand.
CCCCCGTCTGCTTGTCGACGGTGAGCCCGGCGGCCTCGGCCAGCGAGACGTCCGGAGCGGCGCCGATGCCGACGACCAGGCGATCGACGGTGACGGTGTCGCCGTCGACCTCGAGCTCGACGCCGCCGGTGTCGGAGCGGCGGATGGCGCCGATCTTCACGCCGGTCCTCAGGTCGACGCCGTGGGCGCGGTGGAGGTCGGCGAAGAGGGAGGCGACCTGGTCCCCGAGCACGGCGTGCAGGGGCTGCGGTGCCATCTCGAGGATGGTCACCTCGACGCCGTGCTTGCGGGCGGCGCTGGCCACCTCGAGCCCGATCCAGCCGCCGCCGATGATCGCGAGGCGCGACCCCTCGGTCAGCGCCGCACGCAGCCGCTCGGCGTCGTCCCACTGCCGCAGGTAGTGGACCTCGGCCCCGGTGTCGTCCGCGAGGGGCAGGTGCCGGGCTCGTGAGCCGGTGGCCAGCACGAGTGTCGAGTACGCCGTCTCCTCGCCTCCGGCGGTGACCGTGCGGGCCGCGGGGTCGATCGCGGTGACCGGGGTCGAGGTGTGCAGGTCGACCGCGTGCTCGGCGTACCACTCCTCCGGGTGGACGAGCGCGTCGGCCAGCGCACCCTTGTCCAGCAGGAAGTCCTTGGAGAGCGGCGGGCGCTCGTACGGCGGATGGGCCTCGTCGGTGTAGACCGCGATCGGTCCGTCGTACCCGCCCTCGCGGAGCTCGGTGACGACGGTGCCGGCGGCCAGTCCTCCGCCCACGACGACGACGGGACGGGTGGTTGAGGATTCAGCCATGCCGTCAGCCTCCCACGGGCCCCTGGCTGAGCTCGAAGAACTCCCGTGGCCGGAAGCCGAAGACGGCGGCCACGAGGTTCGAGGGGAAGGTACGGACGCGGGTGTTGTAGGCCCGCACGTTGCCGTTGTAGAAGCGCCGGCTGGCCGCGATCCGGTCCTCGGTGTTGGTCAGCTCCTCCTGGAGCGCCAGGAAGCCCTGGCTCGCCTTGAGGTCCGGGTAGGCCTCCACGCGGGCGAGCACCTGCTGGAGCGCGCCACCGAGGGACTGCTCGTAGCCCTGGCGCCGGGCGGGGGAGTCGTCGTGGTGCGCGCCGGCGGCCTCCCGTGCCTCGACCAGGCGGGTGAGCAGGGCCTGCTCGTGCGCGGCGTACCCCTTCACCGTCTCCACCAGCTGGGGGATCAGGTCGTGCCGGCGCGTGAGCTCGACGTCGATGCCGCCCCAGGACTCGTCGACGAGCGTGCGCTGGCGCACGAAGCGGTTGTACATGACGAGCAGGCTCGCCAGCAGCAGGACGACGAGTCCGGTCACGACCCAGGCGACGGGCGTCATCGGCCGCGCACCTCCTTCCAGACGAAGTCCGGCACCTGGTCGAGGATCGCGTCGAGGGCGGAGAGCTTGGCCTCGATCTCCGCGGTGTCCTGGCCGCCGTCGCGGACGGCCAGCAGCGAGTCGGCGTCGAAGCGCCAGGCCAGGTCCGGCCACTGCAGCAGCATCTCCATCATCCGCGGGTGCAGGACGTCGGAGGCGAAGCGCCGGTTGGGGCAGGTGACCCGGAACGCCCGGTTGAAGTCCTCGGACTCCAGCTCGATGTCGGAGTTGGTCAGCCGGCCGAAGAACCGCGAGAACATGCCCTCCGGCGTCACCGACAGGGCCGGCATGACGGCGCCGGCGTTGACCGCCACGACGGAGAACGAGTGGGTGTGGTCCTCGGTCTTGGTGTGGCCCTCGGCGTCCGTGCTGGTGCTCGTCGTGACGTACTCGTAGTCGAAGACGACCGCGGGCCGGTCGCGGTCGGTGCCCCGCAGCACGTTGAACGCCCGGCGGTCGTGGCCCTCGCCGAACGGCGCCCCCTCGAAGCGGTCGAGGAGGCTCGGGTCGTCCTCGACGTAGGTCCAGCCGCGGGACGCGGCGTAGGCCGCCATGCCCTCGCGGCGCCGCTTGGCCTGGAGCCACCCGACGAACGCCACGACGGCGACGAGGGCGAGGAAGCCGCCGAAGACGACCGGGATCAGCGCGGACACGGCGAGAAGGTACCCGCTGGTCGAGGAGAGCGCGCCAGCGCCCGTCAAGAGACCGGTGAGGATCAGGCGGTCAGCCACGCGGCGGCGTACGGCGCCAGAGTGATCGCGTCGCCGTCGAACTCGCGGCCCCTGGCCGGTGAGATGGTCGTGCAGGTCGCTCGCGGCCATCCCCAGCCAGTAGAAGACGTCGCGGGGCACGCGGGCCGGTCGGTCGGAGGCGTTGGCCGCGGCCAGCAGCGGACCGTGCGCGGACCGGCGTACGACGAGCAGGACGGCCGGGTCCCGCGGGTCCCAGATCTCGGTGGCGTGCGCGGCGTGCAGGTGGGGGAGCGAGCGACGTACGGCGAGCAGGTGCGCGAGCCCCTCGCGGATGCCGTGGGTCTCCGTCGGGACCGGCCACGGCATCCGGGGGCGGTGCACCCACCGGTTGTCGGCGGCGTGGGCCGGGTCGTCGGCCCAGCCCCGGTCGTTGAGGAGGCCGAGCTCGTCGCCCATCCAGAGCACCGGGAGGCCGCCGAACGAGAGGACGATGGCGTGGGCCAGCAGGATCCGGTCGACGGCGCCGGGGTCCTCGCACTCGAGCCCGGCCAGGGAGGCCAGGGACCCGCTGATCCGGCGGTCGCCGGTGGCGGGGTTCTCCTGGAAGACCAGGCCGCGCGCCCAGGAGCCGGGGAACGCGCCGGCGTACCAGTCGGACAGGAAGCGCCGGTGCGCGAACCCGTCGACGCCGGCCCGCCAGGCGTCGCCGTCGTCGATGGCCCAGCCGATGTCGTCGTGGCAGCGCAGGTAGGTGACCCAGGACGTGGTCGCCGGCGGCTGCGGGAGGCTCTGCAGCGCGGTGCTGGCCAGCGTCGCCTCCCCCGAGGCGAGCATCGACCAGACGTGCACCATCAGGCTGTTGTGGTAGGCGAGGTCGGAGACCTTGCCGGTGTGCAGGCCGGTGCCCAGGTACCCGGGAGGTCGGCCGGCCCCACGATCGCCTCGGCCTTGAACAGCACCGCCGGTGCGGCGATCCGGACGACGGTGCGCAGCGCCTGGGTGAGGTCGTGCACCTCCGGCTGGTTCTGGCAGTTGGTGCCCATCCGCTTCCAGAGGAAGGCGATGGCGTCGAGCCGGAAGACCTCGACGCCACGGTTGGCGTGGCCGAGCAGGATCTCGGCGAACTCGCAGAGCACCGACGGGTTCGCCCAGTTGAGGTCCCACTGGTAGTCGTTGAACGTCGTCCAGACCCATCCCTCGAGGCCGTCGTCCCACGTGAAGTTGCCGGGCGCGAAGTCCGGGAAGACCTCCGGCAGCGACTGCTCGTACCGGTCGGGCTCGTGGCGGTCGGGGTAGACGAGGTAGTAGTCCCGCTTCGCCGCGTCGCCGGCACGGGCGGCCTGGGCCCAGGCGTGCTCGCGCGCCGTGTGGTTGAGCACCAGGTCGATGCACAAGCTGATCCCGGCGTCGCGGAGCGTCGTGGCGAGCTCGCGCAGGTCGTCGGCGTCGCCGAGGTCCTCGCGTACCCGGGTGTAGTCGGCGACGGCGTACCCGCCGTCGTTCGGCGCCGGCCGCGGGGTCAGCAGGGGCATCAGGTGCAGGTAGGTGACGCCCAGATCGGCCAGGTGGTCGACGTGCTGCGCGACACCCTTGAGGGTGTCGCCGAAGCGGTCGGCGTACGCCGCGTAGCCCAGCGCGTCGCTGCGCTGGAACCAGTCGGGCTCGTCCAGCCGCCGCCGGTCGAGGTCGCGCAGCTCGGCCGGGCGGGCGTCGCTGGCCTTTCCGGCGATGTCGAGCAGGCGGTCCGCGACGGCGTCGGGGTCGTCGTAGAGCCGCGTCAGCGCCGCCGTCAGGTCGGGCCGCCACCGGTCCACCCGGGCGTCGAAGTCGTCGCGCGGGCGGTCCACGGGGGCCAGTATGTCGTCATGCAGGGTCGGCGGGTCCTCGCGCTCGTGGTCGTGATGGCGGCCCTGGCCTTCGCGGTGCTCGCGCCGCCGTGGGCGGCCGACGGCCTGCCGGGCGACGTGCCGGTGACGGCGATCTCCCCGCCGGCGGGAGCGAGCCCGCCGGTCGACCCGGACGGCATCGCGGTCGCCGAGCGGCTAGGCGAGGCGTGTCGAGACCCGGTGTGTGTCGGGGTCTCGCCGAGCCACGGTCACCAGCCCCGCTCCCGCCACTCGGCCAGGTGCGGACGCTGCTCGCCGAGCGTCGAGTCGCCGCCGTGGCCTGGGTAGAACCAGGTCTCGTCGGGGAGCGTCGCGAACACCTTCGCCTCGACGTCGTCGAGGAGCGAGGTGAAGTTCGCGGCGTCGCCGCGGGTGTTGCCGACACCGCCGGGGAAGAGCGAGTCACCGGTGAAGAGGTGCGGCGACCCCGAGCCGTCGTCGAAGAGGAGCGCGATCGAGCCGGGCGTGTGGCCCGTCAGCCGGATGACGCGCAGCGAGCACGAGCCGACAGGGATCGTGTCGCCGTCCTCGACCGACGTCGTGACCGGTACTCCGGTCTGCTCGGTGATCGCCTCGGCGTCGGGCCCTCCTGCGACGACCTGCGCGCCGGTGGCCGCGACCACGTCGGACAGGGCGCGGTGGTGGTCCCAGTGCTGGTGGGTGGTGACGACGTGGGTGAGCCCGCCGTCGCCGATCAGGTCGAGGAGGACCGACGGCGAGGCCGCCGCGTCGATGAGCACCTGGTCGCCCGTGGAGGCGCAGCGCAGGAGGTAGCAGTTGTTGGACATCTCCTCGTCGACCGCGACCTTGGTGATGACCAGGTCGCCGGCCTCGCGGGTGTCGGCCGGGCCGCCGGGGGCGACCTCTCCGGTGTACGTCATGTCACCAGGCTTTCACGAGCGGGAGGTCGCCGGTGCTGCACGTCAGCGACTCGGCCGGTGTCCGCCCGGTCAGCCACCAGGCGAGGTCGCCGGCCGGGCCGCTGACGGTGGTCTCGTCGGGGTCGTCCCCGATCTCCCACGTGCGGGCCAGGTCGGTGGCGAGCACCCGGAACGACTCGTCGGTCGGCCGGCGCTTGGCCATCGCCGTGATCAGGTGCGCGGAGAAGGCGTCGGACCAGCCGGTCGGGGAGAACCCGGCCGCCAGGTCGACGTGGTGGATCTCCACCTCCCGCAGCCGCATGCCGGGGATGGCGGCGTACCGCATCGCGCGGCCGCCCGGCGTACGTTCGAAGGTCTCGCCCCACCACTCGTCCGGGAAGTGGTCCACGGCGTCCGCGACCAGGCTGGTGCCGACCATCAGCCGCTCGCGCAGCTCCCCGTGGTCACCGGTCGCCAGCTCCTCGATGTCGGCGTCCCGGGCCTCGTCGGAGCGGTACATGGGGGCCGGATCGCCCGCGATCCTGCTCTCGAGGACGAGGGCCAGCGCCTCGGCGTTGAGCGCGAGGTGGGCGACGACGTGGGCGCGGGTCCACTCCGGCAGCCCGCTGGGCGCCGCCAGCCCCTCCTCGTCGAGCCCGTCCACCGTCCTCACCAGTCGCTGGCTGGCGTCCGGGAGGAGCGCGAACTGGGCCTGGGGGTCGAGGTCGTCCATGGTGCCCATCCTGCCCCCAAAGGGTGAACGATCCGAGGGGTGTCGGAGCCCCGTCATAGGGTGACGGACGTGGCAGATCAGCTCATCATCCGAGGCGCTCGCGAGCACAACCTCAAGGACGTCTCACTCGACCTCCCGCGCGACTCCCTGATCGTCTTCACGGGTCTCTCGGGGTCGGGCAAGTCCTCGCTCGCCTTCGACACGATCTTCGCCGAGGGCCAGCGGAGGTACGTCGAGTCGCTCTCTGCCTACGCCCGCCAGTTCCTCGGCCAGATGGACAAGCCCGACGTCGACTTCATCGAGGGGCTCTCACCCGCGGTGTCCATCGACCAGAAGTCCACGTCGAAGAACCCTCGCTCCACCGTCGGCACCATCACCGAGGTCTACGACTACCTCCGCCTCCTCTACGCCCGCGCCGGGCGGCCGCACTGCCCGACCTGCGGCGCCCCGATCGAGCGGCAGACGCCCCAGCAGATCGTCGACCGGGTGATGGCGATGGAGGACGGCGCCCGGTTCCAGGTGCTCGCGCCGGTCATCCGGGGTCGCAAGGGTGAGTACGTCGAGCTCTTCCGGCAGCTCCAGACGCAGGGGTTCTCGCGGGCCCGGGTCGACGGCGAGATCTATGCCCTGGACGAGCCGCCGACCCTCGACAAGCAGCGCAAGCACACGATCGAGGTGGTCATCGACCGCCTCGCGGTGAAGCCGTCGTCCAAGCGCCGGCTGACCGACTCGGTCGAGACCGCGCTCAACCTGGCGGCCGGCCTGGTGGTCTTCGACTTCGTCGACCTCGACCCCAAGGACCCGGGGCGCGAGCAGAAGTTCTCCGAGAAGATGTCGTGCCCCAACGACCACCCGATCGACACCGACGAGCTCGAGCCGAGGTCGTTCTCGTTCAACTCGCCCTTCGGCGCGTGCCCCGAGTGCCACGGGCTGGGCACCCGCATGGAGGTCGACCCGGAGCTGGTCGTCCCCGACCCGCAGGCGACCCTCGGCGAGGGCGCCATCCAGCCGTGGAGCCAGGCCCACGTCGCCGACTACTTCCTCAAGCTGATGGACGCCCTCGGCAAGGAGCTCGGCTTCGACCTCAACACGCCCTGGGAGGACATCTCGGCCAAGGGGCAGAAGTCCCTCCTGTTCGGGCACCCGACCAAGGTCCACGTCGTCTCCCGCAACCGCTACGGCCGCGAGCGGGCCTACTACGCCGAGTTCGAGGGTGTGCAGCGCTACATCGAGCGCCGCCACCGCGAGGCCGAGTCCGACGTGAGCCGCGACCGGTTCGAGGGCTTCATGCGCGAGGTGCCGTGCCCCGTCTGCGACGGCAGCCGCCTCAAGCCGGTGTCGATGGCGGTCACCTTGGGCGACAAGGACCGCGGCGGCAAGAACATCGCCGAGGTCTGCGCCCTGCCGATCAACGAGTGCGCCGGCTACCTCCGCACCGTGGAGCTGAGCTCGCGGGAACGGCAGATCGGCGAGCGGGTGCTCAAGGAGATCCTCGAGCGGCTCAACTTCCTGCTCGACGTCGGTCTCGACTACCTCTCCCTCGACCGCCCGTCGGGCTCGCTGTCGGGTGGCGAGGCCCAGCGCATCCGGCTGGCCACCCAGATCGGTGCGGGCCTGGTCGGCGTGCTCTACGTCCTCGACGAGCCGTCGATCGGGCTCCACCAGCGCGACAACCAGCGGCTCATCGAGACCCTGATCCGCCTCAAGGACCTCGGCAACACCCTCATCGTCGTCGAGCACGACGAGGACACCATCCGCAGCGCCGACTGGGTCGTCGACATCGGCCCGGGGGCCGGCGAGCACGGCGGCCAGGTCGTGCACTCCGGCTCCGTCCAGGGGCTGCTGGACCACCGCGACTCGATGACGGGGCAGTACCTCTCCGGCCGCCGCGAGATCCCCGTGCCGGCCGTGCGGCGCCCCCGCACGCCCGGCCGCGAGCTCACCGTCAAGGGCGCCAAGGCCAACAACCTGCGCAACATCGACGTGGCGTTCCCGCTCGGCCTGTTCGTGTCGGTGACCGGGGTGTCCGGCTCGGGCAAGTCCTCCCTGGTCAACGACATCCTCTACACCTCGCTGGCCAAGCAGATCTACAACTCCCGGGCCGTCCCGGGGCGGCACCAGACGATCACCGGGGTCGAGCACGTCGACAAGGTGATCCACGTCGACCAGTCGCCGATCGGCCGGACCCCGCGGTCCAACCCGGCGACCTACACCGGGGTCTTCGACCACGTCCGCAAGCTCTTCGCCTCCACGCCCGAGGCCAAGATGCGGGGCTACCAGCAGGGCCGCTTCTCCTTCAACGTCAAGGGCGGTCGCTGCGAGGCGTGCTCCGGTGACGGCACGATCAAGATCGAGATGAACTTCCTCCCGGACGTCTACGTCCCGTGCGAGGTCTGCCACGGAGCCCGCTACAACCGCGAGACGCTCGAGGTGCACTACAAGGGCAAGACCATCGCCGAGATCCTCGACATGCCCATCGAGGAGGCCGTCGACTTCTTCGCCGCGATCCCCGCGATCGCGCGGCACATGAAGACGCTCGTCGAGGTCGGGCTGGGCTACGTCCGGCTCGGCCAGCCCGCCACCACGCTGTCCGGCGGCGAGGCACAGCGGGTCAAGCTGTCCTCGGAGCTCCAGAAGCGGTCCACGGGCCGCACGGTCTACGTGCTGGACGAGCCGACGACCGGCCTCCACTTCGAGGACATCCGCAAGCTCCTGCTCGTGCTGGGACGCCTGGTCGACCAGGGCAACTCCGTGCTGGTGATCGAGCACAACCTCGACGTCATCAAGACCTCCGACTGGCTCATCGACATGGGTCCCGAGGGAGGTTCGCGAGGCGGCATGGTGATCGCGGAGGGCACCCCCGAGGACGTGGCCGACAACCCCGAGTCCTACACCGGACACTTCCTCAAGCCCCTGCTCGAGGGCCGCGAGGCCGAGCAGCCCAAGCCCCTGCGCCGCGCCCGCAAGGCTCCGGCCACGAAGACTCCCGCCAAGAAGGTCGCGGCCAAGAAGGTCGCGGCGAAGAAGGCGCCGGCGCGCAGGGCGGCCCGCAAGTCGGCCTGACCCCCGTCCGGGCCTGAGACTTCGCTGTGAGTGTGGTCCTAGGACCACTGGACAGTGGGTTCCGCGCGCCACCCCCTCTACGGTTGAAGAAGTAACGATCTCCGACGACGGGACCACCTCCGCCATGTCTGTCCCCACGCACCAGCCCCACCTGTCCCGCCGCCGTGCGCTCGCCGGCGCGGCCACGGTGGGGATCGGCGTACCCGTCCTCGCCGCCTGCTCCGGCGGCGGCGACTCCACGGCCACCGACACCGGGAGCGGCGGCTCAGGCCCCCTGACCGCGACCTCGGACATCGAGGTCGGTGGCGGCGCGATCTTCAACGACCAGCGGGTCGTCGTCACCCAGCCGACCGAGGGCCAGTTCAAGTGCTTCACCGCGGTGTGCACCCACCAGGGCTGCCTCGTCAGCTCGGTCTCCGACGGCGACATCAACTGCAACTGTCACGGCAGCGCGTTCTCGATCGTGGACGGCTCGGTCGTCAACGGCCCCGCCACCCAGCCGCTCGCCGAGCAGCAGATCACCGTCAAGGGCGGCCAGGTCATCCTCGCCTGAGGGTCTCCTCGCCCAGCGGTCGACCTGTCCCCGCACGACCGTAGGGTTGGAGCGTGCCCAGGCGACCCACCACCGACTACCGCCCGGCGCCGGGGTCGATCCCGACGCAGCCGGGGGTCTACCGGTTCCGGGACGCCCGCGGGCGGGTCATCTACGTCGGCAAGGCGAAGAACCTGCGGGCCCGGCTCTCGTCGTACTTCCAGGACCCGATGGGCCTGCACCAGCGCACGGCGGCGATGGTCGCCAGCGGCGCCAGCGTCGAGTGGACAGTGGTGCGCACGGAGGTCGAGGCGCTCCAGCTGGAGTACTCCTGGATCAAGGAGTTCGACCCGCGCTACAACGTCAAGTACCGCGACGACAAGTCCTACCCGTGGCTGGCGGTGACCGTCGGCGAGGAGTTCCCGCGAGTGATGGTGGGCCGCGGCGCGAAGCGCAAGGGCACCAAGTACTTCGGCCCCTACAGCCACGCGTGGGCCATCCGCGAGACGGTGGACCAGCTGCTCCGCGTCTTCCCGATGCGCTCGTGCAGCAACGGCGTGTTCAAGCGGTCGGGGCAGATCGGCCGGCCGTGCCTGCTGGGGTACATCGAGAAGTGCTCGGCCCCCTGCGTCGGCAACATCAGTCCCGAAGAGCACCGCGAGATCGTCGACGACTTCTGCGACTTCATCGGCGGCAACACCAACGCCTTCGTCAAGCGCATCAAGCGCGACATGTACGCCGCGTCGGAGGCCCAGGACTACGAACGGGCGGCCCGGCTCCGCGACGACCTCGGCGCCCTCGACAAGGCGCTGGAGAAGCAGGCGGTCGTCTTCGGCGACGGCACCTCGGCCGACGTCATCGCGCTCGCCGAGGACCCGCTCGAGGTCGCGGTCCAGATCTTCTACGTCCGGGGCGGCCGGATCCGCGGCCAGCGCGGCTGGGTGGCCGACCGCGTGGAGGAGGGCGGCACGGCCGAGCTGGTCGAGGACTTCCTGCTCCAGCTCTACGGCGGCGCCGACGGTGACGACATCCCGCGCGAGATCCTCGTCCCGCACCTGCCGCCGGACCCCGAGACGATCGAGGCCCTGCTGAGCGACATCCGCGGCAGCCGGGTGCGGATCCGCGTGCCGCAGCGCGGCGACAAGAAGAGCCTCCAGCAGACCGTCGCCCGCAACGCCGGCCAGGCGCTGGTGATGCACAAGACCAAGCGGGCCTCGGACCTGACGGCGCGCAACCAGGCGCTCGAGGAGATCCAGGTCGCGCTCCGCCTCGACGACGTACCCCTGCGCATCGAGTGCTACGACATCTCCAACCTCCAGGGCACCGAGGTGGTCGCCTCGATGGTGGTCTTCGAGGACGGTCTCGCCCGCAAGAGCGAGTACCGCCGGTTCGTGATCAAGGGGGTCGACGGCCAGAACGACGTCGCCTCGATGCACGAGGTGATCACCCGGCGGTTCCGGCGCCTGCTCGACGAGCAGGCGCGCTCGACGGAGGTGGCGACCGAGAACGGCCCGATGCTCGTCGACCCCGAGACCGGCCGGCCCCGCAAGTTCGCCTACGCCCCGGGGCTCGTCGTCGTCGACGGCGGCCCGCCCCAGGTGGCCGCCGCGCAGCGGGCGCTCGACGAGCTCGGCATCGACGACATCCCGGTCTGCGGGCTGGCGAAGCGGCTCGAGGAGGTCTGGGTCCCGAGCCAGGAGGACCCGGTCATCCTGGCGCGGTCCAGCGAGGCGCTGTACCTCCTCCAGCGGGTCCGCGACGAGGCGCACCGCTTCGCGATCACCCACCATCGGTCCCGGCGCAGCAAGTCGATGGTCGAGAGCCTCCTCGACGACGTGCCCGGCCTGGGTGAGGTGCGACGCAAGACCCTCCTCAAGTACTTCGGCTCCCTGCGCAAGCTGCGAGCCGCGACGATCGCCGAGATCGCCCAGGTCCCCGGCATCGGCGACCGCACCGCGATCGCCATCAAGGCTGCGGTCGACCAGTCCAGCCGCAAGACTGTGTCCGTGAACACCGCGACCGGCGAGATCGAGGAGGGCTGACCATGAGCTCCTTCGACGACGAGGCGGGCGAGCTGGTCGTCGTCACCGGCATGACCGGTGCCGGCCGCAGCACCGCGGCCAAGGAGCTGGAGGACATCGGCTTCTACGTCATCGACAACCTGCCGCCCGGCCTGCTCCGCGAGGTGGTGCGACTCGTCGACGACACCCGTGGTCCCGAGCAGCGCATCGGCGTCGTGGTCGACGTGCGGTCCGGCTCCTTCTTCGAGTCCCTGCACGCGAACCTCGCCCGTGGTGCCACCGGGCGGCACACCTCCCTGCTGTTCCTCGACGCCACCGACGACGTGCTCGTACGCCGCCAGGAAGCCGCCCGTCGCCCGCACCCGCTCCAGGGCACCGGCCGGCTCCTCGACGGCCTCCAGCGCGAGCGCACCGTGATGGCCGAGCTGCGCAGCGACGCGGACCTCGTCATCGACACCTCGAACCTCAACGTCCACCAGCTGACCGCACGGATCCGCGAGTCGTTCGGCGACCCGGACGCCACCCGCCTCCAGATCAACGTGATCAGCTTCGGCTTCAAGTACGGCATCCCCGCCGACGCCGACTTCGTCGCCGACATGCGGTTCCTGCCGAACCCCTACTGGCAGCCCAAGCTGCGCCCCAAGAGCGGCCTGGACCCCGACGTGGCCGACTACGTGAGGGGCCAGCCCGGCGCGGTCCAGTTCCTGGCGGCGTACCTGCCCGTGCTCGAAGGGGTCGCCATGGGCTACCTCGCCGAGGGCAAGCGCTTCATGACCATTGCCATCGGCTGCACCGGCGGCAAGCACCGCAGCGTCGCGATGACCCAGGAGATCTCCCGGCGACTGGCCGACGCGGGCTACGACGTGGCGGCCATCCACCGCGACCTCGGGCGGGAGTGAGGTGTCGCAGGTTGTCGCGCTCGGCGGCGGCCACGGGCTGTACGCCTCGCTCGCGGCCCTGCGCCGCGTCGTCGACGACCTGACCGCGGTCGTGACGGTCGCCGACGACGGGGGCTCGTCGGGCCGGTTACGTCAGGAGTTCGGCGTGCTGCCGCCCGGCGACCTGCGGATGGCGCTGGCCGCCCTGTGCGGCGACGACGAGTGGGGCCAGAACGTGGGCCGAGGTCCTCCAGCACCGGTTCGCCGGCGACGGTGACATGCGCGGCCACGTGGTCGGCAACCTGCTGATCGTCTCCCTCTGGGAGCAGCTCGGCGACCACGTCAGTGCGCTCGACTGGGTCGGCCGGCTGCTCGGGGCGTCCGGACGCGTGCTGCCGATGGCGCTGACCCCGCTGGTGATGACCGCGCAGATCCGCGGCGTCGACCCGGCCGCCCCCGACGAGGTCTCCACCGTCCGCGGTCAGGTCGAGGTGGCCACCAGCGGCGGCACCATCCAGTCCGTGGCCCTGGACCCGCCGGACCCCGCGACCTGCGAGGAGGCCGTGTCGGCCGTCCGGGCCGCCGACTGGGTCGTCCTCGGCCCGGGCTCCTGGTACACCTCCGTCATCCCGCACCTCCTCGTCCCGGAGCTGTGCCGTGCGGTGGTCGAGACCCGCGGCAAGGTGCTCGTGGTGCTCAACCTCGCGCCGCAGGACGGCGAGACCCCGGGCTTCGAGCCCGCCGACCACCTGGCGGCCCTGCTCGAGCACGCCCCCGACCTGCGGGTCCACACCGTGCTCGCCGACCGGGCCAGCGTCCCGGACCGCGAAGCCCTCGAGACCGCGGTCAAGGCGGTCGGCGCCCGGCTGGCGCTGGCCGACATCGCCGCCGGCGACGGGTCCGCCCGGCACGACCCCGTCAAGCTCGCGGCGGCGTACGACGACGTGATCGCCGGCCGTTCGGCTGCCGCCGAGGGTGATTGACGCGCGTGGCAGGATTCGCGGCATGGCGATGACCGGACAGGTGAAGGCGGAGCTCGCCAACACCCAGATCACCAAGACGTGTTGTCGCAAGGCCGAGGTCGCGACCATGCTCCGCTTCGCCGGCGGGCTCCACATCGTCAGCGGGAAGATCGTCGTGGAGGCCGAGCTCGACACCGGCGCGGCGGCCCGGCGTCTGCGCAACGACATCGCCGAGGTCTACGGACACCAGGCCGAGTTCGCGATGGTCCAGGGCAACGGGATCCGCAAGGGCTCGCGGTACCTCGTCCGCGTCGTCAAGGAGGGCGAGGCGCTCGCGCGCCAGACCGGTCTGCTCGACCAGCGCGGTCGCCCGGTGCGTGGCCTGCCGCCCGCGGTCGTCTCCGGCGGCGGCTGCGACGCCGTGGCCGCGTGGCGCGGGGCCTTCCTCGCGCACGGGTCGCTCACCGAGCCCGGCCGTTCCTCCTCCCTCGAAGTCACCTGCCCCGGCCCCGAGGCCGCGCTGGCCCTCGTCGGCGTGGCCCGCCGGCTCGGCATCCAGGCCAAGGCCCGCGAGGTCCGTGGCGTCGACCGGGTCGTGATCCGCGACGGCGACGCCATCGGCGAGCTGCTCACCCGCCTCGGCGCCCACGAGTCCCTGATGGCCTGGGAGGAGCGCCGGATGCGCCGCGAGGTGCGGGCGACGGCGAACCGACTGGCCAACTTCGACGACGCCAACCTCCGACGGTCGGCTCGCGCCGCGGTCGCGGCGGGAGCCCGCGTCGAGCGCGCTCTCGAGATCCTGGCCGAGGACGTGCCGGACCACCTGCGCCTGGCCGGCGACCTGCGGCTCAAGCACAAGCAGGCCTCGCTCGAGGAGCTCGGACAGCTGCACGATCCCGTCCTCACCAAGGACGCCATCGCGGGCCGGATCCGCCGGCTGCTGGCGATGGCCGACAAGCGCGCCGAGGACCTCGGCATCCCCGACACCGAGGCCTCGCTGACGCCGGAGATGCTCGCCGACGAGGAGTAGCGCAAGTTACTCCGCCGTACCTCGGACGCCCCGGCCCCCTCCGGAAACCTGCCGCTAGGCTCGAACGGCGGGTGACTGAACGCCCGTGACTCTTCAGTCCGGCGGGTGACCGAACGCCCGCGACACCGACCAAGGAGCACACCATGACCGTTCGTGTAGGGATCAACGGCTTCGGCCGGATCGGCCGCAACTTCTTCCGCGCCGTGCGCGCCCTCAACGCATCAGGGGGCGCCGACATCCAGATCGTCGGGGTCAACGACCTCACCGACAACAAGACCCTGGCCCTGCTGCTCAAGTTCGACACGATCCTGGGTCGGCTCGACGCGGACGTGACGTCGACCGACACGAGCATCAACGTCGGTGACCAGGAGATCGCGGCGTTCGCCGAGCGCGACCCGAGCAACCTCAAGTGGGGCGACATCGGCGCCGACGTGGTCGTCGAGTCCACCGGCTTCTTCACCGACGCCACCAAGGCGCACGCGCACATCGACGCCGGCGCCAAGAAGGTCATCATCTCCGCGCCCGCGTCCAACGACGACATCACGATCGTGATGGGCGTCAACCACGAGCTCTACGACCCGGCCAGCCACCACGTGATCTCCAACGCGTCGTGCACGACCAACTGCCTGGCGCCGATGGCCAAGGCGCTCAACGACGAGTTCGGCATCGTCAAGGGTCTGATGACCACGATCCACGCCTACACCGCCGACCAGAACCTGCTGGACAACATCCACAAGGACCCGCGTCGCGCCCGCGCCGCCGCGCTCAACATCGTGCCGACCTCGACCGGCGCCGCGAAGGCCATCGGCCTGGTGCTGCCCGAGCTGAAGGGCAAGCTCGACGGCTTCGCCCTGCGCGTGCCGGTGCCGACCGGTTCCGCCACCGACCTCACCTTCGAGGCCGGGCGCGAGACCACGGTCGAGGAGGTCAACGCGGCGGTTGAGAAGGCCGCCGACGGTCACTACCTGAGGTACTCCACCGACCCGATCGTGTCCTCCGACATCGTCACCGACCCGGCGTCGTGCATCTTCGACGCGCCGCTGACCAAGGTCAACGGGAACCAGGTCAAGGTCATCGGCTGGTACGACAACGAGTGGGGCTACTCCAACCGCCTCGCGGACCTGATCACCCACGTCGGCGCGACCCTCTAGTCGCTTCATGTCCGGCATCGACTCGCAGTACCAGTCATTGGGCGACCTCCGGGGCAAGAAGGTCCTGGTCCGGAGCGACCTGAACGTCCCCCTCGACGCAGGCACGATCACCGACGAGGGGCGGATCAAGGCCAGCGTGCCGACGATCAAGGCGCTCGCCGAGAAGGGTGCCCGCGTCATCGTGGTCGCCCACCTCGGGCGACCCGACGGCGAGCCGAACCCGAAGTACTCCCTGCGGCCGGTGGCCGAGCGGCTCGGTGAGCTGCTCGGCCAGCACGTCGCCTTCGCCACCGACACGGTGGGGGAGAGCGCCCAGGAGACGGTGGCCGCCCTCGAGGACGGCCAGGTCGCGGTGCTGGAGAACGTCCGGTTCAACGCGGGCGAGACCAGCAAGGACGACGAGGTGCGCGCGTCCTTCGCGGGCCAGCTCGCCGGCCTGGCCGACGCGTTCGTCTCCGACGGGTTCGGGGTGGTGCACCGCAAGCAGGCCTCGGTCTACGACGTCGCGCTGCGCCTCCCCTCCGCGATGGGCGGACTCGTGGCCGCGGAGATCGGCGTGCTCCGCCGGCTCACCGTCGACCCCGCACGCCCGTACGTCGTGGTGCTGGGCGGCTCGAAGGTCTCCGACAAGCTCGGCGTCATCGACAACCTGCTCGGCAAGGCCGACAAGCTGCTGATCGGCGGCGGGATGGTCTTCACCTTCCTCAAGGCCCAGGGCCACGAGGTCGGCAAGAGCCTGCTCGAGGAGGACCAGCTCGACACCTGCCTGTCCTACCTGGAGCGGGCGAAGGAGTCGGGTGTGGAGATCCTGCTGCCGACCGACATCGTCGTCGACACGGCGTTCCCGTCGGGTGACCGCGAGCCCGAGCCCCGCGTCGTACCCGCCGACGAGATCCCGGCCGACAGCCTCGGCCTCGACATCGGCCCGGAGTCCGGCAAGGCCTTCGCGGCCGCCCTCGCGGACGCGCAGACCGTCTTCTGGAACGGCCCGATGGGCGTCTTCGAGACCGCGGCCTTCGCCGAGGGCACGCGGGCGGTGGCGGAGGCGCTGACCAAGGTGCCCGGACTGTCCGTGGTGGGCGGCGGCGACTCCGCGGCCGCCGTGCGCCAGCTCGGGTTCGACGAGGCGGCGTTCGGCCACATCTCGACCGGCGGCGGCGCGAGCCTGGAGTTCCTGGAGGGCAAGGAGCTCCCGGGGATCGCCGTACTGGAACGTTGACCGTTGGTCGAGGGAAGGCGCGCCAGCGCCTGTCACGAGACCCCTGAAGCAAGGACGCAACATGCCCCGCACGCCTCTGATGGCCGGCAACTGGAAGAGCAACCTGAACCACCAGGAGGCCATCGTCCTGGTGCAGAAGCTCGCCCAGACGCTCGCCGACAAGAAGCACGACTACGCCAAGGCCGAGGTGGTCGTGGTGCCGCCGTTCACCGACATCCGGTCGGTGCAGACGCTGGTCGACGGCGACCGGCTCTCGATCGGGTACGGCGCGCAGGACGTGTCCGCGCACGACGGTGGCGCCTACACCGGCGAGATCTCCGCGGCGATGCTGACCAAGCTGGGCTGCAGCTACGTGGTGGTCGGGCACAGCGAGCGCCGCGAGTACCACGAGGAGTCCGACGAGCTGGTCAACGCCAAGGCCAAGGCCTCGCTGGCCGGTGGGATGACGCCCATCGTCTGCGTCGGCGAGCCGCTGCCGATCCGGCAGGCGGGCGACCAGGTGAGCTACACGCTGGCCCAGCTCGACGGGTCCCTCGCCGGCTTCTCGGCCGAGCAGGTCGGCGGCCTCGTCGTCGCCTACGAGCCGGTCTGGGCGATCGGCACCGGTGAGGTGGCCACCCCGGACGACGCGCAGGAGGTCTGCGCGGCGATCCGCGAGCGCATTCGCGAGGTGCACGGCGACGCCGCGGCGGACGCCGTACGCGTCCTGTACGGCGGCTCGGTCAAGGCCGCGAACGTCGCCGGGATCATGGAGAAGGCGGACGTCGACGGCTGCCTGGTCGGCGGTGCCAGCCTGCAGGCCGACGAGTTCGGCGGGATCTGCCGGTTCTACGACATGCCCAAGCTGTGACCCTGCTCGGAACCGGTCTGGTCAGCGCTCGTGCCGTTGCTGGCCGTGACAGATCCGTGACGTAGGCTTTCCTCTTGTGACGACCGTCTTCACCATTCTGCTCATGCTCGCGAGCTTTTTCATGATCGGCCTGATCCTCCTGCACAAGGGACGCGGCGGGGGTCTGTCGGACATGTTCGGCGGCGGGGTGTCGAGCTCTCTGGGAGGTTCCTCCGTCGCGGAGAAGAACCTCGACCGGCTGACCATCGGCATCGGTGTCATCTGGTTCGCGTGCATCGTCGCCCTGGGTCTGATCCTGGCGTACTAGAGCCGAACCTCACCTCATCTCGGGGCGCAACACCGCAACACCCGGCCTGCGGGGGCCAAGGGCCGACAACAAGCGCGAACCTGAACAAGCAAAGGGGTCACTCACAGTGGCTGGTGGTGGAAACGCAATCCGTGGGTCCCGGGTCGGGGCTGGGCCCATGGGTGAGGCCGAGCGCGGTGAGGCCGCGCCTCGCCAGGCCGTGACCTACTTCTGCTCGCACGGACACCGTTCGGTGGTCACCTTCGCCATCGAGGCGACGGTCCCCGAGTCGTGGGACTGCCCCAAGTGCGGGCTTCCGGCGTCGCTCGACTCCGACAACCCGCCTCCGGCGCCGCGGATCGAGCCCTACAAGACCCACCTCGCCTACGTGAAGGAGCGCCGCTCCGACGCCGAGGCCAAGGACATCCTCGAAGAGGCCCTCTCCCTGCTGCGTTCCCGCCGCAAGTCCGGGGACGTCGTCTTCTAGTCAGCCCGCGGGCTCGGTCGGTCGCGAGCGCTCACCCGTGGTACGTGATGGTCACCGCAGTTCTCGTGCCCGAGCTGTTGAGGTTCTCGGCCACGAGGGTGCCCTCCACGTTCTTGAACTTGCCGGTACCACCAGTCATCGTGCCCGCAAAGGTGGTCTCGGAGGTGGAGTGCAGGTGGAAGTACATGAAACCTCCGGTGGTGTCGAACGCTGCGTCGATCTTCACGACACCGGTCTTGGGGTCGAAGACACCGTTCAGAGTGTCGAATCCGATCTTGTGACCGGCGCTGTCGACATCCACATCGGAGATGCCGAAGGACGACTTCGAGAAGCTGATGCTCTTCACCTGCACTGAGGTGAACTCCAGGGTGTGAGTGGCGCTCTGAGCGCCCGCCAAGGCCGGCAGCAGCATGCCGCTCGCGCCCAACAGGCCGGCGGTAGCCGCCGCTGCCATGGACTTCCGAATCTTCATGGTCCCCCCTTGTACGATCCCCAGCCCGCCGGCCGGCCGGCCGTCTCGCATCTTGCTCCTGGTCCACAGGTGAGGCAACCGTGGACCTACGGGCGTCGGTGGTCGCCGCTAGCGTGACGCGCATGGACGTGCGGTTGCGAGAGATCGGAGACGAGGACCTCGACCTCCTCTTCGTCTGGGAGCAGGACCCGGCGGCCATCGCGATGGCGTCGTTCACGCGGACGGACCCGTCCGACCGGGAGGCGTTCGACCGGCACCGGGCGCGGATCCGCGACGACCCGGAGTGCACGGTGCTGGCCATCGAGGACGACGACGGCTTCGCCGGCTCGATCGGCAGCTACGTGATGCACGGCGATCGCGAGGTCACCTACTGGATCGACCCGGCCCGCTGGGGACGCGGCATCGCGTCGACGGCGCTTCGGGCCTTCCTGCAGGTCGAGCAGACGCGGCCGTTGTACGCCGGCGCCGCCGCCCACAACGTCGGCTCCACCACCGTGTTGGAACGGGCCGGCTTCGAGCTCATCAGCAGCAAGACGGCGTTCGCATCGGGAGTGGGCCGCGAGGTCGTGGAGAACCGCTACCGGCTGGACCGATGAGAACCGCGAGGGAAGAGGGGTCAGACGGGCATGAGCAAGGTGCGCGCCGTCGGCGGCCCCGAGCTGCCCGACCACGACGGGCTCGCTCCTCGTCGGTGACTAGAGCGTGGAGGCGGAGGCCCGGTCGAGGAACCAGATGGTCTCCAGCTCGCCGGAGACGCCGACGGCCGGGATCTCGTGCTTGTCCGTACCTTCCGCAAGTGCGCGGGCGACGGCGTCGGCCTTCTCCGCGCCGCTGACCAGGAACCACACGGAGCGGCAGCGGTCCATCGCCTCGTAGGTCAGCGTGACCCGCTCCGGCGGCGGCTTGGGCGAGTCGGTGACGCCGACGGCGATGGCGTCGGTGGCGTCCAGCTGGGAGGACCCCGGGAACAGCGACGCGATGTGCCCGTCCGGCCCCACGCCGAGCATCAGCACCTCGAAGAAGCCGGCCCCGGCGGAGCGGACCGTGGCGGAGTACGCCGTCGCAGCCTCGTCCACGGACGCCGCATCGTCGGTCGACGGCATCGCGTGGACGTTGGCCGGGTCGAAGGGCAGCCGCCCGTCGAACGCCGCCATCGCCTGGCCGTCGTTGCGGTCGGGGGAGTCGGCGGCCACGAACCGCTCGTCGCCCCACCACAGCACGACGCGGCGCCAGTCCACGTCGGAGTCCGGGCCCATCCGGCCCAGCTCTTCGTGCACCTTGATCGCAATGGTGCCGCCGGTGAGGCCGATGTGCGGCACCTCGCCGCGGGCCTGGGCGTCCTCGATACGGGCGATGAGCTCGCCCGCGACGGACGTCGCCAGGTCGGCGGCATCCACGTGCACCTCGATCCGCGGGGACGGGTGCCCCGACGATCCGGTCACGCCAGCCTCTTCTTCGCGAAGGCCTTCGCCACGTCGGCGTACACGTCGTCCTCGTCGAGCCGCCGGAGCTCCTCGGCCAGCAGGGCCGGGATCTCCAGCCGTTTCAGGGCGATCGGCCGGTCCGGGCGCTCGGGGGAGGAGATCGTCGCGAGCTTGCCGTCGAGACGGGTGATCCGGATCGGGCCCTTCTTGGTCTCCAGCACGATCTCGGTGATGCCCGGGCCCCTGGAGCTCTTCCGCTCCACGCGCACCTTGAGCCGCTCGCGCAGCCAGACCGCCATCAGGTCGGCCGACGGGCTGATCCGCTCGGCCGTGACCGTGGCCGAGGTGACCGGCAGCTGGTACTGGTCCAGGGCCGCGGCCAGCAGCGCCCGCCACGGAGTGAGGCGGGTCCAGGCCAGGTCGGTGTTGCCCGGGGCGTAGGCCGCGCACAGGGTGTGCATCGCCTGCTGCTTGCCGCGCGTCACGCCCGCCGCGTCGGTGATCCGGCGCTGGGCCAACGCACCGAGCGGGTCGCCCGCGGGGTCCATCGGGGCGTTGCCGGCCCACCAGATCGCCACGGGGGAGTCGGGCAGCAGCAGCGGCAGGACCACGGAGTCGGGGTGCTTGACCACCTCGCCGCGCAGCCAGATCATCGCGGTCTCGCCGGTCCAGCCCTGGCCGATCCCGACCTGGGCGTGCACCTGGGGCGCGCCACGGCCGTCACCGAGGACCACTCCCAGGACGCGTGCGGGGTGCTCCTTCGACGCCGCCCGCGCGTGGGCCATGGCCTCCTCGGCGTCCTCGTCGTCGGCCACCACGATGAGGGTGAGCACCATGCCCATGGCCGGGCTGCCGGCACGGATCCGGTCCCGGACGAAGGCCGAGGCGATCTCGGAGGACGTCGTGTTGGTGAGCTCGATCATCAGGGCCTCCGCCAGGTGCGTCCGTCACGCTTGAGCATCGAGTCGGCCGACGTCGGTCCCCAGCCGCCGGACGGGTACTGCTCGGGGCGGTGACCCTTGCGCTCCCAGTAGTCGAGGATCGGGTCCAGGATCTTCCACGACTGCTCGACCTCCTCGTGGTGCGGGAAGAGCGGCGGGTCGCCCAGGAGCACGTCGAGGATCAGGCGTTCGTAGGCCTCCGGGCTGGCCTCCACGAAGGACCCGCCGTAGGCGAAGTCCATGTTGACGTCGCGGATCTCCATGGCCGTGCCCGGGACCTTGGCGCCGAACCGCAGCGTGGTGCCCTCATCGGGCTGCACGCGGATCACCAGGGCGTTGCGGGTGAGCTCCTCGGTCGCGTTGGCCGAGAACGGCAGGTGCGGCGCCGGCTTGAACACGATGGCCACCTCGGTGACGCGTCGGCCGAGCCGCTTGCCCGTGCGCAGGTAGAACGGCACGCCCGCCCAGCGCCGGTTGTCGACGTGCAGGGTGACGGCGGCGTACGTCTCGGTCGTGGACCGCGGGCGGATGGCGTCCTCCTGGAGGAAACCGGGCACCTTGACACCGCCGGACCAGCCTTCGGCGTACTGCCCGCGCGCCGTCGTCAGGTCCAGCCGGCGCGGCAGCGTGATGCTGCGCAGGACCTTGAGCTTCTCGGCGCGGAGGTTCTCGGAGTCGAAGGAGATCGGCTCCTCCATGGCGACCAGGGCCATCAGCTGGAGCAGGTGGTTCTGGATCACGTCACGGGCCGCGCCGATGCCGTCGTAGTAGCCCGCGCGCCCGCCGATGCCGATGTCCTCGGCCATCGTGATCTGCACGTGGTCGACGTAGTTGGCGTTCCAGAGCGGCTCGAACATCTCGTTGGCGAAGCGCATCGCCAGGATGTTCTGGACCGTCTCCTTGCCGAGGTAGTGGTCGATGCGGAAGATCGACTCCGGCGCGAAGGCCTGCGAGAGGGTCGCCTGGAGCTCCTGGGCCGACTCGAGGTCGTGCCCGAACGGCTTCTCGACCACGACCCGTCGCCACGACCCGGGCTCGGGTTCGACCATGCCGTGCTCCTTGAGCTGCTGCACGACCTGACCGAAGAAGCCCGGCGGGATCGCCAGGTAGAACGCGTGGTTGCCGCCCGTGCCGCGCACGATGTCGAGCTCGTCGAGGGTGTGGGCGAGGGTGCCGAAGGCGAGGTCGTCGTCGAACTCACCCGGCACGAACCGGAAGCCCTCGGCGAGCTGCTTCCACACCTCCTCGCGGAACTCGGTGCGCGCGTGCTCCTTCACCGAGTCGTGCACGATCTGCGCGAAGTCCTGGTTGTTCCAGTCGCGCCGGGCGTAGCCGACCAGGCTGAAGCCGGGCGGCAGCAGGCCGCGGTTCGCCAGGTCGTAGATCGCCGGCATGACCTTCTTGCGCGAGAGGTCGCCGGTGACGCCGAACAGCACCATGCCGCACGGGCCGGCGATGCGCGGGAGCCGGCGGTCCTCGGGGTCGCGGAGCGGGTTGGTCCAGCCGGCGGGGGTGTGCGTTGGGGTCACTGGAGAGCCTGGCGTACGGCGTCCAGGTCGGCCGGGCTGTCCAGGTGCAGCCGCAGCACCGGACGTGCCTTCTCGGACAGCACCTGTCCGTCCCCGACCGCCTGCGCGATCAGGAACTCGTGGAAGGTGAACGGCCGGTCCGGCACGGCGAGGTCCCGCTCGGGCTGGCTGGTGATCTGGAGGTAGACCCCGGTCGAGGGGCCGCCCTTGTGGTACTGACCGGTCGAGTGCAGGAAGCGCGGTCCCCACCCGAAGGTGACGGGCCGCCCGGTGGCCTCGGCGATGGTCGCGCGCACGTCGGCCAGCGCGCCGTCGCGGTGCCGGTCGAGGTAGGCCTGGACCGCGACGTACCCGTGGGTCGGGTCGAGCCCGGCCAGCAGGTCGGTGATCGCGTCGTGCACCGTGCTGGTCTCGCTCGACAGCCAGCCGGGCGAGGCGTACACCGTGATCGGGCCGTCGGTGAAGGCCGGCGACGGCTGCGCGCCGCCACCCTCGAGCAGGCCGCGCGAGGCCGCCTTGGCGCTCTCCACGTCCGGCTGGTCGAAGGGGTTGATGCCGATGATCGCGCCGCACACGGAGGTAGCGACCTCCCAGAGCAGCATCTGCGCGCCCAGCGGCGCGTCCACGCTGACGCCCCAGCCGGACTTGGTGCGCACGTCGTCGAACAGCCAGCCCGGCCCGAAGCTGCCGAGCACCTCGTCGGCGGAGCTGGGGGAGAAGTTCGGGGACGCCGGCGACTCGACGATGACCGGCAGCACGCCCTTGCCGTCCTTGCCGGTGGACTCCGCGATCAGCTGCTCGGCCCAGTCGCCGAAGCCGGCGTACGGCGCGTCGGCGTTGCAGAGCACGAGCTTGTCGACGCCGGCCAGGTTGGCCACGCCGAGCAGGGCGCCCAGCCGGAGTCCGGGGTTGTCGACGGAGTCCTGGGCCAGCACCGGACGGATCGCCTCGGCGTCGTCCAGCAGCCTGCCGATGTCGGCCCCGGCGAGACCGCTCGGGACCAGCCCGAACGCCGTCAGGGCCGAGAAGCGGCCGCCGACGGACGGGTCGGCGCGGAAGACGCGGTACCCCGCCTCGGTCGCCGAGGCGTCCAGCGGCGACCCGGGGTCGGTGACGACCACGAACCGCTCGCGCGCGTCGATGCCCGCGTCGCCGAAGGCCTTCTCGTAGGCCCGCCTCTGGCTGTCGGTCTCGACGGTGCCGCCGGACTTCGACGAGACGACCACGACGGTGTGCGCGAGGTCGTGGTCGAGGGCCGAGCGGACGAAGTCGGGGTCGGAGGAGTCGAGGACGTCCAGGTCGACGCCGGCCGCCCCGCAGATCACCTCGGGCGCGAGCGACGATCCGCCCATCCCGCAGAGGACGACGCGGGTGAGGCCCTTCTCGTGCAGCTGGTCGCGCAGGGCGGCGATCTCCGCGACCAGCGGACGGCTGGTCGTCGACAGGTCGACCCAGCCCAGTCGCTTGGCGGACTCCTCCTCGGCGGCCGATCCCCAGAGGGTGTGGTCCTTGCCGGCCAGCCGGCCGGCGAAACGGTCGGCGACGAGCTGCTCGACCTGGGCGGCGAACGCCGCCTCGTCGCGGTAGCCGAAGAAGAGCTCGAAGTCGTCCCCGGCGACGGTGTTCCAGGCGGTGTCGCTCACCGGCGGGCCTTCTCGAGCTGCCCCTCGATGGTGTCGACGAGCTCCTGCCAGGACTTCTCGAACTTCTCCACGCCCTCGCGCTCGAGCACCAGGAGCACGTCGTCGAAGTCGATGCCGACCGCTGCGAGTCGCTCGAAGACCTGCTCGGCCTCGGTGGCCTTGCCGCTGACGGCGTCGCCTTCCACCTCGCCGTGGTCGGCGAAGGCCTCCAGCGTCTTCTCCGGCATCGTGTTGACGGTGTCGGTGACGACCAGGTCGGTGACGTACTTGGTGTCGGGGTACCGCTCGTCCTTGACCCCCGTGGACGCCCACAGCGGACGCTGCGCGTGGGCACCGGCCGCGGCCAGGGCCTCCCAGCGCTCCCCGGTGAAGACCTCCTGGAACGCCGCGTAGGCCAGCCGCGCGTTGGCGACGGCGGCCTCACCGCGGAGGGCGTCGGACTCGTCGGTGCCGATCGCGTCGAGGCGCTTGTCGACCTCCGTGTCCACGCGGGAGACGAAGAACGACGCGACGGAGTGGATGGTGGAGAGGTCGATCCCGGCCTCCTTGGCGTCCTCGAGCCCGGCGAGGTAGGCCTCCATCACCTTGCGGTAACGCTCCAGGCTGAAGATCAGCGTGACGTTGACGCTGATGCCCTCGGCGGTCGCCCGGCGGATGGCCGGCAGCCCCTCGTCGGTGGCCGGGATCTTGACCAGCACGTTGGGCCGGTCCACGGCGCGCCAGAGGTCCTGGGCCGACTTGATCGTGCCGTCGGTGTCGTGGGCGAGGAACGGGTCGACCTCGATCGAGACGCGGCCGTCCTTGTGGTCCGCGTCGTAGGTCGGCCGCATGATGTCGCAGGCGTTGCGGACGTCCTCGGTGGTGAGCTCGAAGGTCGCCTTCGACACGTCGGCGCCGTCGGCGGCGAGCCGGCGGACCTGGTCGTCGTACCGCTCGCCGTCGGCCAGGGCCGCGGCGAAGATCGTCGGGTTGGTGGTGACGCCGACGACGTGGCGGTCCTTGACCAGGTCGGTCAGGTTGCCGCTCTCGATGCGCTCGCGCGAGAGGTCGTCGAGCCAGATGGAGACGCCGGCATCACTGAGTGCCTGGAGTCGGTCGGTCATGGTGGTTCCTCCTGAGATGCCAGAACAATGTGAGTCAGCTGGTGGCCCTAGACGGATCGGCGGATGCTGTCCTCGGCCGCGTCTGCGACGGCCTGGGCGGTGACGCCGAACTCGCGGTAGATGCGGGCGAAGTCGGCCGAGGCGCCGTAGTGGTCGATGGAGATGATCCGGCCGTGGTCGCCGACGACCTCGCGCCAGCCCATGGCGACGCCGGCCTCGACGGAGACGCGAGCCTTGACGGTGGGCGGGATGACGGTCTCGCGGTAGGACGCCTCCTGCTCGTCGAACCACTCGCGGCACGGCATCGACACGACCCGGGCGCGGACGCCCTTCTCGGCGAGGAGGGTGCGCGCCTCGACGGCGAGCTGGACCTCGGAGCCGGTGCCGACGAGGACGACGTCAGGCGGTCCATCACCGTCGGCGTCGATCAGGACGTACCCGCCCTTGTGCACGTTGCCCGTGTCGTTGAAGCCCTGCTCGCCGCGGGGGAACGTCGGGACGTTCTGGCGGGTGAGGGCCAGACCGGCGGGCCGGTCGTCGTGGTCGAGGATCGCGTGCCAGCAGGCCGCGGTCTCGTTGGCGTCGGCCGGCCGGACGACGTCGAGGCCGGGGATCGCCCGGAGCGCGGCGAGGTGCTCGATGGGCTGGTGGGTCGGGCCGTCCTCGCCGAGGCCGATGGAGTCGTGGGTCCAGACGTAGGTCACGGGCAGCCCCATGAGCGCCGCCAGCCGCACCGCGCCGCGCATGTAGTCGGAGAACGTCAGGAACGTGCCGCCGAAGACGCGGGTGCCGCCGTGCACGGCGATGCCGTTCATGATCGCGCCCATGGCGTGCTCGCGGATGCCGAAGTGCAGCACCCGGCCGGCGAGCGGGTCGCCCTTCCAGAGCTTGGTGGAGCGGTCGCCGGGGATGAACGAGGGCACACCCTCGATGGTGGTGTTGTTGGACTCCGCGAGGTCGGCCGAGCCGCCCCACAGCTCGGGGATCTCGCCGGCGATGGCGTTGATGACGGTGCCGCTGGCCTTGCGGGTGGCCATGCCCTTCTCGTCGGCGGGGAAGGTCGGGAGCTTGTCGGCCCAGCCGCGGGGGAGCGTGCGGGTCTGCAGCCGCTCGTAGAGCTCGACGTTCGCGGACGGCTTGCGCGACCACGCGTCGTACGCCGTCTGCCACTCGGCTCGCTCGGCCTGCCCGCGCTCGATCGCCCGGCGCGTGTGCTCGATGACGGCGGGAGGCACCTCGAAGGACTGCTCCGGGTCCCAGCCGAGGATCTTCTTGGTGGCGGCCACCTCGTCGGGGCCGAGGGCGTTGCCGTGGGCCTTGAAGGTGTTCTGGAGGTTCGGTGCCGGCCAGCCGATGATGGTGCGGAGCTGGATGAAGCTCGGCTTGTCGGTGACCCGCTGCGCCTTGAGGATCGCGTCGTGCAGGGCGGGGACGTCCTCGCGGTACGCGCCGCCGCCGTGGGTCCAGTCGACCGTCTGCACGTGCCAGCCGTAGGCCTCGTAGCGCGCGGCGACGTCCTCGTTGAACGCGATGTCGGTGTTGTCCTCGATCGAGATCTTGTTGTCGTCGTAGATCAGGATCAGGTTGCCGAGCTGCTGGGTGCCGGCGATCGAGGACGCCTCGCTGCTGACACCCTCCTCGAGGTCGCCGTCGGAGCAGAAGGCGTAGATGTAGTGGTCGAACGGCGAGTCGCCGAGGGCGACGTTGGGGTCGAGGAGGCCGTGCTCGCGGCGTGCGGCCATCGCCATGCCGACCGCGTTGCCGACGCCCTGGCCCAGGGGACCCGTGGTCGTCTCGACGCCGGCCGTGTGGCCGTACTCCGGGTGGCCGGGCGTCTTGCTGCCCCAGGTGCGCAGCGACTTGAGGTCCTCGAGCTCGAGGCCCCAGCCGCCGAGGTACAGCTGGATGTAGAGCGTCACGCTCGAGTGGCCACACGACAGCACGAACCGGTCGCGGCCCGGCCAGTGCGGGTCGGACGGGTCGTGCCGCATCACCTTCTGGAAGAGGAGGTACGCCGCGGGCGCCAGGCTCATGGCGGTGCCGGGGTGGCCGTTGCCGACCTTCTGCACGGCGTCCATGGCCAACACCCGCACGGTGTTCACCGCCTGGTCGTCGATCTCGTTCCAGTCCAGCTGTGCCACAGGCTTCCTCTCCCATCTGTCCCGAACATTTGGCCAGGTCATCGGCGGTGAGCCGACGCTGGGGAGTACCCGCTCGGGCCTTTCCGAGCCTACTCATGCCCGGGTCTAGACTCGACCCCGCCGCTACCGTCCGAGACACCGCGTCCGGCCGACCGTTCGAGGAGCCCTGTGACCCACGTCGAGCAGCCCGTCGAGGCTGCTGCCGGAACCTCGGCCGTGGGGGACCTCCCGGTGTCGTGGCGCGACGTGGCGGCGGCGTACGTCGGGCTCACCAAGCCCCGGGTGATCGAGCTGCTGCTGCTGACGACGGTGCCCGTGATGTTCTTCGCGGCACGTGGTGTGCCGTCGCTCGGGCTCGTCGTCGCGACCGTCGTCGGCGGCACGCTGTCGGCCGGCTCGGCGTCCGCCCTGAACTGCGTCTACGACCGCGACATCGACGAGCAGATGCGCCGCACCCGTCGTCGCGCCCTGCCGCGGCACATCGTCTCGCCGGTGGCCGCGTCGGTGTTCGGCATCGCCCTCGGCGTGCTGGCGACGCTGGTCCTGCTGGTCTGGGTCAACGCGCTGTCCGCGTTGCTCGCCCTGGCGGCCGAGGCGTTCTACCTCGTCGTCTACACGATGATCCTCAAGCGCCGGACCACCCAGAACATCGTCTGGG
The DNA here is from genome assembly GCA_963782035.1 of uncultured Actinomycetota bacterium. Classification (GTDB taxonomy): domain Bacteria; phylum Actinomycetota; class Actinomycetes; order Propionibacteriales; family Nocardioidaceae; genus Nocardioides. Next base: position 82,975 of record CAWAIW010000003.1, read on the forward strand.
GCGGCCTGGCCGGCTGCTTCCCGGCGCTGATCGGCTGGACGGCGGTGACCAACTCACTGTCCTGGGCGCCCGTGGTGCTGTTCCTGGTCGTCTTCTTCTGGACGCCGCCGCACACGTGGGCGCTGGCGCTGAGGTACCGCGAGGACTACGCCGGCGTCGACGTGCCGATGCTGCCCGTCGTCGCGTCGGCCTTCGTGGTCGGCCGGCAGATCGTCCTGTACTCCGTGGCGATGGTGCTGGTGTCGTTGCTGCTCTGGCCGGTCGCCTCCACGGGGTGGCTCTACCCCCTGGCGGCCACGGTGCTCGGTGCGGTCTTCATCGTCCAGGCCGTGCTGATGTGGCGGCGTACGGTCGGGACCGAGGAGCTCTCGGTCATCCGGCCGATGGAGCTCTTCCACTCCTCGAACCTCTACCTGTCGCTGCTGTTCGTCGCCGTGGCGCTGGACCCGCTGATCACGCGCTGAGGCGGTGGTACTCGCGGCCGATCGCCGTGCTCAGGCGCGCGAACAGCCGGTCCCAGCAGTCGCCGAACCGGGGCGGCGGGCCGTCGTACCCGCGGCTCCTGAGGACGGCGTACACCTCTCCGACCAGCGAGCGCGGATGTTCGAGCCTCTCGTGGGTGGACTGGACGTACGCGACGTCGTGGCGCCGCATCCAGGCGTAGCGGCCGAGGTCCAGCGTGTACTGCGCGCGGTCCTCCTGGTGCTGGGCGCCCTCGTGCTCGACGACCGTCTTGTACCGGACGAAGACGAGGTCGCAGATCACCCGGCCCTCGTCGTCGATGGCGACGTTGAGCTCGGGCTTCGGGAGGCCTGCTGCTTGCAACAGGGTCCGAACCTCGGACTCGGGCAGCGACCTCGATCGGCCGTCGAGGTGCTCGAGGATCCAGATCGCCTCGTCGGCGCCGGGCCGCCACAGCTCGCTCAGCGCGAGCTTGCGGACCTCTTCGATGCTCATGTGGTCGCGGTTCAGCAGCCAGTCACCGACCTTGACGGCGTCGATCACCCGTGCCCGGGCGCAGTACGCGATGAACGCCGCGGCCGGCGTGACGCCGACGTCGTCGGTGGGTGGGAGGTGCTTGGTGCGGTGCAGGAAGACGCCGTCGATCGCGATGTGGTGGTCGCCCCGGACGACGAAGCGAATGGGCAGCAGGTGCCCGAACGGGAGGCCCAGATGCTGGAGCCGCGAGATGCCGGTCAGCCGAGCGTTGTCCGGCATGGCCAGGGCCGCGGCTGCGATCCGGTCGAGGTGGGTCATTCGGTGGCTCGGATGCACCCACACCCGTGGATGCAGGCGGCGGAAGTGGCGCTCCAGCACCCGCCGCGTGATCCCGAGCCCCGTCGCGCGGTCCATGTGGAACGGTCCGATCATCAGCTCGGACGGGAACGATCGCATGGAACCATTGGGGCGCCGATCCTTCGGAGCCGGCTGTGCTCGTTGCGTGGTCTGTGGAGAGGGCGTGCGGTGCAGGCCGGTGTGGACGCCAAGCGGGCCCGGGGCGGCGGTGACTCAGCCACCGTTCCCTGGTCAGGACGGTGGCCTGGTCACCGCTGCTGTGGTGCGGCCCGGGGCGGCGGTGACTTAGCCACCGTCCCTGGCTCGGAGAGGGTGGCTAGCTCACCGCTGCTGTGGTGCGGCCCGGGGCGGCGGTGACTTAGCCACCGTCCCTGGCTCGGAGAGGGTGGCTAGCTCACCGCTGCTGTGGTGCGGCCCGGGGCGCCGGTGACTCAGCCACCGTCCCTGGCTCGGAGACGGTGGCTAGCTCACCGCTGCTGTGGTGCGGCCCGGGGCGCCGGTGACTCAGCCACCGTCCCTGGCTCGGAGAAGGTGGCTAGCTCACCGCTGCTGCGGTGCGGCCCGGGGCGCCGGTGACTCAGCCACCGTTGCTGGCTCGGAAACGGTGGCTAGCTCACCGCTGCTGTGGTGCGGCCCGGGGCGCCGGTGACTCAGCCACCGCCCCTGGCTCGGAAACGGTGGCTAGCTCACCGCCGCCCAGCGCCGCCACATCCGACCCGACGCCCATCACCGCCGGCTCCCGCACCGACACCAGCACCCAGGTCACCGACGCCGACACGAACGCGGCGCCGAGCATGTGGAAGGCGACGAGGACGACGGGGAGGTCGGTGAAGTACTGGACGAACCCGAGAGCTCCTTGGAGCACGATCACGACGACCAGGAAGCGCAGGGGCCGCGTCGACAGTCCCGCCGACCGGACCGCGAAGTACAGCCCGAGCGACAGTCCCAGGAACAGGAACACCGAGTCGGCGTGCAGCTGGCTGACCTGGAGCGGGTCGAGGCCGTTGCGGGCCGCGTTCTCGTCGCCGGCGTGGGGGCCGGAGCCGGTCACGACCGTGCCGAGGTAGAGGACCACCCAGGCCGACGCGAACACCAGCCAGGCGAGGGTCACGACGGCCGGAGGAGACGAGCCGGGCACATAGCCGGCCAGCCGGTGCAGCGAACAGCACCGACAGCCCGATCATCGCCATCGAGCAGAGCAGGTGGAACGACACCACCCACGGGTTCAGGTCGGTGAGCACGGTGATCCCGCCGATGATCGCCTGCGCCGGGATGCCGAGCGCCAGCAGGAACGCCAGCAGCCGTACGTCGCGCCGCAGCGACACCCAGGCCGCGACGAACGTCGCCACGGCGATCGCGACGAGCACGCCGGTGAGCATCCGGTTGCCGAACTCGATGGCGGCGTGCAGCGTCAGCTCGTCGTGCGGGGTGAACGAGGTGGAGGTGCACCGCGGCCAGGTGGGGCAGCCGAGGCCGGAGCCGGTGAGGCGGACGGCGCCGCCGGTGACCACCAGCACGATGTTGGCCACCAACGTCGCCCACGCCAGCGGACGCAGCCGCGCGCCCAGCCACGCGGCGACCGGAGCCAGCAGCCGGCGGATCACTCCCACGTGAAGGTCCGCGACGTGAGGTACCCACCCACGAGAGCCCAGCCCAGCAGGCACAGCAGCGACGACCAGGAGACAGCACCATCGAGGAACGCAGAACGCATGGCGTCGCCGAGCGCCCCGGACGGCAGCCACTGCGCCACCGACCCCCAACCTCCGTACGACGACGAGGGCAGCACCACGGCCCCGCCGGCGAGCAGCAGCAGGTACACCAGGTTGGCGGCCGCCAGGGTCGCCTCGGCCCGCAAGGTACCTGCCATCAACAGCCCCAGGGACGCGAACGCCGCCGTGCCGAGCACCAGCGCCAGCAGGAATCCCAGGACCCCGGGAACGGACCAGACCGGGGACCACCCCAGCACCAGGCCCACCACGGACACGAGCACGACCTGCAGCGCCTCGACGACCAGCAGTGCGATCACCTTGCCGGCCAGCAGTCCCGAGCGGGGAAGAGGTGAGGCGCCCAGCCGCTTGAGCACGCCGTACCGGCGCTCGAACCCCGTCGCGATCGCCACCGACGTGAACGCCGACGACATGATCGCCAGCGCCAGCACCCCGGGCGTCAGCTCGTCGACCGGGCGATGCGTGAGCGAGAGGTCGACGTGCGACAGCCCGATGACCCCGCCGACCAGCACGAGCACCGGGATGACCACGGCCAGGAGGAGCTGCTCGCCGTTGCGCAGCAGCAGCTTGGTCTCCATCCGTGCCTGCGCGCGCACCTGCGCCGACAGCGGAGCGGCGCCGGGAGCGGGGGAGAAGTCCAGCGCGGTCACGGGAGCACCGTCCCCGTCTTCTCCAGGAACACGTCCTCCAGGCTGCGCACGCCGTCGCCGGTCAAGGAAGCCGGCGTCCCGCTGACCACCAGCCGGCCACGGTCGATGATGTGCACCTGGTCGGCCAGCCGCTCGGCCTCCTCGATGTAGTGGGTCGTCAGCACGACCGTCACCCCGGCGGCGCGCAGCTCGCGCAGCAGGTCCCACGTCGTCCGCCGCGCGGCCGGGTCCATGCCCGCCGTCGGCTCGTCCACGAAGACCAGCTCGGGGCGTCCGACCACGGCCATCGCGAGGCCCAGGCGCTGCTGCTGACCGCCGGAGAGCCGCCGGTACGTCGTCCGCCCGCACCCGTGCAGCCCCAGCCGCTCGCCCAGGACCTCGACGTCCAGCGGATGCGCGTGCAGGGACGCGACGTGCCGCAGCATCTCCATCGCGTGCACCCCGCCCCACGCGCCGCCCTGCTGGAGCATCACACCGATCCGCGGCAGCAGGTCGTGCCGGGACGCCCACGGGTCCAGTCCGAGCACCCGTACGTCGCCCGCCTGCGGCCGCCGGTACCCCTCGCACGTCTCCAGGGTCGTGGTCTTCCCGGCGCCGTTCGGGCCGAGGACCGCGGTGATCGTGCCGCGCTCGATGGTGAGGTCGAGCCGGTCGACCGCGAGAACCGAGCCGTAGCGCATGGCGAGACCCGTGATCTCGACAGCGGGCTCGGGCGACGACACGCCCGAAGTCTAGGTAGGCCTCAGGCCTCCACCATCTCCGGCTCCTCGTCGTCACCGCCGGCCGGCGGCTCGAACACGTCCGGCGGCTCGCGCCACTGGTCCGGACCGTGGCCGTTGAGCGCCAGCCAGACCTTCTCCGGCGTGCACGGGATGTCGACGTGGCGCACGCCGAGGTGGCTGAGCGCGTCGACGACGGCGTTCTGCACGGCCGGCGTCGAGCCGATCGTCGCGGACTCGCCGATGCCCTTGGCGCCGAGCGGGTTCACCGGCGTGGGCGTCTCGGTGTTGCTGGTCTCGAGCTGGATGACGTCGGCCGCGGTCGGCAGGGAGTAGTCGACGAACGTCGCCGTGATCGGCGTACCGACCTCGTCGTAGACCATCTCCTCCCACAGCGCCTGCGAGATGCCCTGGATGGCGCCGCCGTGCTGCTGCCCGGCGACCAGCAGCGGGTTCACGATCCGGCCGCAGTCGTCGACCGCGATGTGTCGCTTCGGACGCACCTGCCCGGTCTCGGTGTCCACCTCGACGATCGAGACGTGCGCGCCGAAGGGGAAGGTCGCGCTCGGCAGCGTGTAGTCCGTCGCCACACCGAGCTCGCCCTCCTGCTCGTGCGCGTACGCCGCCAGCTCGGTCCAGCTGACCGCGCTGTCCGGCACACCGGCCACCTTGAAGTCGCCGTCGAGCACCACGTCGTCCGGTGACGCCTCGAGCATCCGCGCGGCGATCTCGATCGCCTTCACCTTCAGCTCGTCGGCCGCCTTGCCGACGGCGTTGCCGCCGATCTGCAGCGACCGCGACCCGCCCGTGCCGCCGCCTGTGGGCACCAGCGCGGTGTCGGACTGCTCGTAGCGGATCCGGTCCAGCGGGATCCCGAGCCGGTCGGAGGCGATCATCGAGAAGCTCGTCGCGTGCCCCTGGCCGTGCGCCGACGTCCCGGAACGCACGGTCGCGCTGCCGTCGGCGTGCACCTCCACCTGGCCGAACTCGCTGCCGCCGAAGCCGGTGATCTCCACGTACGTCGCGATCCCGATGCCGAGCAGCTTGGTCTCGCCCGCGTCGATCCGGCGGCGCTGCTCGGCCCGCGCACCCTCGACGTCGGCGATCCTCAGTGCCTCGCGCAGCGGCAGGTCGTAGTCGCCGTTGTCGTACTTCATGCCGGTCTTGGTCTCGTAGGGGAACGCGTCGGGCGCGATGAAGTTGCGCCGGCGGATCTCCTCCGGCGCGATGCCGAGCTCGTCGGCGGCCACGTCCATCAGCCGCTCGAGGCAGGCCGCGGCCTCGGGGCGGCCGGCACCGCGGAAGGCCCCGACGGGAGCGGTGTTGGTGAGCACGCCGATGCCGTCGTACCTCAGCTCGGGCACCTCGTAGACGCCCGTCGCCATGATGTACGTCGAGCCGGTCGGGAAGGAGCCCCCGAACCCGGCGTACGCCCCGCACTCGCCGATCATCCGCAGCCGCAGCCCGACGATCCGGCCCTCGGACGTGAGCCCCAGCTCGGCGTACTGCACCTGCCCGCGCCCCTGCATCGAGAGCATCGCCTCGCTGCGCGTCTCGGTCCACTTCACGGCATGACCCAGCTTCACCGCCGCGAGCGCGATGGCGCCGTGGTCCGAGCCGATGCCGGCCTTGCCGCCGAAGGCGCCGCCGACGTGCGGTGCGACCACGCGCACCTGGTCCTGCTCGAGCCCGAGGGTCTCCGCGAGCAGGTCGCGGGACATGTGGGGGTGCTGGGTGGAGACCCAGGCGGTCACCCTGGTGTCGCTGTCGGGCCCGCCCGATCGATCGGTCGGGCCGGACGATGATCGCGTTGCCCTCGATCGGGGCGGTGGCGATGCGCTGGTTGACCATCCGCACCCGGGTCACGTGGTCGGCCTCGGCGAAGGGGTCCGAGCGGTCCTTGCCGTGCCGGCGTACGGCGATGTTGGAGCCGATCTCCTCGAACTGGAGCGGTGCGTCCGCCGCCAGGGCCGCCTCGACGTCGCTGACGGCCGGGAGATCGTCGTAGTCGACGTCGACCAGCTCGGCCGCGTCCACGGCTTGCGCACGGGTCTCGGCGATCACCAGGGCGACCGGGTCGCCGACGTACCGCGCCTTGTCACGGGCCAGCGCGTACCGCGGCGCCTGCTTGTTGATCACCGCGAACGCCGGCAGCGGGTCGCTGCCGAGGTCCTCGGACGTGAAGACACCCAGGACGCCCGGCGCGGCGGCCGCCTCGGAGGTGTCGATCGACGTGATCACCGCGTGGGCGAACGGGGAGCGGACGAACACCGCGTGGGCGAGCGACTCGTCCTGGGTGTTGTCGACGAACGTGCCCTTGCCCACGAGCAGCTCGGGGTCCTCGACACGACGGACCTGGGTCCCCAGCAGTGACGTCCCTTCTGGCATGCGGTCAGACTACGACCGGACCGGAGAGCCTCTCCGTCAGGGCATGGGCGCCGTGCGTCCGGAGGCGTCGGTGGCCCGGCCTACAGTTCGGGCATGTCTCCGCCCTCGACCTCGTCCCCGGCCGTCGAGGCCGACCATCTCGTCAAGCGGTTCGGCGAGACGCTCGCGGTCGACGACGTCAGCTTCGCCGTGCCGGAGGGCACCGTGCTGGGACTGCTCGGTCCCAACGGCGCCGGCAAGACCACGACCGTGCGGATGATGACCACCCTCACCCGGCCGACCAGCGGCACCGCCCGCGTCGCCGGCCACGACGTGATCGCCGCACCCGACGCGGTGCGACGGTCGATGGGACTGACGGGCCAGAGCGCCACCGTGGACGAGCTGCTCACCGGCCGCGAGAACCTCGCGCTCATCAGCGCCCTCTACGGCCTGGACCGCACCACGGCGCGCCGGGTGGGCGACGACCTGCTGGAGCGCTTCTCCCTGTCCGAGGCTGCCGACCGGGTCGTGAAGACCTACTCCGGGGGCATGCGTCGTCGCCTCGACCTCGCCGTCAGCCTGGTCGCGACGCCGCCGGTGCTGTTCCTCGACGAGCCGACGACCGGCCTGGACCCGCGCAGCCGCGTCGAGCTGTGGGACGTGCTGCGCGAGCTGGTCGGCGACGGCACCACGCTGGTCCTGACCACGCAGTACCTCGAGGAGGCCGACCAGCTGGCCGACGAGATCGTGGTCATCGACCACGGCCGCATCATCGCCCAGGGCACGCCTCTGCAGCTGAAGGACCAGTCCGGGGCCGCGGCGGTGGTGGTGACGGTCTCGCAGAGCGACGACCTGCCGCGCGCGGAGTCGTTGCTGCGCGAGCTGGTCCCCGAGCTGCACGTCGACCGGGGAGCCCGCCAGCTGAGCGCCCCGGCGAGCGGCCTCGGCGACGTGACCCGGATCGCCGCGGCCTTCGACGGCAGCGACATCGAGCTCGACGACCTGGGGCTCAAGCGGCCGAGCCTCGACGACGTGTTCCTCCGGCTCACCGGTCACCGCGCCGAGGAGCCCGTCGAGCCCGAGAGCGAGGAGGCCCTGCGATGACGACCACGCCGTCCCGCCTCGAGCGTCCGGAGATCCGTCGGACCAGCCTGCTGACCCAGTCGCTCGCCATCACTCGACGCAACCTGATCCACATCAAGCGGATGCCCGAGATGTTGATGGACGTCACCATCCAGCCGGTGATGTTCGTCGTGCTGTTCGCGTTCGTCTTCGGCGGCTCGATCGCGGTCGCGGGGTCCCCGGCCGGCTACCGGGAGTGGCTGATGGGCGGGATCATGGGCCAGACCATCGCCTTCGCGTCGTTCGTCGTGGCCATCGGCCTCACTGCCGACATCGACAAGGGCATCGTCGACCGGATGCGCTCCTTGCCCATCCACACCAGTGCCGTCCTCGTCGGGCGCAGCATCTCCTCGCTGATCCACTCCAGCATCGGCATCTTCGTGATGTCGCTGACCGGCCTGGTGATCGGTTGGCGGATCCGCGGGAGCTTCTTCGACGCCGTGCTCGCCTACGTCCTGCTCCTGCTGTGGGGCTTCGCCATGATCTGGGTCGGCATCCTCGTCGGCTCGGCCCTCAGGTCGGTCGAGGCGGTCCAGGGCGTGATGTTCACCGCGATCTTCCCGCTCACGTTCCTGGCGAACACCTTCGCGCCGACGGAGAACATGCCGGGCGTCCTGCGTGTCATCGCCGAGTGGAACCCGATCTCGGCGCTGGTCCAGGCCGTCCGTCAGCTCTGGGGCAACGCCGCCCTGGCGCCCGACGACGCCGCCTGGCCGCTCCAGCACCCGATCATCGCCACGCTGTTGTGGACGCTGGTCATCACCGCGGTCATGGCGCCCCTGTCGCTCCGGGCGTTCAAGAGGCGCACCGACGTCTGACCAGGGACAGAGCGGTTAGGTGACCCTTACTTGAATCGGCTCGAGCAATAACGGCACACTGGCGTTGTGGAATTCGAGCCGACCGACGAGCTGGGGGCGCCGACCCGTGAGCGCGTGGCCCGGTCGATCCTCGAGCAGGGGCCCTCGACGGCCGCCTCGCTCGCCACACGGCTCGACCTCACCGCCGCCGCCGTACGCCGCCACCTCGACCACCTGGTGGCCGACGGCGCGCTCGAGGCGCGCGACCCCAAGGCCCAGGACGGCCGCGGTCGCGGACGTCCGGCGAAGGTGTTCGCGATCACCGAGGCGGGTCGTGACCGGTTCGACCAGCAGTACGACGACCTCGCGCTCCAGGCGCTGCGTTTCCTGGCCGAGACCGGTGGCGAGAACGCCGTCCGGGCGTTCGCCGACCGGCGGATGTCGTTCATCGAGGAGCGGTTCGCCGACGTCCTCACCGCGGAGCCCGCCCTGACGCCAGCCGAGGCGCTGGCCCAGGTGTTCACCGACGAGGGCTACGTCGCGGGTGTCCGCGAGCTGCCTTTGGTCGGCCAATCATCGGTACAGCAGCTGTGCCAGCAGCACTGCCCGGTCTCCCACGTCGCCCACGAGTTCCCCCAGCTCTGCGAGGCCGAGACGGCGGCGATCAGCCGCGTGCTCGGCCGGCACGTCCAGCGGCTGGCCACCATCGCCCACGGCGACGGCGTGTGCACCACCTGCATCCCATCGACCCCCACCAGAGAGAAGGTCGCACAGTGACGTCGATCGAAGACCTCAACCCCGAGCTCAAGAACTTCAAGGGCTACGAGTTCGGCTGGGCCGACAGCGACGAGGCAGGCTCGATCGCCAAGCGCGGCCTCAACGAGGACGTCGTCCGCGACATCTCCTCGAAGAAGAGCGAGCCCCAGTGGATGCTCGACCTGCGCCTGAAGGGCCTCAAGCTCTTCCACCGCAAGCCGATGCCGACGTGGGGCTCGGACCTGTCGGGCATCGACTTCGACAACATCAAGTACTTCGTGCGCTCCTCGGAGAAGCAGGCGGCCTCGTGGGAGGACCTGCCCGAGGACATCAAGAACACCTACGACAAGCTCGGCATCCCGGAGGCGGAGAAGCAGCGCCTGGTCGCCGGCGTCGCCGCACAGTACGAGTCGGAGGTCGTCTACCACTCGATCCGCGAGGACCTCGAGGAGCAGGGCGTCATCTTCGTCGACACCGACACCGCTCTCAAGCAGCACGAGGAGCTCTTCAAGGAGTACTTCGGCACGATCATCCCGGTCGGCGACAACAAGTTCGCCGCGCTCAACACGAGCGTCTGGTCGGGTGGCTCCTTCATCTACGTGCCGAAGGGCGTGCAGGTCGACATCCCGCTGCAGGCCTACTTCCGCATCAACACCGAGAACATGGGCCAGTTCGAGCGGACCCTGATCATCGTCGACGAGGGCGCCTACGTGCACTACGTCGAGGGTTGCACCGCCCCGATCTACTCCAGCGACTCGCTGCACTCCGCGGTCGTGGAGATCATCGTGAAGAAGGGCGGTCGCTGCCGCTACACGACCATCCAGAACTGGTCGAACAACGTCTACAACCTCGTCACCAAGCGAGCCTTCTGCGAGGCCGGCGCGACGATGGAGTGGGTCGACGGAAACATCGGCTCCAAGGTGACGATGAAGTACCCCGCCATCTACCTGATGGGCGAGCACGCCAAGGGCGAGACCCTGTCGATCGCCTTCGCCGGCGAGGGGCAGCACCAGGACGCCGGCGCCAAGATGGTGCACGCCGCCCCTAACACCTCCAGCTCGATCCTGAGCAAGTCGGTGGCCCGTGGGGGTGGGCGGACGTCCTACCGCGGTCTGATCCAGATCAACGAGGGTGCCCACGGCTCGAAGTCCAACGTGCTGTGCGACGCGTTGCTCGTCGACCAGATCAGCCGGTCCGACACCTACCCCTACGTCGACATCCGCGAGGACGACGTGTCCATGGGCCACGAGGCCTCGGTCTCGAAGGTCTCCGAGGACCAGCTGTTCTACCTGATGTCGCGCGGCATGGCCGAGGACGAGGCGATGGCGATGATCGTGCGCGGCTTCGTCGAGCCGATCGCCAAGGAGCTCCCGATGGAGTACGCCCTCGAGCTCAACCGCCTCATCGAGCTGCAGATGGAAGGGGCCGTCGGCTGATGGGCTTGGACGTCTCCTCCCACCTGCACCCGGTGGGCTCCTTCGACCTGGCCGACCACCCCGTCCCGAACGGCCGCGAGGAGGTCTGGCGGTTCACCCCGCTCAAGCGGCTGCGCGGTCTGCACGACGAGGCGGAGCTGACCGGCGACGACTACGAGTCAAGGTCGAGGCACCCGACGGCGTCACGCGCCGAGGCTCGTCGCGACCGGCGAGCTCCGAGCGCGGGCCGAGCGGCTTCGTGCCGACCGACCGCATCAGCGCCCGCGTCTGGGCCGCGACGCCGGCGGGTGTTCACCGTCGACGGTGCCCGCCGACGCCGAGCTGGCCGAGCCGGTCTTCATCACGCTCACCGGCAACGGCGGCGAGCGACGCCGACGGCGCGCCAGCTCCGTCGTCAAGGTCGGTGCGCACGCCACGGCCACCGTGGTGGTGCGCTTCCAGGGCTCGGCGACGTTCGCCGACAACGTCGAGATCGTGCTCGCCGACGGCGCGCAGGCTGACCTACGTCACGCTCCAGGACTGGGCCGACGACGCGGTGCACCACAGCACCCAGCGCGCGGTGGTCGGTCGCGACGCCTCGCTCAAGCACGTCGCCGTCACCTTCGGCGGCAGACGTGGTCCGCCACGACGTCACCGCGACGTACGACGGCCCCGGCGGCGACATCGAGATGCTCGGCCTCTACTTCGCCGACGCCGGGCAGCACATCGAGCACCGCCTCTTCGTCGACCACAACGCCCCGAAGACCCGCAGCCAGGTGACCTACAAGGGTGCGCTGCAGGGCCAGGGCGCGCACACCGTGTGGATCGGCAACGTGCTGATCCGCAAGGAGGCCGAGGGCATCGAGACCTACGAGGAGAACCGCAACCTCGTGCTCACCGACGGCTGCCAGGCCGACTCGGTGCCCAACCTCGAGATCGAGACCGGCGAGATCGCCGGCGCCGGGCACGCCTCGGCGACCGGTCGGTTCGACGACGAGCAGCTGTTCTACCTGCGCTCGCGCGGCATCGAGGAGAAGGAGGCCCGCCGCCTGGTCGTGCACGGCTTCTTCAACGACCTGATCCGCCGGATCGCCGTGCCCGAGCTCGAGGAGCAGCTGGCCGCCACGGTGGAGGCGGAGCTGTCCAAGAACGTGCTGAAGGGCCGCTGATGGCCTTCCTCCGCGCCTGCGCGCTCGACGATCTCCATGACAACGCGGCCCTCGGCGTCCACGTCGACGGCCAGGACGTCGCGCTGGCCCGCCACGGCGAGGAGATCTTCGCCGTCGAGGACATGTGCAGCCACGCCTCGGTGGCCCTCAGCGAGGGCGACGTCGAGGACTGCACCGTCGAGTGCTGGCTGCACGGGTCGCGCTTCGACCTGCGCACCGGCAAGCCCACCGGCCTTCCGGCGACGGAGCCGGTCGCCACCTTCCCGGTCGACGTACGGACGGAAGATGTGTACGTCGACATCGAGACAACCCTGAACGGAGTCACACCCGCATGAGCACCCTGGAGATCAAGGACCTGCACGTCTCGGTCACGACCGACGACGGTGAGAAGGAGATCCTCAAGGGGGTCACGCTCACCGTCCGGTCGGGCGAGACCCACGCGATCATGGGCCCCAACGGCTCGGGCAAGTCGACGCTCGCCTACTCGGTCGCCGGCCACCCGAAGTACCACATCACCTCCGGCACCGTCACCCTCGACGGCGACGACGTGCTGGCGATGACCGTCGACGAGCGCGCGCGGGCCGGGCTGTTCCTGGCCATGCAGTACCCCGTCGAGGTGCCCGGCGTCTCGGTCTCCAACTTCCTGCGCACGGCCAAGACCGCGATCGACGGCGAGGCTCCCAAGCTGCGCACCTGGGTCAAGGACGTCAACGCGACGCTGGCGAACCTCAACCTCGACCCGACCTTCGGCCAGCGCTCGGTCAACGAGGGCTTCTCCGGTGGCGAGAAGAAGCGCCACGAGATCGCCCAGATGGAGCTGCTCGACCCGGGCATGGCGATCCTCGACGAGACCGACTCCGGCCTCGACATCGACGCCCTGAAGATCGTGTCCGAGGGGGTCAACCGGTTCCGCGCCCAGGAGGGCAAGGCCGTGCTGCTGATCACCCACTACACGCGGATCCTGCGCTACATCCAGCCCGACTTCGTCCACGTGTTCGTGGCCGGCCGCATCGCCGATCAGGGCGGCGCGGAGCTCGCGGAAGAGCTCGAGGCCAAGGGCTACGACAAGTACGTCAAGGCGGCGGCGGTCTGACCATGTCCACCCAACTGTCTGGCCAGCTGCCTGGGCTCCTGCCCGACCTCGACGTCATCCGCAAGGACTTCCCGATCCTCACGCGGACGGTGCCCGGAAATGGCGGAGCCGGGCAGCCCCTGATCTACCTGGACTCGGCCAACACCAGCCAGAAGCCCCAGGTCGTCATCGACACGATGGTCGACCACCTCGAGCGCCACAACGCGAACATCGCTCGCGCGATGCACACACTGGGCGCGGAGTCGACCGAGGCGTTCGAGGACGCCCGCGACAAGGTGGCGACGTTCATCGGTGCTCCCGAGCGCGAGGGCGTGGTGTTCACCAAGAACATCACCGAGGCCCTCAACCTGCTGTCGAACACCTTCGCGTGGGCCGAGGGTGACCTCCGGGTCGGTCCCGGCGACGAGGTCGTCATCACCGAGATGGAGCACCACTCCAACATCGTGCCGTGGCAGCTGCTCACCGAGCGCACGGGCGCGACGCTGCGGTGGTTCGGCCTGACCGACGACGGCCGGCTCGACCTGTCCAACCTCGACGAGCTGGTCAACGAGCGCACCAAGGTCGTCTCGCTGACCTGGGTCTCCAACATGCTCGGCACGATCAACCCGGTGCGGCAGATCGCGGACCGTGCGCACGAGGTCGGCGCGGTGGTGGTGGTGGACGCGGCCCAGGCCGTCCCGCAGCTGCCCGTCGACGTGGTCGCCTCGGGCGCCGACTTCCTCGGCTTCACCGGCCACAAGACCGTCGGCCCGACCGGCATCGGCGTGCTGTGGGGCCGCCCCGAGCTGCTCAACGCACTCCCGCCCTTCCACGGCGGAGGCGAGATGATCGAGACCGTCACCATGCAGCGGTCGACCTACGCCAAGGCCCCGCACCGCTTCGAGGCCGGTACGCCGCCGATCGTCGAGGCCGTCGGTCTCGGCGCCGCGGTCGAGTACCTCGGACACCTCGGCATGGACGCCGTGCACGCCCACGAGCAGGCCATCACGGCGTACGCCCTCGATGGCCTGGCCTCCGTGCCCGGCGTGACCGTCCTCGGACCGCTCGACGCCGCGTCGCGCGGGGGAGCGATCTCCTTCGAGCTGGCCGGCGTGCACCCGCACGACGTGGCGCAGGTGCTCGACTCGCGAGGCATCGCGATCCGCGCCGGCCACCACTGCGCCAAGCCGGCCCACGCGCGGTTCGGTGTGCAGGCGTCGTGCCGGATGTCGTCGTACCTCTACACGACCCCGACCGAGATCGACGCGTTCGTCGAGGGCCTGGAATACACCCGTTCGTACTTCAAGTTGAGTTGAGAGACATGTCTACCGAGCTCGACGCCCTGTACCAGGAGATCATCCTGGACCACTACAAGCACCCGCACCACAAGGGACTCCGCGACCCCTTCGAGGCCGAGGTGCACCACGTCAACCCGACCTGTGGTGACGAGGTGACGCTCCGCGTCCACCTGTCCGAGGGAGTGGTCGAGGACGTGTCGTACGACGCGCTCGGCTGCTCGATCTCGCAGGCCTCGGCGTCGGTGCTGACCGACCTCGTGATCGGCAAGCCGGTCGAGCAGGCGATGGGCATCCACGCGGAGTTCCTCACCCTGATGCAGGGCAAGGGCACCGTCGAGCCCGACGAGGAGACCCTCGAGGACGGCATCGCGTTCGCCGGCGTCGCCAAGTTCCCCGCACGCGTGAAGTGCGCCCTGTTGTCCTGGATGGCCTGGAAGGACGCCACGAACCAAGCCATGGGCCAGGCCCTCGAGACCACCGGAGGTACCCGATGAGCATCGACCACAGCGACCTGCCCGACGTGCCGGAGGCCTCCGGGTCGACCGGCGGTGGCACGACCACCGTCGACGACGTCACCGAGGCGATGAAGGACGTCGTCGACCCCGAGCTCGGCATCAACGTCGTCGACCTCGGCCTCGTCTACGGCATCCACCTCGACGACGACACCAACGCCGTCATCGACATGACGCTGACCTCGGCGGCCTGCCCGCTGACCGACGTGATCCAGGACCAGACCAACCAGGCCCTCGAGGGTCTGGTCAACGACGTCCTGATCAACTGGGTCTGGATGCCACCGTGGGGCCCGGACAAGATCTCCGACGACGGCCGCGACCAGCTGAGGGCGCTCGGCTTCAACGTCTGATCGCTCAGGCGTCGATCTCGGCCAGCAGCCGAGCGGCGTACGCGTCGTAGTCGACGACCAGGCCCGTACGCCGGGCGCGTCCGGCCTCCACGGCCCGACGGGCGTCGTCGGGGCGGCCGAGCCCGAGGAACAAGAGCGGCAGCACCAGCCGGGCAGTGTCGTTGCCCTCGCCCCGCTCGATCGCGGCGACGAGCTGCTCGTCCGAGGTTCGCTCGCCCCACCAGGGAGTCCCGTGCTGCTCGATGTCCTCCAGCAGCGTCTCCCATGCGCCGGCGTTGTCGTCGCCGCTCCCGGCGTACAGGCGCCAGGCCAGTGAGCCGAGCCGGCCCGGCACGAGACGACCCAGGTCGCCCATGATCGTCGGCGCCGAGGAGGCGTCGGGGTCGCTGCCTCGCAGTGCGGCCGCCTGCCGCTCCGCGGCCACGTGACGGACTCCCAGGCCGGGCCGGGCGTCCAGGTACTGGTAGCCCCCACCCCAGTGCCCGCCCAGCGCGAGCCACGCGAGCACGCCGGGCCGGAGCTCGCGCAGGTAGACGTTTCCCAGGCCCGCCTGCTTGCGCCAGCCGGCCGCCTTCAGCAGCGGCCGCGCAGGCCGGAGCAGGACGTCCTGCTTCGAGCTCATCGCGTCCTAGTCCTCGTCGGCCCGCGGCTGCACGAACTCGACGAGGTCGGCGATCGACTCGACCACACGGGTGGGGCGGTAGGGGAAGCGTTCGACGTCGTCGGGGCGGGTCGAGCCGGTGGTGACCAGCACGGTGCGTAGACCGGCCTCCAGGCCGCTGATGATGTCGGTGTCCATGCGGTCGCCGACCATCACGGTGGTCTCCGAGTGCGCCTCGAGGCGGTTGAGCGCGCTGCGCATCATCAGCGGGTTGGGCTTGCCGATGAAGTACGGCGCCCGGCCGGTCGCCGTCTGGATCAGCGCGGCCACGGACCCCGTCGCGGGCATCAGCCCCTGATGGGACGGCCCGCTCGGGTCGGGGTTGGTGGCGATGAACCGCGCGCCGGCGTCGATGAGCCGGATGGCCCGGGTGATCGACTCGAACGAGTACGTCCGGGTCTCGCCCAGCACGACGTAGTCGGGGTCCCGGTCGGTCATCACGTAGCCGATGTCGTGCAGAGCCGTGGTCAGCCCGGCCTCGCCGACGACGTACGCCGTGCCCTGCGGCCGCTGGTCGGCCAGGAACTGGGCGGTGGCCAGGGCCGAGGTCCAGATCACGTCCTCCGGCACGTCGATGCCACTCGCGAGCAGCCGGGCGCGCAGGTCGCGCGGGGTGAAGATCGAGTTGTTGGTGAGGATCAGGTAGCGGAGCCCGGAGGCCTTCAGCGCCTCGACGAACTCGGTGGCGCCGGGGATCGGGACGTCCTCGTGCACGAGCACGCCGTCCATGTCGGTCAGCCAGGTCTCGACGGGGCGGGGGGTCTCGTCGCTCATGGCTCCATCCTGGCAGTCCGACCCGGTACAACTGGTGCGTGCAGGTCGCGAGCGTCGCCGTCCCCGCCGCCCGCGTCGAGCGCTGGGCGGCGAACTTCGAGACCCGCCACGGCGCGACGACGTACGCCGTCCGCGACGGAGCGCTGCACGGCAGCGCCGCCGACGGCTCGTCGTTCGTGGCCCACCTGCCGTTCGGGACGCCGTACGACGGGCCGGCCGACCCCACGGACCTCGCGGCCGGCGTCGCGATCCCGGGTCACTGGGGCGTGCTGCTCGTCCGCAAGGGCGGCTTCGCCGTCGCCCGGATGTCGGGGGCCGCGATCGCCGAGCACAAGATCGGCCAGCGCCATGTGCAGGGGCGGACCAAGGCGGGGGGCCAGAGCCAGCAGCGGTTCGCGCGGCGGCGGGGCAACCAGGCGCGTCAGGCCTTCGAGGCCGCGGCGGACCACGCGGCCCGCATCCTCCGGCCGGGCCTGGTCGTGACCGGGGGCGACCACGTGGCGGTCGACGAGGTGCTGACCGACGCGCGGCTGCGCGGCCTGACCGTGGTCGAGCCCTGGCTGCCCGTACCCGACCCCCGCCGCGCCGTCCTGGACGCGGCGATCGCGGACGCCTCGAGCCTCCGCGTCGAGGTCACCAACGCCTGATCACTCCAGGTGCTCGCCGAAGGCGAGCGGCTCGCGCGTGACCAGGTAGGTCGCCCAGTGCATCTCGCGGACCCGCCCGTCGTCGTCCCTGGTCAGCCGCAGCAGCTCACCCCGCTCGCGGCCGGAGACGGTGCGGTAGCGGTCGGGGCCCTCGGCGGCGAAGACCGACGGCTTGCGGCCGGGCAGGCCGTCGGCGCTGGCCTCGAGGTGGCCCTCACGGACGGAGAAGGTGAAGGGGCTCCCCTCGCTGTACCAGCGGCCGAGGATGCCGGCCAGGTCGTCCGGTATCTCGGTGCCGGGGCGCCAGGGCTGGTCGTCCACGGGGACGTCGTCGGCGACGCGCCCGGCGAGCGCGATCGCGAAGGCCGTCGGGTCCGGTGAGTGGCTGGCGTTCATCAGCACGATGCCGCCGGTCCCGCTCTCGCGGTGCGTGTGCACGCCGGTGACGTGTCCGGGCATGCCGCCGTCGTGGCCGACCCAGGAGCGGTCGCCGGCACGCACGACGAAGAAGCCGAGGCCCATCCCGACGTTCCAGCGGTCCGGGTCCATCAGCACCTGCGGCTGGGTCATCTCCTCCAGGGTGTCGGGGGAGAGCACCGCCGGGTCCGGGTCGGCGACGAACGCCGACCAGCGCGCGAGGTCGCGCGCCGTGCTGGCCAGTCCGCCGCACGGCGCCATCGCCCGGGTATCCACGAGAGGTTCGGGCCGCGGGACGTCGTGGTACGGCGGCACGAAGTACCCGTGGGCCTGCGCACCGCCGTCGAACCCGATGCTCGTGCGGGTCAGGCCGAGCGGGTCGAGCAACCGGGCGCGCAGCGACTCGATCCACGGCCGTCCGTCGAGCGTCGCCACCAGCCGGCCGAGGACGGCGTACACGATGTTGGAGTAGTGCCAGCGGTCGTGCGGGCGCCCGACCCGCTCCACGGCCGCGAAGTTCCCGACCAGCTCGTCCTCGTCCGGCTGGACGAGGGAATCCCAGACGTCGCCGACCGGCTCGCGCTGGAGGCCGGAGACGTGGGCGAGGCCCTGCCGGATCGTCGTGGGGTGGTCCACGCCGGGCACGTGGTCGCCGATGCGGTCGTCGAGGGAGCAGCGTCCCTCGTCGCGCAGCTGCATGACCATCACGGCGGTGAACGTCTTGGTGTTGGAGGCGACCAGGAACTGGTCGTCGGGTCCCGGTGGCCGGTCGGTGCCGACCTCGGCGGTGCCGAGGCCCTCCCACCAGAGCAGCTCGCCGCCGCGCACGACCGCCGCCAGCAGGCCGGGCACCCGTCCGTCGCGCTGGCGCTGGAGGGCCGTCGCGTGCAGGAACCGTCGGGTCTCGAGGGGCAGATCGTCCATGCCCGCGACGTTACCGAAGGGGTCGGGTCAGGCCCCGCCGATGCGGCGGCCGCGCAGCTCGCGCACCTCGCGGGTGGCCGCGGCCAGCCGGGCCTCCAGCTCGAAGATCCACGCGTCGGGGTCGTCGAGGTCGGCGAGCACGTGCTCGATCTCGGTCCGGATCTCCGCTGCGCGGCCGTGCAGCTGGTCGCCGTACCGCGTCTCCGGGCCGTGCGGCCACCGGTGCAGGTCGGAGCGGAGGTTGGCCAGCGGCACCGTGCCCACCCAGACGCCGGCCGCGGCCATCGCCACGTTGAAGGAGAGGTGGTCGCGACGGGAGTACCGCAGGACGTGCTCCCACCACAGGCCCATGGCGACCTCGACCGTGTGCGTACGCCGCCGGGCCAGGAGGCCGGTCCAGTGCGGGTTGGCCTCCAGCGCCGTCGGCGCCGTCTCGACGTAGTGCGCCACCTGCTCGAAGACGCGCAGGTGGTCGTCCTTGCCCAGCTCGATGCTGGCCTGGGCCTCGGCGAGGACGCTCGGGTAGAAGGTGTGCACCGGCGCGGCCACGTGGGCCTCGGCCAGCCAGGTCCCGACGAAGGTCTCCGGTCGGACCGCGAGCTCGAGCGCCGGGTCGACCCACAGCGACCGGTCGTACCCCGAGAGGACGGGGTGGCCCAGGATCTTCAGGTGCCGCTCGCTGCGCACCCGGTCGCCGGGCAGCCGGGGGCGGACGAGGACGATCTCCCACGTGTCGCTACGGAGCGCGGGGTCGTCGGTGAAGCAGACGAAGTCGGCCGCCGACTCGTCCGCGACGGGAGTCTCGCGCAGCGTCCGGTCGGGGCCCAGAAGTGCGGTGTAGACGACCAGTCGCGACGCGTGCCGGCCCGGGGGCGCGGCGACGTGCCGGCCGAACTGAACCGTCTCAGCCCCCTGTTGTCCCTCCAGGGACATTGGCCGTCTCCTGAGCATGTCGGGTGAGCGCCCGAGTCGCGGCGGTCCCCCACGGTCCGCCACCCCGGAACCTAGCCGGGAATCGCTCCGAGGTGGGCGCGCCACGTCGAGTGTCGCGGGCGTGTCTTGCTCGAGCTGGCCGCCCATATCGTGGGGGACGTGAGCGATCCCGTCATCGACATCCAGGGCCTGGTCAAGACGTTCGGCGCGACGCGCGCCCTGGACGGTCTCGACCTCGCGGTGGCGCCGGGGGAGGTGCACGGCTTCCTCGGGCCGAACGGCGCCGGCAAGTCCACCACGATCCGGGTGCTCCTCGGCATGTTGCGCAAGGACTCCGGTGAGGTGCAGGTGTTCGGAGGCGATCCGTGGCGGGACGCGGCGGCGCTGCACCGGCGTCTGGCGTACGTGCCGGGTGACGTCGTCCTCTGGCCCCAGCTCTCCGGTGGCGAGGTCATCGACCTCCTCGGCCGGCTGCGAGGAGGGCTGGACCGGTCGCGGCGCGACGATCTCGTCGAGCGCTTCGAGCTCGACCCGACCAAGCGCGGCCGCAGCTACTCCAAGGGCAACCGTCAGAAGGTCGCCCTCGTCGCGGCCCTGGCCAGCGACGTGGAGCTGCTCGTCCTCGACGAGCCGACGTCGGGCCTGGACCCGCTGATGGAGGCGGTCTTCCAGGACTACGTCGAGGACTTCCGGCAGCGCGGACACACGGTGCTGCTGTCCAGCCACGTCCTGGCCGAGGTGGAGCGGCTCTGCGACCGCGTCAGCATCATCCGCGCGGGCCGTCGCGTGGAGACCGGCACCCTCGCCGAGCTGCGCCACCTGACGCGGACCTCCATCAGCGCCGAGCTCGCCCGCGCCCCCGAGGGTCTGCAGCAGGTGCCGGGCGTTCACGACCTCGTGGTCGACGGCCGCCGCGCCCGCTTCGAGGTGGACACCCCGGAGCTGGACGGCGCCCTGGACGTGCTCCGCGCCGCGGGCGTGCGCTCGCTGACTGCCCAACCTCCGACGCTCGAGGAGCTCTTCCTGCGTCACTACGGCGACGAGGTGCCGGCGGACTCCGGGGTGGACGCGTGACCGGAACCCTCCTGCTCCTTCGCGCCAACCTGCGGCGCGACCGGTGGCTGATGCTGTGGTGGTCGGTCGGGGCAGCTCTCCTCTACTACTCCCAGGCCGTCAGCGTGGACGGGCTGTACAAGACCCAGGCCGAGTTCGACAAGGCGGCCGCCAGCATGGAGGGCAACGCCGCCTTCATCGCCATGGCCGGACCCGCGCGCGCACTGAACACCACCGGTGGGCAGGTCACGTGGCAGGCCACGGCGTTCGGGGCCGTTGTCGCGGGCCTGATGACGATGCTCATCATCGGCCGACACACCCGCGCGGAGGAGGAGAGCGGTCGCGACGAGCTGGTCCGGGCGACGGCCATCGACCGCGCGGCGCCGATGACTGCCGCCCTCGCGACAGCCCTCGTCGCGAACCTGCTCCTCGGCGGCCTGGTGGCGCTGAGCCTGTGGACCTACCCGCTCGCGGGACCCGACTCACTGGCGCTGGGCGCAGGGGCCGCTCTCTGCGGTGTGTTCTTCGGGGCCGTGACCCTGCTGGCTGCGCAGGTCACCAGCACCGTCCGCGCCACCTACGGCCTGACCGGAGCAGCGATCGGCGCCGCCTACGCGCTGCGTGCGGTGGGAGACGTCGGCGACGGGACCCTCTCGTGGCTCTCCCCGATCGGGTGGTACCAGGCGATGCACGCCTTCTCCGGCCTGCGGTGGTGGCCGGCCCTGCTGCTCCTCGTCGGCACGGCCGTCGTCGTCCGGGTGGCGTTCGCCGTCTTCGATCGTCGTGACATCGGGTCGGGGGTGCTGGCGGCGAGGGCCGGCCCGGCCCGTGGTGACGGGGGCGGCTCGTTCGTGCTGGCGTGGCGGCTGCAGCGGGGCCAGGTCCTGGGCTGGTCGGCCGGCCTGCTGTTCGTCGGCCTGGCCTACGGGTCCATCGGCGACTCGGTGGGCGACCTGGTCGGCGACTCGGACACCACCCGCGAGGTGTTCGCGCCGGCCGGTGACCTGGTGGACGGGTTCTACGCCACGGCCGTGCTGATGCTGGCCGTCATCGCAGCGGGCTTCGCGGTGTCGTCGGCCCTGCGTCCGCGCGGTGAGGAGGACGACGGCCGGCTCGAGCCGCTGGCGGCCACCGCCCTTCCACGCCGGCGCTGGCTGTGGGAGCACATGGCGGTGACGGTCGTCGGCACCGTCGTCGTGCTGGCGGCGGCCGGGCTGGGTCTGGCCACCGGGTACTTCCTGGTCACCGGCGACGCCACGTCGTACCTGCGGTTCGGCCTGCCGGTCCTGGCCCAGGCCGCACCCGTGCTGGTCCTGAGCGCCCTGACCTGGTGCTGCTACGGGCTCGCGCCGCGCTGGGCGGCCGTGGGGTGGCTGGGAGTGGGCTGGTCGGCCGTGGTGCTCTTCCTCGGCGAGGTGCTGCGTCTTCCGCAGGCACTCCAGGACCTGTCGCCGTTCGAGCAGCTGTCGCTCGCTCCGGCCGAGCCGTTCCGGCTGGTGCCGGTGCTCGCCGTCCTCGTCGTCGCCGCCTTGTTGACGCTGGCCGGCCAGGCCGCGTTCGGACGGCGCGACCTCCGCGGCTGACGCCGCCGCGCCGGGCCGTCCGTCGCCCGGGGAGAAGGGCTCCCTCGTGCCAGGATGGCGGCATGGCCTGGGAGCCGGAGCCGGGATGGCTGGCCGTGCCCGCCGGCACCGGACCCTCCACCGTCGGTGTGTGGCGGACCGAGAGCGGCGGCCAGCCGCTCGTCGTCAAGCGGCTCGCGCGGCCCACGCACCACGACCCTCCGGAGCTCGGCGACCCGACGCACTTCGCCTACTGGCGACGCGAGGCCGACGTCGCGCAGGCCGGTCTCGTCGAGGACACGCCCGGCGTCCGGGGGCCGGCCGCCGGCATCGAGGAGGACGGGTCGGGCATCACGATCACGTCGGACTTCGTCGAGGACGCCAGTAGCAACGGCCTGTTCGTCGCACACGCTCTCGGCCGCTTCGCCTCCGCCGACCTCGGGCGGCCCTCGTGGTTCGGCCGCGACCAGCTGCGGCGTCGCATCGAGCGCACCGGGCACCGCGGTGGCTGGCCGACCCTGGCCCGAACCGGCGCGGCCGACCTGGCCGACAGCCTGTGGTCGCGCCGCGAGCACTTCCTCCTGCTCTTCGACTCGCTGCCGCTGGTCCCGCACCACGGCGACGTGACCGGCGCCAACTTCCGCGGCCGTGAGGGCGATGTGGTCGTGGCCGTCGACTGGCAGTGCCTGGGGGTAGGGCCGGTCGGGCTGGACCTCGGCCTGCACGTGGCGAGCGCCCGCGAGGCTCCCGAGCCCCTGGTCGAGGCCTACCTGCTGGGGTTGGCCGACGCCGGCGCCGAGGACCTGGCCGACCGTGACCAGGTGCTGCTCGGCATGCGCGTGGTGGCGGCGTACACCGCGATGGGCCGCGCGGAGTGGGCCTTGGCCCGCGTGGCGGGCGGTGAGGGCGCGCTGGCGGCCAAGTTCCGCCACCCCAGCGTCGCGCCGTACCTGCGGGCGCTCGAGCGCGTCTCCGGCGAGGTCGAGGCGCTGTTGTCCTGATCCCCTACTCGACGGTGGCGGGAGCGAAGGTGTCGCACGCCTTCAGCGACCCCTGGGTGTAGCCGACCTGGAACCACTTCATCCGGGCCGCCGAGGACCCGTGGGTCCACTGCTCCTGGTTGACCTTGCCGGTCGTCTCCTTCTGGATGCGGTCGTCACCGACCGCCTTGGCCGCCGCCAGCGCCTGCTGGATGTCGGTCTGGCTGAGCTCGAGGATCAGCGGCTCGCCCTGGGCGTTGTCGGTCGACGTGGCGTTCTTGGTCCACATGCCGGCGTAGCAGTCGGCCTGGAGCTCCAGGCGGACCGAGTCGCTGTTGGGCCCCTGCTGGGTGCGGACCTGGCCCATCGTGCCGAGGAGGTTCTGGATGTGGTGGCCGTACTCGTGGGCGATGACGTAGGGCTCCACGAAGTCCCCCGCGGGGCCGTTGAGCTGCTGCTGGAGCACGTCTTCGAAGAACGAGGTGTCGAGGTAGATCGTCTGGTCGGTCGGGCAGTAGAACGGACCGACCTGGGCGGTGGCGTTGCCGCAGCCGGTGCCGACCGAGCCGGTGAACGTCTGCACGCTGCTCTCGGGCTTGAAGGTCGCGTTGCTCTGGGCCGGCAGCGCCTCGGACCAGTAGGCGGTGAGGGAGTTCTCGACCGCCACCCGCGCGCAGTCGGTGCTGTCCTGGGCGTCCTGGCCGGTCTTGCAGCCGGCGTAGCGACCGGTGTCGGTGCCCTGGAACCGCGAGGAGTCCAGACCGGTGTCGGGGAGCTGGATCCCGCCACTGCCGCCGCCCACGCACTGGGTGAGCACGAGGAACAGGACGATGACGAGCACGCCGCCGATGCCGCCGCCGGCCTTGGTGCCGCCGGGGATCGGGATCCGCATCCCACCGCCGCCCATGCCGCCGCCACCACCCGACCCACCGACGTCGCGGGTCCTCGACGTGTCCAGCCGGGCCTTGGGGTTGAAGCGCATCCGGTGCTCTCCTGTCCGTGGCGACCCGGCCGTCTGCATGAGGTCGTGGGGCCGCCCATAGACTAACGATCCTGAT
Source organism: uncultured Actinomycetota bacterium (assembly GCA_963782035.1). Lineage (GTDB taxonomy): Bacteria > Actinomycetota > Actinomycetes > Propionibacteriales > Nocardioidaceae > Nocardioides. The sequence goes on from CAWAIW010000003.1 coordinate 107,234, forward strand.
GATCACCGCCCAACACCTCGAGGTACGAGCCGGGGCGAGGCTGTTGATGCAGGACGTCAGCTTCCGCGTGGCGGCGGGCGACAAGATCGGCCTGGTCGGCCGCAACGGTGCCGGCAAGACCACCCTCACCAAGATCCTGGCCGGCGAGGGCCTGCCCGCGGCCGGTGCCGTGCACTCCACCGGCACCGTCGGCTACCTGCCCCAGGACCCGCGCACCGGTGACCCCGACGTGCTCGGTCGCGAGCGGATCCTGTCGGCCCGCGGTCTGGACGACGTCGTCCGCCGCCTGCGAGCCGCCGAGGAGGAGATGGGCAGCGACAAGCCGTCCGTCCGGGAGCGGGCGATGCGCAGGTACGAACGGGCCGACGCCGACCTGCACGCCGGAGGCGGGTACGCCGCGGAGTCGGAGGCCGCCCAGATCGCGACCAGCCTCGGCATCGACGACCGGATCCTCGGGCAGCCGATCAAGACGCTCTCCGGCGGCCAGCGGCGCCGGGTCGAGCTGGCGCGGATCCTCTTCTCGGGCGCCGAGACGCTGCTGCTCGACGAGCCCACCAACCACCTCGACGCCGACTCGATCGTCTGGCTGCGCGACTTCCTCAAGGCCCACAGAGGCGGCCTGGTCGTGATCAGCCACGACACGGGGCTGCTCGACGCCACGGTCAACAAGGTGCTGCACCTCGACGCGACGCGGGCCGAGATCGACGTCTACAACCTCGGCTGGTCGGCGTACCTCGCCCAGCGGGAGACCGACGAGCGGCGCCGCAAGCGCGAGCGGCAGAACGCCGAGCGCAAGGCCGACGCCCTCATGGACCAGGCCAACAAGATGCGCGCCAAGGCGACCAAGGCCCAGGCCGCGCAGTCGATGATGAAGCGCGCCGAGCGGCTGATGGCCGGCCTCGAGGGGGAGCGGCGGGCCGACCGGGTGGCGCGGATCAAGTTCCCGGCCCCGGCGCCCAGCGGCAAGACGCCGCTCACCGCGACCGGGCTGTCCAAGTCCTTCGGCTCGCTCGAGGTGTTCACCGACGTCGACCTCGCCATCGACAAGGGCTCGCGCGTCGTCGTGCTCGGCCTCAACGGCGCCGGCAAGACCACGCTGCTGCGGCTGCTCGGCGGTGTCGACCAGGCGGACACCGGCGAGGTCGTGCCCGGGCACGGGTTGAAGATCGGCTACTACGCGCAGGAGCACGAGACCCTCGACACCCATCGCACGGTCCTGGAGAACATGCACTCCGCCGCCCCGCAGCTCACCGACACCGAGGCGCGGTCGGTGCTCGGCTCGTTCCTCTTCAGCGGCGACGACGCCGCCAAGCCCGCGCGGGTGCTGTCCGGGGGCGAGAAGACCCGGCTCGCGCTGGCGATCCTCGTCGTCTCCAGTGCCAACGTGCTGCTGCTCGACGAGCCCACCAACAACCTCGACCCGGCCTCCCGCGAGGAGGTGCTGGCCGCCATCCGCAGCTATGAGGGAGCGATCGTGCTGGTCACCCACGACGAGGGCGCCGTGCGGGCGCTCGAGCCGGACCGCGTGCTGATCCTCCCCGACGGCGTCGAGGACCTCTGGAACGACTCGTACGCCGACCTCGTCTCGCTGGCCTGACCGACCACTGGTCGAGGAAGGCGCGCCAGCGCCTGTCACGAGACCCCGTGGGTCGGCACCCGACGTCTCCGCGGTCTCGTGACGGGCCTTCGGCCCTCCTCGACCAGCGGAAATCTAGACTCCGCCCATGACGCCCGAAGAGCTCCACGCAGCCGGACTCGCGTACACCGTGACGGGCGACGTCGCGACCGTCACGCTGGACCGGCCCGAGGCGCGCAACGCCCAGACGCCGCGGACCTGGCGCACGCTGGCGCGGATCGGCGAGGAGATCCCCGACGAGGTCCGCGTGGTCCTGGTGCGGGGGAGCGGCAAGTCCTTCTCGGCCGGCCTCGACAAGGCCCAGTTGAACGTGGGGCTCGACCCCTCCGGCGGCGGCAACGGCGTGGAGACGGTGGCCGGCCTGCTGGAGCTGTCCGACGAGGGGGCCTCGGCGGCGATCCAGGAGTTCCAGTGCGGGTTCACCTGGCTGCGGGACCCGAGGTTCGTCTCGGTGGCCGTGGTGCAGGGGCACGCGATCGGTGCGGGCTTCCAGCTCGCGCTGTCGTGCGACCTGCGCGTCCTCGCCGACGACGCGCAGCTCTGCATGAAGGAGCCCGCGCTCGGGCTGGTCCCCGACCTCACGGGCACCCAGCCGCTGGTCGCGGCCGTCGGCTACTCCCGCGCCCTCGAGATCTGCGCCACCGGGAGGTACGTGTCCGCGGAGGAGGCGATGGCGATCGGTCTGGCCAACGTCGTCGTCCCGCTGGCCGAGCTGGACGCGACCGTGCACGACCTGGTGTCCGCGCTGACCGTTGCGCCGGCGGGCGCCGTACGCGAGACCCAGGCCCTCCTGCTCGGTGCCACCGATCGCCGGCTGGACGAGCAGCGCCGGCTCGAGCGCGAGGCGCAGGTGCGCCGGTTCCGGGAGCTGGCGGGCTGAGTCAGAGCAGGATGCCGCGGCTGGTGAGCTCGACGCTGCGGCTGAGCCCGGAGCGGAACATCCGGTCCAGGGAGTCCTTGTCGGCCAGCCCCCACAGCAGCTCGGAGGTCTGCCACGCCGCGGCGCGCGCGATGTGGATGCCGAACGTCGCGAACCCGTCGTCCACCCGGCCTCCGAGACGGTCCACGGTCGCCACGATGCCGGTGCTGAACCAGCCCTTGATCTCCTCCTGGGCCGCCGCGAGCACGTCGTTGGTGTGCGTGAAGTCGGTGTGCTCCGGGCAGTCGCGGGTCGGGGCGACCGCCAGGTCGCGGCAGGTGGTCACCACGGCGTGCGGGAGATCATGGCTGATGTGGGCGTTCATGCCGGCCAGCGCGAACTGGATCGGCAGCGTGCGCTCGCGGCCGCGGGCCTCGAACAGTGGCGCCCAGGCAGGGCTGATCTCCCGGCCCTCCAGGTCGGCGGCGTACGCCGCGAAGAAGAGGTTGGCGAAGTTCACGTCGAGGCGGCCGAGGAACTCGCCGGCGACGAAGGACTTCGCGTCCACGGCCTGGTCGACGAGCTTGGTGACCTGCCAGTACATGCGGTTGAAGTAGGCGACGCCGTCGGCCTGGGGGAGGGCCGCGTCGATGGCGGCCATCCGTTCCAGCACGTCGTCGATGGTGGCGGCCTGGTCCCAGCCGTCGATGGCCATGGCGCCAGGGTAGGTGCACGCGGCACCCGGCGGGGCGGTTCAGCCCACGCGGTACCTGATGTGGGTGGCGCGCGGCGACGCGAGCACCTCGACCGGCGTGAGCCCGGGGTCGGTGACGCCGTCGAGGAGGCGTTCGCCGGCGCCGAGCAGCACGGGTGAGACGTCCAGGACGATCTCGTCCAGGACCCCGGCCGCGAGGGCCTGGCGGATGGTGGAGGCGCCGCCCGCGATGAGGATCTCGCGGTCCCCGGCGGCCTCGACCGCCCGTGCGTACGCCGCGTCGAAACCGTCGGTGACGAAGTGGAAGGTCGTGCCGCCCTCCATCTCGATCGGCTCGTGCTCGTGGTGGGTGAGCACGAAGACCGGTGCGTGGTACGGCGGCTCGTCGCCCCACCACCCCCGCCACTCGCCGTCCCAGGTCTCCCAGCCCTCGCGGACCGGACCGAACATGTTGCGCCCCATCACGTAGGCGCCGCGTTCCTTGGCCAGGTGCTCGCGGGCCTTGAGGTCGTCCTCATGGGGCGTCTCGCCCTCCGGCGGGAACATCCAGAGGTGGAGCCGCTCGGCACCCACACCGAGGGGCGTCTCGAGCGTCTGGTCGGGGCCGGCGAGGTACCCGTCGAGCGAGATCGACACGTGGCAGGTGGTAAAGGTCATGGGACCCAGACTGCCGTGTTACGGTGGACTCATCGGTCGGGGCGTCCGGATCCAGGGCCAGGCCCGCTTCCATGGCGAGGCGGCAGAACGCGAGCACCTCGCCGGCCAGCTCGTCCTCGCGTGCGGCCCACATCCCGGATGCCTCGCCGAGAGCCCGGTGGGTCAGCGCCTCGGCGACGACCGGCCGCCAGCGTTGCTGGCCGAGGACCTCCAGGGCGTAGTGGCCGGCGCCGTCCTTGGACGTCTGCCTGCCGGTCGCGACGACGTGGTGCAGCCGGGGGATGCCGAGCACGAACCACTCGAGGAGGTCCGGTCGTGCGGCCTCGTGTCGGTTGGCCTCGAGTCGCGCCAGGCTCGGCGCCCAGTACGCCGCGAGGTTGCGGTGGGAGTAGCGGCGTAGCTCGCCGACGTCCGCATGGACGTCGATGTCGCCGATGTGCGGGCCGTGGACTCGGAGGCCGTGGTGGGCGAGCTGGTCCCACTCCACCGGGCTGGGGCCGTGGCCGTCGTCGCTCCACTCGCCCGTGAGGACGCCCGGCACCCCGGGCAGCTCGGCGGGTGAGCGGGCCAGGTCCGCCCACGTCACGTAGGCGCCGTCGAACCAGGGCCGCGGGAACGACTGCCCCAGCTCAGCGTGCAGCTCGGCCAGAGCGAGCAACGCGTCCGCGTCCGGCCGCTCGCGGGTGACCGCGAGGAAGTCGACGTCGCTGCGGCCGTCGTACCACTCGCCCCACCCCAGCGACCCGAGTAGGTAGACCCCGCCGACCAGGCCGGGTACGTGCTCCTCGGCCAGTGCGAGGTAGTGCGCCGTCACGTGGCGCACGGGGTCTGGCAGCGCCGGCACCTCGGTCGTCTCCTCGAACCGCACGTCCCCACTCTGCCTGAGCCGCACGCCGGCCGCTCAGACGAGGAAATCGCGTCGGAGGGCGGAACCCATCGCCGATCGCCCGGATCCTGGTCACCGACGTCACGGGCGCCGACCACGAGGTCCCGGTGGTCGACGGGTGTGTCGCCTTTGCGGGGACGGTCGTCAACCGCGCCGACGGCTCCCGGTCTCCGGGGAGCTGCACACCACGGTGTACGGGGCCGACGGAACCGTCCTGGCCGAGTACGACGAGGGCAGCTGAGACCTAGGCGTCGGTGTAGAGACAGAAGGGGTGACCCGCCGGGTCGAGCATGACCCGGACGTTCTGCTGCGGCTGGTACTCCGCCTGCTCGGCGCCGACCTCGACGGCGTACGCGACCGCCTCCTCGAGGTCGTCGACCTCGAGGTCGAGGTGCAGCTGCATCTGAGGCTCTCCGTCGACGGTCGGCCACACCGGTCGGGCGTAGAGCGGCTCGGTGGCGAAGGCGAGGTTGTAGCCGGCGTCCTCCGAGGGTGCGAGGTCCACCCAGCCGTCGGACTCGTTGAAGATCGTCCAGCCCAGCAGGCGCTGGTAGAAGTGCGCCAGCTCCCGGGCGTCGGGGGCGTCGAGGACGACGCCGAGCCAGGTGGTCTTGGTGCGGAGCGGCATGACGACACTCTGCCCCAGAAGCCCGGCCGGAAGAACGCGGACGCACGAGCCCCGATCGGCGGGTGGACCGCTGCGGTCACTGAGCCGTCGCGACATCGCGCCGCCTAGGCTCCTGAGCCGTGGGCGACCAGGGGAGCAACGCGATCGCGGCGCTGATCCTCGGTTCGGTGGCCGCGGTGCTGCTGTTCATCCCGGTGGCCGCGGTGCAGTACCGCCGCGACGGCCGCCTCGGCCCCGGCGACCTGACCGTGCTCATCGGCGCCGCGGTCTACGGCGTCGCCCTATGGACCTACACCCTGCTGCCGCTGCCCGACGTCGGCGACTACACCTGCCAGCACGCGCAGACCCGGGTGATGGCGTTCGCCGACGACATCCGGCGGGCGGCCGAGCAGGCGGGGTACGCCGGGCTCGGCACGCCGAGCGAGCTGCTGCGCAACCAGGCGTTCCTCCAGCTCGTGCTGAACGTCGTGCTCTTCCTGCCCTTCGGCCCGTTCGTCCGGCTGATCACCCACCGCGGCGTCGTGGTGGCGACGGCGCTCGGGTTCGCGGTGTCGCTGCTGATCGAGGTCACCCAGCTGACGGGCGTGTGGGGCGTCTACCCCTGTGCCTACCGGCTCTTCGACGTCGACGACCTCGTCACCAACACGCTGGGAGCCCTCCTCGGCGCGGTGGTGTCCTACCCGTACGCCGCCCGCCGGCACCGCCGGCTCGGCACGGCCAAGCGTCGGTTGCCCACCACGGTCACGGCCGGGCGCCGCCTCGCGGCCACCGTCAGCGACGTGCTGTTCGTCGTGCTCGCCGGGACCGCCGCGGCGGCGCTGTGGCGCGGGTACCTCGTGTTCGCCCAGCACGAGCACCCGGCGACCGACTCCGTGGCGATGATCGCCCTGCGCGCCGGCGTACCCCTCCTGGTGCAGGCCCTGATGGTGCTGCTCGCCGGGAAGACCATCGGCGAGCTCGTCGTCGACCTGCGCACCACGCCGCCGTCCCTGCCGCGACGCGCTGTGAAGCTGCTCGTCGGCGTGGTGCCGCTGGTGCTGCTGGCGGTGGTCACGGTGCCCGCCGCGCAGGTGGCGCTGGCCGTCCTTGCGTTGCTCGGCGTCGCCGGCGCGTTCCTGACCTCCGGCCACCGTGGCCTCGGCAACGCCCTGGCGCGGCTGCGCCTGGAGATCGACGACTGACGGGTCCGAGCGAGTGGAACTTCCCGTCCCGTCGTGACTGTTCCTGGTCATGCCCATCAGGAAGCTTGTCGTTCCCGCCGTCGTCCTCACCGCAGCCCTGGCCGCGGCCTGCTCGAGCGGTGCGGCGCCGGCCCAGCCCGCAGGCGCTGACCGCCCCGCACCGTCGCCATGGATCCTGTTCCAGCAGAGTGCCGGCACGCGCGAGGAGGTGGCGCTCGTCCGGGCCGACGGCACGGACCTGCACGCACCGCTCCACGACCTGGGCACCGGGCACCAGACCAACCCCGACTGGTCCCCGGACGGCACGCGGTTCGTGTTCGCGATGAGCGACGGCGAGCGCGACGACCTCTGGGTCGCCGACGCCGCCAGTGGCCATGCCCGCCTGCTGCGCGACTGCCAGCGACTGTGCCTGTGGCTCGACGACCCCGACTGGGCTCCCGACGGCCGGCACATCGTCTACAGCCAGACCAAGCTGCGCCGGAGCGGCACGGGAACCTCCACCCTGGAGACCGTCGACATCATCACCGGCAACGTCCGCGTCCTGCTCGGACCGTGGCGGCGCGACTTCACGGCGGGCGCGCGGTACTCGCCCGACGGCACCCGGGTCGTCTTCGAGAAGGTGCACAAGATCGGCCGGGGTCCGGATGCCGACATCGACGGCGTCACCTTGAGCGTGGTGCGGCTGGACCAGCCCAAGCACCCGGTCCGGGCGCTCACCGACCCGCAGCTCTACGCCGCCACCGCCGACTGGAGCCCCGACGGGCGGCGCATCGTCTACTCCGCCCTTGCCCGGGCCGGTGGCGACGCCCCGGACCTGTTCTGGATCCGGCCGTCGGGCGGCGTACCGACCCGGCTCACGCACGTCGCCGACGACGGCGGGTTCGCCGCCGAGCCGGCCTGGCTCGCCGACGGCAGTGGTGTGCTGTTCAGCGGCCATCTCGTCACCGGCCCGGGGAGCCCCGAGCTGCTGACCGTGGCCCTCGACGGGAGCGGCCTCGGGTCGGCGTTCGACGACGTCACCGTCTACGGCCGGCATCCCCGCGCCCAGCCGTGACCCAGGGCGTGACCAGCCGTGGCCTTCACCCTTCGCGGGTGAAGGCCACGGTGTCGTAGAGCAATCGCTGCCAGGCCTCGGCCGGCACGCCGTCCGTGCCGGCCTCGGTGGTCGAGAGGAAGGTCAGCCGCAAGGTGTCGCCGGTCAGCGACCAGCCGTGCACGCTGGCGCCGTCGGCGAACTGCGGCGTGAGCGTCAGCCGGTCGCCGTCGAGCTCGACGTTCTCCTGGTCGATCACGTCTTCCCGCCGGCCGTACCGGACGTGGGTGATCAGCTCGTTGCGGTCACCGTCGATGGTGAGGGCGATCCGGAACGGGACGCCCGGAAGGCTGCCGAGCATGGTGGCGGCGTCGGCGGCGCCACCGGCGAGCCGGGCCACCCGGCGCACGTCGGCGCGGGTGAGGGAGGAGCTGACCCAGCGGCCGTCCACGGGGTTGCCGGTCTCAGCCGTGGGGGAGGGGGTCGGCGGCTGGGGCGCCGGCAGCTCGTCGCGGTCGTCGGTGTTCGCGGCGACCAGGACCACGGCGGCCGTGACGGCGGCTGCGGCCGCGGTGATCGCCGTACGCCGGGTGACGCGCTCGCGCCGCTCCCGTACCGTGACCTCGCGCAGGGCTGCCGCGATCCGGTCGTCCCAGGTGTGGTCGGTCTCGGCGAAGGCCTCGCGCAGGCGGTCGTCAACGGACATCGTCGGTCACCTCCTCCGCCAGCGTCTGGGCGAGGTGGCGGCGAGCCGTGTGCAGCTGGCTCCATCCCGTCGACTCCGAGCACCCCAGGACGTCGGCGATCTCGGCCATCGGTCGGTCCTCGAAGTAGAAGAGCACCACGACGGCTCGTTGTTTCGGCGCGAGGCGGCGCACCGCGGCGAGCACCTCGGGCGCGGGAGTGGGCGGCTCGACGGTGGCGCCGCCGGCCGTGGACCGCTCGAGCTCGACCCGTCGCCAGGCCCGGTGGCGCTCGCGCTGCGCCTTGCGGATCGCCACCCGGCGTACCCACAGGTCCGGCCGGTCGTAGCCGGCGACCTTGCGCCAGCTCCGGAGCAGCTCGAGGAAGGCGTCCTGGGTGATCTCCTCGGCGCGGGCCCGGTCGCCGATGAGGTGGTGGATCGTGCGGGCGACGCGCGGGAACTCCTGGGTGAAGAGGTCCTCGAACGTGGGGGAGGGCTCGACCGGGCGGGCGCGCCGGGGCGCGGCGCCGGCCCTGGCGAGCTCGTCCACGCGCACCACCTCCACCAGAGGACAGTCATGAGCGTGCTCCGAGTTCCACTCACTGGCCAGGAATTCTCGACCGGCTGTCGGTGGCACCAGGAACAATGAAGGGCACCGGCGTTGTTGCGCCGTACACAACTAAGGGAGCCATCGGTTGGCAGGCATGAGCGGGATGGGCCAGGTGTGGCGGCACATGCGCACCGACCGCAAGGACGTCCCCACCCGGGTGGACCGGATGACGGTGCGCCGGGTGTTCTCCTTCGCGCGCCCACATCGACGCCTGATCACGGTCTTCCTGGCCCTGACGGTCGTCGACGCCTGCCTGGTCATCGTGACCCCGCTGCTGGTGCAGCGGATCGTCGACGACGGCATCCTGCAGAAGGACACCCGCCTCGTGCTCGAGCTGGCCGGGCTGATGGGGTTGACGGCCGTGTTCGGCGCGCTGCTCGCCGTCGTCGCGGGCTGGTTGTCCTCGCGCATCGGTGAGGGCCTGATCTACGACCTGCGCACGCAGGTGTTCGCCCACGTCCAGCGCCAGTCGCTGGCGTTCTTCACGCGCACCCAGACCGGCGCGCTGGTGTCGCGGCTCAACAACGACGTGATCGGCGCGCAGCGTGCGTTCACCTCGACGCTGTCCGGCACCGTCTCCAACGTCATCTCGGTGCTGGTCGTGGGGATCGCGATGATCGCGCTCAGCTGGCAGGTCACGTTGCTGTGCCTGGTGCTGTTCCCGATCCTGTTCGTGACGTCACGCCTGGTCAGCGCCAAGCTCGCCGGGCTGACCCGGCAGCAGATGGACGGCAACGCCGACATGGGCAACGTGATGACCGAGCGCTTCAACGTGGGTGGCGCGATGCTGCTGAAGCTCTTCGGCCGCCGCGCCGAGGAGGACGCGTTGTTCGCCGGCAAGGCGGCCACGGTGCGCGACCTCGGCGTGCGGATCTCGCTGATCACGCGGATCTTCGGCGCGGCGATGATGACCGTGCCCTCGCTGGCGACGGCGCTGGTCTACGGCGTCGGTGGCTACCTCGCGATCCAGGGCGAGCTGACCGTCGGCACGCTGCTCGCGCTGACGACCCTGCTGCTGCGGCTGCTCGGCCCGCTGCAGGGGCTGTCCAACGTGCGCATCGACGTGATGACCGCCCTCGTGAGCTTCGAGCGGGTCTTCGAGGTGCTCGACCTGCCGTCCTCGATCCAGGAGAAGCCGGACGCCGTGGCCCTGCCGGTCACCGCGTCGAAGGTGGAGTTCGACCACGTCTCGTTCCGCTACCCGCGCGCCGAGGACGTCTCGCTGGCCTCGCTGGAGTCCGTCGCGCGCACCGAGTCCCGCGACACCGGCGAGGTGCTGCGCGACATCACCTTCACCGCCGAGCCCGGCCAGATGGTCGCGCTCGTCGGCCCGTCCGGCGCCGGCAAGACCACGATCACGCACCTGGTCTCGCGCCTCTACGACGTCGGCTCCGGCGCCGTCCTCGTCGGTGGCCGCGACGTGCGCGAGGTGACGCTCGAGTCCCTCGAGGACGTCGTCGGGTACGTCACCCAGGACGCCCACATGTTCCACGACACCATCCGCACCAACCTGCTCTACGCCCGCCCGGGCGCCGACGACCGCGCCATCTGGGCCTCCCTCGAGGCCGCCCAGGTCGGCGGCCTGGTGCGGGCCCTGCCCGAGGGACTCGACACCGTCGTCGGTGACCGGGGCTACCGGCTGTCCGGTGGGGAGCGCCAGCGGCTGGCCATCGCCCGCCTGCTGCTGAAGGCTCCGGCGGTGGTGGTGCTCGACGAGGCCACCGCCCACCTCGACTCCGAGTCCGAGGTCGCCGTCCAGCGTGCCCTCGACGCCGCCCTCGAGGGCCGCACCAGCCTGGTCATCGCCCACCGGCTCTCGACCGTCCGCCAGGCCGACCAGATCCTCGTCGTCGACGAGGGTCGCATCGTCCAGCGCGGCACCCACGCGTCGCTGCTCGCCGAGGGCGGGTTGTACGCCGACCTCTACCGCACCCAGTTCGTCGACGACCTCCACCCGACCGTGGCCACCTGACGCAGGCCACGCACTCCTCCGTCGTGCGCGGCTAGGGTCGCGCCCATGGACCTGCAGCTGAAGGACCGCGCGTACATCGTCACCGGGGGAGCGAGGGGGCTGGGCCGGGCGACGGCCGACGCCCTCGTCGCCGACGGGGCGAGGGTGGTGATCTCGGGACGGAGCGCGGAGTCGCTGGCCGCCGCGAAGGCGGACCTCGGCGACGCGGCCGTCACGGTGGAGGCCGACAACGGCGACGCGGGTACGCCGGGACGGCTGATCGCCGCCGCGCACGACTCGTTCGGCCGGCTCGACGGGGCGCTGATCTCGGTCGGCGGACCGCCGACGGGCACCATCTCGGGCACCCCCGACGAGGACTGGGAGAAGGCGTTCCAGTCGGTGTTCCTGGGCGCGGTCCGTGTCGCCCGCGAGGTGGCGGCGGCGCTCGAACCGGGCGGGTCGATCGCCTTCGTGCTCTCGTCCTCGGTCCGGTCACCGATCCCGGGGCTGGCCATCTCCAACGGCCTGCGTCCGGGACTCGCCATGGTGGCCAAGACACTGGCCGACGAGCAGGGACCGCGCGGCGTACGCGTCAACGGCCTGCTGCCCGGCCGCGTCGGCACCGAGCGGGTGGCCGAGCTCGACGCCTCCACCGGTGACGCGGCGGCCGCGGCGGCGAAGGCGGTCGCTCAGATCCCGCTGGGCCGCTACGGCGAGCCGGAGGAGTTCGGCCGGGCCGCGGCGTTCCTGCTGTCGCCGGCCGCGTCGTTCGTCTCCGGCGTGATGCTGCCGGTCGACGGCGGCATGCTCCGGACCTTCTGACCCGGGCTCACCCGTCTGACCCGCTGACCGGGTTCCGGGCGCTGCTTGCGCCCCGTGTTCATCCGCCACTCGTCGTAGGCGAGGTAGAAGAACCCGAAGGCGGCCAGCACGCCGAAGAACCACCACTGCAGTCCGTAGAAGAAGTGCGGCCCCTCGCCGAGGTCGGGCAGCTCGGCCCGCGCGAGGGCCGTCCCGGGTGCCGGGTCCTCCGAGCGGACGTCGAGGAAGCCGCCGTACACCTCGCGCCCGATGGCGGCCCCGATCGTCACGCTCGACACCGCCCGCGTGGAGAGGTCGCTCACCTTGGCCGAGCCGCCCGTCGCGTCCACCCGCACCCATCCCGTCACGGTCACGGTGCCGGAGGGAGGGTCGGGTACGTCGTCGGGCGTGGCCCCGCTGTTGCCGGTGGCCAGCCAGCCACGGTCGACGAGCACGGCGGGACCGTCCGGGGGCTGGAGCGGCACCACGACGTCCACGCCCGAGGAGCCCTCGCGGGTGCGGTAGCGGACGATGACGGTCTCGTCCGGCACGTAGGTGCCGGTGGCGCTGACCACGCGCCACTCGTCGCCGTCGTCGACCGGCTGGCCCGGGGCGAGTACGTCGCCGACGGGTGCCGGCGCTGCGTGCTCGTTGCGCTCGACCACCGCGTTGTCGATCCGGCGGTCGTGGAGGCGGTGGAACTGCCAGCGCCCGAGCCACCAGGTGGCGTAGGTCAGCAGCACGACCACCAGGAAGAACACGATCCACCGGCGGCTCACCAGGAATCGCCAGGACCGCACCCGCCGAGGCTATCCGGGTGCCCGTCAGGGGCCGCTCCGACCTGCCGCCAACCTCCCCGCACCTAGACTGAGACGGTGGAACGTGCGCTGGGTGACCGCTTCGGCCGGGTCGCGACCGATCTCCGGGTCTCGCTGACCGACCGCTGCAACCTGCGCTGCTCCTACTGCATGCCGGCCGAGGGGCTGGAGTGGCTGCCCGACGAGTCGGTGCTCACCGACGACGAGATCGTCCGGCTGATCGACATCGGCGTGCGCCTGCTCGGGATCCGCGAGGTGCGCTTCACCGGCGGCGAGCCGCTCGTACGCCGGGGGCTCGTCGACATCGTCGCGGGCACGCGGGCCGTCTCGCCCGACCTCGAGATCTCGATGACCACCAATGCGCTCGGGCTGTCCCGCACCGCCCACGCGCTCAAGGCCGCCGGGATGGACCGGGTCAACGTCAGCCTCGACAGCGTCCGCCCGGAGACCTTCCACGCCGTCACCCGGCGCGACCGGTTGCACGACGTGGTCGACGGCTTGGCCGCGGCGGCCGACGCCGGCCTCGGGCCGATCAAGATCAACGCGGTGCTGCTGCGGGGCCACAACGACGACCAGGCCCCCGAGCTGCTGCGCTGGTGTCTCGACCGCGGCTACGACCTGCGCTTCATCGAGCAGATGCCGCTGGACGCCCAGCACGGCTGGAGCCGGGCCGAGATGATCACCGCGGACGAGATCTTCACCAGCCTGGAGAAGGAGTTCGTGCTCTCGCCGGCCGTCGAGCCGCGGGGGAGTGCTCCCGCGGAGCTGTTCCTGGTCGACGGAGGGCCGGCCACGGTCGGGGTCATCGCCTCGGTGACCCGGCCCTTCTGCGGCGACTGCGACCGGGTGCGGCTCACCGCCGACGGCCAGGTCCGCAACTGCCTCTTCGCCCGCGAGGAGTCCGACCTGCGGGGCGCGCTGCGAGCGGGAGCGACCGACGAGGAGATCGCCGACCGGTGGGTCGCCGCGATGGCCACCAAGCGGGCCGGCCACGGCATCGACGACCCGCTGTTCCTCCAGCCCGACCGTCCGATGTCGGCCATCGGCGGCTGAGCCCTCAGCTCGCGGGACCGGGGTCCACCGGCGCATCGGCGACCGGCACGACCTCACGCAGGAACTGGCGCGCGCCGAGGAAGTCGGCCAGCTGCTGGCGGTGCTCCTCGCACGCCAGCCAGGACTTGCGGCGGTCGGGCGTGTGCACCTTCGGGTTGTTCCAGACGACGGCCCAGACGGCCTCGTGCTGGCACCCCTTGGCGGAGCAGAGGAGCGGCTCGATCACGGTGTCCTTCCGGTCCGGAGAGCAGGAAGTGCCGGACAGCCACGGGGGAAGCTGTCCGGCACTTCACGAGGATTCTGGCACTTTTTGGCAGGTTGTCAAAGGTCATCTTGACTGAGTGTTCACACGGATCCGTCGCCGGGCGGGAGCTCGCGGTTGCCCGATGACCCGTCCACCAGCGCGAACCCGTCGGATTTCGAAGAGCCGGCGTTCGCCATCACCACGGCGACGTACGGGAGGAGCAGCGCCCCCGCGACGAGGACCACGCGCAGCCAGATCGGCGTCACGAAGATCGCGGCCACGAAGCAGAGCGTGCGGATGCCCATCGCGAACAGATAACGCTTCTGTCGGGCGGCGATGTCCTCGTCGCGGCTGGCGTTCGCGGTGGTGATGCGCACCGGTCCACCGGTCTGGTGCCGAGCCATGTCGTCCACTGTACGTCGCTACCATCAACGTCCCACCCGACGCGTCATCCATCTGGGGAGGCTCCCTTGTCCGACCGCACCTATCGCGTGACCGAGATCGTCGGCACCTCGCCCGAGGGCATCGACCAAGCCGTCCGCAACGGCATCGAGCGGGCGGCGCGCACCCTGCGGCACGTCGACTGGTTCGAGGTCACGCAGGTCCGCGGCCAGGTCAAGGACGGCGAGGTCGAGCACTTCCAGGTCGGCATGAAGGTCGGGTTCCGGCTCGAGGACGACTGACGCTAGCGTCGGCCCAATGAATGACCCAGTGACCGACGAAGAGGAGTCAACAGGTCGCTCGGTCCTCGTGACCGGCGGCAACCGCGGCATCGGCCTCGCGATCGCCGAGGCGTTCCTCGCGCAGGGCGACCGGGTGGCGGTGACCAGCCGCAGCGGCGGCGGCCCCGACGGCTGCCTGGACCTGACCTGCGACATCACCGACGGCGCTGCCGTCGAGGCGGCGTTCGCGCAGATCGAGGAGGCGCACGGTCCGGTCGAGGTGCTGGTGGCCAACGCCGGCATCACCGCCGACACGCTGCTGGTCCGGATGTCGGAGGAGGACTGGGCGACGGTGATCGACACCAACCTGACCGGCTCGTTCCGGCTGGCCAAGCGCGCGGTCTCCAAGATGATGCGGCTGCGCCGCGGCCGGATCGTCTTCATCTCCTCGGTGGTCGGCCTCCTCGGCTCGGGGGGACAGGTCAACTACGCCGCGTCCAAGGCGGGGCTGGTCGGCATGGCCCGCTCGATCGCCCGCGAGTACGGCAGCCGCGGGATCACCGCGAACGTCGTCGCGCCGGGGTTCGTGGAGACCGACATGACCGACGCCCTGAGCGACGACCTCAAGGCGACGTACAAGGCACAGGTCCCGCTGGGGCGGTACGGCACGACCGACGAGATCGCGGCGACGGTCACCTGGCTCGCGTCGGACGGCGCGGCCTACATCACCGGGGCCGTGATCCCGGTCGACGGCGGACTGGGAATGGGGCACTGACATGACATCTGGGGGCATCCTCGACGGCAAGCGCATCCTGATCGCAGGAGTGACGCTGGACTCCTCGATCGGGTTCGCGACGGCCAAGGTGGCGCAGGAGCAGGGCGCGACCGTGCTGATCTCCAACTTCGGCCGCGCGCTGAGCATCACCAAGCGCATCGCCAAGCGACTGCCGACCGAGCCTCCGGTGCTCGAGCTCGACGTCACCGACGACGAGCACCTCGAGCGGCTGCCGGACCTGGTCCGCGAGCACGTCGACGGTCTCGACGGAGTGATGCACTCGATCGCCTACGGCAACCCCGAGACGCTCCTCGGCGGCAAGTTCCTCACCGGCCCGTGGCCCGACGTCGCCCAGGCGGTCCAGGTGTCGGCGTACTCCTTCAAGTCGCTGACCACGGCCTGCCTTCCGCTGATGAAGGAGGGGGGCAGCGTGGTCGGGATGACGTTCGACGCCAGCGTCGCCTGGCCGGGGTACGACTGGATGGGCTTCGCCAAGGGCGCGCTCGAGTCGTGCAACCGCTACCTCGCGCGTGACCTCGGCCCGATGGGCATCCGGGTGAACCTCGTCAGCGCCGGAGCGCTCAAGACCCTCGCCGCCAAGGCGATCCCGGGCTTCGAGCGGTTCGAGGAGGAGTGGACCAAGCGCGCGCCGCTGGGCTGGGACCTCAACGACCTGGAGCCGACCGCGAAGACCGTGGTGGCCGTGCTGAGCGACTTCATGCCGAAGACGACCGGCGAGATCATCCACGTCGACGGCGGCTACCACGCGATGGGTGCCTAGCGCCCTTCACAGTCGGGGATCGACCGGCTCGGACTCGAGCGCGAGGACCGCGAACACCGCCTCGTGCACGCGCCACAGCGGCTCGCCGCTGACGAAGCGGTCGAGGGACTCCAGGCCGAGGGCGTACTCGCGGAGGGCGAGTGAGCGCTTGTGCTGGAGGCTGCGGTCCCGGAGACGCACCAGGTGTTCGGGCCGGGTGTAGTCCGGTCCGTAGATGAGCCGGAGGTACTCGCGCCCGCGCACCTTGAGCCCGGGGTGCGCCAGCCCTTTCGCGGTACGGGTCAGGTTGGCCATCGGCTTGACGACCATGCCCTCGCCGCCGGCCGCGGTCAGGTCCTCCCACCACGTGACGCCCTCCGCCGTCGAGGCCGGGTCGGCGGCGTCGACGGCGAGACGACGGGTGGTGCGGAACAGGGCCGGGTCCTGGGCGACCAGGCGGTCGGCGACCTCGAGGTGCCAGCCGTGGTCTCGGTCGGCCCACGACCGACCCGCGGACGCGAGCACCTGGAACGGCGCCAGCTGCACGCCGCTCGTCCCGTCCGTCGCCCAGCAGTAGCGACGGTAGGCCTCGGCGAAGGCGTTCGCGTCCGCCTCTCGCGCGGCGGTGCGGGCAGCGAGGCTCCGTACGTCGACCCCTCGGGCCAGCGCCCGGGCCAGGGCGGTGACGGCGGGCGGCAGCGAGGAACGCGCCGCGGCCCCCGTGGCGGCGTACTGGTCCTTGAGCAGTCCCTCGGCCTTGGCCGACCAGGGCAGCAGCTCGGCGTCGAGGAGCAGCCAGTCGGTGGCGAGCTCGTCCCAGAGTCCGGCTCCGGTGGCGGCGCGGCGGACCCCGTCGAGCAGGGTCGCCGTGACCGCCTCGTCGAAGAACGTGCGGCCGGTGCGGGTGTAGATCGCCTCGGCGTCGACGCGGCGCTCACGTCGCACGAGGACGACGGCGCGCGAGCCCATGTGCTTCTCCTCGCAGAGCAGCGAGGTGACGCCGAGGTCGGCGTACGCCGCGAACGCCTCGTCCGGGTGCTCGAGCAGGCCCTCGTGGCGAGAGGTGGCGACCGGGGCCATGGTCGGCGGGAGGTAGGGGAGGTAGCGAGGGTGCAGCGCGAAGCGGCTCATGACCTCCAGGGCGCCCGCGGCGTCCTCCTCCTTGACGGTCACCCGGCCGTGGAGCGCCGTCTCGATGACTCGCTTGCCGAGCACGTCGGTGATGTCGAGCTGGTCGGGGTCGCGCGGCGGGGTCGCGGCGACGAGGGGCTTGACCGGCTCGTACCAGACCCGCTCCGCCGGCACCGAGACGATCTCCTTCTCGGGGTAGCGGAGCGCGGTGAGCCGGCCGCCGAAGACGCAGCCGGTGTCCAGGCAGAGCGTGTTGTTCACCCAGGTGGTCTCCGGCACGGGGGTGTGGCCGTAGAGCACCATCGCGCGGCCGCGGTACTCCTCGGCCCACGGGTAGCGCACCGGCAGCCCGAACTCGTCGGTCTCGCCGGTGGTGTCGCCGTACAGCGCGAAGCTGCGCACCCGGCCCGACGCGCGGCCGTGGTAGGCCTCCTTGAGTCCGGCGTGCGCGACCACGAGCCGGCCGTCGTCGAGGACGAGGTGGGCGACGAGGCCGTCGCAGAACTCCTTGACCTGCGCGGTGAAGGCGGGGTCCTCGGCGTCGAGCTGCTCCAGGGTCCGCTCCAGACCGTGGCTGACTCGTACCTGCCGACCGGACAGCGCGCGGACCAGCTTGTTCTCGTGGTTGCCGGGCAGGCAGAGGGCGTGCCCGGCGGTGACCATGCCCATCACGAGACGCAGCACGCCGGGTGAGTCCGGGCCGCGGTCGACCAGGTCGCCGAGGAAGATCGCCCGCCGTCCTGCCGGAGGTACGGCGTCGACGGGGCGTCCGCGGTCGTCGCGGACCAGCGCGTAGCCGAGCGTCTCCAGCAGGGTCTCCAGCTCCGACCGGCAGCCGTGCACGTCGCCGATCGCGTCGAACGGACCGTGCTCGTCGCGTCGGTCGTTGAGCAGCGGCTCGCGGACGATCGTGGCCGCCTCGACCTCGGCCTCGCCCTTCAGCACGTGGACGCGCCGGAAGCCCTCCTTGGCGAGGTGGTTCAGGGTCTTGTGCAGCTGCGAGGACTGCCGCTTGACCACGCCGACGCCGAAGTCGCGGTCGGCGCGACCCCGGTTGCGCTCGAGCGCCACACCGTCGGGAACGTCGAGCACGATCGCGACCGGCAGCAGGTCGTGCTCCTTGGCGATCGCGAGCAGGTGTCGACGGGCGTTGGGCTGGACGTTGGTGGCGTCCACGACCGTGAGCCGTCCGCGCTCGAGGCGCTTGCCGACGATGTAGCCGAGCACGTCGAAGGCGTCCTTCGTCGCGTCCTGGTCGTTCTCGTCGTCGGACACCAGGCCGCGGCAGTAGTCGCTGGAGACGACCTCGTAGGGGCCGAAGTGCTTCCGGGCGAACGTGGACTTCCCGGACCCGGACACGCCGACCAGGACGACCAGGGACGGGGACGGGATGGCGAGCTCGGTCATCGGTCCCTCCTCGTGAAGACGGCCAGCTGGGTGGGTGGTCCGACGACGGGGTCGTCGGTGCCGACGGGCGAGTACGTGACGTCGTACCCGTGCTCGCCCGCCACCGCGTCGGACCAGGTGCGGAGCTCGGCGCGAGTCCACTCGAAGCGGTGGTCGGGGTGGCGGAACGCGCCGGCGGCCAGGCCGTCGTACCGGACGTTGTGCTCGGCGTTCGGGGTGGTCAGCACGACGGTGCCGGGGCGGGCGTGCGCGAAGACGGCGTCCGCGAGCGCCGGCAGCCGCGGCGGGTCGAGGTGCTCGACGACCTCCATCAGCACCATCGCGTCGTAGCCCGTGAGCCGGTCGTCGCGGTAGGTCAGCGAGGACTGGACGAGCCTGATCCGCTCGCGCTGACGGTCGTTCATGGTGTCCAGGTGGAGGCGTCGCTCGGCGGTCGCCAGAGCGGTCGGCGAGACGTCGACGCCGAGGATCTCGACGTAGGCCGGGTCCTCGAGCAGGGCGCGGAGCAGCGACCCCTCGCCGCAGCCGACGTCGACCACGCTGTGTGCGCCCCGGGTCTCGAGCGCGTGCAGGACGGCCTCGCGGCGCAGGGCGACGAGTGGTGTGGCCTTCTTCTCGTCGGGCACCGCCTCGGTCGCTAGTTCGTCGTCCCGTCCGAGGAGTCGCGCCGTGGCGTCGTCGACCAGGTGTCGCTGGTGGGCGAGGGCGCGGCGCAGGATCGTCTCGCGCAGCGGGTGGCCGGCCAGCCAGTCCCCGCCGGCGCGGACGAGCTTCTCGATCTCGTCGTCGCTGACCCAGTAGTGCTTGCCGCCGTCGAGGACCGGGATCAGCACGTACAGGTGCGAGAGCGCGTCCCGCAGCCGGAGTCGGCCGGTGAGGTGGAGGTCGACGTACCGGCTCGGCCCCCACTCCGGCACCGTCTCGTCGAGCGGCACCGGGGTCGCCGACACGTCCCAGCCGAGCGGGGCGAAGAGGCCGCGGACCAGTCCCGGCTTCCCGTCCGAGGGCAGGGCGGGCACGTGGATCTCGAGGTCGAGCGGCTGGTCGACGAGCTCGGGACGGGCGTCGCACCGTCCCGCGAGCGCCGTACGGAACGCCTTCCCCAGCGCGACCGCGAGCATCGAGGAGGCGGCGTACGGGCGGTCGTTGACGTACTGACCGAGGAGCTGGCCCTTCCTGTTCCGGGCCAGCGCGACGGGGTCGACCTCGACCAGCAGCGCGACCGTGCACCGCTCCTCGGTCGCCTCCGGGTAGAACACGTGCGCCTCGCCCGCCGTCACGCTCACGCTCTGCGCCCGGTCGGGGTGCTTGTGCAGCAGGTACCCCAGATCCGTCGCCGGTCGCGTCGTGCTGGTCAGGGTGAGGTACACGCCCGGATTCTTGCCGACGGCTGTTCGGTTGGCCCGGGGGTTATCGCGGGGCGGCGGTGACTGAGTGTTGGTTCTGCTAGGTCGGCGGTGCGTGAGTGCTGGTTCGGGTCTCTCGAACCAACACTCACTCACCGCTCCCCGAGGTTGTCCACAGGACGCGCCGGGGCCGGATGCGCGGGAGCGACGACTCGACTCTCATGGAGCCGTGAAACCGGTCCCGAAGGAGCTCCTGCACGGCCCGTTCACGCGGGCGCAGTCGCGAGCCGCGGGAGTCACGCACCAGATGCTGCGCGGAAAGAGGTTCGTGCGGATCTACGACGGCGTGTGGCGGCATCGCGACCACGAGATGACCTACGAGGACTGGATCGAGGCCGCGACCCTCGCCCTCCCGTGGGATGCGCGGGTCACGGGCATCACCCGTCTTCAGCAGCTCGGCCTCGACTTCGGCCCGCGCTTCCCGTTGCGGTTCGTCGTGGCCCGGGACCTGCACCTCGAGCTCGAGCTCGTGTTCCTGCACCGGACGGCGCGCATGCCACCGCTCGATGACGTCGGGGTCTGCGTCGTGGCGGCGTACGTCGCGTACTGCTCCCGGGCCCGGGTCATTGACGCCATCAAGGTGGGCGACTGGCTGCTCCGCCACGGCCACCTCGAGTGGGACCAGCTGCACGCCTTCTCCCTCGAGCAGCGATGGCGGGCCGGGGCCGACGAAGCGCTCTGGGTGCTGGGCCATCTCGACGGCGACTCCTGGTCGCTCAAGGAGTCCGAGGTACGCGCCGTCCTCGAGTTCGCCGGGCTGGAGGCTCCAGAGGTCAACACCGGCGCGGGCGGGCCTGCTGACGACACTCGCATCGGGGACCTCGTCTACCGCCGCTGGGGACTGGTCGTCGAGTACGAAGGCGAGCACCACCAGCTCGACCGCAGGCAGTTCGTGAAGGACATCGACCGCTACGCCTCGATGCGCCGCGACTCGGTGCCGTACGTCCAGGTGACCAAGGAGAAGCTGGAACGGCCTCGGCGGATGGTCGGCGAGGTGTACGCCGCCCTGGTCGCCCTCGGGTACGACGGACCGCCTCCAGAGTTCGGGGAGAGGTGGAAGCAGTTGTTCATGCGCCTCTCCGACATCGTCGCCGCCGAGCGGCGGTGGGTGAGTGTTGGTTCCCGCGCATGAAACCAACATCCACGCACCGCCGCCCCGTCGAAACCAACACTCACTCACCGCCAACCCCGCCGTAACCCAGGGAAGCCATTCGCTAGCGTGCTGCGCGTGACGTCCCTCGTCGAGCTCCGGGTCCTCGAAGGGCCCAACCTGTACTTCCCCCGGGCGACGATCAAGCTGACCCTGGACATCAGCGGGCTGGCGGACGTACCCACCGACAAGGCGCGACGGTTCGCGAGCAGGATCGGGCTGCGCAACGCCCGGCCGGGGGAGCCGGGGACGGGGTTCCGGCAGCGCTTCGCGGCACGAGCGGTGGCCAGGCTGGTCCGGGCCATCGCGCACGAGTCGGGGACCAGCCGGCTCGCGGTCCGGGTGCGCACGACGAACGACGCGCACACGCTGGTGGTCGCGTACCCCTGGCGGCACCGGGAGCGGGCCCAGGCCCTGGGCCGGGCGGTGGCCGAGGTGCTGGACGAGCTGCCGGCGACCGAGGTCGACGAGATCGTCGAGCGTGCCGCGAAGCGGGTGAAGGACAGCGCGGACGGCGCCGGACCCACCACCATCACGCCCCGGATCCCGGTGATCGCGGTGACCGGGACCAACGGCAAGACGACGACGAGCCGGATGATCGCGCACATCGCGCGCACCTGGGGCAAGCACGTGGGCTGGTCCAACACCGACGGCATCTACATCGACGGCGAGCTGGTCGAGGCCGGCGACTACTCCGGCCCGAGCGGCGCCGGCAAGATCCTGGCCGACAAGGACGTCGAGATCGCCGTCACCGAGACGGCCCGCGGCGGCATCCTCCTCAAGGGCATCGGCCTGACCCGAAACGACGTCTCGGTCGTCACCAACGTCACCGCCGACCACCTCGGCCTCCAGGGCATCGACACCCTCGACCAGCTCGCGGAGGTCAAGGCGGTCGTCCCGCACATCACCCGCCGGAGCGGCTGGGCGATCCTCAACGCCGACGACCCGCGCGTCTTCGCGATGCGCCAGGTCATCCGCGCGCAGCCGTGGGTGTTCTCCCGCGACCCCGACTCCCCGGCCGTCCGCGAGGTGCTCAACCACGGTGGACGCGCGACCACGATCATCGACGGCTGGCTCTGCGTGCTCACCCCGAACTCCGACGCCCTCCCGCTCGTCGAGCTCGCCGACGTCCCGATGACCCTCGCCGGCCTCTCCCGCTTCAACGTCGAGAACACCCTCGCCGCCGCCTCCGCCGCGCTGGCGATCGGCATCCCCGGCGAGACGGTGGTCGAGGGCCTGCGTACCTTCCGCCCCGACGCCGAGCACAACCCCGGCCGGATGAACTTCTTCAGCCTCGGCGAGCTCTCGGTCGTGATGGACCTCGCCCACAACGAGGCGGGACTCGAGGCGATGGTCGAGATCATGAACGGCGTACGCCGCCCCGGCGCCCGCCTCCTGCTCGGCCTCGGGGCCGTGGGGGACCGGCAGGACGAGCTGCTCGAACGCCTCGGCGAGATGGCGGGCATGTACGCCGACGTGGTCGCCATCGGCCACAAGCAGGCCTACCTCCGGGGCCGCGCCCAGGAGGACATGGACGCGCTGTTCCGCGCGGGCCTGGAGCGCGTCGGGATGAGCGACGTCGCGTCGTACGACACCGAGGTCGAGTCGATGGCCGCCCTGGTCGAGCAGGCAGGCCCCGGCGACGTCGTCGGCCTCATGTGTCACGCGGAACGCCAGGGGGCCTACGACTGGATCGCGGCGCGCGGCGGCACCCCGGACGACCCCGACACCTTGGCGGCCAAGGTCCGGGCCGCCCGTGCCGAGTGAGGGCCGGAGCCGCTGGCCGTACGTCGCTGCCGCGTTGCTCGTCGTCGCTCTCGTCGGCATCGCGGTCTGGCGCACAGGCCAGGACGAGCCGGTCACGCCGCCGGCCCGGCTGACGCTCCCGCTTCCCGATGTGTTCGGGACCTGGACGAGGGAGGACGACGCAGCCACCGCCCGCGCCGAGGACGCCCTCCAGCAGTCGGTCACCCAGGGCGGCGCGGCCATCGACGTGGCGCTGGCGCTGTACGGCGGCGACGCCGGCGACCACGCCCGCATCACGGTCTTCCTGCCCCGCCCCGGGAGCTCGTCCGCTCGCGACCTCGCCGGCGACCCGACCGCCCAGCTCGAGGCCTTCCTCCACGGCACCGGCGTCGCGAGGGCCCACCCGGAGGACTCGGGGGAGGTCGGTAGGACGCTGCAGTGCGGCTCGGCCACCGGCGAGTTCGCCCGCGCCTGCGGATGGGCCGACGCGACCTCCCTGGTGCTGGTGGCCTTCGACCGCTCGGGTCTCGAGCCGGACGACGCGGCCGGTCTCACCAGGCAGATCCGAGACGGCCTCCTCGGCTCGTGACCGGGTCGGCTCACGCCTTCGGTCCCATACTGACGGGATGAGGACGCTGGTCGCGCTCGCCTCGGTGGCCTTGGTGGTCAGCGCCTGCGGTTCCACCGAGCCGAAGGTGCTCCACGGGGAGGGCACGGGCGACGTCCTCGTGGGCGGTGACTCCAACGGCGGCGCGGACGTGCTCATCGTCGGGGAGACGGGGATGGTCGGCGACTGCCTGGGCGTGCTCGCCGCCTTCGGGCCTGTCCTGGTGGTGTGGCCGGCCGGCACGACCATCGTCGACGGCGACCGCCCGTCGGTCGACGTGCCGGACATCGGTCGCGTCGAGGTCGGCCAGCAGGTGGCGATCGCCGCCGGGTACGAGCGCGCGCCCTATCCGCCTGTCGTACCCGCCATTCCTGCGGGCTGCCCTGCCGATCAGGTCGCCGTGGCGAACTCCGACCAGTCCCGCTGAGTCAGACCCGCGGCGCCACCCGCCCGGCCGAGAAGAGCTGGGCCCGGCCGTCCGGGAGAGTGCCGAAGGCGACGACCCACCAGGACTCGGCGGGGCTGGTGCGTCCCGCGAACCGGTTGCCGGAGGCGTCGACCGGCAGCATCGTCACGGCCTCCGGCTCGTCGAAGCCGCCGATCCCGAAGTGCGGCCGGACCGTGATCCGCAGCGAGCCGTCGTCGGCCTCGACGTCGAGGTCCAGGCCTCGCCGGGAGTACCGGCCGGCGTGCCGCTCGAGCCCGGTGACCCGCACGTCCGGGCCGGGCTCGGGCGAGGGAGGCGCCGTGACGCCGAGCTCGGACTCGAACACGTCCGGCAGGAGTCGGTCGGCCAGCGACTCGCCGTTGGTGGAGTTCGTCAGCAGGCAGACGGCGAAGTCGCGCTCGGGCACCAGCCGCAGCCGGGCGCTCTGGCCCACGGTGCCGCCGTCGTGCGCGAGCACCCGCACGCCGTCCCACTCCCCGACCCGCCAGGAGAGCCCGATGCCGCTGAACTGGTGATGGCCCGGGATCGGCAACTGTTCCTCCCACATGGCCGTCCGCGGGCGGTCGAGGTGCATCCGGGAGTAGGTCAGCAGGTCCGCGGCCGAGCAGGTGACCAGGCCGGCCGGGCCGAGTGCCCGGGGCAGCATCCAGGTGTCGTACGGCGTGACCGCGTGCGGCGGCGCGTGGTGGCCCAGGGCCGGCGCTCGCAGGATCGCTTCCTCGGGCAGCGTCACGGTATCGCGCAGCCCGAGCGGGCCGACGAGCCGCTCCCTCAGGGACTCGTCCCACGAACGGCCGTCCAGCACCTCGACGATCCGGCCGAGGACGACGTACCCGCTGTTGCAGTAGGAGTAGGCGGCGCCGGGCTCGAAGGTCCGTCCCACGTCCGCGAGCAGCGCGACGTACTTCTCGACGCAGTCGTCGCCCCGGCCGGTGTCGTCGAAGACGTCGCCGTCCAGGCCACTGCTGTGGGTCAGCAGGTGGCGGACCGTGATGCGTTCGCTCGCGTCGTCGCGCCCGAGCCGGGTGCCGGGGAGCAGGCGGGAGACGGTGGCGTCGTAGGACGCCCGGCCCTCCTCGACCAGCTGGGCGATCATCGTCGCCGTCCACGTCTTGGTGATCGACCCGATCTGGAAGACGCTGTCGGCCTGCGTGGCTTGGCCGGTGCGGGTGCTGAGCACGCCGTACGGCGTCACGGTGGCGCGGCCGCCGGACCACACGCCGAGCACGGCGCCGGGGACCGATGTCTCCCGGGCGAGCTCGGCCAGCCGGTCCGGCAGCGCGGGCGGAGATCACGCCGAGGTCGACTCCGTGGGCACGTAGTCGGGGTCGGCGGCCGGGGCCGAGGGGTTGGCCGCCGCGCCGGCGTACGCCTGCTGCGACCAGTTCTCCAGCTCGGCCATCACCGCCGGGTGCTTGTCGACGCAGAACACGACCAGATCGCCGACGTTCGCCCGCGCCATCGCGTGCCGGACCGCCTTGATCTCGTCGTGCACCTCCTCGACCTGCTTGCAGCGACCGCCGTCCGCCATCCCGCGCTTGACGCCCTCGACGACCAGGCCGGCGACTTCGCCGGCCTTGCGGCCGCGGAGGTTCTGGTCCTCGCGGACGATGACCACGTCGAAGTGCCGCGCCGCGATGTCGCCGAGCTCGCGCATGTCCTCGTCGCGGCGGTCGCCGGCGGTGGCGATGACGCCGATCCGCGACGGCCGTGCGAGGTCGTGCGACAGCGACTCGCCGACCCGGTCCACGAAGTCGCCGAGCATCTTCATGCCCGGCGCGTTGTGGCAGTAGTCGATGATCACGTTGACGCCGTTGACGTCGACCTCGTTGAGGCGGCCCGGCGCGAGGTAGTAGTTGGTCGAGAACGTGCGCAGGCCCTGCCGGATGTCGTGCAGGGGAGCGCCGGCCGCGAACGCCGCCGCGGCGGCCGCCAGTGCGTTCTGCACGTTCATCCGGGCCCGGCCGCTGAACGTCGCGGGCAGCAGGTGCGTCCAGGCGAGCTGCATCTCGCGGCGACCGTGCTTGACCACGATCATCTCGCCGCGGTCGGACGGGATTGAGCACCAGCGCCTTGCCGCCGCGGCGGCAGTGCGCCTCGATCATCTCCCGCACCTCGGAGCCCGGCTCCTCCATCGAGAACCAGACGACCTGGCCCGAGCAGCGGCGGCGCATCTCGCGGACCAGCGGGTCGTCGGCGTTGAGGACGGCGTGCCCGTCGCGCGGCACTGCCTCGACGA
Source organism: uncultured Actinomycetota bacterium (assembly GCA_963782035.1). GTDB lineage: Bacteria > Actinomycetota > Actinomycetes > Propionibacteriales > Nocardioidaceae > Nocardioides. Next base: position 133,322 of record CAWAIW010000003.1, read on the forward strand.
GCACGGCCTTGACGTCGGCGAGCTGCTCCACGGTGTCGATGCCGCGCAGGCCGAGGTGGTCGGGCTGCACGTTGAGGACGACCGCGACGTCGTTGCGCTCGTAGCCGAGGCCCTCGCGCAGGATGCCGCCGCGAGCCACCTCGAAGACCGCGAAGTCGACGCGGGGGTTCTGGAGCACCATCTTGGCGCTTCGAGGACCGGACGCGTCCGCGCGGATGAGGAGCCGCTCGTCGATGACCACGCCGTCGGTCGAGGTCATGCCGACCTTGCGGCCCATGCCCTTGAAGACGTGGGCGATCATCCGGCTCGTCGTCGTCTTCCCGTTGGTGCCGGTGACCGCGACGATCGGGATGCGGGCCGGTGCCCCGGGCGGGAAGAGCATGTCGACGACCGGCTTGGCGATGAACTGCGGCTCGCCGATCGTCGGGTGCGTGTGCATCCGGAACCCCGGCGCCGCGTTGACCTCGCAGATGGCGCCGCCGGTCTCGCGCACCGGCTCGGTGATGTCGGGGCAGATGAAGTCGATGCCCGCGATGTCGAGGCCGACCATGCGGGCGGCCTCCTCGGCGATGTCGACGTTCTCGGGGTGCGCGTCGAAGGTGCGGTCGATGGAGATGCCGCCGGTCGACATGTTGCCGGTCAGGGCGAGCTTCACCATCTCGCCGTTCTCGGGGACCGACTCGAGCGTGTGGCCCTGTCCGGCCAGCACCTCCTTGGCGGCCGCGTCGACCTTGATCCGGGTCAGCACCTTCTCGTGGCCGACGCCGCGTCGCGGGTCGGCGTTGGTGAGCTCGACGAGCTCCTCGACGGTCGACCGCCCGTCGCCGACGACGTGGGCGGGGACCCGTTCGGCGATCGCGACCATCCGGCCGTCGATGATCAGGCAGCGGTAGTCCTTGCCGGTCACGAACGACTCCACGATGACCGTGCCGCGGCGGCTCTGCTCCTTGGCGATGTCGTAGGCCTCGCGGACGGCGTCGTCGTCCCGGAGGTCGAGGCACACGCCGCGGCCGTGGTTGCCGTCGAGCGGCTTGACCACCACCGGGAAGCCGACCCGTCTCGCGGCGGCAACGGCGCTCTCGACGCTGCGCACCGACTCCTGCTTGGGCACCGGCAGGCCGGCCGCGCCGAGCAGCCGCGTCGTCAGGTCCTTGTCCGAGGCCACGTCGACGGCGATGGCGGACGTCGCCGACGTCATGGTCGCCCGGATCCGCTTGGCGTGCACGCCCTGGCCCAGCTGGACGAGGGAGTACTGGTTGAGCCGGATCCACGGGATGTCGCGCGAGACCGCCTCGTCCAGGATCGCCTGCGTGGAGGGACCGAACGCCGTCCGCTCGGCACGGATGATGAAGCTCTCGAGCTCGGCGTCCCAGTCGAACTCGGGGTCGGCCTGCACCAGGTGGTTGACCAGCCGGGCGGCCAGCCGCCCCGCGGCGAGGCCGACCTGCTCGTCGGCGTACCCGTAGATGACGTTGTAGACGCCCTTGCGGCCCTTGACCCCGCGCGTCTTGCCGCGCCGGATGTCGTGGCCGACGACCTGCTGGAGGGCGAGCGCGCAGTGCTCGGTGACGTGGCCCAGCCAGGTGCCCTCGTTGAGCCGCTCGACGAAACCGCCGCGGCGCCCGCGCGAGCAGGAGTGGTTGGTCAGGCCGGGCAGCATCTCGAGCAGGTGCTCGGTGAAGCCCGGGAGCGTGTTGGTCGGGTGGTCCTCGAGACGGCCGAGGTCGACGACGAGGTGGATGGCCTGCTCGTAGGACCAGATGTTGGCCCCGCGGTAGACCCTCGTCTCGAGGATGGTCAGGTCCGGCGTGGGGCGTTCGGTCACGAGAGTGGTCCCTCCACGGGGTCGGGGTGCGGTCCGATCTTGGTGCGCGCGCGGGCCAGCCGTCTACGCAGGGCGGCCGGGCTGGCGTCCGCGGCGGCGATGTCGCGGGCGAGCTGCCGCATGTCGCGCTGGGCCTCGGCGAGCTCCGCGGCGTCCTCCGGGTCGATGAGCACCGGCTGGGGGACGAGGGTGCGGGACGTCAGGTCGTACGCCGCCCCGGCCGGCAGCACGTGCAGCACGACGCCGCTGGCCAGCAGAGGAGAGGAGCGCTTGGCCTCGTAGGCGTTGGAGACGATGTCGGAGGGGTCGAAGATCGTCACCGAGCCGCGGCCGATGACCCGGAGCACCTCGTGCCCGTCCTCCTCCGCGGTGATCACCGCGCAGGTGTCCTCGTCCACGCCGATCCCGAGCAGCTGCGGGGACTGCGCCACGATCATCAGCAGCCGGCCGTAGCGGTTGCGCTGGTCGAAGTGCTGGTCGATCACGGCGCTCTTGACCAGGCCGAGGCCGGCGGCGACCTGGGTCATCCGCTGCTTCGGCGTCGCGCCGCCCACGCCGAAGGCGACCATGTGCGAGGACTGGATGCTGGCGCCGGCCGAAGTACCGCCGACGACGGCCCCCCGCTCGTGAGCCGCGACGATGGCGTCGCCGACGGGAGTGCCGCTGACGATCGCGGACAGCTTCAGCTGGTTGCCGCCGGTCATGAAGACACCCGTGGCCTCGCCGACCGCCTTGACCAGGTCCGGGTCGTGCGCCTCCTCGCGGTTCTCGGGCCGGACGGGCACCACCTCGCCCGCGCCCAGCCGCCGGAACAACGCGTCGTACACCTCGACGACCTCGTCGCCGAGCGACGATGCGGAGGGGACCAGCGCGATGCGGGCGTCGGTCCCGCCGCTGGCGGTCACGAACTCCTTGAGGATGGTGCGCTTGCGGAGCTTGTCCTCCGCCCCGCCGATGACCATGAGGGGTCCCGGACTGGTCAGAGGCATGACACCGCAGGCTAGCCGGTGCCAGAGTGGCCGAGTGCAGGACCACGGGAGCGCGGACCCAGAACCCGGCGACGGAGCGCGCCGCCGCATCGCGGTGATGCGGCACGGCAAGGCCGAGCAGAACGGCCGCACCGACTTCGAGCGCGAGCTCGCCGACCGCGGCCAGACCGACTCCGCCGACACCGGCGCGTGGCTCGCGGAGCAGGGCTTCACTCCCGACCACGCCCTCGTCTCGGCGGCCCGGCGCACGATCGGCACGTGGGAGAGCGTGGCCTCGGGCGGCGGCTACGACCTCGAGCCGTTCCTCTCCCAGGTGCTGTACGGCGCCGGCCCGGAGACCGCCCTCGACCTGGTGCGCGAGGCGCCCGCGGACGCCGTGGCCCTCCTGGTCATCGGCCACAACCCGACCATGGCCTACCTCGCCTCCCTCCTCGACGACGGCGAGGCCGCGCCCGAGGTCTCGGCGGAGATGATGACGGGGTATCCGACCAGCGCCGTGGCCCTGTTCGAGTACGGCGGCGCGTGGGCCGACCTGTCCGAGGCCGGTGCCCGGCTCGTCGGCTTCCACGTCGGGCGGGCCTGAATCGTCGTCCGTGACGAATTCGTCGTCTCAAGCGGCCTGAGACGACGATTTTGTCACGGACGACGGGGGTTAGACGGGCGGCGCGGGGGTGGTCACGCCCTCGGCGGCGTCCGCGGCCTCGATCTCCTCGCGACTGATGCCGAGGATGTACATGATCGCGTCGAGGTACGGCACGTTCACGGCCGTGTCGGCCGCCTCGCGGAGCACCGGCTTGGCGTTGTAGGCGATGCCGAGCCCGGCGGCGTTCAGCATGTCCAGGTCGTTGGCGCCGTCGCCGATCGCGACCACGGCCGAGAGGGGTACGCCGATGTCCGCGGCGAACTCGCGCAGCGCGGCCGCCTTGCCCGCCCGGTCGACGACGTCGCCCACGATCCGGCCGGTGAGCCGTCCGTCGACGATCTCCAGCTCGTTGGCGCGGGAGTAGTGGATGCCGAGGTCGACCGCCAGCCGGTCGGTGATCTGGCTGAAGCCCCCGGAGACGATCGCGAACCGGTAGCCGAGCCGGCGCAGGGTGCGCACCATGGTCCGCACGCCGGGGGTGAGCTCGATGCCGTCGTACACCTCGCCGAGGACCTTCGCGTCCAGTCCCGCGAGCCGCGCGACGCGGTCGCGCAGGGACTGCTCGAAGTCGATCTCGCCGCGCATGGCCGCCTCGGTGACCGCGGCGATCTCCGCCTCCAGTCCCACGTGCGCCGCCAGCATCTCGATGATCTCGCCCTGGATGAGGGTGGAGTCGACGTCGAGGACGATCAGCCGCATGCCGTGGCGGCTGAGGTTGGCCGGCTGCACGGCGATGTCCAGGCTCTGCTCCGCGGCCTCCGCGGCGAGCACGGTCCGCAGCTTGTCGGTGTCCACGCCGGAGACGTGGAGGTCGATGGCGGTGACGGGGTACCTCGCCATCCGCTCGATGCGGTCGATGTTGGCCCCGGCGTCGGCGATCCGGCCGGCGACCGCCGAGAAGGCCCGGGCCTTGAGCGGTGCCCCGATGACGGTGACGTGGGAGCGCCCGTCGGGACGCTGACGGTTGTCCCCGGTTCCGCGGTCGACGTCGACGCTCATCCCGAGGTCCTGCGCAGTCTGCTCGACCAGGGCGCGCAGCTTCTTCCAGTCGCGCGGGGCGGTGACGAGCACGCCGAGGATCAGTCGACGCCGGAGCACGATCTGCTCGATGTCGAGGACCTCGACGCCGGCGTTCGCCAGTGTGGCGAAGATCGCCGAGGTGACGCCCGGACGGTCCTTGCCGACCAGCGTGATGAGCAGGGTCCCGGGAGCGTTGTCGGGCCGATCCCCGTCCCTGGCGTCCGTCGCGGTCATCGAGGCACGAGGCTAGCCCCGTCCGCTCCCGGGCCCCCACGGGCGTCCACGGTCACTCGGGCGGCCAGACCTCCGGGGAGCACGCCGCCACCAGCGCGTGCCGGGCCGCCGTGGCCAGCCCGCGCAGGGCCTCGCGCCGCTGGCCGGCCTCCGCGGCGCTGACGGAGCCGCCGTCGTCGGCCAGCGCCAGGTCCACGATGCCGGCGGCCTGGAGGGCGCGCGCCGCGAGCTCGACGCACCGCGGCGGGGTGCCCGGCGGTGCCTGGAGCCGGGGAGCGCGTCGCAGGTCGATCAGCTCGTCGGCGACCTCGGGCCGCCAGCGGGCGACGTCCAGCGCCGCGAGCCGGGTGGCCGCGTCCACGAGGGCGCTCCGGAGCCCCCGGTCCGCCTCGCCCACGTCGGCCAGCGGCCGCGGCCGGGCGGCGTACGCGTGCCAGAAGACGACCGCCCCCTCGCGCTGGGGCACGAGTGCGTGGCTGCCGCCGACGACCGCCTCGCCGGCCTCGAGGGCCGCCGCGTTGAGCTCCGGCGGGCCGCCGAGCCCGGCCGGGTCACCCTCGGCGGGCCAGGCCAGACCGAGGTGCTGGACTCCGGCGGAGCGCAGGCGGCCGAGCGCCGTCACCAGGCCGAGGTGGGGCTCCGCCTCGTCCAGGCCGACCACGCGGTGGGTGGCGTCGTCGCCGATCACCGCGTCCACGGCGAGGTCCGCGACGACGCTGCCGCGCAGCCACGCGGTGCCCCACCAGGCGAGGCGCGCGGAGGCCGGGAGAAGGGTGGTCACGGCCCGCGAGGATACGCCGGGATGCCGTGGTGCCTTCGCTACGGTGGGCCCCGTGCCCGCCGTCCTCGAGTTCGCCGATGTGACGATCCGGCGGGGCACCGCGACGCTCATCGACCGGATCTCGTGGCGGGTCGACGAGCCGGACCGCTGGGTGGTGCTCGGCCCCAACGGCGCCGGCAAGACCACGCTGCTCCAGGTCGCGGCCGCGATGATCCACCCGACCGACGGCGTCGCGGGGATCCTCGGTGAGGTGCTCGGCACGGTCGACGTCTTCGAGCTCCGGCCGCGGATCGGCGTCACCAGCGCCGCCCTGGCCGAGCGGATCCCGCGCGAGGAGAAGGTCATCGACGTGGTGGTCTCGGCCGGCTACGGCATCATCGGCCGCTGGCGGGAGGCCTACGACGACCTCGACTACGAGCGCGCCGACGAGCTGCTGGCGGAGGTCGGTGCCATCCGCCTGGCCAAGCGGACCTTCGGCACGCTCAGCGAGGGGGAGCGCAAGCGGGTCCAGATCGCCCGCGCGCTGATGACCGACCCCGAGCTGCTGCTGCTCGACGAGCCGGCCGCGGGGCTGGACCTCGGGGGGCGTGAGGACCTGGTCTCCACGCTGTCCGTCCTCGCGGGTGCCGCCTCGTCGCCCGCGACGGTGCTCGTCTCCCACCACGTCGAGGAGATCCCGCCGAACTTCACCCACGCCATGCTCCTGCGCGACGGTCAGGTCGTGGCCGCCGGTCCGATGGGCGAGGTGATCACCGAGGCCAACCTCACCGCGACGTTCCGGATGCCGCTGGTCCTGACCCACGAGGGCGGGCGCTACGCAGCCCGTCGACGCTCGCGTCGGCACCGCGCATAGGGGGCGCCCGATAGGCTGGCGTCATGGAGTGGCTGGGCGACAACCTGTGGGCGGGATGGCTCGCGCTGGCCGTCGCCCTGGGCGCGGCCGAGCTGGTCAGCCTCGACCTCATCCTGCTGATGCTCGCCGTCGGCTGCGTCGCCGGTGCCCTGACCGGGGTGCTCGGAGCGGCCGTGATCGTCCAGATCCTCGTGGCCGGCGCGGCTTCGGTCGCGATGCTCGCCCTCGTGCGGCCGAACCTCATCAAGCACCTGCACAGCGGGCCCGAGCTGCAGCTGGGCCACGGCAAGCTCGTGGGTCGCCAGGCGGTGGTCACCGAGGACGTCACCGCGCACACCCCGGGCCGCGTCAAGCTGGCCGGTGAGATCTGGACCGCCCAGCCGTACGACGACACGCTCGAGATCAAGGCCGGGGAGACCGTCGACGTGCTCGCCATGAAGGGTGCGACGGTCTACGTGCACCCGGCCAACGCCTCGCTCGAGCCGTGACCGCGCACCTTCTCCGGCTCGTGCCGGAACCGACATCGATAGGAGCCTGAAATGGCGCCGTTCCTCCTGGGATTTGCCGTCCTGCTCGTCCTGTTCATCGTGGTGCTGCTCGCCAAGACCGTGCGGATCATCCCGCAGGCGCGAGCGGGCATCGTGGAGCGCTTCGGGAAGTACAAGGAGTCCCTGCCGGCCGGCCTGAACATCGTCGTGCCGTTCGTCGACAAGGTGCGCTACCTGATCGACCTGCGCGAGCAGGTCGTCAGCTTCCCGCCGCAGCCGGTGATCACCGAGGACAACCTGGTGGTCTCGATCGACACCGTCATCTACTTCCAGGTGACCGACCCGATCGCGGCGACCTACGAGATCGCCAACTACATCCAGGCCATCGAGCAGCTCACCATGACGACCCTGCGCAACATCGTCGGCGGCATGGACCTCGAGGAGACGCTGACCAGCCGCGACCAGATCAACTCCGGCCTGCGCGGCGTGCTCGACGAGGCGACCGGCAAATGGGGCATCCGCGTCAACCGCGTGGAGCTCAAGGGCATCGACCCGCCGCCCTCGATCAAGGACTCGATGGAGAAGCAGATGCGCGCGGACCGTGAGAAGCGCGCCGTGATCCTGACCGCGGAGGGTCAGCGGCAGGCCGCGATCCTCACCGCCGAGGGCAACAAGCAGTCGATGATCCTCAACGCCGAGGGTGACCGCGAGTCGCTGATCCTGCGGGCCCAGGCCAACCGCGAGTCGGCGATCCTGCGGGCGCAGGGTGAGGCGCAGGCCATCACCAACGTCTTCCAGGCCATCCACGACGGCCAGCCCGACCAGTCGCTGCTGGCCTACCAGTACCTCCAGATGCTGCCGAAGATCGCCGAGGGCGACGCCAACAAGGTGTGGGTCATCCCGAGCGAGATCACCAAGGCCCTGGAGGGTCTGGGCTCCTCGATCCACGAGGTCGCGGGCATCCCGCAGCGGACCGGCGGCGTCAAGCACCGGGTCGACTACGGCTCGACGGAGCCCGCCGAGCTGAGCGGGGGCCTGGACTCCGAGCTGTCCAGCACCAACCGGGCCGTTGCCGACGCGATCCGCGAGGCCGAGCACGCCGCGAACCCCGCCGGCGACAGGTCGCCGAAGGACGCCCCGGCCGTCCCGGACACGTCGGGCGTCGCGGTCGACACCTCGACCGAGCCGGTCGTCGACCCGACGGCCGGCCCCGCTGACGACTCTCCGACGGATCCGTCTGCTCCGACCTCGTAGGTGTCGCCGCTCGAGATCGTCGCGGTGCTCCTCGCGGGGTGCGCCGCGGGCACCATCAACACGATCGTCGGGTCGGGGACGCTGATCACGTTCCCGACGCTGCTCGCGATCGGCGTACCTCCCGTCACCGCCAACGTGTCCAACACCATCGGCCTGGTGCCGGGTTCGATGTCGGGGGTGTGGGGCTACCGCGCGGAGCTGGCGGGCCAGCGGGCCCGCCTGGTCCGGCTCTGCAGCGCCTCGCTTGCTCGGTGGCCTTCTGGGTGCGGGCCTGCTGCTGTGGCTGCCGAGCGGGGCCTTCGACGCGATCGTGCCCGCCCTGGTCGGGCTCGGCGTGCTCCTGGTCGTGATCGGGCCCCGCGTCTCGCGGGCCGTCGCCGCCCGGGCCGAGGCCCGTGGTGGACTGCCGGAGCACGGTGCGGCGTGGGTGTGGCCGGCGGTGGCGGCGGCGGGCGTGTACGGCGGGTACTTCGGCGCCGCGCAGGGTGTCCTGCTGATGGCCATCCTCGGCATCGGGGTCGCCGACACGCTGCAACGGCACAACGCCACCAAGAACGTCCTGGCCCTGCTGGTCAACGGCGTGGCGGCGGTGGTCTTCGTGTTCGTGGCCGACGTCGACTGGCTGGTGGTCCTGCTGGTCGCGGTCGGCTCGATCGTCGGCGGCCAGATCGGCGCGACCGTCGGGCGCCGGCTCCCGCCCGCAGTGCTGCGCGGCGTCATCGTGGTCGTCGGCGTGACGGCGCTCGTCGTGCTCCTCGTCAGGTAGTGGTCACCGGTCGACGTAGGCGGACAGCCAGCGCTCCATCTCGTCGTAGGCACGATCCCGCGGCCCCTCACGCGACAAGAAGACGTCGTGCATGGCGCCGTCGATGCCGACGTACGTGACGTGCTGCCCGAGCGCGGTCGACCAGCGGCGCATCTGGGCGACGTCCAGCACGATGTCGTTGGCGTGCGCCTCGTCGTTGAGCGTGGGCGCCGCGACGGTCTTGCCGGACGTCAGGACCAGCACCGGGCAGGCGATGTCGAGACCGGCGTGCACCTCGCCGTGGGCGTTGCGGATGGCGCGCAACCAGCCGGCGTACACGGGCCAGGACTCGAGCGTCTTGAGCTGGAGGTCGTAGTCCCACTCGCCGGCGTAGTCGCGGTGCAGGCTCTCGCCGTACACGGTGGTGATCTCGCGGGGGATCTCCCGCATCGGCCGGCGCCCGCCCAGCTGCTTGACCACGGCGGTGCCGGCCGTGCGCAGCCACAGCGAGCCGCGCAGGTCGAGCCAGGGCGCGTTCAGGACGACGCCGCGCAGGGCCGGCGCACCGTCGTTCGCCCACAGCGCGAGGGTCAGCCCGCCCGTCGAGTGCGCCGTCGCGACGACGTGGTCATGGCCGTCGCGCTCGGTGATCCGGCTCCAGGCGGCGTCGACGTCGTGGAAGTACTCGCGGATGTCGGTGACGTAGTTCGGCGTCTGGTACGAACGCAGGCTCCGGCCGTAGCGGCGCAGGTCGATGGCGTAGAAGTCGTACCCGCGCGAGGTCCACCACTCGGCGTACGCCGTGTTGAAGAAGTAGTCGTTGAAGCCGTGGACGTAGAGCACGGCCTTGCCGGCGGGCTCCTCCGCGGGGCGCTTGACGAGGGTCGTCACGATCGGGCCCTCGTCGTCCTCGTCGAAGTCGATCGTCTCCGCGGTGTACGGCGGACCGAGGAGCTCGTCGATCGGTGCCTCGTCCCCGTTCGTCCGGCCCCCGATGCTCATGGGCCCAGTCTGCCGGGTCTCCTCACGCCAGCCGCGCAGGGAAGCCCCCCGTCGCGACCGGACCCCATCGGGTCGGCGTGATCCGGATCAGCGACTTGCCCTGGTCGAGCATTGCCTGCCGGTACTCCTCCCAGTCCGGGTGCTCGCCGCTGATGTTGCGGAAGTACTCGACGAACGCGTCCAGCGCCTCCGGCACGTCCAGCACCTCGGCGTCCCCGTCGACCTGCACCCACGCGTCGTTCCACTCCTCCGAGAGCACCACCACCGACGCCCGGCCCGTACGCCGCGCGTTGCGGGTCTTGGCCCGCTCCGGGTACGTCGCCACCAGGATCCGTCCCGAGTCGTCGACGCCGCCGGTCACCGGCGACGCCTGCGCCGACCCGTCGGTCCGCTCGGTCATCAGCACCATCCGGTGCCGGGGTCGCACAAAGGCCAGCAGGTCCTCGATCGAGACGGTCGTGTTCTTCGCGATGCTCCGAGCCATGCCTTCCACCCAACCAGGTGCGGCGTGAGGACGCCGACCGGACCTCGTAGCCCGGTGCGGCGCGTGTGCTCTGCGGCTGACCCTCAGTAGCCCGGGAACACCTTCCGCAGGTCGTCGAGCGTGACGTTGCCCGTCACCTCGACCGCCGCGGGGGTGTGCTCGGGGTCGAGTCGCCCGGCGACCAGGCGTACGGCGGCCTCGAGCGGCCCGTCGTACGTCGCGGTCGCACCGTCTGTCCCCGTCTCGAGGGCCACGGACTCGCCGATGGCGACGGTGTGCGTGCCGACCGTCAGCCGGACCGGCTCGGCGACCTGGTCGGCCTTGCCCACGAAGCCGAGGAGGAACGACATCGAGCCGGCGTAGTGCCCCAGGATCAGCTCGGCCCCGGCGTGGGAGAGCGTGGCAGCCGGGTCGACCCCGACCCGCGCGTCCCACCCGTGCAGGGTCTGCTCGTTGAGCCGCATCGCGAGCGGGGTCTCGACCGTCACCGGCGCCGGCAGGAAGCCGAGGTCGACGGTCAGCTCGGTCCGCTGCTGCGGCGTGAGGGACTCGAACAGCGACACCAGTCGCTCGTCCGCCGCCAGGAACCCGCTGGCCTGCTCGGTCGGCGGCAGGGCGTCCCACCGGTCCCAGATGGCCTGGTTCTCGGGTGCCTCGTCCTGCGAGCCCAGGGCCCGGGTGATCGAGTGGTGCTGGATCTCCGCGCCACTGCCCAGGTGCGAGAGCACGTCGGCGACGGTCCACTCGGAGGCGCCGCTCGGCCCCTTCAGCTGGTCCTCGCCCAGCTCGTCCACGAACGCCGCGAGGCGGTCGTGGTTGGCGCGCAGCTCGGCGATGGTCAGGTCCACGAGTTCCGTCATGTAGACGACAACCGGACTGCGGGCCGTTTGTTCCCCTTCGCTGGTCGAGGAGGGACGCTGAGTCATTTCCTGGCCCGTCACGAGACCCCGTGACGGTACGCCGACCTCTCGCCGGGTCTCGTGACGGGCGCTAGTGCGCCTTCCTCGACCAACGAAGCGCCGCCGCCACGAGCGCGGAGAACAGCGCCTGGTCACGTCCCATCTCCGGGTGCCACTGGACGCCGACGCAGAACCGGTCGCCCGGCGTCTCCATGGCCTCGACGGTCTCGTCCGGGGCCCAGGCCGTGGCCACGAAGCCCGGGTGTGTGCGGACGGACTGGTGGTGGTGGCACTGGGCCCGCACCTCACCGCCCTCGGCCGCGGCGACCCGCGACCCGTCGAGCGTGCGCACCGGGATCGGACCGAACTGGTCACCGCCGGGGGAGTGCTCGTCGTGCCCGACCACGTCGGGCGTGTGCTGCACCAGCGACCCACCCGCGGCGACCGCCATCAGCTGCATGCCACGACAGACGCCCAGCACCGGCAGGCCGACCTCCGCGGCCGCGGTCAGCAGCGCGGTCTCCCAGGCGTCGCGGTCCTCGCGCCAGCCCGCGGTCCGGTCGTGCGGCTCCTCGCCGTACCTGGCCGGGTCCACGTCCGCCCCGCCCGACACCACGAGCGCGTCGAGCCGGGCCACGACCGAGCGCGCGGAGACCTCGGAGCCGGAGGCCGGCGGGAGCAGGACCGGTACGCCGCCCGCGGCGACGATCGAGTCGGCGTACTCCGCGTGCAGCACGTCCGCGCGGTGCCGCCACACGCCCCAAGCGGCCTCTTCGCGGTAGGTCGTCAGGCCCACCAGGGGGCGAGTCTCAGAGCGGGGTGACATAAGCGCCGGAGATCCCGCCGTCGACCAGGAAGGTGCTGGCCGTCATGAACGACGACTCGTCGGAGGCCAGGAAGAGCACGGCGCTGGCCATCTCCTCGGGCTCGCCGAAGCGGCCCATCGGCACGTGCACCAGGCGCCGGGCCGCGCGCTCCTCGTCCTTGGCGAAGAGCTCCTTCAGCAGCGGCGTGTTCACCGGTCCCGGGCACAGCGCGTTGACGCGGATGCCCTCCCGTGCGAACTGGACGCCGAGCTCGCGGGTCATCGAGAGCACGCCGCCCTTCGACGCGGAGTAGGAGATCTGCGAGGTGGCCGCGCCCATCACGGCCACGAACGACGCGGTGTTGATGATCGACCCCGACTTCTGCTCGAGCATGTAGGGGAGGGCGGCCTTGCAGCACAGGTAGACGCTGGTGAGGTTGACCCGCTGCACCAGCTCCCAGGCCTCGAGGTCGGTGTCCAGGATGGAGTCGTCCTCCGGCGGGCTGATGCCGGCGTTGTTGAAGGCGATGTCGACCGAGCCGTAGGTGTCCTTGGCCGTCTTGAACATCGCGTCGACCTGGTCCTTCGACGTCACGTCGACCTCGACGAAGGTCGCGACGTCCGGGCCGCCCAGCTCGGCCACGATCTCGGCGCCACGCGCGGCGTTCAGGTCGCCGATGACGACCTTCGCGCCCTCCGCGACGAAGCGCCGCACGGTCGCCAGCCCGATCCCGGAGCAGCCCCCGGTGACGACGGCGACCTTGCCCTCGATGCGTCCTGCCACGTTCGCTCCTAGCTCTCGTCGGAGAAGAAGACGTTCTTCTCCTCGGTGAAGGCGTTGGGGGCGTCGGGACCGAGCTCGCGGCCCAGCCCCGACTGCTTGAACCCGCCGAACGGCGTCCAGTACCGGACGCTCGAGTGCGAGTTCACGCTGAGGTTGCCCGAGTCGATGGCGCGCGAGACGCGCAGCGCGCGGCCGAGGTCGCGCGTGTAGATCGAGCCGGACAGCCCGTACTCGGTGTCGTTGGCCAGCGCGACCGCCTCCTCCTCGTCGTCGAAGGCCATCACCGCGACGACCGGGCCGAAGACCTCCTCGCGCCACACCGGCTCGTCGGTCGACGCGGACTCCACGACCGTCGGCGGCAGCCAGAACCCGTCACCACCCGGCGACGAGCCCTGGAAGGCGATCGAGGCGCCGTCGATGTAGGCCTGCACCGCGTCGCGCTGACGCGCCGAGACCATCGGCCCCATCTCGCTGTCGTCCTGCGCCGGGTCGACGACCTTCATGGCGTTGACCGCGGTCTCCAGGAGGCCGACGAACTCGTCGTACGCCGACCGCTCGACGAGGATCCGCGAGCGCGCGCAGCAGTCCTGGCCGGCGTTGTCGAAGACGGCGTACGGCGCCGCCGCGGCCGCCTTGGCCACGTCGGCGTCCGCGAACACGACGTTGGCGCTCTTGCCGCCGAGCTCCAGGGTCACCCGCTTCACCTGGTCGGCGCAGCCGGCCATGATCTGCTTGCCCACCTCGGTGGAGCCGGTGAAGCAGACCTTGCGGACATGCGGGTGCGTGACGAAGCGCTGGCCGACGACCGAGCCCTGGCCGGGCAGCACCGTGAACACGCCCTCGGGGATGCCCGCCTCCAGTGCGAGCTCGGCGATGCGGATCGCGGTCAGCGGCGTGATCTCCGCGGGCTTGAGCACGACGGTGTTGCCGGCGGCGAGCGCGGGTGCGAAGCCCCAGCCGGCGATGGGCATCGGGAAGTTCCAGGGGACGATGATCCCGACCACGCCGAGGGGCTCGCGGAACGTGACGTCGATGCCACCGGCCACCGGGATCTGCCGTCCGAAGAGCCGCTCCGGCGCCGCCGAGTAGTAGTTGAGGCAGTCGCGGACGTTGCCGGCCTCCCAGCGCGCGTTGCCGATCGTGTGCCCGGAGTTCTCCACCTCCAGGCGCGCGAGCTCCTCGTTGTGGGCGTCCACGACCGCCGCGAACGCGCGCAGCAGCCGGGCCCGCTCACCCGGGGCGAGCGCCTTCCACGAGGCGAAGGCCGCGTGGGCGCGCTCGATCGCCGCGTCGGTCTCCTCGAGCGTCGTGGAGGGTACGTCGCGCAGCGCGGCGCCCGTCGATGGGTTGACCAGGGTCGTCATGGCTGTCCGGGTCACATCCGCTCGAAGGAGCGGGCCAGCTCCCAGTCGGTGACGTGGGCGTCGAAGGCCGCCAGCTCGACGTCGGCCATGTTGACGTAGTGGTCCACGACGTCCTCGCCGAACGACGCCCGCGCGATGGCGGAGGCCGCGAACAGCTCGCGCGCGTCACGCAGGGTGTGCGGCACGTGCGGCTTGTCGGAGTCGTAGGCGTTGCCGACCAGCTCGTCCTCCAGGGACAGCTCGTTCTCGATCCCGTGCAGGCCGCCGGCGAGCATGCCGGCGAGGGCGAGGTACGGGTTGACGTCGCCGCCGGGCAGCCGGTTCTCCATCCGGGCGCTCGGGCCGTGCCCGACCAGTCGGACGGCGCAGGTGCGGTTGTCGAGCCCCCAGGCCACGGCGGTCGGGGCGAAGGACCCCGCCGCGAACCGCTTGTAGGAGTTGATGTTCGGGGCGTACAGCAGCGTGAAGTCCCGGAGCGTCGCCAGCACGCCGGCGATGAACTGGTCGTAGAGCGGGGTGCGACCGTCGTCGCCCCAGAAGACGACGTCGCCGTTCTCACCGCGCAGGGACAGGTGGATGTGGCAGGAGTTGCCCTCGCGCTGGTTGTACTTGGCCATGAACGTGAGCGACTGACCGCGCTGCGCCGCGATCTCCTTGGCCGCCGTCTTGTAGACGCTGTGGTTGTCGGCGGTGGTCAGCGCGTCGGCGTAGAGGAACCCGATCTCGTGCTGCCCGAAGTTGCACTCGCCCTTCGCACCCTCGACGTCCAGCCCGGCGGCGTACATGTGGTTGCGGATGTCGCGCAGCAGCGGCTCGACCCGGCTGGTGCCGAGGATCGAGTAGTCGACGTTGTACTGGTTGACCGGCAGCAGGTCGCGCCAGCCGAGGTCGTGGGCGTCCTCGTACGTCGTGTCGAAGGCGATGAACTCCAGCTCGGTGCCCGACAGCGCGACCATGCCCTTCTCGGCCACCCGGTCCAGCTGGGTCTTGAGGATCGTCCGCGGTGACTGCGGGACCGGCGCGTGGTCGAGCCACACGAGGTCGCACTGCACCATCGCGGTCGCCGGCAGGTGGGTGAGCAGCCGCAGCGTGGCCCAGTCGGGCACGAACTCCATGTCGCCGTAGCCCTTCTCCCACGAGGACATGGCGTAGCCGCCGACGGTGTTCATGTCGATGTCGACCGCGAGCAGGTAGTTGCAGCCCTCGGTGCCGTGCTCGAGCGCGAAGTCCAGGAAGTAGCGGCCGTGCAGCCGCTTGCCCTGGAGCCGGCCCTGCATGTCGGTGAAGGCCATCACGACCGTGTCGACGTCGCCCTCCTCGATCATCAGGCGGAGTCGTTCGAGCGTGAGGTAGCGGTCGTTCGGTGTCGTCATGGCTCTCCTCGTCCTTCGGGTCAGCCCAGCAGGCCGCGCAACAGCGCGGCGGTGTCGTCGCAGTGCTCTTCCATGACCGCCCGCGCCCGGTCGTGGTTGCCGCGCCGGATGGCCCGCACGAGGGCGTCGTGCTGGCGGTCGGAGTGCGCGATGTTCGCGTCGAGCACCGGGATCGCCAGCAGCATCTCGTGCAGGGTGGCCTGGGCCGACGTGACCGCCTCGAGGATCCTCGGAGACCCGGTGAGGGCGGCCACCGTGAGGTGGAAGCGCGAGTCGGCCTGCCGGTGCTGTGCGGGCCGGCGTGCCTGGGCCACGGCCGCGTGCGCCTCGTCGAGCTGCGCGAGCGAGGCGGCATCGAGGTCGGCCTTCGCGGCCAGGCTCGCGGCCCCCGGCTCCACGATCCGCCGGAAGACCAGCGAGTCGAGCCACTCCTCGCGCCGTTCCCCGGTGAGCCGGGCAGCGGCCCGGGCCGACGGCGTACGTGGCTTGAGGGTGACGACCGTGCCGCCACCGCGACCGCGCCGGGTCTCGACCAGGCCGGCCTCACGCAGCGCGGCCATCGCCTCGCGCAGCGTGGAGCGGGAGACGTTCAGCCGCTCGGCGAGCTCACGCTCCGACGGCAGGGTGCTGCCGAGCGGGTAGACGCCGAGCCGGATCGTGGTCGCCAGCTGCTCCACGCACGCCTCGAAGGCGTGGTAGCCGCGAGCCGGACGCAGCACGGCGTCGGTCAGGTCGTGGCCCCTTCCGACGACGGGGCCCGGCGAGGGCAGCACGGGTGGAGTCTGGCACCACGCGCGATGCGCCGACCAGAGGGTAATGGTCGGAGTTCATACCAATTTTTCGTGGCGCATCTTCACAACCGAACGAGCGCGGGTCTAGCCTCCGACCTGTCTCGGCCAATCGAACGGTCCGTCGAACAGAAGGTGCCCGATGCCCGAAGCAACAGACCACCCCGAACGCGAGCTGACCGACGACGAGAAGCATCTCGCCAAGCTCGGCTACAAGCAGGAGCTCTCCCGGACCTGGTCCGGGTTCTCCAACTTCGCCATCTCGTTCTCGATCATCTCGATCCTGGCCGGCTGCTTCACGACCTTCGGCCAGGCCTGGAACAACGGTGGACCTGTCGCGATCTCCTGGGGCTGGCCGATCATCTCGGCGTTCATTCTCATCATCGGGTTCACCCTCAGCGAGCTGGTCTCGGCGTACCCGACCTCGGGCGGCATCTACTGGTGGGCCGCCAAGCTCGGCGGTCCGGCGGCGGGCTTCTTCACCGGGTGGCTGAACCTGATCGGGCTGCTCGCCGTGACGGCCTCGGTCGCCTACGGCGCCGCCACCTTCATGGACCTGACCATCAGCACGATCAGCAGCGGCTACGCAGACTCGTACTCGTTGACCCGCGTCTTCATCTGGTTCGTCGCGATCCTCGCGCTGGCGGCGCTGGCCAACATCTTCAGCGGCCACCTGCTGGCAATCGTGAACAACATCTCGGTGTGGTGGCACGTGGCGGGCGCGGCCATCGTCATCCTCGTGCTCGTCATCGTGCCGGACACGCACCAGAGCATGGACTTCGTGTTCACCGAGCGCATCAACAACTCCGGGTTCAGCAGTGGCTTCTACTGGTTCCTCGTCCTCCCGCTGGGCTTCCTGCTGACGCAGTACACGATCACCGGGTTCGACGCCTCGGCCCACCTCTCGGAGGAGACCCAGGGCGCGGCCGACGGTGCGGCGAAGGGCATCTGGCGCTCGATCTTCTACTCGGCGGTCGGCGGCTACATGCTGTTGCTGGCGTTCCTGTTCGCGGTCCAGGACCCGGACGGCGTGAGCGAAGGTTTCGGGGCGGTCGACGTCATCTTCGGCCAGGCTCTCCCGGAGGGATGGCACTTCCTCATCCTGCTCATCTCCACGGCGGGCCAGCTGTTCTGCACCACCGCCTGCCTGACGAGCGCCTCGCGGATGACCTTCGCCTTCAGCCGTGACGGCGCCATCCCCGGATCGGCGTGGCTGTCGCAGGTCAACCCGCGGACGCGCGTCCCGGCTCACGCCGTGGTCTTCGTCGCGATCATCGGCGTGATCATCACGCTGCCGGCCCTCAAGAGCATCGGCGGAGTCCCGATCGCCTTCTTCGCGGTGGTCTCGGTTGCCGTGATCGGGCTCTACCTCGCGTTCCTCATCCCCATCTACCTGCGCTGGCGGATGGGTGACGCCTTCGAGGAGGGCTCTTGGACCAACGGCGCGAAGTACAAGTGGATGAACCCCATCGCCGTGGTCGAGATCGCGATCATCAGCGTGTACTTCATCCTTCCGTTCACGCCCGCCGGCGTGCCGTTCAGCGACGACTTCACCTGGTCCAGCGTCAACTACGCCCCGGTCCTCACCTTGGGGACGCTGCTCATCCTGGCCATCTGGTGGCACGTCTCGGCCAAGCACTGGTTCACCGGTCCCAAGAACACCATCGACGAGGCCGTCGTCCAGGCCTTTGACGACTGACCCTGGGCACGATCTGGCGGCGCTCCTCGACCGGGTGCCCGCCCTGGCAGGTCCGAGATCAGTCGCGGACCTGCCGGGCGGGCTCACCAACCGCAACCTGAGGGTGACGACGGGCACGGGGGACTACGTCGTCAGGCTCAGCTCGAGCGATGCCGGCCTGCTCGGCATCGACCGCGACGCCGAGCACGCCAACACGCGGGCGGCGGCGGAGGCCGGGGTCGGCGCCCAGGTCGTGGACTACCGGCCCGATCTCGGGATGCTGGTCATCACGTTCCTGGTCGGCTCTGCTCTCACCAACGAGAGCATCGGTGGCCCCGGCGTCCTGCCGCGGTGCGCGGACGCGATCCGCCGTCTCCAGGCCGGTCCGCGCTTCGTCGACGACTTCGACATGTTCACCCGCCAGGCGACGTACCTCGCCCAGGTACGGGAGCGCGGGTTCCCGCTGCCCGACGGGTACGACGACTTCGCGCCGCAGTGGGAGCGCGTACGCCGCGCCCTCGCCGTACGCCCCGCGGTCACCGTCCCGTGCAACAACGACCTCCTCGCTGGCAACTACATCGACGACGGCGAGCGGGTCTGGCTGATCGACTACGAGTACTCCGGCAACAACGACCCGGCCTTCGAGCTCGGCAACACCTCGACCGAGTGCGACCTGACGGTCGAGCAGACCGACGAGCTCGTCGATGCGTGGCTGCGTGGCCGGCCCGACCCGAGGTTCCGGGCGCGCGTCGACCTCCAGGCGCTCTGCTCGTCCTACGGCTGGGCGCTCTGGGGCTTCATCCAGGCGGCCACGAGTCCCATCGACTACGACTTCACGTCCTGGGGCATGGAGCGCTACGAGAAGGCGGCCCGCCGCTTCACCTCCGACGGGTTCGGCGCCCTGCTGGACGGGGTGGCTTCCGTTGGTTGAGGAAGGCGCGCCAGCGCCTGTCCCGAGACCACGTTGCCTGATCGCGGTGGTCTCGTGACGAGCCTTGACGGCCCTCCTCGACCAGCGGGCACGCTCCCCGGCCGCGCACAGGTGGTCATCATCGGCGGCGGCGTGATCGGCTGCTCGACGGCGTACCACCTCGCGAAGCTCGGCTGGACCGACGTGGTGCTGCTGGAGCAGGGCACGCTGTCGTGCGGGACGACCTGGCACGCGGCGGGTCTCGTCGGGCTGCTGCGGGCGAGCGAGAGCGGCACGCGGCTGGTGCAGTACTCCTCCGAGCTGTACGCCGGTCTCGAGGCGGAGACCGGGCTGTCCGCGGGGTACCGACAGTGCGGTGGCCTCATCGTCGCGCGCACCGAGGACCGGATGGTGCAGCTGCAGCGCACGGTCGCGACGGCGGCAGCCTTCGACCTCGAGGCCCAGATGCTGACCCCGGACCAGGCCCAGGAGAAGTGGCCGGTCATCGCGACCGACGACCTGCTCGGCGCCATCTGGCTGCCGCAGGACGGCCGCGCGAACCCGACCGACCTGACGCTCGCCCTCGCCAAGGGCGCCCGCAACCGTGGCGTGCGGATCCACGAGCGGGTCCGCGTCCTCGGCGTGGACACGGCCGAGGGTGACAAGGGACGTCGTGTCACTGGCGTCCGGACCGATGCCGGTGACATCGAGGCCGAGGTCGTCGTCAACTGCGCCGGCCAGTGGGCCAAGGCCCTCGGCGACCAGGTCGGCGTGACGATCCCCCTGCACTCGGCGGAGCACTTCTACGTCGTCACCGACCAGATCGAGGGGGTGCACGCGGACCTGCCGATCCTGCGCGACCCGGACGGCTACACCTACTTCAAGGAGGAGGTCGGCGGCCTCGTCGTCGGTGGTTTCGAGCCGGTCGCCAAGCCCTGGGTCGCGCCGTCGGAGATCCCGTACCCCTTCGAGTTCCAGCTCCTCGACGAGGACTGGGAGCACTTCTCGATCCTCATGGACAACGCCCTGACCCGCATCCCGGCGCTCGAGCACACGGGGATCCGCAAGTTCTACAACGGCCCCGAGAGCTTCACCCCGGACAACCAGTTCCTCCTCGGTGAGGCGCCGGAGCTGGCGGGGTACTTCGTCGGCGCGGGCTTCAACTCCGTCGGCATCGCGTCCGCCGGCGGCGCCGGACGGGCGCTGGCCGAGTGGATCGTCGAAGGTGCGCCATCGATGGACCTGACCGGCGTGGACGTGCGGCGCTTCGGCCCGTACGCCGGCGACGAGTCGTGGCTGCGCAGCCGGGTGGCGGAGATCCTCGGCCTCCACTACGCGATCCCGTGGCCCAACCGCGAGCCCGAGACCGCCCGCGGCGTACGTCTCTCCCCGCTGCACGACCGGCTGGATCGTGCCGGCGCGACGTTCGGCACGCGCAACGGCTGGGAGCGGCCGCTGTACTTCGGGCCGCCGCTCGACTACCGGTGGAGCCGGCCCGACTGGGTCGAGCACAGCGCCGCCGAGCAGGTGGCCTGCCGCACCGACGTCGCGGTCTTCGACCAGACGTCCTTCAGCAAGTACCTCGTCCGCGGACCCGCCGCGCTGGACACCCTGCAGTGGGTGTGCGCCGCCGACCTCGACGTCCCGGTCGGGCACGTCGTCTACACGCCGTGGCTCGACGAGCGGGGGAGGTACCAGTCGGACGTGACGGTCACGCGCACCTCCGACGCGGCGTACCTCGTCGTCTCGAGCGCCGCGACGACGGTCCGCGACCTCGCCTGGCTGCGCGAGCACACCTGGCCCGGCGCCGAGATGGAGGTCGTCGACCGCTCGGAGGAGCTCGCCGTGCTCGGCGTGATGGGACCGCGCTCGCGCGACCTGCTGTCCCGGCTGACCGACACCGACCTCGGGGACGAGGCGTTCCCGTTCGCCACCGGTCAGGCCATCGAGATCGCCGGCGCCGAGGTGTGGGCGAACCGGATGACGTACGTCGGCGAGCTCGGCTGGGAGCTGCTCGTGCCGTACGACGCGGCCGCGGACGTGTTCGACGCGCTGCACGAGCGCGGAGCCGGCCTCGGGCTGCGCGACGCGGGGTACTCCGCCATCGAGTCGCTGCGCCTGGAGAAGGGCTTCCGCGCCTTCGGCCGCGAGCTCACGCCCGACTACACACCGGTCGAGGCGGGGCTGGTCTTCGCCACCGCCCTCGACGGGCGCGAAGGACTTCCTCGGGAAGACCGCCCTCGCCGCCCACCGCGAGGAGCTGCGCTCGGGTGGACCCCGGCGCCGCCTCGTCTCGCTGCTGCTCGACGCGACGCCGGGCCCCGACGCGATGCTCTGGGGCGGCGAGCTGGTCGTGCGCAAGGGCGAGCCGGTCGGCCAGGTCACCAGCGCGGCGTACGGCGCCACCGTCGGCAGGTCGGTCGGCCTCGCCTACGTGCGGCGCAAGAAGCCGGTCACCTCCGACTGGCTGGCCAAGGGCGGCTTCGAGGTCGACCTCGCCGGCGAGCGCCTTCCGGTCTCCCTGACCCTCAAGGCCCCGCTGGCCTGACGTGCCGTTGGTCGAGGAACGGCGCTCGAGCGGTGGGTGCGTCGTCGCGCTCGACGTCGAAGGCGCGCTAGCGCCTGTCACGCGACCGGCGACGAACGGTCCCGTCCTCGACCAGTCGACGTGATGGGATGGGCCGCGCCATGGCCCGCTGGACCGAGGCGCAGGTGGTCGAGCTCGCGCCGGACGACTCCTCGGTGTCGGCTGCCCGCAGGCTGACCAACCCGGCGGTGTGGTCCGACACCGGGAGCACCGAGATCCTCGTGTGGGGCAAGTGCCAGGGGAGCGGGAAGACGCCGTACCAGGTCAGCGTCGACCTCGCCGGACCGGCGTTCCGCTGCTCGTGCCCGAGCCGCAAGCTCCCCTGCAAGCACGCGCTGGCCCTCCTCCTGCTCTGGGTGCGCGGGGGAGGCGCAGTCGCCGACGCGGAGCAGGCCGCCGAGTTCGCCCGGGAGTGGGCCGACGAGCGCGGCCAGCGGGCGCAGAGGCGGGCGGCCACCGAGGAGAAGGTCGCCCGACCCGGCGGCTCAGGCCAAGCGGCTCGAGGACCGGCTGGCGCTGATGACCGCGGGACTCGAGGACTTCGGCCGGTGGCTCCAGGACCTGGTCCGCGCCGGCACGGCGGCCGCGCGCCAGCAGCCGTACGGCTGGTGGGACGAGACCGCGGCGCGTCTCGTCGACGCCCAGCTGCCCGGTCTCGCCGAGCAGGTGCGGTCGATGGCCGGAGACGTGCACCGGCGCGAGGACTGGGCGGACCACCTGCTGGCGGTCTGCGGCCGCTGGTGGACCGCCACGCGGGCCTGGGGCATGCGGGACCGCCTCGACCGCGACGCCTTCGCCGACCTCCGCGCGTACCTCGGCTGGGCCCAGCCCACCGCCGAGGTGAGGGCCGCCGACGAGCACGCCGGCACCTTCCTCGTGCTCGGCGGGCACCGCACCGACGACGGCCGGATCCAGCAGCAGCGCACCTGGCTGCGCGACCAGGGGAGCGGCGAGGTGCTCGTCGTCCTCGACTTCGCCGCGGGCGGGCAGGTGCTGGCCGTGCCGCAGCTGGCCGGCACGGTGCTGACCGCGACGGTCGGGAGGTACCCCGGATCGGCGCCCAAGCGAGCCCTCTTCTCGACCGATCCCGTGGCCACCGGGCGGGAGACCACGCTGCCCGACCGGGTGTCGGTCGCGGCCGCGCTCGAGGCCCGCGCGGAGCGGCTGTCGCGCGGGCCGTGGCTGGACCGGGTTCCCGTCGTGCTCGAGGACGTCGCGCTGACACCGGGGGAGCGGCCGCACGTCCGCGACGCGGCGGGCGAACGGCTCGACGTGACCGACGACGTCCCCCTCTGGTCGCTGCTCGCCCTGACCGGCGGGCATCCCGGCGACCTGTTCGGCGAGCTGGAGGGCGGCCGGTTCCGGCCGCTGAGCGTCGCCGTCGAGCGGCGGGCTGGTGGCCCTGTGAGCACCGATCTCGACTCCTGGTGGGAGCACCTGCGGGCCGCGGCGCTCGTGGGGACCGCACGCCGGGACGTCCCCGAGTGGCCCGACCTCGGCGCCGCTCGCCCGTGAGGGCGCCACGCGCGAGGAGACGCTGCTCGACGCGGCCGCGCTCGGCGACGCCGTACGACGCGCGGGCCGGCTGGCCGACCCGTCGACCGGAGGCAGCCGATCCGGCCCCGGAGGAGACCCTGCCGGTCGCGCCGTCGCCGGCTGTGCAGATCCTCGAGCTGTTGCTGACCCAGGGGCCCGTGGGACAGGGAGCGCGGGCCGACCTGACCGCGCACTGGCTGGAGTCCGCGGCGGCATCCGGACGCGTCGTACCTCCCCGCCTGCTGCCCGCACTGTTCGACGCGGCCACGCCCAACGGCCCCGTACGTCGCGTGGTCCGGGCGGCGGTCGGCGAGCGGGGCGCCTGGCTGGCGGCCCGGAACCCCGCGTGGGACTGGGTCCTCGGCGTCGCGCGAGGAGCTGCCGACGACGCCCGGAGGGCGTGCGGGCGCGGATCGAGGAGCGATGGGAGACCGACTCCGCGCAGGACCGCGCCCTGGCGGTCGCCGCGCTGGGCCCGGGCCTCGGTCCGGAGGACGAGCCCTTCCTGGAGCGCTGCCTCGACGACCGGTCCAAGGCCGTGCGCGAGGAGGCGCAGCGGCTCCTCGACCGGCTGCCGGGATCGGCGCGGGCGGCGCGGATGGCCGACCGGCTCCGGCCGTTGCTGACCGTCACCGGCACCCTGCGCAAGCAGCTCGACGTCGAGCTGCCCGACGACCCGGACGCCGCCGGCGTGCGCGACGGCCTCACCGATCCCGGGCCGGGCGGGTCGCGCCGCCTGCGCTGGCTCCAGCAGATCATCACCGGCGCACCGCTGTCGGTCTGGACCGACGGTCGCCCGCAGCCCCGACAAGGTGGTCGGGATGCTGCACGACCCGCGCGTCGCGCTGCCCGGGCTGCGCGAGGCGGCGGCCGCCCAGCGCGACCTGGACTGGGCGCGGGCCCTGCTGCGCACGGTGTGGAGCATGCGCCTGGTCGCCCTGCTGCCGGACGACGAGCGCGACCGGGTGCTGGCGGCGCGGATCCCCACCCAGAAGCTGTCGGCGACCAGCGACGTCCAGCTGGCGCCCCGGCCGTGGGGACCGCGCACGAGCGAGGCCGTGCTGGCCGCCATCCTCCGCGACGACGACCGCCACGGCGTCCGCGTGCTGCGCGACGTGCTTCCCGAGGCCCTCCACCCGTCCACGCTCCCGGCCGTCGAGCGGGCGATGCGGGCCGAGGGTGTCGACTCGTTCGTCCGCACCGCCCTCCGCGACGTCCTCCAGTACCAGTCCCTCCACCAATCGATCAGCGAGGCCTTCCGATGACGGACCCGACCCCCGACCTGCTCGCCCGACGTGCTGCGCGCGCACGCCGAGCAGCAGTACGCCGACGAGCTGGTCGCCCTGGCCGCCGCCGACGACCGGCCCCGCCCGCCGAGCTGGCGGCTGTCCCCATGGGCGGTGTCGCTCTACGTGCTGGGCGGCGAGCTGCCGGACGGGACGGTGATCGAGCCGAAGTACATCGGCCAGCGCCGCCTGGTCGAGATCGCCATCGCCACCCTCGCCACCGACCGCGCCCTGCTGCTCCTCGGCGTGCCCGGCACCGCGAAGACCTGGCTCGGCGAGCACCTGGCCGCGGCGATCAGCGGCTCGTCGACGCTGGTCGTGCAGGGCACGGCGGGCACCGCGGAGGAGGCGCTGAGGTACGGCTGGAACTACGCCCGCCTGCTCAGCGACGGGCCGACGCGCGAGGCGATGGTGCCCAGCCCGGTCATGCGGGCCATGCAGACCGGCGCGATCGTCCGGGTCGAGGAGCTCACCCGGATCCCGGCCGACGTCCAGGACGCCCTCATCACGATCCTGTCCGAGAAGAGCCTCGCGATCCCCGAGCTCGACGACGAGGTGCAGGCCACGCCGGGCTTCAACGTGATCGCGACCGCCAACAACCGCGACAAGGGCGTCAACGAGCTCTCCTCGGCCCTGCGCCGGCGCTTCAACACCGTCGTCCTGCCGCTGCCCGACACGCTCGAGGAGGAGGTCGAGATCGTCCGCACCCGGGTGGTGGCCCTGGGCCACAGCCTGTCGCTGCCGGCCGACCTCGAGTCGCTCTCGGAGGTGAGCCGTGTCGTCCAGGTCTTCCGCGAGCTGCGCTCCGGCGTCACCGCCGACCGGCGTACGACGGTGAAGTCGCCGACCGCCACGCTCTCCACCGCCGAGGCCATCTCGGTGCTGACCAACGGCGTCGCCCTGGCCGCGCACTTCGGCGACGGCACGATCCGCGCCGCCGACGTCGCCGCCGGCCTGCTCGGCGCGGTCGTCAAGGACCCCGTGCAGGACCGGCTGGTCTGGCAGGAGTACCTCGAGACCGTCGTCCGCGACCGCCGCGAGTGGAACGACCTCTACCAGGCCTGCCGCGAGCTGGGCTGAGCGGACCGTCATGCCTGCCGAGGTGCACGTGCTGGGGATCCGGCACCACGGGCCCGGGTCCGCCCGGTCCGTGGCGCGGGCCCTGGACGAGCTGCGCCCGGACGTCGTGCTGGTCGAGGGTGCCCCCGAGCTGGACCAGGTCGTGGCGATGGTGGCCGACGAGGAGATGCGACCGCCCGTGGCGGGTCTGGTGTACGCCGTCGACGAGCCGCGGCGCGCCCTCTTCTACCCGCTGGCGACGTTCTCCCCGGAGTGGGTGGCCGTGCGGTGGGCGCTCGCGCACGGCGTCCCGGTCCGGTTCGCCGACCTGCCGGTCACCCACCAGCTGGTCGACGCCGGTGAGTCCGAGGCTCCCGCCCCGGGCCAGGCGCCGCGCCCCGACCCGATCCGGATGCTCGCGGAGGCGGCGGGGTACGACGACCCGGAGCGCTGGTGGGAGGACGCGGTCGAGCACTCGTCGTCAGGCGGGGCACGTCCTCGCTCGAGCGGTTCGCGGCCGTCAAGGACGCGATGGCCGCGGTCCGCGAGTCCGACCAGCGCGACGCCGACGACCCCGACGTGGTCGAGAACGCCCGCCGGGAGGCGGCCATGCGCCGCGCCGTCCGGGAGGCGATGCGCACCGAGGGCGTCGAGCGGGTCGCCTTCGTGTGCGGCGCCTACCACGCGCCGGCGCTGGACCCCGCGACGTACCCGTCCGTCGCCCACGACACCGCCCTGCTCAAGGGTCTGCCCAAGGCGAAGGTCGCCGCGACGTGGGCGCCGTGGTCGTCCGGCCGGCTGGCGCTGGCCAGCGGGTACGGCGCCGGGGTGACGTCCCCGGGCTGGTACCAGCACCTCTTCGACCACTGGTCGCGCGACGAGGAGGACGAGTCGCTCGCCACCGGCTGGCTGGTGCGGGTCGCCCGCGAGCTGCGCAGCCAGCAGCTCGACGCGTCGACCGCCTCGATCGTGGAGGCCTCCCGGCTGGCCACCGCGCTGGCCGCCGTGCGCGGGCGGCCGTCGGTCGGCCTCGCCGAGCTCGACGACGCCGCCGAGTCCGTGCTGTGCGAGGGGTCCCGGGTCCCGCTGCGGCTGGTGCACGACGCGCTCGTCGTCGGTCACGAGCTCGGCAGCGTGCCCGAGTCGGCGCCGATGGTGCCGCTGGCGGCCGACCTCGCCCGGCAGCAGCGGTCCACCCGCCTCAAGCCGGCGGCGAAGTCGCAGACCGTCACCCTCGACCTGCGCCGGGACGCCGGGATGGCCCGGTCGGTGCTGCTGCACCGGCTCCGCGTGCTCGGCGTCGACTGGGGGACCGAGGTGGACGCCGGCCGGAGCACCGGCACGTTCAAGGAGGCCTGGGAGCTGGAGTGGCGGCCCGAGCTGGCCGTCTCGGTCATCGAGGCCGGGCTGTTCGGCACGACGGTCGAGGCGGCGGCGGCGACCAAGGTGCGCGAGGAGGCGGAGGCGGCCAGCGACCTGGCCGCCCTGGGCCGGCTCGTCTCCGTGTGCCTCCTGGCCGACCTCCCGGACGGGCTGCGCACGGTCGTGGCCAGCCTCGAGGAGCGCACCGCCAAGCAGCACGACGTGCTCGCGCTCCTCGGCGCGGTGGAGCCGCTGGCGCGCACCGTGAGGTACGGCGACGTGCGCGGCGTCGACGTCGCCGGCGTGGCCACGGTGCTGCGGGCGCTCGTGGTCCGCGCCTCCGTCGGGCTGTCCGCCGCCTGCGTCGCGCTCGACGACGACGCGGCCGCGGCGATGCGCACCGGCATCGAGGCCGCCCACCGTGGCGTCGCCCTGCTCGACGACGAGGGCATGCGCACCCGCTGGACCGCGGCGCTCGAGGGAGTCGCCGCCCGAGCGGCCGTGCACGGCTCGGTCGCCGGCCGCGTGGACCGCCTGCTCCTCGACGCCGGCCGGGTCGACCAGGAGGAGGCGGCCCTGCGGATGAGCCGCCGGCTGTCCGTGGGTGCTCCCGCGGCGGACGGCGCCGCCTGGCTCGACGGGTTCCTGTCGGGCGAGTCGGTCCTGCTCGTCCACGACCCGGCGCTGCTCACGATCGTCGACGAGTGGGTGGCGGGCATCCGCGAGGAGACCTTCGAGGACCTGCTGCCGCTGCTGCGGCGTACGTTCTCCCGGTTCCAGCCGCCCGAGCGCCGCGACATCGGTCGCCAGGTCGCGCGCCTCGGCCGCTCGGGAGCGACCGGCGTCGTCGTCGCCGTCCCGGCTCGACCTCGAGCGAGCCCGGCCCGCGGTGGCCCGGGTCGCCGCGCTGCTCGGCCTGGGGGTGGACGATGCCTGAGGAGACGCCGCGACCGCCTCACCCGCTGGCGCCTGGTGCTCGGCGACGCCGCGCAGGAGTCCCTCGGCGAGGGGCTGGGCGGGCCGGTCCGGCGGCGCTGTCGGAGGACGACCAGCGGCGCGACGGCGCGCTCGGGGCGCTGTACGACGCCGACCGTCGCAGCGGCCTCGGCGGCTCGGCGCCGAAGGTGTCGCGCTGGCTGGGGGACATCCGCGGCTACTTCCCGACCAGCGTCGTGCAGGTCATGCAGTCCGACGCGATGGACCGCCTCGGCCTGCGGCAGCTGCTGCTCGAGCCGGAGATGATGCAGTCGGTCACGCCCGACGTGAACCTCGTCAGCACCCTCGTCGGCCTCGGCCGGGCGATCCCCGAGAAGTCCCGCGAGACCGCCCGCGCCGTCGTCCGCACGGTCACCGACCAGCTCGAGGAGCGGCTGCGCGCCAGGACCGTGCAGGCGGTGGCCGGTGCCCTCGACCGCTCCGCCCGCACCCGGCGCCCGAAGCTCCGCGACGTCGACTGGCGCCGCACCATCGCCGCCAACCTCAAGCACTACCAGCCCGAGCACCGCACGATCGTGCCCGAGCGCCTCGTCGGCTACGCCCGTCGCACCCACCAGGTCGAGCGGGACATCATCCTGTGCATCGACCAGTCCGGGTCGATGGCCGAGTCGGTCGTCTACTCCAGCGTGTTCGGCGCCGTGCTCGCCTCGGTGCGGTCGGTCCGCACCCGACTGGTCGTCTTCGACACCGAGATCGTCGACCTCACCGACGAGATGGACGACCCGGTCGACGTGCTGTTCGGCGTCCAGCTCGGCGGCGGCACCGACATCAACCGCGCGCTCGCCTACTGCGAGGGCCTGGTCGAGCGCCCGAACGACACGGTCCTGGTGCTGATCAGCGACCTCTACGAGGGCGGCATCGCCGAGGAGATGCTGCGCCGGGCGCAGTCGCTCGTCGACACCGGAGTCACGGTCGTGGCGCTGCTCGCGCTGAGCGACAGCGGCCACCCGTCGTACGACGCCGAGCACGCCGCCGCCCTCGCCGGCATCGGCGTGCCCGCCTTCGCCTGCACCCCGGACCTCTTCCCCGACCTGATGGCCGCGGCCATCGAGCGCCGCGACCTCACCCAGTGGGCCGCGTCCAACGACCTGGTCACCACCCACGAGCCCGGCTGAACCGCGGCGGCGAGCCTCACCAGCGGATCCGTGCGGAGCGCGCCGCCAGGCAACGAACGGTCGCGCCGCGCCACTTCTCCTTGACCTTGACCCGGACCCGCTGATCGAGGTGGCGGCGTACGGCCTTGGTCAGCGGCACCGACCAGCGACCACGGAAGTCCGTCCTCACGCCGATCACCGGTTTCCCGAGCTTCCCGATCACCTGCACGCGGCGTGCCTTCTGGCAGCCGTGCCGAGCGCTGACCTTGCCCTTCAGTCGATGGGGCGTCACCGACCGTTTGACCGAGATGCTGGTGGAGGTGGCGACCTTGGTGACCGAGCCCGAGCCGCCTCCTCCATCGCTGCCGCTGCCGGCGGCCACGACGTGCCAGACCCCGTCGGCACCCGACGTCCAGACCACCGGTGCGATCGTGGCGCGGAACGGGTAGTCGGGCGACGTGATCGCTCCGACAGCCGTGCACGCGGAGGCGGAGGAGCAGGACAGCTCGTAGGCCTCGGGCACCTCACCCGCGTGGCCGGCCGGAAGCGGCAGGACGATGCCCGACCACGCCCCTCCCGACGGGGATCCTCGCCACACCCGCGTCGAGTACAGGATGCCGGCAGAGGCGGCGCCGCTGTCGGATCCCCAGACCTGGCAGGTGCTGGCGTCGAAGCAGGTGATGCCCTTGAGGTTGAGCGGGTACTGGTGGGCCAGCTCCACCGGCGCCGGTGCGACCGAGTCGGTCGGGTCAGGGTCGGCGAAGAGGCCGTCGTTGCCGTAGACCAGGCACTCTCCGGGTGCTCCGCAGTACAGGGGACCGACCGCGGCGTAGGCGTCGGCGCTGAACTCGTGCCACTCCCACGTCCCGGTCGTCGGTGCCGTGGAGACGAAGTAGCCCATGTGCAGGTAGATGATGGCGCCGTCGCCGGAGGTGACCAGCGCGTTGATGGCACAGAAGGCCGTCGAGAGGCACTGCACCCGCCGCAGGCCGTCGACGCCGCCTGATGGTGCCACGGGGTCGACGCGGGTCCAGCCGCCCGCGCGAGCGTCGTCGGCCGACCAGATGGAGGCGTTGACGGCGTTTGTCCGTGACTGCCCGGACAGCACGCACATCACTCCGGAGCAGGCGATCGTGCCGGCGCGGTAGACCGAGTCCAGCGGCGATGACGCCCACGTGGCACTGCCGCCGAGCGGGTTCTGCGTCACCCAGGCCGACCCGGGGTCGGTGCCGTTCTGGTCGGGAGCGGTCGCCGCGACGCAGAGCGTGGTCGTCGGACACGTCATCGTGCCCATGTGGTTGTCGGTCGAGGTGGCGATCGCCTGGCGCTGCCACACCCCCGACGCGGGATCGGTGCTGAACCACACGGTCGGCGAGCCGGCCTCGCCCCAGGCGTAGCAGAACGACGGCGTCGTGCACGCCACGCCGAACAGGAACAGGTCCGCGCCCGCGGGACGCGGGAGCGGGGTCACGGTCCACGTTGTCCGGTCACCTGTGCCGACGGCGATCGCGCTGTCGTTCGGGAACGCCATCCCGACGCACAAGGTCGTGCTCGGGCACGTCATCCCGGTGAAGTCCACGAAGTCCGCCGGCAGCGTGGGAAGGTCCGGCGCCGTCGTCCCGCTCGTCGGGGGCGGCGACGACGGCTCCGCGGGAGCGGGCGAGGGCATGCCCGCGAGGAGCAGGCCCACCACGATCAACGGCCATCCGTGATGTCTCATCGGCTCCCCCAAGCACGTGGACGGTAGGTCGATCATCCGGCGGGACGAACCGCTTGTCCACCGACGCTGGGGTGGTCTACCGCGAGTAGAGGTCGCGGATGACGTCCTCGATGTCGGGCTCCTGGATGGAGAGGTCGGCGACGTCGTACGCCGCGGCGACGGCGGCCACGATCGGCGCCGCGCTCGCGTCGGTCGGGAACGACAGCCACTGCCGCGGACCCTCGACCTTGCGCGTCGTGGCACCCGGCACGGAGATGGGCGGCGCCTCGTCGACCAGGTCGACGACCAGGGTGCGGGTCGAGCCGCCCTGGGCGTGCAGGGCCGACAGCTCTCCGTCGAACACGGCCGTGCCGTGGTCGATGACGATGACCCGGTCGCAGAGCGCCTCGATGTCCTGGAGGTCGTGGGTGGTCAGCACGAGCGTGGTGCTCCGGGTGGCGTTGAGCGTGCGCAGGAACTCGCGCAGCCGCCCCTTGCTGATCACGTCGAGCCCGATGGTCGGCTCGTCCAGGAACAGGATCTCGGGGTCGTGCAGCAGGGCGGCCACGATGTCGCCGCGCATCCGCTGGCCGAGGCTGAGCTGCCGGACGGGGGTGTCGAGCAGGTCGCCGAGGTCGAGCAGCTCGACGTACTCCGCCAGGTTCGCGCGGTGCCGCTCGCGGTCGGTCCGGTAGATCTTCTGCAGCACCTCGAAGGAGTCACGCAACGGCAGGTCCCACCAGAGCGTCGTGCGCTGCCCGAAGACCACGCCGATGCGTCGCGCGAGCTCGGTCCGCTGGCGGCTCGGGTCCAGCCCGGCCACCTCGAGCCGGCCGCTGGTCGGCACGAGGATGCCGGTGAGCATCTTGATGGTCGTGGACTTCCCGGCGCCGTTGGGGCCGATGTACCCGACCATCTCGCCGGCCGCGATCGCGAACGACACGTCGCGGACGGCCACCACCTCGCGCCGCGCGCGGAAGCGCCCGACGGTGAACGTCCGGCGCAGGTCCTGCACCTCGATGAGGCTCATCAGCTCCCCGTCGACTCGTAGTGCCGCACGCCCGCGCGCCACACGACCGAGGTGACCGCGACCAGCGCCAGCGCGGCGAGCGGCGAGGCGTACCGCAGCCACTCGGGGAAGCCGTACGGGTCGGAGCGGTCGAGGATGTACAGCGCCGGGTACCAGTTCACGAACGCCAACGGCACGAGGTACGTCAGGGCGGTCACCACCTGCTTCGGGAAGACGGTCAGCGGGTACTGCGTCATCGTGTTGCCGCCGTAGGTGAAGGCGTTGGCGACCTCGCTCGCGTCGACCGTCCAGAACTGCACGCAGCCGAAGACCACGAAGATCGACAGGAAGATCACCGACCCCGACGCCAGCATGACCAGGGTCAGGCCGACCTTGGCGGGGGTCCAGTCGACCCAGTACGACGCGATGCCGAGCACCACGGTCGCCTGGGTGATCCGCGCGAGCCGGCGCAGGGCGAACCGATCGGCGCACACCTGCACGAGCAGCGGCAGCGGCTTGAGCAGCATGCCGTCGAGCCGGCCCATCCGGATCAGCTCGCCCAGCCGCTCGACCTGACCGGCCGAGGATGTCGGCGACGCCGAGGCCGAACGCCGTGGCGCCGTACAGGAAGGCGATCTCGGACAGGGCGAACCCGCCGAGCGAGTCGATGGTGTGGAACATGATCCAGATGCCCACGAAGTCGAGCAGGCTGAGGAAGAACTGGCTGGCGGCCATCATCCAGAACGACGCGGGGTAGGCCATGGTCGCGCGCACCCACATCCGGGCGATGTCGCGATAGCCCCGGGCCGAGACCGCCAGCGTGTCAGCCACCCTGGACCACCACCCTGCGCGTCGCCCGCGCGAGCACCAGGTGGCAGGCGGCGAAGAGGACCGCCGCCCAGAGAGCGCCGAAGCCGAGGCCTGTGAGCAGGTCCCAGCCCTCGCGCTTGCCGAGCCAGATGTCGGCCGGCACCTGGACGTACGACGCCCACGGCAGCGTCATCACGACGTCGCGGCTCCAGCCCGGGAAGATCACCAGGGGGACCGTCAGCCCGCTGAAGAACGCCGCGAGCAGGAACGCCACGGCGTTGGGGCCGCTCGCGTCGAGCAGCCAGAAGGACGTGCTGGCGACCAGGAAGCGGACCGCGAAGCTGACGAGCAGGGCCAGCACCACGGCCACGAAGAACCCGACCCAGGCGAGCAGGCCTGACGGGAAGCGCACGTCGAAGAGAAGCGCACCGACCACCGTGGGTCCGAGGCCCCGGGTCACCAGGTGGAACGTGGCCCGGCCGACGTCCTGGGCGAGGTACCAGCCGATCAGTGGCACCGGTCGGTACAGGTCGATGGCCACGTCACCGCTGCGGATCCGCTCGGCCAGGTCGTTGGTGACCCCGCCGCCCCAGACCATCACCGTCATCAGCATGGCCTGGCCGAGCCAGACGTAGGTGACCGCGTCGCTGGCGTCGTACCCGCCGGCGTTCGGCCTCTGGTCCCACAGCGCCAGGTAGACGAAGCAGATGATGCAGCCGAAGACGCAGTTGGTGAACAGCCCGGACAGCGTGGCCGCGGTGTAGGTCGAGTAGCGACGGAAGGCCCGCGACGCCACCGAGAGGTACAGCGCGAGCACGGGCTCCGTCGACCTGTCCGGATCAGTGCTGGTAGGTGCCGTGCACGATGGCCCGGCCGAGCGTCTTGAACGCGAGGTTGAACGAGACGACGGCCGGGCTCGCGTCGGCGTCGGCGCCGAGGCTGTCCTCGCCCACGGCGTGCACGACGAAGAAGTAGCGGTGCACCTGGTCACCCTGCGGGGGAGCCGCACCGGTGAAGGCGTGCTCGCCGGCGTCGTTGCGGACCATGAAGGCGTTCCCCGGCAGGGCCGCGCCGCCTACGGCGCCCGCGCCGGCGTCGAGCGACGTCACGTCGGCGGGTACGTCGACGAGCACCCAGTGCCAGAAGCCGCTCGGCGTCGGGGCATCGGGGTCGAAGCAGGTCACCGTGTAGCTCTTGGTCCCTTCGGGTGCCCCTTCCCAGCTCAGGTGCGGGGAGGTGTTGCCCTTGTCGGCGACCTGGTCGTCCTTGAGGGGCTGGCCGTCGGCGACGTCGTCGCTGCCGACGTGGAAGGAGTCGGCGGCGGGGAGGAGCGGGTACGGGTCCGGGGTGACGGGTCGGTCGAGGCTCACGGTGCCCGACCCTAGTCCGCCGTGGTCCTCCGTTGGTTGAGGAGGCGCGTCGGCGCCGTCTCGAAACCCCGCACGGGCTCGGCGGACCTGACGTGATCGTGGACGATGTCGGGATGGACGCCCACCCGCCGTACCCCGTGGGCCTCCGGCTCGCCGGACGGCCGGTGGTGATGGTCGGTGCGGGTCACGTCGCGCAGCGTCGCGTGCCCGCGCTGCTGGCCGCCGGTGCGGTGGTCACCGTCGTGTCGCCCGAGGCCACTCCGTCCCTCGAGGCGATGGCGGACGCGGGCGAGGTGGCGTGGGAGCGACGCCGGTTCGAGGACGCCGACCTCGACGGGGCCTGGTACGTCGTGGCCGCGACGAACGACCCGGCGGCCAACGCCGCGATCAGCGCGGCGGCCGAGGTGCGGCGGATCTTCTGCGCCCGCGCCGACGACGCGGCCCGGGCCACCGCCTGGACGGCCGCGTCCGGCCGGCACGCCGACGCGGTGGTGGCCGTCCTGAGCACCGACCTGGACCATCGCGACCCGCGGCGTGCGGCCGCGCTGCGCGACGAGATCCTCGAGGCCCTGCGTGAAGGGGTCGTCGCCGCACCGCACTTCCGGGGCCGGACAGCGGGAGTCGTGCTGGTCGGCGGCGGACCGGGCGACGCGGAGCTGATGACGGTGGCGGCCCGCAAGGCGCTGATGGAGGCCGACGTGGTCGTGGCCGACCGGCTGGCGCCGCGCGACCTGCTCGGGGAGCTGCCCTCGACGACCGAGCTGGTGGACGTGGCGAAGATCCCGCGCGGGCGCTTCACCGCGCAGGAGGCGATCAACGACCTCATCGTGGCCCGGGCCCTCGAGGGCAAGCGGGTGGTGAGGTTCAAGGGTGGCGACCCGTTCGTGTTCGGGCGAGGGTACGAGGAGGTGCTCGCCTGCCGTGCCGCCGGCGTTCCGGTGACCGTGGTCCCGGGACTGACCAGCCCCGTCGCCGTACCAGCCCTCGCCGGCATCCCCGTCACGCACCGCGGCGTGGCCCACGACTTCACGGTCGTCTCCGGCCACCTTCCGCCGGACCACGAGGGCTCGCTCGTCGACTGGTCCGCGGTCGCGCGGCTGACGGGGACGTTGCTGCTGATGATGGCCGTCGAGAACGCCGGCGCCATCGCGACCGCGCTCGTCGCCGGTGGCCGACCGCCGACGACCCCGGTCGCGGTCGTCTGCGACGGCTCGATGCCGGCCGAGCGGACGGTGCTCGCCACCCTCGGCGGCCTCGGCGACGCCATCGCGGCGAAAGGCGTGCGAGCGCCGGCGATCATCGTGGTCGGCGAGGTCGTGCGGGTGGCGCACCCCGACGCCTTCGCCGATGCTCTTGCCGATGGCTGACCTGGTCGAGATCGCGGACGCCACCGACGAACGGCTGGCCGACTACCGCGACCTGCGTGACGTCTCCCTGCGCAAGCACCTCGAGGCCGAGCACGGGCTCTTCCTGGCCGAGGGGGAGAAGGTCGTCCGACGGGCGGTCGAGGCCGGGTACTCCCCGCGCTCCTTCCTGATGGCCCCGCGCTGGCTGGACGGTCTGGCCGACGTCCTCGACCGGTCCGACGCCCCGTGTTACGTCGTCTCCGAGGCGCTGGCCGAGCAGGTCACCGGCTTCCACGTGCACCGGGGCGCCCTCGCCTCGCTGCGGCGTACGCCGTTGCCCTCGGTCTCCTCGGTCCTCGACGGTGCCCGGTCGGTGCTCGTCCTGGAGGACATCGTCGACCACACCAACGTCGGCGCGATCCTGCGCTCGGGGGCCGCGCTCGGCTTCGACGGGGTCCTGCTGTCGCCGCGGTGCGCGGACCCGTTGTACCGGCGGTCGATCAAGGTCGCCATGGGCGCCGTCTTCTCGCTGCCCTGGACGCGACTGCCGTCCTGGGAGACCGCCCTGCCCTCGTTGTCGGAGGTGGGGTTCACCACGGTCGCCCTGACGCTGGCCGCCGATGCCGCCGACATCGAGGACGCCGTTCGCGGCCTGGACCGCGTCGCGCTGGTGCTCGGGTCCGAGGGCCCCGGCCTGTCGCCGCGCTGGGAGGCCGCCGCCGACCGCCGCGCCACCATCCCCATGGCCCCCGGCATCGACTCCCTCAACGTCGCCGCCGCCACCGCCGTGGCCTGCTACGTGACCGCTCGCCGCTGACGATTGGTCACGAACGCCACCCCTGAGGCCCGTTTCGTTGGCGTTTGGGACCAAACGCCATCGGTCACGGCGCCTCGGTGGCGATCTCGAAGATCAGCTCGAGGCCGTCCTCCTCGTCCCACTGCTCGCCGTTGGGGAGCAGGCCGAACGAGTGCGAGAGGGCGAGGGACGGCTCGTTGTCGGGGGAGATGGTCGTCCGGAACACCTTCACCGCCGGGTGGGCGTAGCGCCCGGTCGAGCAGCTCCTGGAAGGCCGCGCGGGCGTAGCCACGCCGCCGGTACTCCGGGTCGACGGAGTACCCGATCTCCACCATCCCGTCCGCGTCCGGCGAGCCGTGGAAACCGGCCGCGCCGACGGCGACCCCCAGGTCCTCGTCCCAGATGACCCCGGTCACCCAGGGCTCGTCCTCGGGGTGCTCGAGCAGCTGGATGGCCCGCCGCGCGAACGTGGACCGGAACCCTTCCTCGACGAACACCGGGTTCAGCGGGATGGGGGAGTGGCGGTTCGCCTCCTCCAGATCGCCCGCCGCGATCGCGGCGTGCGCCGGCTGGCTGAGGTGGACGATCCGGATGTGAGGAGGCACAGCGCGAGGCTAGGGGGACTTGTGACCCTCACGCGCTCCCATTTGCCGGTGCACGCGACTCGCCCGGGTCACAAGTGCAGGAATCCCCGGTCAGCCGGGGATTCCTGCACGCTGCGACCCGGTCGGGGCATCAGACCTCCGCCGGCCAGGTCAGCGGGAACTCGTCGGCGGTCTTCTCCTGGGCCTTGCGGAGCTTCTTCTGGAGCTTGCTCGAGAGGCGGTCGGCGAAGACGGTGCCGAGGGTGTGGTCGGTCTCGTGCTGGAGGCAGCGGGCGAGCAGGCCGTCACCCTCGAAGGAGACGGGCGAGCCGTCGATCCCGTACCCCGTCACGCGGGCCTCGTCGGGCCGCGCGCAGTCGACGTAGGCACCCGGGAAGGACAGGCAGCCCTCCTCGGCCTCGTCGAGCTGGCGGTCCTTGCCCTCGGGCAGGGTCACGGCCGGGTTGCAGACGACGCCGACGGTGTGGTCGCCGGAGGAGTCCGGACAGTCGAAGACGAACACGCGCAGGTCGACACCGACCTGACAGGCCGCGAGACCGACCCCGTCCGCGGCGTACATCGTCGCCACCATGTCCGCGACCAGCTCACGCAACGACTCGTCGTACGCCGTCACGTCGGCCTGCTGCCGGTGCATGACCGGCGTGCCCCAGCGGGTGATCGGACGCGCGGTCCCGCCCTGGGGGAGCTGGCCGTGAGGCGCGTGCAGCACGTCGGACGCCATGGGCGGAGAGCGTAGTGGGGCCCGGACGAGGCGTAGGTGGGGGTCGGCGCACGGCCGCCCCACGGCCCCCCAGCACGTGTGAGCAGGCACACGCGCACCGACCCCGTACGCAACTGTAACTGAGAGTTACAGTTTCTCCATGTCCGCCCCGAGCAGGTACGGCGTCTCCTCCCGCGACAGCCGGGCCCCCATCGGCTACGCCGTGGCCGCCATGAACAAGCTGGCCCAGAGCGATCTCCTCGACCGCCTCGGCATCCGACGGCAGGCCGAGAAGGCCGTCTTCTCCGTCACCAGGTCCGGGTTCCGTACGGCGACCGTCGCCGGCCGCGCCTTCGCCCAGGCGGGCAAGCGCGGCCGGGCCGGCACCCGGCCGAGTGCGTCCCAGGGCCGCGGGGTCTTCGACCTCACCCCGACCGAGGACGAGCAGATGCTCGTCGACGTCGTCACCGACCTCGCCACCGAGGTCATCCGTCCCGCAGCCGCCGACGCCGACGCCGCCTGCGCGACGCCCGACGACGTCCTGAGGGCCGGCAACGAGATCGGCCTCCCGCTCCTGGGCGTGCCCGAGAGCCTCGGCGGCCTGTCCGAGGAGCGCACCGCGATGACCGGCACGCTCGTCGCCGAGGCCCTGGCCCAGGGCGACCTCGGCATCGCGGTCGCCGCGCTCGCACCGGGCTCGGTCGCCACCGCCATCTCCCTGTGGGGGACCGACGGGCAGCAGGCGACGTACCTCCCGGCGTTCACCGGCACTGGCAGCTCATCTGGGCCTCCGGCCGCCGCCCTCGCCCTCACCGAACCCACCGTCCTCTTCGACCCGCTCTCACCGAGCACGACGGCCACCCGCACCGACGACGGGTACGTCCTGGACGGCGTGAAGTCGCTGGTACCCCGCGGCGCCGACGCCGAGCTGTTCGTCATCGGCGCCCGACTCGACACCGGCGCCAACGCGCTGTTCCTCGTGGAGGCCGGCACCGCCGGGCTGAGCGTCGAGGCCGATCCCGCGATGGGCGTCCGCGCCGCTTCGCTGACCAAGGTCGTCCTCGCCGGTGTGGCCGTGCCGGCCGAGGCTCTGCTCGGCGGCGACGACGGCACGACGTACGTCGAGTGCGTGCGGCTGTCGCGCTTGGCCTGGTGCGCGTTGGCCGTCGGCACCGGGCAGGCGGTGCTCGACTACGTGACGCCGTACGTCAAGGAGCGCGAGGCGTTCGGCGAGCCCGTGGCGCACCGCCAGTCGGTGGCGTTCATGGTGGCCGACATCGCGATCGAGCTGCAGGCGATGCGGCTGCTGACCTACAAGGCGGCCGGCCGGGTCGCCGCGGGCAAGGACGCGAGCCGCGAGATCGGCCTGGCCCGTCAGCTGTGCGCGAGCAAGGGCATGAGGATCGGCCTCGACGGCGTGCAGCTGCTGGGTGGCCACGGGTTCGTGAAGGAGCACCCGGTGGAGCGGTGGTACCGCGACCTCAGAGCGATCGGCGTGATGGAAGGCGGTGTCCTGGTATGACCATCCACCTCGACGACCCGAGGAAGCTCGTCCCGCTGCGCGACCAGGCCCACCAGGTCGCGATGAACATGCTGCGGCCGATCAGCCGCAAGTACGACGCGGCCGAGCACGAGTACCCCAAGGA
Source organism: uncultured Actinomycetota bacterium (assembly GCA_963782035.1). GTDB lineage: Bacteria > Actinomycetota > Actinomycetes > Propionibacteriales > Nocardioidaceae > Nocardioides. Next base: position 172,142 of record CAWAIW010000003.1, read on the forward strand.
GCTCGACCTCCTCGCCGCGATGATCGACGGACTCTCCGAGTCCGGCGCCGGCAACGGCGCCGGTGCGGCCGGCGTGAAGCGCGACGACCGGGGGAAGAAGGAGGGCAGGTCACAGCAGGGGGTCAAGAACGGCACCAACCTGGCCTCCGTCCTCGGCATCGCCGAGATGTGCTGGGGCGACGTCGGGCTGCTGCTCGCGCTGCCGCGCCAGGGCCTCGGCAACAGCGCGATCGCGTCCGTCGCGAGCCCGGAGCAGCAGGAGCGGTTCGCCGGCCTGTGGGCCTCGATGGCGATCACCGAGCCGTCGGTGGGCTCGGACACCGCGAAGATCACCACGACCGCCGTGCTGGACGGTGATGAGTACGTCATCAACGGCGAGAAGATCTACGTCACCTCCGGCGAGCGCAGCGACGCCGTCGTCGTCTGGGCGACCCTCGACAAGTCCCAGGGCCGGGCGGCGATCAAGAGCTTCGTCGTCCCGAAGGGCACGCCCGGCATGACCGTCGAACGGCTCGAGCACAAGCTCGGCATCAGGGCCTCCGACACCGCGGCGATCCGCTTCGAGGACTGCAGGGTCCCGGCCGCCAATCTTCTTGGCTCCCCAGAGATCGACGCTGGACACGGGAAGGGGACGGCTTCGGCGGCGCGATGGCGACCTTCGACAACACCCGGCCGCTGGTGGCCGCGATGGCCGTCGGCTGCGCCCGTGCCTCCCTCGACCTGACCCGTGACCTGCTCGAGCAGGCCGGGGTGGAGATCGACTACGACCGGCCGGCCCACGTGCAGTCGGCCGCCGCGGCCAAGTACCTGCAGATGGAGGCCGACTGGGAGGGCGCCCGCCTGCTCATGCTCCAGGCGGCCTGGATGGCCGACAACGGCCGGCCGAACTCGCTGGAGGCCTCGATGGCCAAGGCCAAGGCCGGCCGGGTCGGCTCCGACGTCACGCTGTCGTGCGTCGAGCTGTGCGGCAGCGTCGGGTACGCCGAGGGCGAGCTGCTCGAGAAGTGGGCCCGCGACTCCAAGATCCTCGACATCTTCGAGGGCACCCAGCAGATCCAGCAGCTCATCGTCGCCCGCCGGGTGCTCGGCCTGACCAGCGCCGAGCTCAGGTAGTCAGGCCGGTCAGCGCCAGCACGTCGTCCGGACCGTTCAGGTCCGGCGTCGACACGAAGACCGTCCCGACGCCGCGCTCGACGAGCCCGGCCCAGCGGTCGCGCTGCTGGGCCACCGTTCCCGCGTGCTTCTTCTTCGCGTACGCCGCCGCGGCGGTGCGCCCGCGAAGCCGCTCGACCCGCGCCCAGACGTCGTCGCGGTCGCCGCCGACGATCGGGAGGTCGAGGACGGTGACCTCGAGGTCGTCGTGCGGCCGGCCCACCTCGTCGAGATGCTGCCGCAGCACCGCCAGCTTGTGGTCGAGCCGCTCGACGTCGGACGGCAGGTTGCACGCGTCGCCCAGACGGGCAGCGATGCGCAAGGTACGTCGCTCGCCGCTGCCGCCGACGATCACCGGGATGCGGCCGGGCGGCCGCGGGTAGCTCGTGGTCTCAGGCAGGCCGGCGGCAGCCTTGGTGCCCGGCGCCCACAGCGCCCGCATCGTCTCGATGCCGGCTTCGAGCGCGTCCAGCCGCTCGCGCGCCGGCGGGAAGGGGATGCCGTACGCCGCGTGCTCGCGGTCCCACCAGCCGGCGCCGACCCCGACGAACGCACGCCCGCCGGTCAGCGCGTCGAGCGTCGCGGCCGCCTTGGCCGTGATGCCCGCGGGCCGGAACGTGATGGGCGAGACGAGGGTGCCGAGCTCGAGCCGGGTGTCGAGACCGGCGACCAGCCCCAGCGTCACCCACGGCTCGGGGATCGGCTCCCAGGCCCGGTCCACCTGGGGGATCTGGATCAGGTGGTCCATCACCGCGAGACCGGCGAAGCCGGAGGCGTCCGCCGCGAGGGCCATGGAGCGCAGCCACGCGCCGGGCTCCTCGCCCCAAGGGAAGCGGGACAGCTGGAGGAAGACTCGAAGTCCCTGGGACGACCGCCGGTCGTCGGCAGGCGAGGCGGCCTTGGCCGGCATCTCGGCCGCGACCAGGGAGTCGGGCGTCACGACGTGGATCACGTCCCAGCCCTCGCGGTCCAGCTCGGCGCGGGCCTCCTTGAAGCGGCGCAGCTGCTGGCTCAGGGCGGTGGCCGGGACGACGTACGAGCGGTCGGCGTTGCGACGTCGCGTCTCCTGGGGCGGAGTGTCGACCACGACCGCCACGGCGGGTAGGCCGGCGTCCTTGGCCGCGGCGAGCCAGGCGCGGCGCTTCACGGGGTCGAGGCCCAGGGTGTCGACGACGGTGGTCAGGCCGCGGGAGAGGCGGCCGGCGACGATGCGCTCGAGGAGGTCGAAGGCCTCGTCGGTGGCCGCGAGGTCGTGCTCACCGCTGCCGACGACGGAGCGGAGCTCGTCGGAGGAGACGACCTCGTGGCGGCGGTAGTGCGTGGTGGCGAAATGGGACTTGCCCGATCCCGCGGGTCCGACGAGGACCACGAGTGCGGGATCGGGCAAGGACTGCACGGACAGGAAGTGTGTCAGGAGGCGACGCTCTTGTAGGGGTCGTGGGTGGCGAGGGCCTTCTCGAGCCGGGCCTGGTCGAGGCGGGCGAACACCATCTCGTCCTCCTGCCGGTCGCGGATGACCTTGGCGAGCGTGAAGGCCGACGTCACGAGGTAGCAGATCGAGAGGGCGAAGAACGCCTTGATCCAGGGATCGGCCGGCAGGTAGTAGACGGCGACCATGACGGCGAACATCGCGACGCCGAAGGAGACGACGGCCTGCATGTAGAAGGCGCTGGAGTTCTTGGGGTTCGCGTTCTGGGTGGTGGGCATGGGTGAAGCCTGGCCGCGCGAGGCGGGCGTGGAGCCCGCCTGGGTACCCGACTGATACTGAGTACCAGGGCTCAACACGTCGACGCGGCGCCCGAAGGCTCGGCGAGCAGGTACGTCGGGGGCGCGAAGCCATGGGCGCGGAACGTCTGACTGATCGCCGCGCAGACCTCATCGACCTGCGACGCGTCGACGAGGGCGACCGCCGAGCCGCCGAACCCGCCGCCGGTCATGCGGGCGCCGACCGCACCCGCAGCCATCGCCGACTCCACGGCCACGTCCAGCTCGGAGCAGGAGATCTCGAAGTCGTCGCGCATCGACACGTGCGACCGGGCGAACAGCGCGCCGACGCCCGCCCAGTCGCCGCCCTCGACGGCGGCGACCGCGTCGGCGACCCGCGCGATCTCGGTGACGACGTGACGCGCCCGCCGGCGGATGCGCTCGTCGGCCAGGCCCTCGACCTGCTCGAGGGTCGCCTCCCGCAGCGAGCCCACCCCGAGCTCCCGCACCGCCCGCTCGCAGTCGGCGCGGCGGCTCCCGTAGCCCCCGTCGACCAGGGCGTGCGAGACGCCGGTGTCGATCACGAGGACGGCCAGTCCGGCCGCCTCCAGCGCGAGGGGGACCGCGCGCGTCGAGCCGTCCTGGAAGTCGATGAGCAGCGCCGTGCCAGGCTCGGCGAGCATCGCGACGGTCTGGTCCATCCCGCCCGTCGGGGCCCCGGCCACCTCGGTCTCGGCCCGCATGCAGGCACGCACCAGCCCTCGACGCTCCTCGGCGTCGAGGGACCGCCCGAGCACCGCGGTGGCGGCCACGGCCACCGCGCACTCCAGAGCGGCCGAGGACGAGAGACCGGCCCCGAGCGGCACCGTGCTGTCGAGGCAGATGTCGAGGCCCGGCACGTCAGCACCGGCCTCGCGCAGCGCCCACACCACGCCCGCGACGTACGCCGCCCAGCCGTCGACGTCCCCCGGCCCGAGGTCCTCTCCCTCCCAGGCCTGGTCCCGCTGCGCGCTCCGGATGCGGACCAGCCGGTCCGCGCGCGGTGCCACCGCGGCGTACGTCGCGTGCGGCAGCGCCACCGGCAGGCACAGCCCCGCGTTGTAGTCGGTGTGCTCGCCGATGAGGTTCACCCGGCCCGGCGCCCGACCGACGGCGGTGGGCGCGCCGCCGTACTCCCGCTCGAACGCCGCCGACGTCGACTGTGCCCGCGCCTCGGGGGTGCCGGGATCCAGGAGGGTCACGCGTCGGAGCCTAGGGGGCGTGACCTTCTGGCCCCCGCCCCGTTGTGCAGGGCGGAACGACGTGTCCGGTTCGTGGTGACCTCGGGGCACCATGACCCGGATCTCGCTCCCCACCGACACCAACCCCCCAGAACTGACGACGCCCTGGCCGACTCCCCCCTAGGCCAGGGCATCGTCGTGCCTTCACCGGGACGACCGCTCGGTGCGCCCGCGGACGACGCCCACGAAGCGCTGGGAGCGGTCGTCGTCGTGCTCGACCAGCCAGGCCAGCGCGACCGTGGTGGCCGGCAGGTCGGTGACGGGGCGATCCACGACGTCCTTGCGGTGGTAGAGACGGGCCATCGACATCGGCACGAGGACGATCCCGGTGCCGGCGGCGACGGTCTCGACGGCCTCCAGCGCGGTCATCGGGGGCCAGTCGAGCTGGTCGGCGTCGGGGGTCCAGCCGGACGGGTGCGGGCGCACGAGCTGCTCGTCGACGAGGTCGTCGAGGCGTACGTCGTCCGCGGCGGCCACGAAGTGCTCGGCGGAGGCGACCACCACCGGGACCTCGTCGTACAACGGGATGCAGTGCAGCCCCTCGCGGTCCACGGGGAGGCGGACCAGAGCCATGTCGAGGTCGCCCGACCGCAGTCGGGGCTCCTGCTCGTCCTCGGCGACCGGGACCAGCTCGAGCCGCTCGCGTGGGTAGCGCTCACGCCAGAGGCGGGCCCACTTGTCGGGGGTCGCCCCGGTCACGAACCCGACACGGAAGGGCCGTCGGTCACTCACCCGACGATCCTGCCCGGACGGTCCTGCCGGGGCTACTTCTCGGGGAGGGTGATGGTGACCCGACGGTTCTGCTGGCGTCCGGCCTCGGTGGCGTTGCTGGCGATCGGGTCGGCCTCTCCGTGCCCGAAGGCCCGGATCTCGATGGTGTAGCTGCCGAGGCGCGAGCGCAGGTACTGCGCGACGGCCTGGGCGCGGTCCTGCGAGAGCGTCAGGCCGTGGGCCGCCGAGCCGAGGTTGTCGGTGTAGCCGTCGATGATGATCGTGCCCTTGAGCTTGAGCCGGAGAACCTTGTTGGCCAGCTTGCCGACCGCGACCTTCGCGGCGTCGGAGAGGGCCGCGCTGTTCTTCGGGAAGGCGAGGTCGGCCTTCAGGATGACCGTGGGCTTGTCGGTGTTGGTCGCGACCGGCTTGGTCGGCGAGCTGGTCGCACTGGGCTTCTTGGTCGGCTTGTTCTGGTTCTGGCTGGCGGAGTGGGACGGCTTGCCCGGCTTCTCGTTGGCCTCGGGCGTGGCGGTGTCGCCCTGGCCGAGCCACCAGGCCCCGCCGGCGATCGCGCCGACGAGCAGGACCACCAGCGGCACGACGACCTTGGCGCGTCGGCGGGGCGGTTCGTCCTCCTCGATGACCAGCGGGGGAGGAGTTCGGCGGGGCGGTTCGGGCCGGGTGATGACAGGAGTCGCGGCGACGACCGGCTCGAGCTCGGGTTCTGGTTCCGGCTCGACCCGCGCCACGGGCACCGGCACGGGCGCGGGAGGCGGGAACTGCAGCTGCGGCACGAGCTTGGTGCCCAGCTCGTGGGTCGCGAACCCGGAGCCGACCGGCGCGACGAAGGCGGACTGGATCTCCGAGACCGACAGGTCGAGCGGGTCGACGTGCTCGCCCAGTGCAGCGCGCAGCAGCGCACGCGGGAAGCTGAGGACGATCTCGTGCACGGACTGGTCGTCGTGCATCACCGTCAGCCGCAGCGGCATGTTCAGGCGCGGGGTGTCGCTCTTGCCGAAGTCCCGGTCGAGGACCAGCGATCGCTCACCGTCGGTCGTACCGTCCTCGGGACCGTCTTCGGTGTCGACGGCGTCGAGCGGGCCGAGGTCGCGCACCCGCGCCTCCTCGATCACGCGGCCCTGGCCGACGTGCCGGGTGTGGGAGTCGAACACCAGGCCGGGGAAGAGGTTGAGCGCGTCCTCGAGTCCGTAGAGCACCTGCTCCTCGCCCTGCAGCGACCAGGTGCGGTCATCGGTGCGGACGATGGTGCTGGGACGGAACTCCAGCAGAGCGGCGTTGAGGTCCCCCCGCCCGAGGGCGTCGAGCAGCCTGGTGGCAGGCGACTGCTCGAAGCGGTCGCCGCGGTCGTCTGCCATGCCCGACCTTCCCAGCGCTGTTCTCGCCGTCATCTCACCTGTCTCGTTCCCACGCGTGCCCAAGCATGAGGGAAAAGTGTGCCCTGTGTGACGCGTGCGCCCATTCCGCGAGAACAGCAGGCGGGGGAGTGGTCCAGACCACCCGCGACAGCCCACGACCGCAACGGCAGACCATACGTCCGCCGAGCGATCCCGTCTGGACTGAGGAGCGAGCGAGCGCCAGCGAGCGAGTCGACGAGGGAAGACGGGATGTCCAGCGAGGTGGACATGTGCGAGCGAAGCGAGCACGAAAACGGTTGAGTGTCCGAGGGGGGACTTGAACCCCCACGCCCTAATACGGGCACTAGCACCTCAAGCTAGCGCGTCTGCCAATTCCGCCACCCGGACGAGTGCGGCTGGAAGCGTAGCAAAGGGGACAGGCGTTCCCGGCATCGCCGTCAGGCCCCGTCGGCGGCCGTTCTGAGTGCTTGGATGGCGGGCATGACCACGGACTCGGGGACCGCGTCGGGACCGTCGTACGACCCGGCGGGAGAGGTCCTGGAGATCTGTCGCGACCTGATCCGGATCGACACCTCGAACTACGGCGACGAGGACGGGCCGGGGGAGCGGAAGGCCGCCGAGCACGTGGCGGCACTGCTCGAGGAGGTCGGGATCGGGGCCGAGGTCTACGAGGGCGAGCCGGGCCGGGCGAGCGTGATCGCGCAGTGGGGAGGAGTCGCCGGCGAGCGGGGCGGGTTGCTCTTGCACGGCCACCTGGACGTGGTCCCGGCGGCCGCGGAGGACTGGCAGGTGGACCCGTTCGCGGGTGAGGTACGTGACGGCCTGCTCTGGGGCCGGGGCGCGGTCGACATGAAGGACTTCGACGCGATGCTCCTCTCGGTCGTCCGGGCACGGGCCCGGGCGGGAGCGGTGCCCGAGCGGCCGGTGACGCTGTGCTTCACCGCCGACGAGGAGGCGGGCGGCCACCGCGGCGCGCAGCGCCTCGTGGAGGACCGGCGCGAGCAGCTGGAGCACTGCACGGAGGCGATCGGCGAGGTCGGCGGGTTCAGCAGCACGATCCGTGGCCAGCGCCTCTACCTGCTCGAGGCCGCCGAGAAGGGGATGGCCTGGATCCGGCTGACGGCGCGAGGCCGCGCCGGCCATGGGTCGATGGTCAACCACGAGAACGCCGTGACGGCCCTGGCGCGGGCGGTGGCCCGGATCGGCACGCACGTGTGGCCGGTGCGGCTGACGCCGACCATGCGCACCCTGCTGGCCACGGTCGGCGAGCTCGCCGGCACCGAGATGACGCCGGACAACGTGGAGACGCTGGTGGAGGAGTTCGGCGACGCGACCAAGATGATCGGCGCGGTCCTGCGCAACTCCTGCAACCCGACCATGCTGCAGGCCGGCTACAAGGTGAACGTGATCCCGACCGAGGCGACGGCGTACGTCGACGGCCGGTTCCTGCCGGGGTTCGAGGACGAGTTCTGGGCCACCCTGCGGGAGCTGTGCGGTGATGACGTGGAGATCGAGGCGATCTCCCACCAGCCGCCGTGGGAGATGCCCTACGACACCGAGCTGGTCGATGCCATGTCCCGCGCCGTCGCGGCGGAGGACCCCGACGCGATGGTGGTGCCCTACCTGTTGAGCGCCGGCACGGACGCCAAGCACTTCACCAAGCTGGGGATGCGCTCCTACGGCTTCGTGCCGCTGCGGCTGCCCGACGGGTTCGACTTCGCGGCCATGTTCCACGGCGTGGACGAGCGCGTGCCCGTCGACGCCCTCGAGTTCGGCGCACGCGTCGTCGACCGGCTGCTGGACCAGGTGTGACGCGCCTCTCGACCACAGCGCGCGATGACTGCGAACATTTCGGCTCTCGCCGGCATCGGACCCCTTGAGACATCTCCAGCCCGACCCACAAGAGGAGTGGACACCATGTCCCCGCGACGCCACGCGCCCGTGGTTCGCACGGCCGCGTTCGGCGTGCGCGCTCCTCGCCTCCCTGCTGCTGACCGCGGGATCGTCCGGCGTCGCGCAGGCCGAGGAGCGACCGATCGGCAACGAGCCGACGTGCAACGGCCGGACGCCGACCATGACCGGCGCCCCCGAGGAGAGCCTGCTGGGCACGGCCGGGGACGACGTCGTGATCACCAACGGCGCCCTCCGGGTGGACACCGGCGCCGGCGACGACTCGATCTGCATCACCGGCCGGGGGTCGGTCGTCGTGAACGCCGGGCCCGGTGACGACTTCGTGGGCGCCCGCGCCCACCAGGGCAAGACCTTCGTCAGCCTGGGCTTCGGGAACGACCGGTTCGTGGGCGGCGACGGATCGGACCGCGTCTGGAGCCAGGAGTCGTCCAACCAGACGTCGCCCGACGACAGCGACGTCATCATCACCAACGGTGGCGACGACTACGTGATCAGCGGCAGCAGCGTGGCGCTCAACAGCGACACGGTGTTCCTGGGCGAGGGGGACGACGTCCTCGTGACCTACGGCTTCAGCTCCAGCGCCGTCCTCACCGGCGGCCCCGGCACCAACTCCTACCAGCCGCTCCCCGGGCCGGACGTCCAAGGCGACTGGCTCTTCGACAACGTCCAGGGCGCGGCCACGATGGACGGCATCACGCGGTTGACCTGGAGCTCCTTCCAGCGGTTCGTGCTCACGGGTCTGCAGGGCGAGCGCCTGCGCTACCGCGGCAGCTCCGCCGGCGAGTCGGTGCTCTCCGGAGGCACCTGCCAGGCGGTGCTGCGCGGACGCGGCGGCAACGACCGCCTGACGATCGACGACACCGGCTGCAACGGCCTGCCGGCCGGCAACGGGCTGCTCGTCGGCGGCGCGGGTAACGACCAGCTCAAGGGCTCGGCCGGCGACGACGTGCTGCGGGGCGGCGGCGGCCGCGACCGGGGCGACGGTGGCGCCGGCGACGACCGCTGCGTGAAGGTCGAGGTCCCGACCTCCTGCTAAGCAGGGGGTCCCGGCAACGGCGGGATGTACGTCGGCCGCACGCGGATGATCTTGCGGCGCAGCACCACGCGGCGGGTGCCGTCCGGGGTGATCCGCACCCGGTCCAGCTCCCAGCCGCCGTGCTCGGCGCGCTCGACGAGCAGCTTGGTGACCACCGACCGCGAGAAGTCGCGGTCGAAGGTGATCTTCTCGAACTCCCACTCCACCCCTCGGCCCGGCGACGCGGAGAGGGCGCGGGTCACGGTCACTCGCCGCCGTCGGCGCCCGGCGCGGACACGTCGTCCAACGCCGTGACGATCTCGTCGGGCAGGGTCAGCTCCTCGGCCCCCAACGCGCCCCGCAGCTGCTGGGCCGTCCGAGCGCCCACGATCGGGGCGGTCACACCGGGCCGGTCGCGCACCCAGGCCAACGCCACCTCGAGCGGGGTCCACCCGAGGCCGTCGGCGGCACGGGCCACGGCCTCGACGATGCGCTGGGAGCGCGCGCCGAGGTAGGCATTGACGAAGCCAGCGAAGTGCGAGGACGCCGCGCGCGAGTCGGCGGGGGTGCCCGACCGGTACTTGCCGGTCAGCACGCCGCGGCCCAGCGGGGACCACGGCAGCACGCCCAGGCCGAGGGCGCGGGCCGCGGGGAGCACCTCGTCCTCGATCGTCCGGTTGAGCAGGGAGTACTCCATCTGGGTCGAGGCCAGTGGCGCGCGCCCCGGGACGGCTCGCTGCCACGTCGCTGCCTGGGCGGTCTGCCAGCCGGCGTAGTTCGAGATCCCGACGTACGACGCCCGGCCGGTCGCCACGGCGGTGTCCAACGCCGACAACGTCTCCTCGACCGGGGCGTCGTCCACCCAGGTGTGCACCTGCCACAGGTCGACGTGGTCCACGCCGAGCCGCTTCAGGGAGCCGTCGAGGGAGGCGAGGAGGCTGCCGCGCGAGGCATCGGTGACGCGCGTGCCGGTCCGCCGGGAGATGCCGGCCTTGGTCGCGATCACGATCTCGTCGCGGGCGACGACGTCGCCGATCAGGCTGCCGATCAGCTCCTCCGAGGCGCCGTCGCCGTAGCCGGCCGCGGAGTCCAGCAGCGTGCCGCCGGCCTCCGCGAAGGCGATGAGCTGGGCGCGCGCCTCGTGCTCGTCGGTGTCGCGACCCCACGTCATCGTGCCCAGTCCGAGTCGGGACACCTTGAGGCCGGTGGCGCCGACGGACCGCACGTGCATGCGCACAACTTAGTGGGCCGGACCCCGACCGCGAGGCGGGACTCCCGGGGAGCCGGGCGGGTCGTCAGGTTGTGGTCAGGCGGCGGCCCCTAGTCTGGGCGCGGCCCGCCCCCGAGATGACAGGCAGAAAGCCCGCCATGGACTACCTCGACGCCGTCATCCTCGGCATCGTCGAAGGTCTCACCGAGTTCCTCCCGGTCTCCAGCACCGGTCACCTGACCATCGCGGAGAAGATGCTGGGCCTGGAGCTCGACGACCCCGCCGTGACGGCGTACACGGCCGTCATCCAGATGGGCGCGATCGCGGCCGTCATCGTGTACTTCGTCAAGGACATCGCCCGGATCGCGACCGCGTGGTGCCGGGGCCTGGTCAACGCCGAGTGGCGGGGGCATCGCGACCACCGGATGGGGTGGTACGTGATCCTCGGCAGCATCCCCGTCGGCATCGCCGGCCTGCTGGGCAAGGACCTGATCACGGGCGGGCTGCGGTCGCTCTGGGTGGTGGGTGCCGCGCTGGTGGTCTGGAGCGGCGTGATGTGGGCCGCGGAGCGGGTCGCCACACAGCAGCGTGGCGAGAAGCAGCTGACGCTGCGCGACGCGCTGGTCGTCGGCCTGGTGCAGGTGGTCTCCCTCGTCCCGGGCGTGTCCCGGTCGGGCGCGACCATCTCGGCGGGGCTCTTCCTGGGCCTGGACCGGGTGGCCGCCACCCGGCTGAGCTTCTTCCTCTCCATCCCGGCCCTGCTGGCCGCCGGGCTCTACGAGCTGAAGGACGCCCTCGGCGGCTCGATCGGGCTCGGCCCGATCGTCGTCGGGACGCTGGTGGCGTTCGTGGTGGCGTACGCGAGCGTGGCCTGGCTGCTGAAGTTCGTGGCGCACCACTCGATCGCGTGGTTCGTGCCGTACCGGGTCGTGGTGGGCGCGGCGATCCTGGTGCTGCTCGCCGCCGGAGTCATGTCGGCAACCTGATGCTGGCAACTGACACGGGCGGCTTGACCCGCGTGTGAGGATTCGCGGCATGGCGGACGAGTCGGACACCTCGGGCAACGGCAACCCTCCGGTGCGCGCGCGCACGGTGCTGCCGGGCATCAGCTCACGGGCCTGGGAGCACCCGGCCGACCGTGGAGCGTTGGTGGCCCTGCGCAAGCTCAAGGGCTTCGACACCCTGCTGAAGACGCTCTCCGGCCTGGTCAACGAGCGCTCCGTGCGTCTGCTCCTGCTGGGCTCGTCGGTGCGCGTGGACGAGCGGAACTTCGCGCGCCTGCACCGGCTGATGAACGACGTGGCCCTGTCCCTGGACTGCCAGGACGTCCCCGAGCTCTACGTGCGGGCCAGCCCGGAGTTCAACGCCTACACGATCGGCATGAACAAGCCGATGATCGTGGTGTACTCCGGCCTGCTCGAGCTGATCGGGGACGACGAGGACGAGCTGCGCTTCCTGCTGGGCCACGAGCTCGGGCACGCGATGAGCGGGCACTCGGTCTACCGCACGCTCCTGATGCGCCTCGTCGCGCTCACCGGGGTGCTGTACGCCATCCCGGGCGGCGCGATCGGCGTCCGCGCCATCACCGCGGCCCTCATGGAGTGGTCCCGCAAGTCCGAGCTGTCGGCCGACCGCGCCGGCCTGCTGGCCGGCCAGCACCCTGCTGCCGCCACCAGGTTCCACATGAAGCTGGCCTCCGGCGGGCACCTCGAGGACCTCGACGCGACGTCGTTCTTCGCCCAGGGCAACGAGTACAGCGAGACCGAGGACTTCCGCGACTCGGTCCTCAAGGTCTTCCTGGTCGAGAACCAGACCCATCCCTTCGCCGTCGTCCGCTCCGCCGAGCTGCGCCGGTGGACCGAGTCGGGGGAGTACACCGCGATCCTCGGCGGCACCTACCCGCGGCGCGAGGAGGACTCGACGGCCAAGGTCAGCGACGCGGCCCAGGAGGCCGCGGCCAGCTACACCGAGACCTTCCGCCGTACCCAGGACGCCGTCGGCAACCTGGTCCACGACATGGCCGGCTTCCTCGGTCAGGCGCGGGTGTGGCTGGACGAGCGCTTCCGTCAGTAGCCATTTTCGCTCGCTCCGCTCGCATGTCCGCCGCGCTGGAACCCCCGTCTTCCTCCTCGCTGCGCTCGCAGGACTCGCTCCGCTCGTCGTGCAGACGGGGGCGCGCGGCGGACGAGTCTGTGGTTCCTCTTTACAACCAGCCCGACTTCTTGAAGAAGACCCAGAGGGCGCCGACGAAGACCGCCATGATTGCCAGGGAGAACGGGTAGCCGTAGGTCCAGTCGAGCTCGGGCATGTGGGTGAAGTTCATGCCGTAGACGCCGGCGATGAGGGTCGGTACGGCGGCCAGGGCGACGCCGGCGGAGATCTTGCGCATGTCGTCGTTCTGCTGCACGGAGATCCGGGCCAGGTGGCCCTGGAACGCCGCGGTCAGCAACGTCTCGAGCTCGTCGATCGCCTCGGCGGTGCGGGCCACGTGGTCGTAGACGTCGGCGAAGTACGGCGCTGCTTCGGGGTCGATGCCGTCGACGCGGCCGTCGGCGAGCTGGCGCATCGGCTCCTTGAGCGGGATGACCGCGCGCCGCATCTCGGCGACCTCGCGCTTGAGGGTGTAGATGCGCACGGCGTCGTCGGTGCGCTCGGGGGAGAAGACCGACGACTCCACCTCGTCCACGTCCTCCTGGAGCGACGCCGCCACGTCCTCGTAGTCGTCGACGACGCGGTCGCACACGGCGTACACGACTGCCGAGGGCCCGTGCCCCAGCACCTTGTGGTCGGCCTCGAGGTCGATGCGCCGGGCGTGCAGGTCCGAGCCCTCGCCGTGCCGGACCGTGACGACGTACCGCTCGCCGACGAACATGTTGATCTCGCCGGTCTCGACGGCGTCCCGCTCGTCGATGTACCAGAGGGTGCGCAGGGTGAGGAACAGGCTGTCCTCGTACTTGTCCAGCTTGGGCCGCTGGTGGGCGTTGAGGGCGTCCTCGACGGCGAGCGGGTGCAGCCCGAAGGCCTGCGCGACGTCGGCGAGCTCACGGTCGGACGGGTCGGTGAGACCCACCCAGACGAAGTCGTGCGGTTCGCGGGCCGCGTCGAGCAGCGCGCCGTAGTCGTGGGTCTCGCAGGAGACCGGGACGCGCTCGCCCTCGCGGTAGACGGCGCTGTCGACGATCACGGCTCCCAACGTAGTGCGGCTAGCCTCGCGCTCGTGGCAACGGTGATCCTGGTCCGGCACGGGCGTACGTCGGCGAACGTGAGTGGCGTGCTCGCCGGGCGGACGCCGGGCGTCCGGCTCGACGAGACGGGGACGACCCAGGCGGAGAAGGCGGCGGCGCGGCTGGCCGTCCTACCGCTGGCGGCGATCGTGTCGAGCCCGCTGGAGCGCTGTCGGCAGACGGCGCGGGCGATCGCCCGCGCCCAGTCAGCCGGCCGGGCGGGCGACGTCCGCGTGGCCACCGACCGAGGCCTCACCGAGTGCGACTACGGCGAGTGGCAGGGACGGCCGCTGAAGGAGCTGGCCAAGGAGCCCCTCTGGAAGACCGTGCAGGCGCAGCCGTCGGCGGCGCACTTCCCGGGCGGGGAGTCGATGGCCGCGATGCAGGCGCGGGTGGTGGACGCCGTACGCCGCCGGGACGCCGCCATCGAGCAGGAGCACGGTCCCGGGGCGGTGTGGGTCGCGGTCAGCCACGGCGACCTGGTCAAGGCGGTGCTCGCGGACGCGCTCGGCATGCACCTGGACCTCTTCCAGCGGATCAACGTGGACCCGGCGTCGGTCTCGATCGTCCGGTACACCGGGTCCCGCCCCTATGTGCTGGCCACGAACACGCACGACGGCGACCTGTCCTGGCTCGTGCCGCCGCCGCCGAAGGGGCGAGCCCGCAAGCGCGCCGCGGCGACCGACGCGGCGGTCGGTGGCGGCGCCGGACCGGCTTCGCCCAGCGCCTAGGCTGCCTACGTGCCTGTGATCCACGAGTTCGACCCGCCGGAGCGGTTCGTCGTCGGGACCGTCGGCGAGCCCGGCCAACGCACCTTCTTCCTCCAGGCCCGCTCCGGGCCGCGGATCGTGAGCGTGGCGCTGGAGAAGCAGCAGGTCTCCGCCCTCGCCGAGCGGGTGGACGAGCTGCTGGACCAGGTGCTGGACGACGGCTCGTCCGACCAGATCGTCCCCGCGGTGGCTCCGCACGACCTCGACGACCAGGCCCCCCTGGAGCAGCCCATCGAGGAGGAGTTCCGCGCGGGCACCATGACGCTGTCGTGGGACCCCGGCCTGAGCCGTGTGGTCATCGAGGTCTTCCCGATCACCGACGAGGCCGTGGTCGTCGAGGGGGACGAGGACCTCGAGGTGGAGATCCTGGAGGAGCCGGAGCCCCACGAGGTCCTGCTCGTCCGCATCACGCCGGGTGCCGCCCGCGCCTTCGCGCTGCGCGCCGGTCGTGTGGTGGAGGCGGGCCGGCCGAGCTGTCCGTTCTGCGGTGGTCCGATGGACCCCGCGGGTCACCTGTGCGTGCGGGCCAACGGCCACCGCCGGCGCGACGTCTGAGCCTCCTGTGCTGGTGGTGCGCGAGCCCGACGCAGGGCTCCTCGGTGGCGACCTGGAGCTGCGCGGTCGGGTGATGCCCGCCTCCAACGCCACGTTCGTGGGAGAGGTCTGTGGCACGACCGTCGTCTACAAGCCGGTCGCGGGGGAGCGGCCGCTCTGGGACTTCCCCGACGGCACCCTGGCCGCGCGCGAGCGCGCGGCGTACCTCGTCTCGGAGGCGCTCGGCTGGGACATCGTGCCGTTGACCTTCCTGCGCGACGGGCCCCACGGTCCGGGGATGGTGCAGGTCTGGCAGGAGCCCGCGGACGGTGCGGAGGCCGTCACCGTCGTCCGCGACCTGCGCGAGCGGCCCGGCTGGCTGCACGTCTTCGACGGAGTCGACGAGCGGGACCAGGACGTGGCGCTGGTGCACGAGGACTCCGCGGCGCTGCGGCGGATGGTGGTGTTCGACGCGGCGGTGAACAACGCCGACCGCAAGGGCGGTCACGTCCTGCCGATGGCCGGCGGGCACCGGTACGGCGTCGACCACGGCGTCTCCTTCCACACCGACCCCAAGCTGCGGACGGTGCTGTGGGGCTGGGCGGGCGAGCCGCTCGGCGACGACGAGGCCGGCGGGCTGCACGTGCTGGCCGAGGCGCTGGACGAGGACCTCGCCGAGGCCCTGCGCCCGCTGCTGACCGCCTTCGAGATCGAGGCGACCCGGCGCCGGGTCGCCCGGCTGCTGCGGGTCGGGGAGATGCCGATGCCGCGGGGGGACTGGCCGGCCATCCCCTGGCCGCCCTTCTAGGGGTCACCGTGGACCGCGAGTCCCTCCGGGCGACCTTCGACTCCTGGCGCGCTACCCCCCCCCCCCCCCCTTTCGAGGCACTCTTCCGCGACGGAACCGAGGATCCCTCTCTCAGGTGGGCTTGCCGGGATCCCCCCCCCCCTCGCGCCCGTGCCCCCCCCCCCCCCCCCCCCCCCCCCCCCCCCCCCCCCGGGCGCGGTGCTGCACGTGGCCGCCCGACTAGGCTGACGCCCATGCGTTCCTGGCCGGCTCCGGACCTCCCCGACCTGTCCGTGACCGGCCCCGAGGTGGTGCTCCAGGACACCCCCAGCAACTCACTGGTGGCCGTGATGCCCGACGGTCCGGCCCGGTTGTACGCCTGCGGGATCACGCCGTACGACGCCACCCACATGGGCCACGCGGCGACCTACGTCGCCTGGGACCTGCTCGTCCGGGCCTGGCGGAACGCCGGGCGTGAGGTGAGGTACGTGCAGAACATCACCGACGTCGACGACCCGCTGCTCGAGCGGGCCACGAAGGTCGGCGTCGACTGGGTGGCGCTGGCCGAGCGCGAGACCGAGCTGTTCCGCCAGGACATGACGGCGCTGCGGGTCGTGCCGCCGGCGGCGTACGTCGGGGCGGTGGAGTCGATCCCGCTGGTGATCGCGCTGATCGAGCGGCTGCAGGAGGCCGGGGCGGTGTACCAGGTCGAGGACGACCTCTACTTCTCCGTCACCGCGGACCCGGCGTTCGGCGCGGAGTCACGGATGGACCGCGAGGAGATGCTGAGGATCTTCCCCGAGCGCGGGGGTGACCCCGAACGGCCGGGCAAGAAGGACCCGCTGGACTGCGTGGTGTGGCGCGGCGAGCGGCCGGGGGAGCCGTCCTGGGAGAGCCCCTTCGGTCCGGGCCGGCCCGGCTGGCACATCGAGTGCGCGGCGATCTCGCTCGACGAGCTGGGGGAGACGTTCGACGTCCAGGCCGGCGGGTCGGACCTGGTCTTCCCCCACCACGAGATGTGCGCCAACCACGCGCAGGTGGCCACCGGGAAGCCGTTCGCCCGGGTCTACTCGCACGCCGGGATGGTGGCCTACGACGGCCAGAAGATGTCGAAGTCCCTCGGCAACCTGGTCTTCGTCTCGGCCCTGCGCAACAGCGAGGTCGACCCGATGGCGATCCGGCTGACCCTGCTGCGCCACCACTACCGCAGCGACTGGGAGTGGGTGGACGACGAGCTCTGGGCCGCGGTCGACCGGATCGCCGAGTGGCGCGCGGCGTTCGCGATGCCGTCCGGCGCTCCTGCTGGGCCGGTGGTCGAGGAGGTGCTGGCCGCCATGGCCGCCGACCTCGACGCCCCCCGCGCCTGTGCCGCCGTCGACGCCTGGGTCGACGCGACCCTGGCCGGTTCCGGCACGGAGGACGGCGCACCCGCCGGCGTACGCGACGTCGTCGACGCGGCGCTAGGCCTCGTCTGAGGGCCAACAGGTCCGGCGCGCGGCGGACAGGCGAGCGGAGCGAGCCAAATGTTACGGCGTGTCCTCGCCCCGCCGCTTGAGGTACCGCTCGAACTCGCGGGCGATGGCCTCGCCGGAGGCCTCGGGGAGCTCGGTGGTGTCGCGGGTCTCCTCGAGGGAGCGGACGTACTCGGCGATGTCCTCGTCCTCCTCGGCGAGCTCGTCGACGCCGCGCTCCCAGGCGCGGGCGTCCTCGGGGAGGTCGCCGAGCGGGATGCTGACCTCGAGGAGGTCCTCGAGGCGGCCGAGCAGGGCGAGAGTGGCCTTGGGGCAGGGCGGCTGCGCGACGTAGTGGGGGACCGCGGCCCAGTAGGACACGGCCGGGATGTCCAGCCGCACGCACGCGTCCTGGAAGACCCCGACGATGCCGGTGGGGCCTTCGTACGTCGACTGCTCGAGCTTGAGCCGGTCGGTGAGCTCGGGCTCGGTCGCCGTGCCGGTGACCGGCACCGGCCGGGTGTGCGGGGTGTCGGCCAGCAGCGCGCCGAGCGTGACCACGATCTGCCCGCCGAGGTCGTCGGCGGCCGCGAGGAGCTCGGCGCAGAACTGACGCCAGCGCATGTTCGGCTCGATGCCGCGGATCAGGATCACGTCCCGCTCCATGTCGGGCGGGCTGGCGATGGCGATCTGGGTGCTCGGCCAGGTGATGGTGCGGTGGCCGCGCTCGTCGGTCCCCACCAGGGGACGGTTGACCTGGAAGTCGTAGAACTCCTCGGGGTCGATCGCCCCGATGATGCGCGCGCCCCACACCTTCAGCAGGTGGTCGATGACCGACGAGGCCGCGTCGGCCGCGTCGTTCCATCCCTCGAAGGCGGCGATGACGACCGGGTCCACCAGGTCGGGGACGTCCTCGATCTCGATCACGCCGACCACCCTATGACCCAACCTGTGACCGGTGCCCACGGCTTCGGAGGGGCTCGGGGATTTCTTGACGCTCCGCGGCCGGTGTCACCATGCGGGAAACGCGTCCACCTCGTGGAACGGCCTTCCTACGCTGGACGAGTCCCGTCACCCGGCCCGAGGAGCACCCTTGTCCGTCGACATCCGCCCGGACGCCACCGAGGAGCTCACCGCAGCCCTCCGCGAGCGGATCCTGGTGATCGACGGGGCCATGGGCACCGCCATCCAGCGCGACCGGCCCGGCGAGTCCGGCTACCGCGGCGAGCGCTTCGCCGACTGGCCCAGTGACCTTCAGGGCAACAACGACCTCCTGAGCCTCACGCAGCCGGAGATCATCGAGGGCATCCACCGCGAGTACCTCGACGCCGGCGCGGACATCATCGAGACCAACACCTTCAACGCCAACGCGATCTCGCTCGCCGACTACGGCATGCAGGACCTCGCCTACGAGCTCAACCTCGAGTCCGCCCGGCTGGCGCGACGTGTCGCCGACGAGGCCGCCGCGCGCACCCCGGAGCAGAAGAGGTACGTCGCCGGCGCACTCGGCCCCACCTCACGCACCGCCTCCATCTCGCCGGACGTCAACGACCCCGGGGCCCGCAACGTCTCCTTCGGGCAGCTGGTCGCGGCGTACACGGAGGCCACCAACGGCCTGGTCGACGGCGGCTCCGACCTGATCTTCGTCGAGACGATCTTCGACACCCTCAACGCCAAGGCCGCGATCTTCGCCCTCGAGACCGTGTTCGAGGAGCGCGGCCGTCGCTGGCCGGTCGTGATCTCCGGCACGATCACCGACGCCAGCGGCCGCACCCTCTCCGGCCAGGTGACCGAGGCGTTCTGGGCGTCCATCCGGCACGTCTCGCCCCTCGCGGTCGGGCTCAACTGCGCCCTCGGCGCCAAGGAGCTGCGTCCCTACATCGCCGAGATGTCCCGGATCGCCGACACCTTCGTCTCGTGCTACCCGAACGCCGGGCTGCCCAACGCCTTCGGTGAGTACGACGAGACCCCCGACCAGACGGCCGGGATGATCGCCGAGTTCGCCGAGGCCGGGTTCGTCAACCTCGTCGGTGGGTGCTGCGGCACGACCCCGGACCACATCGCCGCCATCGCCCAGGCCGTCGCGGACAAGGCGGTCCGGCCGACGCACGACCTGACGCCGGC
>CAWAIW010000004.1:0-10015 GCA_963782035.1 uncultured Actinomycetota bacterium
TTCTGCGTGCGAACGCGTGCTCGAGGGGCCCGCTTTGCGTCCACAGGAGGCGCTCCCGTACCGCCTTTCCACAGCAGGCATCCCGAGCGGTCTCGGCTGTCGGCGGCCGGCGCGAGCGTTGTCGGCATGGAGGTGACGCAGATGAAGACGGACAAGGCATCTGGGAAGGCGCCCGAGACGAGTGAGCTCGCGGCGGTCGGGGTCAACGAGGTTCGACTGGTGGGCCGGGTCTCCCGCGATCCGGAGCGCCGGGTGCTTCCGAGCGGGGACGAGATGTGGACGTTCCTGCTGGTGGTGCCACGCGCCCCGGGAGGCCGCAGCAAGCAGACCGTCGACGCGCTGGACTGTGTGGTGTGGGGCGGGCGGGTGCGCTCCTCGGTGGCCGGCTGGGGTGCCGACGACGTCGTGGAGGTGAGCGGACCGCTGCGCAAGCGGTTCTACCAGGGCGGAGGCGGGGCCGCGTCGCGCGTGGAGGTCGAGGTGACGGCAGGCAGGATGGTCCGTCGCGCGACGGCTACGCGTCGCGAAGCGACCGGATGAGCACGCCGACGCTGGGTTTGGGCTGGAAGGACGTCGCCTTCTCCGGCAGGAGTCGTCCGGCCCGCGCGATGCGGAGCACGAGGTCGAAGTCCGGTGCCGGCATCAGGACGACCACGCCGCGCACCGAGCGGATCCGGGACAGCGCCTCGTCCACTGAGTGGTGGTAGCCGATGCGTCGATCCTGCTGCCGGAGGGCCGGGAGGAGCTCCTCGTGAAGGGCCTCGACCGCGGCGCGGTCCTGCGGCAGGGAGAGCCGGATCGTCGCCCAGCTGTGGCCGTCGGTCGCGACCATGGTGTCCTGCGCGAGCGCGGCAAGCCCGTCGGCCATCGAGACGAGCGCGAACTCGATCGAGTCCGGACAGGCTTCTCGCAACTGCTCGAGGCTGACCCCGATCATTGCCCGGTGGATGGCGCCCAGGAAGAGCGGGGTGTCGGTCTGGTCGACCAGCATGGCGAGGCCTGCGTCGTTGCTGTCACCGGGAGACTCGCCCTGCATTCGGAGGTAGGCCGCGTAGCGGTGGTGTCCGTCCGCGATCAGGGCCTGGGTCGAGGCCAGGGCGTCGTTCAGGGCCTCGAGCCGGGAGGGCTCGGTGATCGCCCAGATGCGGTGGTGCTGGCCGGCGCGGTCGACGTACTCGTGGAGAGACCGCCCCGTGACCGTGTCGTGGACCATCGCCCGGACGGCCTCCGAGCCTCGGTGCACGAGGAGGATCGGGGCGGGGTTCAGCTGCCAGGTGCTCATCCGCTCGGCGAGGTCAGCGACCTGTTCGGGGTGGATGCCCTCGTGCGGGAGGACGGCGCGGTCGTCGGGGCTGGTGGCACGGCGGGAGATGTCGAGGGCGCCGACCAGCCCACGGACGGTGAGCCCGCCGGCGGTGTACTCGTGGACGTAGACGGCCGGCGTGGTGTCCTGGAGGAGCTGACCAGCATGTCGCCAGCGATCCAGTCGCTCGGAGACGTCGCGATAGTGTCGGGCGAACAGGCGAGCCGTCGCCGGGTCGCCGATCCGGCCGGCCGTGAGGCGCCAGCCGCAGAAGGCGAGCAGCCGGAGTGGTCGCCCCACCGAGGGTGGGATGACCACGGGGCCGGCGTCCATCGGAGCATCGTAGGGGGAGCACTTCCGTGCCGGACGGACGCGTGTTGGGGGCGTCGGAGGCTCCCTTGGTGGAGGCCTATGACCTCGCGATGCTGGACCTGGACGGGGTCGTCTACATCGGTGGCGAGGCCGTCCCGGGAGCCGCTGACCATCTGGCGCGGGTGCGTGAGCAGGGCATGCGGCTGGCGTTCGTCACCAACAACGCGTCGCGGCCCCCCGACGACGTGGCGGCTCATCTCCGCAAGCTCGGCGTGGATGCCTCGACCGACGACGTGGTCACCTCCGCCCAGGCGGCGGCGCGGCTGCTCCGGGAGCGGTACGGCGACGACGCGCGGGTGGCGCTGCTCGGCGGACCGGGCCTGGACGCCGCGCTGCGGTCCGAGGGTCTCGAGCCGGTGGCCGTCGAGGACGACGGGGCCGTGGCCGTGGTGTCCGGCTACGGGCCCGAGGTGCTGTGGCGCGACATCATGCGCGTCGCCGTGCGCGTCAAGGACGGTCTGCCGTGGGTCGCCAGCAACACCGACCTCACCATCCCGACGCCCTTCGGGACCGCGCCGGGGCACGGGGTCCTGGTGGGCGTGCTGCGGGCGTTCGCGGGGGTGGAGCCGGAGGTGGCCGGCAAGCCGGCGCGGCCGCTGCTCGACGAGACGATCCGGCGCGTGGGCGGCGAGCACCCGCTGATGGTCGGCGACCGCCTGGACACCGACATCGACGGCGCGCTGAACACCGGCTGCGACAGCCTGCTGGTCATGACCGGTGTCACGGGCCTGGCCGAGCTGGTGGCGGCGCAGACGGGGCATCGACCGACGTACGTGGCCGCGGACCTGGGCGGACTGCTCGAGGCCCAGGGAGAGGTCGAGACGGACGGGGAGGCGGCGCGGCTGGGTGGCTGGATGGCCGAGGTGCGCGACGGATCCCTCGTCGTGGAGGGCCAGGGCAGCGCCGACGACTGGTGGCGCGCCGTGGCCGCGAGCGCTTGGGCGTTCCTGGACGCGACGGGGGGCACCGCGGACACGGGCCGGCTGGAGCCGCCGAACGGCAGCGCGGGGGAGACCGGCAGGTAGTCTGCGGGCATGACCGAGGCACCCGACGACTACTCCGACATCCCGGCCGACGACGACGAGGTCACGCTGTCGGACGAAGGCGTCGAGGGGCGCGCGGACGGGCTGGACGGCGAGGAAGCGGTGCGCACGGGAGACCCTCGGGTCGACCAGGTGCTGTCGTCCATGGACGCGTTGCACGAGCTGCCGGTGGGTGAGCACGCGGCAGTGTTCGAGGCGGCCCACGACGATCTGCGGTCGGCCTTGGAGCCGGACCGCGAGACCGCCTGAGCTCGTCCGAGGGCTGGATCGAAGCCAGGGTGCCACGTCGCCTGCGCCTGGACGCCGAGCTGGTCCGGCGTGGGCTCGCACGCTCCCGTGACCACGCGGCGGAGCTGATCGGCGACGGTCGGGTCAGCGTGTCCGGGGCCGTGGCCGGCAAGCCGGCGACGGCGGTGACGACGGACGTCGCCATCGTGGTGCGCGACGACCCGGACCGACCGGACTACGTGTCGCGGGGTGGGCACAAGCTGGCGGGTGCCTTGGCGGCGTTCGAGCCTGCGGGTCTGGTGGTGGCCGGCCGGCGCTGCCTGGACGCGGGGGCGTCGACGGGCGGGTTCACCGACGTGTTGCTGCGGCACGGGGCGCGGGAGGTGGTGGCGGTCGACGTCGGGTACGGGCAGCTGGCGTGGCAGCTGCAGAGCGACGATCGGGTGCGGGTGCACGACCGGACCAACATCCGGGCACTCACGACCGAGCTGATCGGCGGGTCCGTGGACCTGGTGGTGGGTGACCTGTCGTTCATCAGCCTCGAGCTGGTGCTGGACCCGCTCATCTCCGTCACGGCCCAGGACGGCGACCTGACGCTGATGGTCAAGCCGCAGTTCGAGGTGGGCAAGGGCAGGGTGGGCAAGGGCGGGGTCGTGCGCGAGCCCGAGCTGCGCGAGGAGGCGGTGCGGTCGGTGGCGTCGGCCGCGGCTGCTCGGGGCTGGGGCGCACGGGCGGTGACGGTGAGTCCGCTCCCGGGACCGTCGGGGAACGTCGAGTTCTTCCTGTGGCTCCGACGAGGCGAGCAGACGGTTCCGGACGAGGTCATCCACCGCACGGTGTGGGAGGGCACGGAGCCGGGGGTGCCGGGTGAGAGGGTGACGACATGACCGAACCCGCCGTCGTCCGGCGCGTCCTGCTGCTGGCGCACACCGGCCGCGAGGACGCGCGGGACGTGGCGCGAGCGTTCGTCAAGGCGCTGTCGAGCCACGGCATCGTGGTGCGGGCGCTGGCCGACGAGGCCGCCGACCTGGGCCTGGACCCCGACGACCTGGAGATCGTGGTCGGCGGAGACGACGACGCCGCGTGCGACTGCGAGCTGGCGATCGTCATCGGTGGCGACGGGACGATCCTGCGGGCCGCGGAGGTGACCCACGACCGCGGCACGCCGCTGCTGGGCGTCAACCTGGGCCACGTGGGCTTCCTGGCGGAGTCCGAGCCCGAGGACGTCGAGAGCACGATCACCGCGATCGTGGAGGGCAGGTACACCTCGGAGGAGCGGCTGACGATCGACGTCGCGGTCTACACCGACGGCGAGCTGGTCACGCGCACCTGGGCCCTCAACGAGGCCAGCGTCGAGAAGGCCGCCCGCCAGCGGATGCTCGAGGTCGTGGTCGAGGTGGACGGCCGTCCTTTGTCGCGGTTCGGGTGCGACGGAGTCGTCTGCGCCACGCCGACGGGGTCCACGGCGTACAACTTCTCGGCCGGCGGCCCGGTGGTGTGGCCGGGCGTCGAGGCGCTGCTCATGGTGCCGATCAGCGCGCACGCCCTGTTCGCGCGGCCCCTGGTCGTCGCGCCGTCGTCCACGCTGGCGGTGGAGGTGCTGGCCCGTACCGAGGGGGCCGGCGTGCTCTGGTGCGACGGCCGGCGGACGGTGGACCTGCCCCCAGGAGCCCGGATCGAGGTACGTCGCGGGGAGCAGCCGGTGCGGTTCGTGCGGTTGCACGAGGCGCCGTTCACCGACCGTCTCGTGGCCAAGTTCGGTCTGCCGGTCACGGGCTGGCGGGGAGCCTGAGGTGCTCGAGGAGATCCGCATCTCGTCGCTGGGGGTGATCGGGTCCGCGACCCTGGAGCTCGGACCCGGCCTGACCGTGATCACCGGCGAGACCGGCGCCGGCAAGACCATGCTGGTCACCGCGCTCGGCCTGCTGCTCGGCGGTCGCGCCGACACCGGCACCGTCCGCACCGGCGCGAAGGCGGCTCGGGTCGAGGGCGTGGTGCTCGTCGAGACGATGCCGGACTTCGCCGCGGCCGTGGAGGAGGCGGGCGGCGAGGTCGAGGAGGGCCACGTCGTGCTCGCGCGCAACGTGTCGGCGGAGGGACGGTCGCGTGCGTACGCCGGCGGAGCCACGGTCCCGGTGGCGGTGCTGGCCGAGCTGACCCAGCCGCTGGTGGCCGTGCACGGACAGTCCGACCAGCACCGGCTGCTGGCGCCGCGGGCACAGCGGGACGCGCTCGACCGGTTCGCCGGCGAGCGGGTGGCCGGGCCCCTGGCCGAGTACGTCGAGCTCCGCGACCGCCTGCTCGCGGTCGAGGGCGAGCTGGTGGAGGTGTCGAGCGCCGCGCGGGAGCGGGCGCGCGAGGCCGACCTGCTGCGGTTCGGGCTGGACGAGATCGCCGCCGTCGAGCCGCTGCCCGGGGAGGACACCGAGCTGGCGGCCGAGGAGGCCCGGCTCGGGTTCGCCGACACCCTGCGCGCGGCCGCGGAGCGAGCCCGCGAGGCGCTGTCGAGCGAGGTCGGGGACCCGGACGCGCTGGCCGCGGCCGCGGCCGCACGTACCTCCCTGGAGTCGGTCCGCGACCACGACACCGAAGCGGGAGAGCTGGCCGACCGGCTCGCCGAGCTGACCTACCTGCTGTCGGACCTGGCCGCGGACGTCGCGTCGTACGCCACGCGGCTGGAGACCGACCCGACCAGGCTCGCGCACGTCTCCGAGCGGCGAGCGTCCCTGACCGCGCTGACCCGCAAGTACGGCGACACCATCGCCGAGGTGCTGGCGTGGTCCGAGCAGTCGGCGGCCCGGCTTCTCGACCTGGACGACACCGACGGACGCATCGACCGCCTGCGCGAGGAGGTCGGGACCCTCCGCACGGACCTGGCCGCCACGGCCGCTGCCCTGACCAAGGCCCGGACCGGCGCCGCGAAGGAGCTCGGGGCCCAGGTCACCGAGGAGCTGACCCTGCTGGCGATGCCGGACGCCCGGTTGACGGTCGAGGTCCGCCAGCACGAGGTCGAGGCCGAGACCCCGGGAGCTCTGAAGGTGGGCAAGCGGTGGCTCCGGTTCGGCTCGGCGGGCGTCGACGAGGTCGAGCTCCAGCTGGCGGCCAACACCGGCTCGCCGAGCCGCCCGATCGCCAAGGGGGCATCCGGCGGCGAGCTGTCGCGGGTGATGCTGGCCGTCGAGGTGTCCCTCGCGGGCACCAGCCCGGTGCCGACGTTCGTCTTCGACGAGGTCGACGCCGGTGTCGGCGGCCGCGCGGCGGTCGAGGTCGGCCGGCGGCTGGCGGAGCTGGCCAAGAACGCCCAGGTGCTGGTGGTGACCCACCTGCCGCAGGTGGCGGCGTACGCCGACCGGCACGTCGTGGTGGAGAAGTCCAGCGACGGCAGCGTGACCACCTCGGGCCTCACCGTCCTCGGACCCGAGGCACGCGAGCGGGAGCTGTCGCGCATGTTCGCCGGCATGGACGACTCCGACACGGCCCTGGCGCACGCCCGCGAGCTGCTGGCGACGGCCGCACCTGGCCGAGCCCTGGCCTGATTGATTGGCCTGATGGATTGGCGTGACGGATTGGCCTGACACGCCGCCGCGCCTGCCGGGACCGACCACCTTCGGTTGACAGCATGGGTGGGGATGACCACCTTCACCCGCCCATCGCGCCGACGCCCCGCCGAAGTGCTGCCCGGCGTGCACGGCACCGCCCGTGTCGACCGCCGGATCGCGACGCTGCTGCCGCGGCTGCGTCCCGGAGACATCGCCGTCCTCGACGTCCTGGACCTCGACAAGCCGACGGCCCAAGCGCTGGTGGACGCCCGCGTCGCGGCCGTGGTGGACGCCGGCGCGCTCATCTCCGGGCGCTACCCGAACCTCGGCCCCGAGCTCCTGGTCGGGGCGGGCGTGGTGCTCGTCGACCGGATCGGCACCGACGCGCTGGCCCTCATCAAGGACGGCTCGACCATCCGCGTCCACGAGGGAGGCGTGCACGTCGGCGACCGCGCCGTCGCGATGGGACGCGACCTGGACGCTCCTACCGTCGAGCGCGAGATGGACGCCGCCCGTCAGGGCATGGTCGCCCAGCTCCAGACCTTCACCCACACCAGCAGCGAGTTCCTGCGGCGCGAGCAGGACCTGCTGCTGCACGGCATCGGGCTGCCCGAGCTGCGTACCCGCCTGGCCGGTCGCCCCGTCGTGGTCGTGGCGGACGCCCGTCAGCTGGTCGCGCTGCGCAAGCGGCTGAAGGCGTTCCTGACCGAGCAGCGTCCGGTGCTCATCGGCGTGGACGCCGGCGCGGACGCCCTCCTGGACGCCGGCTACCGCCCGCAGGTGGTCGTGGTCAGCGCGGACGTCGAGCCGCCGTCGACCAAGGCCCTGAAAGGGGCGGCCGACGTGGTGCTGGTCGTCGAACCCGGCGCCTCCCGGTCGGTGACCGAGCGGTTCGAGCGTCTCGGCGCCCGTCCGCACCGGCTCGAGACGACCGCCACCGCCCAGGACGCGGCCCTGCTGCTCGCCCACGGCGCGGATGCGCGGGTGATCGTGCAGGTCGGCAGCCAGGCGACGCTGGAGGAGTTCCTGGACCGGGGCCGGTCCAGCGTGGCCAGCACGTACCTCACCCGGCTCGCGGTCGGCGCCCGGATCGTCGACGCGGCCGCCGTGCCCACCCTGTACTCCGGCAAGGTTCGCCCCCGCCACCTCCTGCTGGCGCTCTTGCTGTGCCTGGTGGCCGTCGCCGCCGCGATCGCGAGCACCCCGATCGGCCACGAGTGGGCGGTGGACGCCCAGCAGTGGATCACCGACACCGTCCAGGGCTGGCGCTCGTGAGCGGGCTGCGCCGGCAGGTCATCCCGTTCGTGGTCGTGGCGATGGCGCTCGCCGTCGGCATCGCCCTCGGCGCCGGACCACTCAGTGACCTCGGCAGCTCGCCACCGAAGGCGGCCGCCGAGCCGCAGCCCCCGCAAGCCGACCCGGCGGCCGAGGAGCGGGCGGCGTACGCCGACGCCTTCGCCGGCTCCGTCGCGCAGAACCTGTACGCCGGCCGACTGCACGGGCACCCTGTCGCCCTGGTCACCCTGCCCGGCGCCGACGACGACGTGGCCGAGGCCCTGACCGAGCAGGTCCGAGCCGCGGGCACCCGCGTCATCGGCACCTACGGCCTGCGGCGCACCATGGTCGACGCCGGCCAGAAGACGCTGGTGGACACGCTCGGCATCCAGCTGGTGACCCAGCTCGGCTCGGAGGTGGTGACCGCCGACGCCACGACGTACGACCGGATCGGCCAGCTGCTCGGACGCGCCATCGCCATGACCGGGAAGGGCAGCGCGCTGGACCAGGCCAAGGTCTCCTCGCTGCGGGCCAGCCTGCACGGAGCGGGTCTGCTCGCGCTCCCCGAGGGCGAGCCGGGCCTGGCACCCCTGGTGCTGGTCGTGACCGGCAAGGACGTGGAGCAGCCGGTGCTGGACGGCCTGGTGGCCGGTCTGGCGGGCGTGGCCAAGGGTGTCGTCGTGGCCGGGCCGGCGCATGACGCCGGCATCTCCGCGCTGCGCGACCAGCCCCCCGCACGGCCGGTGGCGACCGTCGACGGCACCGAGAGCGCGGCCGGCCGGGTGGCCGCCGTGATGGCCCTGGTCCACGTGCTGACGACTCCGGGCGGGTCTTTCGGTGCGTCGGGTTCGGACGCACCCGTCCCCCTCGGGTAGGATCGAAGTCCGTGAAGCAAACGCCCACCAAGCATGTGTTCGTGACCGGAGGCGTCGCCTCCTCTCTCGGCAAGGGCCTCACGGCTTCTTCCCTCGGCCGACTGCTGCGTTCCCGCGGTCTGCGGGTCACCATGCAGAAGCTCGACCCGTACCTGAACGTCGACCCCGGGACGATGAACCCGTTCCAGCACGGCGAGGTCTTCGTCACCAACGACGGCGCCGAGACCGACCTCGACATCGGGCACTACGAGCGGTTCCTGGACACCGATCTGAGCCAGATCGCGAACGTCACGACCGGCCAGGTCTACTCCAGCGTGATCGCCAAGGAGCGCCGTGGCGACTACCTCGGCGACACCGTCCAGGTGATCCCGCACATCACCAACGAGATCAA
This sequence comes from uncultured Actinomycetota bacterium, assembly GCA_963782035.1. Lineage (GTDB taxonomy): Bacteria > Actinomycetota > Actinomycetes > Propionibacteriales > Nocardioidaceae > Nocardioides. The sequence continues at coordinate 9,027 of CAWAIW010000004.1, forward strand.
GGACCGGATCCGGGCCATGGGCGCCCCGGACGTCGACGTGGTGATCACCGAGATCGGCGGCACCGTCGGCGACATCGAGTCGCTGCCGTTCCTCGAGGCCGCGCGCCAGGTGCGCCACGACATCGGCCGCGACAGCTGCTTCTTCCTGCACGTCTCCCTGGTCCCGTACATCGGCCCGTCCGGCGAGCTGAAGACCAAGCCGACCCAGCACTCCGTGGCCGCGCTGCGCTCCATCGGCATCCAGCCCGACGCGATCGTCTGTCGCGCCGACCGCGAGATCCCGCAGAGCATCAAGCGCAAGATCTCGCTGATGTGCGACGTCGACGAGGAGGCCGTGGTCACCGCCGCCGACGCACCGTCGATCTACGACATCCCCAAGGTGCTGCACCGGGAGGGTCTCGACGCCTACCTCGTCCGGCGGCTCGACCTGCCGTTCCGCGACGTCGACTGGACGACCTGGGACGACCTGCTGCGCAAGGTGCACCACCCCAAGGAGGACGTCACCGTCGCCCTCGTCGGCAAGTACGTCGACCTGCACGACGCCTACCTGTCGGTCGCCGAGGCCCTCAACGCCGGTGGCTTCGCCCACGACGCCAAGGTGCACATCCGCTGGGTGCCCTCCGACGAGTGCGCCGAGCAGGCGGGTGCCCACCGGATGCTCCACGACGTCGACGCGATCTGCGTGCCCGGCGGTTTCGGCGTCCGCGGCCTCGACGGCAAGCTCGGCGCGCTGACCTACGCCCGCACCAACGGCATCCCCACCCTGGGGCTCTGCCTCGGCCTGCAGTGCATGGTCATCGAGTACGCCCGCAACGTCGCCGGCCTCGAGAAGGCCGCCTCGACCGAGTTCGACCCCGACTGCCCCGAGCCGGTCATCGCGACCATGGAGGAGCAGAAGCACATCGTCGACGGCGCCGGCGACCTCGGCGGCACGATGCGGCTGGGGCTGTACCCCGCCGACCTGGACGCGGGCTCGATCGTCCGCGAGG
>CAWAIW010000005.1:0-8676 GCA_963782035.1 uncultured Actinomycetota bacterium
GCCGCGGGCACACCGCTCACACCTTGCCGCCCGACCTGTTGCTGGCGGCGCTGGCGAAGTACGGGCGGCCCGCTACTCGCCCCGTTATTGACCCGTGAGCATCCTTCTCGGGTTGTCGACGGTGAGCGTGGTGATGTCGGCGTCGTCGAAGCCGGCCCCGCGCAACCGGTCGGCGAACGTCGTCACGACGTAGGCATAGCCCGGCCCACCCATCGCCGCGTAGTCGCTGCGCAGGCAGACGTCCTGGCTGAGCAGCACCCGGTCGAGGTGCCCCGTGTCGGCCAGGCTGCGCAGCCAGCCCAGCCGCTGCTGGGTGTCCCACTCGTGCACGCCCTGCACGGTGTCGAACTGGATCCACGCGCCCCGCGCGACCAGCGCGAGGTGGTAGTCGTGGTCCGGCACCATGTCGCAGTGCCCGATCACCACCCGGGCCGGGTCGACGCCCTCCTCGACGAGCAGGTCGAGCTGGGCGGTGCCGACCGGCCAGCGGGCGGCGTGCGTGGTGATGGTCAGACCGGTACGCCGGTGGGCGCGCGCCGCGGCCCGGAACACCCGCTCCTCGAGCGCCGTGATGTGCCGGTCGCAGCCGATCTCGCCGATGATCCCGGCCCGGACGCCGTCCGTGCCCTCCTCGACGTCGCGCACGATGAGGTCGGCCACGGCGTCGGTCGACAGGGCGTCGAGCTCGGGCGGGAAGTACGCGCGGCGGTAGAAGCCCGCGCCGCGCACGATGTGCAAGCCGGTGCGCTCCGACATGGCGCGCAGCCCGGCCGGGTCGCCCCTCAGGCCGCCGGTCGTGACGTCGACCAGCGTGCGGCCGCCCGCGTCGGCGTACCGTCGCAGCTCGCTCTCCGCCAGAGCCGGGTCGTTGAGCAGCCCGTTGCCGCGGTACTCCCGCGTCAGGTCGAGGAAGACGTGCTCGTGGGGCAGTGTCACACCCAGGTCCTCAGCCGGCACCGGACCGCGCACGGTCATCACGTCGGTCACGGTGCTGATCATGCTGCAACAATCCCGCCGTGGCGCAGCACGAGGTCCGCATCCGGATGTCCGACGACGTGGAGCTGGCCGCGACCCTCTACCTGCCGGATGCGCATGATCCCCAGCCCTGCCTGCTGGAAGCCCTGCCCTACCGCAAGGACGACCTGACGTCGTCGTACGCCGAGTCCTACGAGCGGCTGCGCGACCGGCACGGGTACGCCGTGTGCCGGCTCGACCTGCGAGGCACCGGCTCGTCGGGCGGGGATGCGATCGACGAGTACCAACCCGACGAGCAGCGCGACCTGGCCGAGGTGATCGCGTGGCTGGCGGCGCAGGAGTGGTGCGACGGACAGGTCGGCATGTGGGGCACGTCGTACTCCGGCTTCAACTCCCTGCAGATGGCGTGCGAGCAGCCGCCGGCACTCAAGGCGATCTGCGCGATCTACGCGACCGACGACCGGTGGACCGACGACGTGCACTGGCGCGGCGGCGCCCTGCGGCTGGTGGACCTCGTCGACTACGACCACTACATGACGCCGATGTGCGTGCTGCCGCCGGTGCCGGCCGTGTGGGGCCCAGAAAGTGACCACGGATGGCGCGAGGAGTGGCTGCGGCGGCTGGCGACGAACGAGCCGTGGGTGCTCACCTGGCTGCGGGAGTCGCGGCACGGTGACTACTGGGACCACGGCTCGGTACGGCTGGGCGGGACCGAGGCCGGGTACGAGCGGATCCGGATCCCGACGATGATCGTCGCGGGCTGGGCCGACGGGTACCGCAACAACACCTTCCGGACGATCGCCCGGCTGGCCGCCGACGGCACGCCGCACCGGCTGCTCGCCGGTCCGTGGGCGCACGCCGACCCGACGACCGCCATGCCCGGGCCACGGATCGACTTCGAGGCGGAGCTGGCGGGCTGGTTCGACCACTGGCTCCGAGGTACGGGCGAGCACCAGGACGGGTGCGACGTCTTCGTGAGGTCCTCGACGCGACCCGAGGTCGACCTGGACCTGCACGAGGGCTCCTGGCTGCGGCTTCCCTCGGTCATCCCTTCGGTGGTTGAGGTGCGAGCGCTAGCGAGCCTCGAAACCACCCTCCCCGTCATCGCCGACGTCGGCACCGCGGCCTGGATCGACTGCGCCGGCCACCTGCCGTGGGGTCTCTCCGGCGACCAGCGCCTCGACGACGCGCGGTCGCTGACCTGGGACCTCGAGCCTCCGGCTGGACCCGTGGTCGGTCACCCCGTCGCCCGTCTGCGGGTCTCCGCCGACGCCCCAGCGGCGTCGCTCTCGGTGAAGCTGTGCGACGTCTTCCCCGACGGCACCTCGGCGCTGGTCTCGCGCGGGTCGCTGGACCTGGCCTTCCGTACCTCGGTGCACGGCGCCCCCGAGCCGCTCGAGCCGGGCACGCCGTACGACGTGGAGGTCGTCCTGGACGCCTGCGCGTACCAGTGGTCGCCGGGCCAGACGCTACGGGTGAGCGTCGCCGGCACCGACTGGCCCAACACCATCGCTCCCCCGGCGCCGGTGACCCTGACCGTCCACTCCGCCGAGATCGAGCTGCCCGTCCTCGACGGCGAGTGGGCCTCGCCCTCCTTCGGGCCCGGCGCCGAGCACACGTCCGAGTCCGACGAGGGCATCGGCTGGGAGATCCACGACGACGTGCTGGCCCGCACCACGACGGCACGGACGGTGTCGACCTCCGAGTACGAGACGCCGTACGACGGCCGGGCCCTGGAGGACTACCGGGGCGAGGTACGCGTCGACCGGCGCACCTTCGCCCAGCACGCCCACGCCGACACGACGTACGAGCTGTCCTGGCCCGGCCTCGACGTCCGCGTGAGGTCGGTGATGGACGTGACGGTCGAGGGCGGCCGCGTCGCGGTCACCATCGACACGTGGGCGTGGCAGGACGGCGTGGAGGTCTCGCACCGGTCGTGGCGGGAGGACCCAGCAACATGAGCAAGCGCATCGCGCTGGTGACGGGCGGGAGCCGCGGCATCGGCCGAGCCATCGTCGAGCGACTGGACGCGGACGGGTACCGCGTCGCCACCTGTGGGCGAGGTCCGCGGCCCGACGACCTGCCCTCCGAGATCCTCTGGGTCACCGCTGACGTCGCCGATCCGGTGGCCGCGAGCTCACTCGTCGAGTCGGTCGGCGCCGAGCTCGGGCCGGTCTCGCTGCTGGTCAACAACGCCGGCGTCCTGGTGACGTCGACGGTGGTGGACAGCACCGACGACGACTGGGACCGCCTGGTCGGCACGAACTGTCGCGGCGTGTTCAACCTCTGCCGCGCCGTGCTGCCGGAGATGACCGAGCGGGGCGGCGTGATCGTGAACATCGGCTCCATCTCGGGTGTGGTGTCCGACGCGTCGTCAGCGCTGTACAACGCCTCGAAGGCCTTCGTGCACGCCCTGACCCGCTCGATCGCGGTCGACCACGGACCGCGGGTGCGCTGCAACGCGGTCCTGCCGGGCTGGATCGAGACCGAGATGTTCGACGACGGCTTCGCCCTGGCCGCGGACCCCGAGACGGCCCGTGGCGAAGCGCTCGGGCGGCACCCGGCCGGCCGGTTCGGCACGCCGGCCGACATCGCGGGCATGGTGGCCTGGCTGGCCTCCGACGAGGCGTCGTTCGCGACCGGTCAGCTGTTCACCGTCGACGGCGGCCTGACCGCCGCGTCACCGCTGCGACCCGACCTCGGGTAGGGCGGCCGCCCGGCCCTTGACGCCTGCCCGCACCAGGCCGACGCTGCCGATGACCACCCAGACCAGGTTGAGGGCGGCGCTCGGCCACGCGCCGTAGTAGGCCGAGTTGACCATCAGCAGCGCGCCCCCGAACAGGTTCATCAGCTGGAACCTCAGGCTCGGACCGGCCAGCCGGCCCGCCGTCACCAGGGCGTAGGCGCCGATGAGGAGGGCCATGCCGATCCAGCCGGCGACGTCGATCACGAGCTCGGTCACCGGGTCAGTCTGGCCGACGCGCAACTGAGTCGTGGATCAGCGAGCGCTGCTCTGGCATAGTGCACGCAGCCATCATCCTGAGGGGGCGTCACCATGCATGTCCGACTGCGTACCCGAACCCTGCCCGCCGTAGCGCTCCTGGCGCTGCTCGCGTCACTCACCGCGTGCGGCGGCGACAGCAGCTCCGAGGCCGCGGACCCGGGTGGCGGCGGTGAGACCACCTCGGAGGCGCCCGCCGGCGACGGCACCGTCTGCGACGGCGAGACGACCGACCTCCTCAAGCAGGTCTGCGACAGTGGCAAGCTGACGGTCTCCACCGACCCGGCGTACCCGCCGCAGTCCAGCCTGAACGAGCAGACCGGCGACTACGAGGGCTTCGACATCGACGTGGCCACCGAGATCGCCAAGCGGCTCGGTGTGGACGTGGCCTGGGAGACGCCCGCCTGGGACGTCATCACCGCGGGCAGCTGGAACGGCCGCTGGGACACCACCGTCGGGTCGATGACGCCGACCAACGACCGGCAGAAGGTCCTCGACTTCACCGAGCCCTACAACTACACGCCCGCCGTCGTCGTGGTGCCGGCCGACGACACGTCGGTCAACGACCTGTCCACCGACCTGGACGGCAAGAAGATCGGCGTCTGCAGCGGCTGCACCTACGACCAGTTCCTGCAGAAGAAGCTGGCCATCAACGGCTACACCTTCGACTTCATCATCGACGACGCCCAGATCTCCGGCTACGACACCGACACCACGGCTCTGCAGGACCTCGCCAACGGCCGGCTCGACGCGGTGATCACCTCCTCGACCACGGCCCAGGGCTACATCGACGCCGGCAACCCGGTGAAGATCGTCGGCGACCCGGTGTTCTACGAGCCGCTCTCGGTCGGGTTCGACAAGAGCTCCGACCCGTCGTCGGAGTCGCTGTTCCAGGCGGTCGACCAGATCGTCAAGGACATGCACGCCGACGGCACGCTGACCTCGCTGTCGGAGAAGTGGTACGACGGCCAGGACCTGACGACCCAGCAGTGAGCCGCCACTCATGAACGACGGATGGGAGCGGGTTCAGCTCGCCTCGGCGCGGGTGCCCTTCCGCGTCAAGACGGCCGCGGTCTGGGTGGTCCTGTTCCTGTTCCTGGGTTTCATCGGGAACGCCGCCGGCTTCGACCTGCAGTGGATCCACGACAACTTCCGCTACATCCTCGGCGGGCTCCGCTACACGATGTTCATCGCGGTCTGCGGGATCGCGCTCGCCGTCTTCATGGCACTTCTCGGGGCGCTCGCGCGGATCTCCCGGAACCCCGTGGCCTACGGCGTGGCCGGGTTCTACGTCTCGTTCTTCCGCGGCACCCCGTTGATCGTGCAGATGTTCCTGCTGTACCTCGCCCTGCCCCCGGTCGGCCGCAACCTCCAGGCCAGCTATGCGTGGTTGCCGGAGGGGTTCGACCAGGTGTTCGTCCTGCAGGCCACCACCGCCGGCATCATCGCCCTGGGCCTCAACTACGGCGCCTACATGACCGAGATCTTCCGGGCCGGCATCCAGTCCGTCGCCGGCGGCCAAGGCGAAGCGGCCGACGCCCTCGGCATGACCTACGGCCAGAAGATGCGCAAGGTCGTGCTGCCACAGGCCTTCCGGGTCATCATCCCGCCGACGGGCAACGAGTTCATCGCGATGATGAAGGACACCGCCCTGGTCTCCTTCCTCGGCGTGACGGCCGCGACCGCGGAGGTCTTCCGCCGCTCCCAGCTGGTCGGCAAGGCCGACTTCAAGAACCTGGAGGCCTACGTCGCCGCCGCCCTCGTCTACTGGGGCCTCACGGTCGTCTTCACGTTCTTCCAGGCGCGCCTGGAGAAGAGGATCGGGCGTGGGTACGACCGCACCCACGTCGCCCGCGCCATGCGCGCCGCGGAGCCGCACTGATGAGCCCCACCGGCGACGACGTCGTCGTCCGCATCGACGGCCTGCACAAGAGCTTCGGCCACCTCGAGGTGGTGCGCGGCGTCGACCTCGAGGTGCACCGGGGCGAGGTCGTGGTGATCTTCGGCCGCTCGGGGTCCGGCAAGTCGACGGTGCTGCGCTGCGTGAACTTCATCGAGGACCCCACGCAGGGCTCGATCGAGGTGTCCGGCATCCGGCTGGAGGGCGGGCACAGGACCCGCCGCAAGCGGGAGCAGGTCCGCCAGCTCCGCCTGCACGTGGGCATGGTCTTCCAGCAGTTCAACCTGTTCCCGAACATGACGGTCCTCGAGAACGTGACGTGTGCGGCCCGCTGCGCGAAGCAGGGCTCCGACGCCGAGATCACCCAGCGCGCGCAAGGACCTCCTCGACCGGGTCGGCCTGGCCGACAAGGCCGGCGAGCACCCCATCCGGCTGTCCGGTGGCCAGCAGCAGCGCGTCGCGATCGCCCGGGCGCTCTGCATGGAGCCCGACGTGATGCTCTTCGACGAGCCCACGTCCGCGCTCGACCCCGAGCTCACCGGCGAGGTGCTGTCGGTGATGAAGACCCTGTCCACCGAGCTGCACATGACGATGATGGTCGTCACCCACGAGATGGGCTTCGCCCGCGAGGTCGCGGACCGGATGGCGTTCTTCCACGAGGGCCGGATCCTCGAGCAGGGCCCGCCGTCGGAGCTGATCGCCTCGCCCGAGCACGCCGAGACACGGGCGTTCCTCGACGCGGTCCTCTGATGCCAGGCACTCGGACCCGGCAGAAGGTCGAGGTACGCCGCGAGGAGATCCTGCTGGCCGCCATCAACGAGGTCGAGCGGGTCGGCCTGGCCGCCGTCCGCGTCTCCGACGTGGCCGCGGCGCTCGGGGTCAGCACCGGGCTGGTCTTCTACCACTTCAACACCAAGGACGAGCTCGTCGCCGAGGCATTCACCTACGCCGTCGAACGCGACCTCGCGACCATGGACCGGGCCGCCGTACGCCGGGGTCCGGTGCTGGACCGGATCCGCGCCGTGCTCCGCAGCTACGGTCCGACCGGCAGCGCCTCGGGGTGGCGGCTCTGGATCGACGGGTGGGCACTCGCCCAGCACGAGCCGGTCATCGCCGGCCACTTCCGCACGCTGGACGACCGCAGCCGCGGCATCCTGCGGGCGCTGGTCGACGAGGGCCTCGCCGACGGGACGCTGGCTGCCCGGACCCGAGTGCCAGCGTGCGCCAACTGCTCGCCCTGCTCGACGGCCTCTCGGTCGCGGCGGAGGTGCACCGGTCGGTCGTCGCAGGCAGCTGCGGGCCTGGGTCGACCAGGCGATCGACGACGAGCTGCAACTCTGCATTGACTTCACCCGTTGGTTGAGGAAGGCGCGCAGCGCCTGTCACGAGACCCGGCGAGCGGGCGGCGTACCTCTCACCTGGTCTCGTGACGGGACTTCGTTCCTCCTCGACCGACGGATGTCCTTTTGACTCGCGAGTCAGTAACGAGTCAGTCTTGAACAGTGAGTGGAAGTCTGGGCCAGGATTACGACGGCCACCATGATCCGAACGACGCCGTTCCACGCGCGCCTGACCGAGCTCAACGACCAGCAGCTCTACACGCGCTGGTAGGGCAGCTGTGCGCGCTGCGCTACGCCGACGCGCGGAAGCACGGGTACTTCGCGGTGCGCAACGGGGTGGGCGTCTTCGACAGCTCGCCGCTGTTCAAGTACCGGGTCACCGGCCCCAAGCGCTGGAGTTCCTCTCCGGCGTCGTCGTGCGCGATCTACGCGCTGCGGCCCGGGCGGGCGGCGTACACGCTGTGGTGCGACGACCGCGGGTTCGTGATGCAGGACGGGGTCGTGTTCCGGATCAGCGACCACGAGCTCGTGCTGACCTCCGCGCGGCCGACGATGAGCTGGCTGACCTCGCACGTGTACGGCGCGCGCGCCGAACTCGAGGACGTCAGCGACGCGTTCGCGATGCTCGCGGTCCAAGGCGTGCGCTCGCGCGAGGTGCTGGCGGAGCTGGTGCCCGAGGTCGACGACCTGCCGTACTTCGGCCTCGCGGAGGCCAAGCTCGGGTCGGTCCCGGTGACGGTGTCCGCACCGGCTACACCGGCGACCTCGGCTTCGAGCTGTCGGTGCCGGCCGACGACGCGTTGCACCGTCCTCGACGCGGTCCTCGAGGCCGGCCGGCCCCACGGGATGCGGCCGTTCGGCGAGGAGGCGATGAAGACGCTGCGCATCGAGGCCGGGCTGCCGCTGACCGGCGTGGAGTGGCGGGACAGCCGGACCGCCTGGACCGACCACGACCGGGTGACGCCCAAGGAGCTCGGCCAGGGCTGGATGCTCAAGGGCGTGCGCGATGGCAGTCGCCGCTTCGTCAGCAGCGAGGCGATCCGGCGCGAGCTGGTCGACGGTACGTCGCGCTGGGCGACGACCGGGATCGTCGTCGACTGGGCCGAGTGGGACCGGCTGCACCGCGACGCGGGCGAGCTGCCACGAAGGACGAGCAGTCGCTGGGCTGGGAGCAGTGGCTCGGGACCATGACGGCGAGCAGGTCGGCTACGTCACCAGCTTCTGCTACTCGCCGGTGCTCCAGCGCCACATCGGCATCGCGCGCGTGCGACCGGACCTGGGCGCGCCCGGGACCACGCTGCACATGGAGACGACCATGCACCACAGCACGCGCATGGTCGCCGTGGACCACCGCAACCCTGCCGCTTGTTCAACCCCGCACGGAAGACGGCCAAGTGACCGAGACCAGCCCGACCACCCAGGCCTCCGGCCGCACCGGCACGTCGTACGACGCGATCGTG
>CAWAIW010000006.1:0-30762 GCA_963782035.1 uncultured Actinomycetota bacterium
ACCCTACGACCGCGCCCCGACGTCGGTGAGACGTCGGGGCGCGGCCGGTGGAGCGGTGGGTCAGGCGGTCGTGAAGGAGAACTTGAACACCTGGGCGCCGGAGCGCTTGGGCTTGCCGTCGAACGCGTTGCCCGCAGCGTCCTTGACCTTGGTCGTGACGGTCATCGTGTACTTGGTGCCCTTCTTCAACGAGGTCTTGGGCGTCAGCACGATGGTCTTGCCCTTGGCGTTGTAGCTCACCTTGGCCTTGACCTTCTTCGACGAGCCCTTGGCCTTGAGGAACACCGTCTTCGCGTTCACGGTCTTGCCCTTGAGCGCCTCGCTGGCCTTGACCTTGACCTTGGTGGTGACCTTGACGCCCTTGGCGTTCTTCTTGGGGGTCGTCTTGGTCGCCGAGGGTCCGGTGGTGTCCGGCAGTGCGAGGGTGATGGCGTCGCTGACGACCGCGGACTGGTTGCCCTCGGCGTCCTTGAACTGCGCGTAGACCGTCTTCACGCCGTCACCCGAGGCGACGGTCCAGGCAGCACTGGTGGCGTAGGCCTGGTAGGCGGAGAAGGTGACGCCGTCGTTGCTGAACCGCATCTGCGTGACGCCGGTGGCCGGAGCGGGGTCGGTGGCGTTCAGGCTGAGCGTCACGTTCTGGCTGTTGGTCGTCGCTGCTCCACCGTTCACGCTCACCGTGCCCGACGGTGCCTGGGTGTCGGCCCAGGTGAACTGCAGGGACCAGCTGCCGATGGAGGTCAGGTCCGAGGAGCAGCAGTCGAGCGCGTACAGCTTCCAGGTGCCGTTCGGGCTCAGGCCGTCGAAGATCGACAAGGGCAGGTTGCCGGTGGCCACGGGGGCCGGAGCCGGCCAGGTGTCGCCCGCCCCGTCGTTGGTCGGGCGGTAGGAGGAACCGGGAACGAGGGCCGCGCTGAGGGGGAAGTCCGTCGGCGCCTCGTCGTCGACGACGAACGTGGCGTTGGTGACGTCCGTCCCGCCGCCGACGTCGGACATCAGGATCGACTGCTGACCGCTGGGACCCACGAGCAGAAGGCTGATGTCGTCCGGGTACGTCGACGTGAAGCCCGCGAGGGTCACATTGACGTCGCTGATCGGGCCGACGCCGCTGACGTCGACGGTGCTCGGGTAGGGCGTGGTCTCGGTGGCGAGGTCGAGGGACCAGTCCGAGATCGTGTGGGTGTCACCCATGGCGTCGTCCATCACGTAGAGGCTCCAGGCGCCAGCAGGGTTGGTGCCGTTGAAGACAGACAGCGAGGTGTTGCCACTGGGCGCCGGAGCCGGCGCGTTGAACGCGTCGCCGACACCGAGGTTGGTCGGCTTGAAGGTGCCCCCGCCGACCAGGGACGCCGTGGTCATCGACGCGGCTGCCTGGTCACTGAGCGTGAGGTTGATGTTGGACACGTCGGTGCCTCCGCCGACGTCCGACATGATCAGGGCCTGCTGACCACCGGGACCGACCAGGAGCACGTCAAGGTCCGTCGGCGCGGTCGACGTCAGCGTCAGGCTCACGTCCACGTCGGTGATGAGCGCCCCGTGGTTGGGGTACGTCACCTGGGAGGGGTAGGGCCCCGCCTGGCCGATGTCACCGACGGCCGGCACCGCGATGTCGGTGTCCTGGGTGACCGTGACGTCGTCGTCACCGATGAACAGCGGCGTGTTCTGGGTGAACGTGGAGGTGGCCGCCGTGGCCGGTGCCGCGAGGCCGCCGACGACGCCGAGGCCGAGACTGAGAGCGAGTGCGGGCGCGAGCCAGCGCCGCCGAGGGAGGAGGGTCATGAGCGCAAACTAGTGACCCCAGCCCCCCGGCGGGGCCGAAAAAGCAGAATCAGAGGCGCGCGGCCGCCGTGGTCGGACCCTCGTCCTCGACGACGGCGACGTCGTCGGTGGCCTCGGACTCGACCGGCGCCCCCTCCGTCGGCTCGTCGACGACGTCCTCCTCGGGCTCACCGATGGTGCCGTCGGGGCGCAGGTTCCTCAGCTCCACGACGTTGCCGGAGGCGTCGGTGACCGTGGCGGTCTCCACGATCTGGGCGAGCGCCTTCCCGCGGCGGATCTCCTGGACCAGCTCGGGGATGTGGTTGTGCTCGAACATGTGGTTGACGAACTCCTGCGGGTCCTGCCCTGACTGCTGGGCCCGCATCGCGAGATGCTGCTGGAGCTCGTCCTGCTCGACGCCGAGTGCCTCCTTGGTGGCAACCTCGTCCAGCAGGAGCTGGGCGGCGACGGCGTCGCGCACGCGGCGCTCGAGGTCGGCCTCGAACTCCTCGGCGGTCTGGCCCTCGTCCTCGAGGTACTTGTCCATGGTGAGGCCGGCGTAGGCGAGCTGCTGCTCGACGTTCTGGCGGCGGGAGTTGAGCTCGTCGGCGACCACGGCCTCCGGGAGCGGGATCTCGACGCGCTCGAGAAGGGCCTCGAGGACCGCGTCGCGCGCGGCGGCGGCCTGCTCGAGGCGCTTGCCCCGGCCGAGCCGCTCGCGGACGTCCTCGGACAGCTCGTCGGCGGTGTCGAACTCCGAGGCCAGCTGGGCGAACTCGTCGTCGAGCTCGGGGAGCTCCTGCTCCTGGACCTTGCCGACCGTGACCGCGACCTCGACGTCGGTGCCGACGAGGTCACCGCCCACGAGCTGGGAGGTGAACGTCTTCTCGTCGCCGGCGGACATCCCGGCGAGCGCCTCGTCGAGGCCGTCGAGCATGCCGCCGCGGCCGACCTTGTAGGACATGCCGCTCAGCTCGGCGCCCTCGACGGTCTGACCGTCCTGCTGGGCGACCAGGTCGATGACCACGAAGTCGCCGTCCTCGGCCGCGCGCTCCACGTCGACGAGGGTCGCGAAGCGCTCGCGGAGCGCCTGCACCTGCTCTTCGACGTCCTGGTCGGTGACGGCGACGTCCTCGACCTCCGCGGTGAGGTCGTCGTACGCCGGCAGGGTGATCTCGGGCTTGACGTCGACCTCGGCGGTGAACTCGAGGGACTCGTTGTCCTCGAGCTTGGTGACCTCGATGTCCGGCTGCGCCAGCGGCTGGAGGTCGTTGTCCTGGAGGGCCTGCATGTAGAGCTGCGGCAGCGCCTCGTTGATCGCCTGGTCGAGGATCGCGCCGCGGCCGACCTGGCGGTCGATCACCATCGGCGGGACCTTGCCGCGCCGGAAGCCGGGGATGTTGATCTGCTGGGCGATGGTCTTGTACGCCTTGTCGAGGCTCGGCTTGAGCTCCTCGAAGGGCACCTCGACGGTGAGCTTGGCCCGGGTCGGGCTCAAGGTCTCGACGGCGCTCTTCACAGGGTGTCTCCTCAGATGTCGATGATGGTTCGGTCGGCGGTCTCGGTCGGGGCGACAGGACTCGAACCTGCGATCTCCTGCTCCCAAAGCAGGCGCGCTAGCCACTACGCTACGCCCCGTCAGGACACCCACGGACCGCGGTTCGGCTGCGGTCCGGAGGCCCTGAGAGCGGATGACGGGAATCGAACCCGCGTAGCCAGTTTGGAAGACTGGGGCTCTACCATTGAGCTACATCCGCGCAGCGAACATCGTTCCACAACGGCGCGCGTTTGCCCCAACCGGCGGACGGCTCCGGAACCCCTCTCGGGACCCCTCTCAGCGCCGGTGCACGAGCAGCATCGCGCGGTCGTCGTCCTGCGATCCGAGCCGCTCCACGAGCCGGTCCACGCGGTCCGCCGCGACGTCGCCGTGCAGCACTTTCTCGGCCTCGCCGATCAGCCGGTCGATGCCGAGCTCCAGCTCCTGCTTGGCGGTCTCCACCAGGCCGTCGGTGTAGAGCACCATCGCGTCGCCGGGCCGCATCACGCCCCGCACGCTGTCGAACTCGGCCCCCTCGATCAGTCCCAGGACCGGTCCGTCGGACTGAAGGGCGGACCAGCGCCCGCTGCCGGCGGCCAGGTGCACGGCCGGCGGGTGGCCGGCGGTCCACACCTCGAAGTGCCCCGTCTGCAGGTCCAGCGAGAGCTGGACGGCGGTGGCGAAACCCTCGTCCCAGCGGTGGCCGAGCAGGTAGGCGTTGGCGGCGATGAGGAACTCCTGGGGAGGTACGGCGGCGATCAGGCCTCCGAACGCCCCGGACAACAGCAGTGCGCGGGTGGCCGCCGCGTCGCCCTTGCCGGACACGTCGACAACGGCGACGTCGAGCCGCCCTCGCGTGGCGGACGCGACGATGAAGTCTCCCGCGAACAGCGTGCCGCCGGCGGAGCGCAGCGCCGACTGGGCCACCCACTGCGACGGCAGCTCCGGGAGCCGTCCGTAGCGCTGGATCCGGTCGCGCAGGTCGATCAGCATCGACTCGCCCTGGGCACCGGCGACCCCCAGCCGCGCGCGGCGGTTGGAGGTGAACAGCACCAGCGCCACGAGCCCGAGGATCACCACGATCGCGACCCAGGTGCGGTTCGTGGGCGCGACGAGGCGCGGCAAGGAGCCCACCGTGATGACCGTCAGCAGCGCGAGGAAGAACGGCACGTACCGCGGCGCCAGGAACAGGCTGGACAGGATCAGCGGGACGACGAGCACGGTGACGGGCACGTAGTGCGGGAAGCCGATGGTGCCGACGCCACACAGGATGGCGACGGCGACGAGCCCGTAGAGCGAGCCCTTCGCCGGGGCGCCCGGGTCGTCCAGCGACTTCCAGGCGGCGGAGATCCGGTTGGGGCGGCGCGCGAAGACGAACGAACGCGACTTCGGCGCTCCACTCATGCTCGTGATCCCGTCCGGTCGTTGACGATCACTGTACGGCGCGCGACCGGAACCGCGGCTGACAACGGCTGCACCAGAACAGGTTTCTTCCGTTCAGCAGCTCGGTCCGTACGCGGGTGCCGCAGACGTGGCACGGCTGCCCCGCGCGGCGGTAGACGTAGACCTCCCCGCCGTGGTCGTCGGCCCGCGGCGGACGGCCCATCGCCTCGGGCGTGTGCTCGGGCCGGACGGTGTCGATGGTGCCGGTCGTGACGCCCTCGGCCATCAGCACGACCAGGTCCTCCCACATCGAGCGCCACTGCCCGACACGCAGTGTCCGGCCGGGCCGGAGGGGGTGCATCCGATGCCGGAAGAGCACCTCGGCGCGGTAGACGTTGCCGACTCCCGCCAGCACCTCCTGGTCCATCAGGAGGTCGCCGATCGGACGGTGGCTCCGGCTGATCCGCGCCCACGCGCGTCCGGGGTCGGCGTCGTCGCGCAGCGGGTCCGGCCCCAGTCGGGCGATGACCTCGGCCCTCCGCGCGGTGGTCACCAGGTCGCAGACGATCGCGCCGCGCAGGTCGGCGTACGCCGTCGGACCAGGAGGTCGCGTCGCCAGCCGCAGGCGTACCTGCCCCACGGGCGCAGGCACCTCGACGACCCCGGTGCGCACGTCGAGCCGGCCGATCAGGCCCAGGTGGACGTGCACCACCCGCTCCCCCTCGAGCTCGACGAAGAGGTGCTTGCCGGCCGCCTCGGCGCCGAGCACCGCGCTGCCGTCGAGGAGGGCCGCCGACTCGGCGAAGCGCCCCTGCGGGCTCGTCACGGAGACCCGTCGACCGCCGAACGCCGCCTCGACCTCGTGGGCCAGCCGGTGGAGGGTGTGCCCCTCAGGCATCGGGCGTGCGGGCGGAGGGAGGCAGCGGCGGGAGGTCGCCGGTGCGCTCGTAGTCGGCCATCATCGCGATCCGGCGCGCGTGCCGCTCCTCGCCGCTGAACGGCGTGGTCAAGAAGACCTCGACGAACCGGGTCATCTCCTCGACGGTGTGCATCCTCCCGCCCACCGAGACCACCTGGGCGTCGTTGTGCTGGCGGGCCAGGGCCGCGGTCTCCTCGGACCAGGCGAGGGCACAGCGGATGCCGGTCACCTTGTTCGCGGCCATCTGCTCGCCGTTGCCCGAGCCGCCGATGACGACGCCGAGGCTGCCCGGCTCGGCGGCCACTCCCTCGGCCGCCCGGAGACAGAAGACGGGGTAGTCGTCGACGGCGTCGTACTGGTGGGGCCCGTGGTCGACCGGCTCGTAGCCGTGCTCGGTCAGCCAGGCGACGAGGTGGGCCTTGAGGTCGAGACCGGCGTGGTCGCAACCGAGGTGCACGCGCATGAGCGTGGAGTCTAGGGAAGACCACAACGCCTGATCAGACGCCTTACCCTCGGTGCGTGATCCGGGCACGGCGGGGCTCCGCACTCCTCGTCTCGGCGAGCCTCCTGGCCGCCACCGCGGCGTGCTCGGCCGATGACTCCTCGGGGCGGCCCCGAAGGACCCCGCCGGGTCCTCGACGTCGTCCGCGACGGTCGGCGCCGGGCCGTACCAGCCCACCGACGAGGACCGCACCGCCATCCGGAAGGTGCTGGACGGCCGCGCCCAGGCCATCGAGGACGGCGATGCCGGGGCCTTCCTGGCCACCGTCGACCCCACCGACGACGGCTTCGTGACCGAGCAGCGCACGCTGTTCGAGAACCTCACCCAGCTGCCGCTGGCCTCGGTCGGCTACCTCCTCGACGCCGGTTCCGGGCTGCCGCCGGCCGACGTCGAGGGCGACGACCCGCTCTTCCGGCCGGACGTGATCGAGCAGGTCCGCCTGGACGGCATCGACCGGGCTCCTGTCGGCAACCGGCTCGAGGACACCTTCGTCAAGCGCGGGGACGGCTGGGTGCTCGGCGCCGAGACCCTGGCCGGCGACTTCGCCGACGGCCAGGAGCCGCAGTCCTGGCCGTGGGGCGGCGGCGTCCCGATCGTCGCCGGCAGCGAGGACGGCCTGCTGGTCCTGGTGGACCGCGACGACCGCGAGTCCGTGCCGGGCCTGGCCGCCGCGATGGCCGACGACATCCGGGCCGACGCCCAGGTGCTCGGCAATGACGCCCCGGTACGACGTGCTGGTCGACGCCACCAGCTCGGGCTCGGTGCGGATGATGAACACCCTCGACGACAGCGAGGCCGCGGCCGTCACCTTCCCCGTCTTCGCGCTCGACCAGGACGGCGACTCCACAGGGTTCGGCGGCATGCGCATCAAGGTCAACCCCGAGCAGGTGGATGCGTACGCCGCCAACGAGTTCGTGCTGAAGCACGAGCTCACGCACTTCCTGACCTTCCGCCACGCGGGAGCGTGGCCCAACTGGCTCTCCGAGGGCCTCGCCGACTACGTCGCCACGCAGCCCCTGGACTTCGAGCAGGGACCGGCCGGCGTCGACCGCGCGTACCTCGACGGCCTTCCGCGCTCCCTGCCGACCACGGCCAAGTGGGGCCTGGACCCGCAGGCCGACTACCTGATCGCGCGCGCGGCCGTGACGTACCTCGCCGACACCTACGGGGTGCCCAAGGTGCTGGCGCTCGGGAAGGCCTACGAGGACGTGTACGACGGCGGCGACGCCGACCAGCTCACCGGCCGCCTGCTCCCGAAGACGCTCGGTCTCGGCGAGGCCGACCTCGTCCGCGAGACCTGGGCGCTGCTGGACACCCTGCTCCTGACGCTCGGTCGAGGAGGGACGAAGTCCCGTCACGAGACCTCCGGGCGGTCCACTGCCACCTCACCGGGTCTCGTGACAGGCGCTAACGCGCCTTCCTCGACCAGCGGTCGGGGTCAGTAGCCGACCTTCAGGACCTGTCCCGTCTCGGCGCCCTCGATCGAGGCGACGAACGCCGCGGCGGCCTCGGCGACCGGGACCGGCGTGGCCCCGGGGAACATCGCGCCGTAGGCGTCCCACGCCTCCGCGAACACCGTGGCGCTGACCGCGTTGATGCGCAGACCGCGGGGCAGCTCGATGGCGGCGGACCGGACGAAGGCGTCGACGGCGCCGTCGACGGTCGAGGCGATCGGGCTGGTCGGGACCGGCTGCTCCGAGAGGATGCCGGACACCAGGGTGAACGAGCCGCCGTCCGTCACGTGCGAGAGGCCGAGCCGGACCAGCTCGACCTGGCCGAGCAGCTTGTCCCGTACCCCGGCCAGCCACTGGTCGGAGGTCAGGTCGGCCAGCGCGCCGTACGGCGTCTTGCCGGCCGTGCACGCGACGGCGTCGACCGGACCGACCGCGGAGTAGAGGCCGGCGATCGAGGCCGGGTTGGTGAGGTCGACGAAGTGCTCGCCGGACCGGGAGGCGGCGACGACCTCGTGCCGATCCGCCAGAGCGGCGACGACCGCCGAGCCCAGGCGGCCGGACGCGCCGACGACCAGCACCCTCATGAGGCGGCCAGCCGCTCGCGCTCCTCGTCGACCACGGACGGGTCGAGCTTGGTGAAGATCGGCGTCGGCTTCTCCACGGTCGCCCCGACGGTCACGGGACGCGACTCCCAGCGCGGGGTCTCGGCGTACGAGCCGGTGATCACCGGGTAGGTCAGCAGGCCGGCGCCCTGGTCGGGGTCCAGCTCCTCGACGTACTCGATCCGCGGCATCGGCTGGAACTCGCCCTCACCGCCGAGCGCCTGCCACACCTTCGTCGAGGTGTGCGGGAGGAACGGCGACAGCAGGGTGTTGCAGTCGAGCACGCACTGGGCTGCGACGTGCAGCACGGTACCGAGACGCTCGCGCTCGTCGTCGCCCTTCATCTTGTAGGGCTCGGTGGCGGTGAGGTACTTGTTCACCTCGCCGACGACCCGCATCGCCTCGGCGATCGCGGCGCGCTGGCGGTGCCGGCCGATCAGGTCGCCGACGGTGTCGAAACCACCGCGCACGGCGGTCAGCACGGCCTCGTCGACCGGCTCGAGGTCGGCGGACGCCGGGATCGACCCGAACGACTTGGCGACCATCGTCGCGGTCCGGTTGACCAGGTTGCCCCAGCCCGCGACCAGCTCGGAGTTGGTGCGCTGCACGAAGTCGGCCCACGTGAAGTCGGCGTCGGAGGTCTCGGGGCCGGCCGCGCAGATGAAGTAGCGCAGCGCGTCGGGCTGGTACCTCGCCAGGAAGTCGCCGACCAGGATCACGTGGCCGCGGCTGGTGGAGAACTGCTTGCTCTCCATCGTCATGAACTCGCTGGAGACGACCTCGGTCGGCAGGTTCAGCCGGCCGTACTCCCCCGGCTCACCGCCGCGCGAGCCCTCGCCGTTGTAGGCGATCAGCTCGGCGGGCCAGATCTGGGCGTGGAAGACGATGTTGTCCTTGCCCATGAAGTAGTAGGACAGCGCTTCCGGGTCGTTCCACCACTCGCGCCAGCGGTCCGGCTCGCCGAGCCGGCGGGCCCACTCGATGGACGCGGAGAGGTAGCCGATGACCGCGTCGAACCACACGTAGAGCCGCTTGTTCGGCTGCTCGCGCCAGCCGTCGATCGGCACCGGGATGCCCCAGTCGATGTCACGGGTCATCGCCCGCGGCTTGAGGTCCTCCACGAGGTTCAGCGAGAACTTGATGACGTTGGGTCGCCAGGTGCCGGAGGCCTCGCGGCCCTTCAGGTACGTCGTCAGCGCGTCGGCAAGGGCGGGCAGGTCGAGGAAGAGGTGCTGGGTCTCGACGAAGTCCGGCGTCTCCCCGTTGATCTTCGACCGCGGGTTGATCAGGTCGGTCGGGTCGAGCTGGTTGCCGCAGTTGTCGCACTGGTCGCCGCGCGCGTCGAGGTACCCGCAGATGGGACACGTGCCCTCGATGTACCGGTCGGGCAGGGTGCGCCCGGTCGACGGGCTGATCGCGCCGAAGGTGGTCTGCTCGACGAGGTACCCGTTCTCGTGGACGTGCGAGAACAGCTCCTGCACCACCGTGTAGTGGTTGCCGGTCGTCGTGCGCGTGAAGAGGTCGTAGGACAGCCCGAGGTCGACCAGGTCGTGCACGATCACCGAGTTGTTCTTGTCGGCCAGCTCCCGCGCGGTCACGCCCTCCTGGTCGGCTGCAACGAGGATCGGCGTCCCGTGCTCGTCGGTCCCGGAGACCATGAGGACGTCGTGCCCGGCCATCCGCATGTACCTGCTGAAGACGTCGGAGGGCACGCCGAACCCGGCCACGTGGCCGATGTGGCGCGGGCCGTTGGCGTACGGCCACGCGACGGCGGACAGGACATGCGTCATGGGATGAGCCTATTGAGGTGGGTCCAGCGAGTTACCGCTGGTCGAGGAAGGCGCTCCAGCGCCTGTCACGAGACCCGGTGAGAGGTCGTCGTACCTCTCACCGGGTCTCGTGACCGGACTTCGCCCCTCCTCGACCAACGGTCAGGAGAAGTCGAGCTTGCGGTTCCTGGTCCGCTTGAGCTCGGAGAACTCGGGGTAGGACGAGAGCGTGACGCTGGCGTCCCAGATCCGCCCGGCGTCCTCGCCGCGCGGGATGCTGGAGAGCACGGGTCCGAAGAACGCAGACCCGCCGAAGGCGATGGTCGGCGTGCCGACGTCGTCGCCGACCTGGTCCATGCCGGCGTGGTGCGACTTCTTGATCGCCTCGTCGTACGCCTCGTCGTCCCACGCGTCGATCAGCCCGGCGTCCAGGCCGGCGTCACCGAGGGCGGCGGCGATCGACTCGCGGCTCGAACCCTCGCCCTTCGTGTGGATGTGCTCGCCCATCGCGGTGTAGAGCGGGAGCAGGGCCTGCGGACCCACGTGCTCCTGGGCCGCCATCAGCACGCGCACGGGTCCCCATCCGTCCGCGAGCTTCGCCCGGTAGTCCTCCGAGACGTCCTTCTTCTCGTTGAGGTAGCTCAGGCTCATCACGTGCCAGGACACCGCGACGTCGCGGACCTGCTCGACCTCGAGGATCCAGCGGGAGGTGATCCAGGCGAAGGGACAGCGGGGGTCGAACCAGAAGTCCGCACCGGCGCGTGCCGAATCGTTACCAAGTGCCGCAGTTCCCGAGTCGAAGGTCATGAGTCGGTAACGGCCCCCGACATCGATGCTGTTCCCGATCGTCTCGAATGGCAGGATGCCGGGCATGCCTGGAACCAACCTCACGCGGGAAGAGGCGCAGACCCGCGCCGGAATCCTCGCCGTCGAGTCCTACACCGTGGACCTCGACCTCACCGTCTCCGACAAGGTCTTCGAGAGCACCACCGTGCTCCGCTTCACCTGCTCCGAGCCCGGCGCCGGCACCTTCGCCGACCTGGTCGGCGCGACCATCCACGAGGTCGTGCTGAACGGTCAGAAGCTCGACGAGTTCGACGTCTACCGCGACAGCCGGATCCGGCTCGACGGCCTCCAGGCCGAGAACGAGCTGCGGGTCCACTGCGAGCTGCCCTACAGCCACACCGGCGAGGGCCTGCACCGGTTCGTCGACCCGGCCGACGGCAAGATCTACCTCTACAGCCAGTTCGAGGTCCCGGACGCCAGACGTGTGTTCACCACGTTCGAGCAGCCCGACCTCAAGTCGCGGTTCACCTTCAACGTCACCGCGCCGTCGGACTGGGTGGTCGTGTCGAACGCCCCGACGCCGGCTCCCGAGGACGCCGGCAACGGGAAATCGGTCTGGCACTTCCCGGCGACCAAGCCGATCTCGACGTACATCACCGCGCTCATCGCCGGTGAGTACCACTCGGTGCACGACACCTACGAGGGCCAGAACGGCACCATCGAGCTCGGCCACTACTGCCGCCAGAGCCTGGTGCCCTACCTCGACCGCGACGAGGTCGTGAAGATCACCCAGCAGGGCTTCGAGTTCTTCGAGACGGCCTTCGGCTTCCCGTACCCCTTCGAGAAGTACGACCAGCTGTACGTGCCGGAGTACAACATGGGCGCGATGGAGAACGCCGGCGCGGTCACGCTCCGCGACGAGTACCTCCCCCGCAGCCGCCAGGACGGCTCGTTCTACGAGTTCCGCGCCTCGGTGATCCTGCACGAGATGGCGCACATGTGGTTCGGCGACCTGGTGACCATGAAGTGGTGGGACGACCTCTGGCTGAACGAGTCGTTCGCGGAGTGGGCCTGCTACCACGCAGCCGTCCAGAACACCGAGTTCACCGAGTCCTGGACCGGCTTCACCAACGCCCGCAAGAACTGGGCGCTCCGCCAGGACCAGCTCCCCTCGACCCACCCGATCGCCGCGGACAACTACGACCTCCAGGCCGTCGAGGTGAACTTCGACGGCATCACCTACGCCAAGGGCGCCTCGGTCCTCAAGCAGCTGGTCGCGTGGGTGGGGCTGGACGCGTTCCTCGCCGGTCTGCGCGAGTACTTCCACACCCACCAGTACGCCAACTCCGAGTTCACCGACCTGCTCACCGCCCTGGAGAA
This sequence comes from uncultured Actinomycetota bacterium, assembly GCA_963782035.1. Taxonomy (GTDB): domain Bacteria; phylum Actinomycetota; class Actinomycetes; order Propionibacteriales; family Nocardioidaceae; genus Nocardioides. The sequence goes on from CAWAIW010000006.1 coordinate 12,091, forward strand.
GTCCTCGGGCCGCGAGCTGGACTCGTGGGCCAAGGAGTGGCTGCAGACCTCCGGCGTGAACACGCTGACGGCCGAGTTCGAGCTGGACGCCGACGGCGCCTACACGTCGTTCTCGGTGCGCCAGAGCGCCGCGGCGGGGTTCCCGACGCTGCGCCGCCACCGCATCGGCATCGGCCTGTACGACGCCAAGGATGGGCAGAGCGACGGTCACCTCGTTCGGCGCCACCACGTCGAGGTCGACGTCGAGGGCGAGCTGACGGTCCTCGACGAGCTGGCCGGCCAGCGGCAGCCCGACCTGCTGCTGCTCAACGACGGCGACCTCACCTACGCCAAGATCCGTCTCGACGAGCGCTCCCTGGCCACCCTCGTGGGCGGCCTCGGCCGCCTCGACGACTCCCTGGCCCGTGCCCTGTGCTGGGGCGCGGCGTGGGACATGACCCGCGACGCGGAGATGTCGGCGACCGACTTCGTCGAGCTCGTGCTGCGCAACATCGGCTCGGAGACCGACGCGTTCGGGTCGGCCCGGATCCCGGGGTACGCCGCACTGGCGGCCAACGCCTACTCGGACCCCGCGCACCGGGCCGCGCTTCTCGACCGGTGGGAGGCGGGGCTCAAGGACCTGCTGACCTCCGCCGAGGCCGGCAGCGACCACCAGCTGACGTTCGCGCGCTCCTACGCCGGCGCGGCGCACAACCCGGCCGCGCTCGACGACCTCGAGGGCCTGCTCTCCGGTTCGGTCACCTATGACGGCCTCGCCGTCGACACCGACCTGCGGTGGGCGATCGTGACGAGCCTGGCCCGCAACGGCCGGTACGGCGCGGACGAGATCGCCCAGGAGCTCGCCAGGGACAACACGATCTCCGGTCAGGAGCACGCCGCCGCGGCGCTCGCCTCCCGTCCGACCGCCGAGGCCAAGGCCGAGGCCTGGGACCAGGCGACCGTCCAGGAGAACGTCCCCAACGAGACCCACCGCTCGGTCTGCCTGTCGTTCATGCGCTACGGCCAGGAAGACGTGCTCGCGCCGTACCTCGACAAGTACCTCGAGTCGGCCGACGACATCTGGGAGCGCCTCGGCACCCACAAGGCGTCGACCGCCCTGGAGTACGCCTTCCCCAACCCGCTCGGCAGCCCCGAGCTCCTGGAGAAGGTCGACGCCTGGCTGGACTCCTCCCCCGCCAACCCCGCCGCCAAGCGCTTCGTGCGCGAGGGACGCGACGACGTCGCCCGCGCGCTCCGGGCTCAGGAGCGCGACCGGGGTTAGACGGCAGGGATTGCGGTTACTCCCAGCCCGTTGGACGTGCGCTTCGTGCGCCGCGGACGGACCGTGCTCACCTCGCCGAGTCGGCGCTAGTTTCCGGAAAGTAGCGCCGAGTCGGCGTCGCAGATGGGGAAACTAGCGCCGACTCGGCTCTGTCGCGGCCTGGAGCGTCTTCTCGACTACTCCGCTGCGTGGAGGGTCTGGGGAGCGCGGGCGTGGGCGGCGAGCATGGTGATGCCGCGCTTGAGGCCGCCGACGACGTCGCCGGCCGCGAAGGCGGACTGCATCTCGAGGATGGCGAGCTGGACCTCGTGGTCGGTCAGGGTGCGCCTGACGACCGAGCCGGTGACGACCTCGATCGCGTGGGCGACGGGGTCGACCATGACGAGCACGGAGTGGGTCGGGGCGACGAGGGCGGCGTGCAGGCCGGCGGCGTACGCGCGGTGCGGCTCCTCGGCGTGGCCGACGAACACGGAGAACTCGAAGCGGCTCGTCTGCTCGGCCGCGCGGATGGCGCGGTCGATCTCGAAGCGCTCCCCGGCCGAGAAGTCACCAGCTGCCACTGGCACCACCCGTGTCGGCGTCGGTGTCCTGGGCCGGCTTGCCGGACTCCAGGGCCTTCGTGGTGTCGCGGCGACCGCCGAACCACTCGTCGTCCGAGCGGGCGCCTGCCGGTGCCACGGACTCGCCGCGGACGATCGACGGCACGTAGATCAGCAGCGCCATCAGCACGATGACGCCCAGCGGGATGCCGCCCAGGACGAGCAGGGCGTGCAGGAACGAGACGTCGTCCGGGTCGCTCCACCCCTCGGGTACGTCGGCGCTCGCGGCCCCGGCGTAGGCGAGAGGCAGGGCGAGGGCCACCGTGACGACGGCGAGGGTGCGTACCAGTGCCTTCACGGGGCCGAGACTATCGGCATCCGGGTCTCGGTACGGTGGCGCCCATGGTCCCCCTGACCTATGACCTGACCTATGACCTGACCCATGACCTGACCACTGTCCTGTCCAACCCGTGCCTGCCCGACGAGAACACCTGCGAGCGCATCTTCAACTGGACGAACAACTCGACCCTCGCCGAGGTCGGCGACCTCTTCATCGGCAAGCCGCTGGCCATCGTGGTCGTGGTCCTGGTCGGCCTGGTGGCCCGTTGGTTGCTCCACCGCGCCATCGACCGCATCGTCCGCCGCGCCGAGGACGGCGTGCTGCCGGACCGCCTCAGCCGGATGTCGGTGGGGCGGAGCCGCTCCGAGGGCAGCGACAGCGCGCGCAGCCGCCGGATGCAGCGGGCGCGCACCATGGGCGGCCTGCTCAAGAGCATCATCACCGGCGTCATCGTCGCCGTGGTCATCACGATGGTGCTGGCCGAGCTGGACTACGAGATCGGTCCGATCCTCGCGAGCGCCGGCATCGTCGGCGTCGCGCTCGGTTTCGGCGCGCAGAACCTGGTCAAGGACTTCCTGGCCGGCATCTTCATGATCTTCGAGGACCAGCTCGGGGTGGGCGACTCGGTCGACCTCGGCGAGGCCAGCGGCATCGTCGAAGCCGTGAGCCTGCGGGTCACCCGGCTGCGCGACGTGAACGGGACCGTCTGGTACGTGCGCAACGGCGAGATCCTCCGCGTCGGCAACCAGAGCCAGAACTGGGCCCGCACGGTGCTCGACGTGACCTTCCCCTACCGCGAGGACGTCGCGCGGGTACGACGTGTCCTCCAGGAGGTCGCCGACGACCTGTGGCACGACGACGACTACGACCACGTGGTCATCGAGCAGCCCGAGGTCTGGGGCATCGAGGCGGTCACCGCCGACGCCATCACCATGCGGCTCACGCTGAAGACGGCGCCGCTCGAGCAGTGGCGGGTCGCCCGCGAGATGCGCGCGCGGATCAAGTCGCGCTTCGACGCCGAGGGCATCAGCGCGCCGTACGCCCACACCGTCGTGGTCAACCAGAGCCAGGACGACCAGAGCGCCCCCGAGGGCGCCTGATCGGTTACTTCAGGTCGGCCGGGTCGAAGACCGAGACGTCGTGCCCGAGGAAGTCGACGGACCAGATCCGCCCGCGGTACCCGACCAGCACGAACGGGTTGGCGAGGCCCGAGTGGAACGGGCCGGTGACCTGGTCGCCGTGGATGCGGTAGAGCGCGCCTCCCTGGTCCGGCACGATGACGTCCCCGCCGACCACGCTGCCGTCGGCAGGAGTCTCCCCCACGTCGAACCGGCCGGTGACCTTTCCGGTGCGACCGTCGAGCCGCCAGGTCTGGGCGCCGACGTTGACCCACACGGTGTCGCCGTCGTACGCCGTCCAGCCGGCCGCTGCCGCCTTCACCCGGTGGGTGACCCGGCCGGTCGCCACGTCGATGCCGGCGATCCCGCGATCCCCCAGTCCCACCCAGACCGAGCCGCCGGCCGGTGCGATGCCGATGGGCGTCCCACCGGTACGGACCGTCGTGGTCCGTCCGGTGGTGGCATCGATCCGCGAGACCGTGCCGTCGGCGTAGTTGGTGACCCACGCCGCACCGGACGCGAACGTGACGTCGTACGGCGCACCGCCCACGTCGAAGGTGTGCTGCACCTTGCCCGTGCTCGCGTCGACGCGGGTGACCGTGCTGTCGCCGTAGTTCTCCACCCAGATCGAGCCGGCGCCGTAGGCCAGCCCGCACGGGCTGACGCCCGACGTCCGTGGGCTTGCTGACCGTCATCGTCCCCGGGTCGATGCGGACCAGGTTGTCGTCCCCGTAGTTGCTCACCCAGACCTGGCCGGCCCCGGCGAGGATGCCGCAGGGCTTGCTCCCCGTCTCGACGCTGGCGACCTCCGGGAGGACCGCCGGCTCGGGCGACGACGGAGCCGCGGTTGGGGCAGCCGGCGTCTCGGGTGTCGCGGCGGGCTCCGAGGACTCGTCGGTGCGACAGCCGGTCAGCAGGACGATGACGAGCAGGGCGAGAGCGGTCCGGTGGAGCATGATCGCAAATTACTACCACCGTGAACTAAATGGCCAGGGCCACCACCTCGTACGATCCCCGCATGGCGCTGGAGTACCGCGGGTCGTTCCTGCTGGTCTACGCCGTGGACCAGCAGCTCTCGACCCTGCTCCACCAGGCGATGGCCGACTGCGCGCTCACCCCGGACGAGTTCGCCGTCACCAGCGTGCTGAACCTCATCGGCCCGGTGCGACCGACCGAGCTGTCGACCCAGACGGGGATGCGGCCGACGACACTGTCGAACTACCTGCGGCGGTTCGAGGAGCGCGGCCTGGTGCGCCGGCGTACCGATCCCGCCGACGGCCGGGCCAGCCTGGTCAGCCTGACGGCCAAGGGAACTCGGCAGACCGTGGCCTGCTTCCCGGCGTTCTCGGCGGCGATCACGGCCTTCCACGACGCCCTGCTCGAGGAGGGGCTCACCCCCGACGAGCTGCAGAAGTCGCTGGAGGTGGCGAGCCGGGCGATGACGGGCGCCCTGGAGCGGCTTGCGAGGATGGAGGGGTGACGACGACCTTTTACGACGAGATCGGTGGCTACCCGACCATCGAGAAGATCGTCGCCACCTTCTACGCAGGCGTGGCCGAGGACCCGGTGCTGCGGGCGCTCTACCCCGAGGAGGACCTGGGGCCGGCCGAGGAGCGGTTCCGGCTGTTCCTCTGCCAGTACTGGGGCGGCCCCACGACCTACTCCGACACCCGCGGCCACCCGCGGCTGCGGATGCGGCACGCGCCGTTCGCGGTGACGCCGCGGGCGGCCGAGCGGTGGCTGGTGCACTTCCGCGAGGGACTCGACGCGGCCGGCCTGCCGCCGGACCAGGACGCGCAGTTCTGGGACTACGTCACCCACGCCGCGCAGTTCATGGTGAACAGCTTCGAAGAGACGTCCTAGAGACCGGGCGCAGCGAGCAGGCGCTCACGCACTTCGGCGGACGGCGCCTCCGCCTTGCCCGTCGCCGGGTCGACGAAGACCATCACGACCCGGGCGCGGGCCAGCAGCCGATCGCCGTCGAGGATCTCCGAGGCGATGATCATCGACCTCGTGCCGACGTGGGTCAGCCAGGACCACGCGTCGTACGGCTCAGGACGGAAGAGGATCGGCACCTTGTAGTCGACGTCGGTGCGCGCCGTCACCATCCGCGCGGGCATCCCCTCGGCGACCAGGCCACTCCAGAGGCGGGCGGTGAAGAGGATGCGCGCCTCCATGAAGTACTCGAAGTACGTGACGTTGTTGACGTGGCCGTAGACGTCGACGTCGGAGAACCGCACGTGCACCGGGTAGTGGCCCACCTTGTCGCGGCGGCTCTCCCCGGTCAGCCGCAGAGGGTCGGCCCACTCGGGCGCGTCCTCGACGTACGTCGCCAGCGCACCGCGCTCGGCCTCGCTCAGCCGGCGCGGCCGCTCGGCCTCGAAGATGAACGGGGTCAGCACGGTCGTGGCGCGCAGGTAGACGCGTCGTCCCGCCTCGTCCTCGTGGAAGACCTCGTAGGCCATCGTGAAGGACGCGGCCCGGACCTCGGTGACCCAGCACTCGATGCTCACGGGCCGGAAGTCGTAGGTCAGCGGAGCGCGGTAGTGCACCTCGTGCCGGACCACGACCAGGGCCTCGGCCAGGCCACCCGACTGTTGGCCCGACTGTTGGCCCGACTGTTGGCCCGACTGTTGGCCGGACTCCTGGTCGTGGCTGCGGGCGTGCACCCGCAGCATGTCGACCCGCGCCTCCTGGAGGTAGTCGACGTACACGACGTTGTTGACGTGGCCCTGCAGGTCCATGTCCGCCCACCGCATCGGGCACTCGTAGCGGTGGCGCATGGGACGACTCTGTCAGAGCCTGCGAGTCCCGTTGGTCGAGAGGAGGTCAGTGACCCACGGCGAGGTGTCCGTAGTAGCTGCGGACCGACTCGTGACGAGAGGTGCGGGCGCGGTGGTGGAAGGCCAGCCGGTTCGCGGCGATCGCGCCGAGGATGACGACGCCCGTGAGGACGGCGACGCCCACCAGGGCGAGGAGCGTGACGACGAAGGCGGTGCTGATGATGACCATGACGAACCTCTTTCTACATCTGTAGTTTCTACTGATGTAGAAGGTACGCCGCCGCCGATCTGTTCCCCAACCCGGGGCCGTGACGCAGCCTCACCCCGCGGCGTAGGCTGTCGGCCGTGGCATGCCCGAGCTGCGGAGCGACGCGCGTCCTGGTCAGCGCTTCTGTGGCGACTGTGGGCACCGGCTGGACGCCGCCTGCCGCTCGTGCGGGGCGACCTCGAGCCCGGCCTGCGCTTCTGCACCGAGTGCGGGACGCCGGTCGAGGAGGCCGCACCCGTGGAGGCGGCCGCTCCAGCGCCGCCGACGCCCGAGACCGAGCGCGGCTCTGCTCGGTGCTCTTCGTCGACCTGGTCGGCTTCACGCCGCTGAGCGAGGGCCGCGACCCCGAAGAGGTCCGGGAGCTGCTGTCGCGGTACTTCGACATCGCGCGCAGGTGGTCGGCCGGTACGGCGGGGTGATCGAGAAGTTCATCGGGGACGCCGTGATGGCCGTCTGGGGCACTCCGGTGGCCGTCGAAGGGGACGCCGAGCGAGCGGTACGGCGGCCATGGAGCTGGTCTCGGAGGTCGCCGACACTCGGCGCCTGGATCGGCGCCCCCGGCCTGGCGGCCAGGGCGGGCGTGGTGACGGGGACGGTCGCGGCACGATGAGCGCCGAGGGACAGGCGATGGTGGCCGGCGACGCGGTCAACACGGCGGCACGCGTGCAGTCGACTGCTCTTCGAGGAACTGTTCTCGTGGACACCACGACGCGGCGGCTGGCGGGCCTGGCGATCGAGTTCGACCTGCACGGCGACGTCGAGCTGAAGGGCAAGGCCGAGCCGGAGACGCTGTGGCGGGCCGCGCGAGATCGTCTCGGGCATCGGCGGGGCACAGCGCTCGGACGGCCTCGAGGCGCCGTTCGTCGGACGGGCGTCGAGTTCGGCCTGCTGAAGGACGTGCTGCACGCGACCAAGGGCCAGCGCCGTCCGCGCCTGGTGCTGGTCTCCGGCCCGGCCGGGGTCGGCAAGACGCGGCTGGGGTGGGAGCTGGAGAAGTACGTCGACGGGCTGGCCGAGAACGTCTACTGGCACCGCGGTCGGTGCCCGACGTTCGGCGAGGACACGGCGTTCTGGGCGCTGACCGAGATCGTCCGCGCCCGTCTCGGCGTCGGCGAGGACGACGACCGCGGCCAGATCGAGGAGAAGCTCGACGCCACGCTGGCCGAGCCTCTTCGACGACGACGCCGACCGTGTCTTCGTGGCCGACCGGCTCGCGCCGCTGCTCGGCCTGCCGTCGACCGGCGCGGAGCTGCCGCGGGCCGAGCTGTTCGCCGGCTGGCGGCGCTTCTTCGAGGGCCTGGCCCGGCGCCAGACGGTGCTCCTGCTGGTCGAGGACCTCCACGACGCCGACGAGGGCCTCCTGGACTTCCTGGAGCACCTGGTGGACTGGGTGCGCGACCTGCCCGTGCTCGTCATCGCCTTCGCCCGCTCCGAGCTGGTCGAGCGGCGCCCCAGCCTCGGCACCGGCCGGAACCGGATGCTGGTGACGTTGAACCCGCTGGCCGAGGCCGACATGCACGCCCTGCTCGCGGGGCTGGTGGCGCAGCTCCCGGCGGAGGCGGCCGCGGCGATCGAGGCCCAGGCCGAGGGCATCCCGCTGTTCGCCGTCGAGACGGTCCGCTCGCTCATCGACCAGGAGGTCGTGGTCGCCTCGCCCGAGGGCTACGCCCTCGCCGGCGACCTCGGCGAGCTGGCCGTGCCCGAGAGCCTGCACGCGCTCCTGGCCGCGCGCCTGGACGCCCTCGACCCTGTCGCCCGGTCCCTGGCCGCGGCCGCCGCGGTCATCGCCGGACCGTTCATGGCGGACACGCTGGTCGCCGTCGCGGCCTTGGAACCGGACCAGGTGCACGCCGGACTGAAGGAGCTGACCGCCGCGACGTGCTCCAGGTCAGCGCCGACGTGCTGTCGCCGCAGATCGGTTCCTACAGCTTCACCCACGGCCTGCTGGCCCAGGTCGCCTACCAGACCCTGTCGCACCGCGACCTCAAGGACCGCCACCTCCGCATCGCGGCCATCTCGCCGGCTCGGCCCGCAACGAGAACGACGCCTGGCCGAGGTCGTCGCCCGGCACTACCAGGAGGCCCTCGAGGCTCGCCCGAACGACGACGACGTCGCCGACCTGAGGGACGCCGCCACGGACTGGTTGATCCGGGCGGCCGAGCGGGCCCGCTCGACCGGCGCGCTCGGGACGGCGTCGCGGCTCTTCGACGTCGGCGGCCGAGCTCGTCGACGTCGGCCGAGGAGTATGGCGCCCTCCGGTCCGCTGACCTGTGGATGAGGTCGGCGGAGGCGGCCTACGACGGTGGTGACAGCCACGGCTCACTGAAGGGCACTGAGCGCGCGGCCGAGCTCCGTGAGCGGCAGGGCCGCCCGCGGCTGGCGGCGCGTGAGCCGCGGGCTCCAGGGGCGCACGCTGGCTCGCATCGGACGCCGGGAGGAGTCGCTGTCCCTGTTGACCGGCGCGGTGACGGTCCTCTCCGACGAACCGGGACCCGACACCGTCCAGGTGATGGCGCTACCTCGCCGCCGTCTACTCGATCACCGAACAGACCGACAACCGCGACGTCACCCACGAGGCTCTCGAGCTCGCCCAGCGCCTCGGCGCCGGCGGACTCGGTCCTGGCCAACCTGTTCAACTCGCGGGGCATCGCCCTCGGCGTCCGCGGCCGGCGGCACGAGGCCATTGCGCACTTCCGCGAGGCGCTGCGGCTGGCGCAGACCTCGGGAGAGGTGATGCTTCAGGTCGGCCCGACGGGCAACCTCGGCGACCTGATCATGTGCGACGACCCGCACGAGGGCTTGCGTGTACGCGCAGCGCGGGACGGAGCTGGCCCGCCAGCTCGGAGCGCGGTACCTCATGGGGATCAGCGTGCTCAACACGGTCCTGTGCCTGCTCAGGATCGGCGAGTGGGAACGGGCCGCCGCCGTGGTCGAGGTCGCCGTCGAGGACGACGGGCTGGGCGACTTCGCCGACGTCGGCCGGGCGGGCGCCTGGTGAGTGCCATGCGGGGCGACGCGGAGGCAGGCACGGGAGGCCCTGCCCGAGGACGAGGGCGCCGACGGGGACCCCCAGGAGCTGGCGTACCACGCCTACTCCCTGGCCGTGGTGACCGAGGCGGAGGGCGACCTCCCTGCGGCGCTCCGCCACGCTCGGCGGGCCGCCCAAGTCCTCTCGGCCCCGACGATGGACCCCTTCGTCCTGGCCTGGCCCCTGGCCGTCCGCGCGGCCCACGAGCTGGGCGACCGCGCGGCCCTCGACGAGCTGCTCGCCCTGCTGGACGGTCGCTACGACGGCGAGATCCCCCTGTTGGTGCGCGCCGAACGCCGGCTGGCCGATCGCCCGGCTCGTCCCCGACGCCGAGGGCCGGGTCGCCGCGGTCGAGGACGCGGTGACGGACCTGCGCGCGGTCGGATCGCCGTACCACTTGTCGCTCGCGCTGCTCGACCTCGCCGACGCGCAGCGGCTCGCCGGCAAGGACCCCGCCGACGTCATCGCCGAGGCGGCCACGATCGGGACCACGCTGGGCTCCCCGACCGTGGTGAACCGGGCCGCGGCCCTGGCCGGCGGTTAGCCTGACGCTCGTGGGAGCCTGTCCGAGCTGCGGCGCGAACGAGCGCGTCCGACCAGGCCTTCTGCGGGTCGTGCGGCTCGCCGCTGGCCGTCGGGTGCCGCACCTGCCAGGCGCCGCTCACGCCAGGCCTGCGGTTCTGCACCGGCTGCGGCACGCCGGTCAACGACGAGGACACCGCGGACCCGCAGCCGGTGGTGCCCCGGCCCGAGGCCGAGCGTCGTCTCTGCTCGGTGCTGTTCGTCGACCTCGTCGGCTTCACCCCGCTCAGCGAGGGCCGCGACCCCGAGGAGGTCCGCGAGCTGCTCTCGGAGTACTTCGCGATCGCCCGGCAGGTCGTCAGCCGCTACGGCGGGGTGATCGAGAAGTTCATCGGCGACGCCGTGATGGCGGTGTGGGGCACGCCGGTCGCGGCCGAGGGCGACGCCGAGCGGTCGGTACGCGCGGGACTCGAGGTGCTGGGAGGGGTCGCCGAGCTCGGTGCCGCATCGGCGCGCCCGGCCTGGCCGCACGCGCAGGCGTGGTGACAGGGACCGTCGCCGCCACGCCTGGCGCCGACGGCCAGGCCATGGTGGCGGGCGACGCGGTGAACACAGCCGCGCGTGTGCAGTCGGCGGCCCGCGTCGGCGCCGTGCTGGTGGACGCCACGACGCGGCGGCTCGTGGCGGCCGCGATCGAGCTCGACCTCGCAGGGCGACGTGGAGCTCAAGGGCAAGGCGGAGCCCGCAGACGCTGTGGCGGGCGGTCAGGTGGTCTCGGGCATCGGCGGCGCCCAGCGCACCGACGGGCTGGAGGGTCCGTTCGTGGGACGGGGGGTGGAGTTCGGGCTGGTCAAGGACGCTGCTGCACGCGACGGAGCGGGACCGCCGTCCGGGGCTGGTGCTGGTCACCGGTCCGCCGGGTGTCGGAAAGACGAGGCTGGGGTGGGAGCTGGAGAAGTACGTCGACGGGCTGGCCGAGACGGTCTTCTGGCACCGCGGCTGGTGTCCCCGGTTCGGCGAGGACACGGCGTACTGGGCGCTGGGCGAGATCGTCCGCGCCCGTCTGGGCGTGGTCGACGAGGACGACCTGGACCAGGTCGAGGACAAGCTCGCCCGGACGCTGCACGACCTGTTCGAGTCCGACGCCGACCGCGCGTTCGTGGGCATCCGGCTCGGGCGGCTCCTCGGGCTGCCGGGCGGCGCCGTTGAAGTGGAGCTGACGCGGAGCGAGCTGTTCGCCGGGTGGCGCAGGTTCTTCGAGGAGCCTCGCGAGACGGCGCACCGTGCTGCTGCTGGTGGAGGACCTGCACGACGGCGACGAGGGCATGCTGGACTTCGTGGAGCACCTCGTGGACTGGGTGCGGGACCTACCGGTCCTGGTGATCGGGTTCGCGCGGCCGGAGCTGGTGGACGGGCGACCGGCCTGGGGAGCGGTCGCGGCCGATCGCGGATCACGCTGGCCCCGCTCGGCGAGGCGGCGATGCGCGAGCTGCTGGCGGGACTCGTGGCAGCGGCTGCCCGCCGGAGGCGGCCGCGGCGATCGAGTAGCAGGCGCAGGGCATCCCGCTGTTCGCGGTGGAGACGGTGCGCTCGCTGATCGACCGGCACGTGGTGGAGGACACGGGGACGGGCTACGAGCTGGTCGGCAGCCTCGGCGAGCTGAGAGTGCCGGAGAGCCTGCACGCACTGCTGGCGTCGCGGCTGGACGCGCTGGACGCGGTGGCTCGCTCGCTGGCCGGGGATGCGGCGGTGATCGGTGGCGCCGTTCACCGCAGAGACGCTGGACGGGGTCTCCGGCCTGGACACCGGCACAGGTGGAGACGGGACTGGCCGAGCTCGCGCGCCGAGACGTGCTCCAAGATCAGCGGCGACGCGCTGTCACCGCAGATCGGTGCCTACGGCTTCACGCACGGCCTGCTGGGCCAGGTCGCCTACCAGACGCTGTCGCGCCGCGACCTCAAGGAACGGCGCCTCCGCGTGGCGGAGCATCTGGAGACATCGACTCGGAACGAAGGAGACGCGCTGGCGGAGGTGATCGCGCGTCAACACGTCGGATGCGCTGGGAGCCAGACCGAACGACTGGACGTCGAGACCCTGCGAGGCGACGGCGCTGCGAGTGGCTGGTGCGGGCCGCCGAGCGAGACGCATCGACCGGCGCGCAGGCGACGGCCGCTCGCCAGTTCGAGACTGCGGCCGAGCTGGTCGGCGAGCCACCAGGACGAGGACGCCGCGTCTCAAGCGGCCGATCTCTGGATGCGGGCGGCCAAGGTAGACGATGTACGAGGAGGCGACTACGAGCGAGGCACTCGACGGCGGCGGAGCGAGCCGCGGCTGCGCGCGGAGCACGGGCACGACCGTCTGGTGGCGCTCGTCGACGGCCTGCGCGGGCGCGCCCTAGCGCAGTCGGGACTGCCGGAGCAGTCCCGCGCGCTGTTGCGCCGGGCGATGGCCGTGCTCGAGGACGAGACCGAGAGCTGGACACGGTCGAAGTGATGACGAGCCTCGCGTGGCGTACTCGATGTCGAGATAAGACGAGGCCGACGAGCTGACGACGCGTGCAATCAACGCTGGCCGAGCGAGTTGGACGGGAGAACCGCGTGCTCGCCGACCTGCAGCTCAGCGCGGGCCGTGTACTGGCGACGCGGGACCGATCGGTTGGAGGGGATAGGCTCTGCTGCCGCGAGGCGCTAGCGGCGCGCGGAGGACTGATGGAGACCCTGCTGCAGCAGATGCGAACCAGCTTGTAACATCGCGGACGCCTCTACTGGACGTCGCCCAGCGAGGAGTGGCTGCACGTGCTGCAGGCAGCAATCGGATGGCCCGACAGGACGGGTTCCGCTACGACATGGGATACAGCACTGATGAACGTGGTGCTGTGCCTGCTGCTGACCGGCGACTGGGTGCGCGCCGAGGAGGTCGACCGGACGATGGTGGACGAGGACCACCTCGACGACATGACCATCGTGCCGCCGACCCTGACGATGCGTCGGCGCGCTGCGCGGCGCTCCGGACGCCGGCCTGGTCGAGAACGCGCTGGACGCCGACGCGGGACCCGCAGGAACGGGCCTACCTGAGACGTACGCCGGAAGCGGTGGTGGCGTTCGCGTCCGGCGACACCGTGCGCGCAGCCGAGCTGGCGACCTGCGTCGGCCGACCACCAGCGCCCGCGTGGGACTGCACTCCGACGTCTTCGTGGCCGCCTGGCCGCTGGCCGTCCGCGCGGCCCACGAGGTCGGGGACGACGGCACCGTCGGTGCCCTGCTCGCGCATGCTCGACGGGCGCTACGCGGCGCAGATGCCGCCGCTGGTGCGCGCCGAACGGCTGCTGGTCGCTCGCGCGCTGGACGGCGGACGCGGTAGACCGGGTGGCCGCCCTGGAGGATGCCGTCGGCGAGCTGCGGTCGGTCGGCTCGCCGTACCATCTCGCGCTCGGCCTGCTGGACCTCGCGCAGGGTCAGCAGGGCGCCGGCAAGGACCCGGCGGACGTGCTGGCCGAGGCCGAGGGCATCGGAAACGAGCTGGGCTCGCCCCTCGTGATCGAGCGGGCCGAAGGCACAGGAGGCTCAGGCCTCGGCGGACCTGAGCCGGGCGCACATCACCTTGAGGAGCTCCTTGGTGACGTCCGGGTGCTCGTCGAGGATCGGGTGGAAGGCCCACGAGGCGAGCGAGATCGTCGTCACCGGCGTCTTCGCGTGCACCGTCGCCGAACGAGGCTTGCCGTCGATCATCGAGATCTCGCCGAAGTAGTCGCCGGGACCGAGGTCGGGGCGGTCGTTGCCCGTGCACCTTCACCGACGCCTCGCCCGAGCGGATCAGGTGGAAGCCGGCGGCGCCGCCCCCCTCCTCGGTGATGTCCTTGCCCTCGGGGTGGTTCACGACGCGAGCCTGGGACGCGATGGCGTTGAGCGCCTTCGTGCCGACTGCGGCGAACAGGTCCGTGCTGCTCAGGGCCTGGACGATCTCCGGGTCTGCCGCCATGCCGAATCCCCAATCTCGTTCGCGGCGCCGCAACTCGGCGCGGCGGCCAAGGTATCGCCGCAGGTCGCGGCGGGCAACGAACGCCCGTCGGCCGGGGGTACGGTCCCCGCATGGCCGAACTCTCCCCGCGCCGCCGGCAGCTGATGGCGGCGGCGACACGGGTCGTGGCCGACCAGGGCCTGAAAGGCCTGACCCACCGCGCGGTCGACCGCGACGCGGGACTGAGCGAGGGCAGCTGCTCGGCGTACTACCGGACGAGGCAGGCCCTGCAGGAGGGACTGGCCCAGTACGTCGCGTCGACCGCCGCCGGCGACGTCGCGGCGCTGACCGAGGACCTCCGCAGCTGCGGGCCGGACGACGACCGCAAGGTCGAGCTGACGACCCAGCTGTTCCTGCGCTGGCTGTCCGAGCGGGACGTCCTGCTGGCCCGGCTCGAGCTGGAGCTGGCCGCCGCCCGCGACCCCTCCCTGGCCGCCGTGCTGGCCGACTGGCGACAACGGCTGGTGGGCCTGGTCGCCGCGATCATGGCCGACCGCGGGGTGGGCGAGAGCCAGCAGCGGGCCGAGGTGCTCGTGGCCGCCCTGGACGGCGTGCTCGTCACCGCGCTGCTGCGACCCGCACGCACCCGCCGTACGTTCGTCGCGGCCTCCGTGGAGCGGCTGATGCGCGGCCTCGCGGAGCCCGACTGAGCCTCGGCCGTAGGCTGGCGGCATGCCGGAAGCCGTCATCGTCGCCACCGCTCGCTCCCCGATCGGCCGGGCCTTCAAGGGCTCGCTCGTGGACCTCCGTCCCGACGACCTCGCCGCCACGATCGTGCGCACGGCCCTGGACCAGGTGCCCGCGCTGGACCGGCACACCATCGACGACGTCTACCTCGGGTGCGGGCTGCCGGGTGGCGAGAGCGGCTTCAACATGGGCCGGGTCGTCAACATCCTCAACGGCATGGACGACGTCCCCGCCGCCACCATCACCCGCTACTGCGCCTCGTCGGTGCAGACCACGCGGATGGCCTTCCACGCGATCAAGGCCGGCGAGGGCCATGCGTTCGTGTCGGCCGGCGTCGAGACGGTCTCCCGTTTCGCCAAGGGCAGCTCCGACAGCTGGCCCGACACGCACAACCCGGTCTTCGCCGATGCCGAGGCGCGGACCGCGGCCGGCGCCGAGGGCGGCGACGTCAACGGTGCCCACTGGCACGATCCTCGCGAGCAGGGCCTGGTCCCCGACATCTACGTGGCCATGGGCCAGACCGCGGAGAACCTCGCCCAGTCGCGGGGCATCTCGCGCCAGGAGCTCGACGAGTTCGGCGTGCGCAGCCAGAACCTCGCCGAGAAGGCGATCGCCGACGGCTTCTGGGAGCGCGAGATCACCCCGGTCACCACGCCGTCGGGCACCGTCGTCTCGACCGACGACGGACCGCGGGCCGGCGTCACCTACGAGGCGACCGCCCAGCTCAAGCCGGTCTTCCGCCCCGACGGCCTGGTCACGGCGGGTAACTGCTGCCCGCTCAACGACGGCGCGGCGGCGGTCGTCGTCATGTCCGACACCCGGGCCGCCGAGCTCGGGCTGACGCCGCTGGCCCGCATCGTGTCGACCGGCGTCAGCGCGCTGTCCCCGGAGATCATGGGCCTCGGCCCGGTCGAGGCGACCAGGCGCGCGCTCGCTCACGCGGGCATGACGATCGACGACATCGACCTGGTCGAGATCAACGAGGCGTTCGCGGCGCAGGTCGTGCCGTCCTACCAGGACCTCGGCATCGACCTGGACCGGCTGAACGTCAACGGCGGCGCGATCGCGGTGGGACACCCCTTCGGGATGACCGGCGCCCGCCTCCAGGCGACGATGCTCAACTCGCTCGACTGGCACGACAAGTCCACCGGTCTGGTGACCATGTGCGTGGGCGGCGGCCAGGGCATGGCGATCATCCTGGAGCGCATTTCCTGACCTAGGGTGTTGGGCATGCCCGAGGCGCGCTGGCTCGACGAGACGCAGCAGCGCTCGTGGCGCGCGCTCGTCATGGGCATGACGCTGCTGCTGGACCGGCTGGACGCCGACCTGAGGCGCGGGTTCGACGTGTCGCTGGCCGAGTACGAGATCCTGGTCCGCCTCTCCGAGCGGCCGAACCGCCAGCTCCGGATGGCCCAGCTCGCCGACGCGATGGCCCACAGCCGCAGCCGGGTCACCCACACGGTCAAGCGGATGCAGGCTGCCGGGCTGGTCGACCGCACCGAGGCCGCCGAGGACGGCCGCGGCGTCGTGTGCGTGATGACCGCGCAGGGCCACGAGCTGCTCGAGAGGATGGCGCCCACACACGTGAACGGCGTGCGCGACTACCTGGTCGATCTCGCCGCGGGCTCGGACATGGAGGCGCTCGGCCGGGTGATGAACGCCGTGGCCGACAAGCTCGTGGTCACGCACCCCGAGAGCGAGATCCGCTGATTCTGCCCGCGAGGGATGATGGCGGGGTGCCCACGTCCGAGGAGGTGCTCGACTCCCCCGCCCCGCCGGGTCGTCCGGTCGTGCGTGCCCTGGGCGGGCTCGCGGTCGCCGGACTCCTCGCATCGGCGGGGTACGCCGTGCTCACCGACGACTCCGGCACGCCGGCGGCCGCGCCCCCGATCGCTCCCGCGGCCATCGGGCCGACCGAGACACCCGGCGCTTCGCGCGGAGCGATCCGCGAGGTGGACGAGGGGCCGCCCCTCTTCGTCCGGTACCCCAACCCCCTCGAGGGCAGCTGGACCGCCGACACGGGCCGACTGACGCTGGTCATCGCCAACACCCGGCTCACGCTGACCGACGTCACGCACTACCGCTCGCTGCGCTTCATCCGGGTCGACGGCCACCGGGTCCACGTGCAGCCCTCGGGCGTGGACGCCGAGATCGCGACCTACCGCTGGCACATCCGCGGCGACCGCCTGACCTTCCGCCTGCTCGAGCGGACGCCTGACGCGACCCTGCGGCTGGAGACGCTCACCTTCCGTCGTCGCGCCTGACGCCACTGGCTACGGTCGGGCCATGGCCGACTCCCCGACCACGCGACGTACCCAACGCCTCGTCCTGCGCGCCCCGCGTCCCGAGGACGCGGACCGCATCCTGGACTTCCGCAACCTGCCGGAGGTCGGCCGCTGGCTGATGGTCACCACCGTGGAGCCGGACGGGTACGGCGAGTCGTTGCGGCGGTCGGCCGAGGACCCGCACGACCACAGCGTCGTCGTCGAGCTGGACGGCAGGGTGATCGGCATCGTCTTCCTGGAGGTCGAGGACGGGATGGGACAACCCGGGAAGCCCGAACGGACCGAGGCCCTGCTCGGCTACATCCTCGACCCGGCGTACGCGGGTCACGGCTACGCCAGCGAGGCGGCGGCGGAGATGGTGGACGTGGCGTTCGGGGAGCTCGGCCTGCTCCGGGTGACGGCCGGCTGCTTCGCGGCCAACCTCGCGTCGGTGCGGATCCTGGAGAAGATCGGGATGCGGCGCGAGCAGCACGGCGTCCGGGACTCCTGGCACGCCGAGCTGGGATGGGTCGACGGCTACACCTATGGCCTGCTCGCCGAGGAGTGGCGGGGCTAGGTCGGCTCGTCCCCGCTGTCGTCCTCGTCCTCGTCGTCGCCGAAGACGACGTTGACGGTCTCGAAGCCCTTGTGCCGCTGGGCGGCGGCGTAGCCGCGGTAGGCCCGCCGGTCCGCGTCGGTGAGGATCACGGCGTCGGTGAAGGGCGTGAGCAGGGCGCGGGGCCACAGGTGCCTGCCGAGCACGACGTTGAGCTCGACGCCGAGCATCCCCGACACGGCCAGCAGGAAGATGGCGGCGATGAGGCCCAGCACCAGGCCGAAGGTCTGGTTGACCGGCTGCGCACCGGCGAGCACGCGGGTGACGTACAGCGCGCCGATCTCCTGCACCAGCTGCCACAGCACGGCGGTCAGGAGAGCGCCCGGCCAGGTGGTGCGCTGACGGTCGGGACGCGCAGCCGACAGGCGCATCAGCACGAAGAGCACCCCCGCGACCACGAGGACGCTCACCACCCGGGCCAGCCAGCGCAAGGGCGAGCCCTCGAACCAGGTGATCAGCGTGGTGTTGCTGACCAGCACCGACGCCGTGGTGAACGCGAGCACGGCCACACCCCCGAAGGCGACGATGAGCAGGCCGCGTACCCGCAGCAGGATCGGGTTGGGCCGGCTGTTGCGCGGCACCTGCCAGGCCACGTTGAGGGCGTTCTGCACGGCCGAGCCCAAGCCGATCGCGCCGTACAGCGCCGCCAGCGACCCGACGACCACGGCGGCGGTCGAGCCCGTGAGTCCCTCGGGACGGCGGAACTGGTCGCCGATGACCGGGAACTGGCTCAGCGCCGACTCGAGGACCTTCTCCTGCAGTCCCGGGTTGCCCTGGAGCACGAAGCCGAGGATCGAGGTGGCCAGGAGCAGCAGCGGGAGCACCGCGAGCAATGCGTAGTAGGTGACGATGACCGCCAGGTAGGCACCCTGGTCGTCGCCGTACTTGTAGAGCGTCGCGATGGGGATACCGAGCACGGAGCGGCGACGCTGGAACCCGTCGACCCGCTCGACCACCCCCATGGTCGGGCTACGGCCGCGTCAGGCGGCGGTGGGTGACCCGGTGCGGGCGGGCCGCCTCGATGCCGAGGCGCTCGACCTTGTTGGCCTCATAGGCGTCGTAGTTGCCCTCGAACCAGAACCACTTGGCCTCGTCCTCCTCGTCGCCCTCCCACGCCAGGATGTGGGTCGCGACGCGGTCGAGGAACCAGCGGTCGTGGGAGGTGACCACGGCACAGCCGGGGAAGTCGAGGAGAGCGTCCTCCAGGGACTGCAGGGTCTCGACGTCCA
>CAWAIW010000007.1:0-146754 GCA_963782035.1 uncultured Actinomycetota bacterium
ACCGAGCAAAGGCCCCCGACAGCGAGACGCGGTCGGGGGCCTTCGTCGTGAGGCGGTCCGGCTACTCCACGCTCAACACGTCGATGACGAACCACAGCGTCGCGTTGCCGGGGATCGCGCCGCTGCCCTGGGGGCCGTACCCATAGGCCGGCGGGATCTGGATCAGCACGCGGCTGCCGACCTTGACCCCGGTCAGGCCGATGGTCCAGCCCTGGATCAGGCCGCTCAGCGCCGAGGTCAGGGGCTCCTTGGAGAAGCTCTCGTCGAAGGGCGTCTTCGCGTCGTACGTCGCACCGAGGTAGTCGATCTTCACGGTGTCGCTCGCCTTGACGGCCGCGCCCGAGCCCTCCTTCAGCACGACGCGCTGGACCGGCGTGGTGAGCTCCGGCTCGTCGATCCCCGAGAAGTCGAGCCCGGTGGGCTTGCCGTCCTGCTCGACGACTGCGGGCTGCTTGTCGGGGGAGGTCTCGTGCGCCTTGTCGTCGGTGGGCGTGGGTGCCTCGGCCTGCTTCTCCACGAGGTCGGCGACGAGCACCACGGCGTCGTCCGCGTTGATGCCGAGCTGGTTGCCTTCGACGTTCTGCCCGAACAGAGCGGTCGCCGTGGTCACGGCGACGACCCGGGAGCCGTACGTCGCCCCGGAGAACAGCTTGCGGAACACCTCGCCGGCCTGGTCGGTGTTGGGGATCGTCTCGGGGCCGCCCTGGTCGTAGTCGCTGTAGAGGTCCTTCTTGGCCGAGCCGTTCCCGACGTACAGGAAGGTGCTGACGGTGTCACCGTCCGCCACCGCCTCGCCGTCGCCCTTGACCAGCGTCGTGACCGTGGTGTCTTTCGGAGCCTTCACCTCCGAGCTCCAGCTGGCCTCGAGGCTCTTGCCCACGTCCCCGCTGAAGCTCACCTCGTCGAGCTGGCCGGTGCCGGAGGACGCCTCCGACTTGGTGCTGTTGTCGGCGGCGCTGGAGTCACTCCCGCCGCAGGCGGCCAGCGCGGGGAGGAGCAGGGCGGCGCACAGCGCAGCCACGGGACGGTGAAATCGTCGAAGCACAGACTCGGCTCTCTGGTCGGGGACGGGCCACGTCACGGTAGCCGTCGAGCCTGAGCGCCGGCTGTGCGGTCAGTGGGTCACCTGAGAGTGGGGTACTTCCACGCCTGTTCCGGAGCCGTCGCGTCGCCATCATGGATCCATGCTTCGAACCACGACCGCCATCTGGCAGGGAACACCCGACCTCGACCACGCCAACGCGATGAGCGTGGGAAACGCCATCGGCCACCTCGGCATCGAGCTCACCGGGATCGGCGCGGACCACCTGGTCGGCCGGATGCCCGTCGACCACCGGACCCGTCAGCCCTTCGGGATCCTGCACGGCGGCGCGTCGGTGCTGCTCGCCGAGACACTGGTCAGCTGCGCGGCCACGTTCGTGGCTCCGCCGGGCAAGGTCTGCGTCGGCATGGAGATCAACGCCAACCACCTGCGCCCCGTCGGCTCCGGCTGGGTCACCGGCACGGCGCGGCCGATCTCGTTGGGGCGCCGCAACCAGGTCTGGGAGGTCCGGATCGTCGACGAGGACGACCGGCTCGTGTGCATCTCCCGGTGCACCATGGCCGTGATCGACGCGTCCTGACGCGCTACATCTGTGCCTTCAGCACGTCGACCTCGCCTCCGGGCGTCATCGGGTCGAATCCGTGCTCGACCAGCCAGCGGATCGCCGTCAGGCTGCGCAGCGACCACCAGCCGCGGACGACGTCGAGGTCGAGGTCGCCGTAGCCGTCCTGGAACTCGCCGAGGTGCGCCGGGTGGACGAGCGTCAGGCTGGCGACGTCGTACATGGGGTCGCCCTGTCCGGCCTCGGACCAGTCGAGCACGCCGGTGACCCGGTCGCCGTCGACGAACACGTGCGCCACCTGGAGGTCGCCGTGCATGAACACCGGCGTCCACGGCCGGAGCGCGGCCCCGGCCACCTGGCGGTTGCGGGTGACGAGGTCGGCGGGCAGGACGTCGTTGGCCAGCAGCCACGCGCACTCCTCGTCGAGGGTGGCGGCCTTGTCGTCGATGCTCCGGCCGCGCCAGGGCGGGAGGGGCGCGTCGTGCAGCAGCCGTACGGCGGCGCCGGCCGCGGCCCATGCCGCCGGCGACGCGGTCGACGGCTGCCCGAGCCGCGCGATGGCCGCCCCCGGGAGCGCCGCGAGCGCGAGCACGGGCGGCCGGCGCCACAGCACCTCAGGGGTCGGCACCGGTGCCAGGGCCATCGCCTCGACCTCGACGTCGGTGGCCGCCTGGTCCCCGTCGATCTTCAGGAACACCTCGCCCACGCGGAGGGTGGCCCGCTCGTGGTGGGCCACGACCACCTCGACCTCGTCCACGCCGGTCATTGTCGCGGCCGTCGGACGACGCCTCCACGGGTTTGGTGTGGCCGGGTCGTCGGGACGGGGGACAGATGCGCCGGACCGCCCGGGAAACGGAGTGCCCAGGGGGTGGGCGGACCGAGCACATCTGCTCTTGTCGGGCACGGGGGAGACCCGGCAAGTGGCCGGGAATCTACGGTCCCAGACCCTGTGTGCGGCACATCCTCACGGGCGGGCGACGGCACCCCGCCTCCACGGGAGGTGGGGGACACCCCCTAGGACTGGGGCGCCTCGGCCACGCGGCGGGCACGCATCTCGATCGCGTCGAGCATCAGCTCCAGGCCCTCTTCGAAGATGCGCGGGTCGCCGACGGGGAGCAGCTTGTCGGAGAGGCTGGCGATGTTGGGGAACTGGCCCTCGGGGAGCTGGCGGTACTCGACCTGCCAGGCCAGCTCGTCCATCGTGCGGGCTTCGTCGGGCAGGGCCCGGATGGCGGCCTCGATGGCCGAGGTGGCGCGGACGAAGTTGCCGAAGACCCGGATCATCGCGACGACCTCGTCGTCGTCGAGCCCGGTCCGGCGCAGCGCCGCGAGCGCGAACTCCACGTTGCCGAACTCGGTGGGCCGGCGCGTGGTCCGGATGGCCATCTGCGGCGCGAGCGTGGGGAAACGCAGGTAGTTGTCGTGGATGGCCCGGGAGATCGCCCGCAGGTCCTCGCGCCAGTCGCCGGTCGAGGTCAGCGTCTCCTCGTAGGACTTGGCACGCACCGCGTCGATGAGCTCGAGCACCAGCTCGTCCTTGTCGCGGAAGTGGCGGTAGATCGAGGTCGCGTGCGCGTCGAGCTCCTGCCCGAGCGCCGAGAACGTCAGGCCGTCCAGGCCGTCGCGCACCGCGATGGCCTCGGCCGCCTCCAGGATCGCCTCACGGGAGAGGGAGGACCGCGGCCGGCGCGTCTTGCGCGCCGCGGTCTTCGCGGGCCGCCGGGTCGTCATGGCGCGATCCTGTCACGTCCCCGGCGTCTCATCGCCCCAGACTCGCATCTTCCTGTCCTCTCGTAGTCATCATCAATGACTAGTTCCAAGACTATCCCTTGTGCTGCCAGGGTGGCGGGTCCTACTGTCCGGTGGTGGCCACCCGATTCCCGCCCGGCATGTTGCTCACCGTCCGGCCGAGCGCCCGCTCCGGCGGGCCGTTCCTCGTCACCGTCGACGGGGGCGAGTCCGGCGTCGGTCGCGTCTGGGACCCGACGACGGACGACCTCGGACCGGAGATCCCGTTCGGCACGGGGTACACCTCGCTGCTGACGCCCGACGGCCAGTGGGTGGTCGACCTGGACGACGACGGCGGCTCGGAGGTGGGCCTGCTCGTGGCCCGGTCGGTGGACGGAGCGACCGTGCGCGAGCTGACGCCGGGCCGCGCGCCGTACGTGCTCCGCGGTCTCGACGCCAGCGCCGACGGCAGCCGGCTGCTCGCCTCGATCGTCGACGACGACGGCCACCACCTGCTGCTCGTGCCACTGGCCGAGCTCCTCGCCGGCCGGGAGGCCGGGTCGCGCGTGCTGTTCAGCTCGCCGTACGAGGCGTGGTACGGACACCTCTCCGCCGACGGCCGGCTGGCGTCGGTCGACGAGACGTCGCACAACCCCGGCGTACGACGGGCCGCGGTCACCGTCGTCGACGCCGACTCGGCCGAGGTCGTCGCGACCGCCGACGACCTGCCCGCCGGCCCGGTCCGCGCGGTCTGCTTCTCGCGCGTGACGGGCGACCCGCGCCTCCTGCTGTCGACCGAGCGGACCGGCTTCGCCCGGCCGGCCCTCTGGGACCCGGTGTCGGGAGAGCGTGTCGACTACCCCCTGCCGGACCTCCGCGGTGAGGTGCTGGTCCTGGACTGGAGTCCCGAGGCCGGCGCGATCCTGGTGGTCGAGGTCCGCGACGGCATCCAACGGTTGCTCACCGTCGACGAGACCTCGCAGGCCGTGACCGTGGTCGACGACCGCCCCGGCAGCTACGCCGAGCCGGACGTCGCCAACACCTTCACCTACTACTGGCAGTCGCACTTCGCGGCGGACGGCGACATCGCGGTCGTCGCGTCGTCGTGGACGACCCCGCTCCACCTGCGTCGCGTCTCCGGCGGGACCGACACCGAGGTCGTCGCGGCCCCACCCGTCCCCGCGGGGATCCCCCTGGCATCGGCGCTGGTCGAGAGTGCCGACGGGACCCACGTCCAGCTGTGGTGGGCCGCTCCGGAGGGCGCGGTGCGCGGCACGATCCTGGACATCCACGGCGGCCCGAACCTGGCCAGCGTCGACGCGTACCGCCCGGACCTGCAGGCCTGGCTCGAGCACGGGTACGCCGTCGCCACGCTCAACTACCGGGGCTCGGTCACCTTCGGCCGGGCCGTCCGCGAGGGCTTCTGGGGCGGCGCCGGCGACCGCGAGATCGAGGACGTCGCGGCCACGATCGCGTGGCTCCGCACCCAGGGGCTGGCCGATCCGGCCTCGACCTTCATCACCGGGCCGTCGTACGGCGGCCACATGAGCCTGCTGTCCGTCGGCCGGCTGCCCGAGCTCTTCGCCGGCGCCTTCGCGATCGTCGCGATGGCCGACTGGAGCGCGGCGTGGCCGGAGATGAACCCGTCCCTGCGCTTCTCGTGGCGAAGCTTCCTCTCGATGACGCCCGACGGCGAGTTCGAGCCGGACCGCGTCGACGCGGCCCTCGAGCGCTTCTCCTCGATCAACCACGTGGACGCCGTCACCGCGTCGGTCTGGCTCTTCCAGGGCAGCCGCGACACCCGGACGCCGCCCGAGCAGGCCCGCAGCTACGCGGCCCGGCTGCGGGAGGCCGGCGGCGACGTCGTCATCGAGTGGTTCGACGCCGGCCACGAGCCGGTCGGCATCGCCGGGGTCGAGACCCAGTTCGACCGGATGCTCCAGCTCGCCGAGGCGAAGCTCGCCGGGCAGCCGTGGGCGACGACCGCATGATCGAGGGCCTCTCGGGGCACCGCGTCGTGCGCGACGGCGTGGGGCTGGCCGCGTGGAGCGGGGGCCGAGGATCGGCAGAACGGGCGCCGGTGCTGCTCCTGCACGGCTATCCGCAGACCTCCTTGATGTGGCGGCACGTGGTGCCGGCGCTGCTCGCCGAGCGCCGGGTCGTGCTGATGGACCTGCGGGGGTACGGCGCGTCCGACGCTCCGCAGTCGGCCGCGGACGACGCCACCTACGCCAAGCGGACGATGGCGGCCGACGCGGTGGCGGTCCTCGACGCGCTCGGCATCGAGCGCGCCGACGTGGTCGGCCACGACCGCGGCGCCCGCGTCGCCCACCGGCTCTGCCTCGACCACCCCGACCGGGTCGCCTCGGTCGCCGTGCTGGACGTCGTGCCGACCCTGCACATGTTCGACCACGTCGACCGGCGGATGGCCGAGGCCTACTTCCACTGGTTCTTCCTGACCCGTCCCGACGGGCTCCCCGAGCGCCTCATCCGCGCCGACGTGGACGCGTGGATGCGCAGCCGGTTCGCCGGACGACACGCCCCCGAGCGGCCGTTCGACGAGGAGTCGCTGGCGGCGTACGTCGAGGCGTTCCGGCGTCCGGGCGGCGTCGAGGCCACGTGTGCGGACTACCGCGCGGCGGCCGGCGTCGACCTCGATCACGACCGGGCGGACCGCGAGGCGGGTCGACGGGTCGAGGCACCCCTGCTCGCCGGGTGGGGGACGCGCGGCTACGTGGGCTCGTCGTTCGACGTGGCGGGCGTGTGGGCGGAGTACGCGACCACGGTGTCCGGCGTCGCGATCGACGCCGACCACTACGTGGCCGAGGAGAACCCGGCCGGGACGCTGGCCGCCCTCACCACGTTCTGGGGTGTGCGATGAGCGGCTGGGACCGGGCCTGGGACCGGGACAGGGCGGTCGACCGTCTGGGCCGGCTGGTCGCGGCCGAGACCCCGTCCGGCGATGCCCCCCGGCTCCGGGAGGCCTACCTGCTGCTCGAGGAGTGGGGGACCGAGGCGCTCGGCCGGTCGCCCGAGGAGGTCGTCGTGGGCGGCGTGCCGCACCTGCTCTGGCGCGCGGAGGGGCCGCCCGCGGTGCTCCTCATCGGTCACGCGGACACCGTGTTCGCCGCGGGCGAGATCCAGCAGCGCCCGTTCCGCGTGGAGGACGGCCGGGCCACCGGGCCCGGGGCGTTCGACATGAAGGCCGGTCTGGTCACCGCCTTCGACGCCCTGGGCCGGGTCCCCGACACCTCGCGGGTGGCCGTGCTCGTCACCGGCGACGAGGAGACCGGCTCGACGACGTCCCGGACGCTGATCGAGGACGTCGCCCGCGACGCGGCCGCCGTCCTCGTCCTGGAGCCCAGCCTGGACGGGGCGCTGAAGGTGGGGCGCAAGGGCGGCGGCATCTACGAGCTGTCCTTCCGCGGCCTCGCCGCCCACGCCGGCCTGGAGCCCGAACGCGGTCGCAACGCCCTGCTGGCGATGGCCTCCTGGGCCGTGCGGCTGCCCGAGCTGGCCGACCCCGACGCCGGCACCACCGTCACGCCCACCCGGGCCACGTCGGGGACGGCGGTGAACGTCGTGCCCGACGCCGCGCGGCTCTCCGTCGACGTCCGCGGCGCCACCGCGGCCGAGCTCGACCGCGTCGACCGGACCATCCGCCGCTGGTCGGAGGGCCACGACGGCGCACCGCCCGGCCACGACGTGCTCGTCGACGTCGGCGGCGGCGTCAACCGGCCGCCGCTGGAGGAGGCCGGCTCGGCCGGGCTGGTCGCCCGCTGCCGGAAGGTGGCGGTGGATCTCGGCCTCGCCGAACCCGGCACCGCCACCGTGGGCGGGGGCTCCGACGGCAACTTCACCGCCGCCCTCGGGGTGCCGACCCTCGACGGCCTCGGCCCGACGGGGGACGGTGCCCACACGCCGTACGAGTGGGTCGAGGTGGACGCCATCGGCCGCCAGGCCGCGCTCGTCGCCGGCCTCGTCCTCCAGATAATCAATGACAATGACTAAGAGTGTGCCCATCACTATTGCTATGTCGTTGACGACGCCCTAGCATCCAGAAAACGAGACGGACGATCGGGACCGTCGCCCGTTCACTCGCAGGAGGAACCGCATGTCTCGCCACTCTCGTCCCCGCCCCACACGGGTGATCAGGACTGCTGCTGCGCTGGTTGCGGCCGGCCTGCTGGCCCTCACCGCCGCGTGCTCGAGCAGCACCAGCCGGCCCCCGCAGAGCAACGAGCCGGTCGCGGTGAGCGACGGCGGCGAGATCGTGATCGGCGCCGAGCAGGAGCCCGACTGCGCCGACTGGATCGGCACGTGTGCAGGCGCCATCTGGGGCAGCTACACGATGCAGGAGGCGACCGTCCCGCGCGCCTTCAACGTGCGCAAGGACGGCGAGCACTGGGTCGCGGAGGCCTCCAACCTGCTCACCGGCGAGCCGACGACCGAGACGGCCGGCGGGAAGCAGACGATCACCTACTCGATCAACCCCGACGCGGTCTGGTCCGACGGCGAGCCGATCACCTCCGAGGACTTCAAGTACACCGCCCTCCAGGTCCGCGACGGCAAGGACGTCTTCGACAAGTCGGGCTACGACAAGATCGACACCATCGAGACTCCCGACCCCCAGACCGTCGTGCTCACGCTGACCGAGCCCTACGCCAGCTGGAAGCAGCTGTTCGGCACGGGTTACGGCGTGCTGCCCGCGCACCTCCTCGAGGGCAAGGACCGCACCGCGTTGATGAAGGACGGGTACTCCTGGAGCGGCGGCCCGTGGATCATCGAGAACTGGGACCGCGGTACGTCGATCACGCTGGTCCCCAACGACACGTACTGGGGCACCAAGCCGCACCTGGACAAGGTCACCTTCCAGTTCATCACCGACACCGCGGCGGCCTTCCAGGCGCTCAAGAGCGGTCAGGTGGACGCGCTGTACCCGAGCCCGCAGCTGGACGCGATGAGCCAGATCGAGTCCGGCATCCCCGACGTGAAGTCCGAGGTCGACCCCCAGACCGGCAACCTCGAGGCCATCTGGCTGAACAACGAGAAGTTCCCCTTCGACTCCCAGCCGGTGCGGCAGGCGCTGGCCTACGCGATCGACCGGAAGGCCGTCGTCCAGCGCCTCTTCGGGTCCATCGGGGTCGACGAGCCCGCGCAGTCGTTCTTCACCCCGATCCTCGACACGTACGGCGCCACGGCCTTCGACCAGTACACCCTCGACCTCGACAAGGTCGACAGCCTGATGACCGGTGACGGGTGGGCCAAGGACTCCGACGGGATCTGGGCGAAGGACGGCAAGCCCGCGGCGTTCACGGTGGAGACCTTCGCCGGCAACAAGCGCCGTGACCTGACCCTCCAGATCCTCCAGGCGCAGTACCAGGAGGCCGGGTTCGCGCTGACGATCCACAACACCACGCCCGCCGACCTCTTCGGCAAGGCGACCCCCACCGGCGATTTCCAGGCCGGGCTGTGGACCCTGATCGACACCTTCCCCGAGCCGCTCAACCTGTCGGCCGTCTTCGCCTCGACCAACATCCCGTCCGAGGCCAACGGCTTCTCCGGCATCAACTTCGGCCGGGTCGAGGTCGACGGCCTGGACCCGGTCCTCGCCGAGCTCGACACCCAGGTCGACGAGGCCAAGCGCATCGAGGCCAGCAAGACCGCCGACGAGATGCTCGCGGAGGCCGTGCCGGCGATCCCGCTCGACGACGTGCCGAACGTGCTGCTCTGGAGCACCAGGCTCGGCGGCCCGATCAGCATCAACCCGTCCGAGGGCCCGTTCTGGAACCTCGAGGAGTGGGGCCTGGCGCAATGAGCCACCAGTGATCCCGTACGTCGTCCGCCGACTGCTCCTCTCCGTGCCGATCGTGCTCGTCGCGTCGTTCGTGCTGTTCGTCGCGGTGCGCTCGACGTTCGACCCGCTCGCGAAGCTGCGGCAGTCGCGGGACCCGACGATCCTCCAGCGCGAGACCGAGCGGCTCGGCCTCGACAGGTCGGTGCCCGAGCAGTACGTGCTCTGGCTCAAGGGGATCGTCACCGGCAACTGGGGCGTCAGCACCCGCACCGGCGGTGACGTCCGCGGCATGATCGCCCACGCCCTGTGGCCCACCCTCCAGCTGGTGTTCTGGGGCGTGCTGCTCGCGGTCCTGATCGCCGGGGCCGTCGCCATCTACTCGGCCGTCAAGCAGTACTCGGCCGGCGACCACGTCCTGACCACCGTCTCCTACATCGGCATCGCACTGCCGGCGTTCTGGTTCGGGCTGGTCCTCATCCAGCTGCTGGCAGTCCTTCCCCGCCAGCAGCTGGGTCTGGCCGACCCGCCGCTGTACTTCGTCGGGCTGCACTCGCCGGGCCAGTCCGGCTTGAACCTCGACTACGTCCGCCACCTCGTGCTGCCGGTCGCCACCCTGACCATCACCCTCGTCGCGTCGTGGAGCCGGTTCGGCCGGGCGTCCATGCTCGACGCCCTCGCCAGCGACTACGTCCGCACCGCTCGCGCCAAGGGGGTGCCTCGCCGCCAGGTCATCCTGCGGCACGCCGCGCGCAACTCGCTCGCGCCGTTCGTCACCGTCGTCGCCCTCGACGCCGCGCTGCTCTTCGGCGGCCTGGTGGTGACCGAGCAGATCTACTCGATCCCCGGCATGGGCCGGCTCTTCCTCGACTCGCTGCTGACCGGTGACGTCTTCGTGCTGCTCCCCTGGATGCTCGTCATCGCGGTCGCCGTCGTGCTCTGCAACCTGCTCGCCGACGTCAGCTACGCGCTGCTCGACCCGAGAGTGAGGCTGGGGTGATGACGGGGTGACCGACTCCGCCGCGGTCGTGCTGGCCGCCGACGTACCCGCCGGCGCCACCGGGACCCGCGACTTCCTGCGCCGGTTCGTGCGTCACCGCCTGGCCGCCGTCGGCATGGTGGTCCTGCTGCTCATGGTCGTCGCGTGCTTCGGCGCGACGTGGATCGCGCCGTACCCCCGCGGCGCGCAGGACCTCCTGCTCGGCCCGGTCGCGCCGTCGGGGTCCCATTGGCTCGGCACCGACCAGCTCGGCCGCGACTACCTCAGCGAGCTCTTGTACGCCGGCCGGATCTCGCTGGCGATCGGCTTCTGCGTCGCGATCGTGGCCACCGTCCTCGGGACGGCCGTGGGTGCGCTCGCCGGGTACCTCGGCGGCGTCGTCGGTGAGGTCGTCATGCGGATCACCGACCTCTTCCTGATCGTGCCGGCCATCGCCGTCCTCGCGCTCGCCCTGGAGAACCTCGGCTCCTCGCCGGTGACCATCGTGCTCGTGCTCTCCGCGCTGAGCTGGACCTACATCGCCCGCGTCGTCCGGGCCCAGGTGCTCAGCCTGCGGGAGAAGGAGTTCGTCGAGGCGGCGCGGGTGATCGGGGCGTCCACGCCCCGGATCCTGGTGCGCCACCTGCTCCCGAACCTCGCCGGCATCATCGCGGTGAACATCTCGCTCACCACGGCGGCCGCGATCATCGTGGAGTCCACGCTGAGCTTCCTGGGCTTCGGCGTGCAGCCGCCCAGGACCAGCTGGGGCAACATGCTCAGCCAGGCCGCCAGCCTGGTCGGCACGCCGCAGGTCTACCTGCTCTACTTCCCCGGCCTCTTCATCCTGCTCACCGTGCTCTGCGTCAACTTCATCGGCGACGGGCTGCGCGACGCCCTCGACCCGCAGGGACGGAACCTGTGAGCACGGCACTCCTGGTCGTCGAGGACCTCCGCGTCGAGTACGCCACCGACCACGGCGACGCCGTCACCATCGACGGTCTGTCGCTGGAGATCCGGGAAGGCGAGACCCTCGGCATCGTGGGGGAGTCCGGCTCCGGCAAGAGCATGACCTCGCTGGCGATCCTCGGCCTGCTGCCCCGGGCCGCGAAGGTCAGCGGGTCGATCCGTTTCCGCGGCCGCGAGCTCATCGGCCTGTCCGAGGACGAGCTGCGCGAGCTGCGGGGCAAGGAGATCGCGATGGTCTCCCAGGACGCGCTCACCGCACTCAACCCGGTGATGACCGTCGGCGACCAGCTCGCCGAGGCGGTCCGCGTGCACCGGCCGGGCACGTCGCGCGCCGAGCTCGTCCGCCGCTCCGTCGAGCTGCTGGAGACCGTCGGCATCCCGTCGGCGGCCGAGCGCGTCGACCAGTACCCCCACCAGTTCTCCGGCGGGATGCGCCAGCGCGTGGTCATCGCGATGGCCATCGCCAACGACCCGGCGCTGCTGATCGCCGACGAGCCCACGACCGCCCTCGACGTCACCGTCCAGGCCCAGGTGCTCGAGGTGCTCCGCGAGGTCCAGGAGCGCACCGGCACCACGGTCGTGATGATCACCCACGACCTCGGCGTCGTGGCCGGGCTGGCCGACCGGGTGCTCGTGATGTACGCCGGCAACCGCGTCGAGGAGGCGCCGGTCGACGAGATCTTCCACCGGCCCGCACACCCCTACACGCGCGGCCTGCTCGCCTCCCTGCCCCGCATGGACAAGCGGACGCGGGGCGAGCGGCTCTTCCAGATCGCCGGCCAGCCCCCGGCCGCCACCGATCTCCCCGCCGGCTGCCGCTTCGCGCCGCGCTGCCCGGCGTACCTGGCCGACCCCTGCTCGCTGACCGTCCCGGCCGTCGAGAACCTGGACCTCGACCACGACGTGGCCTGCCACCGGGCCGCCGAGCTGCAGGAGGTGGCGAGGTGAGCGCGACCCTGACGATCGACGGGCTGGTCAAGGAGTACCCGCTGCGCGGCGGCCTC
This sequence comes from uncultured Actinomycetota bacterium, assembly GCA_963782035.1. Classification (GTDB taxonomy): domain Bacteria; phylum Actinomycetota; class Actinomycetes; order Propionibacteriales; family Nocardioidaceae; genus Nocardioides. Next base: position 12,076 of record CAWAIW010000007.1, read on the forward strand.
CTCCAGCGCCGCACCGGGCAGGTGCAGGCCGTCGCGGGCGTCTCGCTGACCGTCCCTGCCGGAGAGACCTTCGGGCTGGTCGGCGAGACCGGCTGCGGCAAGAGCACCATCGGCCGCAGCGTGGTCCGCCTCGTCGACATCCAGGGCGGCACGATCTCGCTGGGCGACGACGAGATCTCGGCGTACGGCGACCGCGCCTTCCGCGCCGTACGCCGCCGCGTCCAGCTGGTCTTCCAGGACCCCTACGCCTCGCTCAACCCCCGGTTGACGGTCGGCGCCTGCGTCGCCGAGCCGCTGGCGGTGCACGGGCTGCACGCCGGGCGCCGCGACGAGCGGGTGCGCGAGCTCCTCGACCTGGTGGGCCTGAACCCGTCGCACGCCGGGAGGTACCCGCACCAGTTCTCCGGCGGGCAGCGCCAGCGCATCGGCATCGCGCGGGCACTGGCCGTCGAGCCGGACGTGCTGGTCCTCGACGAGCCGGTGAGCGCGCTCGACGTCAGCGTCCAGGCGGGCATCCTCAACCTGCTCGACGACCTCCAGCAGGAGCTAGGGCTGACCTACCTCTTCATCGCCCACGACCTCTCGGTCGTGCGGCACCTGAGCCACCAGGTCGGCGTGATGTACCTCGGCAAGATCGTCGAGCAGGGCCCGGCCGACGTGGTCTACGACAGCCCCCTGCACCCCTACACGCAGGCGCTGCTGTCCGCCGTACCCGTGCCCGACCCGCGCATCGAGCGGTCCCGGGAGCGCATCGTGCTGCGCGGCGACGTGCCCAGTCCCGCCAACCCGCCGTCGGGGTGCCGGTTCCGCACGCGGTGCTGGAAGGCCACCGACCTGTGTGCCGCGGAGGAGCCGCGGCCGCGCGTCGTCGCGGGTCGGCTGGTGGCGTGCCACCACGTCGAGGAGGTCGACGCATGACCCAGCCACTGACTGAGCCCCTGACCCAGCGCATCGCGGTGATCCCCGGCGACGGCATCGGCCAGGAGGTGGTGCCCGAGGGGGTGCGCGTCCTGACCGAGGCCGCCGACGCCTACCGGATCCCCCTCGAGCTGGAGACCTTCGACGTCGCGAACGCGGACTACTACACGCGCACCGGCCGGATGCTGCCCGAGAACTGGTTCGAGCAGCTGCGCGGCTTCGACGCCATCTTCTTCGGCGCGGTCGGCTGGCCCGAGGTCGTCCCGGACCACGTGTCCCTGTGGGGCTCGCTGCTCCAGCTGCGCCGCGGCTTCGACCAGTACGTCAACCTGCGGCCCTGCCGGCTGATGCGCGGCGTGCCCAGCCCACTGGCCGGGGTGGCGCCGGGCGACATCGACTTCCTGGTGGTCCGTGAGAACACCGAGGGTGAGTACAGCAGCATCGGCGGGCGCATCTTCGAGGGCACCGAGCGCGAGGTGGTCGTGCAGGAGACCGTGATGACGCGGATCGGTGTCGACCGGGTCCTGGAGTACGCCTACGAGCTGGCCGCCTCCCGGCCCGCGCGACACCTGACCTCGGCCACCAAGAGCAACGGCATCTCGATCTCGATGCCCTTCTGGGACGAGCGGGTCGAGGCGGTCGGCGCCCGCTACCCCGACGTGGAGACCGACCGGTTCCACATCGACATCCTGGCCGCCAACTTCGTGCTCCGGCCCGGCCACTTCGACGTGGTGGTCGCGAGCAACTTGTTCGGCGACATCCTCAGCGACCTCGGCCCGGCCTGCACGGGCACGATCGGGATCGCGCCGAGTGCCAACATCAACCCGCCGCGGGACTTCCCCAGTCTCTTCGAGCCGGTGCACGGGTCGGCCCCCGACATCGCCGGGCGCGGGATCGCCAACCCCGTCGGGCAGATCTGGTCGGCGTCGCTGATGCTCGAGCACCTCGGCCACCCCGAGGCCGCGGCCGGGGTGCTCGCCGCGATCGAGGAGACCCTCGCGCTGGGGCCGCTCGCCGCCCCGTTGACCCCGGACATGGGAGGTAAGTCGGGGACGGTCGAGCTCGGCACGGCCATCGCCGAGCGGGTGGCGGGCCGGGCCCGGGACGGCTCCTGACCCTGCCTGCTGCGGGAATGTTCAACATTCAACTACTGTTGGACCGGGTACCTGCAGACCGCAGCGCCCGAGGAGGTTCCCCATGCCCGCCGTGACCGTCGCCGACCCGACCACCCTGCCCCGCCTGAAGGAGCCCGGCCTCGGCGACCAGGCCCGTCCGGTGTGGCAGGTCACCACCGCCCCGACGGGGTACGAGGGGGAGGGCTTCCCGGTGCGCCGGGCCTTCGCCGGCATCGACATGGCGCTGCTCGACCCGTTCATCATGATGGACCAGATGGGCGAGGTGGACTACGCGCCGGGAGAGCCCAAGGGCACGCCCTGGCACCCGCACCGCGGCTTCGAGACCGTCACCTACATCATCGACGGCGTCTTCGACCACCAGGACTCCCACGGCGGTGGCGGCTCGATCACCAACGGTGACACCCAGTGGATGACCGCGGGCGCCGGCCTCCTGCACATCGAGACGCCGCCCGAGTGGCTGGTGCAGTCCGGCGGGTTGTTCCACGGCATCCAGCTCTGGGTCAACCTGCCGCGCTCCGACAAGCTCACCGACCCGGCCTACCAGGACATCCGCGCCGGCCAGGTGCAGCTCCTCACGTCGTACGACGCGGGGTCGCTGGTCCGCGTGATCGCCGGCGAGGTCGACGGTCACCGCGGCCCCGGCTCGACGCACACGCCGATGTCGCTGGTCCACGCGACCATCGAGCCGGGCGCGCGGCTGGACCTGCCGTGGAACAGCGAGTTCAACGCGCTGGTCTACGTCCTCGCAGGTCAGGGGAGCGTCGGCATCGACGGCCAGCCGATCCGGACGGGTCAGGCCGCCGTGCTCGGCAGCGGTGACTTCCTCACCCTCGCGGGCGCCCCGAAGCAGCAGAGCAACACCCCGAAGCTCGAGGTGATCGTGGTCGGCGGCCGGCCGATCCGGGAGCCGCTGGCCTGGGCCGGACCCTTCGTGATGAACACCAAGGCTGAGGTGCTCACGGCCTACGAGGACTTCCAGCACGGGCGCTTCGGGCACATCCCGGCCTGACCGGTTCGGCGTTCGCGGACTGGTCCGCATTGCCGGAACCCCGTCCGGACCGTCACCATGAGGACGCGGCGGGCCTTCGTGTCCGCGGCCCCGGCTGCCACGCGACCCCCCAATGTCGTGGAGTCGGGTGGCGAGGGCTTCCGTCCGGACCGCCCCCACGGCGGCGGGAGTCCTCGCCTTCCTCTTGCACGACGAAACGCCCGCCCCGGGCCTCGCGGCACGAGACGGGCGGTCCCGTTCGTCTGGGGTGAGTGACGGGACTTGAACCCGCGACATCCGCGACCACAACGCGGCGCTCTACCAGCTGAGCTACACCCACCAAGTGACCCGGAGAGTCCGTACGGACGCGCCGGGGCGGGAGGAAGTCTAGACGGACCCGGGCCCGTCCTCGGAATCCGGACCGCCGGCCGGCGACCCCACGGTCCGACCGAGCGCCGGGCCGTCGAACGGCACCTCGCCGGGCAGGTCCACGGCGTGCCCCTCGACGTCCGCGTCCTCCTCGCCACCGAGCCCGGTCAGGGCGCCACCGTGCCGCGCGGCGAGGGCCTTGGCACTCTCGGTGTCGGGCCCGGGCGGAGGCACGAAGACGGCCTCCCGGTAGTAGCGCAGCTCCTCGATGCTCTCCTGGATGTCGGCCAGCGCCCGGTGGTTGCCGCGCTTGGCCGGCGCGTTGAAGTAGGCGCGCGGGAACCAGCGGCGCGACAGCTCCTTGATCGAGGAGACGTCGACGATCCGGTAGTGCAGGAAGGCCTCGAGGGTCGGCATGTCACGGATCAGGAAGGACCGGTCGGTCGCCACCGTGTTGCCGGCCAGCGGCGGCCGGCTGCCGTCGGCGCAGTGCTCCTTGATGTAGGCCAGGACCTGGGCCTCCGCCTCGGCCAGGGTCACGCCACCGTCGAGCTCGTCGAGGAGGGCCGAGCGCTCGTGCATGGTCCGGACGTAGGGGTCCATCTGCACGATGGCCTCACCGGGCGGCTTGATGACGATGTCGACGCCGTCGCCCAGCACGTTGAGGTCGAAGTCGGTGACCAGTGCCGCCACCTCGATCAGCGCGTCGGCGACCAGGTCGAGACCGGTCATCTCGCAGTCGATCCACACGAGTCGGTCGCTCACGAGAGGCCACCTTACCGATGCGTCGACCCCCTGGCCCTCGCCCGCTCAGGTTGTGCACAGCCCCCTGACCTAGGCTCGGCAGGGTGAAGGAGTGGTTCGGCACCCTCGCACGACTGGTGGTCGGCGGGGTCTGGATGGCCGCCGGCCTGCTCAAGGTCACCGACGGCGCGGGCAGCGTCCGCGCCGTACGCGCCTACGACCTGCTGCCCGAGTCGATCGTGCCCACGGTCGGCCACGCCCTGCCGGCCCTCGAGATCGTGGTCGGCCTCGCGCTGGTGCTCGGCGCGCTGACCCGCGGCTTCGCCGTGATCTCCGCGCTGCTCCAGCTCGCCTTCATCATCGGCATCGCCTCGGCCTGGGCCCGTGGCCTGCAGATCGACTGCGGGTGCTTCGGCGGCGGCGGCTTCGACGCCGACGCCACCTCGAAGTACCCGTGGGAGATCGCCCGCGACAGCGGCCTGCTCCTGCTGTCGCTCTGGCTGGTCTGGCGCCCGCGCACCCGCTCGTCCTTGGACCACGTCATCTTCCGACCCCTGACCGCACCACCCGAGAGGCTCGACCATGCCGACGAGCAAGCCCAACTCCACCGCTGAGCGCGCGGCCGCCGCCATGCGCGAGCAGCAGCGCAAGGAGCGCGCCCGATCCTTCGTCATCATCGGCGCGGTCGTGGCCGTGCTCGCCGTCATCGGCGGCCTGACCTGGTTCGCGATCAGCCGGGGCGACTCCACCGGCGCCGCCGTCGGCGCCAGCGGCACCCCCGGGAACACCGACGGGTACGCCGTGGTGGTCGGCGACGCGGACGCGCCGGTCACGATGAAGTTCTACGAGGACCCGCAGTGCCCCATCTGCCAGGAGTTCGAGTCGACCGTCGGGGACCAGGTCGCGGCCGGGATCGAGGCGGGCAAGGTGAAGGTCGAGTACCACGTGGTCTCGTTCCTGGACCGCGCCTCGAAGAACAACTACTCCTCGCGGGCGGCCAACGCGCTCTACGCCGTGGCCGACACCGCCGGGCCCGATGCGTTCAAGAAGATGCACGACCTGCTCTACCAGAACCAGCCGGCCGAGGGCTCGGCCGGACCCGAGGACGACCAGCTGATCACGTGGGCCGTGGAGGCCGGGGCCGACGAGTCGAAGGTCAGCGGGCTGATCACCGACGACACCTACGGCCAGTTCGTGCAGAACGCCACCGACCAGATGTCGAAGGACGGCGTCAACGGCACACCGGGCATCTTCGTCGACGGCAAGTTCCAGACCGACCTCAGTGCCGGCGTGCAGGCCGTGCTCGACGCCGTCAAGTGAAGGACTTCATCGCGCGGCTGCCCAAGGCCGAGCTCCACGTCCACCACGTCGGCTCCGCGTCCGCGCGGATCGTGGCCGAGCTGGCTGAGCGCCATCCGGGCGTCGTCCCGAGCGACCCCGAGGAGCTGAGGGCGTTCTTCGCCTTCCGCGACTTCGCTCACTTCATCGACGTCTACCTGGCGGTCGTCGACCTGGTCCGCACGCCCGAGGACGTCCGCCTGCTCACCTACGAGGTGGCGAGGGAGATGGCCGAGGGCCAGCGCATCCGGTACGCCGAGCTCACCTGCACGCCGTACACGTCCGTCCTCCGTGGCATCGCCATCGAGGCCTACACCGAGGCCATCGAGGACGCACGGGTCGCGGCCGAGCGCGATTTCGGGCTGGTGCTGCGGTGGATCTACGACATCCCGGGGGAGAGCGGGCTGCCGGCCGCGGACGCCACCCTGGACTACGCCCTCCACCACCGCGTCGACGCGTTGGTGGGCTTCGGGCTCGGTGGCCCGGAGATCGGCGTCGCTCGGGCGCAGTTCCAGCCGCACTTCGACGCGGCCCGTGCGGCCGGGCTGCACAGCGTGCCGCACGCCGGCGAGACGACGGGGCCGGAGACCGTCTGGGAGTCCCTGCGCCTGCTGGGCGCCGAACGGATCGGCCACGGCACCAGCAGCGCCCAGGACCCGGAGCTCCTCGCGTACCTCGCCGAGCACGGCATCGCCCTGGAGGTCTGCCCGTCCTCGAACATCGCCACCCGCGCGGTTGCCTCCCTCGACGAGCACCCGCTGCGAGCGTTCGTGGACGCCGGCGTCACGGTCACCATCAACTCCGACGACCCGCCCATGTTCGGCACGTCGCTCAACCAGGAGTACGCCGTGGCCGCCGGCCTGCTGGACCTCGACGAGGCCGGGGTGGCCGACCTGGCCCGCGCCGCGGTCCGGGCGTCGTTCGCGCCGGACGACGTACGCGAGCGGCTGCTCACGGAGATCGACGACGCTTGACGCAGTGTCTTCCGTGGAAGATAATTACTTTCCATGGAAGAGAAATTCGAAGAGCCCCGTCTCGACTTCGACGCGCTCGTGCCGCGCTTCTCCGCCGCCCTGGGCCGGCTGGACTCCGTGGCCGGCCTGGGCCTGGACCCGAGGCTGCGCGAGCTGGTCCGGCTGCACGCCTCCACGATCAACGGCTGCGCCTACTGCGTGGACATGCACAGCAAGGACGCCCGCGCGGCGGGGGAGACCGAGCAGCGGCTCTACTCCCTGGGCGCGTGGCGGGAGACGCCGTGGTTCAGCGACGCCGAGCGCGCGGCGCTGGCCCTGACCGAGGCGGTCACCCTGCTCCACGACGGCCACGTGCCGCGGGCGGTCTTCGACGAGGCCGCGCGGCACTTCGAGCCCGAGCCGCTGGCCCAGCTGATCGCGCTGCTGGTCGCCGTCAACGCCTGGAACCGCATCGGCGTGACGACCCGGTGCTGGGAGCCCGGCAGCTACCAGCCCGAGGGCTGATCGCGCGAAGTACGGCGCGTCATCCGCGACACGCCGTACCTCCCGAAATTGGTCGCCACGGACCCTTGTGTGGGGCGACCCGTGAGGGATAGAACTTGGGTGTCGGAAGGACTTCGGTCCGGAAGACACTCGAAGCCCCGGAAACTCATACTTTCCGGGGCTTCACCTATGTCCGCCTGCCCTGGGCAGGCGGATCCGGGCAAGCAAAGGCCCCGCAAGCTCATACCTGGCGGGGCCAGCACTTTTGTATCGCGCGCGCACCGGAGCCGCGGGGACATCGGTCGGCGTGTCGGCGCGCCGTGCTAGTCACCGGCGACCACCCGGTCGACGAGCACGCGCAGCGGCGGCCAGGCGTCGCGACCGCGACGGACGACGGCGTACGCGCGGAGGACGGCACCGGGGGCCGCGAGCGGGAGGACGCGGACCCCGGCGCCGCCCCGCCAGGCGACCGGCAGCAGGCCGACGCCGCGGCCGCCCTCGATCAGGTCCCCCACGAGCTCGAGGCTGTCGATGCGGTGGGTGATGCGCGGGGTGAAGCCCGCGAGGGAGGCGAGGGTGCGGACGGCGTCCTCGTCGGCGGTGTTGCGGGAGTTCACGATCCACGGGTGGTCGGCGTACGCCGCCAGGTCGGCGGGTCCGCGCCGCGGGCCGTCGGCGGCCGGGACGCCCAGTCCCCACTCGACGTCCCAGAGCGGAGCGGCGACGACGTCGGCGGGCAGGGAGAGCGGCGCGAGGTTGTAGTCGTAGACGAGAGCGAGGTCGACGTCGTCGACGGCGAGGAGCTCCAGCGCCTCGATGGGCTCGTACTCGTGGATGAGCACCTGGACGCCGGGGTGCGAGGTGGCCAGGTCGCGCACCACCGGCAGCAGGGACCGGCGGACGGCGGAGGCGAAGCCGGCGACCGCGACCACCCCGGCGGGCTCGGCGTCGGGGTCGAGGTCCAGCCGGGCCGTCTCGACCGCGGCCAGGATCGCGACGGCGTGGTGAGCCAGCCGTCGGCCGGCGGGCGTCAGCCGGATGTTGCGGCCGACCGGCTCGACGAGGGCGGTGCCCGCCTCGCGGGCCAGCGCGGCGATCTGCTGGGAGACCGTCGAGGTCGTCACGCCGGTCTCCTCGGCGACGGCGCGCATCGACCCGAGCCGGGCGAGCTCGACCAGCAGCCGCAGGCGGCGGACGTCCATCGCGCCATCGTTCACGATCCCCGAACGGTATGTCCAGAAAAGTCACGTGGACGCGAACGGTTCTCGTCGGGTCGAATGGGCCCATGACGTTGCTCGACGCCCCGCGCGCCCACCGCTCCGCGGCCGGCGTCGGCACGTCGATGGCCGTCGCGTCGATGCTCTGCGTGCAGATCGGCCTGGCCGGTGCGGTCGGCCTGATCGACGACATCGGCGCCGAGGGTGCGGCCTGGCTGCGGCTGGCTTGGGCGGGCGTCATCCTCCTGGCCGTCGTCCGGCCTCGCCGCGCGGACTTCCCGGGCCGGACCCTGCGAGCCTGTGTGCTGCTCGGCGTGGTCACCGGCGCGGTGACGCTCCTCTTCATGGCGGCGATCGCGCGCCTGCCACTGGGGACGGCGAGCGCGCTGGAGTTCCTGGGGCCGCTGGGCGTGGCGGTGGCTCGGGGCAGGGGCGGCACCAAGGTCTGGCCCGTGCTCGCCGCGGCCGGCGTGCTGCTGCTGACCCAGCCGTGGCGCGGCGAGGTGGACCTGGTGGGCGTGGCGTTCGCGCTGTCCGCGGCGGTCTGCTGGGCGGCGTACATCCTGCTCACCCAGCACGTCGGCGACGCCGTCGAGGGCATCACGGCCCTGGCCGTGACCATGCCCGTCGCGGCCCTGACCGCGACGGTGGTGGCCGGCCCGAGCACCTTCGGCCGGCTCACCCCGGAGATCCTCCTCTACGGCATCGGCCTGGCCATCCTGCTGCCCGTGGTCCCGTTCACCCTCGAGCTCCTCGCCCTGCGCCGGCTGACCACCTCGGCGTTCGGGACGCTGATGAGCCTCGAGCCGGCCTTCGCCCTGCTGGTCGGCCTGGTGCTGCTGGACCAGGTCCCCGACGTCCTCGCGGTCGCCGGCATCGCCTTCGTGGTCACCGCCGGCGTCGGGGCCACCCGGACCGGAGCCCGTCAGGACCCCGCGGTGCCCCTCGCGGACAGGTAGCGCTGCTCGGGGATGCTGGTGGCGAGACGGGCGGCGAGGGTGTACGCCGCGCGGGCCTCGTCGCGGCGGCCGGCCCGCTCGAGCAGGTGGGCGTGCACGGCGTGGAGCCGGTGGGTACGGCGCAGGGACGGGTCGTCCAGCAGCGGCTCGACCATCGCCAGACCGGCCTCGGGGCCACGCGTCTCCGCGACCGCCACCGCGTGGTTCAGCGTGACGACCGGTCCGGGCGTCAGGTCGGCGAGCATGCCGTAGAGCACCTCGATCTGGGCCCAGTCGGTCTCGACCGCCGAGGGCGCCTCCGCGTGCACCGCGGCGATCGCGGCCTGGAGCTGGTAGGGCCCGACGGGCCCGGCGGGCAACGCTCCCTCGACGAGGGAGACGCCCTCGGCGATCAGCCCGTGGTCCCAGCGCGACCGGTCCTGGTCGGCCAGCGGCACCAACGTCCCGTCGTCCGTCGAGACGGGCCGGCCGCCGGGCCTCGGTGAGCAGCATCAGCGCCAGCAGGCCGGCCACCTCCGGCTCCGAGGGCAGCAGGTCGTGCAGCCGCCGCGCCAGCCGCACGGCCTCGTCGGCGAGCGAGACGTCGACCAGACCGGCGCCGACGGTCGCGGTGTGGCCCTCGGTGAAGACGAGGTACAGCACGTGGGCGACCGCCTCCACGCGCGCCGGCAGCTCGGCCGGCGCAGGCACGGCGAAGGGTGCGTCCAGGTCGCGCAACCGGGCCTTGGCCCGGCTGATCCGCTGGGCCATCGTCGACTCCGGCACCAGGAACGCACGGGCGATCCGGTCCGTACCGAGACCGCCGACGGCCCGCAGCGTCAGGGCCACCTGGGAGGGCCGGCTCAGGGCCGGGTGGCAGCAGAGGAGCAACAGGGCCAGCGAGTCGTCGCGCGCGCTGACCGGCCCCGGCTCCTCGAGGCCGGCCGCCAGCTCCCGGTCGCCGCGCGCCCGCTCCGATCGGCGGGCGTCGATCAGCCGCCGCGACGCGACCCTGATCAGCCACGCCTTCGGGTCGTCGGGCGTCCCCTCCTCGGGCCACTGCCGGGCGGCCGCGACCAGCGACTCCTGCACGGCGTCCTCGCAGGCCTCGAAGTCGCCGTACCTCCGCAGCAGCGCCGCGAGGACGTGCGGCGACGCGTCCCGCCACTCGTCCTCGTACGACGCGGGGGGCGGGCTCACGCGTCCTCGCCGTCGCCCCACATCGAGGGCCGCAGCTCGATCGTGCCGCCGGGCTGGGCGAAGTGGTCGGCGATCTCCTCGGCCCGCTCCCGGGTCGCGCAGTCGATCAGGAAGAACCCGGCCAGCTGCTCCTTGGTCTCGGCGTACGGCCCGTCCGTCCGCAGGTGCCCTTCGGGGCTCCAGCCGAAGAGCGTGCTGGACGCCGGGTCGGCCAGGGCCAGCGCGGTGACGAACTCGCCGGAGGCGTTGATCTCCTCCATCAGCGCGTCGAAGCCGCGGCCCGCCTCGTCGTGGAACTCCTGGCTCTGCTGCCGGCCCTCCTCGGTGAGCTGGTCGGTCGGGTGGCCCCACGGCTGGGGGTTGGAGTGGATCAGGATCACGTACTTCACGATGGTTCCTCTCTTGGTGGTCGTGCTGTCGGAGGAGACGTCGGAGCCACAGGTGCTTTCTCGACATCAGTCTGTGACAGCCCGTCATCGCCCCGTGATGGAGTGCTCGCCGGCGGCCTCCTGCTGGTCGGGCTGGACGTGCTGCGGCACGGCCCGGCGCCGTACCCGCCGGCGATCGTGCTCGGCTACACCCGCCCGTCGGCCTTCGCCTGGCCACCTCTGCTCGAGCGATTCCTGGGAATCCTGCGCGACGTGGTGCACTGACCCCGTGTTCGGATACGTCGTCCGGCGGCTGGTCGCCGGCGTCCTGGTCCTCGTGGTGGTCTCGATCGCCACCTTCGCCCTGTTCTTCTACGGCCCGAACGACCCGGCCTACCAGTACTGCCCGGACACCCGCTGCACCCCGGCCAAGCTCGAGCAGATCCACCACAACATGGGCCTGGACCGGCCGGCGCCCCAGCAGTACCTCGAGTACATGAGCGGCTACGTCAAGAGCCGCACCATCTCCAACGGCGGTCTCACGATCGACTGCGCATGGCCGTGCATGGGCGTCTCCTTCAAGTACGGCGTGAACGTGCGCACCTACCTGATGGACCGCGTGCCCGCGACCTTGTCGGTCGCCCTCGGCGGCGCGGCCTGCTTCCTGGTGCTGGGCGTCGGGATCGGCATCGTCGCGGCCCGAAGACGCGGGACCACCAGCGACAAGGCGATCATCAGCTCCAGCCTGTTCGTCGACGCCGTGCCGTCCTACCTGCTGTTCCTGCTCGCCTGGCTCTACTTCGTCAACCGGCTCGGGTGGTTCCCGGAGACCGGCTACCACTCACCGTTCACCGAGGGGCCGATCGCGTTCGCCAACGGCCTGCTGTTGCCGTGGCTGGTCATCGGGATCGCCTCGGCGTCGTACTACGCGCGCTTCAGCCGGGGCAGCATGATCGAGGTGATGGGGGAGGACTACGTCCGCACCGCGCGCGCCAAGGGCGTCCGGGAGGGCCGCATCATCGTGCGGCACGCCCTGCGCGCCGCCATCGTGCCGGTGGTGACGATCTTCGGGCTCGACTTCGCCAGCCTGCTGACCGGCACGATCTTCGTGGAGAAGATCTTCGGCATCCAGGGCCTCGGCCTCGCCGGCCTGGACGCGGAGCGACGCGTGGACCTGCCGATGGTCTCGGCCTGCGTGCTCATCGCCGCCGGGCTGATCGTGTTCGCCAACATCGTCGTCGACGTCCTCTACAGCGTCATCGACCCCCGGGTACGCCTGACGTAGGCGCCGGTCGAGGAGGGCCGAAGGCTCGTCACGAGACCTCGTGGCCGGTCGGCGTGCCTCTCACGGGTCTCGTGACGGTTGCTGGCGCAACCTCCTCGACCAGCGAGGTGTGGTCACGGAAGCATCACGACAACCCGACTACGTCACGCTTCGACCTTCGTTTGCCACCGAATCGTTGCCCGCGCCGACGTACCGGGTCGACGATCCGCTCATGTTCGGGTACGTCGTCAGGCGGCTGGTGGCCGGCCTGCTCGTGGTCATCGCCGTCTCGATGGTCGTCTTCGCGATCTTCTTCTACGGCCCCAACGACCCGGCCCTGGCGTACTGCCCGGAGTCGCGGTGCACCCCGCAGCGGCTGGACAACATCCGGCACGGCATGGGGCTGGACCGGCCGGCGCCGAAGCAGTACGTCGAGTACATGAGCGGGTTCGTCAAGGGACGTGAGATCCGGGCCGGCGGCATCTCGATCAACTGCGACTGGCCCTGCATGGGCGTCTCGTTCAAGTACCGCGTCAACGTCTTCGACTACCTGTGGAAGCGGTTCCCGGCCACCTTGTCGGTCGCCGTCGGCGGCGCGATCTGCTTCCTGATCATGGGCTTGTCCACCGGCGTCTTCGCGGCGCGAAAACGCGGGACGGCCGCCGACAAGGCGATCGTCAGCACCAGCCTGTTCATCAACGCCATCCCGTTCTACCTGCTGCTGCTGCTCGCCTACCTCTACCTGGTGCAGGCGCTGGGGGTCTTCCCGGCCACCGGCTACTTCTCGCCGTTCGAGAACGGCCCGGCGAAGTACGTCGGCGGGATGATGCTGCCCTGGCTGATGATCGGCATCGGCTTCGCGACGCAGTACGCCCGGTTCAGCCGCGGCAGCATGGTCGACACCCTGGGCGAGGACTACGTCCGCACGGCCCGGGCCAAGGGGCTCTCGGAGAAGAGGGTCGTCTTCAAGCACGGGCTGCGCGCCGCGATCGTGCCGATCGTGACGATCTTCGGACTCGACTTCGCCGGCCTGCTGGCGGGCACCGTGTTCACCGAGAAGATCTTCGGCATCCAGGGCCTCGGCCTCGCGGCGCTCGACGCCGTGCAGCGGACCGATCTGCCGATCATCTCCGCGACCGTGCTGATCGGGGCGACCCTGATCGTCTGCGCCAACATCGTCGTGGACGTCCTCTACAGCGTCATCGACCCGCGGGTCCGGCTGTCCTGACCCACCACCGGACTGGACCACGCGGGGGACGGCTCTCCGGTCCTGGGCCCGACGTCACGTGTCGATGGACGCAGGCATGTAGACGGGGATCTCGAGACGCCCGTCCAGCGCGTCCTCCGGGCCCGCCTGGCCGACCAGGAGGGTGTCGGGAAGGGTGAGCCGGGGCTGGTCGAGCTCGCGGAACGCCACGTCGACGACATGACGTTTCACGGTCCACCCCAGCGGGTCCCGATCCATGTCACACTCCCTCGTGGAGCCTTCCCCGGCTCCCTCGTGGAGGGAACGGCCCCGGTGAGGTCAGCATGACGTGCCGTGGCGGATTGCGCCTCCCCGGTACAGTCCGGTTGCCGAAGGCTGAGGAAGACGACACGTGGAGCACGGCGAGGAGCTGAACCGCCTCGGTGACGCGGAGCTCGTGGCCCGCGCGCGGACCGGTGAGCAGGCGTCGTACGCCGAGCTCTTCCGCCGCCACCAGCCGGCCGCCACGGCCCTGGCCCGCACCCTCACCGACCACGCGGCGGCCGACGACGTCGTCGCCGAGGCCTTCGAGAAGCTGCTCCTCCGCATCCGCGCCGGCGGCGGTCCCCAGTCGGCGTTCCGTCCCTACCTGCTGCAGACCGTCCGCACCGTCGCGGTCGACTCCTCGCGTCGCGTGCGCCGCCTCGTGGTCGCCGACGACCCGGAGACGGCTGCCGACCCGGACGCCCCGCCCGAGGACTCCCTGTTCGACACCGTCTACGAGAAGACCACCCTGGCCCGCGCGTTCGGCGCCCTGCCGGACCGCTGGCAGACGGTCCTCTGGCTGTCCTTCGTCGAGGGGGCCGACCGCGAGGAGATCGCGACGATCCTCGGCATCAACGTCGGCGGTGTCTCGGCGCTCGGCTACCGAGCCCGGGAGGGTCTGCGCCGCGCGTACCTCGACGCCCACCTGGTCGGCGCTCCCACCACGACCTGTGCGGAGGTGTGGCCGCTGTTGTCCGGCGCCGTCCGCGGCGGGCTGACGCCGGGACAGAGCAAGAAGGTCGACGGGCACGTCGCCGAGTGCCACTACTGCGCGAGCGCGCTGACCGAGCTCGACTCGGTCAACGCCCGCCTCGGCATGGTGCTGGCCCCGCTGGTGCTCGGTGCGGCCGCGCCGGCGTACCTCCACCTCGTCGGCCAGGCCCACGGTGCCGCCGCGGCCTCCGGGTCCTTGGGCACGATCGGCACCGGCACCGGCACCGGCACTGGCGCCGGCGCCGGTGGCCTGGGCGTGAAGGCCTCGATCGTGGGACTGGTCAAGGGTGGGGCGGCCAGCATGGCCGTCGTCGCCTCCACCTCCACGGTTGCGCTCGTCGCCATGATCGCCGTCTTCAGTGCGCCGCTGGCCAAGGAGCCGTCGGCCGATCCGGGACCGGACCAGGTCGTCTCCGACGTGGCCCGCCAACCCGGAAGCCAGCCCACCGGCAACGCCGTGGCGGACCCGAAGGACAGCACCGACGCCGTCGGCGACCCGACCATCGCCGCGACCGCGGGCGGCCCCACCTCCTCCGCGACGGCCGGCGTGCCGACCGGCACCACCACCGGGCCGACCGGCCTGCCCACGGGCGGTCCCACCGGCGGTCCGACCTCGGCGCCCACCTCGGGTCAGCCGACCGGCGGGCCGACAACGGTGCCGACCGCGCACCCGACGTCCGGCGGACCCACGGCGCTGCCCACAGGCAACCCGACGGCCACCGGCGGACCGACGACCTCCGCGACGACGGACCCCACGCCGGGCGCCACGCCCACCTCCTCCGACACGGTGCAGGCGACCCAGGAGACCCAGAGCAACAGCGTGGCCGCGAGCGTCGGCAACCTGGTGCTGACCCCGCGCCCGGACTCGCCGGGCCTGCCGATGCGGGTGGACGTCCCGGTGTCCCTGACCGGCGGTGCTGCCGACCTCCAGCTGATGGTGAACGCCACGGGCATGACCAACTTCGTGACCGTGACGAGCGCCTGGACCTGCACCGCGGTCACGCCGATGGCCGGCAACGGCGGCACCAAGGTCGCCCGACTGCGGTGCCTGCTGCCGAACGCCGCCCCGGGCGGTGATCTCTCCCTCGGCCTGAACATCAACTACGTGGGCGACGACGCGGCGATCAACGCCTCGCTCAGCGTCACGGAGCCGGCCGTCGACTCCACCCAGGGAGACGACAGCACGACCGCCGCGCTGCCTTCGCGGAAGTGAACCCCCTCGGGGTTTCTTGACTCGTTCAAGAATGGGCGGTTGGATCGAGGGGTGACCTCGGGTGCGGACATCTCCCAGCGGTTGCGGGGAGCGGGGCTGCGGGTGACGCGGCCCCGGTTGGCCGTGCTGGCCGCCGTCCACGAGCTGCCGCACGCCGACACGGACGCGCTGATCGGCGCCGTACGACGCGACCTGCCGGACGTCTCGCACCAGGCGGTCTACGACAGCCTGCGCACGCTGACCGAAACAGGTCTGGTGCGGCGGATCCAGCCGCGCGGCTCGGTCGCGCGCTACGAGTCGCGGGTCGGCGACAACCACCACCACGTGGTGTGCCGCTCGTGCGGCGTGATCGCCGACGTCGACTGCGCCGTCGGGGACGCGCCGTGCCTGGTGGCCTCCGACGCCGGCGGCTTCGTGATCGACGAGGCCGAGGTCGTCTACTGGGGCCTCTGCCCCGCCTGTGCTGCCTGAACGACCCATCGAGAGAAGGAGCAGGACACCCGTGTCCGAGAGCGAGAACCCCGTCATCGACGCCCCCGAGCCCAAGAAGGGCCGGCCCCACACCAACCAGGACTGGTGGCCCAACCAGCTGGACCTCGGTCCGCTGCACCAGCACAACCCCAAGGGCAGCCCGTACGCCGCCGACTTCGACTACCGCGAGGCCTTCGCCGGCCTGGAGATCGAGGCCCTGCGGCAGGACGTCCTGGACGTGCTGACCACCTCGCAGGACTGGTGGCCCGCGGACTTCGGCCACTACGGCGGGCTGATGATCCGGCTGAGCTGGCACGCCGCCGGCACCTACCGGATCGAGGACGGTCGCGGCGGCGCCGGCGACGGCAGCCAGCGGTTCGCGCCGCTCAACAGCTGGCCGGACAACGCCAACCTCGACAAGGCCAGGCGTCTGCTGTGGCCGGTCAAGCAGAAGTACGGTGCGGCGATCTCCTGGGCGGACCTGCTCGTCTACGCGGGCAACGTCGCCCTGGACTCGATGGGCTTCGAGACCTTCGGGTTCGCCTTCGGCCGCGAGGACGTCTGGGAGCCCGAGGAGATCTTCTGGGGCCAGGAGGACACCTGGCTCGGCGACGAGCGGTACAGCGGCGACCGCGAGCTGGCGCCGACCGTGGGCGCGGTCCAGATGGGCCTGATCTACGTCAACCCCGAGGGCCCGAACGGCAACCCGGACCCGATCGCGGCCGCGCGCGACATCCGCGAGACGTTCCGCCGGATGGCGATGAACGACGAGGAGACCGTCGCCCTGATCGCGGGCGGCCACTCCTTCGGCAAGACCCACGGCGCCGGCGGCGGCGACCACGTCGGGCCCGAGCCGGAGGGCGCGCCGCTGGAGAGCCAGGGCCTGGGCTGGGCGAGCACCTACGGCACGGGCAAGGGTGCCGACGCCATCACCAGCGGGCTCGAGGTCACCTGGACCCCGACGCCGACGAAGTGGGGCAGCGGCTTCTTCGACAACCTCTTCGGCTACGAGTGGGAGCTCACCGAGTCGCCCGCCGGTGCGAAGCAGTGGACGGCCAAGGATGCCGAGGCCACCATCCCCGACGCCTTCGACGGCCCGAAGCGCAAGCCCACGATGCTCACCACCGACCTCGCGCTGCGCGAGGACCCGGCGTACGAGCAGATCTCGCGGCGCTTCCACGAGGACAACGACGCGTTCCGGCTGGCCTTCGCCAAGGCCTGGTACAAGCTGCTGCACCGCGACATGGGTCCGGTCACGCGGTACCTCGGTCCGTGGGTGCCGGAGGCACAGCTCTGGCAGGACCCGGTGCCGGCCGCGGACCACGAGCTCGTGGGTGACGCCGACGTGGCCGCCCTCAAGGAGAAGGTGCTCGCCTCCGGGCTCTCGGTCAGCCAGCTGGTCGGCGCGGCCTGGGCGTCGGCGGCCACCTTCCGCCAGACCGACAAGCGGGGCGGCGCGAACGGCGCGCGCATCCGGCTGGAGCCCCAGCGCGGCTGGGAGTCCAACGCCGGCGTCGAGGAGGTCATCGCCGTGCTGGAGCGGGTGCGGCAGGAGTTCAACGAGCAGTCGTCCGGTGCCAAGGTCTCGCTGGCCGACCTGATCGTGCTCGGTGGCGCGGCTGCGGTCGAGAAGGCCGCGCGCGACGCCGGTCACGACGTGACGGTGCCGTTCACCCCGGGCCGGACCGACGCGACGCAGGAGGACACCGACGTCGAGTCGTTCGCGAGCCTCGAGCCGCGGGCCGACGGCTTCCGCAACTACCTGCGGGCCGGCGAGAAGCTCTCGCCCGAGACGCTGCTGGTCGACCGGGCCTACCTGCTCGGCCTCGGCGCCCCGGAGATGGCGGTGCTCGTCGCCGGCCTGCGCGCCCTGGGCGCCAACGCCGGGGGATCCTCGGTCGGCGTGCTGACCGACCGGCCCGGACAGCTGACCAACGACTTCTTCGTCCACCTGCTCGCCGGCGGGACGGCCTGGAAGGCCTCGCAGTCGGCGGAGAACGTCTTCGACATCAGCGACGTCGCCAGCGGCGAGGTGCGCTGGACGGCGTCTGCGGTGGACCTGGTCTTCGGCTCGAACTCGCAGCTGCGGGCGATCGCCGAGGTCTACGCCAGCGCCGACGCCGGCGAGAAGTTCGTGACCGACTTCGTCGCCGCCTGGGCGAAGGTCATGGACAACGACCGGTTCGACCTGCGCTGAGGTCTCGCTTTGTAGGGTCGTGTGCCTGAGAACGCGCCATAGCGCTTCCTCAGGCACACGACCCGCACGAACCCGAGGTACCGCGGGTCGCGACTGGAGCGTGTGCACCGCCGCCGTCTCGACGAACCCGAGCCGCCGCAGGATCGGGGCCGAGGTGCCGTACTGCGACCAGCGGGAACCGCCGCACCGCCGCGATCACGAGGTCACCTCGAGCTTGCGGGCGGCGTGGGCGAGCGAGCTGCGCACGACGAGGGGATGGATCCTCCGGACGAGGGCCGAGTACGCACGACCGCGGCGGTTGCGGACCTCGACGATCGTGCTCACCACGACCCGGTCGGCCCGGACGAGCACGGACGCCCGGAAGCCCAGGTGCTTCTGGTCGATGCCCAGCAGCACCTCGTTCGGGCTCGAGGACACGAGGTCGAAGGCGTGGCGGGTGCCGCGCTCGATCCCGACCAGCCGGACCAGGACCTCGCGGGCCCCGAACAGGACCCGGACGAGGGGAGGTGGGGCACGGAAGATGGCGTCGGCCCACTCCTCGGGCGGACGAACCGGTGCGCGGCGGGGGAGCGCGACGGCATACGCATCGGACCAGTCGATCCGCGGCAGCGCGCAGGCGAGCAGCGGGGTGCGGGGCATTGACACGGCGGTGACGCGCCCGGCATGGGACCGGACGGTGAGGCTCTGAGCTGACATGTGATTCCTCTCCATACGCCTCCGTATGGAGGACTGACCATACGGTAGCGTATGGTCGTGGTCATGCCAACGGGTAAAAGGGAATCGCTCACCGCGAGGCACTGGACGGAAGCGGCGCTCGCGGCTGTGGCACGTGGAGGGCTTGCCTCCGTCGCGGTCGAGCCGCTCGCGAAGGAGCTCGGTGTCTCCAAGGGCAGCTTCTACTGGCACTTCGCCGACCGGAACGAGCTGCTCGAGGACACGCTCGCGCTCTGGGAGCGGCGGGACACCGAGCGCGTGATCGGTGCCATCGGCGAGTCCGACGACGCCACGACCCGGCTCCACAACCTCCTGCACCTGGCCTTCGCATCGGTGCCGGACGGCTCGACCGGGCCTGCGGGGACCGTCGAGCTGGCCCTCCAGGCGAATGCGACCCACCCGCTGGTGGCGACCACGCTGCGCCGGGTGACCAAGCGACGGCTGGCGTTCCTCACCCAGCTCTACATCGAGCTCGGACTCTCGCCTGCGCGCGCCCGGGACCGTGGCCTCCTGGCCTACACGTCGTTCCTCGGCCACGCCCAGGTCGCGCACGCCACCCCGGAGCTGTTGCCTCGAGGGCGGGCGTTCGCCCACCACGTCGACCAGGTGGTGGACGCGCTGATGACCGTATGAGGTCCGCCCGGTGCGGGCGGGCCGACTACCAGTGCGCCTGCGCCTCACGCTCGAGGGCGCGGAAGCCCGCACGCAGGTGGCTGTCGTCCACCGGCGCCTTCGCGTCGATCGTGACGCGGACCGCCGCGTCGTCCTGGGTGAGCAGCACCAGCTCGGCCTCGCCGGTCTGGGTGGCCGGGTCCAGGCCGGTGACGCAGCCCGTGCCGCCGCCGATCAGGTCGGCGGTCAGGTCCGTGTCGACGGTGAGCTTCGAGCAGGCGTCCTCGACGCGCCGGTGTGCGGGCGACGTACCCTCCAGCTCGCCGACCGTGACGCTGCCCAGGCTCTGGTAGTCCAGCCGGCAGCTGCCGTCGACCGCCTCGACGTCAAGGATGTCGGTCCGGGTGTCCCAGCTGAGCGCGACGCCCTCCTCGCCGGTGATGACGTCGGCGCAGTCGATGTCCCCGTCGGGCCCCTTCACGGTCGTGCCCGACGACGCGTCGCCTCCGCAGCCGGAGAGCGCGACCAGCCCCGCGACCAACCACCCGGCCAGCACTGCCGCGACCCACCGACGCATGCCGTGGTTCTACACCCGCCTGCTCAGAAGATCGCGTAGACCTTCCGCACGGTCTCGTGGATGTCCCAGGTGCCGGCCCAGCCCCTCGGGAAGACCGCCATGTCGCCGGCGGTCAGCTCGACCGGCTCGCCGCCCTCGCGGGTGACGGTCATCCTCCCGGTCACGAGATGGATGACCTCGTGCTCGTCCTGGACCCAGTACGACGGGCCGGGCGTGCACTCCCAGATCCCGCCGGAGACGGCACCGTCCTCCCACACCGTCAGGCCGCGGGTGGTCATCTCGGGTCCGGTGGCCTCCGCGAGCGGACCCCAGTCCTCGAGCTCGGCGGTGGCGACATCAGCGACGTGCGGGGTCAGGTCCACGGTTCAGCGGGTCCTCTCGGGGAAGGGCAGGGTGATCGGGTCCGCGGCCAGGCGGCTGCGTCCGTCGGCGTCGAACCGGTCGAGGCCGAGGTCGGTGAGGTCGAGGAGGTCGGAGCGACCGTCGAGCAGGAGGTCGGCCGCGGCGCGCGCGACGCCGGGGCCCCACATCATCCCGTGGCCGCCCGCGCTGGCGACGACGGCGCCGTCGACCGGTCCGTCCTCGCGGAGGACCGGTCCGATGATCGGTAGGTGGTCGGGCGTGTAGTCGATGGTGGCGGCCCACGCCCGGCGTACGCCGAGGCCCGCCGCCGCCGGGAACAGCGCGTCGACGCGCCGGCGCATCTTCTCGAGGTACGGCCAGTCGACCTCGCGGGCGGGACCGGGTGGCTCGTCGGGGTTGCTCATGCCCCAGAGGAGGCCGCCGTCGTCGCCGGGTCGCCAGTAGATCCCGGACGCCAGGTCGAAGACCATCGGCAGCGCGTGCACGTCGACCTCGGTCACCGGTGCGGTCACCATCACCTGGTGCCGCGTGCCGAACGCCGCGACGCGTGCGCCGGCCAGCGCGCCGACCGCGGCCAGGTCCGGCCCGCCGGTCAGCACCACGGCTCCTGTCTCGATCGGGCCGTCGCTGGTCTCGACCGCGGTGACCCGGCCCCCGGCGACCCGTAACCCCGTGAAGGCGCAGCGCTCACGCACCTCGACGCCGAGGTGCACCAGGGCGGCGGTGTAGGCCAGCACGTTGCGGGGCGCGTCGATGTAGCCGTCGCCGGCGGCGTACGACGCTCCCAGCGTCGCGCCCGCGGCCAGGCCCGTGTCGCGGCGGTCGACCTCGTCGGCGTCCCACCACTCCACGTCCAGGCCGAGCGAGCGCTGGAGGACGATGCGCTCGTGGGCCGCGACGACCTCGGCGTCGGTGAAGCAGGGCATCAGGTACCCCTGCGCGACGAACCCGGAGTCCAGCGGGTAGCGCTCGGGCTGGCCGCCGTAGAAGTCCCGGCTGAACATGCCCAGCCGGATCGCCGCCTCGGTCCCGCCCTGGGCCCGCACCATCCCGGCCGCGCGGCTGCTCGCCCCGGCTCCCAGCGTGGCGGCCTCGACGAGCACCACGGACCGACCGGACTCGGCCAGGAAGCACGCGGTCCACGCGCCGATCGTGCCGCCCCCGACGACCACCACGTCCGCGCTGCTCACCCGGGTGATGCTGTCCCAGATTGAACGTTCAGTCAATCAGCGTGGCCGGCTGCCAGAATGACGCGGTGGACGACCTGGACGGGTACCTGGCCGGCGCGTTCGTCGACGCCGCCGTCTTCTCCCTCCGCCCCGACTACCGCGTCCTCCTGCTGGCGGTCGAGGGTCTGACGCCCGGGCCGGGCGACCAGGCGAGCGAGGCACTCCTGAGTGAGGCGGAGGGCTTCGCGAGCCGCACCCTCGAGCAGCAGCCGGTCGAGGAGCTCGCGCACGTGGCGGCCTGGCGGGAGGCCTACCGGGCCTTCGGCGCCAAGCCGCAACGGACCCGCAACAGCCTGGAGGCGCTCACCCGTCGCGCGCCCGCGGGGCTGCCCAGAGTCAATCGGCTGACCGACGTCTACAACGCGATCTCCGTCCTCCACCAGGTGCCGGTCGGCGGGGAGGACCTGCTCCGGTACCAAGGCCCGCCTCGTCTGGTCAGGGCGACGGGGGAGGAGCCGTTCGACACCGTCGCCGACGGGGCCGACGTCGTCGAGCACCCCGACCTCGGCGAGGTGGTGTGGTGCGACGACTCCGGCGTCACCTGTCGGCGCTGGAACTGGCGACAGGGCCGTCGTACGGCGCTCCGCGAGGACACGACCGCGGCCCTCTTCATCCTGGACGCGCTGGGCGCGATGACCGACGCCGCGCTCGAGGCTGCCGGCGACGACCTGGTGGCGCACCTGACGGGCGACCGGACCGGGGTCCGCGTGGCGCGGCGGACGGTCGCCGGAGGCGTTGTCGACCCGTGACCCGCGCTGGGCGGCCCCCAGTCAGGCGGCCGCCGTGGCTGTTGGCCGGCTCAGCTTCTCGGGTGACACGATCGTCCTGCGGCTGCCCCTGGTGCCGACCGTCACGTGAGCTGCAGCTCGCCGACCGGCACCTCGGTGGCGATGCGGTTGCCGGGCGGTGCCAAGGGGCAGGCCCAGGCCGGGTCGTACGCGCACGACGGGGCGTAGGCGAAGTTGAGGTCGAGCACCAACCGGCCACCGTCCCCGCCGAGGTCGGCGCCCTTGACGGTGTCCAGGAGGTAGCGACCGCCGCCGTACGCACCGCCGGGCCGCCCACAGCCGGCGTCGCGCATCGGCACGAAGATCCCACCGGCGTACGACGTCAGCCGCCACACGTCCAGGTCGCCCAGGCCCTGCAGGGTCACCACACCCGCCTGCTCGAAGGTGACGAGCCCGTCGGTGCCGGTCGGCACCTCCCACGGCGTCGGCTCGGTGGGCCGCACCTCGACCTCGAACCGCCACGCCGGGTCGTAGGCCGCCACGTTCAGGCCCCGGAAGCCCTCGCGGGCCCGGGGGAGCAGGGGTGAGGCCGGGTGGTGGGCGAACAAGTGGTCGCGCTCCTCGCGCCAGCGCGCGTGCGCGGTCGCCGGGTCCGTCTCGTCCCGCACCGCGGCGTACAGCGCGAACACGCGCCGTCGCCAGTCCACCACGTCGAACGCGTCCATCCGTCGAACCTACGGGGCTACTGCACGAGCAGGCAGAACGGGTGCCCGGCCGGATCGGCGAGCACGTACAAGGGCTCGCCGTCGTCCTGGGACCGGTCGTACAGCTCGCGGGCTCCGAGCTCGAGGGCGTGCCGCCGATGGTGCTCGAGGTCCTCGACGGTCGGGACCTTGAAGTCCAGGTGCATCTGCATCGGCACCTCCTCCGAGGGCCACGTCGGCGGCGTGGTGTCGAGCTTCTGCTGGACCGTCACCACCCGCCGTCCGTCGGCGTCGAGCAGCACCAGCCAGTCGGCGTCGTCCGGGCTGCCGTCGGTCGGCGGCTCCTCGCCCTCGCGGTAGTGCAGGCCCAGCAGCCGTCGGTAGAACTCGGCCAGCCCGCGGCAGTCGCGGGCGTCGATGGCGGTGTGGAGCAGGACGGGGTACCCGGTCACGTTCCAACCCTAGGCCGATCGCTGCGGTCGGCGGTGAGTGAGTGGTCGGTTCTGCCGGGGTGGCGGTGAGTGAGTGGTTGGTTCGAGCGTCGCGAACCAACCCTCACTCACCGCCCGTCCGCCGAAACCAACACTCACTCACCGCCCGTGTGCCGAAACCGACCCTCACTCACCGCCCACCCCGGCTGCCTACAGTGACGACCGTGGACCTGCACCGCAGCGGAAGCGCGACCGAACGGACCGCCCTGTACGACGGCGCCGGCGAGCTGACCCTCGAGCGGTACTTCCCGGACAGCCGGCTGCCGAGCCGCGTGGTCCACTACCGGTTCGAGCCCGGCACCAGCGAGGGCGCGCACCTGCACGCCGCGGGCGACCCGGAGAGCTGCACGCCGGAGGACTCCGAGGAGCTGTACGTCGTCCTCAGCGGCGAGCTCGTGATGACCAGCGGCGGCGAGCGGACGACGTTGCGGGCCGGCGACGCGGCGTACGTGCCGACGGCCGAGGTGCACGGGATCGCCAACGAGTCGGACGAGCCGGCGGAGCTGATCCTCGTGTGGGGACCGCCCCGACGCGACGGGACCTAGACCTTCCCGTTGCGCATGTCCATCAGCCGGCCGAGGATGCGGGCGCCGTCGGCGCGGATGCCGTCGTGCTCGTACTCGTTGGTGACCCAGGCGCGCGCGTTCCCGACGTACCTCGCGGTCTCCAGCTGCAGACCCGAGTCGACGTACATGTCGTCGAAGTAGACGACGGCGAGGACCGGCACGTCGTTCGCAGCCAGCCGCTCGAGGTCGTAGACGGGACCCCAGTCGTCGTCGGTCGCCAGCTTCTCGGCCGCGCCGCGGAACGGCCTCAGCGCGCGGACCTCCTCGAACATCCAGCTGTAGAACATCTCGCCGGTGAAGAGCAGCGGGTCGGCGGCGTCGGCGAACTCCGGTCGGGCGGCCATCGCCCGCTCCGCCGCCCACGCGGTCGCGCCGGAGCCGGGCTGGCCGTAGATGTACTCCTGCAACGGGAACAGCGGCCCGTCGACGTGCCCGGTCTCCTCCATCACCTGGTGCAGGAAGACGTCGGAGAGAAGGTCTCCGTGCCACGCCTCGTCGAGCACCCAGTGCAGCCGCTCGTAGCCGAAGCTCATGCCGAACACCGCGCCCAGCCGCCGGAACCGTCGGGTCGTCAGCCGGTCGCCGTCGGGCAGCAGCACCTCCTCGGCGTCGAGGTGGTCCGCGATCCGGCGGACGGCGGCCACGTCCTCGGGGAAGCGGGCGTAGTAGGCCGCGTTCTTGTCGGCCACCCGCGGGTAGGTACGTGCGTAGACGTCGTCGGCGGTGGCGGTCAGTCCCGGCAGGCCACCGAGCACGTAGCACGCGTCGAGACCCTCCGGCGCCAGCGAGAGGTACGTCATCGTCACCCAGCCGCCGTAGCTCTGCGCCAGCGTCTCCCACTTCTTCCCGCCGGCCAGCCGACCTCGCAGCACCTCGGCGTCCCGCACGATGCTGTCGGCGCGGAAGTGCCGGAGGTACGCCGCGATGTCGGCATCCGACCAGCCCGTCACCGTGAGCCGGGTCAACGGCGTGCTGCGGCCGGTGCCGCGCTGGTCGAGCAGCAGGACCCGGTGCGTCTTCGTCGCGTGGCCGAGCC
The DNA here is from genome assembly GCA_963782035.1 of uncultured Actinomycetota bacterium. Taxonomy (GTDB): domain Bacteria; phylum Actinomycetota; class Actinomycetes; order Propionibacteriales; family Nocardioidaceae; genus Nocardioides. Next base: position 37,138 of record CAWAIW010000007.1, read on the forward strand.
ACCCGCCCTCCCCGGCGCCGGGCCGGGGTGACTTGCCTCCCGGCCCTCCTTGGAGGAACACCAGCCACGGCAGGTCGTCGTGCTCCTTGTCGACGGCGACCACCTCGCGACCGAACACCTCGATCGTGCGGCCGTCGTCCGGGTGCTCGTGGTCGAGAGGGACGTCGACCGCGTGGTCGGTGAGCACGTAGCCAGGGATCCGCGTGGTGGTCATGGGCGCGCCGTCATCCGCCGGGCCGCGTCGCGGATCAGGGACCCGAGGGCAGCGAACCGTTCGGCCTCGCCCCGCGAGGCAGGACCCCAGCAGCTGAGGACGCCGAGCAGCTTCTGGTCGCCGTTGAGCAGGGGCGCCGAGACGCCCCAGCTGTCGGCGTCGAACTCGCCGCGGCACAGGGCGTAGCCGCGGGAGCGCACCTGGTCGAGCTCGTCGCGCAGCGCGGCCATGGTCGCGAGGGTGTTGTCGGTGTAGCGGACCGGGGGGTCGTCGACGTACGCCGCGAGCGGGCGCCGTGCGTAGGCCAGGAACACCTTCCCGGCCGAGGTCGCATGCAGAGGGGCGGCCGAGGCGCCGAGCCAGCTGTCGCCCTCGGTGTCCGGCGGCCGCACCTCGTCGACGAACCGGAGGTCGCCGTCCTCGTCCAGCGACAGTGCCACGGTCTCCCGGGTCTGCAGCGACAGGGTCTTGAGCATCTCGTGCGCCCGTGTCGACCAGGTCTCCGCGGGCGCGGCCCGGGCGAGGTCCACGATGGCGGTGCCGATGCTGTACTCGCGGGTGTAGGGATCGCGGTTCAGGAGGCCGTGGGCCTCCAGCGTGCGCAGGATCCGGTAGGCGGTGGCCCGGTTGAGGCCCGTCGTGACGGCCAGCTCCCGCGCCGTCGCCTCGGAGCCGACGGCTCTCGCGACCGCGTTGAGCAGCTCGGTGGCGCGGCTGACGGACTGGACCCGCCCCTTGTCCGCCCCGCCCGACGCCAGCACGGCGCTGAGGCTACTTGAGCCCGGCCGAGCGGTCAGGTTGTCGTCAGGTCGGAGCCGCACAATGGGGTCATGGTGCACGTCGGACTGTGCGAGGACGACCCGGCCATCCGCCGGGTGGTCTCCGAGGCGCTGCGCCTGACCGGCCACACGGTGACGACGGCCTACGACGGCGGCGAGGCGCTGCGCCGGTTCGCCGAGGACGAGTCCCTGGACGTGGTCGTGCTCGACATCGGGCTGCCCGACTCCGACGGTCGCGACGTCTGCCAGGCCCTGCGTTCGGCGGGACAGACCGCGCCGGTCATCTTCCTCACCGCGCTCGGGGCCATGCACGAGAAGCTCGCCGGCTTCAGCGCGGGGGCCGACGACTACCTCGCCAAGCCCTTCGACGTGAAGGAGCTGGTCGTCCGCGTCGAGGCGCTGGCCAAGCGCGGCCGGTCGGTGTCGGCCGTCTCGGCGCCCACCGAGCTGGTGCTGGACCCGGCTCGGCACTCGCTGACCTGTCAGGGGCACGAGGTGCTGCTGACGCCCACGGAGTTCCGGATGCTGGGTGCGATCACGTCGCGGCCGGGAGAGGTGGTCCGGCGGCGGGCGATCGTGGCCGCCGCGTGGCCGCACGAGGCGATGGTCAGCGACAACACCGTCGACACCTTCATCCGCCGGATCCGGGTGAAGCTCGAGCAGGTCGGCTCGCCGCTCAACCTCACCACGGTCCGGGGCGTGGGTTACACACTGAGGTGATGAGCGCGCCGTACGACGACCCCGCACCGCGGCGACGGGGTCTCGCGCCACGCTCCTTCCGGACCAAGATCGTCGGCTCCACGGTCGCGCTGATGGCGGTCTCGATGGTGGTCGTCGGGCTCGGGATCCAGCTGTTGCTCGCGCGGACCGCGAGCCGCGACATCGACCGCGTCCTCGACGATCGGGCCGCCGCGATGATCACCGTGGTCGACGACGCCTCCGACGGGCAGGTCGTCGTCCCGCCGGACTCCCTCGCCCCCGGTGTCCTGGTGTTCGCCGCGGACGGGTCCCGGGTCGACGGCACGATCGATCCCGACGTCCGGGAGGCGGCGGAGCGCCTCGGGCGCGCGGGGCGCGAGCAGACCGTCACGGCGGGCCACGACGAGTCGCGGTTGCTCGCACGGCCCTTCGTGACCTCGGCCGGGGCGCACGGCACGATCGTCGTGGGCGCCGAGACGGCGCCGTACGAGCGTTCCGAGCTCTACGCCCTCCTCGCCACCGCCATCCTGGGGCTCCTGGTCGTCGCCGCGTCCGGGCTGATCGCCCTGCGGGTGACGCGCGAGGCGCTGCGGCCGGTGGCCCAGATGACCGAGCGGGCGGCGGAGTGGAGCGAGCACGACCTCGACCACCGCTTCGACCTCGGGCCGCCCACCAACGAGCTGGCGGCCCTGGGCGGGATCCTCGACCGCCTCCTGGACCGGGTCGCCTCCGTCATCCTCGCCGAGCAGCGGCTGACCGCGGAGCTCGCGCACGAGCTGCGCACCCCGCTCACGTCGATCAAGGGCTCGGCCGATCTCGCCCTGATGCGCGGGGTCGAGGATCCCGACGTCGCCCGCGAGCTCCGCCAGATCTCGGAGTCCGCGGTCGCCATGGCCGGCGTCATCAGCACCCTCCTCGACATCTCCCGGGACGGCGCGGCCTCGGCCACCCACCTCACCTGCGGACCGGCGGACGTCCTCGGCGACGCGGCCGCCGACATCGACGACGCCCAGCGGGGCGTCGCCGTCGAGGTCCGGGCGGACGACGCCACGGCATCGATCGCGGCACCGCGGGAGGTCGCCGTCCGCGCCCTGCAGCCCCTCGTCCAGAACGCCGTGCAGCACGCGGCCTCCCGGGTCCTGCTCGAGACCGTCGAGCACCTCGACCGGGTCGACCTGGTGGTGTCCGACGACGGCCCGGGCATCGACGCCGGCCGGCGAGATCGCCTCTTCGACCCCGGCGTCAGCCACCGCGACGGCGGTGCGGGCCTCGGCCTCGGCATCGCCCGTCGGGTGGCCCGGTCGCTGGGTGGTGACGTCAGCCTCGAGGAGCCACGTGAGGACGGCCTTCCCGGAGCCCGGTTCGTGGTGTCGCTGCCTCGTCGCACCTGAGGTGCTCGCCCAGTGGTCCGACGGTCAGGCCGCGCTCGTGCCAGGTGTGGACCAGCATCTCGGTGGCCGCCAGCGTGGTGTGCCACGAGCCCGGCGCCGACGTGCGGTCGGAGTCGTGCAGCAGCACGGTGCCGCCGGGTGAGGTCCCGTGGAGCACCCGTCGGGTGACCGACGACGGTGTCGCACGGGACTCCCAGTCCCGGCCCCACGCTGTCCAGAGCACGGTCTGGAGCCCGGCCGACCGCGCGGCCCATGAGGAGTGCACGGTGTGCAGCCCGTACGGCGGGCGGTACCAGGCCACGGCCCGACCGGTGTGGTCCTCCAGCAGCGCGCGGGTCCGGACGAGGTCGTCCCTGAGGGCGCGTGGGCCGCGGAGCACGACGGGCCGGTGGTCCCAGCCGTGCACGCCCAGGTCGTGACCGGCGTCGGTCATCTCGCGCACGAGCCCGGCGTCCCGGACGTGGCGGCCGAGCAGGAAGAAGGTCGCCCGGACACCGAGGGCGTCCAGCAAGGTCAGGAAGTGCGGCGTGGACGCGCGGTCGGGGCCGTCGTCGAACGTCAGGGCGACGTGACCCTGCGAGGACGCGCCGGTGCCGGACAGCCGCGGTGACCAGACCACTGGCGTCAGCCGGCGGCGTACGGGTCCGATCGACGCCAGCGAGGGAGCGGCGACCACGGCCGCAGCGCCGAGGACGGCGCGTCGCGTCCTCACGCGGCCGCCAGGACAGCGGCCGGTCTCGGGAACGTGGCTGCGAGCGCGGCCACGACCTCGTCACCGGACGGGAGTGTCGCGCTCGGGACCCCGGCCAGCACGGCCGCGAGGGCCGACCTCAGGTCCGACACGTCGGCGAGCCACGGGACCAGACCGGTCGTGGCGAGGGCGCGGGCGTTGGTCAGCCCGTGGCCGGGGATGGGGAGGTAGGTGAACGTCGGGGTGCCGGTGGCCAGTGACTCCAGTGAGCTCATGCCGCCCGCGTTCTGGAGGACGCAGTCGGCCGACGCCATCAGGGTGGGCAGGTCGTGGCGCCAGCCGAGCGCTACCGCGCCGGGGATCGCCGCGATGCGCATCCGGAGGGCCTCGTTGCTGCCGCAGGCCACGACCGGCGTCATGATGCCGGTCGCGAGCACGTCCAGGGCTGCCTGTTCGAGCCGTCCGATCCCGCACGAGCCGCCCACGATGAGGGCGGTGACGGCGCACGCTGGCCACGGCGATGCGTCGCCCGGCATCGCGACGGCCGGACGCTGGGGGACCAGCGGTGCGACGACCCGGACCGCGCCGCCGAGGGCGCGCGCCTGCGAGGCCGCAACCTCGTGGATCGCCAGGTGCACGTCGACCGACGGATGCACCCAGAGGCGGTGCACGGAGGCGTCGGTGAGGTACGTCGCGACCGGGCACCCCAGCCGGCCCGATGCTCGCGCCTCTCCCAGGGCCTGGCTGGCGAACGGATGGGTCGAGATCACCAGGTCGGCGTGCTGGACCGACCGGACGAGACGGCGCCCGAGCAGGCCCAGCAGGTGCCGGATGCCGCGCGTGGTCCACCCGTCGTGCTGGAGGCGCCGGACGGTGGTCTCCCAGGTGCCGGGCGCGATCCGCAGCTGCGCGAAGTACGCCCAGCGGAGCAGCAGGCCGATCCGCCAGGGGAGCAGGACGGCCACGTCGAGGAGCCGGACCGAGGTGCCGCCGGCGCGAAGGCGGCGTACGAGCTCGCGAGCGGCGGCGTCGTGGCCGGCCCCGTAGCTCCCGGACACGACGACCACCCGCTGGTCGGGGGCCCGTGGGGAGAGGTGGTCGTCCATGGTCGAAGAGTGCGTCCCGGCACCTTGCGGCCACCTGACCACCCCTGGCCTTCCGAGTCCGGCCCGAGCAGGCATGGCTCAGGCAGCCGACGCGGACGGGGGACCCGCGATCGGCTGCCTGAGGTCGGGGGCGGGAAGCGCTCAGGTGAGGGCGCCCTCGCGCCGTTCGGTGCGGTCCTCGTCGGTGATGGTCAGGTAGACCACGACGACGAGGATGGTGCCGAGGAAGAGCACGCTGGTGCCGAGCGTGCCCAGCCCCATCCCGCCGTCGGCGCGCGAGGACGCCAGGAAGTCGCCGATGTTGGCGCCCAGCGGCCGGGTCAGGATGTAGGCGAGCCAGAACGACAGCACGGGTCCGGCTCCCAGCCGCCAGGACGCGAGCACGGCGAGGATCAGGCCGAGCGGCAGCAGGATCGACGTACCGGCCGACCAGCCCGTGAGCTCCAGGGTCCAGTCGCCGACGGCGGTGCCCAGCGCGAACGTGACCAGCACGGTGAGCCAGTAGAAGCTCTCGCGCGGGGTGGTCACGATCGTGTGGATCGAGAGGGTGCGCTCGCGGGCGTACCAGATGCCGAACACCCCGGCCAGGAGCACCGCGAAGACCGTCGAGCTGATCCACAGCGGTACGCCGCGGGCGTCGGTGAGGTTGTCGGTCAGCAGGGTGCCGACCACGCTGATGAGGACGACGGCCAGCCAGTAGACGGCCGGGACGTAGCGGTTCAGGCGGAACTGGGCGACCAGCGTCGCGATCAGCGCGGCCGAGAAGACCAGGGTCGTGTTCGTGAGCCCGAAGCCGAGGGTCTCGTTGATGTAGTCCGCGAAGCTCTCGCCGACCGTCGTACACAGGATCTTGATGACCCAGAAGTACACGGTGACTTCCGGGACCTTGTTGAGCATCACTCGGGCGCGGTCGCCCACGTGCGGAGTCGTGGTCATGGCCGACACCGTGCCCGGCCGATCCTGGACGCAACCTGAATGATGCGGAGGCGTCGACGAACGAGCCGGTCTCGTGGGGACCGACCCCAGGTGGGGCCCCACACCCCCTGGGGTGGACAGGGGTGTCACCCTGCCGGACATTGGGGTCACCCGCTCGCTCAGGGCGCCGCGGGCCGACGGTCATCGGGGGGTGAGCGCATGGTCCACAAGCATGTCGGTCCATAGCCGGCGGGGAGGTTCCGGGGCCTCGGGTCGATGGACGGCCTTGTGCCTGCTCGTGGTGACCTGTCTGCTCTTGCCTCCGCCGAGCGCCGTGGCGCGGCCGTCCTCCGCGTGGTCGGAGCCCCAGGCAGCGGCGGCACTCACGCTGTCGCCCTCGTCCCCGGTCGCGGGGGAGAAGGTCAGGGCGCGCGGTTCACTGCCGACCAAGGTGGCCCGCCCGGTGGTGCTGCAGCGCAAGAAGGGCAGCGGCTGGGCGAAGGTGGTCGCCGGACGCACCTCGGCCACGGGGAGATTCAAGCTGGCGCTGGCCGCGCCGCCGCGGTCGACCGCCTACCGCGTGCTGGCCAAGGCCGTGACGGTGGGCAAGCAGCACCTGGCCCGGGTCGTGACCCCCAAGCGCACCCTGAAGATCCAGGCGCAGGCCGCGTCGTTGTCGCTGCCCGCTCAGGTCCTCGTCGGCGCCGCGGTGCTGGCGAAGGCCACCTTCACCCCGGCGCGCGGCGGCCGCACGGTCAGCCTGGAACGTCAGGTGGGCGCCGGCTGGCAGACCCGGGACACGGCCACCGAGGACGCGGGGGGCTCGGTGTCCTTCCCCCTCGACACCTCGACCGCCGGCCCTGGCACGTACCGGGTCGTCGCGGCCGCAGCCAAGGGCGCGTCGTCGGTGGCCTCGGCGGCGCGCACGATCGTGGTGCTGGCACCGCCGACGCCGGTGGACTCCACGCCACCGGGCCAGGTCGGCTTCCTCGAGGTGGTCGACAGCACCGCGAGCTCCATCACCCTGAGCTGGCTCAACCCGGACGACGCCGACTACCGCGGGGCGCTGGTACGCCGGGCGGTGGGCAGCACGCCGCCGAGCCTCACCAGCGGCACCGTCGTGGCCGACCTGCTCACCCCAGGAGACCTCCTCACCGACAGCGGGCTGACCGCCGGCACGACCTACACCTACGCCGTCTTCGCCCACGACGCGGTGCCCAACTACGCCGCCGCCGCCTCGGTCACCGGGATCGCCTCCACCGGCGGTGGCGGCGGGGACGTCACCCCGCCTGGTCCGGTCGGCGGCCTGGCCGTCAGCGGCACCACGACGACGTCGCTGACGTTGACGTGGACGAACCCGGGCGACGACGACTACGCCGGTGCCATGATCCGGCGGTCGGTGGGCAGCGCCCCACCCGCGTCCCCCACGAGCGGCACGCTGGTGGTCGACAAGGCCCAGCCCGGCACCAGCCACACGGACTCGGGGCTCGCGGTGGGCACGACGTACTCCTACGCCGTCTTCGCCCACGACGCCGTGCCCAACTACGCCGCCGCGGCGAGCCTGACCGCCGCCACCCTCCTCGTGCCGGACACCACGCCACCCGGTCCCGTGACCGGCCTGGCGGTCGGCTCCGCCACCACGTCCTCCCTGACCCTCACGTGGACCAACCCGGGGGCCGCCGACCTGACCGGGGTGATGGTGCGCCGCGCCGTGGGGACCACACCGCCCGCGAGCCCGTCGGCCGGCACGTTGGTCGTCGACAAGGCCGCGCCCGGCACGAGCCACGTCGACCAGGGGCTCGCTCCCGGGACCACCTACTCCTACGCCGTCTTCGCCCACGACGCCGTCCCGAACTACTCGACCGTCGTCACCGGCCAGGGCACCACGTCCGCCGCCACGACCGGTGACTGGGCGCAGACCCAGCACGACCCGGGCCACACCGCCTGGTCTCCTGACGAGACGACGATCTCCACCGGCAACGCCGGCGGCGTCGCCGAGGAGTGGGACGTCCCCGGCGGGGGCATGCCGGCGATCTACGCCAACGTCCTCTACGTCGCCAGCAGCGAGCCGCTCGCCGGGCAGGGCCTGCTCACGGCCTACGACCTGGGCACGGGCGGGCAGCTGTGGCAGATCGACACCGGTGCCTGCACCGGCCCGGTCTCGGCGAACGCGACGCTGGTCGTCGTCGGCTGCGGCGAACCTCGCGCCTACCTGCGCACAGGTGCGCACACGCTGGTCTGGGACGTGCACGAGACCGACCCCGGCGCATCGATGCAGTACTTCCAGCTGACGGCCGACCGCCTGGTCGCGTGGACCAGCACGAAGGCGGCGGTCTACCGGCTCACCGACGCTCAGCGTGTGTGGCAGCAGCTGCTGCCCGCAGGCGCCGACTACATCAACGACGTCGTGGTCAGCGGGACCACGCTGGTCGTGGCCTACAACGACCGGTTGCGCGGACTGGCGCTCGCCACGGGAGCGCAGACCTGGGTCGACACCGGTGTGCTCTCCTCGACGCTCGTCGCGGCGAACGGCTGGGTCTACACCAACCACCAGGGTGCGGTGAAGAGGTACGCCGCCAGCGACGGCGCTGCGGGCTGGACCGGGCTCCCCGACGGCAACATCTACCGCGTGCTCGGCGCCGACGCCGACACGGTGTACGTGTGGGAGGCGGTCTTCGACTTCTCATCGCCGTTCCCATCGGTCATCCACGCGCTGCGCCAGAGCGACGGCACCCAACGGTGGCAGGCGGACGTGCCGTCGCGGGTCGGGGCCTTCGCCGTCGCGGGCGGCGTCGTCTGGTTCACCTCGACCGGGATCTTCTCCCAGGAGCACGCCTCCGACCTGGTGGCGCTCAGCCGCGCCTCCGGCCAGCAGCTGGTCGCGAAGCACTTCGAGGACAACATGTACGGCGGCAACGACGTCGCGTTCGGTGGCGGGAAGGTGGTCTTCTCCCAGGGTGGCAGCTTCGGCAACCCTGTCAGGGCCGCACTGCGGGTCTACGGCCTGACCGGGCCGGTGCCGGAGCTCACGACTCGGGTCCTCCCGCTGGGCCACTCCGGTGCGCCGTACTCGGTCACGTTGTCGGCCGCACCCGCCGGCGCGACCTGGACCCTGCGGTCGGGCTCCCTGCCCAGTGGTCTGGGACTGAGCACGAACGGCACCATCAGTGGCACCCCGAGCGCCGCCGGTCTCTCGCGCGTCACGGTGCGAGCGACCGGGGCGAACGGCCGGTTCACCGAGCGCAGCTTCCCCGTCCAGGTGGTCAGCGGCACGTCCTGGAGCTGGGGGCTCACCGGCCGCGACGCGTCCCGCAACCCGTTCGTCCCGGGGAACGCGGTCCTCGGGCTCGACGCCGCGCCGTCGTTCGCCTTCCGGTGGAAGACGGCCGCTCCCGGAGCGTCGATCACCGGCGGGAACCTCGACGCGGTGTGGGCGAGCGACCGGGTGTACGCCGTGCAGTGGGACGGCACCCTCAGTGCGTGGGACACCACCGGCACCGCGACCAACCGTGCGCCGCTGTGGTCCAAGCTGCCCGCGGGGGGCGGGGTCACCTTCGTCGGCCAGCCCAGCCTGGCTGGTGACCGCCTGATCGTGCGGGACAGCACCAACCACGTCCAGGGCATCCGGTTGAGCGACGGCGCCAACCTCTGGACCACGACGGGCACCGTGAGCTCGAACAACGGCTACCAGCCGATGCTGGTGTCCGGCACCACGTTCTTCACCACCGGCGACGGCGACGCCTACGTCGCCTTCTCCACGACCGACGGGTCGGCCAAGTGGGGCGGCGCCACGACCGGGGTCACCGGCACGTACTACGCCGCGGCCACGGACGGCACACGACTGTTCGCGCAGCAGGGTTGCGAGGTCTACGCCTTCAACGTCTCCGACGGCAGCACCGCCTGGCACACACCGGTCGACACCCGCACCGGAGGGGACTGCAGCGCGGTCTTCAGCCCCAACGGCCCGCCGATCGTCGCGGACGGCCTGGTGTACGCCGTCACGCCGTTCGGGCGGTTGGTGGCCAACGCGGCCACCGGCGCCCCAGTGCTGCGCTTCGCGTCCTACAACTACCAACAGGGCCAGGGCGTCGTCGTCGGCGGCCTGTGGATCTTCGACAACGACGACAAGACGGTGGCCGTCGACACCGTCAGCGGGCAGGTGGCCTGGAGCGTCCCGGACAACGGGGTGGACATCCGTTACAGCGCCGTGGGGGACCTCGTGGTCGCCCTGAGCACCTCCTCGATGGTCGGCCTGTCGCGCACCACGGGCGGGCAGGTGTGGGACGCCGGTGACGTGGGCTCCCTCGGCACGGCGCCGACACCCGTGGTGGGAGCGGACCGGATCCTGGTCCTCGCGCAGGAGGGGGTGCGCGCCTTCGGTCCGCTGCTGGACTAACCCATCTGTCGGCCGGCGCGGCGTCGTGACACGCGGGGAACCGCCCCGTCCGGTCCACGCTCGGCCGGGACGAGCGCCCCCGGCCGCACCTCGTGCCACCACAGGTGACGTCCGACGTCCGCGTGGACCAGCAGCCGGCGCCGGCCGATGCGGCGGTCCATCTCGCGGCGGACGACCTCGTCGTAGCGGCCGCCGTCCAGCCGGGCCAGGAAGTCCTCCTCGTCCTCGACCGGCACCACGGCGTGCACGTGACGTAGTCCGTCACTGAAGACCCAGACGACGTGACCCCAGGTGAGCCAGAGGGTCTCGACGTCGACGCCGCCCGGGCGCTGCCGGGGACCGGTCTCCGGCGAGGAGTGCGTCGGCACGTCGACCGGGACGCCGGTCGTGCACGCGTCAGGCGCGGGTGTGCGGAGCTGGAGACGCAGGGGCGCGCCGGCTACCAACCGGTCGACCGGCGTCGGGTCGACGCCATCGCGCAGGCACCAGGGCCTGGCCCAGCTCCAGGCGGCCGCCAGCAGCTCCCTTGCCGGCCCGCGACCCTGCACCAGGTCGGCGTACCGGCCCTCCACCGGGAGGAACCACCCGAACTTCTCCCGGGAGGGGACCACGACCGGTGGCGGAAGTCGCGGCGGTGGGTCGTCCGCGAGCAGCGCCGCCACGACCGAGCCCGTGAACGTCAGCCACGCGACCAGGTGCTCGCCCTCGGCGTACTCCCCGCAGACCTCCAACCGTCCCCGTCGCGGTCGGACGAGCAACCCCGAGCTGCTCGCCGGCTCCGCAACGAGGACGGTCGCCAGCCCGGCGTGCCGGACGAACCGTTGTCCGACATCGACCACCCGGTCGTCCGGGACGGTGACGTTGACGTGGGTGGAGAAGCCGCTGAGGCGATCAGCCCCGTCCACACCGACCAGCCCGGCCACGCGTTCGGCCAAGGCTGACCGCTCGAGGGCCAGCAGTGCCTCCACCGCGCGCGGAGCCGCGGCACCCCACCGCACGGGCGGTGAGGCCAGCTCGGCCTCGCGGCCGTCCGCGGTCAGGACGACGCCTGACGGCAGCCGCCGCGCTCGCGGATCGCCGGGGTGGAGGGCGCGTAGGTTGCCGGCGATACGCGGCAGCACCCGTCGGAAGTCGAGCTGGACCGCTCCGGCCCACACACGTAGCTCGTGCTCGACGCCCACCCGGACGCCGGTCCCTGGGGGCACCACCACGCACCTCCCCAGGTATACCGGTCCACCCCCTGGGGTGGACACGTGAGTCGGCGAGGCGCACATTGTTGCGCACGATCACTGAATGGGGGAGAGGTCCATGGGGGAGAAGGGGAACATCACGTCCGACGAGCTCGTCGCCGCCGGGTCCGGCGCTGTCGTGGCCGGGGCGGGCACGCAGGTCACGGCCGTCTTCGAGGAGGCGGCCGGGACGATCAAGGACAAGGTGCTCGACAAGGGCGCCGATGCCGGCCTCGCAGCGGCCACGGAGAAGTGGCAGCAGCGCCGCGCCGACGGCTCGGAGGACTCGGGCGACGCGCCGCAGTCGAGCTGACGCCGTGACCTGGGAGGAGACACGCGGGGCGACCCGCGTGGTGGTGACGGGCGTTCGCCACGTCGCGCACGCCGACGACGCCAAGTCGCGGGTCGACGAGGCCAGCCGGCTGCCGACGAGGTCGCTGCGGCCGCGCCTGCTGGCGGGTGTCGGTGCGTCCGCCGTGGTGCTCGCCCTCATCGCCTTCCTCGTGCTGCGCGGCGGGGACGACCCGAAGGACCGCGCGGCACTGGTGGACGTCCCGGCGACGCCGTCCGCGACGACGTCCAGCCCGCCGACGGCGGCCGAGGTGCTGCAGGAGTCCGCGCCGTCCGGCGTCTACAAGCTGGTCATCGTCGGGGTCTCGACCACCACACGGGGTGGACAGACCACGCCCCTGAAGGACAAGAGCGACCCGGTGAAGTGGACCCTGCCGATAGCCGATTGCTCGGACGCCCAGTGCAGCGGCACCGTCAGCAGCTCGAGTGGGAGGACGTTCCCGTTCACGTGGGATGGCCGGCGCCTCCGCGTCGACCTCTCCGACGACATGGAACGGGACAAGAAGCGGGCCTGCGTCGACACCGTGACCGGGGAGGTCCGGCCGATCGCGACGTCGGCGGCGCGGGTGACCTGGCACTACCACTACGCCCCCTTCACCGGCTCGCCGGAGAACATGGTCTCCAGGTCGGTGACCAGGACGACCTACGAGTTCTTCGGTGACTGCGAGCCCCAACCCGGCGACAACGTCAAGGCCATCTACGAGTGGCGCATGACCGCGGTGCAGAAAGGCTGAGTTCCCGGCCGCGGTCAAACAAGGGGGGCTCGAGGGAGGAGTCCGGATTCGTAGGCGTGGATGACCAGGTGAGTCCGGGTGTTCAAGCCGAGCTTCTCGAGCAGTCTGCTGACGTAGGTCTTGACGGTCGCGAGGCCCAGGTGAAGCCGGTCGGCGATCTCGGCGTTGGACAGCCCCCGAGCGACGAGCATGAGGATGTCGACCTCGCGAGCGGTGAGGTCGGGAGTGGTCCGCGTCGGTCTCGGGGTGGGTGTGGACGCGAACGCCTCGATGAGGCGTTTGGTGACGCTGGGGGACAGCAAAGCGTCTCCGGCGGCGGCGACGTGGACGGCGCGGAGCAGCTCGGCGGGTGGGGTGTCCTTCACCAGGAACCCGACGGCTCCGGCCCTCAGGGCGCCGAAGACGTATTCGTCCATGGCGAAGGTGGTCAGGACGATCACGCGAACGTGAGCCGAGCGGGGATCGGCCAGGATGCGGGTGGTGGCCTCGATCCCGTCCAGGACGGGCATCCGAACATCCATGAGCACGACGTCGGGGAGTCGTTCGGCGGCCATGCGCACGGCCTCCTCGCCCTGTCCGGCTTCCCCGACGACCTCGAGGTCGGGGCTGGATGACAGGAGTGCCACGAAGCCGGCGCGGACCAGCACTTGATCATCGACGACGAGAACCTTGGTGGTCATGTGGGGGCCCCGACCCGGGCAACCCCTGGAAGCACTGCGCGGACGCGGAAGCCGCCCTCCTCGGTCGGCCCGGCTTCGAAGACGCCGCCGAAGAGGCCCACCCGTTCTCGCATGCCCACCAACCCGAAGCCCGGCGAGGTCGGCACGGTCGGCCGTTCGGAACCGGCGTTCTCGACCACCACGGTGACGTCCCCATCGCAGGAGGCGACGCCGATGGTGAGGGCGGCCTGTGGCGAGTGCTTGCGCGCGTTGGTCAACGCTTCCTGCACGATCCGGTAGACGGTGATGCGAACGCTGTCGGGAAGACGGTCGACTCCCGGCGCGAGGTGCAGCTCGGCGGGGCCGTAGGACTGCCGGTGCAGCTCGATCAGTGGTTCGAGCTCGCGCAACCCGGGCGAGGGCGACAGCTCCACGAGGCTGACCTCGTCAGGTCCCTCGCGGAGCACGCCCAGCATGAGGCGCAGGTCGTCGAGTGCCGTTCGGCTGGCCTCTTCGATGGCGGCCAGCGCCGGCCCGACGCGTTGAGGTTGTTCGTGCATCAGGTGTCGGGCGACTCCGGCTTGGACCGCGACGACCGACAGCGTGTGCGCGACGACGTCGTGCAGCTCGCGAGCGATGCGGAGGCGCTCGTCGAACACGGCTCGCTGCTCGGCGGCGACGATCTCGCGCTCGGCGGCGAGCGCACGCTGAGTGGCTGCCTCTCGCAGCGTCCGTTGTCGTCGTACTGCTACTCCGATCGCCCACGGCACGCAGAAGACGGCGGTGCTCAGGATGCCCGCGGGAGTGTCGAAACCAGGCACGTGGACCAGCGCGAAGAAGGTGAACATCCCGAGCACCGAGGCCAGGCCGGCCACGGCTACTGGGGTGGGTCGGTAGACGGCGACGGAGTAGAGCAGGGCCAGTGTTCCGAGCGGGGTCACGCCCTCGTTCCACGGCACGACCATGATCGTGGAGATGGACACCGCCGACACCGCCAGTGCGGTGTACGGGTACATCCTCCTGAAGACCAAGGGCATGCACGAACCGATCGCCAGGAGAACCAGTGGCGCACTGGCCGGCGCGTAGTCGACCGCGACGGTCGGGTCGGTGGTGAACACGCTGCCGACACCGATCGCGGTCAGGACAAGAGCGAAGACGCAGTCCAGCTGGAACCAGCGGCTGGCGAACAGCGCCTTCATGGATGGGAGGGTACGCCGAGACCGCTGGCTCGAGCTCCTCCCCGTGGAGCGCCGTGGCCCCGTCTTGCGGAGGAAGTCCGGCCGTCCAGTTCCACCTCACGACGGGTCGCAGCTCGAGACTCCAGGTGGTGGGGCGAGACTCCGATCATCAGGATCCTGGAAGTCCACCGGCTCGATGACACCTGGGCCGCGGACACCCGAGGAGGACCCATGTCCACCGTCGAACACGCCCACCACGCACCCGAGGCGGCGTCCGTCCCTGCGTCGGGCGCCATCGCTGCCGCAGCCCTTGCCGGAGTGCTGTCCGCGGCTGCCTTCGTCGCCGGTTTCGTGTTCTTCCCTTCCCAGACCTTCCGCGAAGGAATGCTGACCCCCTACTCGATCGTCAACAACGTCGTGACGACGCTGGCCTTCGCGGCCCTGGCCATGGCGGTGCCTACGCTGCGACGAGTGCTCGACGTGCCGGGATGGGCCCTGTACCTGAGCTCGGCTGCCTTCGCGGCGGTGGCCGCCATGTCGTGGTCGTTGGCCACCCTGGCCCCGGACATGGCGAAGTTCGTCAGTGACGACGAGTTCGACCAGTTCACGACGTACCTGGTCCTGTTCCCACTGCCCAAGATGGTCCTCGGCCTCATCGGGTTCACCGCCCTGGGCGTGTCCGGGTGGCGTCGACGCGCCGTCCCGCGAGGAGCCGCGGCCGTCCTGGTCCTGGCCGGCGTCGCGTCCCTCTGGTGGGCCTACCCTCCGGGCGCCTTGCTCGGCGCCCTCGGCTTCGCCTGGATCGTCAGGGCGGGTGAGGGCGGAAATCTCTTCGTCTCATCGGTGGATCCTGCGGTCCCCGAGTCGTAGATTGGCGGACAACTGCCCGACGACTGTTCCCGTCGGCCCGGCGTGACCCGGACCCTGCCCACCGGACCAACCTGATCAGCCCCCATTTCCCTTGGGATGCGATGTGGGTTTCGTGACGTCACACCTTCAACCCGTACGACGACGACTCGTCGTCCGTGGAGTGGTGCAAGGCGTGGGGTTCCGCCCGCACGTCTATTCGCTGGCCCGGTCTCTCGACCTGGCCGGAGCCGTGTGGAACACCAGCCAGGGCGTCGTCGTGGAGGTGGAGGGGGCCGCGGAGGACATCGAGTCCTTCGCCCGGCGGATCCGCGACGACGCCCCTCCCCTGGCGGTCGTCACCGCCGTCGAGTCCGAGGACGTGCCGACCCGCGGCGACGCCGGATTCACCATCCGAGAGTCGGAGCGAGCCGCCGGCCGCACGTTCGTCTCGCCCGACGTGACGATCTGCGACGACTGCCTCGCCGAGCTCCGCGACCCGGACGACCGCCGCTACCGCCATCCGTTCATCACCTGCACCCACTGCGGGCCGCGCTACACGATCACCACCGCACTGCCCTACGACCGGCCGGCGACGACCATGTCCGGCTTCCCTATGTGTCCGGCGTGTGCGGCCGAGTACACCGACCCGGCCGACCGCCGCTTCCACGCGCAGACCGTCTGCTGTCCGGCGTGTGGGCCGCGGCTGCGGCTCGTGGCGCCGGGTCGGGTGACGACCTACGGCGACGACGCCCTCGCCGAGTCCCGGTCCCTGTTGGCGGCAGGTGCGGTCGTCGCCGTCAAGGGGATCGGTGGGTACCACCTGGCGTGCGACGCGACGAGCGAGGGGGCCGTCGGCATGCTGCGCAAGCGCAAGCAGCGCGGCGACAAGCCGTTCGCGGTGATGGTCGCCTCGCTCGACGACGCCGGTCGCCTGGTCGAGCTCACCCCTACCGAGGAGGCGCTCGTGGCGAGCCGGGGTCGCCCGATCCTGCTCGCGTCCCGACGACAGGGCGCGGTCGCGGAGGCGGTGGCCCCCGGTCAGGCGGACCTGGGCGTGATGCTGGCCTACGCGCCGCTCCACCACCTGCTGCTGGAGCCGCCCGCCCCGACGATGCTGGTGATGACGAGCGGAAATCTGGCCGGCGAGCCGATCGTCACCGACGACGGCGAGGCCCTCACGAGGCTGGCCGGGCTCGCGGACGCCTGGCTGACCCACGATCGGCCGATCCACGTGCCGTGCGACGACTCGGTGACGCGCGCGGTCGGCAGGGGCGAGGCACCGGTACGCCGATCACGGGGTCTCGCACCCCTGCCGATCGGCCTGCCCTTCGACGCCCCGCCGTCCCTCGCCGTCGGCGGCGACGTCAAGAACACCTTCTGCCTGGCCGAGGGAAACCTGGCCTGGATGTCGGGTCACATCGGCGACATGGACGACCTCGCGACCCAGGCGTCGTTCCGGACTGCGGTCGAGCACCTGTCGATGCTGACCGGCGTCTCGCCGGAGGTGGCGGCGGCCGACCGGCACCCGGCGTACCGCTCCCGCCGCTGGGCCCGGGACCGCTTCGAGGACGTGGTCGAGGTGCAGCACCACCACGCCCACGTGGCCTCGACGATGGCCGAGCACGGGCTTGCCGGCGGTCGCCCGGTGATCGGCGTCGCGTTCGACGGGACCGGGTACGGCGACGACGGCGCGTCGTGGGGCGGTGAGTTCCTGGTGGCCGACTACCGCGGGTACGAGCGGGTGGCGCACCTCTCCTACGTCGCCCTGCCTGGGGGCGACGCCGGCGTCCGCAACCCGTGCCGGATGGCGCTCTCCCACCTGCGATCCGCGGGCCTCGACTGGGATCCCTCGATCCCCAGCGTCCGAGCCTGCGGCGACACCGAGCTCGGGCTGCTCGACCGGCAGCTCGAGGCCGGGTTGAGGTGCGTTCCGACGTCGAGCATGGGCCGGCTCTTCGACGCGGTCGCCTCACTCGCCGGGATCTGCCACCGGATCGGGTACGACGCCCAGGCCGCGATGGAGCTCGAGGCCGCGGCACGGCCGTGGGGTGCGGTCGACGGCTACTCCTTCGGGGACGACGCGGACGCCGTGCCGGTCGTCGCGGCCGTCGTGGACGACGTACGGGCGGGTGTCGTGGCGGGGCTGGTCGCCGCTCGGTTCCAGCACGCGGTCGTCGGCCTCGTCGTCGACACCGTGACGCGGATCCGTGAGCAGACCGGTGTCGCGACGGCGACGCTCAGCGGCGGGGTGTTCCTCAACGCCTTCCTCACCGCGGCGTGTGCCGCGGCCCTCGAGGCCGCCGGCGTCGAGGTGCTCACCCATCACGTGGTGCCGGCCAGCGACGCCGGCATCGCCCTCGGACAGCTCGCGGTGCTGGCGCACCGGGGCGGAACCACCACCTAGAGGAACGGAGATGCCATGTGCCTAGCGGTGCCAGGACGGGTCCTGGAGATCGAGGAGCGGGACGGGACGCTGATCGCGCAGGTGGACTTCGGCGGGGTCAGCAAGGAGGTGTGCCTGGAGTACGTGCCGGACCTGGAGGTGGGCGAGTACACGATCGTGCACGTGGGCTTCGCGCTCCAGCGCCTCGACGAGCAGTCGGCGCTGGAGACCCTGGAGCTGTTCCGGCAGATGGGCGAGCTGAACGCCGAGTTCGGCGACCACTGGGGGATGGCCGCCGAGCAGGCCGGCCTGCCTCGGCCGGACCTCGCTCCGGTGATGAGTGACGCGATGGAAGGAGAGCAGTCGTGAAGTACCTCGAGGAGTTCCAAGACCCCGAGCTGGCCAAGCGCCTGCTCGACGACATCCACGCGACCGCCAAGAACCCGTGGGCGATGATGGAGGTCTGCGGCGGCCAGACCCACACGATCATCCGCCACGGTCTCGACCAGCTGCTGCCCGACGGCATCGAGCTCATCCACGGCCCCGGCTGCCCGGTGTGCGTGACACCGCTGGAGGTCATCGACAAGGCGCTGGAGATCGCCTCGCGGCCCGACGTGATCTTCTGCTCCTTCGGCGACATGCTGCGGGTCCCCGGAAGCGACAAGGACCTGTTCCGGGTCAAGAGTGCCGGCGGCGACGTCCGCGTCGTGTACTCGCCCCTCGACGCGCTGAACATCGCCCGCCAGAACCCCGACAAGCAGGTCGTCTTCTTCGGCATCGGCTTCGAGACCACTGCGCCGCCGAACGCGATGACGGTCTACCAGGCCAAGAAGCTCGGCATCGAGAACTTCAGCCTCCTCGTCAGCCACGTCCGCGTGCCACCGGCGATCGAGGCGATCATGACCTCGCCGGTGTGCCGGGTGCAGGGGTTCCTTGCGGCCGGGCACGTCTGCACCGTGATGGGGATGGGGGAGTACCCCGGGCTGGCCGAGCGGTTCGAGGTGCCGATCGTGGTCACCGGCTTCGAGCCGCTCGACATCCTCGAGGGCATCCGCCGCACCGTGCACCAGCTCGAGGATGGCCGGCACGAGGTCGAGAACGCCTACCCCCGCGCGGTGGCTGCCGAGGGCAACCCCGTCGCGATCCGGATGCTCGAGGACGTCTTCGAGGTCGTGGACCGTGCCTGGCGCGGCATCGGGATGATCCCGCAGAGCGGGTGGCGGCTCTCGGAGCGCTACCGCGAGTACGACGCCGAGCACCGCTTCTCCGTCGGCGACATCCACACCCAGGAGTCCTCGATCTGCCGGTCGGGCGAGGTGCTGCAGGGGCTGATCAAGCCGCACGAGTGCGCGGCGTTCGGCAAGGAGTGCACGCCGCGCAACCCGCTCGGCGCCACGATGGTGAGCAGCGAGGGCGCCTGCGCGGCCTACTACCTCTATCGCCGGATGCAGCTGCCCGTCGTCGAGGAGTCGCGGGAGGTGGCTCCCGTTGGTTGAGGTGGAGGGGTGGGTCTGCCCGCTGCCGCTGCGCGACAGCCCGACGATCGTGATGGGTCACGGCGGGGGCGGGCAGATGTCGGCCGAGCTCGTGGACCACGTGTTCCTGCCGGCGTACGGCGACGCGACGCTCGCCGGTCTCGGCGACTCCGCGGTGCTGGAGGTGCCGGGCGGTCGGATGGCCTTCTCGACGGACTCGTTCGTGGTGCGGCCGCTGTTCTTCCCGGGCGGCTCGATCGGCGACCTCGCGGTCAACGGCACCGTCAACGACCTGGCGATGAGTGGCGCACAGCCGATGTTCCTGTCGGCGGCGTTCATCCTCGAGGAGGGCACGGACGTCGCCACGGTCGGCGCGGTCGCCGAGCGGCTGGGCGAGGCCGCCCGTCGGGCCGGGGTCCGCGTGGTCACCGGCGACACCAAGGTGGTCGAGTCGGGACACGGCGACGGGGTGTACGTGAACACGGCCGGCGTCGGCGTGGTGCCCGACGGCGTGGACGTTCGCCCCGACCGCGCCGAGCCCGGGGACGTGGTGATCGTCAGCGGCGACATCGGCGTGCACGGGGTGGCGATCATGAGCGTCCGCGAGGGGCTGCAGTTCGGCACCGAGATCGAGAGCGACTGCCAGCCCCTCAACGGGCTGGTGGCCGAGATGATCGCGGCGTACCCGGACATCCACGTCCTCCGCGACCCCACCCGCGGTGGCGTGGCCACCTCGCTCAACGAGATCGCCAAGGCGTCCAAGGTCGGCGTGAAGCTCGACGAACGCAGCCTGCCGATCCCCGAGGTGGTCGCCAACGCCTGCTCGTTCCTCGGCCTGGACCCGCTCCAGGTCGCCAACGAGGGCAAGCTGCTGGCGTTCGTGCCGCGGGAGTCGGCCGAGGTCGTGCTGGCGGCGATGCACGCGCATCCGGCCGGCGCCGGTGCGCGGATCATCGGCGAGTGCGTCGAGGACCATCCGGGGATGGTGTCGGCGACGACCGGGTTCGGTGCCTCGAGGGTGGTCGACCTACCGATCGGCGAGCAGCTCCCCCGGATCTGCTGATGGAGATCCGCCGATGAAGTTCCTCGTCCTCTGGAACCTCGAGCAGACCCTGCTCTCCGACGCCATGGTCCGTGGGATCGCCCGGATGCCGGAGTACGGCGGTCGGATGGAGGAGCAGGGCAAGGTGCTGATGCGCTACCACGTCGTCGGCGCGCACGGGGGCGCGTGGATCTACGACGTCGAGACGCACGAGGAGTTCGAGCGGCTGCTCGCGATGGCGCCGGTGTTCAACTTCGCCCGCTACGACATCCGTCCGCTCGCGGACATGACGGGAGAGTCGCCATGACCACCGCGCCCAACTCCGCGCCTCGTTGGGCGTCGTACGACGAGCTCGGTGCGCACCGCCACCTCGTGATCAGTGAACGCCTCCGCGGCCGCCGGCGTGAGCTCGGACTGACCCAGAAGGAGGTGGTCGCGCGGCTGCGCCGGATCGGCGTGGTCACGACCAACAAGGCGCTGTCCAGTCTCGAGCACGGCGCCGGCCTCGACGTCTGCAAGCTCCCGGAGATCGCCCGCGCCCTCGACTGCTCGCTGACCTACCTGGTCGGCCTCACCGACGAGCCGTCCAGCTGGGAGCCCGACTTCGAGCACTGGCCGGGCCGGCGCCCGACGCGCGAGCGGTCCGCCCCTCCAGCCGCCGTCGCCGCCAACGTCCCCCGCATCCTGGGTCCGTTGGGATAGCTCCCCGCCGGTCGAGGAGGTCGCGCAGCAACCGTCACGAGACCCGGCGAGAGGTCAGCGGTCCGGTCACCGGGTTCGTGACGGGCCCTCGGTCCTCCTCGACCACCGAGAAGTCGGTCACATCCGGCGCATCTCGAGGTACCGCTTGATGTCCGGCATTGACACCACGGCGACGCCGGCGGCGGCCCCCAGCAGCAGGAGCAGGAGCAGCTTCTTCATCTCATCCACCTCCTCGGGCGACCGTCGCGGCCGGCCGACGGGCCAGCTCACGGGTGACGACGTCGACCACGAGGTCGGCGGCGGGTTCGACGGCGGCGGTCACCGCGGCCGACAGGCCGATGCCCTCCTCCAGGGACTCCGGCTGCACACCGACGACCATGATCCGCGCCACCGAACCGCCCAGCAGCGGCGCCAGCTCGAGAGCGTTGCCGGGGGCCAGGTCGTGCGGGTCGAGCAGCGCGTCGGCCGCGTCTCGGTCGGTGACCTCCGGTGGTTCCTGAGGAGCCGAGGGACGAGGCGTCTCGAAGGGCTCGATCACGTACAGGGTGCCGGGCGGTCCGCTCTGGTGGGCGACGGTGTCGACGAGCACGAGGACGTCGTACCCGTCCATCAGCTCGTAGACCAGGTGCACCGAGCGGATGCCGTAGTCCTCGATGCGAACGTCGTCGGGGACCGTCCGGCGGGAAAGGGCGGCGGCGACCTGGGAGCCGAACCCGTCGTCGCCGAGGAAGATGTTGCCGACGCAGGCGACCAGGACCCTCATGACGTCGCCGCCAAGGGCTCGACCTCGTCGGGGGCGAAGTAGAGGTAGCGCCCGTGCGCCAGCTTCAGGTCCGCACCCGGGTCGTCGTCGACGGTGACGGCGAGGTGGTCCTTGCCGTCGACGTCGTGCAGCACGGCGGCGACGGTCGCGGTGTGGCCGGCGAGGAACAGGTCGTGCACGTCGGCCTGCCGGGCCCCGGGACGGAGCACCACACGGGTACCACGGCGCACGGGAACGCCGGCGATCGTGACCGCGTCGTGCTCGGGGTCGACCGAGCCGTCCGCGCCCGGATCCCACCACGGGACGTCCAGAGGGGCTGACGGCTCGGGCGGCGGAGCCAGCGGACCGGTCGCGGTCATCGAGTCGAGGTAGCTGACCGTGCCGTGCAGCCGCTCCCACAGCTCGTCGGGCATGTGGTCGACCTCGTCGAGGAGGGCGGCGGCGCGCGGATCGGTGCCGCGGACCTCGCGCTTCTCCTCCTCCGACAGCGTCATCGTGCGCAGGCTCAGCAGCTCGTCGATCTCGAGCGCGTCGAAGAACGTCGTCTCGCTCTGCGGAGCGAGCTGCGCGTGGTCGTAGAGGATGATCGGCGAGCTCAGCACCACGCTCGCCTGGTCGTCCGGCCCCGCCAGGACCGGGAAGACGCCGTCGTTCTCGCACGTCGCGACGAACCCCTTCGCCCACTGCGGTGGGTCGAGCAGCGAGACGAACGACGCCCCGTCGACCTCCAGCAGCACGTGGCAGGCGACCAGCGCGCGGCGCAGCCACTGCGGCCGGTTGGTGGCCGGGACCTCGGGCGCTCCGGTTCGGTTCTCGACCGTCAGGGTCAGCAGGGTGACGGCGTACGGCGACACGGG
Organism: uncultured Actinomycetota bacterium; assembly: GCA_963782035.1. Taxonomy (GTDB): domain Bacteria; phylum Actinomycetota; class Actinomycetes; order Propionibacteriales; family Nocardioidaceae; genus Nocardioides. The sequence goes on from CAWAIW010000007.1 coordinate 59,551, forward strand.
CCTCTCGACCGTGGTCCGTGACGCGCAGGGTGAGCGGTGCGCGGCTGCGCACCAGCCGGCCGCCGGGGACGTCCTCGACCTCGCCGCCCCCCGGCACCGACAGGTCGAAGGTCACGCCCTCGTCGAGGGGGAGGTCGAGCGACATGCTCGACCTCGACCGCCTCGTCCCACGGCACGTACACCGTGTCGCCGGCGTCCAGCCGGTCGACCGAGACGGCCGTCGGCATCCTCGACCGACCGCTGCTGCACGTGCAGGAACCGGACGGTCGCCCGCACCGCGGTGGCGTCGCCGTCGACGACGACGGCCGTCCGGCACGCGATCCGCTCGGACTCGTCCTGGGCGACCGCGTCCGGCGGCATCAGCACGCCCCACTGCCAGCGCACCTGGTTCTTCGGCGCGCTCGCGCGGTAGGGGTACAGCACGTACCCCTCGTAGAGCACGGCGTCCGCGACCGCGCGCGCCTGCTCGAGCGCGCTCGTCACGACTCCGCCTCCCGCAGCAGCCTCGCCATCACGTCGTCCCAGCCGACCAGCCCGTGCTTGCCGCGGTACGTCGCCAGGTCGTCGTACGTCGACCGGCTCAGGCGCAGCCACGCCTGGCCCGGGAAGTGCGCGTCCATGGCCTCACGCCAGACGGCCACCGGCATCCGGACCTGGGTCTCCTTGTGCCACGGCACCGGCTGCACCGACAGCGACCCGAGGGCGCCACTGAACACGGTGCCGCTGAACAGCAGGATCAGCGGGGCCACCCCGTCCTCGAGCGCGGCGAGGTACTTGTGGGCGGCGACCTCGACGTCGTAGGACAGCGGCAGCACGAGGTCGAACTCGCAGCTGCCCGTGAAGCTGGGCAGCACCTGCGAGAGGAACGCCAGCTGCATCGGCTGCATCGTGCTGCCCCAGCGGGCGCGGTCGCCGAACAGGTCGACCACCTTGGCCGCCTCGCCCTCGCCGTAGGAGCGCCGAACGGGCTCGACCCGCACCTGGCAGCGCAGCGCCACGGCGTGCACCCGCTCACCGCTGGTCTCGGTCGCGCGCATCTTCGCCACGACCGTGGGGCCGGCGGCGTACCGGTCCGCGACCACCTCGAGGCAGGCGAAGTCGAGGTCGATGCTCGGCAGCAGGTCCTGCGTCATGCCGGCCTCGACACTGGTTGGGCTCGTTCGTCGAGGGCCTCGAAGAACTCGCCGATCGCCCGCCACACCTCGGCGCCGCCGCCGAGCCCGGTCCAGGAGAGCCGTACCTCGCCGACCAGCTCGTAGCAGACGTCGATCGGGACCAGGTAGCACGAGAACGCGCGCTCGTGCCGGCGCAGCAGCACCGCCTCGACGTCGGCCTCCACGGTGTCGACGACCGGGTTGGCCGCGGCGAGGTCGGCCCAGGCCGAGGTGTCCAGCAGCGACTCGGTCGCGCCGCCGGGGCCGGGGTAGAACGTGAGCAGTCCGTCCTGGCCGGTCTGCCGGAAGAAGAAGACGAGATCGACCGGGATCTTCAGGCCGTCCCACTGGGCGTCGGTCACCTCCAGGTCCTCGACCCGGCGGACGTCCTCCCCGACGCCGCGGTACCGCCCACCGCCCGACCCGCGGGGACCGAACAGCAGGTAGCAAGGCCGGCACACACACATCAGCCGGTGGTCCTGCAGGTCGGCCACGTGGCCGTGTCTCTCGCCGACGTCGACGGCACAGAACTCGCACAGCTCCTCGGGCGCGACCGCCTGCTCCGGCTTCGGGGCGTTGATCCGGCGCAGCGCGCCGAGACCGGTCACGGCCGAGTCCTCATGAACGAGCTCCGGCGGGGACCGCGACCTTCCAGGCTCCCGCCTCCGGCAGCAGCGGGACCGGCCGCAGGGGCTCACCGCCCTCACCGAAGGCGCGGCCGGCGAGGCGCACGTCGTACGACGTCCCGCACGCGCAGGTGAGCACGACGCCGTCGAGCGACCCGCGCGACGGAGCCTGCAGGCACACCGGGCAGTGGTCGACGTAGGCGACGAGGCTGCCGGACAGGTTGGCCACGAGCACCTCCGTGTCCGCCGCGTGCACGTGCGCCATGGTCCCGGGCGGCACGTCCAGGTCCAGGCGGGTCCAGGCCGAGCGTCGTGTCGACTTGGCCTGCCCTGAGGAGCCGAGGGACGAGGCGTCTCGAAGGGTCGGGACCTGGGCTCGAAGCGCCCGATCTGCAGCAGCGCCGGCGCCTCGCTGACCATGCCCTCGGCCTCGACCGCGACCACGTCGGGCGCGGCGACGAGGATGGCGTCCTCGATCGCGCTCTTCACCGTCATCGCCGACGACGGGACAGCCGTCGCAGCTCCCCTCGAGACGCAGGTGCACGACGCCCTCGGCGTCGACACCCGACAGCGAGACGCCGCCCGCGTGCGAGCCGAGGTACGGGCGGACCTGGTCGAGCGCCCGCTGGACGCGGGTGTCGACGTCGTCGGGGTGGAGGTCGTTGAGGACGAGCAGGTTCCCGACCAGCTCGTCGTCGGCCAGGCGGCGTACGGCGTCCGGGCCGACCGACTCGAGCACCCGCTCCAGCCCCGCGCCGTAGAGGCCCATCACGCACTGCAGCAGCTCCTCCACGCGGCCCATCACGGCCGGGGGCGCACTCGAGCCGAGGTCGTCCAGCAGCGCCTCGATGCGCTCGCTGACCTCACGGACCGACGGTTGCTCCACGGCGCGCTCCTCTCGTCTCCAGGGCGGACAACCACCCGAGCCAGTCGTCGAACCGTTCACCCGTGCGCACCGACAACGGCAGCACCTCGACGTCGGGGTTGAGCGAACGAGCCCGCGCGGTGAGGGCCGCGACGTCGAAGTCGACGTACGGAAGCAGGTCGGTCTTGTTGACCACGACCAGGTCGGCGGCCCGGAAGATGTGCGGGTACTTCAGCGGCTTGTCGTCGCCCTCTGTCACCGAGATCACCACCACCTTCGCGCGCTCGCCGAGGTCGAACAGGGCGGGGCAGACCAGGTTGCCGACGTTCTCGATGACCAGGAGGGAGTCCTCGGGCGGGTCGAGGTCGTGCAGTGCGCGGTGCACCATCGCCGCGTCGAGATGGCAGCCCGCCCCGGTGTTGACCTGGACCGCGCGGGCGCCGGCAGCGCGGATCCGATCGGCGTCGAAGGACGTCTCCTGATCGCCTTCGATCACGCACACCTCGCGTCGGGACCGGAGCCTTGAATGCACGCTGATCGTGCGCTCCAGCAGCGAGGTCTTGCCGGCGCCCGGCGAGCTCATCAGGTTGACCGCAGTGACCCGGCGGGTGGCCAGGGACTCGCGGACGTGGTCGGCCAGCGCGTCGTTCTTGGCCAGCAACCTCTCCTCGACCCGGAGCAGCTCGATGTCGCCGCTGGTCGAGGAGGGCCGAAGGCCCGTCACGAGACCACCGGACGCGAGCGCGCCCTCCTCGACCGGCGAACAACCGCACGTCACGCACACGACGGCTCCTTGAGGAGCTCGACCGAGACCAGCGACAGATCGTCGCCGGCGACCTCCTCGATGACGAGCCGGGCCCCCTCGAGCGCGGTCTGGTAGGTCGCCACGTCGAAGGCGAACGCCATCGCCTCCGGCACGACCCCCGCGGCGTCACCGACCCGCACGTTGACGGCCACCACCCGCCGACCGGTCGTCCGCTCGGCGACGAGGTCGACCAGCTCCTGGGTGATGCCGAGCTCGTGCACGGCCCCTCCGCTGACTAGTAGGGCTTCACCGGAAGCGACGGGGAGTGCAGCTGGTCCACGACCTTGCCGCCGCCGGTGTACATGTGGACGCCGCACGGCAGGCACGGGTCGAAGCTGCGGACCGCGCGCATGATGTCGATGCCCTTGAAGGTGTCGGGCGGGTTCTCCTCGAAGATCGGCGTGTTCTGCACGGCGTCCTCGTAGGGCCCCGGCGTGCCGTAGGTGTCGCGCACGCTGCCGTTCCACGGGGTCGGCGGGTAGGGGTGGTAGTTGGCGATCTTCCCCTTCTTGATGACCATGTGGTGGCTCAGCACACCGCGCACCGCCTCGGTGAACCCGACGCTGACGGCCTCGTCCGGCACCTCGAACTTCGTCCAGGTGTCGGTGCGGCCCTGACGTACCTCGGCCAGCGCCTTCTCACAGAAGTACAGCGCCAGCCCCGCGGCGTAGGCCTGGAAGTAGGTGCGCGCCCGGTTGCGTTCGAGGGCGTTGCTCCACTTCGGGATCCTCCACTCGAAGCTGACCTCGGGCTTGAGCGCCGTCCGCGGCAGGTTGATCTGCACGCTGTGACCGGTCGCCACGACGTACCCGCCGGCGTCGACGAGGCCGGACAGCGCCGTCGACCAGAGCCGGGCGATCGGCCCGCCGCCGGTGTCGAGCGCGAGGTGGTCGGTGCCGTCGAACCAGCGCGGCGACATCGTCCACGAGTAGGCGTTGTCCCAGTCGCGGGCCTGCGGCTTGGGGATCGTGTGCTGGTTCCACGGGTGCCGCTCGTCGACGGGGTTGCCGAGCGGGTCCTTGGTCACGAAGACCTCGCGGCCGGACTTCACCCAGTCCTCGTAGTAGGAGTGGCCGAGCAGGATCCGGATGCCGAGGTTGATGTCGACGAGGTCGTTGGTGACGAGCTTGCCGTCGACGATGATGCCGGGGGTGACGTACATCTTCTTGCCCCAGTCGGACATCGTCTCGTAGCGGAAGTCGCAGTGGGCCGGGTCGTTCAGGCTGCCCCAGCAGCCCAGCAGGATCCGGCGCTCGCCGACGTGCTCGTACCCCGGCAGGGCCTCGTAGAAGAAGTCGAACAGGTCGTCGTGCAGCGGCACGACCTTCTTCATGAACTCGACGTAGCGCATCAGCCGCGTCAGGTAGTCGGTGAACAGCTGGATGGTGGCGGTGGTGCCGACGCCGCCCGGGTACAGCGTGCTCGGGTGGACGTGGCGACCCTCCATCAGGCAGAACATCTCGCGCGTGTAGCGGGAGACGTGCAGGGCCTCGCGGTAGAACTCGCCCTCGAGCGGGTTGAGCGAGCGCATGATGTCGCCGATGGTGCGGTAGCCGTGCTCGGCCGCGTGCGGAGCCTCCGTGTTGTTGGCCTTCTCCAGGACTCCGGGGTTGGTCTCCTTGACCATCCGCTCGCAGTAGTCGACGCCGACCAGGTTCTCCTGGAAGATGTTGTGGTCGAACATGTACTCCGCGGCCTCGCCGAGGTTGATGATCCACTCGCCGAGGTGCGGCGGCGCGACGCCGTAGGCCATGTTCTGGTTGTAGACCGAGCACGTCGCGTGGTTGTCACCGCAGATGCCGCAGATGCGGCTGGTGATGAAGTGGGCGTCGCGCGGGTCCTTGCCCTTCATGAACAGGCTGTAGCCGCGGAAGATCGACGACGTGCTGTGGCACTCGCGGACTTCCTTCTGCTTGAAGTCGATCGTCGCGTAGATCCCGAGGCTGCCGACGATGCGGGTGACCGGGTCCCACGACATCTCGACGACGTCGGTGTCCTTGGTGGAGCGCTTGCTGGGTTCGGTGATGGTCATGGCGTCCTCTCACCAGGTCTTCTGGAAGCCGGTCTTGAGCTCGGTGCCCTTGGTGCGCCACGACGGTTCCTTGTCGAGCGTCTTCGCGGTCACCCCGCGCAGCCTCCGCACCGTGCGGCCGTAGATGGCGCTGCCGCGGGTCGAGAGCTTGGCGCCGGGTGGCTCGTCCATGAACGGCATGAACTTGTCCGGGAAGCCCGGCATCGTGCAGCCGATGCAGATGCCGCCGACGTTCGGACAGCCGCCGACGCCGTTGATCCAGCCCCGCTTGGGCACGTTGCACTTCACGACAGGTCCCCAGCAGCCGAGCTTGACGATGCACTTCGGTGAGCCGTACTCCGTCGCGAACTCTCCCTGCTCGTAGTAGCCGGCCCGGTCGCAGCCCTCGTGCACGGTGGCGCCGAACAGCCAACGCGGCCGCAGGGCCTCGTCCAGCGGGATCATCGGCGCCTGGCCGGCGACCTGGTAGAGCAGGTAGGTGATGGTCTCCGACAGGTTGTCGGGATGGATCGGGCAGCCGGGCACGCAGACGATCGGCAGGCCGGCCTTCGACTTCCACGTCCAGCCGAGGTAGTCCGGCACGCCCATCGCACCCGTCGGGTTGCCCGACATCGCGTGGATGCCGCCGTACGTCGCGCAGGTGCCGACCGCGATGATCGCGGTCGCCTTGGGCGCCAGCCGGTCCAGCCACTCGGACGTCGGCATCGGCTGGCCGGTCGCGGGGTTGTTGCCGAACGCCGCCCAGTAGCCCTCGCTCTTGATCGCCTCGTTCGGGATCGAGCCCTCGACCACGAGCACGAACGGGTCGAGCTCGCCGCGGTCGGCCTTGTGCCACCACTCGATGAAGTTGTCGGCGCCCTGCTCGGGACCGCACTCGAAGTCGATCAACGGCCAGTGCACCGCGATCTTGGGAAGGCCCGGCAGCGCACCCAGCACGATCTCCTCGATGCTGGGCTGGGTCGCCGCGGTGAGCGCGACCGAGTCCCCGTCGCAGCTGAGCCCCCCGTTCATCCAGAGGATGTGCACCACACCCTCGTCCGCCTGGGTGTCCGCGTCCGCCGTCGTCGTCATGTCACCGTCCCGGCTCTCGTCGAGCGTCGCGCGGCGGCGACGCTTTCGTGCCTTCGACCATCGCCCCTCGGTGAGCGAGATGGGAACAGGGCCGGGCGGGCCGGTTTGGTGGCAATCGGGGAGTCCGCGAATCCGCGAACGTCCCGTCGGTCACGGGGCTGACATCACGACCGACGGCGCTTCCAGCAGCTGGTCCAGGACGCGGTACGCCGCGCCGGTCGCGCCGGCGGCCGGGTCGTCGTCGGCGACCCGGACGTCCGGCGGACGCCACCGGGAGGACAGCACGCGGCTCTCCAGCTCGCGCAGCAGAGCGGGCCGCAGGTCGTCCGCCGACTGGGCGAGGTGGCCACCGAGGACGACCGTCGAGATGTCGAGCAGGTTGACCACGTCGGACAGGACGACGCCGAGGGCCCAGCCCGCCCGTTCGACGTCCCGGCGGATGGCGCGCTGGCCGGCGTACTGCTCCAGGCACCCACGCGAGCCGCACGAGCAGCGGGGACCATCGGGCTCGACGGTGACGTGTCCGACCTCGCCGGCCCAGCCGTGCCGGCCGCCGAAGACCCGGCCGTCCAGGACCACCGCCCCGCCGATGCCGACCTCGCCGGAGACGTAGAAGAAGTCGGTGAAGGGACCCGGGCGTCCGGGCGACCTCGCGGCCACGGTCCGCGCGGCGAGCTCCGCCTCGTTGGCGACCCCGAGGCCCGGTCCGCCCAGGCGACGGGGCAGCAGTCGGCGGACAGCGATGTCGGACCACCCGAGGTTCGGTGCACTGACCACGCGACCGTCCTCGGCGGCGACCAGCCCGGGGACGGCCAGCCCGCGTCCGACCAGCCGGGTCGACCGGGGCGCAGTGCGGAGGACGTTGCGCGCGATCTCGCCCAGCCGCCGCAGGACCGCGGCCGGGTCGCTGCCGGTCAGGTCGTCGGCGACGAGCTCCTGGACCAGGATCCGGCCCCGCAGGTCCACGACGCGGGCCGCCACGAACCCGGGGTTCACCTGCAGACCGAGGGCGGCGAACCGCGACCCGGCGACCAGGGGGGTGCCGGGCCGGCCGCGTCCGGCTGTCCTCGACCGGTCGAGCTCGTCGAGCAGACCGCTCTCGACCAGCTCGTCGGCCAGGCGGGACACCGTGGAACGGGAGAGACCGGTGGTCGCCGCAACGGCCGCTCGCGACGGTGGCTCATCGGCCGCGAGCACGGAGGAGAGGACCAGGCGCAGGTTGCTGTCGCGCAGCGAGGCCTGCCGCGACGGTGCTGCCTGCCAGCCGGTCACCCTTGCCTCACTCCCCGACAAAGATTATGTTCTGTCACAAAACAAATACCACAGGAGCTCCTCATGGTTCGTGCACCGCAGCCGGAAGACCACTTCTCCTTCGGACTCTGGACGGTCGGGTGGCTGGGGGTGGATCCCTTCGGGACCGCCAGCCGGCCCGCCCTCGCGCCCGAGGAGTACGCCACCCGCCTGGGCGAGCTCGGGGCCTGGGGGGTGACCTTCCACGACAACGACGTGTTCGACTTCGGGGCCGACGAGAGCGCTCGGGAGAAGGCGGCGACGTCGTTCAAGCAGGCGTGCGACGCCGCCGGCCTGGTCGTCGAGATGGTCACCACCAACACCTTCAGCCACCCGGTCTTCAAGGACGGTGGCCTGACCAGCAACGACCGGTCCGTGCGCCGCTTCGGCCTGCGCAAGGTGCTGCGCGCCGTCGACCTGGCCGCCGAGATGGGCGCGTCGACGTTCGTGATGTGGGGCGGCCGGGAGGGCAGCGAGTACGACGGGTCGAAGGACCTGCACGCGGCGTTCGACCGCTACAAGGAGGGCCTGGACACCATCGCCGGCTACATCAAGGCGCAGGGCTACGGCCTGCGCATCGGCCTGGAGCCCAAGCCGAACGAGCCGCGCGGCGACATCTTCCTGCCGACCGTCGGCCACGCGTTGGCGCTGATCGCCGAGCTCGAGCACGGCGACATCGTCGGCGTGAACCCCGAGACCGGGCACGAGCAGATGGCCGGTCTCAACTACACGCACGCCCTGGGCCAGGCGCTGTGGAGCGAGAAGCTGTTCCACATCGACCTCAACGGCCAGCGCGGCATCAAGTACGACCAGGACCTGGTGTTCGGCCACGGCGACCTCATGTCGGCGTTCTTCACCGTCGACCTGCTGGAGAACGGCTTCCCCAGCCGGCCCGACGGCCCGAGGTACGACGGTCCGCGGCACTTCGACTACAAGCCGTCGCGCACCGAGCACCTGCCCGGCGTGTGGGAGTCCGCGAAGGCCAACATGGCGGCGTACCTGATGCTGGCCGAGAAGGCCCGTGCGTTCCGGGCCGACAGCCGGGTGACCGAGGCGATGGCGTACGCCGGGGTGCCCGACCTCGCCGAGCCCACGATGGCCGATGGCGAGACGGTCACGGATCTGATGGCGTCCGACGACGGCTTCGACCCGGACGTCGCGGCGGAGCGCGACTTCGGCTTCGTGCGTCTCCAGCAGCTGGCCCTCGAGCACCTGATCGGCTGAGGTCCGATGCCCCTCGTGGCGGGAGTCGACTCCTCGACGCAGTCGTGCAAGGTCGTCGTCCGCGACGCCGAGACCGGCGCGCTCGTCCGCGAGGGGTCGGCGCCGCACCCGCCCGGCACCGAGGTCGACCCGGAGGCCTGGTGGGTCGCGCTCCAGGAGCGCGCTCGAGCGAGCCGGGCGGTCTCGCGGACGTCGACGGCCCTCTCGGTGGGTGGCCAGCAGCACGGGATGGTCGCCCTCGACGAGCGCGGAGACGTGGTCCGGCCGGCCCTGCTCTGGAACGACGTGCGGTCCGCCGATGCGGCCCGGGAGCTGGTGGAGGAGCTCGGCGCCGCGGCCTGGGCCGACGCCACCGGATCGGTGCCGGTGGCCTCGTTCACGGTCACCAAGCTGCGCTGGCTCGCTGAGCACGAGCCCGAGAACGCCGCCCGGGTCGCCGCCGTCGCCCTCCCGCACGACTGGCTCACCTGGCGGCTCTCCGGCGCCCGTGGCCTGGACACGCTGGTGACCGACCGGTCGGACGCCAGCGGGACCGGGTACTTCGACCCCAGCGCGGGCGAGTACCGGCGGGACCTCCTCGGTCTGGCCTTCGGCCGGGACGACGTCCTGCTCCCTCGCGTCCTGGCGCCGGCCGAGGTCGCGGGAGAGGGACCGGGCGGCGTCGTCCTCGGCCCGGGGTGCGGCGACAACGCGGGTGCCGCGCTGGGTCTCGGGCTGGGCGCGGGCGAGGTGAGCGTGTCGATCGGGACCTCGGGCGTGGTGGCGTGCGTCTCCGACACGCCGACCCACGACTCATCCGGGGTGGTCGCGGGATTCGCCGACGCGACCGGGACGTACCTGCCGCTGGCCTGCACCCTCAACGGGTCGCGGGTGCTCGACGGTGCGAAGGACCTGCTCGGCGTGGACCACGAGGAGCTCTCACGGCTGGCCCTCGGAGCCCGGCCGGGAGCCGGCGGGCTGGTCCTCGTGCCGTACCTCGAGGGTGAGCGCACCCCGAACCTCCCGTCGGCGACCGGCCAGCTGCACGGCATGACGCTGGCCAACCTCACCCGCGCGAACCTGGCGCGCTCGGCGGTCGAGGGGCTGCTCGGTCTGCTCGGCCGGGCCATCACCGAGATGCGTGAGCACGGGGTCGCGGTGGAGGCGGTGACGCTGCTCGGGGGTGGGGCGCAGTCCGAGGCCGTCCGCCGGCTGGCCCCGGCGGTGTGGGGCCTGCCCGTCGACGTACCCGCACCCGCGCAGTACGTCGCCGACGGCGCGGCCCGCCAGGCCGCCTGGGTTGTGTCCGAGGGGGCTCAGCCTCCGGTGTGGGCTCGACCCACGACCGAGCGCCACACGGCCGAGCCCACGCCGGAGGTGCTGGCGCAGTACGTCGCGGCCGCGGACCTGGTCGCCGGACGCTCCTGACGCGTCGTCCGATGGGCGGCCGACGAGAATCCGGCGTCCACGACTCCGCGAGGTGCGACGGCGCGAGCGTCAGGGGCGGGACATTTGCTCCATGGCCAAACGCGTGGAGATCCTGCTGACCGACGACCTGGACGGCGGCGAGGCCACGCAGACGGTGAGGTTCGCGCTGGACGGTCGCCACCTGGAGATCGACCTCACCGACGAGAACGCCATCAGGCTGCGCAAGACCCTGCTGCCCTACATCGCGGCGGGCCGGCGGGTGGCGAGCGAACCGCTGCAGACGCCGACGAGGACTCCGATCGTCTAGTAGTCGCGGTGTGAGGGGCCGGGCCACGGGCGCGACGCGCGCTCACGGCTGCGAGCCCGGCAGGGTGGAGAAGGACCACTCGATGCGCGAGCGGTACCGCTCTCCCGGGAGGAGGAGTGCCGACGGCCACTCGGGATGGTGGGGGGAGTCCGGGAACAGCTGCGGCTCGAGGGCCACCCCGCCGAAGCGCGGCAACGGTGTGCCGTCGACGCCGGCGCGGGTGCCGTCGAAGGTGCCGCTCGTGAACACCTGCAGCCCGGGCTGGTCGGCGCCGACCTCGAGGCGGATCCCGGTCCGGGAGGACTCCAGCGCGGCGACCGGTCGCAGGCCCGCACCATCGACCACGAAGTTGTGGTCGTAGCCGTCCGGCAGGTCGGCGAGGCTCGTGGAGAGAAGAGTCGGCTCGCGCAGGTCGAAGGGGGTGCCGTCGACCGCTTCGTGGGCGCCACTCGGGATCGCGGCGTCGTCGACGGGTGTCCACCGGTCGGCCGGCACCCACAGACGGTGGCTCTCCACGGTCCCGGAGCCGTCGAGGTTGAAGTAGGCATGGCTGGTCAGGTTCACGACGGTCGGCGCGTCGGTCGTCGCCTCCAGGACGAGGCGCACCGAGTCCGGCGGTCACGTCGTAGGTGGCGGTCGTCTCGACCGTGCCGGGAAAGCCCATGTCCCCGTCCGGGCTGAGGAGTCGGAGCACCGCCCTCTCGGCCCGGTGCTCGAGCACCTCCCAAGCCGTCGGTCGAAGCCGTCCGGGCCGCCGTGCAGGGCGTGACCCCGGTCGTTGACCGGCACGCGGACGGTGCGGCCGTCCAGCTCGAAGAGGCCGTCGGCGATGCGGTTGGCGTACCGCCCGACGACCCCGCCCAGGTAGTAGGGCGACTCCAGGTAGGTCGCGACGTCTGGGTGGCCGAGCACCACGTCGTGGCGCCGCCCGTCGCCGCCGGTCACCTCCAGACCGTGGAGCGTCGCGCCGAGCGTCAGCAGGGTCACCGCGGGTCCCGGCGCCTCACCCAAGCCGCAGGGTCTCCACGTATGGCCCGTCCTGGGAGGGAACCGAAGTCCGCGCGGCGGGGGGCGTGGGATGAAGGCTCGCCGGAAGAGGACAGGTGGTCATGCACGGACAAATGTTACATCGTTGTTTATCGGGTCTTTCCAACGTAGTAACTCAGGCCCTACATTGTCGGCCAGCGAGCCGCGTCCGAGAGCTCGTAGTTACTCCAAGGAGGAATGATGAAAGCTCTCCGGATCTGGCCGCGCCGGGTCGCCGAGGTGGGCAAGGCGCGGGCGTGGGCATGGGCGGTGGTCGTGCTGCTGGCGACCTCGCTGCTGACCATGTCGCCGGTGGCGGCGAGGGCCGACGACGTCGACCTGACGCCCGGTCCGACCATCATCGAGGACCCGAGCTCGCCGACGGGCTACACCGGTCACTTCGTCTTGTACAACCCGACCGCGACCAGCGTGCGGTTCGTCGCCGACATCCTGCTGCGCAACTGGCAGGACCAGACCGACACCACCGTCTACCAGCCCCAGCAGTACCGGCCGGGACTGATGCGCGGCGGCGGGGCCTACGACGTGCAGATGACCAACGCCGGCAACGGCTACTGGGTCACCGACGTGCCGCTCGCCGCCGGGCCCAACCAGTACTGGTTCTACGTCAACAACAACACCAACCTGTGGGTGACCGACCCCGCCAACGCGCCGCTGTACGCCCCGGACGGCCTGACCGGCACGGCGCGGCGGGCGTTCAACGCCGTCTACGTCCCCTACGACGCGGAGAAGCAGAACTACGCACCGCTCGCGGAGCGCGTGATCGCGAACCCGCGGCCGGACGTCGCCCACGGCACCTGGAGCTACGTGCCGATCCAGATCGGCACCGCGACGAGGACGCTCGGCGTCTACCTCCCGCCCGGGTACGACCCGAACCGCGCCGAGCCGTACAAGACGATCTACCTGCAGCACGGCAGCGGTCAGGACCAGTCCGACTGGCTGAACATCGGCAGCGTCCCCCACATCATGGACAACCTGATCGCCGACGGTCAGACCGAGCCGGCGGTGATCGTCACGACGAACTCCCAGTACATGGGGGCCTCGCCCTACACCACGAACCTCGAGGGCATCATCATGCCGTTCGTCCAGAGCCACTACAACGTGTCGACGAACCGGATGGACCGCGCGTTCGCGGGCCTGTCGATGGGCGCCTCGATGACGATCAACATCATCAACAACAACCCGCTGCGGTTCGGCTACTACGGCGTGTTCAGCTGGACCCCGCCGCCGCGCACGACCACCGCCAACATCAAGCAGGCCTACATCTACATGGGCTGCGGCGCCTGGGACAACCTGAACCTGTGCGTCCGCCAGGACCAGCTCAACGCGCTCAACGGCCTGGTCAACTACAAGTTCGACAAGATCGCCGGCGGTCACGACTTCAACGCCTGGCCCCAGCTCTTCGCGAACTTCGCGAGGAACTACGTGTGGCAGCGGGGCGCGTTCGTCAACGGCGCGCCCGTGTTCACCGCGGGTGGGGAGACGCAGTCGGTGGACGAGAACCGCGCGCTCACCTTCGGCGTGGAGGCCACCGACCCGGACGGCGACGCGCTGACCTACTCGGCCAGCGGGCTCCCGGCGGGAGCGAGCTTCGACCCGGCCACCCGGCAGTTCTCGTGGACTCCCGACTACACCCAGGCCGGGACCTACGCGGTGACCTTCACCGCCAGTGACGGCACCCGGTCCTACAGCCTGTCCGGGACCAAGACGGTGACGATCACGGTGCGTGACGTCACCGTGGCCGAGCAGCTCGCGGGGCTGAAGTCGGCGGTCGCCGCACTCGACGTGAACGGCGGGGTCAAGAACGCCCTGACGGTGAAGGTCGACCAGGCCTCGAAGCTCCTGGCCAAGGGCAAGACGGCCGACGCGGTCAGCCTGCTGGCCGACGACTTCGTCGGACAGGTCGCCAGCCTGCTCAGCACGGGCAAGCTCACCGGGGCCCAGGCCGCGGCGCTGACCACGGCCGCCCAGGAGGCGATCCAGAACATCACCTCTTAGCAGGCCGCTCGACCAGGGCGGGGCCGCCGGTACCGGGACTGTACCGGCGGCTCCGCTCGCGCCATTTTCTGGCCATTGGGCGGGGTGCAAAGAATTCTTTACAACGTCGTAAGAAATGCTTTACGACGTAGTAAACACCGGGTTAGCCTGACGACCGCGAGGCGTCTTCCCGGCGCCCGACTGCCGTTCCAGGGAGGAACAGACATGAGTGTGTTGCACGTGAGAAGGCGGCCCCGGGCCGCCGCGGTGGGGACGGGCGGACGCCGACGCCGCTTCCCCGCGCTGGCCGCAGCGCTGTCACTGACTGCTGCGATGGCCGTCAGCATGACGTCGGTCTCGGCCCAGGCCGCCGAAGTGAACCTGACGCCCGGTCCGACGGTCGTCGCCGACCCCAGCTCGCCGACCGGTTACACCGGCCACTTCGTCTACTACAACCCGACCGCGACCAGCGTCCGGTTCGTCGGCCGACATCCTGCTCCGCAACTGGGCCGACCCCACCGACACGACCGTCTACCAGCCCTAGCAGTACTGCCCGGGTCTCATGCGCGGCGGCGGCGGCTACGACGTGGAGATGACGAACGCGGCGAACGGCTACTGGGTCACCGACGTGCCGCTGGCCGCCGGCGCCAACCAGTACTGGTTCTACGTCAACAACAACACCAACCTCTGGGTGGCCGACCCGGCCAACTCGCCGATCTACGCCCCGGACGGGCTGACCGGCACCGCCCGGCGCGCCTTCAACAAGGTCAACGTGCCCTACGACGCCGGTCAAGCAGAACTACGCGCCGCTCGCGGCGCGGGTGATCGAGAACCCCCGGGCCGACACCCCGCACGGCACCTGGAGCTACGTCCCGGTCCAGATCGGCACGACCACGCGGACGATCGGCGTCTACCTGCCTCCGGGCTACGACGCCAGCCGGCCCGAGGCCTACAAGACGATCTACATGCAGCACGGCAGTGGCCAGGACCAGTCCGACTGGCTGAACATGGGCGACGTCCCGGTCATCATGGACAACCTGATCCAGGACGGCACCACCGAGCCGGCGGTCGTCGTGACGACGAACACCGAACTACCTCGGGCAGCGCGGCACAGGGGTACCCGAACCTCCGCAACGTCGTGATCCCGTTCGTCGAGGGCAACTACAACGTGTCGACGAGCGCCATCGACCGGGCCTTCGCCGGTCTGTCGGCGGGTTCGGCGGTCACGCAGAACCTGATCAACTACGACGCCACGAAGTTCGGCTACTACGGCCCGTGGAGCGGTGGCGCCTCGGTGCGCGCGACCACGACGAACGTGGACAAGCCCTACATGCTGTTCGGTGGCGGGCGTTGGGACTTCGGTCTGCCGAACGCCACCACGGTCGCGAACCTGGACCAGACGACGTTCACCGAGAACGTCGTGGTGGCCGGAGCGCACGACTTCAACACCTGGGACCAGATGTTCACCACGTTCGCGCGTGACTACCTCTGGAAGCCCGACGCCTTCATGGCCGACAAGTTCCAGGCCTGAAGAGCTCCGTCGCCGCGACGGGCCTCAACGGCGGCAACAAGAACGCCCTCACCGTGAAGCTCACCCAGGCCGAGAAGCTGGTCGTCAAGGGAGCGAACGACGAGGCGGTCGAGGTGCTCGACGGCTACATCGCCCAGGTGCAGGGCTGGAACGCCTCGGGCAAGGTCACCGACGACCAGGCGACCAGCCTGCTCGCCAACGCCCAGCGGATCAGGTCCAACCTGGCCTTCTGGCTGCAGTGATCGCCCGCCCCTGAGCACGTGCCGCCGACGGACGCATCCCCGTCGGCGGCACGTCACCGTCGCGCCGGAGACCAGACGCCCTCCTCCTGGGACGCTCGAATCGAGTCTTCTTTGCGGGCATGGTGGGTCTACTCAAAATCTTTTACAACGTCGTAAGAAACTCTTTACGACGTGGCAAATTCAGGGTTAGCGTGACGACACGAGCCGCCGTCCGGCGCTCGACTCGTTCCAGGAGAAGGAGTGATGAGTGTGTTGCAACTGAGAAGGCAACGGACGGGGGAGCGCCTGCGGCGGTTCCCCGCGCTGGTCGCCGTGCTGGCGATGATGACCGCCGCGATGGGGGTCAGCCTGACGTCGGTCTCGGCGCAGGCCGCGGACGTGAACCTCACGCCCGGTCCGACGGTCGTCGCCGACCCGAGCTCGCCGACCGGCTACACCGGCCACTTCGTCTACTACAACCCGACCGCGACCAGCGTCCGCTTCGTCGCCGACATCCTGCTCCGCAACTGGGCCGACCCCACCGACACCACGGTCTACCAGCCCCAGCAGTACCGACCCGGCCTGATGCGCGGCGGCGGTGGCTACGACGTAGAGATGACCAACGCCGGCAACGGCTACTTGGTACACCGACGTGCCGCTGGCCGCCGGCGCCAACCAGTACTGGTTCTACGTCAACAACAACACCAACCTCTGGGTGGCCGACCCCGCCAACTCGCCGATCTTCGCGCCCGACGGGCTGACCGGCACCGCTCGGCGTGCGTTCAACAAGGTCAACGTGCCCTACGACGCCGCCAAGCAGGACTACGCGCCGATGGGTGCCCGGGTCATCGAGAACCCGCGCACCGGCATCCCGCACGGCACCTGGAGCTACGTGCCCTTCACGGTCGAACGGCACCACGCGGACCATGGGCGTCTACCTGCCCCCGGGTTACGACGCCGACCGCGCGACTCCGTACAAGACGATCTACATGCAGCACGGCGGCGGCCAGGACCAGTCGGACTGGATGAACATGGGTGACGTCCCGGTGATCATGGACAACCTGATCGCGGACGGGACGACCGAGCCGGCGGTGGTCGTCACTCCGTACCTCGACTACATGGGCAACGGTGCGCAGGGGTACCCGAACCTCCGCAACGTGATCGTCCCGTTCATCGAAGGCAACTACAACGTGTCGACGGATGCGATCGACCGCGCTTTCGCCGGCCTGTCGCTGGGCTCCATCGCCACGCAGAACATCATCAACTTCGATGCCACCGAGTTCGGCTACTACGGGCCGTGGAGCGGCGGGATGTCGGTGCGGGCGACCACGGCGAACGTGGACAAGCCCTACATGCTGTACGGCGGCGGCAGGTGGGACTTCGGCCTGCCCAACGCCAACCAGGTCAACCTTGGACCGGACCGCGTTCGTGGAGAACAACGTCGTCGCCGGTGCCCACGACTTCAACACGTGGGACCAGTTGTTCACGACGTTCGCCCGTGACTACCTCTGGAACCCGGACGCCTTCATGGCCGACAAGTTCTCCGCGATGAAGGCCGCGCGTGGCGGCCGCGGGCCTGAACAAGGGCAACACCAACGCCTTGACGGTGAAGCTCACCCAGGCCGAGAAGCTGGTCATCAAGGGACACAACGACGAGGCGGTCGAGGTGCTCGACGGCTACATCGCCCAGGTGCAACAGCTTCAACAGCTCCGGCAAGCTGACCGACGACCAGGCCGCCGGCCTGCTCGCCAACGCGCAGCGCATCAGGTCGAACCTGGCCTTCTGGCTGCAGTGATCAGCTGTCGTTGACGACGTGCCGCCGGCGGCTGCATCCCCGCCGGCGGCACGTCTTGTCACGTCCCAGCATCGTCCTGGCGGGCTCTTCAGGAGGTGAGCTCGACCCGAGACGCGTCGCTCGTGCGAAGCAGGGACGCGGCCGGCGCCGCGCCCGTCGACTCGCGCGAGACGATGGAGAAGGCGGCCTTGACGGTGCGCGGAGGGGCCTTGACGCCCTTCTCGTTGATCCTCTCGACCAGGAGCTCGACGGCCGTGGCCGCGATCTCCTCACGGCCGGGGTCGACCGTGGTGAGGGAGGGGACGGCGTACTGGCTCTCGTCGACATTGTCGAAGCCCACCACCGCCACGTCCTCCGGGACGCGCAGCCCGCCCTCACGCAGGCCACGCAGCACGCCGAGGGCGAGGGCGTCGTTGAGGGCGAACACGGCGTCGAAGGTGTGACCCTCGGCGATCATCTCGTGGATCGCCGCCGCCCCGCCGGCGCGGTTCCAGTGCGACGTGCGTCGGACGAGTCGTTCGTCGACCGGGAGTCCGGCCCGCTCGAGCGCCCGCCGGTAGCCACGGGTGCGCAGGCTCCAGGAGCTGGCGTCGGAGTCGTCGTCGCCCTCCGCTCCGACCAGGGCGATGCGTCGGCGTCCGATCGCCACGAGGTGGTCCACCGTCGCCTCGGCCGAGGACACGTTGTGCATGGTCACGTGGTCGGTCGGGCCGTTGAAGATGCGCTCGCCGAGGAGCACGAGCGGGAACGGCACGTCGAGCAGCGAGGCGTCCGACTGCCCCATCCCGACCGGGCTGAACAAGATGCCGTCGGTGAAGTGCATGCGCGCACCGGAGATGACCAGCAGCTCGGTGTCGCGGTCCCCGTTGGTCTGCTCCACCAGAACGCCGAGCCCCTGCTTCTCCGCGGCGCGGATGACGGCGTCGGCCAGCTCGGCGAAGTAGTTCTCCCGCAGCTCCGGCACGGCGAGCCCGATGATCCCGGTCTTCCCCGATCGCAGACCGCGGGCCGTGAGGTTGGGCCGGTAGCCCAGCTCGGCGATGGCGGCGAGCACCCGACTCCGCGTCGAGGGTCGCACGTGCGGGTAGTCGTTGATGACGTTCGACACCGTCTTGACCGAGACGCCCGCAATCAGGGCGACGTCATGCATGGTCGCGCTCATCGGAGTCCTCCGTCCTTTCCGCTTCCGGGTGTCGAGATTCAGGATCCTAGCGAGCCGTGGCCGGTCCGGGTCGGTGACGGGGTCGTGCGTCTCGGGTCCGGACCGAGAATCTCGGGCAACACGCCGGAAACTTTTCGGATACGCATGCTTGACAGTTGCTTCTACAACGTTGAAAATAACCCGCATTGCAGCCGTGATCGGTGTGATGGACGTGTGGTTCATCGTGCTCCTCCGGTCCGCAGTGCATCGTTGAAGACGTCCGGCATCCGAAGGGAAAGTTCAGTGAAGACGAGATCAGTCATTGCTGCTGCGGCAGCGACCTGTGTCGCCCTCGTAACCACGCTCTCGGGATGCGGGGGTGGAGACGACTCCGGGGCGAGCGGGGGCGGTGGAGGAGGCGGGGGCAAAGCGGCCAACTGCACCAACAAGGTCAAGAACCCGGACGCCCCCGTGGTCACGATGTGGGCGTGGTACCCGAACATGGAGCAGGTCGTCGACAACTTCAACTCCGCGCACGACGACGTCCAGATCTGCTGGACCAACGCCGGCGCGGGCGGCGACGAGTACGACAAGTTCCAGACGGCGATCAGCGCCGGCTCCGGAGCTCCCGACGTCGTCATGCTCGAGGCCGACCGGATCCCGACCTTCCAGGTCCAGGACGCCCTGGTCGACATCAGCGACTACGGCTACGAGGACGTGAAGGCCAACTTCAGCGAGGGCGCCTGGAAGGACGTCTCGGTCGGGGACGGCGTGTACGGCGCCCCCGTCGACGGTGGACCGATGGGCATGATCTACCGCAAGGACGTCTTCGACAAGTACAAGATCACGCCGCCCACGACGTGGGAGGAGTACGAAGCCGCGGCCCAGAAGGTCAAGGACGCCGGCGGCCCGCTCTTCGGTGACTTCCCCGCCAACCAGCCCGCCTACGTGACGGCGCTGCTCTACCAGAACGGTGCCCAGCCGTTCACCTACTCGACCTCCGACGGCGGCACGATCGGCATCGACCTCAACGGCGACGCCTCCAAGCAGGTCCTGGACTACTGGGCCGGGCTGACCTCGAAGGGCCTCGTCGGGACCCAGGACCAGTTCACGCCGGAGTACATCTCCGGGGTCATCGGCGGCGACTACGCGACCTACCTCTCGGCCGCGTGGGCTCCCGGCTACCTGCAGGGCGCCGGTGTGGGCGAGGGCGCCGACAAGGACGTGTGGGCGACGGCACCGCTGCCGCAGTGGGACACGAGCAACCCGGTCCAGGTCAACTGGGGCGGCTCGGCGTTCTCGGTGAGCAAGCAGGCCAAGGACCCCGAGCTCGCCGGCGAGGTGGCCTTCGGTGTCTACGCCGACGACGCGTCCCTCGAGGAGGGCTGGAAGAACCAGATCATCTTCCCGCTCAACCTGAAGGTGCTCGACGACCCGGCCTTCGTCGACTTCAAGGTGCCCTTCTTCAGCGGCCAGCAGGCGAACAAGGAGGTCTACGTCCCGGCGGCGAACGGCTACCAGGGAGCGACCTACACGCCGATCGGCCAGTACTTCTACACCGCCTTCACCAAGCAGATCGCGGCCATCAACGACGGGTCCGCCAGCGGGTCCGAGGCCGCCGACGCGCTGCAGAAGGATGTGGAGGGCTACGCCAAGGAGCAAGGTTTCACCGTCGAGTAGCCGGTGAACCCCACGGGTGGCCGGTCCGTGCCACGGGCCGGCCACCCGTCGTCCCTGCCAGACCTGGAGAGTCCATGACCGTTTCGCCCACCGCAGCACTGGCCAGGCGCCGGCGCCGGGGCCGCCCTTCGGGCCGGCGCCACAACCTCGCCGGGTGGCTGTTCGTCGCGCCGTTCGGCATCGTCTTCGTGACGATGCTGATCCTCCCGTTGGGATATGCGCTCTACCTCAGCCTGTTCCAGAAGCGGCTGATCGGCGGCACCCACTTCGTGCTGTTCCGCAACTACGTCAAGGCCTTCCAGGACCCGTCGTTCCTCGACGGGGTCTCCTTCGTGATCCGCTTCTCCCTGGTGCTCATCCCCTTCCAGATGGCCATCTCCCTCGCGATTGCGTTGATCCTGGACCTGATGGTCAACCGGTTCGCCAGGTTCTCGCGGTTGATGATCTTCATGCCGTACGCGATTCCCGCGGTCATCGGCGCGCTGATGTGGGGTTTCCTCTACAGCAAGAACTTCGGCCCGCTCGCGGACATCTTCTCCGCCTTCGGGTCGAGCGCTCCCGACTTCCTGAGCTCGAAGCTCATCTTCTGGGGGCTGCTCAACGTCGTCACGTGGCAATGGGCGGGCTACTACATGATCATCCTGTTCGCCGCGCTCCAGGGGATCGATCCCACCCTCTACGAGGCGGCCCGCATCGACGGCGCCTCGCAGTGGCAGATCGTGACGCGCATCAAGATCCCGCTCCTCGCCCCCGCACTGCTGCTGATCCTGGTCTTCGCCCTGATCGGGACGCTCCAGTTCTTCAACGAGCCGAAGATCCTCCAGAGCCTCGCGGCCGGGGCCATCCCCGAGGACTTCACGCCGAACATGTACGCCTACCAGCAGGCCTTCAGCCTGGCGAACTACAACTACGGCTCGGCGATCTCGTTCTCGCTCGGCGCGGTCGTCTTCGTCTGCGTCTACTTCTTCTTGTTCGCCACCCGCAAGCGAGGGAGCTTCCTGTCATGAGCCTCGATGTCTCCTCGGGCGCCGCATCGAGGACCCGCGGCCAGCGCTACCTCCCGCTCCAGGTCCTGCTCGCCTTCCTCGTCATCTACTTCCTGATCCCGTTCTGGTGGCTGATCATCAACAGCTCCAAGAGCTCCTCGGGGCTCTTCGGCGGCGGCAACGCCCTGTGGTTCTCCAGCGACATCAACTACGTGGAGAACATCGAAGCAGCTGTTCACCTACGGGGGCGGCATCTACAGCCGGTGGCTGCTCAACTCGGCGTTGTACGCCTTCGCCGGCGGCCTCGGGGCGACGGTCCTGGCCGTGCTGGCGGGCTACGGGTTCGCCAAGTACCGGTTCGCCGGCCGCCGGTTCGCCTTCGCGATCCTGCTCGGGGCGGTGATGGTGCCGACCACCGCGCTCGTCATCCCGACGTTCATCCTCTTCTCCAACATCCACCTGACCAACACGATCTGGGCGGTCATCCTGCCGACCTGGCTGAACCCGTTCGGCGTCTACCTGATGCACGTCTACGCCCGTGACGCGGTCCCCGACGAGCTGCTGGACGCGGCGCGGGTCGACGGAGCCGGGGAGCTCGGGACGTTCCTGCGGATCGCCTTCCCGCTGATGCGTCCGGCGATGGTCACCGTGCTGCTGTTGTCGATCGTCGCGTCCTGGAACAACTACTTCCTGCCGCTGGCGATGCTGTCGGACAACCGGCTCTTCCCGGTGACGGTGGGCATCGGTCTGTGGCAGTCGACGGCCTCGACCTACGGCGCCGCGGGCGGGCAGAGCCTCTGGAGCATCATCATCCTCGGGTCCCTGGTCTCCGTGGTGCCGTTGATCATCGCGTTCCTCACGCTGCAGCGCTACTGGCAGGGCGGCCTGTCCATCGGAAGCCTGAAGTAGACCTCTTCGTCCACCTTCACCACTCATCGACCCGAGGACCCATGATCCACGCTCACCTGACCATCGACCCGCACTTCGTCGTCGGGGACATCAACACACGACTGTTCGGCTCCTTCGTCGAGCACCTCGGCCGATGCGTGTACGACGGCATCTACGAGCCGACCCATCCCACCGCGGACGAGGACGGCCACCGCAAGGACGTGGTGGCGCTCGTGCGCGAGCTCGGCGTCACCGCCGTCCGCTACCCCGGCGGCAACTTCGTCTCCGGCTACCGGTGGGAGGACGGTGTCGGACCGCGGGAGCAGCGCCCGCGCCGGCTCGACCTCGCCTGGCACTCCACCGAGACCAACGAGGTCGGTCTCAACGAGTTCGCGCGGCTGGCTGACGAAGGTCGGCTGCGAGCTCGTGTACGCCGTCAACCTCGGCACGCGCGGCGTGCAGGAGGCCCTCGACGTCCTGGAGTACGCCAACGTCCGGTCGGGGACCGCCCTGTCGGACCTGCGCGCCGAGCACGGATCGCCCGAGCCGCACGCGATCCGCATGTGGTGCCTCGGGAACGAGATGGACGGGCCCTGGCAGCTGGGCCACGGCACCCCGCAGAGCTACGCCCAGCTCGCCTCGAAGACCGCCCGCGCCATGCGGCAGCTCGACCCCGACCTCGAGCTCGTCGTCTGCGGCAGCTCCGGTGCCGGCATGCCGACGTTCGGCGAGTGGGAGCGGGTCGTGCTCGAGGAGACCTACGACGACGTGGACTTCATCTCCTGCCACGCCTACTACGAGCCCCACGACGGCGACTTCGGGAGCTTCCTGGCCTCCGCCGTCGACATGGACCGCTTCATCGAGTCCGTCGTGGCGACCGCGGACCACGTCAAGGCGCTCAAGCGCAGCGACAAGACCATGTACATCTCCTTCGACGAGTGGAACGTCTGGTACCAGTCCCGCTACAACGACGTCGACCGCATCACCGACGTCGACGCGTGGCCGGTCGCTCCGCGCATCCTCGAGGACGCCTACACGGTGATGGACGCCGTGGTCTTCGGGAACCTCCTCATCGCGCTGCTGCGCCACGCCGACCGGGTGACGTCGGCGAGCCTGGCGCAGCTGGTGAACGTGATCGCGCCGATCATGACCGAGCCCGGGGGCGACGCCTGGCGGCAGACGACGTTCTTTCCCTTCGCGCTGGTCTCGTCCCTGGCGCGGGGGACCACCCTGGAGCTGAAGCTGGAGTGCCCGACCTACTCGACCGACCGCTACGGGGACGTGCCGGTGGTCGACGCGGTGGCCACCCACGACGCGGACACGGGCTCGACGGCGGTGTTCCTGGTGAACCGGAGCCAGGAGGAGGAGGTCACCGTCGACATCGACGTCTCCCACCTGGGCCCGGTCCAGATGGGCAGCGCGCGGACCCTCCACGACGAGGACGTCCACGCGGCGAACGTGCGCGACGACCAGGAGCGGGTCGGCATGCACGACAACCAGACCGTGCACCTCGACGGCGCGGTCCTGCGACTGACGCTGCCGCCGGTGTCCTGGACCGCGGTGACGCTCGAGTCCTCGGGCTGGGGCCAGGACGCCCAGGACGTCCCGTGACGCCGATCCGGGTCGACGGCGCGCAGCTGGTCGTCGACGGCACCCCGGTGGTCCTGCGTGGCCTCGGGTTGGGCGGGTGGATGAACATGGAGAACTTCATCACCGGGTACGCCGGCTCGGAGTCGCAGATGCGCCGCGCGATGAACCGCGTGCTCGGACCGGCCGGCGCCTCGGCGTACTTCGAGCGCTTCCTGGAGGTGTTCTTCACCGACGAGGACGCGGCCTTCCTCCAGTCGCTCGGGGTGAACTCGCTGCGCATCCCGTTCAGCTACCGGCACTTCGAGGACGACGACCGGCCCTTCGAGATCAAGGAGCAGGGCTTCGTCCTGCTGGACGGCGTCATCGAGGCGTGTGCGCGCCACGGGATCTACACGATCCTCGACCTCCACGCCGCGCCCGGCGCGCAGAACCAGCACTGGCACTCCGACAACCCCACGCAGTGGGCGCACTTCTGGGCCCATCGGCAGTTCCAGGACCGCGTCGTGGCGCTGTGGGAGCGGATCGCCGAGCGCTACCGCGCGAACCCGTGGGTGGCGGGCTACAACCCGGTGAACGAGCCCGGCGACGTCGCACGGTGACGACCCTCGGACCCTTCTACGGCCGCCTGGAGGCAGCCATCCGGGCGGTGGATCCCGACCACGTCCTCTTCCTCGACGGCAACCGCTACTCGACGCAGTTCGACCAGCTCGGGGACCCGCTGCCGAACTGCGTCTACACCGCGCACGACTACGCGCTGCCGGGGTTCGTCGACGGTGGTCCCTACCCGGGGGAGACGCGTGGGGAGCACGTCGACCGGGACCGACTCGAGGCGACGTTCCTGGAGAGGACCGCCTACATGAGGGAGACCGGGACGCCGGTCTGGGTCGGCGAGTTCGGCCCCGTCTACACCGGTGACCCGGTCCGGGACGAGCAGCGTTACCAGCTGCTCCAGGACCAGCTCGAGATCTACGGCCGCCACGGTGCCAGCTGGGCGCTGTGGACCTACAAGGACATCGGTCTGCAGGGCCTGGTGCACGCCGACCCGCGGTCGGCGTACATGCAGCGGATCGCGGGCGTGCTGGAGAAGAAGGCGCGCCTCGGCGTCGACGCGTGGGGCTCGACGGACGCGGGTCTGCGGGAGGTCCTCGAGCCGGTCGAGCGGCTCTTCGCCGTCGAGTTCCCCGACTTCCAGCCCTACCCCTGGGGAGCGTCGCGGTGGATCCACGGCCACGTCCGCCATGTGATGCTCGCCGAGGCGATGGTCGACGAGTACGCCGCCGCGTTCGCGGGCCTCAGCCCCGACGAGGCGCGCGAGTCTCGCCGACGCCTTCGCCGCCCCGAACGTCAGCACCCGTTCCCGCCTGGCCGAGATCATCGGGTCGACCGCGCCGTGAGCGAGCCGTCGTGGCCGGTCCCGGGCGACGCGATCGCCGGCGGTCCGCGCCGACGTCGCCGCGCTGCACGGGGAGCTGGTGCGCTACGGCCTCGTCGTGTGGACCGGCGGCAACGTCTCGGGCCGCGTGCCCGGAGCGGACCTGTTCGTGATCAAGCCGTCCGGCGTGTCCTACGACGACCTGTCGGCGGAGCACATGGTCGTGTGCGACCTCGACGGACAGGTCGTGGCCGGGACGCCGGGCAGCGAGCGCAGCCCCTCGAGCGACACGGCCGCCCACGCCTACGTCTACCGGCACCTGCCGGAGGTGGGCGGCATCGTGCACACCCACTCGACGTACGCCGTGGCCTGGGCGGCGCGCGGCGAGGAGATCCCGTGCGTCGTCACCGGGATCGCGGACGAGTTCGGCGGGCCGATCCCGGTCGGCCCCTTCGCGCTCATCGGCGACGACTCGATCGGGCGGGGGATCGTGGAGACCCTGCGCGGGCACCGGTCGCGCGGCGTGCTGATGCGCAGCCACGGCCCGTTCACCATCGGGGCGACACCCAAGGACGCGGTCAAGGCCGCGGTGCTGCTGGAGGACGCCGCCCGGACCGCGCACGTCGCGCGGCAGCTGGGGGACGGTCGTGCCCCTTCCCCAGGACGCCGTCGACCGGCTCTACGACCGCTACCAGAACGTCTACGGGCAGACCGACGACGACCGCCGGGGGCCGGGCCGTCATGAGTCCGGACGCGGCCGCCGAGGCGATCCGCTCCGGCGCGCGGTCCTCGGCATCGAGCTGGGGTCCACCCGCATCAAGGCGTGCCTGGTCGCCGACGACGACGGCGCGACGGTGCTGGCCACGGGCGGCCACGCGTGGGAGAACGAGCTGCGCGACGGGCTGTGGACCTACTCCCTGGACTCGGTGTGGTCCGGGCTGCAGGCCGCCCACGCGGACCTGGTCGCCGACGTGAGACACGCCGCTACGGCGTGCCCCTGGAGCAGGTGCGGGCGATCGGCGTCTCGGCGATGATGCACGGCTACCTCGCGTTCGACCGGAGCCGGCGAGCTGCTGGTGCCCTTCCGCACGTGGCGGAACACGAGCACGGGCCCGGCGGCCGCGGCGCTGACCGAGCTCTTCGGGGTCAACATCCCGCTGCGCTGGTCGGTCGCCCACCTCTACCAGGCGGTCCTCGACGGCGAGCCGCACGTCGCCGACGTGCGCGTCGGTCACGACGCTCGCCGGCTACGTGCACGGTGCCCTCAGCGGTCGCCGCGTGCTGGGGATCGGGGATGCGAGCGGCATGTTCCCCATCGACGACGCGACGCGGGGCTACGACGCGGACCTGGCCGCTCGCTTCGACGGGCTGACCGCGGACGCCCTTCCGCCCGTGCTCGAGCTGCTGCCGGAGATCCTCGTCGCGGGAGAGCCCGCGGGGACGCTGACCGACGAGGGCGCCGCGCTCCTGGACCCGACGGGAGCGCTGCGACCCGGGTGCCGTCCTGTGCCCACCCGAGGGCGATGCGGGCACCGGCATGGTCGCGACCAACGCGGTCGCACCCCGCACCGGCAACGTGAGCGTCGGCACGAGCGTCTTCGCGATGATCGTGCTCGACCACGAGCTGCGCGGACGTGCACCACGAGCTCGACCTCGTCACCACGCCGGCCGGGAGACCCGGTCGCGATGGTGCACTGCAACAACGGGGCCGCCGACCTGGAGGCGTGGGTCGGCGCTGTTCGTGCGGTTCAGCGAGGCCGCGGGGGCACCGATGGACGCCGATGCGGTCTTCGCGACGCTGCTCGAGGAGGCGCTCGCCGGGGACCGCGACGCCGGCGGCGTGCTGGCCTACAACCACCTGGCCGGGGAACCCGTCGTGGGGCTCGAGGCGGGCCGCCCGATGGTCCTCCGCACGCCGGGCAGCCGCTTCACGCTCGCCAACCTGATGCGGGCCCAGCTGTACGGCGTGTTCGCCACCCTCGCCCTCGGCATGCGCGTGCTGGCCGACGAGGGCGTCGCCCTCGACCGGCTGGTCGCGCCACGGAGGCGTGTTCCGCACCGCCCACGTCGCCCAGCGCTTCCTGGCCGCCGCCCTCGACGTGCCCGTCGCGGTCGGCGACCACGCGTCCGAGGGCGGCGCCTGGGGGATCGCCGTCCTCGCGTCGTACGCCGTCGAGGGTGACGGCTCGCTGGGGGAGCACCTCGACCGGCGGGTCTTCGCCCGGTCCGACCTCACGACGGTGGATCCCGAGCCCGCCGACGTCGCCGGCTTCGCCGCCTACCTCGACACCTACCGCGCCGGGCTCGCCGTCGAGGCCGCCGCGGTCGAACACCTCTGAAGGACGCGCCATGACCCGCACCCCGCTGACCACCTCCTTCGACGACCAGGAGGTCTGGTTCGTCACCGGCAGCCAGAGCTCTACGGCGAGGAGACGCTGCGCCAGGTCGCCGAGCAGTCGCAGGCGGTGGCCGAGGGCCTCGGCGACCTGCCCGTGAAGGTCGTCTGGAAGCCGGTGCTGAAGGACGCCGACAGCATCCGCCGGATGGCCCTCGACGCGAACACGAGGACGAGGTCATCGGCGTGATCGCCTGGATGCACACGTTCAGCCCGGCGAAGATGTGGATCGCCGGGCTCGACGCGCTCCAGAAGCCGCTTGCTGCACCTGCACACCCAGGCGAACGTCGAGCTGCCGTGGGCGGACATCGACTTCGACTTCATGAACCTGAACCAGGCCGCCCACGGCGACCGCGAGTTCGGCTACATCCAGACCCGGCTCGGCGTGGCCCGCAAGACCGTCGTCGGGCACGTGTCGAACCCCGACGTGCTACGGCAGGTCGAGGACTGGCAGCGCGCGTCGGCCGGCTGGGCCGCGGCCCGCACGCTCAAGCTCGCCCGGTTCGGCGACAACATGCGCTACGTCGCGGTGACCGAGGGCGACAAGACGGAGGCCGAGCTGCGATTCGGCGTCCAGGTCAACACCTGGGGGGTCAACGAGCTCGCCGCGGCCGTGGACGCCGCACCTCCCGCGGAGGTCGACGAGCTCGTCGCGGAGTACCTCGACCTCTACGACGTGGCCGACGAGCTCCTCTCGAGGCGGCGAGCGGCACCAGTCCCTGCGGGACGGCGCCGCGATCGAGGTCGGGCTCCGGTCCTTCCTCGAGGAGGGCGGGTTCGGGGCGTTCACCACCTCCTTCGAGGACCTCGGCAGCCTCAAGCAGCTGCCCGGTCTCGCGGTCCAGCGCCTGATGGCTGAGGGCTACGGCTTCGGCGCCGAGGGCGACTGGAAGACCGCCATCCTGGTGCGCGTCGCGAACGTCATGGGCACCGGCCTGCCCGGCGGGCGCCAGCCTGATGGAGGACTACACCTACGACCTCGTCCCCGGCGAGGAGAGGATCCTCGGCGCGCACATGCTCGAGGTCGCCCCCTCGCTGACGACCGCGAAGCCCCGGCTCGAGGTGCACCCGCTCGGGATCGGCGGCAAGGACGACCCGGTGCGCCTCGTCTTCACCGCCGACCCGGGACCCGCTCTCGTCGTGGCGATGAGCGACATGCGCGACCGCTTCCGGCTCGTCGCCAACGTCGTCGACCCGTCGAGGCCCCCGACCTTCCCCGGCTGCCGGTCGGCCGGGCGGTCTGGAAGCCCGAGCCCGACTTCGCGACGAGCGCCACCTGCTGGCTCAAGGCCGGCGCCGCGCACCACACCGTGATGACGACGAACGTCGGCGTCGAGGTGTTCCGCGACTTCGCCGAGATCGCTCGGACCGAGCTCCTGGTGATAGACGACGCCACCACGACGCGCCAGTTCGAGCGCGAGCTGCGGTGGAACCAGGCCTACTACCGCCTCGCCCAGGGCATATGAGGTCGGGAGACGCGGTCTTCGGCGTTCGCCCGCGCGAGGCGAGGCTCTGCCGTAGGGTCGAATGATCCGGCCCCTTGGCTCGCGATCCCCCCCGCGCAGGTCCCGCCCCGGTCTCAGGCTGGAGCCCCCCGTGCGACCGCTCTCTCGATCCCCCCTGCCCGCTGCCCTCACTCTGTGCGCGACCGGTGCCGCGCTGACCCTCCTGCTCGCCACCACGACGGTGGCGGCGTCCGCCGGCCCACCGGCTCCCGTGGGCCTCGGCACGGCCGGCTCCTTTGCGGTCCTCGCGGCCGAAACGGTCACCAACACCGGTCCGACCACGATCACCGGTGATCTCGGCCTCAGCCCGGGCAGCGCGGTCACCGGCGCACCGAACGTCATCGGCGCGCAGCACGTGGCGGACGCCGTGGCCGTCCAGGCCCAGAACGACCTGACCACGGCGTACAACGACGCCGCCGGACGCACCCCCGTGACCGACAAGACCGACCAGGACCTCGGCGGTCAGACCCTCGTCGCCGGTGTGTACAAGGCCAACGTGGCCATGGCCCTGACCGGCACGCTCACCCTGGATGCGGAGAACGACCCGGACGCGGTCTTCATCTTCCAGGCGGGTTCGACCCTCATCTCCGCGAGCAGCAGCACGGTCGCGATGATCCGGGGCGTCAACCCGTGCCGCGTGTTCTGGCAGGTCGGGAGCTCCGCGACGCTCGGCACCGGGACGTCGTTCGTCGGGACGATCATGGCGCTCACCGACGTGCACCTTCAGACGGGGACGACGCTCCTCGGCCGGGCCATGGCCAGGACCGGCGAGGTGACCCTCGACACGAACACGATCACCCAGGTCGGCTGCACCCAGCCGGGCGGCACGCCCACCACGGCCACCGCGACGCCGACACCCACGGCGGCGACGACGTCGCCGGCCGCCACGAGCTCTCCGACCACCGGGACGACGCCCACCAGGTCTCCGACCAAGTCCCCGACCAAGTCCCCGAGCGGCTCTCCGTCGGCGACCCCCACAGCTGGTGGCACGGGAGGCGCCGGTGGAGGGGGCTCGACGACGCCTTCGCCCACCGGTCCCGCGGGTGGCGGCGGCGGCGGCGGTGGCGGCACCACCGGTGGCCCGACCACGCCGGTGACGCCCAGGATCCCGACCGGACATCCGGAGACCGGACGCAACGAGGTCGCGACGGGCTCCGGCACGTCCTGGCTGCTCCTGGGCCTGCTGTCCCTGGCAGGCGCCGCTGCTGCTGCGTTCCTCGGGCGGAAGGACCCCGTCCGGCAGTATCGGCGCCGGCACTGATGGGAGTCGGCGTGCGGACCACGCTCTGGAGAGTGGTGGCCGCGGCCCTCGTGCTCTGCGCGACCTTCTGCCTGGTGAGGTGGTCCGATGCTTCGTCCTCAGGGCGTGCCGGCAACCCGGCGGCCGGGAGCACGGCCGCGACCCCTCCGACGAGTGAGTCTCATCCGTCGCAGAAGTCCCGTCCGGCCGCGGGGGGCCAGCCCGCCCGCCCCGTCGCCGTCAGGGTTCCCGCCATCGGCGTCACCAGCTCCCTGGTCGGACTGGGCCTGAACGGCGACGGCACGGTGGAGGTCCCGGCGAACCCTGCCCTCGCGGGGTGGTACCGGCTCGGCACGCGACCGGGAGCGCACGGCTCCGCCGTCATCCTCGGTCACGTCGACTCCGTCGACGGGCCGGCCGTCTTCTACCGGCTGCGCACGGTCGATCGAGGCGACCTCGTCCGGGTGCGCCTCGCCGACGGCACCTCCGAGATCTTCCGCGTCGACTCGGTGCACACCTATCTCAACGAGCGGTTCCCCGCTCGCCAGGTCTATGCGTCGACCCAGGGCCGGTCGCTCAACCTGGTCACGTGCGGCGGTGCGTACGACGCCGACCACGGGGGCTACCAGTCGAACGTCGTGGTGCACGCGAGATGGGTCCGTTCCCGGCACGCCTGACCGGCGGGGCTGCGACACGAACCTCGAGACGACGAGACCCTTGCGCGGTGGCGCTTCCGTGAGTAAGTTGTGCGCGACAACATACACGTGACAGTGCTCACACGACCTGGTCGCGGTCGCCGTCACGGCACATCTCGGACGATCCGGAGGATGCAAGCATGGTTCGTAGTTCCCTCTTCAAACGCCTCGCCGTCGTCTCGACGATGACGCTCGTGGCCCTCACCGCCGCGGCCTGCGGCGGCGACGACTCCTCGACCGCCGGTGGCGGCGGCGGCGGGGGCGGCGGCGGTACCGACGTCGGCGTGATCCTGCCCGACGCCACGACCTCCCCGCGCTGGGAGGCCAACGACAAGCCGAGCCTGTCCAAGGCGTTCGACGACGCGGGCGTCAGCTACGACATCCAGAACGCCCAGGGCGACGTCAACAAGTTCGGCCAGCTCTGCGACCAGATGATCGGCGAGGGCGTCAAGGTCCTGATGATCGTCAACCTCGACCAGGAGTCGGGCAAGGCCTGCCTGAACAAGGCGACCGACGCGGGCGTCCAGAGCATCGACTACGACCGCCTGACCCCGGGTGGCGGCGCGTCCTACTACGTCTCGTTCGACAACGTCGGCGTGGGCAAGCTGATGGGCGAGGGCCTCATCTCGGCGCTGGACGCCGAGAACAAGACCAAGGCGAACATCGTCTACGTCAACGGCGCGGCGACCGACAACAACGCGGCCCTGTTCAAGAGCGGCTACGAGGAGGCACTGAAGTCGAAGATCGACTCCGGTGACTACACCCTGGTCGGCGACCAGAGCGGTGAGTGGGACGCGACCAAGGCGGGCAACGTCTTCGAGCAGATGTACACCGACAACGGCGGCAAGATCGACGGCGTCATCTCGGCCAACGACACCATGGCCGGCGGCGTGATCGCCCGTCTGAAGGCGGCCGGCGCGGCCGGACAGGTCCCGGTCACGGGTCAGGACGCCAGCGTGGAGGGCCTGCAGAACATCCTGCTCGGCTACCAGGCCGGCTCGGTCTACAAGAACACCGACCTCGAGGCGGACACCGCGTCCAAGCTGGCCATCGCGCTCATCAACGGCGACGACGCCGGCGCCGCCGCGTTGGCCACGGGCTCGGTCACCGACCCCGACACCAACGAGGACGTTCCGTCGGCCCTGGCCACCCCGGTGTGGGTGACCGCCGACAGCCTCCAGCAGGTCTTCGACGACGGCTTCGCCAGCTACGCCGATGTCTGCACCGGCAAGGTCAAGGCGGCCTGCGACAAGGCCGGCATCACCGAGTGATCCCACGGCTGGCGATCCGCTAGCCCCCGACGACCCGGCCGGCCGCACGGCCGGCCGGGTCGTCGTACCCGTTCTGCACGGTGCTCCCACCCGGTTCCTGGCGAAAGGACCCCGATGACCGCCGAGGCGCTCGCGCCCACCCCGAGTACGGCCGACGCAGCGCCGCTGCTCAGCCTGCGCAACATCCACAAGAGCTTCGGGGCGGTGCACGTCCTGCGCGGCGTCGACCTCGACGTCCGCCCCGGACAGGTCACCGCCCTCGTCGGGGACAACGGCGCCGGCAAGAGCACCCTGATCAAGGGCATCGCGGGCATCCACGCCTTCGACGACGGGGAGTACCTGTTCGACGGGCGGCCCGTCACCGTGCACGGCCCCCGGGATGCCAACGCCCTCGGCATCGAGGTCGTCTACCAGGACCTCGCGCTGTGCGACAACCTCGACGTCGTCCAGAACATGTACCTCGGCCGCGAGCTCGGCAGTGCCGCGGCGCTCGACGAGTACGCCATGGAGGCGCGCGCCCGGGAGACCCTCGACGGCCTGTCCGTCCGCACGTTGCGGTCGGTGCGCACCGCGGTCGCGTCCCTCTCCGGTGGTCAGCGGCAGACCGTCGCGATCGCCCGCGCGGTGCTGTGGAACTCCAAGCTGGTGGTGCTCGACGAGCCCACGGCGGCCCTGGGCGTGGCCCAGACCGAGCAGGTCCTGCGCCTCGTGCGACGGCTGGCCGACCGGGGCCTCGGAGTCGTCCTCATCAGTCACAACCTCAACGACGTCTTCGAGGTGGCCGACGACATCGCGGTCCTCTACCTGGGCGCCATGGTGGCGCAGGTACGACGCGCCGACGTCACGTCCAACCAGGTCGTCGAGCTGATCACCAGTGGTCGCTACGGCGACATGGGTCTGAGCGACCAGGACGTGGAGGAGGACCAGTGAGCACCGGAACCGAAGAGACGACCGAACCGGACACGGCCGGGGCCGGCCGCGGCACGCTGGGCGCGATCGTCCGGGCCTACCTCACCAGGCTCCGAGGCGGCGAGCTCGGATCCCTCCCGGCCATCCTCGGTCTGGTCGTGCTCGTGCTCGTCTTCTACTCGCTGCGCCCCGAACGCTTCCTGGGCGCCTTCAACGTGGCCAACCTCCTCAACCAGTCGGCGGCCATCGTGGTCTTGTCGATGGGTCTGGTGTTCGTCCTCCTGCTGGGTGAGATCGACTTGTCGGCCGGTTACACGGGCGGCACCGCGGCCGCCGTCACCGGTGTCGTGATGACCCAGCACGGGTGGCCGTGGATCCCGTCCCTGGTGGCCTGCCTGCTCACGGGGGCCGTGATCGGGCTGGTGATCGGCCTGCTCGTCGCCAGGCTCGGCATCCCGTCGTTCGTGGTCACGCTGGCCTTCTTCCTTGGCCTGCAGGGCGTGCTTCTCGTGATCATCGGCGAGGGCGGCACGATCGCCTACCGCAACGATGTGATCCTCAAGCTCAACAACGACGCCATGCCCGTCTGGCTCGGCTGGACTCTCGCCATCGTCGGGCTGGCCGCGTTCGCCTTGTTGACGTGGCGCGCCGACAACAAGCGCCGCAAGGCCGGCCTGGAGACGCAGCCATTGCTGCTCTGGGGCATCAAGACTGCGGCCCTGGTGATCCTCGTCCTGGCGATAGTCGCCTACCTGTCGATCGAGCGTGGCCCCAACCCCGCGCTCAAGTCGATCAAGGGGGTGCCCCTCGTCGTGGCGATCGTCGCCGGGCTGCTGGTCGTGCTGACCTACCTCCTCGACCGCACCGCGTGGGGGCGTCACGTGTACGCCGTCGGCGGCAACGCCGAGGCCGCTCGCCGGTCCGGCATCAACGTCTTGCGGGTCAGGGTGACGTGCTTCCTGATGTGCTCGACGCTGGCCGCCCTCGCCGGACTGCTGATCGCCAGCCGCAACAACTCCGTGTCGCCGAGCACCGGCGGTTCGACGACCTTGCTGTACGCCGTGGGCGCGGCCGTGATCGGCGGCACCAGCCTGTTCGGAGGAAAGGGTCGTGTGTCGAACGCGATCATCGGTGGCCTGGTCATCGCCGTGATCGACAACGGCATGGGACTGATGCGCCAGTCGACCGGCAACGTCTACATGATCACGGGTCTCGTCCTGCTGGTCGCCGCCAGTGTGGACGCCATCAGCCGGCGCCAGGCTGCGGCCTCCGGGCGGGCTTAGCCGTTGGCCCACAAGCCGGTCAGCCCTCCAGCGTCTCCGACGAAGACGGGTCTCGGGCAGGACGAGCTGCGCCGCAACAACCTCAGTGCACTGCTGTCCCGGGTGCACGTGCAGGGGCCGACCAGCCGGGCCTCGCTGACCCGTGACCTCGGGCTCAACCGCAGCACCATCGGGGCGCTGGCCACCGAGCTCGAGGAGCTCGGCCTGGTCACCGAGCGGCAACCCGCCGTCGTTCGCCGGTCCGGGCGTCCGTCGTTCGTGCTCGAGGCAAACCAGGACAACGTCGCCGTGGCGGTCGACATCGGGGTCGACCGCATCGTCACCGCTCTGGTCGCCCTCGGGGGCGAGGTCCTGTACCAGCGCCGACGCCCGCACACGCCGGGCGAGCACGACGTCGAGCACGTCATCGAGTCCACGGCGCAGATGGTCGAGGAGGTGCTCACGGCCCATCCGGGAGTGCGGTGCCTCGGCATCGGGGTGTCGGTCCCCGGAGCCGTTCGCGACTCGGACGGCTCCGTGCGGTTCGCGCCCAACCTGGGATGGGTCGACCAGCCGTTCACCGAGCTGCTGTCGCGGCGGCTCTCGCGCCGCGTGTTCACGGGCAACGACGCAAACCTCGGCGCGCTCGCCGAGCACCTGCGCGGAGCCGCTGTCGGCTGTTCCGACGTCGCGTACCTCAACGGCAGCGTCGGCATCGGCGGCGGCTTCCTGGTCGGCGGCGTGCTGCTGTCCGGGTCGCGCGGCTACGCCGGCGAGGTCGGCCACCTGCTCGTGGACGGCAGCAGCACCCATCAGTGCCGGTGCGGCAACGTCGGCTGCTGGGAGACCAAGGTCGGTGAGAACCAGCTGCTGGTGCTCGCCGGCCGCCCGCCGGGTGGCGGTCCGGAGGAGGTCGACGAGGTGATCGCCGAGGCCGCGGCGGGGGACGTGCGGGCCGCGGGGGCCCTGGACGAGGTAGGGCACTGGGTCGGCGTCGGCCTGCGGGCCGTCATCAACCTGTTCAACCCCGACATGATCGTGCTCGGCGGGTCGATGGCCGCGCTGTGGTCCGCTCGCCAGGACGTGGTCGACAAGACGCTCGACCGCTGGACCCTGATGTCGCCGCGCAGCGACGTCGTCATCCGCGCCTCGGCCTTCGGCATCGACTCACCGTGGCGAGGTGCCGCCGAGATGGTCTTCGCGCCGGTGCTGGCCGACCCCGTGAGCGTCCTGGACCTGCAGTCGCCGGCGGTGGCGTCGGCTCGCTGACCGGCTCGCGACCTACGCGACGGCCCGGGCGAGGAAGTCCGACAGCAGGCGCCGGAAGGCGGCGGGGTGCTCCACCGCCGGCACGTGTCCGCATCGGCCGAAGACGTGGAGACGCACGTCGGCGAGGTGCTCGAGCAGGGGGAGAGCGGCGGTCCGCAGCGGGGTGACCCGATCCTCCGCGCCGTGGACGAGCAGCACGGGAGCACGGACCCCGGCGAGCGTGTCGGTCGACAAGGTGAGGTCGTCGGCCCATCTCCCCCGGGGTGGGGGGAACATCGATGCGAACGCCGACGCCCCCGCCTCCATCGCCGCCGCTCGTGCATCCACGGCCGACTCGGTGACGACGGCCTGGTCGAGGAACAGGCGGCTGAGCATGTCGCGAGCACCGGGCCGGCCGGGAGGGGCGGCCCACAGGGCGTCGAGGTCGCTCGAGAGCGGCGCACCGGGCGCGCCCATCGTGGAGACCGCCACCACTCGCGTGACCTCTCGCGGACGCGCGGCCGCCAGCGCCAGCGCCACGGCGCCGCCCATCGAGTGACCGACCACCGCGTAGGAGTCGACGCCGAGGGCGTGCATGAGGCCTGCGGCCTGGTCCGTCCACAGCCGGAGCCCACCCCGGGAGCCCGAGGGGAGGGGAGAGCCGCCGAAGCCCGCCTGGTCGGGAGCCACCAGACGCCAGGAGCCGGCCAGTGCCCCGGCCGTCTCGGCCCAGGCACCGGCCCCGGTCGTGCCGGGGCCGGAGCCGTGCAGCAGCAGGACCGCGGGCCCGTCACCCACGTCGAGGACGTGGACGGGCGAGCCGTCGACGTCGACGGTCCGCCCCGCCGTCACACCGAGGTGGAGTCGATGTGCTTGGAGAACAGGTCCATCATGGCCCGGCCGAACTGCGGCATGTCGGGCCAGCCGCGGCAGGAGACGAGGTTGCCGTCCACCACGTCGGGAGCGTCGATGACCGTCGCCCCGGCATTCTCCATGTCGCCGGTGATGGGCGGGAAGCATGCCGTCTTGCGGCCCTTGAGCAGGCCGTAGACCGCCGGCACCTGCGCGCCATGGCACACCAGGGCGATGGGCAGGTCGCGGGCGAAGAAGTGCTCGGTGATGCGCCGGACGTCGCCGTCCACGCGGATCCACTCGGGGGCCCGACCGCCGGGGATGATGAGGGCGTCGTACTTCTCCACGTCGACGTCGGCCCAGGGCACGTCGACCGGCAGCTTGCGACCGTTCTTCTCGACGTAGGCATCGGAGTTCGGGTCGAACTCGTGGATGACCAGCTGGACGTCGCGCATCGTGCGCGAGGAGACGTCGACGTCCCAGCCGCCCTCCTGGACGCGGTAGTAGGGATACATGGTGTCGAGCTCCTCGGCGGCGTCGCCGGTCAGGAGCAGCGCTCTGGGCACCTGCTTCTCCTCGCACTCAAAGGGTCGGACGTGCTGGCTTGGTGGTCAGATCCGATTGGATCCCGGCTAAGGATCGCCGGATCGGGCCGGCCAGTCAAGCCCTTCCGGCGGTCTGGTCGGCTCCCTGGGCGGCCTCGTCGAACAGCCTCCGGAACCGGTCGCCGGACAACAGGATGTGCCGCCGCATCGCGTAGGCGGCGGCGTCGGGGTCGCGAGCGGCGACGGCCTCCAGAACGGCGTCGTGCTCGCCCATCGCCAGGTAGGTGACCTGGGTGTCGTAGAGGAGCCGGAAGAGGTGCACGTGCGTGTGCAGCCGGGCGAGCGCCTCGCGGACGACCTGGTTGCCGGCGCTCTGGGCGACGAGGTCGTGGAAGGCGGCGTCGCGCAGACCGAAGGCTCCGTAGGCCAGGTGCCCGTCACCGCCGACGAGCGCCGCCATCTCCTCCAGCATCCGTCGCAGACCCTCCACTTGCTCGGTCGAGGCACGTTCCGCCGCTCGTCGAGCCGCCGCGGGCTCGAGGAGCAGGCGGACCTCGAGCATGTCCTCGAAGCGGTCGCGGGTGATCTGAGGGGGGATCCGGTAGCCGGCGTGGGGGACGCGGACGACGAGGCCGTCGGCCTCCATCCGGTTCAGCGCGTCGCGGATGGGCGTCTGCGAGACCCCCAGCTCGCGCGCAAGGGCGTCGATGGTGACCCGCGAGTCGGGCACGATCCGCAGCGACATCAGCTGGCCCAGGAGCGTGTCGTAGACCTCGTCGGCCAGCCGCCCGCGCGCCCGTCCGAGGGAGAGGCCGTCGCTCGTCGCGTCACCGTCCACGTCTCGGGGGTTCCTTTCTCGCGGCGTCGCCGACCTGTTGACAGCGACTGCTGCTCTGCTCCATGCTCTCGCCTGATCGGATCGTATAGGAAATCGCTTCCAGCATCCGGACGGTGACCGCCCGAACCGATCGCCCCGTTCGTCTTCCACCTTCCACCATCGACCACCCGGAGCTCCCATGAGCATGCTCGGCGTTCTGCGCGGACCGCGTCAGGTCCTGTTCGGAGCCGGCCAGCGGCGTGCCCTGGGAACCGTGACCGCGGCCCTCGGCTCCCGGGCCCTGGTCTGCACCGACGCCCGGTTCGGCAGCACCAGCGAGTTCGCCGACCTGGTCCGGCTCATCGAGGACGCGGGCGTGCGGGTGACGGTGTTCGCCGACGTGCTCCCCGACGTCCCCGTGCACCAGGTGGCCCAATGCGCCGCCCTCGCCGCCGGGTTCGATCCCGACGTCGTGGTCGGCATGGGCGGCGGCAGCTGCATCGACCTCGCCAAGGCGGTCGCCGTCGTCCTGACGCACGGCGGCCAGGCGTCCGACTACTACGGCGAGCTCCGCGTCCCGGGCCCCGTGCTCCCCGTCGTGGCCCTGCCCACCACCGCGGGCACGGGGTCGGAGGTCACGCCCGTCGCGGTGCTCACCGACCCCGACCGCATCAGCAAGGTCGGCATCTCCAGCCCCCACCTCATCCCGCACACCGCGGTGTGCGACCCCGAGCTCACGCTCGGCTGCCCGCCGGCGCTCACCGCGAGCGCCGGGGCCGATGCCCTCTCCCACGTGGTCGAGGCCTTCACCGCCGTACGCCGCACGCCGGCCGCGGAGCTGGCCACCGAGCGTGTCTTCGTGGGCAAGAACGAGCTGACCGACACCTTCGCGCTGCTGGGCGTCCGCCTGATCGCCGGGAGCCTGCACCGCGCGTGGTCCGTTCCCGACGACGTGCAGGCCCGCGAGGCGATGATGCTCGGAGCCACCGCCGGCGGCTTCGCGCTCGGCTCGGCCGGCACGGCCGCGGCCCACGCGATCCAGTACCCCGTCGGCGCGGTCACCCACACCCCGCACGGGGTCGGGGTCGGCTGCCTCCTGCCGTACGTCATGGAGTTCAACCGGCCCACCCGGATCCCGGAGCTGGCCGCCGTCGCGCGGGCCATGGGTGCCCCGGCGGACGCCACGCCCGAGGACCTGGCCGACCAGGCCATCGACCGGGTCGCCGACCTGCTGGCTTCGGTGGGTATCCCCTCCACGCTCGCCGAGCTCGGGTTGCCCGCCGACCAGCTGCGGTGGACCGCCGAGCAGGCCTCGGGAGCCGAGCGGCTGGTGGCGAACAACCCGCGGCCGCTGGACGTCGACGCTCTCGAGCTCATCGTCCGCGCCGCCCATGCCGGTGACCGGTCGGCCCTGCGCGAGTCCGCCTCTGACGTCCTGGCTGGGGACCCGGCTGGGGACCTGACCTCGACGGCGGTGGCGCGATGACCGTCCTGGACTCGGCCCTGCGCCCGATCCTCGAGGCGATCGACGTCCCCACCGACCTGCTGGTCGCCGGCGACCGGCGCCCCGCCGCGGGCGGCCGCCGGTTCGAGGTCTCCGATCCCGCCACGGGCACCGTGCTCGCCGACGTCGCGGACGCCGACCCCGCGGACGCGGTGGCCGCGGTCGACGCCGCGTCGGCGGTGGCCGCCGACTGGGCCGCCACGGCCCCCCGCTCCCGCGCGGACCTCCTCATGCGCGCCTACGGGCTCATGCACGAACGGAGCGAGGAGCTCGCGCTGCTGATCTCCCTCGAGAACGGCAAGTCACTGGCGGACGCGCGGTCCGAGGTGACCTACGCCGCGGAGTTCTTCCGGTGGTACGCCGAGGAGGGCGTCCGTCTGCGCGGCCAGGTGGGCCAGGCTCCGAGCGGGGCGAACCGGCTGCTGGTCAGCTACCAGCCCGTCGGTGTCAGTGTCCTGATCACCCCCTGGAACTTCCCGGCCGCCATGGCCACCCGCAAGATCGCGCCGGCCCTGGCCGCCGGCTGCACCGCGGTGCTCAAGCCGGCCGCCGAGACCCCCCTCACGGCCCTGGCGGTGGCCGCGCTGTTGCAGGAGGCCGGGCTGCCGGCCGGCGTCCTCAACGTCGTCACCACCTCCGAGCCGGGTCCGGTCGTGGAGGCCATGCTCACCCACCGCCGCACGCGGATGCTCTCGTTCACGGGCTCGACGGAGGTCGGGCGCCTGCTCCTGAGGATCGCCGCCGACAACGTCCTCAAGTGTGCGATGGAGCTGGGGGGCAACGCTCCCTTCGTCGTCCTCGCCGACGCCGACCTCGACGCGGCGCTCGAGGGGGCCATGGTCGCCAAGATGCGCAACGGCGGCCAGGCGTGCACGGCCGCGAACCGGTTCTTCGTGCACGAGTCCGTCCACGACTCCTTCGTCGAGGGACTGGTGGCGCGGATGGCTGCGGTGCAGGTCGGCCCCGGCTCGGACGAGACGACCCAGTGCGGCCCGCTCATCGACGACGCGGCCGTGCGCAAGGTCGACGAGCTCGTGCGGGACGCGGTCGACCACGGGGCCCGGGTGCTGCTGGGCGGCCGGCCCGACGACGGGCCGGGCTGCTTCTACCCGCCGACCGTGCTGGTCGACGTACCCCGAGACGCACGTGTCCTCCACGAGGAGGTCTTCGGCCCGGTCGCCCCGGTCGTCCGCTTCGACCACGAACAGGAGGTGCTGGAGATGGTGAACGACACGACGTACGGCCTGGTCAGCTACCTCTACACCAGCGACCTCGCCCGCGGCCTGCGGATGGCCGAGCGCATCGAGAGCGGCATGGTCGGCCTCAACCGTGGGTTGGTCTCCGACCCTGCCGCTCCCTTCGGCGGCACCAAGCAGAGCGGCCTCGGCCGCGAGGGGAGCACGGAGGGACTCCTCGAGTTCATGGAGGCCCAGTACGTCGCCACGTCCTGGTAGCCCTCCAGATCCACCCGTCCGGATCCACCAGCACCATCCAGCACCACTCGGGAATTCCAGCGGTACCCCGAAACAGGAAGCAGGGAAACAGATGCGGTACGCGAAGCGAGCGGGACGACGGTCCCTCCCCGGCCGGCCGGTACGCCTGGCCGCGACGGCCATCGTGATGGCCATGGCCATGGCGGCCTGCGGCGGTGGTGACGACAGCGGCGGCGGCGGTGGCGCCGGCGGGGAGGCGGGTGGCCCCAAGGCGCCGGCCACCATCCCGACGCTGACCGAAGACCCGCTGACCCTGAAGTTCATCTGGTTCGAGTGGCCCCCGGCCCAGGCGCTGGAGGACTTCGCCAACGCGGAGTACACCAAGGATCGGCCGAACGTGAAGATCGAGGTCAACACGGTGCCCAACGCGAACTGGCACGACGCCATGTTCACCCAGTTCGCCGCCCGGCAGACCGACTTCGACATCGCGATCCTGGACTCCCAGCACATCGGCGAGGCCGTGACCAACGGCAACATCCTCGACATCACCGACTTCGTGAACGAGAACATCGACGTCGACGCCTACGACCCCTACCTGCTGGCGGCCTACGGCCAGTACCCGCAGGCCGAGACGGGTCAGCGCGACGAGAACGCCAGCCTCTACGGCCTGCCGCTGCTCGGCGACACCTGGACGATGATCTACCGCAAGGACCTGATCGGGGACGAGCCGCCGAAGACCTGGGACGAGATGATCGCCGCGGCCCAGAAGTGCCAGGACGAGAACCCCGGCGTCAGCGGGCTGGCCTTCCACCAGGCCAACGGCTCGGACGCCGCCGCCGTCACCTACAACACGGTCAACGGCGTCTACGGCGGCAACCTCTGGAACGCTGCAGACAAGCAGATCGACGGCGTCATCAACGACGACGCCGGCCAGAAGGCCATGGACGTCCTGGTCAACCAGATGAAGCCGCTGACCGCCAAGGGCTCCGGCAACTGGTTCATCGACGAGGTGAACGCCGCCGTGGCGCAGGGCAAGGCCTGCATCGCGTTCCAGTGGATCGCCGCGAGCGGAGGCCTCCTCGACCCCGCGCAGTCGACCCTCGGCAGCACGACGGAGGAGATCGAGAGCAAGCTCGGCTTCGCCACCCTTCCGACGGGGGACTCCGACTTCGTCCCCCTCGGCGGGATGGGCATGCACATCTCGGCGTACGCCTCCGACGAGGCCCAGGCCGAGGCCCTGAACTTCATGAAGTGGTTCGAGCAGGCCGACGTCCAGAAGAAGTGGGCCGCAGCCGGCGGGGTCCCGTCGCGCACCGATGCGCTGGAGTCCTCGGAGTTCCTCGACGCCTCGCCGTTCAACCAGGTGTACGCCGACTCGGTCTCCCGGATGCGCGACATGTGGAACGTGCCGGAGTACGCGAAGCTCATCGACATCGAGAACACCAACGTGAACGCGGCGCTGAACGGCGCCGAGGACCCGAAGGACGCGCTGGACACGATCGCCACGGAGCAGCAAAAGGTGCTGGACTCCGGCGGCGACGGGTTGTGATCTGAAGCCATGAGTACGACGAAGGACCACCCGGTGCAGGAGGCGTCCACGACGCCCCCTGCCCCGGGGCGGTCCCGCCGGCGCCTGAGCGACCGTGGCCTCGCCGTGGCCTTCATCTCCCCGGCGATGCTGCTGCTTCTCGCGATGTCGGTCTTCCCGTTGCTGTGGGCCTTGTACCTGTCCTTCACGGACTACTCGGCCACTCGCGACGTGCCGGCCGCGTTCGTCGGGTTCCGCAACTACGCCAACATCCTCACCTCCGCCCAGGTCCACACCAGGGCCCTCACGACGTTGGTCTACGTGGTCGGTGCGGTCACCCTGCAGACCGTGCTGGGCTTCGCCATCGCCTACCTGATCTCGCGGCGCACCCATGGAAGGGGACTGCTGACCACGCTCTTCCTGGTGCCGATGATGCTGTCGCCGGTCGTGGTCGGGCTGTTCTGGCGCTTCATGCTGGACGCGCAGTTCGGCGTCATCAACAGCATGCTGGGATCGCTCGGGCTGGGTCAGGTGGAGTGGCTCACCCGGCAGCGGACGGCGATGATCTCGCTGATCGTGGTCGACACCTGGCAGTGGACGCCGTTCATCATGCTCATCGCGCTGGCCGGGCTGACGGCCGTCCCGAACTACCTCTACGAGGCGGCGGCCATCGACCGTGCGTCTGAGTGGTTCCGGTTCCGCAACATCACCCTGCCGATGGTCTGGCCGTTGCTGCTCATCGCGATCATGTTCCGGGCGATCGAGGCCTTCCGGTTGTTCGACCTCGTCTACATCCTCACCAACGGAGGACCCGGGGTCTCCACCGAGACGTTGTCGTTCCACGTCTACAAGGTCGCGTTCCTCGGCTTCAACACGGGGACAGCGTCGGCGTACGGGATTCTCATGGTCCTCGTCGTCATCGTCCTGGCGCAGTTCTACCTGCGCTACCTCAACAAGCTCAAGGAGGGTTGATGGCCATCTCGATCGAGG
This sequence comes from uncultured Actinomycetota bacterium, assembly GCA_963782035.1. GTDB lineage: Bacteria > Actinomycetota > Actinomycetes > Propionibacteriales > Nocardioidaceae > Nocardioides. The sequence goes on from CAWAIW010000007.1 coordinate 102,752, forward strand.
AGGCGGTTCCCAGCGGTCCCTCGCTGGACGACGCGCCGGTCCGTCGACGCGGTGGACGGGGTCGGTCGGTGCTGGAGGTGGTCCTGCTGACCCTTCTGGCTGCGGCCATGCTCTTCCCGGTGCTGTGGATCCTCGAGACGTCCATCAAGGAGAACCGCGATGTCTACGCGGTGCCGGCCAAGTTCTTCTCCTTCCACGTCACGCTGGCCCACTACAAGGACGTGTTCGTCGCGCCCGGCGGAGGACGCTCCGACCTGTCCGGCTCGCTCCTCAACTCCGTCATCGTGGCCGGCGTGTCGACCTTCCTGGCCACCGTGCTGGGGGTCCCGGCGGCATGGGCCTACTCCCGCTTCACGCTGAAGGCCAAGAAGGACCAGCTGTTCTTCATCCTGTCGACGCGCTTCATGCCACCGGTGGTGGTGGTGATCCCGATCTTCCTCATGTACCGCCAAGTGGGGCTCATCGACACCAAGCTCGGCTTGATCCTCATCTATGCCGCCTTCAACGTGCCGTTCACCATCTGGATGATGAAGGGGTTCGTGGACGAGGTGCCCGCGGAGTACGAGGACGCCGCCATGCTCGACGGCTACACCAGGTTCCAGGCGTTCTGGCGCGTCACGTTGCCCCTGCTGATCCCGGGCATCGCCGCGACGGCCGTGTTCGCGCTCATCTTCTCCTGGAACGAGTTCGTGTTCGCCATCTTCCTGACCTCCAGCCAAGACGTGCGGACCGCTCCGCCCGCCATCGCCGGACTCATCGGCGGCACCACGGTGGACTGGGGCCTGGTAGCCGCGTCGACCGCGGTGTTCGCCCTGCCGGTGCTCGTGTTCGCCTACCTGGTGCGCAAGCACCTGGTCGCCGGCGTCACCCTCGGGGCGGTGCGGCGCTGATGGCCGGCATCGAGGTGACCTCCCTGCACAAGCGCTACCCCGACGGGACCGTCGCGGTGGAGCACGTGGACCTGTCCATCGGCGACGGCGAGCTGTTCGTGATGCTCGGCCCGTCGGGCTGCGGCAAGACCACCACGCTGCGCGCCGTGGCCGGCCTGGAGAGGCAGACGTCGGGCGACATCCGCATCGGCAGCACGCTGGTCAACGACCTGCCTCCCGGCGAGCGCGACATCGCCATGGTCTTCCAGTTCTACGCCCTCTACCCGCACCTGAAGGTCCGCGACAACCTCGCCTTCCCCCTGCGGGCCGAGGGGCTGCCCGAGCCCGAGGTGCGTGAGCGGGTCGAGGAGTCGGCCCGGATGATGGAGCTCGGTTCCCTCCTGGAGCGGCGGCCACAGCGGCTGTCCGGAGGAGAGCAGCAACGCGTCGCGCTGGCGCGTGCGCTCGTCCGTCGCCCGCGTGCGTTCCTGATGGACGAGCCCCTCACCAACCTCGACGCCGAGCTGAGGGCCGACATGCGGACGCGGATCAAGCACCTGCAGGCCGAGCTCGGGACCACGATGGTCTACGTCACCCATGACCAGGTCGAGGCCATGTCCCTCGGCCACCGGATCGCCATCCTGAACAAGGGGCGCGTGGAGCAGATCGGGACACCGCTGGAGGTCTACGACCGTCCGGCGAGTCTCTTCTGCGCCGCCTTCATCGGCTCCCCGCCGATGAACCTGATCGAGGTCGAGGTCGCCGACGGCGTGCTGCGCGGTCCAGGTGGGCTCACCCTTGCCCCGCCCCCCGGTCTCTCGCGCGACCGCTCGCTCGTGGCGGGGGTCCGGCCGGAGGCGCTGGAGGTCACCGCACCCGGAGCGGAAGGATCCGTGTCGGCGCGCGTGGTCTCGGCGGAGGCTCTGGGCGACGAGATCATCTACGTCGTCGACCACGGTGGCCAACGCGACGTACGCGTGCGGATGCCACCCACCGTCCGGTTCGCCGCCGACGCGGCTGTCGGCCTTCGGCACTCGGGCGCGACCCCGCCCGTCTACGACGTGACCACCGAAGAGCTGGTGGCCTGATGGGCACCGTGGCGGCGCACGGGCTGCGCAAGTCCTTCGGCGAGGTGCAGGCGCTCGATGGGGTGGACCTCGAGGTTCCCGACGGCGCGTTCTTCGTGGTGCTGGGGCCCTCGGGTGCCGGCAAGACGACGACGCTCCGGGCGATCGCCGGGCTCGAGAAGCTGGACGCCGGTTCGGTCCACCTCGACGGCCGGGACGCCACGCGTGACACCCCGGCTGCGCGGGACCTGGCCATGGTGTTCCAGAGCTACGCGCTCTACCCGCGCCGCACGGCGTACGAGAACATCGCGTCACCCCTGCGCGCGCGCCACACCTCATCCGGAGAGATCACGGTCGCCGTCGAGAAGGTCGCCACCCTCCTGCACATCGAGCGGCTGCTGCAGCGTCGCCCCGCGCAGATGTCGGGTGGTGAGATGCAGCGCGTCGCCCTGGCGCGTGCGCTGGTCCGGCGCCCGCGTGCGTTCCTCATGGACGAGCCACTGACGAACCTCGACCTCAAGCTGCGCGTCGAGATGCGCACCGAGCTGACGCGCATCCACCGGAGCCTGGGCGGCACGTTCGTCTACGTGACCAACGACCAGGTCGAGGCACTGTCCATGGCCGACCAGGTGGCGGTGCTCCGCGAGGGCAAGGTGCAACAGGTCGGCACGCCGAGCGAGGTGTACGAGCGGCCGGCCAACACGTGGGTCGCCGGCTTCGTCGGCAGCCCGCGGATCAGTCTGCTCGCGTGTCACGCCGAGGGCGACCGCCTGGTCGGGGCGGAGGGCTGGACGCTCCCGCGACCGCACTGGACCACGGCGGACGACGGACGTCCGTTGCTGCTCGGTCTCCGCGCCGAGGACCTGTCCGTCGAGCAGCGCGGGGACGCGGCACTCGCGGGTGAGCTCTACGGTCTCGAGCCCCTCGGCGACCGCACGGTGGTGGACGTCAAGGTGGGCACGGAGTCGCTCAAGGTCAAGGCCAGACCGTCCGTGACGGGGACCATCGGCGAGCGGGTGTCGGTGACGGTCGACCTCGATCGTGCGCACCTGTTCGACGCCGGGTCCGGACTGACCCTGTCCGAGGCCGGTCGCTAGTCCCGCCCGGCCCCACGTTCTCCCGGCGGCTCCCGGTCTGCATCCACCGGGAGCCGCCGCGGACCCCACATCCCGCTGTCGGCACGCAGGAGGAACACCATGAGCACGAGAACCGAGCAGCGGGAACTGGCGGTCGGCATGGTGGGTCACGCGTTCATGGGCGCGGCCCACTCACAGGCGTGGCGCAACGCGCCCCGGTTCTTCGACCTGCCGCTGCGCCCTCGCCTGACGGCGGTGGCCGGACGGGACCGGGCGCGGGTGACCGAAGCGGCCGACCGACTGGGCTGGGAGTCCGTCGAGACCTCGTGGCAGGCGCTCGTCCAGCGCGAGGACCTCGATCTCGTCGACGTCTGCACGCCGGGTGACACCCACGCCGAGATCGCGATCGCGGCGCTGGAGGCCGGCAAACACGTGCTGTGCGAGAAGCCGCTGGCCAACACCGTCGAGGAGGCCGAGGCGATGACGCGTGCGGCCGAGAAGGCCGCGGCCGCCGGAGTGCGGTCGATGGTCGGCTTCACCTACCGACGCGTCCCGGCCATCGGTTTGGCCCGCCGGCTGGTCGCCGAGGGCCGCCTGGGGACCATCCACCACGTGCGGGCGCAGTACCTGCAGGACTGGATCGTCGACCCGGAGGCGCCCCTGTCGTGGCGGCTGGAGAAGGACAAGGCCGGCTCCGGTGCGTTGGGCGATATCGGCGCACACATCGTCGACCTGACCCAGCACATCATCGGCGACGCGATCCGGCAGGTCTCCGGCCGGTTGAGGACGTTCGTCGACGAGCGGCCGCTGCCGGCGGAGCACGCCGGCCTCTCCGGCACGCCCGGCGCCGGGCGCGGACCCGTCACGGTGGACGACGCAGCCGTGTTCCTCGCGGAGTTCCGGGGCGGTGCGCTGGGTGTCTTCGAGGCGACCCGTTTCGCGACCGGCCGGAAGAACGCGATCCGCATCGAGGTCAACGGCTCGCTCGGCAGCCTGGCCTTCGACTTCGAGGACATGAACCTTCTTCACTACTTCGACGGCGACGAGCCCGCCGTCACGGCCGGCTTCCGGCGCATCGTGGTGACCGAGCCGGCCCATCCCTATGTCGGCGCCTGGTGGCCGCCCGGTCACGGGCTGGGCTACGAGCACGGCTTCACCCACCAGGCGGTCGACCTGGTCCGGGACATCGCCGCAGGTGCCGACCCGGTCCCGTCCTTCGCCGACGGTCTCCAGGTCCAGCGGGTGCTGGCGGCCGTCGAGGCCAGCTCGCAGAGCAACTCCTGGCAGGAGATCCCCGCATGAACGACGACTTCGAGAGAGGGATGTGACCATGACTCGTCCGATCACCCTGTTCACCGGTCAGTGGGCGGACCTGCCCTTCGAGGAGATGTGCCGGCTGGCCTCGGAGTGGGGCTATGACGGCCTCGAGATCGCCTGCTGGGGCGACCACTTCGACCCGTGGGCCGCGGTCGAGGACGACTCCTACATCCCGGCGAAGAAGGCGATGCTGGCCAAGTACGGCCTGAAGGTGTGGGCGATCTCCAACCACCTCAAGGGCCAGGCCGTCTGCGACGACCCGATCGACGAGCGCCACCAAGCCATCCTGCCCGGCCGGATCTGGGGCGACGGCGACGCCGAAGGCGTGCGGCAGCGCGCGGCCGAGGAGATGAAGATGACCGCCCGCGCCGCCCGCATGCTCGGCGTGGACACGGTCGTCGGGTTCACCGGCTCCTCGATCTGGAAGTACGTCGCGATGTTCCCGCCCGCGACCCAGGCCATGGTCGAGGCCGGGTATGAGGACTTCGCGACCCGCTGGAACCCGATCCTCGACGTCTTCGACTCCGAAGGCGTCCGCTTCGCCCACGAGGTCCACCCCTCCGAGATCGCCTACGACTACTGGACCACCCACGCCGCGATGGAGGCCATCGGCCACCGCCCGGCGTTCGGTCTCAACTGGGACCCCTCGCACTTCGTGTGGCAAGACCTCGACCCGGTCTCGTTCCTCTGGGACTTCAAGGACCGGATCTACCACGTCGACTGCAAGGACACCAAGCTCCAGGTCGGGGGCGGCCGCAACGGACGGCTCGGCTCGCACCTGCCGTGGGCAGACCCCCGGCGGGGCTGGGACTTCGTGTCCACCGGCCACGGAGACGTCCCCTGGGAGCGCTGCTTCCGGATGCTCAACACCATCGGCTACGACGGCCCGATCTCGGTCGAGTGGGAGGACGCCGGCATGGACCGCCTCCGCGGTGCGCCGGAGGCCCTCGACTTCGTCCGAACCCTCGCCTTCGACGCCCCCGACACCGCCTTCGACGCCGCCTTCTCCACTGACAGCTGACGGGCGTCGCGTCCACCCGACCACGCACAGCGGTGACCACCAGGCCGCCGTGCACGACGACGAGCTCGGGCTCGTCGGCTTGCGGATCGCTGACTTCCACGACGGGGCATGATGGCTCCCACGCCCTACCGACCGGGACGGCTGGACGCGGGCGAAGGTGAGGAAAGCACACATGGAGAACCGACAGCTCGGACGGGGAGGCCCGGAGGTCTCCGTGGTCGGACTCGGCACCTGGCAGCTGGGTGGTGACTGGGGTGACGTCAGCGAGAAGGACGCTCACGCGCTGCTCGAGACCTCCCTGGAAGAGGGTGTGACCTTCTTCGACACCGCCGACGTGTACGGCGACGGGCGCAGCGAGCAGGTGCTCGGCCGCTTCCTCTCCGAGCACACCGGCGACGGTCTGACCGTGGCGACGAAGATGGGCAGGCGCGAGCCCCAGACGCCCGAGAACTACAGCCGGGCCAACTTCCGGTCGTGGGTCGACCGGTCGCGTCGCAACCTGGAGGTCGAGCAGCTCCCGCTGGTCCAGCTGCACTGCCCACCGACCGCAGTCATCGAGAGCGACGCCACCTACGACGCCTTGGACTCCCTGGTGGACGACGGAGCGATCGCGGCGTACGGCGTCAGCGTCGAGACGGCCGACCAGGCGCTGGCCGCCATCGCCCGCCCGCACGTGCGGTCGGTCCAGATCATCCTGAACGCCTTTCGTCTGAAGCCGCTCGACCGGGTCCTGCCCGCGGCGCGGGAGGGCGGTGTCGGCATCATCGCGAGGGTCCCGCTCGCGTCCGGGTTGCTGGCCGCTCGCTACGACCGTGCGACGACCTTCGGTGCCGACGACCACCGCAACTACAACCGTGACGGTGGACAGTTCGACATCGGCGAGACCTTCTCCGGGGTCGACTTCGAGACCGGCGTCGAGGCCGCGCACGAGTTCGCCCGGCTGTGCCGCGAGCACGGACCCGCGGGTGTCACCCCTGCCCAGGCCGCGATCGCCTGGGTCTGCCAGCAGCCCGGGGTCACGACGGTGATCCCCGGTGCCCGCAACTCCGCTCAGGCCCGGTCGAATGCAGCGGCAGGTCGTCTCGGCCCGCTCGACGACGCCTTTCTCCAGGGAGTCCGGGAGATCTACGACCGCTTCTTCCGCCACGACATCCACGACCGCTGGTGACGCATCGGCCGAGGTGACGGGCCGGGGACCTACTCCGACCTGGTCAACTCGCAGGCGCGACCGCCCGCTACAGGTCCGCTAGGCCTGTCGAGAACCGTCGTTGGCGCACCGGAAGCCGATGTTGCCCGAGCTGGACTCGGCGGTGTTCGACGAGCGTGCGGCGACTCGGTAGCGGTTGCAGTAGCTGTCGTGACAGAGGTAGGAACCGCCTCGCATGACCCGGTGCACCACTGGGTCGTCGAGACCCGAGGGGTCGACCGAGACCGGGTCGAGGACGGGGTCCTCGCTCGCGCGCTCGGCATACTCGGTCGCCCGGAAGGCGTCGCGGCACCACTCCCAGACGTTGCCGACCGTGTTGTGCAGGCCGTAGCCGTTGGGAGCGAACGCGGTGGCCGGCGCCGTGGTGAGGTAGCCGTCGTCGAGGGTGTTGCGTTGCGGGAACTCGCCCTGCCAGATGTTGCAGCGCCAGCGGTCACGGTGGGTGAGCTCGTCGCCCCACGGGTACCGCGCACGGTCGAGGCCGCCGCGGGCGGCGTGCTCCCACTCCGCTTCGGTCGGGAGGCGCTTGCCGGCCCAGAGCGAGTAGGCCTGGGCGTCGCGCCACGACACGTGCACGACCGGGTGGTTCTGGAGGTCGCCGATGCTCGACCGAGGGCCGGCCGGGTGCCGCCAGTCCGCGCCTCGCACCGCCAGCCACCAGGGCACGCCCGCCGCGTGGTTGAGGATGTCGGCCGGAGCGGCGTCGACGGCGAGGTGGAACACGGCCGACACGCCGTCCCGCTCGGCGTCGGTGGCGTAGCCCGTCGCGTTGACGAACGACGCGAACTGCGCGTTCGTCACGGCCTTGGTGTCGATGAAGTACGGCGACAGGGCCACGCGGTGCACGGGCAGCTCCCCGTCCGCGGCGTACCCGTCCCCGTGGCTGTCACCCATCCAGAACGTGCCACCCGGGATCCGGACCTGGCCACGGGTGTTCCGCTCGCCCGCCGGGACCGGCGGCCGGTCCGCAGCGGGGACGTCAGGCACACTGGTGGTGAGGACACGGGGTGCGCAGCAGGAGGCTTCGGTCACGTCGAGGAAAATTACAGTAGCCCGGTCGACTTCCCGGTCATGCCGGACCAGACCAACTTCCTGTGCGTTGCCCACTGTCCCCCTAGCCTGGTGCGGGTGGGCCACCACCGGGCACGTCGGCGCCTCGAGCCGAGACTGCTGGCGCTCGCGTGCGCCCTCGTGGTGCTGCCCCTGGTGGCCGGACTCCTCCTCGTGCGGGGTGACGCCGGGCCGTCGAGGGCCCTGGTCGGGTCGCCGGTCGTGCCGTCGGTCGTCACCGCGACCACGGTGACGCCCGACTCGACCTCCGAGCCGTCACCTGACGCCGTTCCCACGAAGAGCACGAAGAACACGAAGAGCACGAAGACGCAGCACGCCACCAAGCAGCACCTGACCGTCATCCCGGGCAAGGTGCTGCGCCGCAAGCCCCCCGGTCCCGTGTTGGTCGATGGCGGTACCGGACGGGTGGGTACCGGTCTCGCGGTGGGCGCGCCGAGCTACGTGGACGCGCCGCAGGGCCAGCCCGACACCGGCACCGTCGAGGCGGCGGTGGCCAACCTGCCCAACCGCGTCAGCAACGCCGGGTTCGCCCGCTCGATGCACAACCTGACGGCCGCTCAGCCGGACTTCTTGATGCTCAACGAGGTCAGCCGGCACAGCATCGACACGATCGAGGCGCTGGCGCCGGGATACGACGCCTACCGCGACCCCGTCATCGACCCCGGCGTCGGCGGCAGCCAATCGCTCAACAACGTGGTGCTCTGGTCGGCGGCCCGCTGGACCCTGGTCGACGCCGGCCGGGTCAAGCTGGTCGACAACGACATGGGGTACGACGCGAAGGGTGACGCGTACACCTGGGACCGATACGCCACGTGGGCCACCCTGCAGGGCGCCGACGGGGGCATCGTCTCGGTGGTCTCGGCCCACATGATGACCAACCCTGCCTACTACCCGCGCCAGCCGCGCCGCAGCGCGATGACGCGCATCACGCGGTACTCCCGAGGCATGGACGTGCTCCGCGCCACCGCTGCGGTGCTGGGCCGCTACGGCCCCGTGCTCGTGGGCGGCGACATGAACTCCCACCCGGGTCAGGGGGCGTGGTCCGCACCGGCCAAGATGAGCAGCCTGGGCTTCCGGTACGCCAAGGACACCGGCGTCATGTACCTCTTCTTCCCCGGCGCCGAGCAGCTCGAGAGCAGTCGGCAGATCCCCGTCGTCTCCGACCACCCGGCCCTCGTCGCCACGCTGGACCTGGACTGACCGCGACGAGCGTCGCCGGGCCGAAGGCTTCTGGCGCCCCGACAGGACTCGGACCTGTGACCCGCGGATCAGAAGTCTGTCGAGGGCCCTCTGGTGACTCCGCAAAGGGACCCTGACCTGCGGTCGAGGAGGGGCTACGCGAGGTGTTCACGGCGTAGCAGGGCGATGAATTCGTCCGCCATCGCGAGCTGGCGCTGAAGCTTGGTGCGTCGGTCTAGGGCTTCGTCCACGAGAGCTGTGAGCCTCTCGTGCGCTTCAGCGACCGCCGCTTCGTCGGGCGATCGCAGGGCGGTGATGGTGGCCAAGGCGTCGGCCATCTCGTCGAGGGTGAAGCCGAGGGGCTTCATCCGGCGGATGAGCAGGAGCTTCTCGACGTCAGCCTCTTCGTAGAGCCGGAACCCTCCGTCGGTGCGTCCGGAGGGGCGGAGCAGCCCGACCTCGTCATAGTGGCGAAGAGTGCGCAGCGACAGCTCGGTCCGTTGCGCGACCTCGCCGATGTGCATGGCGGTCGTGGGTATGTCCTCGGCAGCAGGGGATGCCGGCGCGGCCGGTGTGGCACGAACCTGGTTCACCCTGGTCGCCCTCTCGCTTGATCGGATTTCAACTCTACCCTCACGTGAGGGTAGGGTTCATCTCAGACTTCGCCGAACTGGGTCAGGCTCGGCTCGCGTGCATGGTGGCACGCACTTCGCGACCCACGCCCACACGTCCCGCGGCGGCTGGGCCTCGCGCCTGCGACCGGACCGCCGCCGCTCTCTGAACGGAGCTGACCTCTTGAGCACCACCAAGCCACCGCACCACCCTGAGGCCGTACGCCACCTACCCCGCGAGGCCTCGGTGATGGCCGCGTTGCGGTCACCCGCGATGCTGCGCACCGAGGTCCTCGCAGGCCTCGTGGTCGCCTTGGCTCTGATTCCCGAGGCGATCTCGTTCTCGATCATCGCCGGGGTCGATCCCCGGGTCGGGCTGTTCGCGTCGTTCACCATGGCGGTCTCGATCGCGTTTCTCGGCGGACGCCCAGCGATGATCTCAGCCGCAACCGGTGCCATCGCCCTGGTCATCGCGCCGGTCATGCGCGACTACGGCCTGGACCACCTGATCGCCACCGTGATGCTGGGCGGCGCCATCCAGATCGCCCTCGGCCTCGCCGGAGTGGCCCGGCTGATGCGATTCATCCCACGCTCCGTCATGGTCGGGTTCGTCAACGCCCTCGCGATCCTGATCTTCCTGGCCCAGGTGCCCTATCTGGTCGACGTGCCCTGGCTGGTCTACCCGATGGTCGCCGTAGGCATCGCCGTGATGGTCGGCCTGCCACGGGTCACCAAAGTCATCCCCGCGCCCCTGGTAGCGATCGTGGCCCTGACCGGATTCACCGTCCTGGCCGCGCTGAACGTTCCGAACGTCGGCGACGAGGGCGAGCTGCCCGACAGCCTTCCCTCACTGTTCATCCCCAACGTGCCGGTCAACCTCGAGACACTCAAGGTCATCGCCCCATATGCGCTCGCTATGGCCCTCGTGGGCCTGCTGGAGTCGCTGCTCACGGCCAAGCTGGTCGACGACATCACCGACACCCATTCAGAGAAGACGCGCGAAGCGTGGGGCCAGGGCGCGTCCAACATCATCACCGGGTTCTTCGGTGGCATGGGCGGCTGCGCCATGATCGGCCAGACCATGATCAACGTGAAGACCTCCGGAGCCCGCACCCGCATCTCCACGTTCCTCGCTGGCGTCTTCCTGCTGATCCTGGTCGTCGGGTTCGGCGACGTGGTCGCCATCATCCCCATGGCCGCCCTGGTCGCGGTGATGGTCATGGTCTCGGTCGGCACCTTCGACTGGCACTCCGTCCAGCCCGCGACCCTGCGTCGGATGCCGAAGTCCGAGACCTCCGTCATGCTCGCCACCGTCGTGGTCACTGTGGCCACCCACAACCTCGCCATCGGTGTCATCGTCGGTGTCCTGGTCGCGATGACCCTCTTTGCGCGCCGGGTGGCGCACCTGACCGAGACCCACCGCGAGCTCCTCGAGGACTCCGCCGGCACCGCCACCGCGGTCTACACCGTGACCGGCGAACTCTTCTTCGCCTCCAGCAACGACCTCTACACCCAGTTCGAGTACGCCGAGGACCCCGACCGGGTGGTCATCGACCTGACTGCCGCTCACGTGTGGGACGCCTCCACCGTGGCCTCCCTCGATGCCATCAGCACCAAGTACGCCCGCAAGGGAAAGATCGTCCAGATAGTCGGCCTCAACGAGGCCAGCGCCGACCGGCACAGCCGGTTGACCGGACAGCTCTCATCGCACTGACCCTCGAATGTCCATTCGCGAGCTCGCGCGGGGCAGCGGAATTCGCCCCTTCCTTCTAGTGACCGAAATTGGTCTGGTGCCCGTCCTGCTGTTGGTCGGCATCGTCGGCGATCTCGCCCGCCGCCATCCCAGGATCAGCTACGCACACGAGGGATCGACCCGGACGACGACGAGATCGAGCTAGGGTGCTGCTGAGCGGTGGAGGGTTGGTGGGTCATGGTGGTCAACCCGGATGTGTCCACTGCTCGTAGGTTCGTGCGCCCCGTGGAACGGTTCGTGCGGTGGGAGTCCAGTAGCGCCTTCCTGTTGATCGCGGCGGCTGTTGCGGCGCTGCTCTGGGCCAACATGTCGGACTCCTACGGGAACCTCTGGGACGCGCACGCGTCGCTCGAGGTGGGGCCCGTGCACCTGGACGAGTCGCTTCGGCACTGGGTGAACGACCTGCTGATGGCGGTGTTCTTCTTCGTCGTGGCGCTCGAGGTCAAGCGGGAGATGCTGTTCGGCTCCTTGAGCGACCGTCGTTCGGCCCTGGTGCCGGCTGCTGCCGCCTTCGGCACCATGATCGGGGCCGCCGCCGTCTACCTGGCGGTGAACACGGCGGACGACGGCAACCTGGGGGGCTGGGCGATCCCGATCGCCACCGACATCGCCTTCGCGCTCGGTGTCCTCGGCCTCGCGGGGCGCCGTGCACCCAAGGAGCTGCGCGCGTTCATGCTGACCCTGGCCGTGGTCGACGACCTCGGCACCATCCTCGTGATCGCCGTCTTCTTCACCGACGACCTCTCCCTGTGGTGGCTCTGTGCCGCAGTGGTCCTCCTTCTCGGGGTCGTCCTGGCCCGCCGGGCCGGTGTCCGCAACCCGGTGTTCTACGTGCTGCTCGCCGGTGCAGTGTGGTTGGCGGTCTTCGAGTCGGGGGTGCACGCGACCGTCGCCGGAGTGGTGCTCGGGTTCCTCACGCCGGCGGTCGCCGACCGCAACCGTGACGAGACGGCCGCCGCCATCAGCGAGGATCTCGTCGAGATCCTCGATGACGATCGGGAGATCAACGACGCAGCGCTGATGCATGCCGCCCACCAAGCCAATCGAGGAGTCGCTCCGCTGGCCCGGGTCGAGGAAGCCCTGCACCCGTACTCGGCGTACCTGATCCTGCCTTTGTTCGCGCTGGCCAACGCCGGTGTGCCCGTCTCCGTCTCCGGTTTCGGCGATGCCATGACCAGCCCCGTGGGTCTCGGCATCTTCCTGGGTCTGGTGGTGGGCGCCCCGATCGGTGGCATGGTGCTCGCCTACGCCTCGGTCCGGGTCGGTCCGGGTCGGATGCCGGAGAACCTGGACTGGCCCGCGATCGGGGGAGTCGCCCCACTGAAGGGGATCGGCTTCACGATCGCCATCTTCATCACGACCCTGGCCTTCGAGGACCGAGCCCTCCAGGACACCGCCACCCTGGCCGTCCTGGCCGCCTCGCTGCTCTCGGCCCTGATCGGGCTGGCCGTGATCTTCGCCCGGCACGCGCTCCTCGGTCGGGCGACGTCGAACGACAGGTGAGTGGGCGTGCGGCCACGCCCCTCGCGATCAGCGGGCCGCTTCCAGTGGGGAAGGCCCCGCGCTGGCGCAAGGCTTCAGGCACGGGGACCGGGCACGCCGCGGTCGCATCGATTCGGGTACAGCGCGAGCAACCCGACCCCCACATCTTGCTTGTCCGCAGTTGCCCACATGTGTGCCATTGAGCAGTTCTGATCGCCGAGCCACCTTCCGTGGCTGACTTGAGCGCTGCGTGTGCCTGGCGTAGCCGCTCCGTCCGCCATCTTTCAGACGTCAGCAAGGCGCCGTGCGCGGCCGGAAAGGAACCCGAAAGGGCGGGCTCCGACGCTGAGCCCATGACAAACACCCGCACCTGCCCGTCGACAACCCGTCGGCTTCCCAACGCCCGTGATCGAGCGTTCGCAACCCGCAACGGGCACGCCCTTGCCTTCCGGTTCCTCGGCAACGGAAGGAACCTGACATGACCACGTACGACGCCCGAACCAGCCGCACGACCACGGTCCAGGTCCCGACGTGGAGCCGCGGCACCGTCCTGAAGGTGTGGGCCGCCGCGGCCGGCCCGATGGCGTTCCTAGCCTGGGTGGTCGCGCCGTTGTTGGCGCACGCCTTCTCCGGTCCGACAGCCCTGCCGCAGGCCCTCATCCTGTGCCTGGCGACCGGGCTGGTCTGGCAGTTCGCCCTCGTGCTCGTCGTCGTGCGACGCGAGCAGGGAACGCTGAGCTGGCCCGTCGTGAAGGCGGTGCTCTGGCTCACCACGCCCCAGAGCACCCGCACCGCCAAGCCGAGCAGGAAGCTCTGGTGGATAGCTCATTCCGCTGATGACGCTGCTGGCCCTCGAGGAGATGCTGCCGACGTTGCCCACACCTGGCGAACGGGACAACGCCGCCTTCTTCGGGTCCGACGTCGGGCAGCACTGGATGTCGGGCAACTGGCTGTGGTTCGCGATCCTGATCGTGATGTTCGTGTTCAACACGGCTCTGGGCGAGGAGCTCCTCTTCCGCGGGCTGCTGCTGCCCCGGATGGGCACGTTCGGGCGCTTCGACTGGGTGGTCAACGGGCTCCTGTTCGCGACGTACCACCTCCACGAGCCCTGGGTGATCCCGCAGACGCTCCTCGTCGACACATTCGCCGAGGCCCTGCCGGCCCGTCGCTGGCGCAGCTCCCTCATCGGCCTCGCCGTGCACAGCAGCCAGACGCTGTTCTTCTTCGTGATCGCCCTCGTGCTCGTGCTCCGATGAGAGCGTTCGCCGTTCGACGTCCGGTCGCCGCGATGTGCATCGTGGCGATCGGCCTCACCGTTCCTTTGCAGATGGGCCTGCTCGTCTCGGGGCTCCCGGTCTTCCCCGGCAAGCTCGCGGAGCTGGTGATCCTGGCCGGCACGGCTGCCCTGATCACCCGGTGGACCGGAGGCAGGGGCGCCGTCCGCGGTCTGTTCGCCGGTCTCACGCGCTGGCGCATCGGAGCCGGTCGCTGGGCGCTGGTGCTGCTCGCGATGCCGGCCCTGACCATCGCTGTCGCCGCCGCGACCTCGACGCTGCACCGCCCCGACCACGGGTGGCTGGGGGAGGCAGGGATCTACGTGGCCCTGCTCCTGCTGATCGGGCTCACTGGGAGTCTCTGGGAGGAGACCGCGTGGTCGGGCTTCGTCCAGAGCCGGCTGATGGAGCGGCACGGGCTGCTGGCCGGCTCACTGCTCACGGCGATCCCGTTCGGTCTGATCCACCTGCCATTGGCCTTCGAGGCGGACGGGTGGGCGGGGACGACCTGGCCGGAGGCGGTCGTCAACTGGGCCTTCCTGCTCGGAGCAGCACCCTTTCTCCGGTACCTCGCGGGCGTCCTTCTCCTCGACACGCGCGGCAGCATCCTGGCGGTCGCGACCATGCACGCGTCCTTCAACGCCTCCGGCGCCCTCTCCGTGGTACCCGCCGGCTGGCAGTACGTGCCCGCCCTGGTCCTCCTGACCGCGCTGGTCGTCGTCCACCGCGCCGTCACCGGCCGCTCGCTGAGCGCCTGAGCCGTACCCGCGCCACGGCGTGGGCGGAGACGATGATCGCCGCCCACGCGAGGGCTTCGCCCACGACGGAAGGCAGGACGGCGGAGTCCGGCAACGTCCCGCGTGGGCTGCCGGCGAAGGCCGAACGTTCCAGGCTGTCGTTGGTCGCATTGTTCGACGCGTGCGCGAGGCTCGTCGGCCACACGCTGCCAAGACACGGTTCTGAGCCAGCCCAGGAACACGGAGCCGGCGACGTGCTCGCGAGGACCGCAGCCGCGAGGGTGGCGGCGACGGGGTGTCGAAGGCTCATGGGAGGACTGTGGGCCTGGCAGCTTGCGACTCACTCGCCGATCGAGGTCACCCGCTTGCCACGTCCTGAACGACCGCTTCACGGGTCGTGAGGTCCGCCAGGAGCTGGCGATGACGGCGCTCGTCCCCGGTCCTGCCCAGGGCCGCAGCCAGGTCGGCGAGGTAGCCGTCGACGGGCCCGGCGTCGAACGAGCCGGTCGAGGCGATCATCCCCGAACCGGGCAGCAGTACGTCGTACGCCGACGCAATGGCCTCCTCGTCCCCGAGGGCGAGCACGGCCCGGGCGTGGATGCAGCCGCTGGACAGCCACGCCCAGTCGTGGGCGACCGGTCGGTCGGCGACGGCGAGCCCGACGCCGCGCCCGGTCCGGGCAAGCACGAGCGCCGTCGCGTCCTCGGCCAGGCGTGGGTTCACCCGGGCCGCGAGGTCGAGGAACGGTGCCGCCTCCGCGAACGAACCGGCCCGCAACAGCAGCGTCAGTCGCACGGTGGCGAGCATCGCGTCCCGACCCCACCACGGCCAGTCGAGCTCCTCCACCTCGTCCACCATCCGCAAGGCCCCGGCGATGTCGCCGTCGAGCGCGCGCCGCGAGCAGTCCCAGAGCCGCTGCTGCATGGCCGGCAAGGGCAACCGGAGCTGGTCGGCCAGCCTCCAGGCCTCCTGGGCGTGCCGGTCGGCGGTGCGAACCTCGAAGAGCTGGAGCCCCAGCCGCGCGACCAGCTGGTGCCCGGCGAGCTCGAAGCTGGGCAGGCCCGCGGCTGAACCCAGCTCGACCAGCCGATCGGCGACCTCGGCCCGCTCCCGCTCACGACCTGGGTACGCCGTCGCGATGATGCGGGCGTTCAGGGCGAAGGCCAGCGTCCGGGCGTGTCCCAACCCCTCGGCGAGGTCCAGGGCCTCGGCGGTCAGGTCGTCGCACCGCACCTCCTGGTCCGGCGCGTAGGCCTCGACGGCACAGGTCGCGAGCAGCATGCAGCGCTCGGCGGGCGAGGTGTCGGTAGTCGAGGCGAGCACCCGCTCGATGAGCCGGACGATCTCGGTGTCGACCTGGCCCATGGGTCGGGGGAGCCAGACCAACGGCCCGTCGAGGGACGTGAGCGCCTTGACCAGGAGGTCGGTGTCGCTCGCGTCCGATGCCGCCCGCACCGCGTCGGCGCGCGTCTGGATCGCTCCGACCGCGTCGCCCGCGTCCAGCTGGGCCCGCACCAGACCGAGGAGCACCGTCACGCGTCGTACGACGTCCGGCTCGTCGGCGTGCAGATCGGCCTCGTGGGCCTCGCGCCACCAGTGCAGGGCCGAGTCGGGGGCGTGCCGGGCCGTCGCCTCGGTCGCGGCGGCGATCGACCAGTGCACGGCCTCGTGCGCGTGACCCGGTCCGGCTGCGCGTGCGTGCGCCGCGAGCAGGGACGGGCTGGCAGATCCGGAAGCGGTGAGCACCTCGAGGGCGCGGCGGTGCAGCCGCGACCGCCGTACGGCGCCGAGCCGCCGGTAGGCGGTCTCGCGGACCAGGTCGTGACGGAAGCGGATGGTGCCGCTGCGGTCGGCCCGGAGCAGGTCTGCCCCCAGCGCCGCGTCCAGGCGATCGTCGACCTCGTCCGGGTCGAGCTCGGCGACCCGCGCGAGCGTCCCGGGGTCGATGGCAGAACCGAGGACGGACGCGACGAGGAGCATCTCCTGCCCGGTCGCCGGCAAGCGCTCCATCCGAGCGCCGAGGACATCGGCGACCGAGCCGGGGACGACGTCGAGCGGGGAGGCCCCGGACTCCGCCGCGAAGGCGAGCGTCTCCTGGAGCAGGAACGGGTTGCCGCCGGTGCGCTCGCGCAGCGCGGCGGGGTCGACCTCGAGACCGGCGGCTGCCGCCAGGGCCTGCACGTCGGAGTCGCTGAGTCCGTCGAGCTCGACGCGGACGACGCCGAGGCGCGCCAGGCGCGCCAGGCTGGCCGTCAGGCCAGAGTGATCCGCCGGCACGAGTGGTGACGATGGTGAACAGCCTCGACCCGACCGTCCGCCCCGCCAGCTCGACGAGAAGCGTTCGCGACGCCGCGTCGGCCCAGTGCAGGTCGTCGAACACCAGGACCACGGGAGCCTCCACGGTGGCGGCGTCGAGGACGTCACCGATGCGCTGGGTCTGGTGCCACCGGTCCGCCGCCGGCTCGGCACCGGATCCGGCGGGACTCGCGCCGACCAGGGCCTCGAGCTCCGCCGGGAGCGGGACCACGCGACCGATCTCACGGACGACCGAGAGCCACGGCCACAAGGCGGGGGCGCCCTCGTCCTCGGACCCGTGGGCCCACACCGCACGCCAGCCGCGCGCCACGAGCTCCTCGACCACGCTGCGCGCGAGCCTGGTCTTGCCGATCCCGGCCTCGCCGACCAGGAGGGCCGTCATGGGTCGGCCGGACTCGGCGGCCTGGGCCGCCGCGTCGAAGACGGCCCTCGCGCGGCCACGTCCCACCAGCGGGTACCGCGTGTCGGGCGGCTCGACCGGACCCGGGAGCGGCTGGCCGACCGGCCGTGCCGGCGCGGCGTACGGGTCCGTCCCGCGGGTCAGGATGAGCCGTTCGGCGTCCTCCATCTCGGGTCCTGGGTCGAGCCCGGACTCGTCGCGGAGATACTCGCGCGTCGATCGGAGGACCGCCAGGGCGTCGTCCTGCCGCTGCTGCCGGTAGAGCGCGATGGCGAGCAGCACGGCCAACCGCTCGTGCGAGGGATGCGACTGCGTGAGGCCGGTCAGGTCGACCACGATCCCGGCCGCGTCGCGACCCAGTCGCAGGCTCGTCTCGGCGTACAGCTCGGCGACATAAAGCCGTAGCTCCTCGCAGCGACGGCGCTCGAGCACCAGCCAAGAGTGCTCACCCATGCCGTCGTAGGGCTCGCCGGTCCAGGCCGCGCGCGCCTGCGTCAGCTCGTCGTGCGCACCCTCGAGGTCGCCGGCCGTGATCATCCCTGACGCCCGGCGCGCGCGCTCCTCGACGTCGGCCGCGTCGCTGCCGACGGCCAGCGCGTAGCCGCCGGTCGTGCTGACGAGTGGCGAAGCGGCCCGGGCCGCCCGGTCCGGCTCGATGGCCCGCCGCAGCTTGGAGACGCTGACGTGGAGCGATGCCGCGGCGGAGTCACCGGCCACGGGTCCCCACACGTCCGCGAGCAGGGTCTCGGCCGGCACCGGCCGTCCGCCCGCGACGGCCAGCCGCGCCAAGACCTCCCGTTGCCGGGCGCCGCCGACGTCGATCTCCCGTCCGTCGCGCACGAGCCGGACCGGCCCGAGCACGCAGAGCAGGAGGTCGGCACTCATGACCCGCAGTATGACCGCACGCCAGGACCTTCAGACCGCGGAAAGAATCCGCCGTCTGCGGCAACTCTCCGGCAAGCGCCGACACGCACGGTGGCACCAGAACCCCACGAAGGAGTCACCCGTGCCCGACACCACCCACCCCACCGAGATGCTCGGATTCGTCCTCACCCACGCCCTGCTGCGCAACGAGCTCCCACGCCTGGCCGCCGCCCTGGCCGGCGGCCCGATGAGGGCCGAGGAGGAGCCCGTGTTGGAGGAACAGCTGCGGCTGGTCACCGACCACCTGCTCCGACACCACCAGGAGGAGGACGAGTTCCTCTGGCCCCTGCTCACGTCCCGCGCGCCAGGCGCCGGTCGTCTGCTGGCGCTTCTCGAGGCCGAGCACACCGAGCTGGACCCGCTCGTGGACGTGGCTCGCGACCGAGGCTTCGACCGGCACGACCGCGCGAGCGCACTCTCCCGTCTCAGCGAGCTGGTCCTCGCTCACCTGGAGGCCGAGGACCGGTCCGTCCTCCCGCTCCTGACCATGCACGTCACGACCGAGGAGGAGCGGGAAGGGATGGCACGCAGCCGGGCCGCGATCCCGAAGGCCGACGAGCTGCGCGTGCTGGCGATGCTGCTCGCGGCCGCCGACGAGGCCCAGCGATCCCAGATGCTCGCGCCGCTCCCACCCGTCGTGGTGACCGGCTGGTCCGAACGGGAGGCCCCCGCCCTCAGGGCGGTCCACCGGCTGCTGGCCCAGATCGCCGACCGCCGGCACGAAGGCGGCGAGTCATGACCGACCTCGACGTCCAGCCGGTCGTCCGGACCGGTTCCAGCGTCCCGACGTACCGCGATCGGGTCCGTTCGTGGACCGGACAGGCGTTGCGTGACCTCGCCTACTGCGGCGGCGCGCTCATCTGGAGCGTCGTCGCCTTCAGCATCCTGGTCAGCGGCGTCGCCGTGACCGTCTCGTTCCTGCCTCTCGTCGTCGGCGTGCCGATGTGGGTCGGGTTCGCGTACGTCGTCCGCTCGACCACCCGTGTCGACCGCGGGCTCGCCGGCTGGCAGCGCCGCCAGCGGGTTCAGGCGGTCTACCGACGACCCGCCGAGCCGGGGTTCCTCCCGCTGACCAGGACGCTCAGCACCGATCCCCAGACCTGGCGGAACCTGACCTGGCTCGCCACCACGTCGGTCGTCGGGTTCGCCGGTGGGCTGCTGGTGGTCACGGCGGCGGGTCTCGCCGCGGCGTACGTGTCGATGCCGCTCTGGTTCTGGGCGATCTCGGACCCGGGCTCCGAGTACGGCCTGACCAACCTCGGCCGGTTCACCGTCGACACCATGGCCGAGGCCGCGACGATGACCGCGGTCGGGGTCGGACTCGTCCCGGTCGTGTTGCTCCTCGCGCGAGGGATCGCGACGGGTCACGCTTCGCTCGCCGCACGTCTGCTGGGAGGGCGTCGTGGCTGACATCGAGCTCATCGGGCTGACCAAGAAGTACGCCACGGTCACGGCCGTCGACCACCTCACCGCCGGCGTGACCGCGGGTCGCATCACGGCCTTCCTCGGGGCCAACGGGTCGGGCAAGACCACAACCATGCGGATGCTGCTCGGCCTCGTCGAGCCGACCTCCGGGTCCGCCCTCGTCGGCGGCCGGCGCTACCGCGACCTGGCCCACCCGCTGCGCGTCGTCGGCGCCGTCCTCGACCAGGGCTTCCACCCGAACAGGAGCGCCCGCAGCCACCTGCGGATCGTGGCCGCGCAAGCCGGCGTGGCCGACAGCCGCGTCGACGACGTCATGGGGGAGGTGGGCCTGGGCGAGGCAGCCCGACGGCGCGTCGGTGGCTTCTCGCTCGGCATGCGTCAACGCCTCAACCTGGCCGCCGCGATCGTCGGTCGGCCCGAGAACCTCGTGCTCGACGAACCGTTCAACGGACTCGACCCGATGGGCATCCAGTGGATGCGCGGGTTCCTCCGGTCGTTCGCGGACGCCGGCGGCACGGTCCTGCTGTCCAGCCACCTACTGTCCGAGATCGTCCACAACGCCGACGACGCCATCGTCATCGACCACGGCCGGCTGGTGGACGCCGGACCCGTAACCAGCCTGGCCGCCCTCGAGGCGACCTTCGCCACCCTCCTCGACCGAACCGACGTCGTCCGATGACCACTCTCGTCCGCATCGAGCTGCTCAAGCTCCGCACCGCCCCGGCGGCCTGGGTCGCACTGGCGGTCACCGCCCTGCTGACGGTGGCGTCGGTCCTGTCCAGCATCCTGCTCGCCGGCGTCCAGGGCGCTCCCGACGTCGGCACCGTCGGCAACATGAGCAAGGTCTTCGCCACCGGCGTGGTCAGCTCCACCACCATGCTGGTGCTGGGGATCATGATCGCCGCCGGGGAGGATCGACACCGCACCAACCTCGCGACGTACCTCGCCGAACCGCGGCGTGAACGGGTCCTGGTCGCGAAGCTCCTCATGGCCGGTGGCTTTGGCCTGGTCTACGGCGGGCTCACCTTCGCGTTGACCGCCGCCGTTGCCGTGCCGACGTACGCGGTCCGCGGCGTGCACGACTACCCCGTCTCCCTCGCTGCGCTGTGGCTCGGCACGACCTTGCTCACCGCATGCTTCGGCCTCCTCGGCGTCGCCCTCGGCACGCTCACCCGCAACACCGTCGGGGCGATCATCGCTGCCCTCGCCTGGGTGTTCGTCATCGAGCTGGCCGTCCTCCAACCGCTCGTGCCGGCAGTGGCGCGGTGGCTTCCGACCGGGGCAGCCATCGCCCTCACCACCCCGGTCCAGATCCCCGGTCCGAATCTCGCGCCAGGGGCAGCGGCACTCGTCTTGGTCGGGTGGTCGTTGGCGATTGCCGTTGTGGCGAGTGGTTTCACGTTGAGGCGGGAACTCCGCTGAGGCCAGAACCGTGGTCTCCAGAACTCCGCCGTCCTCACGTCGCACTTCCCAATGGGAACCACGGGTAGGCGCAGATCACGCCTTCGGTGTCGCCTTCTTCTTGGCAGCCGTAGCCGGGCCGGCGAGCGCAGGTGCCTTCGGGGCGGGCTTGGCCGGAGCCTTCTTCGTCGCCTTGATGGCCGGGATCGGCGGCCGGTCGCCGGTGATCTTCTCGAACTTGCCGCTCGTGATCGCCTTGCACTTGGGGCAGAAGTTTGCCGGTGTCGAGCCGTTCCTCCAGGCCGCACCGCCGGTGGCCACGACCAGGAAAGCGGCCACCCATCGGTGGGCATGACCCGCGAAAACGCCGAGCGCCCCCGACAGGATTCGAACCTGTGACCCGCGGATTAGAAGGCCGCCGCTCTATCCAGCTGAGCTACGGGGGCCAGCTGGGTGACTGCGGGGACCATTGTGGCCGACAGGTCGAGTACCCACCGGGACAGGGTCCAGCCACCACGCGACAGCCGGACCCGGCGTACGGGTCCGGCTGTGGGTGAGGAGGAGCGGGGATCAGGCGAAGCGGCCGTGCAGGGCGGGCTTGGCGCTGCGGGGCAGCCGGACGACGGGGACGCCGTAGGTGCGGACCAGCGCGTAGCCGATGGCCGTGACGCCGGTCAGGATGGCGAAGGCGACGAGGGCGAGGAGGACCGAGACGGTGGTGGTGTCGATGATGGTCATGGCTGCTGCCCTTCGGACGTGGGGCCCGGTCGGCCCGATGTCGTGGACCCTCCTCCGTTGCGGGGCGAGGATCTGTCCGCTCGCTGACACAACGCCGAATGTGCCTTGATTTGCCTGGACCGGCTAGTCCGCCGGATGCGGTTCTTCCCATGCGTGACACGGGGCGCCGCGCGCGCCTTAGAGTTCCTTGGAGGGGGGCGCCCTTGGCGTTCGTTGCGGCCTAGCTGGGGGGCAAGAGCCGCGCCGGCACCTCGTTGCTCACACGGCGAGGTGCTGCCCCACGCGTCCGGGAGGCGCGTCAGGAGTCGGTGGAGAAGGCGGCGTCGAAGGCGGTGTCGGGGGCGTCGAAGGCGAGGGTGCGGACGAAGTCGAGGGCCTCCGGCGCACCGCGGAGGCGGTCCATGCCGGCGTCCTCCCACTCGACCGAGATCGGGCCGTCGTAGCCGATGGTGTTGAGCATCCGGAAGCAGCGCTCCCAGGGGACGTCTCCGTGGCCGGTGGACACGAAGTCCCAGCCCCGCCGGGGGTCTGCCCACGGCAGGTGCGAGCCGAGCCGTCCGTTGCGGCCGCCCCCGACCTGGAGCTTGGTGTCCTTGCAGTCGACGTGGTAGATCCGGTCCTTGAAGTCCCAGAGGAACGAGACCGGGTCGAGGTCTTGCCACACGAAGTGCGAGGGGTCCCAGTTGAGACCGAACGCCGGGCGGTGGCCGATGGCCTCCATCGCGGCGTGGGTGGTCCAGTAGTCGTAGGCGATCTCGGAGGGGTGGACCTCGTGGGCGAAGCGGACGCCTTCGGAGTCGAAGACGTCGAGGATCGGGTTCCAGCGGGTCGCGAAGTCCTCATACCCGGCCTCGACCATGGCCTGGGTCGCGGGCGGGAACATCGCGACGTACTTCCAGATCGAGGAGCCGGTGAACCCGACGACCGTGTCCACGCCGAGCATGCGGGCGGCGCGGGCGGTCATCTTCATCTCCTCGGCCGCGCGCTGCCGCACGCCTTCGGCGTCGCCGTCGCCCCAGATCCGGCCGGGCAGGATGGCTTGGTGGCGCTCGTCGATCGGGTCGTCGCAGACGGCCTGGCCCTTGAGGTGGTTGGAGATCGCCCACACCTTCAGGCCGTACTTGGCCAGCATCGCCTTCTTCGCCGGGATGTAGGAGTCGTCCTCGACCGCGGCCCACGGGTCGAAGTGGTCGCCCCAGCAGGCGATCTCGAGGCCGTCATAGCCCCACTCCGAGGCCAGCCGGCACATCTCCTCGAAGGGCAGGTCCGCCCACTGACCGGTGAACAGGGTGATCGGGCGGGTCATCGCACCTCCTGTGGGACGGGTACTGCGGTGGGCTGCCACGAGCCGGCCTCGGCGCTGCGCTCGACGGCGGCGAGCACACTCTGCACCTGGAGGCCGTCCGCGAACGACGGGAGGGGCTGCTCGCCCTTCGCGATCGCGGTCACCAGGTCGACCACCTGGTGGGTGAAGCCGTGCTCGTAGCCCAGCCCGTGACCGGGCGGCCACCAGGCGCCGACATAGGGATGGGTCGGCTCGGTGACCAGGATCCGGCGGAAGCCGGCGGTCTCGGGCGGCTCCTGGGCGTCGTAGAAGTGCAGGACGTTCATGTCCTCGAAGTCGAAGGCCAGGCTGCCGAGCGAGCCGTTGACCTCGATGCGGATCGCGTTCTTCCGGCCGGTCGCGAAACGGGTCGCCTCGAAGACACCGACCGCCCCGCCCTCGAAGCGCGCGAGGAACACGGCCGCGTCGTCGACGGTCACGCGGCCGGTCGGCCCACCGTTCTGCGCCGCTCCGCCCAGCAACGCCCCGGAGTCGGAGGACGGCAGCGGACGCTCGTGCACGAAGGTCTCGAGCAGCCCGTTGACGTCGGCGATCCGGTCGCCGGTGATGTGCTGGGTCAGGTCGACGATGTGCGCGCCGATGTCACCGAGCGCGCCCGAGCCGGCCTTGTCCTTCTCCAGTCGCCACGACATCGGGGCGGTGGGGTCGGCGATCCAGTCCTGGAGGTACTGGGCGCGGACGTGCCGCACCTGGCCGATCCGGCCGTCCTGGACCAGCCGGCGGGCCAGTGCGATGGCCGGCACGCGGCGGTAGGTGAAGCCGACCATGGCCAGGACGCCGTTCGCGGCGGCCCTGCCTGCGGCGGCGGCCATCGCCTGCGCCTCGGCGACGGTGTTGGCGAGCGGCTTCTCGCAGAGCACGTGCTTGCCGGCCTCGAGGGCGGCGATCGCGATCTCCGCGTGGCTGTCGCCCGGCGTGCAGACGTCGACCAGGTCGATGTCGTCGCGGCCGAGCAGCCGCGTCCAGTCGGTCTCGGTGGTCTCCCAGCCGAGACGGACCGCGGCCTCCGCGACGCGGCCCGCGTCCCGGCCGCACAGCGCCCGCATCCGCGGGGTCAGCGGGAGGTCGAAGAAGCGCGGCGCCGATCGCCAGGCCTGCGAGTGGGCGGCACCCATGAAGGCATGACCGACCAGGCCGACTCCCAGCTCGGGAGCGTTCGTGTCCATGCGCAGGTCCTTTGTGTGGTCGTACGTCGAAGGGTCGGGCGGCCAGGACCGGCCGGACCCGGGCGTGGCGCCCGGCCGGTCCTCGCAGTGCCGTGGGTCAGGACTCGAAGCAGAGGTCGCTGTACTCGTCGACGTTGTCGGCGGTGACGACCGGTGCGTTCAGCACGATCCGCTTGGGCACCTCGACCTGGACCAGGTCGGAGAGGCCTTTGTCCTGGGCGATCAGGCGGGCGAGCTTGATGCCGTCGGCGGCCTGGGTGGGCGGGTAGATGACGGTGGCCGCCATCGAGCCGTCGCGGATCCAGTCCATCGCGTTGCAGGAGCCGGCGCCGCCGATGAAGGTCATCTCGTCGCGGCCGGCGTTGTCGAGCGCGGCCTTGACGCCGACACCCTGGTCGTCGTCGTGGTTCCAGAGGATGTCGATCTTGGGCGCGGCCTGCAGCAGGTTGGACGCCTGCTCCTCGCCGGACTCGACGGTGAACTCCGCGGCGACGCGGTTGTCGACGGTCTGGCCACAGGACTTGAGTGCGTCCTTGAACCCCTGGGAGCGGTCCTGGGTCAGCGGCAGCGCGTCGATGCCCGCGATCTCGGCGACGACGGCGTCGTCGATGCCCTTCTCCTCGATGACCTGGCAGGCGTAGGTGCCGGCCGAGACGCCCATGCCGTAGTTGTCGCCGAGGATCGTGGCCCGCGCGGCGAACGGCGAGGAGAACTCGCGGTCCACGTTGATGACCGGGATCCCGGCGTCCATCGCCTCGATCGCGATGTCGGTGAGCGCCGCGCCGTCGGTGGGCAGCAGCACGATCGCGTCGACCTTGTCGTTGATGAAGGTCTCGACCTGGCTGATCTGCTGGCTCGGGTCGTTGGTGCCCTCGGCCGTCTTCAGCTCGACGTCGTCGTACTTCTTGGCCTCGGCCAGCGCGGAGCTGTTGATGGCCGCGAGCCAGCCGTGGTCGGCGGCCGGGCCGGAGAAGCCGATGGTGACGGTGTCGCCGGCGTCGTCGTTCGCCGACACCGCCTTCGTGTCACCGCCGCCGTCGCCCGCGGCCTCGGAGTCCGGGGAGTTGCTGGTGCAGCCGGTCAGCACCAGCAGGGCCGCTACGGCGACGCCGGACACCAACCGGAACGGGTGCTTGATGGGACGTGACATGGATGTGCTCCTCGATGCTGGAACCGGGGTTCCGGTGGTGGTGGACCCGAGTGGGCTACTGCCGTGCGGTGCTGGTGGTGCCGATCAGGTGCTTCCGGTGTTGCTGCGCGCCGCCAGGCGCTGCTGGAGCAGGACGGCGGCGACGATGATGAGGCCCTTGGCCACGGCCTGGACCGAGCTGGACAGGTTGTTCTGCGTGAAGACGTTCGAGAGCGTGCTGAAGATGAGCACGCCGACGACGGTGCCGACGATGGTGCCGCGGCCGCCGGAGAGCAGAGTGCCGCCGATGACGACCGCCGCGATGGCGTCGAGCTCGTAGTAGAGACCGTGGGTCGACGACCCGGTCGTCGTGCGGGCCACCAGCATCACCGCGGCGATGCCGCAGCACAGGCCGACGATCGCGTAGAGCGCCACCGTGTGGCGGCGTACGTCGATGCCGGCGAGGCGGGCGGCCTCCGGGTTGCCGCCGACCGCGAAGGTGCGGCGCCCGAACGTCGTGCGGTTGAGCACGACCCAGCCGACGACCGCGACGAGCGCGAAGATGATGACGAGGACCGGGATGCCGATGACGTCGGCGCGGAAGAATTTCGTGAAGTCGGTGACCCGGACGATCTGGGTACGCCGCTCCGAGATGATCTCGGCCAGGCCTCGGGCACTGGCCAGCATCGCGAGCGTCGCGATGAACGGGACGACCTTGCCGTAGGACACGAGGAGTCCGTTGACCAGCCCGCAGCCGGTGCCGACGGCCAGCGCGGCCAGCACCATCACCGACCAGTGCGTGTCCTCGGCCATCGTCTGGGTGGCCAGCGTGGTCGACCACACCGACGACAGAGCCACGATCGCGCCGACGGACAGGTCGATGCCGCCGCCGGTGATGACGAACGTCATGCCGACCGACACCACGCCGATCACCGAGGCGAGCCGCAAGATGGTGAGCGCGTTGTCGACGCTGGCGAAGTTGTCGCCGGCGGTCCAGACTCCGACGCCGCACAGGATCAGCAGGGCGACGACCAGGCCGAGGTTGCGGCCCACCGAGGAGCCCATCACCTGCTGGAGGGCGCTCCCGCCCTGCGCCGTGCCGGTGCCGGCCAGCGAGGCCTGGGCCTGCGGCTCGTCGCCCTCCTGCGTGGGGGCGGTGGCCTGTTCCTGTGTCATGCCGCGTTTCCTTCCATCACCAGGTCCAGGACCTTGTGCTCGTCGATGTCCTCGGCCGGTCCTTCGTGCACGACGACGCCCTCGCGGACGACGAGGATGCGGTCGGCCAGGCCGAGCACCTCCTCGACCTCGCTGGACACGACGACCACGGCGAGGCCCCGGGAGGCCAGGGACCGGATGAGGGCGTAGATCTCGCTGCGGGCGCCGACGTCGACGCCGCGAGTGGGCTCGTCGAGCAGCAGCACGCGGCAGTCGCGCAGCAGCCACCGGGCCAGCACGACCTTCTGCTGGTTGCCCCCCGACAGGTTGCGGACCGGACGGTCGACACCGGTGGGGCGGACGTCGAGCGACTCGGTCAGCTCACGGGCCTTGTCGCGCTCGGCGGTGCGGTCGAGGAAGCCGGCGCGGGAGAAGAGCCCCAGCGAGGACACCGTGATGTTGCGGTAGACCGCTTGGTCGAGCAGCAGGCCCTGGCTCTTGCGCTCCTCGGGGGCCAGGCCGATGCCTGCCTTGACGGCCCCGCGGACCGAGCCCGCTCGCAGCCGCTTGCCGTCGACGGTGACCGAGCCGGTCGACGCCTTGCGGGCGCCGTACACGGTCTCGAGGATCTCCGAACGACCCGAGCCGACCAGGCCGGCCAGGCCGACGATCTCGCCGGCGTGGACGTCGAAGGAGACGTCGGCGAACTTCTTGGTGAGCCCCAGGCCGTCGACGTGGAGGACGACGTCGCGGTCGGTGACGGCCGCGGGCCGCTCGGGGAAGACGTACTCGATCTCCCGCCCGGTCATCAACCGGATGAGGTCGGCGGTGTCGGTGCCCCGTGCCGGGAGGTCGGTGGCGACGGTGCGGCCGTCCTTGAGGACGGTGACGCGGTCGCCGATCTGGCGGATCTCCTCGAGGCGGTGGGAGATGTAGACGACGGCCACGCCCTCGGCGGTGAGGCCGCGGATCACCTGGAAGAGGTTCTGCACCTCCTGCTGGTCCAGGGCGGCCGAGGGCTCGTCCATCACGATGAGCCGGGTGTCGTGGGAGAGCGCCCGCGCCATGGAGACGATCTGCTGGCCGGAGGCCGGCAGCGTGCCGACCTCGCGGTCCACCCGGATCTCCCCGTGGCCGAGCCGCTTCAGCAGGGCCCGGGTCGCCGTGCGCGTCTCGGAGCGCTTGAGCACGCCGCCGCGGGACTTCTCGTGCCCCAGGAAGATGTTCTCCGCGACGCTCAGGCCGCCGACCAGGTCGAGCTCCTGGTAGATCGTGGAGATGCCCCGTGCGATCGCGGCGCTCGGGTTGGCGAGGGTGACCTCCTCGCCGCGCCAGGCGATGGTGCCCTCGTCGGGACGGTGGGCGCCGGCCAGCACCTTGATCAGCGTGGACTTGCCGGCGCCGTTCTGGCCGAGCAGGCAGTGCACCTCGCCGGCGCGGACGTCGAGGTCGACGCCGTCCAGGGCCCGCACGCCGGGGAACGTCTTGACGATGCCCCGCATGTGCAGCAGCAGCTCCTGCTGCTCGTGCGACTGCTCGGACATGGGGCTCCTCGATGCTGGCCATCCGGAAGTGACGACCGTCACCACCGCTTGGTCGCAGAATCTAGGGCGCTAAACGAAAGTTGGCAATAGTGAAACGCAAAAGACTTTCGAAAGGTCGAGCGACCCTGTGCGCGAGCCGTCTCAAAACCTTGTGAGCGAGGTGCCGACCTACGCCACTGCGTACACCGCGTCGCTGATCAGGCGGGCGGCGCCGATGACGCCGGAGTCGCCGCCGAGCTCGCTGAGCACGACGGGCAGGTTGCCGGTCGCCAGCGGCAGGGACTGGCGGTAGATCGAGCTGCGGATCTCGGCGAGCAGCGAGTGCCCGAGCCCGGCCACGCCGCCGCCGATGACGATGAGTCCGGGGTTGAAGAACGACACCAGGTTCGCCAGGACCGAGCCCACGCGCCGGCCGCCATCTCGCGTGAGCGCGAGAGCGGCGGCGTCGCCGCGGGTCAGCGCGCGGCCGACGCTCTCGGCGTTCAGCGCGCCGTCCTGCTCGAGCAGCTCGGCCAGTACGGGGGAGCGGCCGCCCTGGGCGGCGGCCAGCGCGTCTCGGGCGAGGGCCGCACCGCCGAAGAACGCCTCGAGGCAGCCGTGGTTGCCGCAGGCGCACACCGGTCCGTTGGCGTCGATGCGGATGTGGCCGATGTCGCCGGCGCAGCCGTCGGCGCCACGGTAGAGGTGGCCGCCGACGACGATGCCGCAGCCGATGCCGGTGCCGATCTTGACGAAGAGGAAGTCCGAGGCCGACCGCGCGACACCGGTGTGCTGCTCGCCGAGGGCCATCACGTTCACGTCGTTGTCGAGCAGCACCGGCGTGCCGAGCTCGCGGGACAGGGCGTCCCGCACGGGATACCCGTCCCAGCCGGGCATGATCGGCGGCGACACGGGGACGCCGCCCTGGAAGTCGACGGGGCCGGGTACGCCGATCCCGACGCCTGCGGGCCGCTCGACGCCCTCGGTGGTCAGCAGCTTCCGGATCATCTCGAGCGCGTCGGCGAGGACGGGCTCCGGTCCCTGGCGGATCTCGATCGGCTTGCTGGTGCGGGCGAGCACCTGGAGCCGGCCGTCGGTGACAGCCACGCGCATCGACGTGGCGCCCAGCTCGACACCGACGAAGCGCAGCCCCGGGTCGAGGTCGACCAGGGTCGAGCGGCGTCCACCCCGGGAGGCCGCCGGACCGCCGTCGACGGCCAGTCCGAGCTCGACGAGCCGGCCGGCCTCGGCCGCGACCGTGGTGCGGGAGACCCCCAGCCGCCCCGCCAGATCGATGCGCGAGAGGGGTCCCTCGTCGCGCACGTAGGTCAGGATCTTCGACTGCGTCGGCGTCTCGGCCCGGCCGGACAGGAAGTGCGCCATGGCGCATGCTCCCACGACGGATGTGAGACGCTTTTGAAAGCGCGCGCCGAAACGTCTTCGCCAGGCGTCGAAACCTCGTTGGTGCCCGGCGTCACGTTCGACCGTGATGCGGGTCCCGGACGGTGCTTGGTGGCCGGCCCCGGAGACGACAGGCTCCGCGCACGCGACGGCCGGGTCGACGTGGGTGCGGCGCGGCGGCGGCGAGGACGTGGCCGTGGTCGACCGCGCGGACCAGGTGTCCGGCTGCGAGGTCGTTCCCCGGCGCTAGCTCCAGCTGGGCAGGGGATCGGCGCTGACGGGCGTGATCTCCGCGGTGCAGGCCTTCATGCCCGGCAGCAGGAACTGGTTGACCAGGTCGAGGCTGTCGGACTCGACGACCAGGTAGATGGTGTGGTCCATGAAGGCGCCGTAGACCCCGTGGACCGTGACCCCCTCGACCGAGGCGTCGTGGAACTTGCGCGAGCCGCCGTTGCCGTAGGGACAGTCGTCCGGGGCGTGGACCTGGGTGATGTGGAAGAGCATGGGCCCGAGGGTGTCACTGCTCGGGTGCGGCGGGAAGCCCTTGGTCGTCGCGACCGCGCCGGTCCGCCCAGCGCCGGTACCCCGCCTGCGCCCCGGTGAACAGCAACGCCGCGGTGATCGCCACGACGAGTGCGGTCGTCGTGTCCGGCAGGACGGTCGCGCCGGCGACGCCGATGGCGGCGTACAGCACCGACCACAGCAACGTCGACACGACGGCGGCCGCGGCGAACCGACGCCAGGGGTACCCCGCGACCGCGGCGACCAGCAGCACGGGCAGGC
The DNA here is from genome assembly GCA_963782035.1 of uncultured Actinomycetota bacterium. Taxonomy (GTDB): domain Bacteria; phylum Actinomycetota; class Actinomycetes; order Propionibacteriales; family Nocardioidaceae; genus Nocardioides. Next base: position 133,122 of record CAWAIW010000007.1, read on the forward strand.
GACCGGCCGGGACCAGCCGCGAGATGACCAGGGTGCGGAGCTCGTGGTGGGCGATGCCCTCGCGTACCCGGCCCAGGCGCGACAGGTCGTCGCGGCGCAGCCAGCGCATCCGCAGGGCCAGCGGCTCGCCGGCGGACCGCAGGGCGGCGTAGGTGATCACGTCCCCGGCGTACGCACCGAACGCACCGACCAGGACCACCGGCACCATCGCCCACGGCTCGTGGTCCGCCGCGATCACCGCGGCGGCGCTGACCGCGGCGCCTGTCGGCAGGACCGGCAGCACCGATCCGAAGACGACGACCGCCCAGAGGACGAGGTACGCCGAGGGGTCGAGGTCGGTGATGGTCACGGGAGCGCCACCCGCACCCCGTGCGTCGCGACGACCGGCTCCGGGTCGCCGACGAACGCGAGCGCGGCGGCGAACCGCGCACCCGGCGAGACGAAGCGCTTCTCATGGTTGCCCGGCGCCAGCCGGTCCAGGCCGACCGGCCAGAACGTGCCCCAGTGCACGGGCAAGGCGTACGTCGCCCCCACGCGCCGCACCGCCTCGGCGCCCGTCTCGGGGGAGAGGTGCGTGTCCGGAAGCGTCGGTCCCCAGCCGCCGATCGGCACCAGCGCGAGGTCGACGGACGCTACGTCGACCAGGTCGTCGCGCAGGCCGGTGTCGCCGGGGTACCAGCAGGAGCGGCCGGCCGCCTCCACCCGGAAGCCGAGCGCCACCCCGGAGCCGCGGGCCAGCGCGTGCCGACCGCCCGGGTGGCTGGCGGCCAGCACGTGCACGCGGACCCCGCGTACCTCGACGTCGTCGCCGGGGGAGACCGTCCGGACGTCACGCGCGCCGCTGCGCCCGAGCAACCGCTCGGCACCGCGCGGTCCGACGACGGTGACGTCGGGCCCGAACCGCCGCAGGGACGGCAGATGCAGGTGGTCGTGGTGCTGGTGCGAGATCAGCACGACGTCGGCCTCGCTCGCGGACGAGTCCGGAGTGCTGCCGCGCCGGCGCAGGTGGGCCAGCCGGTCGGTGAGCAGCGGGTCGACGGCGAGCCGGATCCCGCCGAGCTCGACGGTCGCCGACGAGTGGCCCCACCAGGTCACGGCGAGCTCTGCGGTCACGGGGTGGTCACCGGCGTCGGGCCGGCGGGGCTGCGCTCGCCGGCCTCGCGGAGACCGAGCTCCTCGAGCCGGCGCACCAGCAGACGGTGCAGCTTCACGCCCGTCAGCGAGTCGGACGGTACGTGCCAACCGGACGGGTGCAGCACGAAGGCCGTGTTCTGCCAACCGCCGAGTCCGCCGTGCGAGCCGACCAGCTCCTCGAACGCCGCCACCTCGCCGAGGCTCTCGTCGTGGGCTCCCAGCAGGATCACGTCCCCGACGTCGGCGCGGGCTGACAGGGCGACCAGGTCGGCGGCGGCCCGGCGGCCGTACGTCGCCAGCGGGTCGCGTCCGTGCCCGGAGACCGCGAGCGGGGTGGCGCCGGGTCGCAGGTCGACGCGGCCGCCGGGTGACTCCACCGCGAGGTCGCCGTTGGTGAGGAGGGTGACGACCGCGCCCACGTGCTGGTGCGCGGCCAGGCCGTCGACGAGGTCGGGGTACCGCGCCTCCACCTCCTGCCGGGTCAGCCGGGAGTCGGTGCCGGTGACGTAGACGTGGGCGAGGCTGCCGGACACCGCGACGACGACGTCCGAGGGCGCGTCGTCGGTGACCCGGCGGCGTACGTCGTCGTGGTCGGAGCGCGTGGCGCTGCGGGCGGCGCGGCTCACCACGCCACCCACGCCGCCGGCGCCGGCCGCCAGCAGGGTGGCGGGGATCCAGGTCTCGTCGGGCGGCGACTCGCGGGTCACGACCGCGTCGACCGTGAGGTCGTCGACCAGCTCCTGGAGGGTCACGCCGCTGAGCTGGCGGAACGTCGCGCCCTGGGCCTGGCCGTGGTCGGAGAGCACGACCACCTCGTAGCGGCGGCCGACGACCTTGACCAGCTGGTCGAAGAGGTTGAGCACGCGGTCGAGGTTCTCCAGGGTGCGCAGCGACTCCGGACGGGTCGGGCCGGCGTGGTGGGCGACCTCGTCGTAGTCGACGAAGTCGACGAACACCACCGGCGTGGCGTCCGTCAGGTGCTCGGCCACGATCGAGACGTTGAGGTCGCGCAGCAGCACGGTCGTCACCCCGCGCAGCAGCACGAACGCCCCGCCTCGGTGCACGCGCGGCTCGACGCCGCGCATCCGCTGCCGGCGGGCCTGGTGCCACTCGGTGATCATCTGGCCGACGAAGAGCGTGATCGAGCGGGTGAAGCCGACGCGCAGCGAGGCGTACGACGCGGCGCCGCGGTCGCTCGCCGGCAGCCGGGCATCGCTGAGCGTGAGGCGACGGATCGGGGCGTCGCCGCTGAAGATGTTGGAGACGCTGGCGCCGCCGTCACGGAGCAGCCCGTCGCCCGAGGACAGCGTGGCCTCGACCTCGGCGACGTCCGCGGGCCGGCTCATGGTCAGCACCCGGCCTCGCGCCTTGTCGTACCAGCGGAAGCCCGGCACCGACCGGTCGTCGCCGTGCAGCAGAGCGGCCTGGGCGGCCGGCGTGGTCGCCGGCATGCCGGTCTGCCAGCCCCTGAGCGTGTGCGTGCCGGACCGGACCCACCGCGACAACGTCGGCATGCTGCCCGCCGCGATCGCCTGCCGCAGCACGGGCTCACTGACCCCGTCGAGCTGGATGACGAGAAGTCCCGGCCCGTGGCTGCCGGGCCGGTCGGTGTGCCGGGCGGCCCGTCCGAGCAGCTGGCCGAGGAACACCTCGTCGCTGCTGGTGTCGAACAGCCAGTTCACGCAGGCCGCCGCCACGGCCGCGGCCCACGACGCGACGACGACGTCGCTGAAGCTGAACGGGCGGACGGACGGCACCAGCTGGAGCGCCAGCCAGAGGATCAGCGCCTGCGCCAGCAGTCCGGCGACCAGCAGACCGAACACCCCGGTCAGCACGGTGAGCCGGGTGATCAGGGGTCGCAGCAGCGCGCCGAGGGCGAGGGCGAGGACCGCCAGGCTCGCGACGGACTCCGCGCCCCGCTCGACCTGCACGCCCGGCAGGAACCACAGGCTCGCGGTCAGCGCCAGGAACGAGGTGACGAACGAGCGCACCACCCCGCGCACCCATGACCAGGTCGGTCGCCACAGCGCCAGCTGCGCGCGCCCGAGCCGCAGCCGGGTGGCGACGGAGTACGACGGTTGGCCCACTCCGGCAAGCGTACGGAACGCCGAGTCGGCGCCAGTTGCCGCGTTTCATCCGTCGAGTCGGCGCCAGTTGCCTCGGGTGGTTGTTCGAGTCGGCGCTACCTGCCGGCAACTGGCGCCGACTCGACGACTTCGTGAGGGCAACTAGCGCCGACTCGGCGGGTCAGCCGCGGTGCTCGGCGAACCAGGCCTCGACGTCGTCGGCCGAGCGGGGGAGCGAGTCGGACAGGTTGCGGGTGCCGTCGGCGGTGACGAGGACGTCGTCCTCGATCCGGATGCCGGTGCCGCGCAGCTCCTCGGGGACGAGCTCGTCGTTGGCCTGGAAGTAGAGGCCGGGCTCGACGGTGAGGACCATGCCCTCGGCGTACGTGCCCTTGGCGTAGGCCTCCGGGGCGGCCTGGCCGCAGTCGTGGACGTCCATGCCGAGCATGTGGCTCACGCCGTGGAGGGTCCAGCGGGCGTAGACCTTCGACTCGGGGTCGAGCGCCTCCTCGGCGGAGACCGGGAGCAGCCCGAGGTCGGAGAGACCGTGCGCCAGCACCACCATCGCGGCCTTGTGCGAGGAGTCGAACGTCTCGCCCGGCTTCACCGCGGCGATGCCGGCCTCCTGGGCGTCGTGGACCAGCGTGTAGAGGTCGCGCTGCAGCGGGGTGAAGGTGCCGTCGACGGGCAGCGTGCGGGTGACGTCGGCGGTGTAGAGGTTGTGGCCCTCGACGCCCATGTCGAGCAGGACCAGCTTGCCGGGGTCGATCGTGCCGGTGTTCTCGATCCAGTGCAGCGTGGTGGCGTGCGAGCCACCGCCGACGATCGAGTCGTAGCCGATGTCGTTGCCCTGGGCCCGGGCGCGACGGAAGAAGGTGCCCTCGATCCAGCGCTCGCCGAACTCGAGGGCGCGACTCCACTCGCGCACCGCGTCGGTGAAGCCCGCGGCGGTGATGTCGCACGCCTGCTGCAGCTCGCCGACCTCCCAGTCGTCCTTGATCAGCCGCATCTCGGAGATCACCCGCGCGAGGTCGCCGTCGAGGGTCTCGTCGCCGGACACCAGCCCGTCGACCTCCGCGGAGACGCCGCGGTGCACGCGGGTCTTGCCGGCGCCGGCGAGGGCGGGAGCGAGCTGGTCGAGGTGGCGGACCTCGAGGCCGAGCGAGTCGGAGATCTCCTTCAGCGACGGGCGGCGGCCGACCCACAGCTCGCCGTACTGCCGGTCGCGGAAGAACTCGTCGGTCTCGCGCGTGGCGCTCGGGCGCGCGTAGAGGACCGACTCCCCGTCCTCGACGACCAGCACCGCGTCGGAGGTCTGGTTGCCGGTGAAGTAGGTGTGCGCGGTGTCCGGACGGAACCGGTAGTCGGTGTCGTAGGAGCGCACCTTCCACGTGCCCGCGGGGAGCACCAGCCGCTCGCCCGGGAACGTCTCGGCGAGCTTGCGACGACGCGCGGCGGCGTACGTCGTGATGGGGTGCGCCGGCAGGTCGACGTCGCTGGGACCCCAGCCCTCGCGCATGAACTTCGAGTAGGCCTCGGGCACCGCCGGGTCGTGCGATTCGGTCTTGATGTCCTTCGCGTCCGCCATGACCCTCAGCCTACGCCGTAGGCTTCCCGGCATGCCTGGCCAACGATCGGGGGAGCGGCGACGTCGCCGCGACACCGTCGCCTTCACGGTGGTCGTGGCAGTGCTCGTGGCGCTCGGCGGCGCCGGGATGCTGCTGGTCCTCGCCCTCTCGGGCGCACCGCGCACGATGGTGATGGCGACCGTCCTGGCCACCGTGCCGGTCGTACCACTCGTGGGCTGTTACCTGTGGCTGGACCGCTACGAACCCGAACCCCGCCGCCTGCTGGCGGCGGGTCTGTTGTGGGGCGGCTTCGTCGCCACCGCGGTCGCGATCGTGGTCCAGGGCATCGGCGGCATCTTCGTCGGCCTCAGCGACGAGACCAGCCTCGCGGTCGTCGCTCCGGTCACCGAGGAGGCGACCAAGGGGGCGTTCCTCCTGCTCCTGCTGTGGTGGCGCCGCGCGGAGCTCGACGGCGTGCTCGACGGGCTCGTGTACGCCGGCATGGTCGGCATCGGCTTCGCCTTCGTGGAGAACATCCTCTACCTCGCCGCGGCCTACAACGGCACGGACGGCAACGGCCCCGGCGGCACGACCGCGCTCACGACGACGTTCGTGGTGCGCTGCCTCTTCAGCCCGTTCGCCCATCCCTTCTTCACCAGCTTCACCGGGATCGGCGTGGGGATCGCGGTGGCCAGCCGCACCCGGACGATGCGGGTCATCGCGCCGTTGTCGGGGTACCTCTGCGCGGTGACCGCACACGGACTCTGGAACGGCTCGACGCTGTACGGCGGCGGCAACTTCCTCCTCGTCTACCTGGTGCTGATGGCGCCGGCGTTCCTGGGTGCGGTCGGGTTCGCGGTGTGGGCCCGTCGCTCCGAGCGCCGGATGCTGGCGTCCGCGCTGGACGACGCGGCCCGCCGCGGCCTGATCCCCGGCACCGACATCGGCTGGGTCGTGGACCTCGCGGCCCGTCGGCAGAGCCGGGCGTTCGCCAAGCGCACGGGCGGCGATGCGGGCGTGCACGCGATGCGCGACTACCAGCAGGCCGTCATCGAGCTCGGCTTCCTGCACAGCCGCTACCTGCGCGGCACCCCGCCGCCGGACTTCGCGGAGCGGGGTCAGGAGTACGTCGCCCGGATCGCCGCGGTGCGCCCCCGCATCGCCTTCCCCGGACAGGTGGTCCCCGCCCGATGACCCACCTCGGCACCCAGAGCGCGCACGACGCCCAGATGCTCACCGCGCTGGTGCGGCTGCGGGGCGCACTCCAGCACGCCTTCCTCCCGCTGGAGCTGCCCGGCGTCGCCGAGCGGCGCGCCACCCAGCGGGAGATGGTCGACCAGCTGGAGGACTACGTCATCCCGCGCGTGATGACGCTCGACGCCCCGCTGCTCGCCGTGGTCGGCGGCTCGACCGGAGCCGGGAAGTCGACGCTGGTGAACTCCTTGGTCGGCAGCCGCGTCACCGAACCGGGGGTGCTGCGGCCGACGACTCGCTCCCCGGTGCTCGTGCACAACCCGGCGGACGTCGGCTGGTTCGGCCAGGACCGCCTGCTGCCCGACCTCGAGCGGGTGTACCGCACCACCAACGACCCCGGCGCCCTCCAGCTCGTGGCCTCGGACAACGTGCCGGAGGGCCTGGCCGTCCTCGACGCCCCGGACGTCGACTCGGTGGAGGAGAGCAACCGCACGCTCGCCGCCCAGCTCCTGGCGGCCGCCGACCTCTGGATCTTCGTCACCTCCGCGGCCCGGTACGCCGACCAGGTGCCGTGGGACTTCCTGCGTCAGGCCGCCGACCGTTCGGCCGCCGTCGCGATCGTGCTCGACCGCACACCACCGGACGCCGTCGACACGGTCGCCGCCCACCTGGCCCGCATGCTCGCATCCCGCGGGCTCAAGGACTCGCCGCTGTTCACGGTGACCGAGGGTCCGGTCAGCCAGGACGGTCTGCTGCCGCCGGAGTCCGTCGCGGTCATCCGTCGCTGGCTCAACGACCTGGCCGCCGACGCCGAGGGGCGTGCGGCCGTGGTGAAGCAGACCCTGGACGGCGCGATCCGCACCCTCACGCGACGTACCCACGAGGTGGCCGACGCCGTCGCCGAGCAGGTGGCGGCCGAGGCGCGGCTGAGGGAGGGTGTCGACCGCGCCTACGACCGGGCGATCCAGGACGTCGTCGACGCGACCGCCGACGGCACCCTGCTGCGTGGCGAGGTGCTGGCGAGGTGGCAGGAGTTCGTCGGCACCGGCGAGCTGCTGCGCGGCCTGGAGACGAAGGTCGGCTGGGTGCGCGACCGGCTCGTCAACGCCATCAAGGGCAAGCCCCAGCAGGCCGAGCGGGTGACGGTGGCCGTCGAGTCCGGCCTCGAGACGCTGATCCTCGAGCACGCCGAGGCCGGTGCGGAGCGCGCCGAGGCGGCCTGGCAGACGCTGGCACCCGGTCAGGCGCTGCTCGCCGATGCTCCCGAGGACCTGGGCCGCGCCTCGCGCGACCTGCGTCGCCAGGCCGAGCGGGCCGTCCGCGACTGGCAGCAGGACGTGCTGGAGATGGTGCGCACCGAGGGCGCGGAGAAGCGGAGCACGGCTCGGTTCCTGGCCTTCGGGGTCAACGGGCTGTCGGTGGCGCTGATGGTGGTCGTGTTCTCCCACACCGCCGGGTTGACCGGCGCGGAGGCCGGCATCGCCGGCGGGTCGGCGGTCCTCGGGCAGAAGCTGCTCGAGGCCGTCTTCGGCGACCAGGCGGTGCGCGCACTGGCCGAGCGCGCACGGCGCTCGTTGGCGGAGCGGGTGCGCATGCTGCTCGGCGAGGAGCGCGCGAGGTACACCTCGCTGCTCGACGCGCTCGCCCTCGACGGGCAGGTCCCGGACGGCCTCCGGAACGCCGCACGACGCGTCGACGACGTGCGCTATCAGTCGCTGCGCGGCTCCGACCCCCTCTCCGACTAGGATTTCGGCGTACACGAGGGAGTAGGACCGCCGCCGACCGCACCTCAACGGGGAGACCATGACGTCTTTGCTGGAGGGGGCCAAGAGGCTCGTCTCCCGCAGCCCTGACACGTCCTCCCGCATCGAGGGGCTGGAAGCCGCGATCACCGCGTCGCGCGGGCGGGTCCCCGACGACCTCCTCGACGCGAGCCAGCAGACCCTCGACCGGGTCTCCAGCCGGCTCTGGCTGTCGGCCGACCACACGGTCGTGGCGATCGCCGGCGCGACCGGCTCCGGCAAGTCCTCGACGTTCAACGCGCTGACCGGCCTGGAGCTGTCCGCGGTCGGCGTACGCCGTCCCACGACGTCGTGGGCCACGGCGTGCGTGTGGGGTGCCCAGGGAGCCGAGGACCTGCTCGACTGGTTGGGGATCCCGCCGCGGCACCGCGTCGTCCGCGACTCGATGCTCGACGCCTCCCGCGAGGACGACCAGCTGCGCGGCGTGGTGCTGCTCGACCTGCCCGACCACGACTCGACCGAGGTCTCCCACCACCTCGAGGTCGACCGGCTCGTCCAGCTCGCCGACCTGATGATCTGGGTGGTGGACCCGCAGAAGTACGCCGACGCCGCGCTGCACGACCGCTACCTGGCCCCGCTGGCCACGCACCGGGACGTGATGCTCGTGGTGCTCAACCACGTCGACACCGTGCCGCCGGACCGGCTCGACTCGATGCTCGCCGACATCCACCGGCTGCTCGAGGCCGACGGGCTCAAGGGCGTCAAGGTGATCGCGACGAGTGCCCGCACGGGCGTGGGCATCGACGAGCTGCGCAACGAGATCGCCTCACGCGTCGCGGCCAAGAAGCTCGTGCGCGCGCGGCTCGAGGCCGACCTGCGGGCCGCCGCCCAGCGGCTCGGCCAGGCGACCGGGTCGGCCAAGACGCCGTCGTTGTCGAAGGACCGGGTGGCCGCCCTCGCGGACGCGCTCGCCGACTCCGCCGGCGTCCCGACCGTCGTGAAGGCCGTGGAGACCTCGACGCGGATGCGCGCCGGCCGGGCCACCGGGTGGCCCGTGGTCTCGTGGTTCTCCAAGCTGCGGCCGGACCCGCTCAAACGGCTGCACCTGGACCTGGGCTCCTCGGGCAAGGAGCTGTCCGGTCAGCTGTCCGGGCGCGCACGGACCTCGGTGCCCGCGCCGACCCAGGTGCAGCGGGCGCGCGTGGACTCCGCCGTGCGCGGGGTCGCCGACGACGTCTCGAAGGACCTGTCGCGGCCGTGGGCGCACGCCGTCCGCGAGGCCTCGCTGTCGCGGCACGACGACCTCAACGACCGGCTCGACAGGGCTCTCGGGGACACCGACCTCGGGGCGTCCCGGATCCCGGTGTGGGCCGGGTTCGTGCGGGTGCTCCAGTGGCTGTTCCTGCTCGCGGCGCTCGCCGGCCTGGCGTGGCTGGGGGCCCTGTTCGCCGTGCGCTACCTGACCGTCGAGCTCCCGGAGACCCCCGACGTCGCGGGCTACCCGCTGCCGCTCCTGCTCCTGGCGGGCGGGGTCGTGCTCGGCATCCTCTTCGCCCTCTTCTGCCGGGTGTTGGTGCGCGCGACCGCGCGCCGGCGCGCTCGTGCGGCCGACAAGCGGCTGCGGGCGCGGATCTCCGAGGTCGCCCAAGAGCTCGTCGTGTCCCCGGTCCAGGAGGTGCTCGCGGGGTACGACGCGGCCCGCCGCGGGATCGACCAGGCGCTCCAGTAGCCCGGTTTCCGTCCACAGCCTGTCCTCTCGCACACCTGTTCCACAGGGGTACGCCTCGCAGCGCCCCTTCGTCGGTGCCGCCGCGTTCGCTGCTCTCGTGGCCGCAACCCGGCGGCCCTTTCGGTGGTCGAGGTGCGAGGCCCCCAGGCCCGAGAACCGAGGCCACCCGACGGACGAGGAGTGAGCGATGTACGAGACGACCGTGACCCTGCAGGGCTACGTCGGCAACGAGGTGACCAGCCGAGCCGCCGGTGACTCGGTGCTGGCCAGCTTCCGGGTCGCCTGCACCCCGCGCCGCTACCAGCGCTCGACCGAGACGTGGGTCGACGGCGCCACCCAGTGGTACAGCGTGACCGCCTGGCGCGCCCTGGCCGACAACTGCCGGCAGTCCCTGCGCCGCGGCGACCCGGTGGTGGTGCACGGGCGGCTGACGGTGAGCACGTGGGTGAACCGCGAGGGCATCGAGGTCAGCTCCCTGGAGGTCGAGGCCACGCACGTCGGCCACGACCTGGCCCGCGGCACCGCCGTGTTCACCAAGACCCCGAGACCCGCTGCCGCGCCGGCGCCCACGGCGGCCGAGGAGGGGGCGAAGTCCCAGTCCTCGGCGGCGGCCTGAGGAGGGAGACCTCGTAGATTCCCCGGGTGACCCAGCTCCAGGTGCTCGACGCCGGCCACCTCGAGGTCCTCCGGGACTTCGAGCTGGCCAACCGGGCCTACTTCGCCGCCTGGGTCACCGACCGTGGGGACGACTTCTTCGAGCACTTCGACGAGCGGCTGGCGGCCCGGCTGGCCGAGCAGCGGGCCGGCGAAGCCGCGTTCCACGTGCTGGTCGACGACGACGGCTCGGTCCTGGGCCGCTTCAACCTGATCTTCGTCGGCGACCACGTGGCGGAGCTGGGCTTCCGGGTCGCCGAGCGGGCCACCGGCCGGGGGCTCGCCACGGCGACGGTGCGCGACCTGTGCGACGTGGCGGCCGACCGCTACGACGTACGCGTGCTCCGCGCTTCCGCCTCGCTGGGGAACCACGGGTCGCGCGCCGTGCTGACGAAGTCGGGTTTCCACGCGGTGGGTCCCGCCGACCCGTCGGACGTCGGCGGGAAGGACGGCACCTGGTACGAACGGGTCCTGGTCACGGGCTGAGGCAGTGATGGCGGGAATCCTGCGCAACACGGCAGGGACTCGCTCGCGCACCCGCGCCCGCGTGCCCGACGATCGTCGGGTGCTGGAGCTGCGACCCAACTGCGAGTGCTGCGACCGCGACCTGCCGCCGGACAGCCAGGACGCGATGATCTGCACCTTCGAGTGCACGTTCTGTCGTCCGTGCGTCGACACCGTCCTGCACGGTGTCTGCCCCAACTGCGGCGGTGGCTTCACCCCGCGCCCCATCCGCCCGCCCGACGCGCTGCGTCGTCACCCCGCGTCGACCGTGCGGGTGCTGGCGGCCGACTGCTCGCCCGCCGGCTGAGCGGGCGGTGCCGTCGGCACCGATGAGTTCGCCGCCCGGACGGGATCTGTCCATCGAGGCCAGGAGCTGCCCGGCCCGGGAAGGACCCGCCATGCCCGTCATCGTCCGCTATCAGACCAAGCCCGACCGTGCTGATGAGAACCAGGCGCTGGTCGAGAAGGTCTTCGAGGACCTGGACCAGAGGCGACCCACGGGGTTCACCTACCAGGTCTTCCGGCTCGAGGACGGCGTCAGCTTCGTCCACGTCGTCACCGAACACGACGACGTGGCCGAGCGCGACGCACTGAGCGACGTGCCGGCCTTCCAGGCCTTCACGGCCGGCATCGCCGACCGCTGCGAGGTCCAGCCCCAGGCCAGCGCCGCGACGGTCGTCGGCAGCTACCGGTGAGAACTGCTTGCTGCTGATCTCACGTCCTCCGGTGGAAGGAGGTGGAGCCGTTGGGGTTGGTGGGTCTCCCGGCCGTGGTCGTGGGCGCGGTGGTGGTGGAAGGCCGCTGCGCGGGGCTTCGGGTTGCGACCGCTGTCCGCCGCGGCGGGCATGGCCGCGGAGCTGCGGCGGCGCGTCGCCCGCGTGGCGTGGCCCATCGGTTGCGGCCGCCGGCGGGCGCCGCGGCCAAGCCCCTTGACGCTCCGCCACCATGCCCGCGTCGTCGGCCACAGGACACGGTCCGCGGGGAGAGGGAAACCCCCGGGTGGTTGACGAGGCCGCAACGCCCGTCCCGAAGCCCCGGCGCGGGATGGCGCACCCGTCAGGGCCGCCCGGAACCCATCCGGCGTGGCGGAGCTGGTCGAGGCCGACGGTGACGATGACGGCGGCGGTGGTGCCACGGTGCTGCCGCGCGGTCGGTCCGGCTCAGGCTTGCCAGGGCTCCGGCCAACGCCAGCCGCTCGACCTGCGCGTCCGTCGGATCGGTGAGCCCGGCGGGGTCCGTGCGTGGCTCGGCCACGGGTAGCTCGGTGGTCCACCGCCGGCGGCGGTCGGAGAGGAAGGACTTCATCAGCACGCCGTGCACGTAGGCGACCGGGTCGTCGGCTCGACGGACCCGCGACCAGGCGGCGTACGCCTTGGTCAGCGCCGTCTGCACCAGGTCCTCCGCGGCGGGACGACTGCCGGTCAGCAACCAGGCCTGTCGGTACAGGTGGTCGGCGCGCGCCGCCACGAAGCCCGAGAACTCCTCGTCCGTGCTGCCCATCCGCGAAGCCCCTGCTGTAGCCGTCATCAGTATCGACGCCATGGGGTCCGGGGAGGTCTCAGCCGGATCCGTGCATTTCGGGTGGCGACCCGACCGCCCGTAGGGTTCCTGATCATGGCTGAGTACGTCTTCACGCTGCGCAATGTGCGCAAGGCCCACGGCGACAAGGTCGTCCTCGACAACGTCACCCTCTCGTTCCTGCACGGCGCCAAGATCGGCGTCGTCGGCCCGAACGGCACGGGCAAGTCGACCCTCCTCAAGATCATGGCCGGGCTCGAGCACGCCAACAACGGCGACGCGATCATCGACCCCGGCGCCACGGTCGGGATGCTCCAGCAGGAGCCGCCGCTGACCGAGGGCACCACCGTCCTCGACAACGTCGAGGAGGCCGTGCACGAGATCAAGGCCAAGATGAAGCGGCTCGAGGACGCCTACATGGAGATGGGCGACGCCGGTCTGTCTGCCGCCGACCAGGACGCCCTCATGAAAGAGACCGGCGACCTCCAGACCGATCTCGACCACGCGAACGCCTGGGACATCGACAGCCGGCTCGACCAGGCCATGGACGCGCTGCGCTGCCCGCCGCCGGACGTCCTGGTCGACAACCTCTCCGGTGGCGAGCGCCGCCGGGTCGCGCTGTGCAAGCTGCTCCTCCAGCAGCCCGACCTGCTGCTTCTCGACGAGCCCACCAACCACCTCGACGCCGAGTCCGTGCAGTGGCTCGAGGGCCACCTCGCGTCGTACCCCGGCGCCGTGCTGGCCGTCACCCACGACCGTTACTTCCTCGACAACGTCGCCCAGTGGATCCTCGAGCTCGACCGGGGCAAGGCGCACCCCTACGAGGGCAACTACTCCACCTACCTGGAGACGAAGCAGGCGCGCCTCAAGATCGAGGGCCAGAAGGACGCCAAGCGCGCCAAGATGCTCGAGCGCGAGCTCGAGTGGGTGCGCTCGAACGCCAAGGCCCGCCAGACCAAGAGCCGGTCGCGTCTCGCGCGCTACGAGGAGATGGCGGCCGAGGCCGACCGGATGCGCAAGATCGACACCTCCGAGATCAACATCCCGGCCGGACCCCGACTGGGCGACATCGTGCTCGAGGCCCACGACCTCGACAAGGGGTTCGAGGACCGCACCCTCATCCACGACCTCTCGTTCACGCTGCCCCGCGCCGGCATCGTCGGCGTCATCGGTCCGAACGGCGTCGGCAAGACCACGCTGTTCCGGATGATCATCGGCACCGAGCAGCCCGACGCGGGCGAGCTCAAGGTCGGCCAGACCGTGAAGATCTCCTACGTCGACCAGAGCCGCGGCGGCATCGACCCCAACAAGAACGTCTGGGAGGTCGTCTCCGACGGGCTCGACTTCATCAAGGTCGCGAACTTCGAGATGAACTCACGCGCGTACGTCGCGTCGTTCGGGTTCAAGGGCCCCGACCAGCAGAAGAAGGCCGGCGTCCTGTCCGGTGGTGAGCGCAACCGCCTGAACCTCGCCCTCACGCTGAAGATGGGCGGCAACATGCTGCTCCTGGACGAGCCCACCAAC
>CAWAIW010000008.1:0-11425 GCA_963782035.1 uncultured Actinomycetota bacterium
GCGCCACTGGTCATGTAGGCGGTTCTCCACAGGTAGCGACGACCCGGTGGCGAGCGGCTCCAGGGCTGCCTAGCGTCGCGGGCATGGGGTCTCGGCCGGTACGACGCAGCGCCGCGCACGAGCAGGCGGTGGCGAGGCGGCTGGAGCTGCTCGGGGCGGAGCTGGCCGGTTTCCGGGGGACCGCTGCGCCGACCGAGGACCCTGAGGACCTGACCCACACGCGGGTCCGGCCGGGTCGGGTGCAGTTCTCGGCGCCGCCGACGGTCGACGTACCCACGCCAGGGCGGCACGCCTCCCGCGGCCGGCTCGCCCTGGGCCCCGCGCAGCTCGCGGTCGTCGGGCTCGTGGTGCTGGCCGGCGTCGCCGCGGCCGCGTGGTGGCTGCTCGGCGGTGGCTCCGAGGAGGTGGCCGTCCCCGAGCCTGCGGCGGCCAGTGAGCTGGTCAGCGTCAGCACCCCGGGGGAGGCCTCGGCGGCGGTCGCGACCGGGTCCGTGACCGTCGACGTCGCGGGCAAGGTACGCCGTCCGGGCATCGCCGTGCTCGACGCCGGGTCACGCGTGGTCGACGCCCTGAAGGCCGCGGGCGGAGCGCGGGGCGGCGTCGACCTGACCGGTCTGAACCTGGCGCGAGTGCTGGTCGACGGCGAGCAGATCCTGGTCGGGCTGAGCCCGCCGACCGGCGTGGCGGCCGGGGTGTCGGGCTCGACCGCGCCCTCCGCGGCGATGGTCAACCTCAACACCGCCGACCAGGTGGCGCTGGAGTCGCTGCCGCAGGTCGGGCCGGTGACGGCGCAGGCGATCCTGGCCTACCGGACCGAGCACGGCGCGTTCTCCTCGGTCGACCAGCTCCTGGACGTGGACGGCATCGGGGAGGCGACGCTCGCCCAGATCACGCCGTACGTGACGTTGTGAAGGACGGGGTGAGACCGACCGACCTGCGGATGCCGTTGCTCGGACTGGCCGCCTGGGCCGGGTCGTTGCTCACCGGGGCGCCGTGGGTGGTCGCTCTCGCGGTCCTGGCGCCACTCGTCCTGCTCGCCCTCGGGCTGCGCCCGGCGGCCTGGACGGCCGTCGGGATGGTGGTGGTCTGCGCGGCGGTGCTCGGGGTGGCCCTGACGAGGGCCCAGGCCGTCCGCGACGGACCGGTCGCGGAGTCGGCGAGGGTACGCGCGCTCGCGACGCTGACCGGCACGGTCGCCGCCGACCCGCGGTCGATCGAGGGGAGGTTCGGGCCGCAGGTACTCGTCCGGGTCGCCGTGGGCCGCCACCAGCCGGTCCTGGTGTTCGGCGACGCCGACTGGCAGCGGGTGGCGATCGGGGAGCGGGTGCGGTTCACCGGACGGCTGGGGCCGTCCGACGACCGGGACGTCGCCGCGCTGGTCACGCCGCGCGGGCCCCCGGAGGTGCTGGGACGCGCGGGGACCGGCTGGCGCGCGACCGAGGCCCTGCGAGCCGCGATCCGGGACTCGGTGGCCCACCGCCCCGCGGCGCAGCGGGCGTTGGTGCCGGCCCTGGTCGACGGCGACGACGCCGCGATGCCCGAGGAGCTGACGCAGGACTTCCGGACGACGGGCCTGACCCACCTGACGGCCGTGTCGGGCACGAACCTGACGCTGGTCGTCGGCTTCCTGCTCGTCGTCGCCCGCTGGGTCGGCGTGCGCGGCCGGTGGCTCGGGCTGGTGGGCCTCGCCGGGATCGTCGGCTTCGTGCTGCTCGCGCGGACCGAGCCGAGCGTGCTGCGCGCGGCCGCGATGGGCACGGTGGCGCTGGTCGGGCTCGGCCGGGGTGGCTGGCACCGCGGCGTGCGCGGCCTCGGCGTGGCCGTGGTGGGGCTCCTCCTGCTCGACCCGGGGCTCGGGCGCACGGCCGGCTTCGCCCTCTCGGTGCTGGCGACCGCCGGCATCCTGCTCGTCGCGCCGGCCTGGCGCGACGCACTCGCGCGCTGGCTGCCGCGCTGGCTGGCCGAGGCGGTCGCGGTCCCCGCCGCCGCCCAGCTCGCCTGCACGCCCCTGGTGGCCGCACTCTCGGGTCAGGTGAGCCTGGTGGCGGTCGTGGCGAACCTCCTCGTGGCGCCGGCCGTCGGCCCGGCGACGGTGCTCGGCCTGCTGGGTGGCGTCGTCGGCCTGCCCTCCGGGCGTCTCGGCCGGCTGGTCGGCACGCTCGCGTCCTGGTGCGTGGCGTGGATCGTCGAGGTGGCCGAGCGGGGCGCCGCGCTCCCGGGAGCGGCGCTGGACTGGGGCACGACGGCCGGGTCGATGGCCTTGCTGGTGGCCGTGACGGCCGCGGTGCTGTGGGCCGGCCCGTGGGTGCTGAGGCGGCGGTCGACCGGCGCCGCGGCCTGTGTGCTGCTGCTCGCCGTCACCGTCTTCGGCCCGCCCACACCGGGGTGGCCACCGAGCGGGTGGGTCTTCGCCGCCTGCGACGTCGGCCAGGGCGACGCGCTCGTCCTGCGCGCGGGGCCCGGCTCCGCGGTGGTCGTGGACGCCGGACCGGACGCCCGGCTCGTCGACGCCTGCCTCCGGCGGCTCTCCGTCGACGAGGTGCCGTTGCTCGTCCTCACCCACTTCCACGCCGACCACGTCGACGGGATCGCCGGCGTGCTCGCCCACCGCCACGTCGGCGCGATCGAGGTGACCCGGCTGGCTGACCCGCCCGGCGGTGTCGCGGAGGTCTCAGCCGCGGCGCGCGACGTCGGGGTGACGCCCGAGGTGGCGACGTACGGCGGGGCGCTCGCCGTCGGCGACGTCTCGCTGCAGGTGCTGTGGCCGACGCCCGACTCGCCGACCACGGGACCGGGCGACGGCAGCACCGCCAACGAGGCCAGCGTCGTGCTGCTGGCCGAGGTGGCCGGCGTCCGCCTCCTGCTCACCGGGGACGTCGAGCCCGAGGGCCAGCAGGCCCTGGCGCGGCTGCTCCCCGGCCTGCGGGTGGACGTGCTCAAGGTGCCGCACCACGGCAGCCGCTACCAGGACCTCGACTGGCTGGACTCCCTGAGTGCACGGGTCGCGGTCGTCTCGGTCGGTGCGGACAACGACTACGGGCACCCGGCGGCGGAGACGCTCGACGACCTGGCCGACCACGGCACCCGCGTCCTGCGCACCGACCGTGACGGCGACGTCGTGGTCGCGGTCCGGGAGGGGCACCTGGTCGTCGTCACCGAGCGTTGATGCTCAGGGCTTGACCACCCGGTAGAGCACGACGTGACCGCCGACCCGCGCGACCACCTTCGTGCGATGGTCGCGCCGGAGCTTGGCCCACACGGCCTTCTTGGCCCCCGGGGCGACGAGCACCTTCTTCGGGTCCTGACCCGAGACGCGCAGGGCGAACCGGACCGCGCCGGCGTTCTCGGGGTTCCTCAGCACCACCTTGGCCCGGTGTCGGGACCGGTCGACTCGGCCCAGCCTGGCCACCACGCCCTGGTACGCCGGGCAGGCGGCCACCTCGGTCTCGCCGGTACCGAGGCCGCCGTCACTGCCCACGACCGTGAACCCGACGTCGCCCACGGGCAGGCCGCCCAGCACGAGCTTGACGGTCTGCCCGTCGGCGAGCGCCGCCGTGGTCACGGCGGGTCCGGCGCCCTCCAGCGAGTACGTCGCGGGGCCGGCGCCGTCGGCCGGGTTGGTGATCGCGACGACCGCCTGGCCGGTGGGCCTCCCGGTGAAGCTGCACCGCTTGCTGCTCGTCGAGACGTCGGGGCCCAGCCCCCGGGGGACCGACAGGAACGACCAGGTGACGTCGGGCTGGCCGGGCTGCCTGATCGTGGCTGTGTACGTGCCCCGGACCAGGGCCTCGCGCGGCAGCAGCAGGACGGCGTGTTCGCCCTGCAGGATGGACTTCCCGGTCGGCCCGTACACCGGGTCGCTGCTCTGGAAGTTGTGCTCGTCGACCAGGCAGAGCCCGGCCCCATCGCTCCCGAGGACGGTCCCGCCGGGAGTGGTGAGCGTGGCCGTCGTCGCGGGGTCCGGGGTCGCCGGCAGCATCGCGATGATGGGCAGGCCGCCCCAGCCGCTGAGGCCCTTGGTGATCGAGCACGTCTCGGTGGGGTCCGGGTTCTCCCGCACGTCGAAGCGGGCCAGGTTGGTCGTCGACCCCGCTCCCGGGAAGAGCACCGGTGTGGTGGGCGGTGGCACGGACACGACGCCGCCGAGGACGTCGAGGCCGGCGGTGCCGCGCTCGCTCCGGGCGAAGGCCACCTGGGTCAGCCCTCGGCGCAGGATGCCGATGGCGTGGAAGGGTGCGACGAGCCAGCCGTCGATGGCGTCGATGTCGGTGAGGCCGCCGCCGAGGTTGCTGCGGCCGGCCTCCTGGGCGCCTTCGGGCGTGTAGTACGGACTGGCCGGGTTCTCGGTGTGGGCGCTGGCGTACGGGCCGGTCAGGTACGAGGCCGGGGTGTTCTCGAGGTAGGTCAGGTGCTTGCGGAGACCATCGGTCCACGCCGGGTTCTCGGTCACCGCCGCAAGCCCGGAGGCCACCCGGACCTCGTTGACGCGCTCCAGCCAGGTCTGGGAGGCAGCCGCCCGTGGAGCGGCTGCCGGCCCGGTGGCGGCCAGGCCGGGAGAGAGCCCAGCCAGCGAGACGACGAGCGCCGCGCCGAGCGACGCGAGCAGCAGCGAACGGACAGCCTTCACGGTCCACCCCCGGTGAGCACACGCCGGCACCCCATGCCGGTGGCGGGAGTATGGCACCTCACCCCCGGTCAGGGCCACGGTCGGCGTCGGCGCCGTGTGGCAGGCTCGGCTCCGAGATGAACGCACGAGCGACGCGGGGCCCGAAGGCCGAGGACGTGCTGGGCCGGGTCACCCTGGTGAGCGGCAAGGAGGAGTTCCTCAACGAGCGCACCATCGTCGCGGTCCGGGAGACCGTCCGTCGCCACGACGCCGAGGCCGAGATCTCCGAGGCCCAGGGTGGTGGCCTCACGCTGGCGGAGCTCGGCGAGATGGCCGCGCCGTCGCTCTTCTCGAGCACGCGCTGCGTGGTGGTCCGGGCTCTGGAGAACCTCCCCGACGAGTCGGTCGACGGCCTGCTCGCCTACGCCGCCGCGCCGGCCGAGGACGTGGCGCTGGTGCTCGTCCACGGGGGCGGTCCGAAGGGGTCCGGCGTGCTGACCAAGCTGCGCAAGCTGGGGCCGGTGACCGAGGTGAAGTCCGAGGAGCTGCGCGGCTCCGACTACCCGGGCTTCGTGACCGAGGAGGTGCGGCACCACGGCTCGGCCATCGACAAGGACGCCGCGTCCTTCCTGGTCTCGGCCGTGGGGCAGGACCTCCGGTCCCTGGCCGCGGCCGCCGACCAGCTGACCAACGACTTCCCGGGCGAGCCGCTCACGGTGGACAAGGTGCGCAAGTACTTCGGCGGCCGCGCCGAGGCGAAGTCCTTCGCGGTGGCCGACGCGGCGTTCTGGGGTCGGCGCCGGGTCGCGCTGGAGGAGCTGCGCTGGGCGATGGAGGGCGGGACCGCCCCCGTGCTGGTCACCTCCGCCTTCGCCGGGTCGGCGCGGGGGGTGGCCCGCTACAAGTCGGCGCCGCGCGGCATGCGCGAGGCCGAGCTCGCCCGCGAGGTCGGGGTGCCGCCCTGGAAGCTGCGCACCATCCGCGACCAGTCACGCGGCTGGACCGACCCCGCGATCGCCCGGGCGATCCGAGCCGTCGCCGACGCCGACGCCGACATCAAGGGCAAGGCCAGCGACGCGGCGTACACCCTCGAGCGGCTCGTGCTGACCATCACCGGGCTGCGGGACCCCGCCGGCGAGTAGGACACAGGACAAAGCCGCCCGGGGTGGCCGGGCGGCTTGAGGAGCCGAGGACGAGGCGTCTCGAAGGCTCAGGGAAGTGCTGGAGCGGGAGGCGTCAGAGCGACGCGGCGCGCTTGGCGATGGCCGACTTGCGGTTGGCGGCCTGGTTCTTGTGGATGACGCCCTTGGAGGCGGCCTTGTCGAGCAGCTTCCCGGCGTCCTGGCCGAGGGTGAGGGCCTGGTCCTTCTCGCCGGCGTCGGCGGCCTCGCGGAACTTGCGCACGGCGGTCTTCAGGCCGGACTTGACGGCCTTGTTGCGCTGGTGACGCTTCTCGTTCTGCTTGATCCGCTTGATCTGGGACTTGATGTTCGCCACTGAATGAGCCTCGTTCGGTCGTGACTGGACAGAGAGTGAAGACGGTGGGCGGCGCCGCGTCGGCGGCGGACACGCGAAGGGCCACGATACCGGAGGTACTCCGAGGGGCAAAAATCCGCAAAACCGCAGGTCAGGAGATGCCCAGCCGGCGCTCGGCGCCCACCAGCAGGCTACGGGAGACGCTGATCCGGAAGTCGTTGAGGGTCGGCAGGTTCACGTCCACGGCCGTGTGGGCCCGCAGGGCGAGCGCCGTGGCGAACCCCACCAGCCAGGCGTCGACGGCCAGGTCGCCCGCGGCGGCCAGCTCGGGGGAGGACGCCAAGGAGGCGTCGAACCACGGATCCTCGACCCGCTCGAGGCGGGCCAGCAGCGGGTCCACCCAGCCCGGACCCACCGACGTACCTCCCCAGTCGAGGAAGACCAGCTCGCCGGTCGGCCGCTCGAGGAGGTTGTCGGTGCGGATGTCGAAGTTCACCAGGCGTACGTCGTGGTCGGCCAGCCCGCGGACCAGCGGCTCCCAGGTCGCGGTGTCGCGACGGACCCAGTCGGGGAGCAGGTCGGGCGGGATCTCCTCGGCGCGGGCGACCGCGTCGGCCCAGGTCCGGAACTGCTGGCGCAGGTCGGCCAGACCGCCGCTGTCCGGGTCGGGGGCGGGCGGGTCGGGCACCCGCTCGGTCAGCACGTAGCCCAGCACCTCGGTCTCGCGCAGGAGGAGGTCCATGGTCGCGTCGTCGCCGAGGTCGGGGTGCCGGCCGTCGACGTCCTCGAGCAGGATCGCGACCCATTCTCCGTCGTCGTAGGACGCCAGCAGGTCGGCCCACAGCTCGTGCGACCCGAGCAGCGAGAGGACCGTGATCTCGCGCCGGAACAGGGTCGGCGTCACCGGGTTCAGCTCGACTCCCACGGCCTTCACGAACGCCCGGGTGCCGTCAGCGCAGACCACTCGGGTGGCGCAGCCGGGCGACATCCCGCCCACCTGGTCGTGGGCCTCGACGACCGCCGACCCGAGGGTGTCGGCCACCCACGCTCGCACGTGGTCGGGCATCGCCACCCACGGCGCCCGCACGCCGACGGCGCGTGGGCTCACCAGCCGCGCCGTTCCGACAGCCACTGCCAGAGCACGTCGCCCTGCCAGCGCTGCGCGTCGCGGACGTACGGCGACGTCGGCGGCACCGGGTCGTCGGCGGACTTGAGGAAGTACCCGATGACCAGCGCCAGCACGATGTCCAGGCTCTCCGCCGGTACGTCGCGCAGCAGCGACCGGGTGGCCAGGACCGCCTCGACGTCGAGACCGTCGCCGCGCGGACCGATGAGCAGGAAGAGCGAGTCCAGCCAGGCGGCGCCACGGGTCGGCCAGTTCCAGTCGCAGAAGAGCACCGAGCCGTCGGCGAGCACCAGCATGTTGTCGTCGCGGACGTCCATGTGCACGACCGTGTCGCCGGTCGTCACGTCGGCGAAGCGCCGGGCGAGGGCCGCGGCGTCGGCGGCGCGGGTGAGGTCGGGTCGGGTGGCCGCCACGTGACCCCAGTACGCCGGCCAGTCGGCGAGCTCGTCGGCGAACGAGTCGAGGTGCAGGCCGGCCGGGGCCGGTGTCAGCTCCCGGGCGACGACCTCGAGGGCGTCGAGCCCGGCGTCGAGGTCCGCCTGCCGCCAGGGCCGGCGCGGCGTACGCGCCTCGACGTGCTCGATGCCCAGGACGACCCATTCGCCGTCCTCGACCCACAACAGGCGGGGAGCCGGGACCGACGTCGGCAGCGCGGCCAGCTTGCGGGCCTCCTCGCGGTAGGACTCCGCGAACATCCGCTGCGCCTTCGCCGACGCCGCCTTCACGAAGTGCTTCGTGCCGTCGGCGCAGGTGAGCACCGAGGCGAACCCCGGCGTGAACCCGCTGCCCTGGGACACGGCGTCGACGACCGGGGAGCCGCAGCGGTGCTCGATGAGCGCCCGCACGGCCGGCGGCAGGTGTGGCCAGGTGAGCCGTTGTGCCGTGCGGCCGTGCGGGATGGTCGTCGGGATCACCCCACGGATCTTCCCTCACCGGAGGGCTGTTCACTCACCGGGTTTCGGGACGGGCGCTTGCGCGCCCTCCTCGACCAACGGGCCGGCTCAACACCCGCAGGTGTAGTAGGTGATGTCCCAGTGGCTGCCCTCGTTGACGTAGACGTTGCCGGAGGCGGCCTGGTACTGCGGGTAGCCGTCGCCGCGCAGCCCGATGTAGCTGTAGTGCGAGGTGATGTAGTTGTCGTTGCACGTGGAGCGGGAGATGTCGACCTTGTAGCCGTTGTAGTGGCTGTAGGTCCCGGACGCGTGCCCGACCTCGGTGCCGCCGGTGATGTTCACCGCGCAGCCGCTGACCGACTTGTAGGTCTTGATGCCGGTCACGGTGTCCTGGTTGATCTGGTCGTACGACGTGCAGGTGCTGTTGCTGCGGGTGGTGCAGCCACCGCTGGACGTGCGGGTGATGCCGACGGCCGACAGCTGGGAGGCCGCCTGGGCGTCGGTCAGCTTGGTGACCGCGCTCGCCGGGGAGGCCGGTCCGAGCAGGGTGGCCGCGAGGGCGGCCACCACGGCGAGCAGCACCGCCCAGGTCACCTGCTTGGGCGCGCGCGGACGACGGGTGGAGACGTGGTTCATGGAACCGTTCCTTGCTCCAGCACGACGGCTGGGTCGGGGAACCCCGAGAAGGGTCGGCCTGGTGGCCGTCCTCCTTCCTACCCGACTCGGCGCAGGGCGTCCAGGTCGACCACGACGATCCGCCCGCGACCGACCTCGAGCAGGCCCTGGTCGACGTACCGACGGAGCACCTGGTTGACCGAGGGCCGCGTGCCCCCGACGAGCTCGGCGAGCTCGTCCTGGGTGAGCGGGATCGTGACGTGACCGTCGCGGGCCTGGTAGGTCTCCGCGAGCCGCACGAGACGGCGTACGACGCGCACCTCGAGCGCGTCGTACATCGCCTCCACCAGGAGCCCGGACAGCTCGTCGACCCGCTGCACCAGGATCTGGGTGACCAGCCGTTCCATGCGGGGGTTCCGGTCGCACAGCTCGTGGAAGACGTCCGCCGGGATGCTCAGGGTGCGCACCGTCTCCAGGGCGGTGACGGTCGCGGTGCGCCGGCCGGCGTTGCGGTTGAGCAGCGAGACCTCACCGAAGTGCGAGTCGGGCCCGAGGATGTTGACGATGGCGGTCTCGCCCGACGGCTTGGTGAGCCGCACCGCGACGTGGCCGTCGAGCACGATGTGGAAGCTGTCGGACTTGTCGCCCTCGTTCACCAGGTTCTCGCGGCGGCTGTAGTGGTTGACGCGGCTCGCCTTGAGCAGGCGTTTGGCGTCGTCGTCGGGCAGCGATCGCAGGATGACGGGCATCTCCACGAGCGTCAGTCAAACACCCCGCGCGCGGCTGCGGAGAGGCAACCCGGCGAGTACGGTGTGCGCGACGGTCGACTCGTGGGGGAACGGGGAAGCGTGGCCACACTCGAGGACGTGCTCGGACGATCAGTGCGGGCCACCCGCGCGCTGTTCGCGGCGGCGGCCTGCTCGGTGGCCCTGGTCGACGACGAGGGCGAGACGCTCACCTACGTGGTGGCCGACGGGGCCGGTGCCAAGGAGATCGTCGGCGTCAGCATCCCGGTCGGCCGCGGGATCGGCGGCTGGGCCGCGATGTCGGGGCAACCGATCGCCGTCCGCGACGTGCAGAGCGACCCCCGGTTCGCCCGTGACGTGGCCGAGTCCACCAACTACGTGCCCTCGGCGATCCTCGCCGCCCCGCTGATGACTCCGGACGGCGACGTGATCGGCGTGACCTCCGTGCTCGACGCCTCGGTGGACGAGGCGAGCGACTGGACCCTCCACGTCCTCGGCACCCTGGCCAGCCACATGGCTCTCCTGGTCATGGGCGTCCGGGACGCCGCCCCCGCACCGCCGGGCACCGAGGGTCTGGACGAGCTGGGCGGCGAGGTGCTGCGCGTCGTCCGCGAGTGGCGGGCGAACCACACGCAGTGACCGTCACCCCCGCATGGTCCGGTGCCTTCGACCGGGGCAGCCTCGAGTCCGTGCTGACCCTGCCGATCGACGAGGTCCGCCGCTGGGCGTTCGAGGGCGGCACGGGGGCGGGCGTCAAGGTCGCGGTCATCGACAGCGGCGTGGACGGTGACCACCCCCGCGTCGGCGGCGTGGACGGCGGCGTCGCGTTCGTGCTCGACGCGTCGGCGGAGCTGGGGTACGTCGAGGTCGAGGGCCCGCACGAGGACCTGGTCGGCCACGGCACGGCGTGCGCCGCGATCATCCGGTCCATCGCCCCGGCCGCGGAGATCTTCAGCGTCCGGGTGCTGGGCGCGAACCTCAAGGGCCGCGGCGCCCTGCTGCACGCCGGCATCGAGTGGTCGGTCGAGCAGGGCATGCACGTCGCGAACCTGTCGCTGTCCAGCAAGGCGGAGGCGATGTTCGCGCCCCTGCACGAGGTCGCCGACCAGGCGTACTTCTCCGGCACCGTGCTGGTCTGCGCGGCCAACAACCTCCCCGGTCCGACGTACCCCTCCCAGTACTCCTCGGTGGTCTCGGTCGCCGCGCGCCCGGGGGTCGAGGACCTGGCCCTGGCCTACAACGCGCACCCGCCGGTCGAGTTCGGCGCCCGCGGGATCGACGTCGACGTCGCCTGGACCAACCGAGGGTCGATCACCGCGACCGGCAACAGCTTCGCCGCACCCCACGTCACCGGCATGGTGGCGCTGCTGCGCGGCAAGCACCCCTGGCTGACGCCCTTCCAGGTCAAGGCCGTGCTGCACGCCGCCAGCGACAACAGCGTTCGGGGGTGATGGAGCCTTCCGTCTTGTGTCACGTAGATGACAGACGCCGGTCGGATACAGGAGCAATGTGCACAACACCAACCAGCGATGACCAGAACAACCGAAGGAGCGGGACCATGAACGAACAGTCCGACACCCAGGGCTTCGAGAACGACGACGTGGAGGCCCACCGCATCCCGGCGCACCTCAACGACGACACCGACAAGGCCGGCCTCGCCGAGGACGACACCGAGGGCCACCTCCGCTCGTTCGTCGACGGCCCGGACGGCGACGAGGACGTCGAGGGTCACCGCATCCGCGCCGAGCGGGTCCGCAGCGACATCGAGCTCGACGACGACGTCGAGGGTCACCGGGCCGCGATGGTCGACGGTCCCGACGACGACGACGACGTCGAGGGTCACCGGGCCGTCATGGTGCAGCCGCCGCGCGACGCCGACAACAGCGGCAACCAGTTCTGAGCGACGCGTCTCGAGACCCGGTGACCGAACAGACGGCCGCAACGTACGGCGGGGACCTCCGGG
>CAWAIW010000009.1:0-51845 GCA_963782035.1 uncultured Actinomycetota bacterium
CCGAGCCGATCTCCGACTTCGTCGACGCGGCCGTGCTCGGCGACGGCGAGGAGATCGTCCTCGCGATCTCCGAGGTCGTCCGCGAGTGGAAGAGTGAAAGAGGGCCCGGCGGGCAGGGGCCGGACAGGGTCGAGCTGCTGCGCCGGCTGGCCGCCAGCCAGAACGTGTACGTGCCGCAGTTCTACGACGTGGCGTACGCCGCCGACGGGTCCATCGAGGCCGTCGTCCCCAACAAGCCGGGCATCCCGTTCCGGGTCCGCAAGCACACGCTGATGGACCTGGACCAGTGGCCCTACCCCGCCAAGCCGCTCGTCCCGCTCGCGGAGACCGTGCACGAGCGGTTCTCCGTCGAGATCTTCCGCGGCTGCACGCGCGGCTGCCGCTTCTGCCAGGCCGGCATGATCACCCGCCCGGTCCGGGAGCGGTCCATCGAGACGATCGGCGCGATGGTCGAGAACGGCATCCGGATGTCCGGCTTCGAGGAGGTCGGCCTGCTGTCGCTCTCGAGCGCCGACCACAGCGAGATCGCCGAGGTGGCCAAGGACCTCGCCGACCGCTACGAGGGCCAGAACGTCTCGCTCTCACTTCCCAGCACGCGCGTCGACGCCTTCAACGTGACCTTGGCCAACGAGTTCTCCCGCAACGGCCGTCGTTCGGGCCTCACGTTCGCGCCCGAGGGCGGCAGCGAGCGACTTCGCAAGGTCATCAACAAGGCGGTCTCCGAGGAGGACCTGATCCGCACCGTCGCCACGGCCTACGGCAACGGCTGGCGCCAGGTGAAGCTCTACTTCATGTGCGGGCTGCCGACCGAGACCGACGAGGACGTGCTGGAGATCGCCGACCTCGCCGCGAAGGTGATCGCCAAGGGCCGCGAGGTGACCGGCCGCAACGACATCCGCTGCACGGTGTCGATCGGCGGCTTCGTCCCGAAGCCGCACACGCCGTTCCAGTGGGCCGCGCAGCTCGACCACGACACCACCGACGAGCGGCTTCGTCTGCTCCGCGAGAAGGTCCGGGCCGACAAGCGCTACGGCCGGGCCATCGGGTTCCGCTACCACGACGGCAAGCCCGGCACGATCGAAGGACTGCTGTCGCGCGGCGACCGCCGGGTCGGCAAGGTCATCGAGGCGGTCTGGCGCGACGGCGGCCGCTTCGACGGCTGGAGCGAGCACTTCTCCTACGACCGCTGGGTCGCCGCGTGCGAGACGGCGCTGGCCGGCACGGGTGTGGACCTCGACTGGTACACCGTCCGCGAGCGCGACTACGACGAGGTCCTGCCCTGGGACCACCTCGACTCCGGCCTCGACAAGGACTGGCTCTGGGCCGACTGGGAGGACGCCACCGACCCGGCGTCCGCCGAGGTCGAGGACTGCCGGTGGACGCCGTGCTACGACTGCGGCGTCTGCCCGGAGATGAACACCGACATCCAGATCGGCCCCACGGGCAAGCGGCTGCTCCCCCTCGCCGTCGTCTGAGGCCGCGGGTGGCGGTTTCCCCGGCCGGCCGGGGAAACCGGCGCTTGTGACCCCGGGAGGTCGGCACGGACGGTTCACGACAACGCTTCAGGGTCACAAGTGACGGGATACCCGGTGGACCGGGTATCCCGCCCCCTGGAACCTGCCGGTCGCCGACCCATCACCCACGGTCCGTAGGGTCGAGGGGTGGCCTATGAACCCCTCCACCTCGACTGGCCCGGGCTCGCCAACGCCCGCGACCTCGGAGGCCTGCCCGTCGACGACGGCACCATCAGGCCGGGGGCGCTGATCCGCACGGAGTCGCTGACCCGCCTCGACGAGCCGGACGTGCTCCACGAGGCCGGCGTCACGCTGATCGTCGACCTGCGCCGGCCCAACGAGTCACCGGTGCCCCATCCCTTCGCCGACGACGACATCTACGTGAACCTCCCGGTCGAGGACCCGGCCGACGTCAAGGACATCGACTCCACGATGGGCGCGCTCTACCTCGAGATGCTGGACGCGCGGCCGGACCTGTTCGCGCAGGCCCTGGGATCGATGGCGGACGCCGCGCCGGGCGCGGTGCTGGTGCACTGCGCGGCCGGCAAGGACCGGACCGGGCTCGTCGTCGCGCTGGCCCTGAGCGTGGCGGGCGCAGACGCGGAGACGATCGCCGCGGACTACGCGGTCACCGGCGAGCGCCTCGCGCCCTTCACCGAGAAGTACCTCGCGACCATCGAGGACGAGCAGCAGCGGGAGTTCTGGCGTGGGCACCAGGGGACGCCGGCGGAGTTCATGCTCGGCGTGCTGGACCACCTCGACGACCGGTACGGCGGGGCCGAGTCCTACCTGCGCGGGGGCGGCATGAGCGACGAGCAGCTCAGCGCGCTGCGGGAGCGGCTGGTCGCCCGTCCCTCTGCGTGAGCTGGTCCTCGACGACCGGTGCCCGTGCGACGTACCCCGCCAGGATCGGCAGCGGGGCCACCGAGGCCAGCAGCAGCACCAGCGGCCAGGTCCACCCGTCCGTGGCGTCGTGGACCGCGCCGAAGGTGAACGGGCCGAGCGCGGCGATCAGGTAGCCGACGGACTGCGACACGCTGGAGAGCGCGGCGGTGCCCTCGGGAGTCCTTGCCCGCAGGCCGATCAGCGTGAGGACCAAGGGGAACGTGGTCGTGCCGGCGCCGATGACGACCGCCCACAGGAAGGCCAGGGACCCCGGGGCGACCAGCATCCCGACGTACCCGACCAGGTAGCACCCGATGATCGCGAACAGCAGGGGGCGCGGGTCCCGGGACTTGGCGAGCCGCTGCGGCGCCCAGAGGGAGAGCGGGATCGCGGTGGCGGCGACCAGGCCGACGAGGATGCCGGCGCGGGTGGCGGAGTAGCCCTCGTCGCGCCAGAGCGTCGCGAACCAGCCGAAGATGACGTAGGCCTGGATCGACTGGAAGCCGAAGAACAGCGCCATCGCGATGCCCAGGCGGGTCCGGAGGACGTCGGTGTAGCCGATGGTGCGTTCGGGTCGCTCCAGGTGCCGGTCGCGGGAGACCAGGCCGAGCCACGGGACCGCGGCCACCAACGCGATGACGGCCCACGCGCCGAGCCCGTCTCGCCAGTCGCCGAGGGCGTCCGAGATCGGCACGGTCAGCCACAGCGCGGCCGTCAGCCCGACCGACAGGGCCGTGGTGTAGATCGCGGTGACCATCCCGACCCGGTCGGGGAAGTGCAGCTTGACCAGGCTCGGCAGCACGACGTTGGCCACCGCCATGCCGGCGAGTGCGAGCATCGAGAGGGCCAGGAACGGTGCCTCGGTGTCCACCAGGACGCGGGTGCCGAGGCCGACCACGACGCAGCCGAGGGCCAGCAGCGTCACGCGGTGCACGCCGATCCGGTTGGCGAGGCCGGGCGCCAGGGCGCCGAAGATCGCGAACGCCAGCACCGGCAGCGAGGTCAGCAACCCGGCCGAGGCGGCGTTCATGCCGAGCCCGTCGCGGACCTCGTCCAGCACCGGCCCCACGCTCACGGCCGCCGGACGCAGGTTGACCGCCAGCAGGACCAGGGCGACGAGCACCAGGAGCGTGCGGCGGGAGGGGACGGACACCCCTCATGGTCTCAGCCCGGCAGCCGCGTCACGAAGGTGGTGTCCGTCGCGTGCGGGCGGAAGCCGAGGCTCTGGTAGAGCGTGCCGGCCGCCTCGCTGGAGAAGCCGATCTGGAGCCGGGTCGCGCCGCGTCGGCGAGCCGGTCCGGACGCGTCTCAGCGACAGACGCGGGGGGCACGGAGCAGGAACCGCGCCACGACGCCCCGATGGTCGGAGACCGCGGACTCCCAGGTCGCCATCACCGTCGGGGTCCACTGGCTGGTGGCCAGCAGGTAGTCGATCCGGGTCACCGGCGCGAGGTTCGGGACCGTCAGGCCGTCGCCCTCCCCGACGAGGGGCCACGGGTCCTGGAGGTCGGTGTGGGTGGGGTCGAGCGCGAGGCGCAGGGTCGGGGAGCCGGGGGAGGCGTTGAAGTCGCCGCCGAAGATGGCGGGCAGCGGGTCGACGCCCACGATGTCGCGTGCCAGCCGCATCTGCTCCTGGCGGAGCGGCGGGGCCGTGTGGTCGAGGTGAGCGTTGTAGATGCTGATCTCGCGGCCGGCCAGCCGGAGGACGAGGTGCTGGAGGCCGCGCTGCTGGCGCCCGGGGAGGTTGGGCAGCAACGTGTGCGTCCAGTTCTCGATCTTCAGCCGGGTCAGCACCGCGGTGCCGTACTCACTCGTCGGGTCGCCGGACCGCAGTCCGTCGCGCTCGACGTTCGAGGCGAACACGTGCTCCATCCCCAGCAGCTGCGCGACGTACTCCGACTCGTCCACGAAGTGGCTGCGCAGCCGCTTGTCGTCGACCTCCTGGAGCAGGACGACGTCCGGCTCGACCGCGGCGATCTCACCGGCGATCCGGTCCAGGTTGTAGCCCTGGTGGCCGATCCCGCTGTGGATGTTGAACGTGACGACGGTCAGCGGCACGTCCCGGCCGTGCCGCGGGCACGCCGTCAGCGTCGCGCCGGGGTGGATGGTCTGGGTCGAGGTGGGCGACGGCGCCGGTGGGGTCGACGTCGGGGCGGAGCTCGAGCTCGTCGTCGCGCTCGTGGCAACGGGCGGCGGACCGGCCCCTGGCTCGGAGGCATCCTGCCCGGATGCCCACCAGACCGCGAGGGCGACCAGCGCGGCGACCGCGAGCAGCGCGATGACACCGTGGGTCCGCCGGCTCATCTGCCCCCTCGTCTTCCCCCACGTCCGGGGCCGTCCTTCGTGGGGCCATTGTGCCTACCCTCGGGTCATGACCCGGTACGGCGTGGCGCTCGCGGCCGGCGTGCTGGCGCTGGCGGGGTGCACCGACGCCGACGAGCCGACCTCGAGCAGGGCCACGACCTCGGCCCTGACCTCAGCCCTGACCTCAGCCCCGCCGGCGACCACCGCCACCAACCGCCCGTCGCCGTCTCGCGTCACCGAGGTCCACCGAGTCCCGAGGTTCTCCGAGCGGCGCGCCCTCGCCGACGTCCGGCACCTGGCCGACGACATCGGGCCGCGGCTGGCCACCGGGCCGGCGTTCCGGCGGGCCGTGCGCTGGGTCGAGGGCCGCTTCACCGACCTCGACTACGAGGTGTCCCGCCAGACGTACCCCGTCCCAGGTGGCGACTCCTGGGGCGTCCCGGTCGCGGCGGGTCGGTCCGCCAACGTCGTGGCCACCTCCGCGGACTTCGACCCGGGGGCGCCGTTCTACGTCGTCGGCGCCCACCTGGACACCGTGGCCGTGGCGCCCGGTGCCGAGGACAACGCCTCCGGCATCGCGGTGCTGCTCGAGACGGCCCGCATCGCCCGCGCCGTCCAGATGACCCAGGTGGTCTTCGTGGCGTTCGGCGGCGAGGAGCCCCGCGGGGCCGGCGACCTGCACCACTTCGGGTCGAAGCGCTACGTCGCGAGCCTGAGCCCGGCCGAGCGCCGCCATCTCGAGGCCATGGTCGCCCTCGACCGGGTCGGCGTCGGACCACCGCTCACCGTCGGCTGGGTCGAGGGCACGACCCCGCACGTCCGCGACGCCCTCCTCCGGACCGCGGATCTCATCGGCGTCCGCACCGCCGTCGAGGAGAACACCGGCAGCGACCACGAGTCCTTCGCCGACGTCGGGTTGCCCGCCGCGCGTCTCGGCGGCACGGCGTACGCCGCGTACCACTCCGCCGGCGACGTGCCCGCCGTCGTCGACCCCGTGCAGCTGCGCCGGACCGGTGGCGTGCTCTGGGCCTGGCTCAGCCGCCGAGCGCGCTGAACCTCCAGAAGTTCGCGAACAGGCGGCCCGCCGCGGCGTACGGCACCACGCGCGGCGCGTGGTCGGCGCCGAGACGGTAGGGCACGAACGTGACGCCCTTGAGCTCGTCGTCCCAGTACGTCGCCTCGAGGACGAGGCCCTCGTTGGTCTGCGGGGTGGTCATGTCGAAGGTGAAGTTGCCGAGCGAGTTGACCACCAGGCTGTCGCCGACCAGGAACGCGCCCTGCACCCAGTGCGGGTGGCCGCCGACCACCAGGTCGGCGCCGGCCCGGACCAGCTGCCGGGCGACGTACGTCTGGATCGGCTCGGGCCGCTCGGTGTACTGCGTGCCCCAGTGCGGCATCACCACCACGACGTCCACGCGGGCGGCGAGGGCGCGGACGTCGTCCAGCACCCGTCGCAGCTCGGACCGGTCGAGCGGTCCGGTGCGCGGTGGCATGCGCACCGAGCTCGCGCCGGGCTGTCCCGGGCCGGCCTCGGGTGTCTCGCCGATCGTGTTGAAGCCGACGAAGCCGAACGTCGTGCCGTGCCGCTCGACGACCACCGGCCGCCGTGCGGCGGTCAGGTCGTGGCCCGCACCGAACGGCCGCAGGCCGGCCTCCCGCAGCAGGCCGACGGTCCGCACGAGGGCGCCGGTCCCGTAGTCGCCGGCGTGGTTGTTGGCCAGGCTCAGGGCGTCGAAGCCCGCCGACCGCAGCCCGGCGCGCACCCGGGGGTCGGCGTGGAACGAGTCGTCGCCCTGGGCGGGTGGGCCGTCGTCGGAGAGCGTGCCCTCCAGGTTGCCCACCGTGAGGTCGGCGGACCGCAGGCGCCGCTGCATCGGGCGGAGCGGGTACGACGGGTCGCCGCGCTCGGCGGCCACCTCACCCACCCGCCGGCCGAGCATGACGTCGCCGACGACGCTCAGCGTGGTGACCCGGCCCGGCTCGGGACCCACGACGCGCAGCACGTACTCGCCCGGGTCACGAAGCGGGTCCACGCCGTCCACCGACAGCACCCGGACACCCGGCCCGACCGCCGAGGCGGGCACGATCGCGACGGTGTCGCGGTCCAGGGTCGCCAGGTCCCGACCCTTGCGCGTCACCGTGAGCCGGCCGCCCGGCAGACCCAGCTGGGCCCAGCGGGTGACGCCGCCGTCGAGGAGGAGTCCGGCCTGGCGCCGGGTCAGGTCGGCGGGCGGGCGGCGTACGTGCACGGCGATGACGAGGGGCTCGGTGGTCGACGGTTCGGGGGAGTCGGTGGCCTGCGTGGTGGCCGCCGACGAGGGCGCCGACGACGGCGGGGTCGTGGGCGCCGGGCCGGGCTCGCTCGACTCCGTCGTCGAGCACGCGGCCAGCAGGGCCACGCAGACCAGCAGCCCCGCCCTCATCCGGTCACGGTAGCCCGGCTGTCGGAAGCGTCCGGCAGGATCGACCCATGTCAGGAGCTAGGCGCCACGTGAGCGACCAGGAGCGGCGGGCCCGGATCGCGCGGCGACACGGGATCGCCCCGCAGGAGCGGCACCCCGACCCGGTGGCCGCGACCGAGGCGATGACCGTGCTGCACGCGACCGAGCCCGCCTCGGTCTACCTCTCCCTGCTCGCGCGCGTCGACGGGCTGACGGTGGCGGACATCGAGCGCGAGCTCTACGACCGCCGCAGCATCGTCAAGCAGCTGGCCATGCGCCGGACCGTCTTCGTCTTCCCGCGCGACCTGCTCCCGGCCGCCTGGGGGAGCGCGTCGGCCCGGGTCGCCGTGCAGCTGCGCACGCGCCTGGCCAAGGAGATCGAGACGCACGGGATCGCCGAGGACGGTGCGGCCTGGCTCGACGAGGCCTGCGCCGCCGTGCTCGACCTCCTGGCCGACGGCACCGAGCGGGGCGCTCAGGCGATCCGCGAGGCGTTGCCCGTTCTCGAGGGCCGGATGCAGCTCGCGGCCGGCAAGAAGTACGCCGCCAACGTCTCGGTCTCCCCTCGCGTCCTCACCCAGCTCGGCGTGGAGGGACACATCACCCGCGGCCGCAACGGCGGCCACTGGCGCATCTCGCGCCCGCAGTGGACGACGATGACGAGCTGGCTCGGCGAGAAGGACGAGCCGTGGAAGGCCGACGAGGGCTACGCCGAGCTGGTGCGCCGCTGGCTGTGGACCTTCGGGCCCGGCACGGCGGCCGACGTGCAGTGGTGGCTGGGCGGCACGGCCGGCATCGTCAAGCAGGCCCTGGCCTCGCTCGAGGCCGAGCAGGTCTTCCTCGACGGTGGTGAGACGGGCTGGCTGCTCCCCGACGACCTCGACGAGGTGGCGTACGACGGCCACTGGGCGGCCCTCCTGCCGGTGCTCGACCCCACCACCATGGGCTGGAAGTCACGATCGTTCTACCTCGACCCCGAGCACGTCCCGCTGCTCTTCGACACCAACGGCAACGCCGGCACGACAGCGTGGGTCGACGGCCGGGTGGTCGGGTGCTGGGTCCAGGACGACGCCGGCGTGGTCGACGTCCGGCTGGTGGAGAAGGTCTCCGGCTCGGCCTCGAAGGCGCTGGCCGTCGAGGCCGAGCGCCTCACCGCGTGGCTCGACGGCGTCCGCGTCGCGACCGTCTACCCGTCGTCGACGATGAAGGCCGTGGAGCACGTCGGGCCGGCGTGACCCGATATCGTCGCGGGCGTGCCAGCCGACCCGCCCGCCGATCAACCAGGCGACGAGAGCGAGCTGACCCGCCTGCGGGACGAGGTCCGGCTGCTGCGCGAGGAGCTCGCCGAGGCGCACCGCGAGCGGGAGCGGCCCGAGGAGCGGATGGCCAGACTGCGGTCCCGGCGGAACCGGGCCGAGCGCACGGCCGCCGTGCTGTCGGAGGCGCTGGCCGCCCGGCTGCGCCTCGACATCGCCCGCAAGACCGCCGACCGGCGACTGCTGAGCCGGCTCCAGCAGGACCTCCCGACGCCCGACGAGGCCGAGCAGCTGGAGCTGCTGCGCTCCACGCCGTTGTTCGACGCCGCGTGGTACCTGCGCTCCTACCAGGACGTCGTCCGCTCGGGTGACGAGCCCGGGCTGCACTTCCTGCGCAACGCCGTGACGCCGTTCCGGAGCCCCAGCCCCGACTTCGACACGGCCCAGTACGTCGAGGACCACCCCGAGGTGCTCGACCTCGACGTCAACCCGCTCGTGCACTACCTGATGACCCCCGAGGGACGCACGGCCGAGCGCTACCCCCCGGATGCCTGAGCCGATGGCCGACGACTTCCAGCGGCGCTGGCACGCCTTCGTGCGCCGTTGGCGCAAGGCCGAGCCCGAGAACCGCCCCGCCCTGGTCGAGGCCGCCCTCGCCGACGGGCTGCCGCCCGCGAAGTCCGCCCCGCCCGTGCCGGCGCGCGACGTCGAGGTGCGCTGCGCCAAGGCGGTCCTGCGGGGCAGTGGCGCCTTCGACGAGGAGGGGTACGCCGCGGCAAGGGCCAACCGGGTCGTGCTGCGGTCCGCCGACCCGCTGACCCAGTTCGTCACCGACGGCTGGCGCGAGCTCCGCGCCCCGAGCCTGGACTTCGACCTCTGGTGGTACTGGTGCGAGTACCTCGACCCCACCCGCGAGGACGTGAACCCCCTGCTGCACTACCTCCTCGTGGGCCGGCCGGCCGGGCACCTCCCGGTCCCGCCGCCGGTGGCGGAGCGCGACCACCCGCGGCTGA
Source organism: uncultured Actinomycetota bacterium (assembly GCA_963782035.1). Lineage (GTDB taxonomy): Bacteria > Actinomycetota > Actinomycetes > Propionibacteriales > Nocardioidaceae > Nocardioides. Next base: position 9,414 of record CAWAIW010000009.1, read on the forward strand.
CCGGCGGCCGCCGTGCGGCGGGTCTGCCTGTTCGCCGCCTACGACCGCGACGGGCTCATCGACGAGTACGTCGTGACGTACCTCCGTGAGCTGGCCCGCCACGCCGACGTCTTCTACCTCGCCGACGGGGTGCTCGAGCCCGGGGAGCTGGAGAAGCTCGACGGGGTGGTGGCCGGGGCGTGGAGCGTCCCGCACGGCGCCTACGACTTCGGCTCCTACTCCCTGCTCGCTCGCGACCTGGTCGGCTGGGACGCGCTGACGACCTACGACGAGCTGGTGCTCGCCAACGACAGCTGCTTCCTGCTGCGACCGCTGGACGACACGTTCGCCGAGATGGACGCGCGGGCCTGCGACTGGTGGGGCCTCCAGGCGACGTCGATGGAGTTCAACGAGGACGACATCGACGACCCGCACGCGCTGATGCCGCTGGTGGAGGCGAAGGCGACCCTGGTGGGGCCGCGCCACTGGTCCGACGTGTTGTACCTGCACCTGAGCTCCTACTTCCTGGCCTTCCGGAAGCCGGTGGTCGACGACCCGGGCTTCCGTCGTCGGCTGGACGCGGTCGTGCCGCAGGTCGAGAAGATGTCGGTGGTCCACAAGTACGAAGTGGGCCTCAGCCGCTACCTGATCGACTCCGGCTTCGAGTTCGACACGCTGCTGACCGACCTCTACCCGTTCCACCCCTTGTACTCACGGCGCTTCTTCGAGCTCGCCGCTCGCGGCTTCCCGCTGGTCAAGCGCAACTTCCTGGCCGAGAACCCGCGCCACGTCCCCGACTTCGGGCAGTGGGACGACTGGCTGCGCGAGGCGGTCCCCGAGGCGCCGATGGCGGCCATCCTGGCCAGCATCGACCGGGTCTCACCGCACGACCTGCGGCAGCGATCGACGACGGTGCGCCGCGACCGGCGCGGCCGACCGGTTGTGCCCGACCGTCCCCTGGCGGGGTACGGGTTCAGGGCGCGGAGCCGCGAGCTGCCCAAGCTCGATCACTGGTGGGCGTTCCCGGTGGACCGCCGGACCCACCAGCTGTCGTCGGGGTCACGGGCGCTCCTCGAGGCCGTTCGCGGCGACCCGTCGATCCGCAAGGTGGTGCTCACCCGGTCCCGGCCGATCGATCTGGACGGCGAGAACCTGGTCGTGCGGTCGCTCGGCCACCTCGACGGGACGGAGGCCCTGGCCCGGTGCGGCCTCGTCGTGCTCGACGGCCACCCGGAGGACCAGCTCGAGGTGCCGATGCCCGCCGCGTGGCACCGGTTCGTGCACGTCGGGGGCGGTCTCCCGATCGCCGCGCCGCGGCTGACGCCGGGGGAGCTGGACGGCGAGGCCCAGCTGGCCGGGCGGGCCGTCGCCTCGCGCGCGGAGGCGCTCGCCCGTGCCGCGTCGTCGCCGGCCCCCGGCCTCGACGCGCTCTGGCTGACCGGACTGCCGCGGCACGACCTGGTCGTCCGGGCCAGCCTGCCGCCCGACCTGGCGCGTGAGGAGGCGGACCTGCGGGACCGCCTCCGAGGCCGGCGGCTGCTGGTCTTCTGGCCGCGACCCGGACGGTCCGCGCCCCTCCTCGAGCCGGACCACCTGGACCGGCTGGCCGACTGGGCGGAGCGGCACCATGCCGCCGTCGGCGTCCGCGAGTCCCTCGTGGACCGGGCCGACGGGTGGACCTACGCGCTGCGTCGGGTGGTCGGCATCGGCGTCGCCCCCCGGACCGTCGCCCACGCCTCGACCGTGCTGCGCGTGGCCGACGCCGTGGTCACCGACGAGGCCGACGAGGCCGTCGACTTCCTGCTCACCGGCCGGCGGCTGCTGCACTGGCTGCCGGCCCGGTCCGACCCGGCGGCGCCGCTGACCGCCTGCTACCCGCCGGAGGAGTACCTCCCCGGTCCGGTGGCCCACTCCTTCGACGGGCTGCTCGCCTCCCTCGAGACGGCGTTCGACCCGGTGGCTCCCGCCGAGCGGGACGCCTACGACCGCGCCGTCCGGCTCGCGTTCGCCCACACCGACGACCAGAACGCCTGGCGGCTGGCGTGGCGGATGCGGGGCTCCTACGCCTGAGGGACCGGCTCTTCCAGCCACTCCTCGAGCGGCAGGTACGTCGCCTGGACGCGGCGCGCGACCCGGAGCGCGGACCGGCCGTCCACGTGCAGGTGCTGCCGGTCCCGGATGACCGCATGGCGCTCGCGCCGGTCCCGGGACGGCTCGTCGAGCAGGCCGTCGTACGCCGCCTCCAGCTCCTCCCAGGTCCGGCACACGGGTCCGGGGACCACGTCGGCGAGGTCCTGGACGAGTCCCGGGTCGCGTACGACCCGCTCCAGGTCCGGCACGTACGCCGCCACCGGCCGGTCCAGCACCAGGTAGTCGACGAGGTCGTCGGTGTAGTCCGACACCAGCACGGCCGTCTCGCGGAGCACCATCTCGGTGTCCGGGAGCGTGCGGTGGGAGAGCACGAGCAGCCCGGCCTCGCGCAGGACGGCCGGGTCGAGCCCGGCGATCGGGTCGCTCGGCCGGTCGCGACGCGGCGGGCGCACGGCGAGGACGGCACCGCGTTCGCGGGCCCGCTCGACCAGCGCGCGCAGCCGCGCCGGCTCCGGCGTCGGCACGGGTGCCGAGCCCCGGTCCGCCGGCGCCCACACCACCAGCCGCCGGGCCGCACGTGCGCGTCGCAGGATGCCGAGCTGCGCGCGCAGGTCAGGCGCCAGCGAGTCCTCGGCTGCGAGCAGCAGGTCGGCGCGAGGTGATCCGGTGACCCAGCGCTTCGGACGCGTCTTGGAGCGGGTGGAGGGGCGGATCGCCTCGGCGTGGACCTCCGACGACGCGCACACCGCACGAGTCAGGTCGAGGTCGTGCAACCGCTCGCGGTGACGGGTCAGTCCGGCGTCGCCCACGATGTGCGGAACCGCAGCGCCGAACGCCCGCAGGGCGCTCGCGTGGCCGACGTCCACGAACCGGTGCTTGCGCGGCGGGAGCGGGTGGGGCAGGTCCGCGCGCGGGCCCTCGTTGACGAAGACCACCCCGGCGCGCAGCAGGTACCACTGCGCGCCCTGGCTCTGGCCCAGCACCACCGCCACGTTCGCCCCGCCGATGCCGGGGTTCTCGGTCGGGGCGATCAGGATCTTCTTGATCGTCGGGTCGTGACGCACCGCCTCGAACACGGCCCGTGCGTGCCCGTCCAGACGACCCGTGCGCGGGTTCACCGGGAAGACCCACCAGTGGTCGAACCGCGGCACCCACCGCTCGAGGTCGTCGAAGGTGTCCGGCATGACCAGCTCCGGCATCTCCACGACGCCGTTGGGCAGGGTGTGGATGTCGAGGGCCCGGTGGATGTTGTAGGTCGGCGAGACCCGCCAGAGGTTGTCATCCATCGGCCCGAGGTCGGCGTCGGGGTAGATGCCGTGGACCCGGTCCTTCCAGTGGTCCAGGTCGGGCACGTGGAAGGGATTCTCGTGCAGGAACTGCCGCTTGATGAAGGGGAAGCCCTCCTCCATCACGTGGAAGGCCGACTCGCGGTAGATCGGGTGGAAGGGCAGCACGCCCTCGACGAACGTCTCCACGTGGTACCCGGCCAGCGTCAGGTAGGAGGAGATGCCGATCTCGTACTTGCGGATGATCGAGTTCTTCTCCCGCTGACCGGCGACGGTGTCCAGGCGGCGGCGGAACTCGGGGTCGGCGATGATGTCGGCCCGGAGCGCCATGAAGTAGGACCCGACGTGGAAGCAGTCGGAGATCCGCCACGGACGCTCGGTCCGCGCCTGGGCGACGAGGTCCTCGACGCGCAGCCGTCGGCCCAGCACGTCCTGGTCGCCCGGACGGAACGGGTCGTGGGTGGCCTGGAGACCCCACCAGTGCGCGGGCCGGGCGTCCATCGTGGCGAAGACCTCGTCCAGGGACCGCAGCAGGTAGACGCTGTCGTTGGCCAGCAGCACCTCGTCGTACGTCGCGAGCTCGTCCCAGCCGACCAGGTCGCGGGCCAGCAGGGAGTAGGTGCCGAAGTCGTAGCGGCCGTGGCGGATCGCCCACCGTTGCTTGGTGTACGGCGCGAGCTTGTCGATCTCGCCGTCCTCGAGCGCGCAGTCGGCGAGGTAGAAGACGTCGGCGAAACGGCTGAGCTCCCGGACGTAGTCGACGACCGTGTCGTCGATCAGGCCGTCCCCGTCGAAGCCGGCGAACAGGCAGGCCCGACGCAGGCCTCCGGGGCCGGGAGCGGCCGGGGGCTCGCGGACCGGGTGGACCGGCGGCAGCGTCGCGTGGCCGAGGTGCCTTCCCTCGGCGAGGTAGTGGACGACGGGGTTCACCTGGTCGTCGGCCGGGTCGAGGTAGGTGAACCAGTACCACCAGAGGTCGAACTCCGAGGAGGGGTTGCGCAGCGCCGGCCACCCGTCACGGATGAAGTGGCGCAGGCCCTCGTGGTGCCGGCAGAAGTACCAGTGCAGCTCGCGGTTGTGCCACATGTACTCCTGCTCGCGGAAGATCCCGCTCGCGTCGACCAGGTCGTACTCGCACTGCATCCGGTCGGCCGGGTCGACCAGGGCGTCGGCGGCGTCGTCGCCGACGATCACGTCGGTCAGCCCGGCCAGCGCGTCGTCGAGGCCGGCCGTCAGCACCCGCTCGACCAGCGCGGCCCTCGCGTCCGGATCCGCGACGGTGTAGCCGCGCACGAAGGCGTGCCAACGGCGCAGGAAGTCCTCGGTGTCGGTCATCGTGCAGTCATCGGGCCGGACTCAGCGGTCGCCCCGCCGGATCCGGTGCAGCAGGGCGGGCACGCCGGCGTCACGGGCGTCCGGGTGCTCCTCGAGGTAGGTCTCGGTGTCGAACTCCGGGCCCGGTTCCGCGCCGGTCTCGGCGCCGGTCCGCACGTAGTGCACCGCCGGGCTGAGCCGCTCGCGCACGGCGTCGGGTCGCTGCCGGAGGTACCACCCGCCGTCGAAGAGCTCGCTGGCCTCGACCTCGGCCACCGCCGCGCGCTCATCGGTGTCGTCGCCGCCGCGTCGCAGCCGGCCGACGAGACCGGAGCGTCCGTCCCAGTACTTCTCGGCGAGCAGCTGCGCCAGCGTGTCGGCGAGCAGGACGACCTGCTTGCGCAGCGCCGCGCGCTCGCGGCGTACGCGCTGAAGACGCTCCTCGGCCAGCTCGTGCTGGGTCCGCACCAGCTTGAGCTCGCGGCGGGCGAGCCGCAGCTCCTCCAACAGGTCGGCCCGGGCCTGGTCCTCGGTCGTCGCGCTCATGGACGGTCGGCCAGCACGACCGTCTCGTTGTAGGTGAAGGCCTTGCCCGCGATGCGGGGGAACGGGAAGGAGTACGCCTTGCGGGTGCGCAGGCCCACCTCGTCGAGCATCCCGGAGATGTCTGCGGCGTCCAGGAACGTCACGTGCGTGTGGTCGGTGGCGTAGCCGCGCTCCTGGGGGCAGATCACCGCGACCGTGCGGCGGACGTACGGCAGGTAGTGCTGGAGGAGACCGATGCCCTCGGCGCGCGTCATGTGCTCCAGCACGTGCGCGAGCAGCATGGAGTCGTACTCCGGGGTCGCCGGCGGCTCGGGGTAGCGGACGGCCAGCTCGTCGGTCGTGATCGCGTCGAGGCCGCGGGAGCGCGCGAGGGCGATCGAGCTCTCGTTGTGGTCGACGCCGAGACTGCCCGGGCCGAGCGTGTCCAGGTTGCGGCCGATGCCGCAGCCGACGTCGATCGTCCGTCCCAGCTTCATCCGGCGCAGGTTCCAGCGGTAGGGCCGCTGGACGTCGAGGACCTGCTTCCAGCGTGCGCCCTCGCGGTTCTCGAGCCGCCGCGCGTAGGCCTCGGACGTGGTGTCGTCGGTCATCAGGTGCGGGTCTCCCCGGATCGTCGGCAACAGTGCGCGCTGAGACTACCCCGAGCCCGGGAGCGGCAAGAAACGCTCACGTCAGCAGGTTGAACAGGGCCCACGCGCAGGCGATGGTCATCGCCACCGCGCCGCCGCGGTCGCGCAGCAGCCAGGCGGCACAGGCCGTGGTGCCGGGAAGCAGCCCGAGCGCGTGCCGCTGCTCGATCGGCATGGCCAGGCCGTTGAGCAGGACGTCGGTCTGCAGGTATGTCGCGGGGCCGGCGACGGAGACCACGAGCAGGGCCCCGCCCAGCGCCGCCAGCCGCGGCCGGCCGAGCGTGAGGGCCGCGGACAACATCCCGATCGACAGCAGGGCGAGCAGGACCAGACCGATCACGCTGTCCGTCGGGTCGGTCAGCGTCGCGGTGGCGAACGACGAGCCGACCGGGTTCAGCCACGGGTAGAGGAGCGTGTCGTGGTACGCGCCCCAGTCGACGTGGTCGGTGACGTACGGCGCATAGGCGTCGAGGGTCTTGGCCGACACCTTCTCCGCCGCCCGTGTGCGCACCACCCACCCGACGGCGGGCACCAGGAACGCCCCCAGGGCCACGCCGGACGCGAGCAGCCCGGGTCCGAGCGGGAGCGGGTGTGGCTGGCGTCGCGACAGCAGCGGGCGCAGGACGAGCATCAGCGCCGCGGCTCCGACGGCGGCCGCCAGCGTGAGCTTGGTGAGCCCGGCCAGCGCGCACGCGCCGGCAAGCACGAGGAGGGCCCGCCGGCTGCCGTCGTGCCGCCAGGCGGCGACCAGCACCAGCCCGCCGACGGCCGCGCCGGCGACGTCCGGACCGACGTACGCCGCGAACGTCGACAGGCTGGTCGAGGCCGCCACGAACACCGCGGCTCCGGCGGCACTCCCTCGCGACGCGCCGACGAGACGGGCCAGGCGGAAGGTCACGAGGAGGAAGAGCCACAGCCACAGCACGCCGGTCCACCGCGCGACGCCCAGCACCGACCACCCGGTGACGGCGGCCACCGGGCGCGCGACAAGGGCCGTGGCGACGTAGTAGGCCGGGGGCGTCGAGCCCGACGTCGACACGGGCAGCCCGGCCGCGGCGTCGCCGGCCGACACGGCGTCCCGCGAGACCGGGGCCCCAGGTGCCGGGACGTGGGGGAGGGCGAGGACGTAGTCCAGCTGGGTGGCCTCGCCCGGCTCGGCCATCTCGTCGTGGTGACGCGACTGGATGCCGACGAGCAGGCACGCGACGACGAGGAAGCCGAGCGCGATGACCCAGTGCCGTTGCCGGTCCGTCATGTGACCACGTTGAGGACGGAGAGCAGGGCGATCACGGCGAGCGCCCGGCTCGCCCCAGGTGCCCGGCAGACCCAGGCCATCGCGGCCGCGACGACGGGCAGCATGCCGAATCCGTAGCGCGGCACGATCGTGAAGGCCAGGCCGTTGACGTGGAAGTTCAGCTCGAGGAGGACCCACGGACCGATGAGGGCGGCCGCCAGGGCGCCGATCCCGAGGGCGCTGGCCCGCGGCGAGCGCAGCCAGCTGGCGGCCAGCACGAGGAGGCACAGCACCTGCAGGCCACCGGCCAGCGGCTCGACGTACCCGTTGGTCCCGTCGAGCATCGTGAACGGCCGGAAGTCGCCACCGGTGGTCAGGAAGGGGTAGAGCGTGGCCTCCCAGATGTCGGCGTACGGAAGCTTGTCGACCGCGAACATCTGGTTGATCGGCAGCAGGCCCGGATCCATCACGGCCTGGGAGTTGTAGTAGGCGCCCCACACGGCCGAGAGGCCGCCGAAGACGGCCACCACCGCCACGCACGTGCCCAGGGCCCGTCGCCAGGGCAAGGGCTGCTCGCGCAGGCGGCGACCCACGAGGGGCAGGAGGAGCACGAACAGCAGCGCGGTGCCGATCGCGGTGAAGGTGGTCAGCTTGGTCAGCGCGGCCAGCGCCGTCGCACCCAGCAGCAGCAGGAAGGTACGCCGGGTCCCGTCGAAGGAGAGGGCGGCGAGCAGGACCAGCCCGCTCACCAGGGCGCTGGCGATGTCCGGGCCGATCGTGGCCGCGGACGTCACCACGTCGAGCACCGTGCCGGTCAGCACCGCGCCCGCCGTCGCGGACAGCGGCGATGCGCCCAGCCGCCGGCCGATCAGGAAGGCCACCGACATCAGCCCGGCCAGCCACAGGGCCCCGCACCAGCGGACGGTGCCGAACAGGGAGCGCCCGGTGATCGCAGCGACCGGCCGGCTGACGACGGCGGTGGCCGCGTAGTAGAGCGGGGGAGTGGCGCCGGCGTAGGAGAACCCGCCGCCAGGGAACTGCTCGGCGTCGAAGTGCCGCGACCCGCAGGCCGGGAAGTCGTAGTCCAGGCCGGCCGGGAAGCCGCGGCACGCCCAGGCGCGCAGGGCCGGCTGGTCCAGGCGTTCGCCGGCGGCAGGTACGTGCGGCATCCGCTCGACGTAGTCGAAGTGGACGGTCTCGTCGGTCGGTGACACGTACGGGAAGTCGTGCATGTGGGAGCCGACGACGATCAGCGACACGATCACGAACGCGGCGTACGGCGCCAGCCGGACCCACCACGGGCGACGGGCCTCGGCGCGGCTCGCCGGAGCGGAGTCGGGGGCCTCGGGAAGGGTCGACTGCCCCACTCCACTGCCGGTCACCATGGTGGTCGTCAGGGTAGTGCTGGATGCCGGTCCGGCCGCATCGGCATGGCAAAGTACGCGCCATGACTGGCCAGCCGATCGCCGACCCCGGAGCGCGTGCGGTGGAGCTGACGATCCTCATGCCGTGCCTCGACGAGAGCGAGACCATCGTCACCTGCGTGCAGCAGGCGAGGGCCTTCCTCGACTCCGCCGGCATCGTCGGCGAGGTGCTCATCGCGGACAACGGCAGCACCGACGGCTCCCAGGGGCTCGCGATGGCCGAGGGCGCCCGCGTCGTGAGCATCCACGAGAAGGGGTACGGCGCGGCGCTGATCGGCGGCATCGCGGCCGCCCGCGGCACCTACGTCGCCATGGGCGACGCCGACGACAGCTACGACTTCGGCACCCTCGGACCCTTCGTGGAGAAGCTGCGCGCCGGCGACGACCTGGTGATGGGCAACCGGTTCCAGGGTGGCATCGCCCCCGGTGCCATGCCCCCGCTGCACCGCTACCTGGGCAACCCCGTCCTCTCGTTCATCGGCCGTCTCTTCTTCCGCATCCCGGTCGGCGACTTCCACTGCGGCCTGCGAGCGTTCCGGCGCGACGCGATCATGAACCTGCACCTGCGGACCTCGGGCATGGAGTTCGCCAGCGAGATGGTCGTCAAGGCCTCGCTCAACGACCTCCGGCTGGCCGAGGTGCCCACGACGCTGCGCCCCGACGGGCGCAGTCGCCCGCCGCACCTGCGCAGCTGGCGGGACGGGTGGCGCCACCTGCGCTTCCTCATGCTCTACAGCCCGCGCTGGCTGTTCTTCTACCCCGGGCTGCTGCTCACCCTCGTCGGCCTGCTGGCGACGGTGGCGCTGCTGGTCGGCACCGTCCACATCGGCTCCCTGGGCTTCGACATCGGCTCGCTGCTCTTCGCCATCGGGTTCCTCATCGTCGGCTACCAGGGCGTGCTGTTCGCGGTGCTGGCACGCGTCTATGCGTTCCAAGAAGGGTTCCTGCCGACCAACAAGCGCTTCAGCGAGCTGCAGGGGCGGGTGAACCTCGAGAACAGCATCCTGGTCGGCCTCGGCCTGCTGATCCTCGGTGTGGTGCTGAGCGTCGCGTCGTTGTTCCGGTGGGGGGACGCCGGGTTCGGCGGCCTGGAGCCGGCCGACTCGATCCGCACGGCGGCGCCGGCGGTGCTGGGGCTGGTCGTCGGCACCCAGACGATGCTGTTCGGCGCGTTCTTGTCGCTACTGCGGATCCGGATCGTGCGTCCGGACCCGCTGTCCGCCCCGGAGATCCAGCCGGAGGATGCGGGCCTTCTCGCGGGCCGCACCGACGCGTCCGACTGAGAGGTCGGCGAGCATCTTCTGCGCGACGTGACCGCGCAGCGTGACCCGGCGACGAGCGGTCCGCTCCGACGCCGTCCAGCCCAGCGCCGCGGCCTGGCCCGCGCTGCGCTCCAGGAAGTCGATCTCCTCGAGGAACCGTGAGGCGTTCTCGGTCAGCAGGCTCGTCTGCTGGCCGCCGTGCCGGCGGTACTCCAGCAGCGGCTCACGCACGGCTCGCAGGGTTTGGCCCTCGAACAACAGGCGCACGGTGATGTCCCAGTCCGGCACGAACCGCCACCGCGTGTCGAACGGCGCGCGGCCCACCGTGTCGACCCGGAAGCACAGCGTCGGGCAGAGGATGTAGTTGCCGCGCAGCAGCCCGGCGGTGGAACGGTCCCCAGCCAGGTCGTGGTCCTCGCGGGGTCGCGGCAGCACCTTCTTGGTCAGGTCCGCGGCGGTCCACGTGGGCTTCCCCGCGGCGTCGACGATCGCCGCGTCGGTGAACGCGGCGGCCACCTCGGGCCGTCCCTCGAGCGCGGCCAGCACGCGCTCGCCGTACCGGGGCAGCAGCCGGTCGTCGGCGTGCAGGACCGTGACGTACGGCGCCGTGGCGCGGCGGACGCACTCGTTCCAGTTGCCCGCGAGGCCGAGGTTGACCTCGTTGCGCGCGTAGCTGATGCGCTCGTCGCCGAGCTCCTCGACCAGACGCTGGGCGGGTGCCGGACCGCAGTCGTCGACCACGACCAGCTCCCAGTCGGAGATGGTCTGGGCCCGGACGCTCGCGATCGCCTCGGCGAGGTAGGCCGGGTTGTCGTAGTAGGGGATCGTGAAGCTGATGCGAGGAGACGTCATCAGGACCGGAGCTTGATCGTGGAGAAGTGGAGCGTGCCGCTCGTCGGGTAGGTCGCCGAGTGGTACTCGAACGCGGTGAACAGCCCGGCGTCGCCCTGGTCGGGGTAGGCGTACATGACGTCCTGACCGACGAGGGCCTCCGGCAACCGGAACGTCGTCCCGTCCACGGTGACCTTGAAGGGCGAGAAGTCCTTGAGGGCCGCGTGGAAGAGTCGCGTCAGCACGTTCGGGGCGTCGGCCTCGAACCGGGCGACCAACATCTCGTCCGGGCCCGGCTTCGGGAGGGAGACGGGCTCGCCGGCCTGCACGGAGGCCGATCCGGCGTCGACCGGGTCGTCGCAGCGAGGCTGGGCGTGCTCGAGGAGCAGCCACGGGCCGTCGGCCATGACGCGTGCGTAGTCGCAGGCGAGGGTGAGCTGGTAGGCCGGCGTCTCCCACACGGAGTTGCGGTTGTCGACGGGTGCGGTCCCGAAGCGCAGGACGTACTGGTCGGCCGGCGCCCCGCGCGCTGCCGCCGCGTTCAGGTCGTCGAGGTACGGCGTGTAGGCCTGGTAGCTCTGGAACACCGGCATCGGGTGCCAGCGGAGCTTGTAGTCGACCGCCACGGAGGAGTCGTAGGGGTCGATGGAGACGGGGTGCCGGCCGATCTCGTCGAGGTACGCCTGCGGGAGCTGGTACCCCTGCTGGCCGAGCAGCCGGTTGGACTCGGTGTAGCCGGGGGCTCCGCCCGAGGTCAGCACGACCTGCGCCGCGACGCGCCACCGGTCGCGCACCTGCTTGACGTCGAGCCAGCCGAGACCGGGAAGGACCATGGCGACGACGGTCACCAGCACGAGGATCGTCGTGGCCCGGCGCTTGGCGTACGGCGCCCAGGCGACCGCCAGCCCGGCCAGCACCACGAAGAACACGAGCTCGTGCTCGTCGTGGCGCGTGAAGCCTGCCTTGAAGGCGAAGCCGATCGCGGCGAGCGTCATCACCAGCGCGCCGACCGGAGCGACCCTCGACCTGCCTGTCTCCCGACACGCGCGCACCGCCCACACGACGACGCCCGCGACGAGGGCGACGGCGACCACGTAGCCGAGGACGCTGTCCCTGCGCTCGAAGGCCATCGCCTCGCCGTAGCCCGTCACGATGTCGGCCGACGCGTGCGCCCATGAGCCGATGGTCCCGAGGTCCTGGCCGATCGCGACCCACAGGACCGCGAAGGCCACCGTGAACGCGGCGACGGCGGCCGCGAGGTCCACCAGGACACGTGCGGGCCTGCGCTGGACGCAGGCCGCGAGCAGGGCGACCACCAGCAGCGTCACGCCGACCGACAGCTTGACCTGGACCAGCAGGGCACTCGCGGCGGCCAGGCCGGCCGGGACCGGGTCGAACCGCAGCCTCCGTGACTCGCCGGCACCGCCCGCGAGCACGTGGAGCACCGCCGCGGTGACGCCGGCTGTCACCGCGAGCAGGCTCATCTCCGAGACCGCCGCGGAGACGAGGGTGATGACGGTCGCGGCCACGGTCGCCCCGACGATCGGCAGCACCCGGCGGAGGGCCACCGTGAGCACCCACGTCAGGGCGGCCACGACGAGCATCGCGACCAGGCCGGCGAGGGCGAACTGCAGACGGCTCAGCGTCAGCGGGTGGTCGACGAAGCCCCACGGACCGTAGGTGAAGACGACGTCCGGCCCGAACCGCAGTCCGGCCCCGCGGACCGCGTTGATCCCGACCACCCAGCTCGGGTCGAGGCCGGAGTAGGGGCCGGTGACACCGAGCGGTGCGGCCATGACCACGCTGACGGCGACGCCGAGCAGCGCGACCATCCGCTCCGCCGGCTCGAACCGCCAGTCGACGGGCCGCCGGGCGACGGGCGGTGCGGGCGACGCGGTCAAAGCTTCCCGTCGGCCACGGCCTGGGCCACCCACGGGATGACCTCGTCGAGCATCACGTCGAGGGAGGTGGAGCACTCGAAGCCGAGGACTTCCTTGGCCTTGGTCACGTCCGGCACGCGCTTCTGCACGTCGTACTCGTAGGCCGGGTCGCTGACGATGCGCAGCGGCACGTCGGCGCCCTTGATCTTGTGCCAGATCACCTCGGCGAGGTCGCGCACGGACGTCGACTCGGGCGTGGAGATGTTGAAGTCGTTGTTGAAGGCGGCGTCCTGCTCCATGCACTCGACGATGCCCTTGGCCAGGTCGCCGCCGTAGGTGTAGTGCCGGATCTGGTTGCCCTCGCCCAGGATGTGCAGCGGGTCCTGGCCCTTGACGATCTTCTGCACCAGGTCGGGGACGACGTGGCTCATCGCGAGCTTGACGTTGCCGGAGTCGATCTCGACGTCGCCGAGCGCGCGGCCCTCGCCGATGCCGACGCAGTTGAAGGGGCGCACGATCGTGTAGGGCAGCTGGTACTGGTCCCACGCCGCCTTGGCGAAGTACTCGACCGCCAGCTTCTGGAAGCCGTACGACGACAGCGGCGGCGGGATCTTCCGCTCGTCGCCCTCCTTGGAGGGCCAGTGCTCGGTGGACTCGAAGACCATCGAGCTCGAGAGGTAGGTGACCTTCTTGAGCCTGCCGTGCTGGTGCGCCTCGATCGCGGCGTCGCACTGCGAGGCCATGATCCGTTCGTTGGTGGCGAGCAGGTCGTAGGCGTAGGCGTGGAAGTAGGAGATGCCGCCGATGAGCGCGGCGCCGGCGATGAAGTGGTCGCAGTCGCTGAGCAGCTTGTTCATCACGTCGACGTTGCGGGCGTCGTCCTCGACGAAGTAGTAGTCGGGGTGGTTGTCGTAGGACTTCTCGACCGGGCCGTACTTCGAGTAGTTGTCGATGCCGACCACGGCGTAGCCGCGGCCGAGCAGCTCCTCGACGACGTAGCCGCCGATGAAGCCGGCCGAGCCGGAGACCAGGACCTTGCCCTTAGGTCCTTGCTGTCGGTGACAGTCGTGGGGGCAGTGTGGTGCCGTTCTGCGACGTATCCGTGGTGTCGCGTTGTTGCGCGCGGCGATCTGCGCGCTCTGTCGCTTGAGCTCCTCGAGCGTGAGCTGAGGGCCGAAGGCGAAGCGGTACCAGCGCAGGTACTTCGGGATCCACGCCTTCATGTCGAAGTTGGACTCGCCGATCGTGCGGTCCAGCCAGATGGTGGAGAGCTCGGCGACCGGGCGGCGCAGCCGGCGGGCCTTGGCGGTGAGCTCCAGGCCGATCTCGAAACCGCTGCGGCTGTCGATGCCGACCTCGCGGATGAACTCGGTCGAGTAGGCCTTGAAGCTGTTGGTCGCGTCCCTGGTGCCGACCCGGGCCGAACCGGCCGAGCGAGATGCCGGCCGTGCGCGACATCAGGCCCTTGACCATCGGTCCGCCGACCTGCTGGCCGCCGGGGGAGTAGCGCGACGCGGCCGCGACCACGACGCCGCGGTCGATGAGCCGCGCCAGGTCGTCGATCTGCCGCGGGTCGTCGCTGCCGTCGGCCATGGTGACCACGACGGCGGCGTGCTGGGCGTGGTCGATGCCGTAGCGGATCGCGTGCGCGGGCCCGCGGCCGTAGGTGTTGACCAGCGCGGCGAGCCGCGGCTCCTTCTCGGCGTACGCCTCGAGCGACCGGGACGGTGGTGTCCTCCTGGAAGTCGACGACGACGAGCACCTCGCACTCGAGCTCCACCGCGTCGAAGAGCCGGTCCAGGACAGGGATGATCGCGTCGCCCTCCTGGTAGGCGGGGATGACGACGGAGACAGCCAGGCTCACAGGGTGCTGCCCTGGCCCAGGAAGTTCCAGACGTCGGCGACCGGCTTGTCGGTCTCCAGGTCGCGGTACACCTGGTGCGGCGCGGCCGATGATGAGGATGTCGGCTCCGCTCGAGCACCTCCTCCAGCGGCATCAGCGTCGTCGTCGACGGTGACGTACGGGTCGGTGCAGAGCACCTCGCGCGGCGCGGAACTCCAGGATCCGCTTGAGCTTGTAGGACAGGCTGGACCGGATGTCGTCGCTCTCGCCCTTGAACGCCATGCCGAGGATGCCGACCGTCTTGGTCGGCAGGTCGTAGGTGCTTCTCGAGGTGGGACACGAGGTACAGCGGCAGGCCCTCGTTGACCAGCATCGCCGCGTGGCCGAGCGCGAAGTTGTTGTCGGTGAACGCGGCCAGCTGCATCGTGTCCTTGAACAGGCACGGCCCGGCGGCGAAGCCGGCGCCGGGCATGTCCGCGGCGCGCGGGTAGTCGTGGGCGAGCGCCGTGCGGATGCGGTCGAAGTCCAGGCCGTGGTCGTTGGCCATCATGTAGAACTGGTTGGCCGCGGCGAACTTGATGTAGCGCCAGGTGTTGGTGAACAGCTTGGCGAGCTCGGCCTCCTCGGGCTCGAGCTCCACCATCGAGTCGGTGAGCGTGCCGAACAGCGCCGCCGGCCCGGTCGCGGGCCTCGCGTCGGTGCGGGCCGAGACGATCTGCGGGAGGGCGAACAGCTCCTCCATCGCCTTGCCCTCGGCGATGCGCTCGGGGCAGAAGGCGACGTCGACGTCGAGGCCGCGCGTCGGCGAACATCCGCTCGACCAGCGCGGTGACGCCCGGGTAGACGGTGCTGCGCAGCACCAGCAGCTGGCCGTCGCGCAGGTGGCGACACGCTCGTGCAGGGCCCGCGGGACCGCGTGCGGGTCGGGGTTGAGGTGCTCGTCGACCGGGGTGCCGATGACGACCACGACGTGCTCGGCGTCGGCCGAGCACGGCCGGGTCGGTGGTGGCGCTGGAGCGTGCCGTCGGCGAGCGCCCCGGCGAGCGACTCCGCGCGCCGTCCTCGCGGAACGGCAGGCGCCGCTGATCCGACCAGCTCGACCGCGCGTGCTCGATGTCGTAGAGCGACCGCGCAGGCCGCGCTCGGCGAACGCGACGGCCAGCGGGAGGCCGACGTGCCCGCATCCGCCGACGACGACGCACACGCGTACCCGAAGTTGTCTGTGGAGGCACGCGGTCCCCGCTTCGCGTTATGGTCTTGGTCAGCTGCCGGGCCCACCGAAGATCGGGCCGTCCAAGGTCGGGGCCGAAGTTGTAAAAAAACCCGGCCCCGCTGTCGCGGGATTCGGGGATGCCCTCTTTGCCAGGGTGGGACGCCATGGTGGAGAGGGCTTCGATGGAGCAGTGGAATCCGAGGAGCTGCGAGGCGTTGTACGCCGGCCGGTTCGGCACGGAGGGTGAGTCAGCGGTCCTGGACCTCTGGGAGGTGCTCGTCCTCTCGACTTTTTCCAGAAGTGGGTGCCCGCGCTCCGTTGTGGTCGACGTGGCCGCCGGCCACTGCGAGTTCATCAACAACATCAAGCGCCGCCCGCCGGATCGCGGTGGACCTGAATCCCGACCTGTGGTCCGAGCCGCCGCCGGTGTCGAGACCAACGATGCCGCTCCGACCAGATGACGAGATTCGCTGACGCCACGGTCGACAGGGTGTTCATCAGCAACTTCTTCGAGCACATCCCCCGCGAGGCCATCGTCAGCACCCTCACCGAGGCCCGCCGCGTCCTGAAGCCCGACGGTCGGCTGCTCGTACTACAGCCGAACGTCCGCTACTGCGCGAAGGACTACTGGATGTTCTTCGACCACATCACGCCGGTGGACGACCGGGCGCTGGCCGAGGCTTTCCGCGCCCGGGTTCGAGGTCGAGACGTGCTATCCCGCGCTTCCTGCCCTACACCACCAAGAGCCGGCTGCCCAACGGACCCGGCCTGGTGCGGCTGTACCTCCGGGTGCCGCTGGCCTGGAAGGTCCTGGGCGCCCAGGCGTTCATGGTCGGCCGGCCGGCCGGCTGACAGCCTCCTCGATCTCCCGGCACGGCAAGTCGAGCCCCCATCCCGGGGGCGCGATCGCGAGGTGCGCGGTGCCGTTCGCAGGCTGTTGCCGGCACTCCTGACGAGCCTTGGCCACTTCTGCGACCAGCTCGGCACGCGGGTACGTGCGCCGTCGTCGGGGATGCGCCAGGTGCTGATCAAGCCGCTGCAGAGGGCAGCCACCAGGCTGAGCGCCAGCCCCGCCGGCACGACACGGAGCAGCACGGGTCCGCGGTCGGTCACCGCATCGGCGACCACGCGGTCCGCCACGAGCAGCAGCGCGCACATCGTGAGGATCACCGGCACCACGTAGTAGCGGCCCGCGAGGCTGGGGTCGGTGACGTCGACGCCGGTGAGGTAGAGCGCCGGCACGTACACGACCAGCCCCACGGCCACCAAGCACGCCGGGACGAGCAGCGAGGTCCATCCGCGGCAGCGCACGCTCCACGCCGCCAGCAGGACGAACGACACGGCGGCCAGCAGCCCCGCGGTCGTCGATGGCGCGGGCTGCCCGTGGTGGCGCGCAACCCCCAGCACACCGTCACCGAGGACGCGGGAGAACCACTGCTCGCCGATGCGCGCCAGGTGGGGTTCGGTGGTCGCCGGGGAGGGCCCTCGGCGTGCAGGACGACCCACCATTGAAGGGCCAAGCCGAGCGTCGCCGCGACGGTCAGGTCACGCAGGTGCCTCTCGCGGGTGGCCCACCACAGCACACCTGTCGCGACGAGGACGGGCGCGGCGAAGGGACCGGAGGTGGTCGCGAACAGCACCAGGACGATGGTCGCGGCCCGGCTGCCCGCACGGTCGGGCACCCACAAGGCGGCGAGGACCGACCCCACCAGCAGGAACCAGTGCAGGTTCGCGATGCTGACGAGCACCTCCGTGCCGGTCGGCACGGCAACAACCAGGCCGAGGCCGAGCAGCCCAGTCACGCGGTGGCCGGTGTGCGCGAGGACGACGCGGTAGCAGAGCAGTCCCACGCAGGCCTGCACGAGCGCGGCCGAGGCGTCGATGAGGGTGCCGTGCCAAGACAGCGGGAACGCGGTGACCGCGGCGGCGATCGTCCGCGGTGCGGCGTTCGCGTAGCCGGCGTAGGGAGCCAGCACGTCCGAGATCAGGGAGTGGCGGTAGGCCGTCTGGAGGAAGACCGGGCCGTCCTCGGCCCAGAGGACTCCCCGCCAGCCGGCGTCGCCGAGCCGGAAGAACGCCACCAGTGCCCCGGCCGAGAGCACGACGGCGGACTCCGCCCAGGACACTTGCACCGGGCTGCGGATCGTCATCGTGGCGATGGCGGTGCGCGTCCGACCCGAGATGCCAGACATCCAGTGACTGTAGTCGTCGTGACTTCGCGGTCGCCCGCTAGCGTCGCTCCGGTGCGCGACCAGCCCCACCAGCAGCCGCCGCCCGTCCAGCGGCTGCGGGTCCGGTACGCCAAGCGGGGCCGGCTGCGCTTCACCAGCCACCGCGACTTCAGCCGGGCCTTCGAGCGGGCCGTGTTCCGTGCGCGGATCCCGATGGCGTACTCGTCGGGCTTCAACCCGCACCCGCGCATCTCCTACGCCGGCGCGTCGCCGACCGGGGCGGCCAGCGAGGCCGAGTACCTGGAGATCGCGCTCGCCGAGGTGCTCGACCCCGACGACGTACGCCGCGCGCTGGAGGAGGCGCTGCCCGACGGACTCGACGTGCTCGAGGTCGTCGACGGCGGGACGGGCTCCCTCGCCGACCGCCTGGTCGCCAGTCGCTGGAGCGTCGTCGTGGACGTGCCGCTGGCCGACGCCGAGCGAGCCGTCGCGGCGTTCCTGGCCATCGGCTCGGTCCCCGTCGAGCGGATGACCAAGAAGGGGCTGCGGACCTTCGACTGCCGCGAGCCGGTCGTCTCGCTGTCGGCGCACGAGCACGCGGGGGGCGGTACCGAGCTGGACCTGACCCTGCGACACACCGTGCCGGCGGTGCGCCCCGACGACGTGCTGAGCGGTCTCGGCGAGGTCGCGGACCTGCGGCCGCCGGTGCCGCCGCTGCTCACCCGGCTGCGTCAGGGGCCGCTCGACGCGGCCACCGGCGAGGTCGGCGACCCGCTGACGTAGTGCCGGGATGGCCCGCGTCGGTCGGCGCTGTGCGATACTGACCCCGGCCGGTCCGGGCTCTCGCAGCCGGATCGACCCGACGACGTTCTCGCCGCTCCCACCGGATCCTCGAGGGGGACGGCACATCGGGAACCGTCGTCACCAGACCGCGACGCGGCGAGGGAGTGCGGGTGACAGTCGCATTCCAATCGGGTTTGACACCCCGGGCCCGGCGACCGCGGCAGGTGACGCCAGGTCTCTCGTTGACGCACACCGCGGAGGGTGTCGCCGCCAACGTTGACTTTGCGCTGCCGCTCTGAAGGTGCGGGTGGTGGCGCCGGACCTGACCCGGGTCGGTACGCCGCACTCGGGCGGAGGAGAGCACCACATGCTCGAGGACACCCCCACCACCGGCGACGAGACCTCCACCCCGGTCGAGGCGGCCGAGCCGCCCAAGAAGACCGCGAAGAAGGCCGCCGCCAAGAAGACGGCCGCCAAGAAGACCGCTGCCAAGAAGGCGACGACCAAGAAGGCCGCCTCGAAGACGGCCAGGACGGCCAAGACGGCCAAGGCGGCCAAGACGGCAGAGCCCGCGGCCGAGGGGCCCGCCGAGCCGGCCGTCGACGCCCGCGTCCAGGCCCCTGCCGACGAGGCGGCCGCGAGGCCCAAGCGCACGCGCAAGAAGGCCGCAGCCGCTCCGCCCGTGACCGAGGACACCGGCGCGGCTGAGCCCGCCGGCGACGAGGCCGCCCGTACCGCTCTTCCAGGTGCCCGAGGCCAAGCCCGCGCGCCGCTCCCGCAAGAAGGCGGCCGCCGCACCCGAGCCCACGCCCGAGCAGGCGCCCGCCGAGGCCGAGACCGCCGACGACGACGCGAGCAGTCCTCGGACGAGGACGGCGGCACCGCCCGCCGTCGCCGCCGCCGCGGAGGACGCCGTCGCCGGAAGTCCTCGGACGGCAGCAGCGACTCGGGCGACGAGGCGGGCGACGAGTCCACCGACGCCGAGTCCGAGGACTCGGGTGAGTCCGGTGAGAGCACCACGACGCGCCGTCGCCGCCGCCGTCGCCGAGCCGGCGAGGAGGGCGACGGCGCCACCGACGACCCGCAGAACACCGTCACCCGCGTCCGCCGCGGTCGCAGCGCCGAGGACGAGATCACCGCCGTCGCCGGCTCGACCCGCCTGGAGGCGAAGAAGCAGCGTCGCCGCGAAGGCCGCGAGGCCGGTCGCCGTCGCGCGCCGATCGTCAGCGAGGCCGAGTTCCTGGCCCGCCGCGAGGCGGTCGAGCGGGTCATGATCGTGCGCCAGCGCGACGACCTGACGCAGATCGGCGTGCTCGAGGACAAGGTCCTCGTCGAGCACTACGTCGCCCGCGAGTCCCAGACCTCGCTGATCGGCAACGTGTACCTCGGCCGCGTCCAGAACGTCCTGCCCTCGATGGAGGCGGCCTTCGTCGACATCGGCAAGGGCCGCAACGCCGTGCTGTACGCCGGCGAGGTCAACTGGTCCTCCCTCGGACACAAGGAGGGCCAGCCCCGCAAGATCGAGTCGGTCCTCAGCTCCGGCCAGCAGATCCTGGTGCAGGTCACCAAGGACCCGATCGGCCACAAGGGCGCCCGCCTCACCAGCCAGGTCAGCCTGGCGGGCCGCTTCCTGGTGTACGTCCCGGACGGCACCACCAGCGGCATCTCCCGCAAGCTGCCCGACACCGAGCGCAACCGCCTCAAGACGCTGCTGAAGGAGATCGTCCCGGACACCGCGGGCGTCATCGTCCGCACCGCCGCCGAGGGCGCCAGCGAGGACGAGCTGACCCGCGACGTCGAGCGGCTCAAGGCACGCTGGGAGGACATCGAGAAGAAGGCCAAGGGCAGCGCCCCGCAGCTGCTCTACGGCGAGCCCGACCTCACCTTGAAGGTCGTCCGCGACCTCTTCACCGAGGACTTCACCAAGCTCGTCATCGAGGGCGACGACGCGTGGGAGACCGTGCAGGGGTACGTCGTCCACGTGGCGGCGGACCTCGAGTCGCGGCTCGAGCGCTACCGGCCCGAGGAGCACGACGGACGCGACGTGTTCGCGACGTACCGGCTCGACGAGCAGATCCACAAGGGCCTGGACCGCAAGGTCTGGCTGCCCTCCGGCGGCTCGCTGATCATCGACCGCACCGAGGCGATGACCGTCGTCGACGTCAACACCGGCAAGTTCACCGGCTCCGGGGGCAACCTCGAGGAGACCGTCACCAAGAACAACCTCGAGGCCGCCGAGGAGATGGTCCGTCAGCTCCGGCTGCGGGACATCGGCGGGATCATCGTCATCGACTTCATCGACATGGTGCTCGAGTCCAACCGCGACCTGGTGCTGCGCCGCCTCGTGGAGTGCCTGGGCCGCGACCGCACCCGCCACCAGGTCGCCGAGGTCACCTCGCTCGGCCTGGTGCAGATGACGCGCAAGCGGATCGGCACCGGCCTGCTCGAGTCCTTCAGCCACGACTGCGAGCACTGCCACGGCCGCGGCCTGATCGTCGAGGACGCCCCCGTCGAGCCACGCCACCAGGAGGACGACGGCGGCCGCCGTGGCCGCCGTGGCCGCGGTCGCGGGGAGCAGCAGAACGGCAACGCCGGCAACGCGAACGGCAACGCGAACGGCAACGGCAACGGTCGTTCCGGTGCGCCGTCGCCCAAGGACGTCGCGGCCATGGCCAAGCACCACGAGCACGCCGAGGACCCGGAGCAGTCCGGGCCCGACGACGAGCTGGAGGCCGTCGACCTGCAGTCCACGGAGGTCGAGACCGAGGCGGTCGAGGCCGCAGTCGTCGAGGCCCCCGAGATCGAGGAGCTGACCGAGCTGTTCGAGGCCGAGGAGCCCGACACCGGCGAGCCCGACGTCGGCGAGCCCGGCGTCGACGAGCCCGACGTCGACGAGGCGCCCCCGGCCCCGCCGGAGCCGCCCAAGGTCGTCACCCGCACGCGCCGTCGCGCCGCGAGCAGGCCCGCCGGGCCGCCGCCCGTCGCGCCGTCCGAGCCCGTCGCCGTCCTGGTCGAGGACCATGCCGACGGGGCCGGCGAGGCCCACGACGACGAGCATCACGAGCACGCAACAGCCCTGCACGTGCCGATCAAGCGGAGGGGCTCCCGCAAGCGCT
This sequence comes from uncultured Actinomycetota bacterium, assembly GCA_963782035.1. Classification (GTDB taxonomy): domain Bacteria; phylum Actinomycetota; class Actinomycetes; order Propionibacteriales; family Nocardioidaceae; genus Nocardioides. The sequence goes on from CAWAIW010000009.1 coordinate 31,016, forward strand.
GACGCCCGTTTTGCGCTGGACGTGAACCGGTCCGTACGATGGTCCCTCGGTGCGTTCACGCGTGCCCACGCCGCGTGCGCGCCGTTCAGCGCAGGGTCGCGGCTCACCCAGTTCGTTGTGACCAGCCAGTTGTGACAAGCCAGTAGTTCGAAGGAGACCGCGGTGTACGCGATCGTGCGCGCAGGCGCCACCCAGCAGAAGGTTGCCGTCGGCGACGTCATCGAGATCGACAAGGTCACGACGGCGGTCGGCGAGTCGCTGACCCTGCCGGTCGTGATGGTCGTGGACGGCGAGACGGTCACGGCCACCGGCCTGGACAAGGCCGGCGTCACCGTCGAGGTGCTCGGCGCCACCAAGGGCCCCAAGATCATCATCCAGAAGTACAAGAACAAGACCGGCTACAAGAAGCGCCAGGGTCACCGCCAGAAGTACACCCAGGTCAAGGTCACCGACATCTCCCTCTGAGCCACCGGCTCCCTGCTCGCAAGGACTGATCCTCATGGCACACAAGAAGGGTGCGGCCTCCACCAAGAACGGCCGCGACTCGAACTCCCAGCGCCTCGGCGTCAAGCGCTACGGCGGCCAGGTCGTCAACGCCGGTGAGATCATCGTGCGCCAGCGCGGCACCCACTTCCACCCGGGCACCGGCGTCGGACGTGGCGGCGACGACACGCTGTTCGCCCTGGTCGACGGCGCGGTCGAGTTCGGCACCCGCCGTGGCCGCCGGGTCATCAACATCGTCCCGGGCGAGTGACCTGACGCTCGTCACCAGCTGACTTTTCTCGAAGGGCGTCCCGACTCCGGGGCGCCCTTCGTGCTTCCTCACCCAACGAAAGCGGTCACCATGGCAGTCCCCACCTTCGTCGACCGCGTGACGCTGCACGTCAGCGCCGGGCGCGGCGGCAACGGGGTGGCCTCGGTGCACCGCGAGAAGTTCAAGCCCCTCGGTGGCCCCGACGGCGGTAACGGTGGTCCGGGGGGCTCGGTCATCCTGCGCGTGGACCAGGACGTCACCACCCTCCTCGACTACCACCACAGCCCGCACCGCAAGGCCGACAACGGCGCGCAGGGCGCCGGAGGCCACCGCAACGGCGCCCACGGCGGCGACCTGGTGCTGCCGGTCCCCGACGGCACGGTCGTCCACGACGTGCGCTCGGGGGAGGTGCTGGCCGACATGGTCGGACCCGGCACCGAGCTGGTCATCGCCCAAGGCGGACGCGGTGGTCTCGGCAACGCCGCGCTGGCCAGCAGCAAGCGCAAGGCGCCGGGCTTCGCGCTCCTCGGCGAGCCGGGCGACGAGCTGCAGATCCGGCTCGAGCTCAAGGTCGTGGCCGACATCGGCCTGGTCGGCTTCCCCAGCGCCGGGAAGTCCAGCCTGATCGCCGCGATCTCGCGCGCGCGACCCAAGATCGCCGACTACCCGTTCACCACCCTGGTGCCCAACCTCGGCGTGGTCACGGCCGGCGACACCACGTTCACGGTCGCCGACGTGCCCGGCCTGATCGAGGGCGCGAGCGAGGGCCGCGGCCTCGGACACGACTTCCTGCGCCACATCGAGCGCTGCGCGGCCATCGTGCACGTCATCGACACCGCGACGCTCGAGCCCGGGCGCAACCCGGTCGAGGACCTGGACATCATCGAGCGCGAGCTCAGCCGGTACGGCGGCCTCGAAGAGCGTCCGCGTCTGGTCGCCCTCAACAAGATCGACGTGCCCGACGGGTCGGACATCGCCGACATGGTGGTCGACGACCTGCGCGGTCGTGGGCTCGACGTCTTCGCGGTGTCGGCCGCCAGTGGCGCCGGGCTGCGGGAGCTGACCTTCGCGATGGCCGGGATCGTGCAGGCGGCCCGCGCCGCTCGCCCGGTCTCCGAGACGCAGCGCATCGTGATCCGGCCTCCCTCGGCCGACGGCGGCGACGACTTCTCGGTGGCCGCCACCGACCTGGGCTGGCAGGTGCGCGGCGCGAAGCCGGAGCGCTGGGTGCGCCAGACCGACTTCGCCAACGACGAGGCGGTGGGCTTCCTCGCCGACCGGCTCAACCGGCTCGGCGTCGAGAAGCGCCTGGTGACGATGGGCGCGCAGGAGGGCGACACGGTCCTCATCGGCCACCCCGACGACGCCGTCGTCTTCGACTTCAAGCCGAGCATCGAGGCAGGGGCCGAGATGCTCGGCCGGCGCGGCGAGGACCAGCGCTTCGACGAGAAGCGGCCGGCCGCCCGTCGGCGTGCCGAGATCGACGAGGCGATGCCCGAGCGGAGCGAGACCGAGGCCCGGGCCGACGTGGCCCGCCGCCTGGACGAGCAGCGCAAGCAGCGCACCGGGCCGATGTCCTACGAGATCGGGTCCAAGGACGACCCCGACCGGGTGGACGAGGTCGACTGATGACGGACCGGCCGATCCGGGAGGTGGTGCGCGACGCGCGTCGCGTCGTGGTGAAGGTCGGGTCCTCGTCGCTGACGACCGCCGCCGGTGGGATCGACCCCGTGCGGCTGGCCGCCCTGGTCGACGTGCTCGCCGGCGCCCGACGCGACGGCCGCGAGGTCGTGCTCGTCTCCTCAGGTGCCATCGCCGCAGGCCTGGCCCCGCTCGGCCTCAAGCGCCGGCCGCGGGGGCTGGCCGCCCAGCAGGCCGCGGCCTCGGTGGGCCAGGGGCTCCTCGTCCACCGCTACACCGAGGAGCTGGCCCGCCACGACCTGGTGGCCGGGCAGGTGCTGCTCACCCTCGACGACGTGACGCGGCGCTCGCACTACCGCAACGCCCACCAGACCTTCGCCCAGCTGCTCGAGCTCGGGGTGCTGCCGATCGTCAACGAGAACGACACCGTCGCCACCACCGAGATCCGCTTCGGTGACAACGACCGGCTGGCCGCCCTCGTCGCCCACCTCGTGCACGCCGACCTGCTGGTCCTGCTGAGCGACGTCGACGGCCTCTACGACGCCAACCCCGCCAGCAGTCCCTCGGCCGCTGTCGCCACCCTGCTGGGCGACGTGAGGTCGCCGGCCGACCTCGACGCCGTCCGGATCGGCTCCACCGGATCGGCGGCCCTCGGGTCCGGTGGGATGATCACCAAGGTGGAGTCCGCAAGGATCGCGACGGGCGCCGGGATCCCCGTCGTCCTGACCTCGGCCGCGCAGGCCGGGCCCGCGCTCGCGGGCGAGCCGGTCGGCACGCTCTTCCACGCGACCGGCCGCCGCCGTCCGATCCGGCTGCTGTGGCTGGCGCACGCCACCGACCCCCGCGGCCGCCTGCTGCTGGATGCCGGCGCCGTGCGGGCCGTCGTCGAACGGCGGGCGTCGCTCCTCGCGGCCGGCGTCACCGGGGTCGAGGGGTCCTTCGCGGCCGGTGACCCGGTCGACCTCGCCGGCCCCGAGGGTCACGCCGTCGCCCGGGGTCTGGTGAACTTCGACGCCGCCGAGCTGCCGGCCCTGCTCGGCCGCTCGTCGCACGAGCTGAAGCGGGAGCTCGGGGCGGCCTACGAGCGGGAGGTCGTCCATCGCGACGACCTGGTGCTGCTGTGACCGGCGAGCGCGAGCCGCTGCTGCGGTCGCCGGCCGAGGTGGCCGAGGACGACTACTTCGAAGCCCTGTACGGCACGTTCGAGTCCCTCGACCCGCCCGGCATGCGCGACCTCCTCGACGGCTTCGACCGGCCTTGGTGGGTCGTCGGCGGCTGGGCCATCGAGGCGTTCACGAGAGTCCGCGCGCGAGCACGAGGACATCGACGTCTCGATCCTGGTGTGCGACGTGCCGGCCCTGCGAGCGCACGTCGGAGACGGCTGGCAGCTCTGGAACATCTCGGACGGCGCGCTGCGCCCGCTGCTCGACCGGTGGCCGGACGTCCAGCACCCCGAGAGCCAGATCTGGGTACGCCGCGACCGGCTGTCCCCGTGGGTGTGCGACATGCCGCTGACGCCCGACCGGGACGGCTGTGGACCAACAAGCGGCTGCCCGACCACGTCGCGCCCGTCGAGGAGGTCACGTGGGTGGCCGACGACGGGATCCGCTACCTGAATCCCGGAGATCGTCCTGCTCTACAAGTCGCGCAACGGTCCCCGCACCAAGGACGACCGCGACCTCGGCTCGGGCCTGGCCGCTGCTCGGCGAGCCGGCCCGCGCCTGGCTCCGCGAGAAGGTGGCGCTGCTGCAGGCCGACCATCCCTGGCTCGAGTCGACGCCTCTCCTAGGGAACCGTCGGCGCGGTTCGTCCGTCCGATCCACGACCCTGAACCTCCCGGGAGGATCCCCATGAACCGACGTCTCGCTTCCGCCCCCTCTTTCGTCGCCGTGGCGCTGGCCGCCCTGCTCGCCCTCTCCGCCTGCGGCTCCGACCAGCCGACGGCAGTGGACGCCGGGTCCGACCCCACCGCGACCCCGTCCACCGCCGCCGGCGACACGCCCACCTCGGACGCACCCCAGCCCACCTGGTCCGCCGACTGCGACGAGCGCTCGACCTCGGCCCTCGACTACGGCCGGGAGCCGAAGGGCTGGAAGACGCCCGAGGAGGCCGTGGAGCACGCCGGGAACCTCGATCTCCCCGCCGGCACCCTGGTGCTCGCTCCCACTCAGCCGAACACCCCGACCTCGGTGTACGTCGTCGACGACAGCACCAACACCATCCTGGCGGCCGTGACCGTCTTCCCGGGCTCCACGGGCTTCTACGTCGACGGCGTCCAGCTCTGCGCCTGACGATCGTCCGGGGCGCGGTCGGCTGGTTTCGGTGGGGCTCGCGTCGCGCCGTACTCTTGCGGATGCGATGAACGACGTGACGGGAGACGAGCCGGACGCCGATCCGGTGTACCTCGACCACGCGGCGACGACCCCGATGTTGCCGGTGGCGATCGAGGCGATGACCCGTCACCTCGCCGAGACCGGGAACCCGAGCTCGCTGCACGCCAGTGGGCGGCGGGCACGGCGGGTGGTCGAGGAGTCGCGGGAGACGATCGCGCAGGCGCTGAACTGCCGGCCCGGGGACGTGGTGTTCACGTCGGGGGGCACGGAGTCGGACAACCTGGCGCTGAAGGGGACCTACTGGGCGCGGCGTGACGACGGAACCGCGGCGAGTGCGGATCCTGTCCACGGCGGTCGAGCACCACGCGGTGCTCGACCCGCTGATGTGGCTGGCCGAGGAGGAGGGCGCTGAGGTCGAGCTGCTGCCCGTCGACGCCGAGGGCCGACTCGTGGTGGACGCGCTGCGCGCGAGCATCGAGCGGGACCCGGGAAGCGTGGCCCTGGTCTCGGTGATGTGGGCCAACAACGAGGTCGGCACGTTGCAGCCGATCGACGACGTGGTGGCCCTCGCGGCCCCGCACCGGATCCCGGTCCACACCGACGCGATCCAGGCGGTCGGGTCCGTGCCCGTGGACTTCTCGGCGAGCGGGGTCGACCTGATGTCGATCACCGGGCACAAGGTGGGCGGCCCGTACGGCGTCGGCGCGCTGCTCGTGCGTCGTGAGCTCGAGGTGACCGCGATGATGCACGGCGGCGGCCAGGAGCGGGACATCCGCAGCGGCACGCTGGACCCGCCGGCGATCGCCGGGTTCGCGGCCGCGGTCGAGTCGGCGGTCAAGAACCAGGCCGAGCACGCCGAGCGGATGGCGGTGCTGCGCGACCGGCTGCTCGCCGGAGTACGTCGGATCGTGCCGGACGCCGTCCCCAACGGCCACCCCGACGAGCGGCTGCCGGGCAACGCGCACCTGCGCTTCCCGGGCTGTGCCGGTGACTCACTGCTCATGCTCCTCGACGCCCGCGACGTCGAGTGCTCGACCGGCTCGGCCTGTTCGGCCGGAGTCGCCCAGCCCTCGCACGTGCTGATGGCGATGGGCATGGACGAGGAGGACGCGCTGAGCTCGCTGCGGTTCTCCCTCGGCCACACCAGCACCGACGCGGACGTGGACGCGCTCCTCGCCGCCATCGGCCCCTGTGTGGACCGGGCCCGCGCGTCCCGCAACCCGGTGGTGCGCTGACGTGCGGGTGCTCCGTTGAAGATCGTGGCGGCCATGTCGGGCGGCGTCGACTCGGCGGTCGCGGCGGCCCGCGCGGTCGAGGCCGGCCACGACGTCACCGGCATCCACCTGGCCCTGTCGCGCAACCCCGCGTCGTACCGCTCCGGCGCCCGCGGCTGCTGCACCCTCGAGGACGCCCACGACGCGCGGCGCGCGGCGGACGTGATCGGCATTCCCTTCTACGTCTGGGACCTGAGCGAGCGCTTCCACGAGGACGTCGTCGAGGACTTCATGGACGAGTACGCCGCCGGACGGACGCCCAACCCGTGCCTGCGGTGCAACGAGAAGATCAAGTTCGCGGCCGTGCTGGACCGGGCGATCGGCCTCGGCTTCGACGCGGTCGCGACGGGTCACTACGCCCGGCTGCAGGACGGCGCGGACGGGACGGTCGAGCTGCACCGGGCCGAGGACGCCGGCAAGGACCAGTCGTACGTGCTCGGGGTCCTCACCCAGGACCAGCTGCGGCACTCGCTCTTCCCGCTCGGGGACACCCCGAAGCCGGAGGTACGTCGCGAGGCCGACCGCCGCGGGCTGCGGGTCGCCGACAAGCCGGACTCCCACGACATCTGCTTCGTCTCCGACGGCGACACCGCCGGCTGGCTGCGCGAGAAGCTCGGGGACCGGGCGCTCAACCACGACGGCGAGATCGTCGACGACGCGACCGGTGAGGTGCTCGGCCGGCACGACGGGACCTACGGCTTCACGATCGGCCAGCGCAAGGGTCTGCGCATCGGCCGGCCGGCGCCGGACGGGAAGCCGCGCTTCGTGCTCGACATCGAGCCGGTGTCCGGCACCGTGCGCGTCGGGCCGCGCGAGGCGCTGACCGTGGACCGGCTGGAGGCCGACCACGGACGCTGGTGCGGGTCGGCGCCCGGACGGCTCGAGGGCACAGTCCAGCTGCGCGCACACGGGGCCGAGCACCGCGCGGTCGTGACGACGTACGACGACGGTCACCGCGTCACCGTCGAGCTGGTCGACCCCGCCCAGGGGATCGCACCCGGCCAGGCCGCGGTCGTCTACGACGGCACGCGCGTCGTGGGCTCGGCCACCATCACGGCCACCGCCCGCTCGGCGGTCCCGGTGTGACGCTCGCACCATGACACTTGCTACGGGCGTCGGCGCCCTGCCCGGGACCGACATCGCCGAGGCGGTGCGGCTCGTGGTCGGCGAGCTGCCCGACCTGCCGCACCTTCCCGAGCTCCCGGAGCGCGGCGCGGCGGCGACCATGACCGGTCGGGCGCTGGCGATGGTCGACCTGGCGTCCGATCTCCAGCCGGCCGGCTGGCGGCTCACCGGGCCTGGGGGAGGTACCGGCGTCGACCAGCGACGGGCGCGCAGCCTGCTCGGGCAGGACCTCGACCAGCTCGAGGAGCAGCTCGACGGCTACGCGGGACACCTCAAGGTCCAGGTGGCCGGGCCGTGGACGCTGGCCGCGACGGTCGAGCGACCGCGCGGCGACAAGGTGCTGGCCGACCACGGCGCGCGACGTGACCTGGCCCAGGCGTTGGCGGAAGGCGTCCGTATCCACCTCGCCGACGTACGCCGCCGGGTCACCGGTGCCGGTCCGATCGTGCTCCAGGTCGACGAGCCGGCCCTCGCGGCCGTGATGAACGCGCAGGTGCCCACCGCCTCCGGCTTCGGGCGGCACCGCACGGTGCACCCGCCCGAGCTGTCCGAGCACCTCGAGTGGGTCTTCGCCGCGGCGGTCGAGGCGGGAGCGGAGCCGTGGGCGCACTCCTGCGCGCCCGGAACGCCCTGGGCCCTGCTGCGGGGGGCCGGGGCCCGCGGCCTCTCGGTCGACTTCTCACTGCTCGCCACGCAGGACCACGACGTCCTGGGTGAGGCGCTGGAGGCCGGCGACGGCGTCGCGCTGGGCGTCGTACCCTCCCTCGATCCGGAGCAGCCTCCGAGCGACCGCGACCTGACCGACCGCGTGCTCGCGTGGCTCGACCAGCTCGGCGTCGATCCCGAGGTCGCGTCCCAGCGGCTGCTGGTCACGCCGTCGTGCGGGCTGGCCGGAGCGTCGCCGGCGTGGGCGCGGCGCGCCTACGAGCTGTGCCGCCGGGTCGCGTCGAACCTCTGACGCCAGGAAGGCCCGGTCCCGCGGTCGGCTTCGACACGGGACCGGGCCCTCGAGACCCCACGATGGTTGAACGACGCAGGCGCGACCGCGTCACGCGCCGGTCACATGCTGGGCGGTGCCTGCCAGAAGCGGATCCAGTCGACGCTCATCGCCTGGGGCAGGTTGCCTTCGCCCTTGAGCTTCTTCAGCTCGTAGTCGGAGCTCAGCAGGCTGAGGATCGGGAACTCCGGCACGCCGGAGACGCCGGTGGTGATGCGCGAGGTCTCGCGCCCGTCGATGCGGAAGACGTAGGCCGTCGGCGACCACTCCACGGAGAACACGTGGTAGCGCTTGGACCAACCGTCCTTCTTCTCGCTGAGGAAACGCTGGGGCTTCTTGATCCAGCCGCCGATCTTCTGCGGCACCCCCGACGGCGTCGGGTTGTAGATGAAGCTGGTCAGGCCGCCGTTCTTCACGCCGTCGCCGAAGTACTCGATGACGTCGATCTCGGTGCCGCCCTGCAGCGCGTTCGGGATGTACGTCGGGCTCTGCGGCTGCATCCACAGCGAGGCGTGCTGGCCCTGGCGCGGCTGGAACTTGATGCGCGCGGCCAGGACGCCGTAGCGGAAGTACGCCTTGTTCTCGGTCGAGACGTGACCGTTGAGCCGGTAGTCGAAGTGGCCGATCACCGAGCCGTCCTTCTTGTAGGCCGTGCACGAGGCGGCCGGCATCGACGGGTCGGCGATCACCATCAGCTTCAGGGTCCCGCGGGATACCTGGGTGGCCGACGGCGAGCCCTTCGAGCAGTTGCGCATCGAGGAGGGGTCGTAGTCCTGCTTGCGGTGCGTCCAGTTGGTGCTCAGTGCGGTGCCGGTGAACTGGTCGGTGAAGGTGGCCGGTCCCCAGCTCGAGCTCCCGACGGCGCGGCTGGAGACGGCGCTGAGGCCGGAGGCCTTGGGCGCGACGGCACGGTAGGTGAGCGGAGCGGTGGACGAACCGGCGCGAGCGGCGAACTCGACCTTGCCGGACTTGTCCTGGACGCCCGTGGCGACCGTGACCCACTTGTTGCCGTCCTGGCGCTGCAGCTCGACCGCGCGGCCCTTCTTGGCCGGCGAGAACGTCGCCGTCACGGCGGCGAGCGCCTTGTCGGCGTTGGCGATCTTGCGGCCCGGCTGGACGATGCCGGGCAGGATCGTGATGGTGGCCTGCTGCTGGCCGGCCGCCTCACTGGTCTGGCTCATCGTGGCCAGCGCGGCGCTGACCGTCAGGGCCGCGAGGGCGACCGCCAGGGGTCGCCGAAGCGTACGTCGTGTCGACACGGGGGGTTCCTCCAGGTCGGTTCAGGGGGGGTTGGGTCGACCTTCGGAGCAGAGCTCCTACCCAGACCGGGAGTGTGGCACGGCCCGCGCGGGCGGGTAGCCGGATCGTGGCATCGGCCGAGCGGTCCAGACAACCGGGCCCCCAGGCACCATCCCTGGAGCGTGCCGAGGCCCGGCCACCGCGAGCGGTGACCGGGCCTCGTGACGTGGGTTCAGCCCTGGCTTCAGGGTGCCGGAGTCGGCGGCGTGTAGTGCGCCGGGTCCTGCCAGGTGTGGATCCAGTCGACGTTCATCGTCTGGGGCAGGTTCTTCTCGTCGCCGATCTTCTTCAGCTCGTAGTCGGAGCTGAGCAGGCTCAGGATCGGGTACTCCGGGACACCGGAGACGGCCTTGTTGATCCGTCCGGTCTCCATGCCGTCGATCCGGAAGATGTAGCCGCTCGGGCTCCACTCGACCGAGAACACGTGGTAGCGCTTGTACCAGTCGTCCTTCTCGCTCGTGAGGTACTGCGCCGGGTCCTTGATGAAGCCGCTCTTGCCACCGAGGGCGACCTTCTTCTGGCCCCCGCTGGCGGTGGGTCCGTAGATGAAGCTGGTCAGGCCACCGCCCGGGGTGTCCTTGCCGAACCACTCGATGATGTCGATCTCGGTGCCGGACACCGACGGGTTGCGCGAACCGTTCAGGTACTTCGGCTGCATCCACAAGGAGGCGTGCTGACCCTGGAGCGGCTGGAACTTGATGCGTGCCGCGACCACGCCGTAGGTGATCGAGTGGGTCTGCTGGGTGCCGATGTTGGCGTTGAGGCGCCACTTGAACTTGCCGAAGACCTTCTTCGGGTTGTTGGGCTTCGGCGGCTTGCACCGCGTCTTGCGCGACTTGTCGACGACGACGCTGAGCTGGGCGGTGCCGCGGCGGACCTTGACGGCCTTGGGGTCGCCCTTGGCGCACGTCCGCCTGGAGGCCGGCTCGTAGAACGTCTGGCGGTGCTGCCACTGCTTCGTGTCGAGCCTGCGGCCGGTGAAGTTGTCGACGAAGTCGGCGTCGGTGCCCCACGAGTCGGTGCTGACCGGAGTGCTGGCGGCACCCGGACCATCGACCCGGTAGCTGACGCCCGGCGTCCCGCCGACGGCGAAGACGATCTCGCCGTTCTTGGCGATCTCACCCTTGTCCGCGGTCTTCCAGGTGGTGCCCGACAGCCGTTGGAGGACCGCCTTCTTGCCGGCCTTGGTGGAGGGGTACTTGCCGATCACCGCCCACTTGGCGGCGTTGGCGCTCTGCAGGCCGCCGCCGGGGCCGATGACGCCCGGGACGATGGACACCGACACGGTCGCCTTGCGCTGCAGTGCGGGCACGCCCGCCGCGGACGAGCTTCCGCCGGCGGTCGCGGCGACGCCGGCGCTCAACAGCGCCAGGCTCGCCACCGAGGCGATCAGCTTGGGTTTGGACAGCATGCGACTTCCTTCACTCGTGGGTGTTGGACGTTGAGTTGGAGCTGATGTCGGGAGCTGGTCCCGAGAGGCCCGGCGGCCAGTGGCCACCACGGAGCCGGTTTCGCGGGCGACGGCCCGGAGACGTGAGTCTCTCACACGCGCACCGCGGTCCCGGGATCGTGGGGGGCGCGTCGGGTGCGGAGCTAGCCGGCCTGCCAGAACCTCAGCCAGTCGACGTTCATGGTCTGCGGCAGGTTCTTGTCCCCGCCGAGGTGCTCGAGCTCGTAGTCGGAGCTCAGCAGGCTGAGGATGGGGTACTCCGGCTGGTGCGAGATGCCCTCCGACGTGCGGTAGGTCTCCTGGCCGTCGATCCGGAAGATGTACTCCTCCGGCGTCCATTCGACCGAGAACACGTGGTAGTCGTCGAACCAGCTGTCGTCCTTGCCGGCGAGGTACTGGTCGGGGTCGGGCAGCTGGCCGCCGACCTTCTCGGGGCCGTCCTGGGTGAGCTTGTAGACGAAGCTGGCCAGGCCGCCGTTCTTGACGCCGTCCCCGAAGTACTCGATGACGTCGATCTCGGCGCCGCCCTTGGCGGAGTCGGTCGTGCTCTCCGAGATCGCCGGCTGCATCCACAAGGAGCCGTGCTGGCCCTGCTTCTCCTGGAACTTGATGCGGGCGGCGAGCACGCCGTACTTGAAGTACTGCCCGTTGGGCGTGATCTGGCCGTTGAGCCGGTAGGAGAACTTGCCGGCCGAGCTCCCGTCGGCCTTCTTCGCCGCGCACGTGTCGCCGACACGGTCCGGGTCGAGGAGCACGCTGACGCCGAGGGTGCCGTCGGCGACGCCCACCGCGTCGGCCGAGCCCGCGGAGCAGGCTCGAAGGCCCTCAGGGTTGTAGCCCTCGCCGCGGTTCATCCAGTCCTTCGAGAGCTCGTCGCCGTCGAACTCGTCGTCGAAGTCGGCCTCGCCCCACGTGTCGCCGGCGATCGTCGCGCTCGCGGCGCCACCGCTGGTCACGCGGAAGCTCGCGTCGGCGCCGCTGCCGGCGGGAAGCACGAAGGAGACGGACCCGTTCTCGTCCTGCTTCGACGTGCCGACCTCCGCCCAGGAGCCGCCGTCATCGGACTCGAGAGTGGCCGCGGCTCCCTCGTCGGCGGGGTCGACCGTGGCGACCACGACCCCCGAGGCCTCGTCGCTGGACGCGGGGTCGGCGCCCGCCTGCGCGATGCCGGGCAGCACCCGGACGTCGACGGTGGTGTCGCTCTTCTTCACGACCGTGAAGTAGGCGACGGCGGCGACCGCGAGAAGCAGGAGGACGACGACGGAGATGATCAGCTTCGCTGCACGTGACACTGGATCGGGAGGTCCCTCTCTGTGGTCACCGCCTGGGGCAGGGGACCGGGAGGCCGGCGGCAGGACGCGCTCCCGGGAAACCCGGCGAGTGTGGCACAGGGCCCCCGGGGCGGATCAAACCCGCCGCCCCGAGGGCCTTGCGTCACTTGCCGCTGGTCGAGGAAGGCGCGCGAGCGCCTGTCACGAGACCCGGTGAACGGACAGCCGGCCTCAGCCGACGTGCACGCCCTCCGGGCCGTCGGTGGCCAGCTCCTCGTGCTTGACGTCGAGGAACGCCCAGACGACCGCGGAGCCCGTGAGCATCAGGAACACCCCGACCAGGAACGCGGCGGTGGCACCTTGGGTGAAGGAGCCCACGTAGCTGATCTGGCCGACCAGTCCCTGCACGGAGTCGACGCCGAAGGCGCCCATCAGCTGCTGGACGACACCAGGGTCGGCCTGCTGGAGCCCTTGCCCCACTCCGGGGGCGATCTTCTCGATGTGCGCGGTGGAGTAGTGGCTGGCCACGGTCCCGAGGATCGCCAGCCCGAGCGCGCCACCGACCTGCTGCATGGTGTTGAGCACCCCCGAACCGATGCCGGAGTCCTCGGTCCGGACGTGGTGGACGGCCGTCAGGGTGAGCGGTACGAAGACCGCGCCCATGCCGAGGGCCATCAGCACCACGAACGGGAAGACGTGGGTCCAGTAGTTGACGTCGGCGCCGAGGTGCTGGCCGCTGAGCACGGCCTGGAGGACGCTGCTGTCGCTGTCCGGGACGCTCAGCCGGGAGAACCCGAACAGGGCGACCGCCGCGACCAGCGTGCCGGTGCCCGCGATGTAGCGCGCGTCGATGCGGTTCACCAGGTTGGACACGATCGTCGCGCTGACGATGATGCCCGCGCTGAACGGCAGGAACGCGACACCGGTCTTGAGCGGGCTGTAGCCCATGACGTTCTGGATGAAGAGGCTCAGGAAGAAGAACATCGCGAACATCGCGGCCGGAAGCAGGGCCATCGCGACGAAGCTGGCCGCTCGCGTGCGGTTCGCGAAGATCCGGAACGGGAGCAGTGGGTGCTCGACCCGCGTCTCCACCGCCACGAAGAGCGCGATCAGGATGAGGCCGGCCACCAGGCTGGTGATGGTCCACGGGTCGCCCCAGCCGTACGACGGGTTGCCGGCGTGGGTGAGGCCGAAGACGATCGCGAGCAGGCCGCCGGTGCCGGTGATGGCGCCGGGGACGTCGAGCTGACCCGAGGTCGACTCCGACTCGGGCAGGAAGCGCGGCGCCAGCAAGGCGGTCGCGATGCCGATCGGCACGTTGATGAGGAAGGTCGTCCGCCAGCCGTGCACGTCGGCCCCGAAGATGCTGAAGTCCGATCCGGTCAGCCAGCCACCCAGGATCAGGCCGACGGCCGCGCCGGCGCCGGACATGGCGGCGTAGACGGCGAAGGCCCGGTTGCGGGCGGGGCCGGCCGGGAAGGTGGTGGTGATCAACGCCAGGGCGGCGGGCGAGGCGAGCGCCGCGCCGAAGCCCTGCAGGCCTCGGGCGCCGAGCAGCATGGTCTCGTTCTGGGCCAGGCCGCCGAGCATGGAGGCGACGGCGAAGACGACCAGGCCGATCATGAAGATGCGGCGACGGCCGTAGAGGTCGGCCAGCCGGCCGCCGAGGAGCAGCAGCCCGCCGAAGACCAGCGTGTAGCCGGTGACGATCCAGGTCAGGTTGATGCCGCTGATGTCGAGGTCCTTGCCGATGAACGGCAGGGCGATGTTGGCGATGGTGGCGTCGAGCACGACCATCAGCTGGGCGATGGTGATGAGCACGAGGGCCAGGCCGAGGCGCTGTTGACCCTTCGGTTCCTCGACGACGGCCTCTTCGCGGCCGTCGCCGACGACGACGTTGTCGGACATGGACGTTTCCTCAGTTCTCTCTTGTCGGGTCTTTGAGGGCCGCGGGCAGGATGATCTGGTCGACCACGCGGCGGATGAGGTCCTGGTCGGGCGGGAGCCCCATCAGGAAGAGTCGGTGCAGGCAGATGCCCGCGAGGGCGGGAGCCAGGAGGTCCAGGTCCACGCCCTCCTTGAGCTCGCCACGGGCGTGGGCGCGCTCGAAGATCTCGCGGCCCACGGCCGCCTTGGGGCCGATGACCTTCTCGCGGAAGGCGTCGGCGAACTCGGCGTCGCGGCTGATCGCGGTCAGCACGCTGGCGAACGTCGCCACGGCGCTGTGGTCGGTCAGACCGCCCTCACCGCAGAAGGTCGCGAGCAGGTCGTCGCGCAGGTTGCCGGTGTCCGGCGCCTCGACCGGGCCCTTCTGGGAGAGGAGGGCGTCGATGACGAGGGCGACCTTGCCGTTCCAGCGGCGGTACAGCGTGGCCTTGGAGGCGCGGGCGGCGGTGGCCACCGCGTCCATCGTCAGCCGGTCGTAGCCGTGCTCCTCGAGCACCTGGAGGGTGGCGTCGAAGATCTCCTGCTCGCGGTCGCCCTCGACGCGCGGGCGGCTGCCCTCGGAGACGAGGGAACCGGTCGGGCCGGGGTACGGATACGGGTACACGGTGCTCCTGGTTGGCACGGATCCTGGGGCGGATGAAACGAAACGGTTCCGTTTCGTCAGACCGTACAACCGCGGCACCCGATGAAACAATTCCGTTTCATCGAAACTTTTTTCGGTCGTTGGTCGAGGAGGGCGCGTTAGCGCCCGTCACGAGACCCGGTGAGCGGACCTACGCCAGCACCTTCAGACAGGCCTCGACCGCGAAGTCGTTCCAGGCCGTCCGGTCCCGCAGCAGGTAGTGACCGACCCGCCCCATGTCGCGGAACTCCGCCCGGGCGGCCACGTCGGCGGCCCGCCGCACGTACTCGGCCGTGGCGCCGGCCGAGGTGATCCGGTCCCGCCGGCCGTGGGCGGCGTACAGGTCCTTGCCGGCGAGGGCGGCGACGCTCTCGCCCCGGGGCAGCCAGGGCGCCAGCGCGACGACGCCGCGGACGCTCGGGTCGTCGGCCACGTGCACCGCGGTCCGGCCACCCATCGAGTGACCGAGCAGGACGACGGGGACGTCGCCGAGCTCACGCCGTACGTCGTCCAGGGCGCGTCGGGCGTCGGCGATGCGGTCGGCGCCGCCGTTCCAACCACGCCGGTCGAACCGGAGCAGCCACGTGCTGGCGCCGGCCTCCTGGAAGCGGCGGGCGACCTCGCGCTGCATCGAGGCCGAACGGCGCCAGGACAGGCTGCGTCCGTCGACGACCTGCTGGCCGCGGTCCTTGCCGCCGTGCAGCATCAGGACGAGGGCCTCGGGCCGCACGCCGGCGTCGTACCGGGTCCAGTGCGTCTCGGTGCGGGTGCTCACGCTCACGCAACCCAGTTCGACGCCGGGTGCTTCCCCGGATGGGGTTGTCCGTACCAGCGGGCAAGATGTCCCCATGAGTCAGTCTGTGACCGAGGACGCCCAGGGGACTCCAGCCGACGCCCGCTCGCGGCACCAGGAGCTGAGCGAGCAGGTCGACGACGCGCGCTGGCGCTACTACGTGCTCGACGACCCCACGATCGACGACGCCGACTTCGACAAGCGGCTGCGCGAGCTCGAGGCGCTGGAGGAGCAGCACCCGGAGCTGCGCACGCCCGACTCGCCGACCCAGAAGGTCGGCGGCGCGGTGTCGACCGACTTCACCGCGGTCGACCACCTCCGCCCGATGGAGAGCCTCGACAACGCCTTCACGTATGGCGAGCTCGAGTCCTGGTACGCCCGGCTCGGCCGCGAGGGGATCGAGAAGGCCGACCTGCTGTGCGAGCTGAAGGTCGACGGTCTGGCGATCAACCTGCTCTACGAGGGTGGCCGGTTGGTCCGCGCGCTGACGCGCGGTGACGGCCGCACCGGCGAGGACGTCACGCCCAACGTGCGCACCATCGACGCGGTCCCCGACCGGCTGACCGGCACCAAGAAGTTCCCCGTGCCCGGCCTCGTCGAGGTGCGGGGCGAGGTGTTCTTGCCGGTCCGGGCGTTCGAGCGCCTCAACGAGTCGCTGCTCGAGGCGGGCAAGCCGCCGTTCGCCAACCCGCGCAACTCCGCGGCGGGATCGCTGCGCCAGAAGGACCCGCGGGTCACCGCGAGCCGGGCACTGGGGATGGTCTGCCACGGGCTCGGCCAGCGCGAGGGGTTCGAGCCCCAGGCGCAGTCACATTCCTACGAAGCGCTCGAGGCGTGGGGTCTGCCCACCTCGGACCAGGTGCGAGTCGTCAAGACCCTCAAGGAGGTCGAGGCGTACGTCGAGCACGTCGGCGAGCAGCGCCACACGATCGTCCCCTACGAGATCGACGGGGTCGTGGTGAAGGTCGACGACGTGGCTCTGCAGCGGCGGCTCGGGTCGACGTCGCGCGCGCCGCGATGGGCGATCGCGTTCAAGTACCCGCCCGAGGAGGTCAACGCCAAGCTGATCTCGATCGAGGTGAACACCGGGCGCACCGGCCGCGTGACGCCGTTCGGCGTGATGGAGCCGACGAAGGTCGCGGGGTCGACGGTCGAGCGGGCGACGCTGCACAACGCCCACGAGGTCAAGCGCAAGGACGTCCGTCCCGGCGACACGGTGGTGCTGCGCAAGGCGGGTGACGTGATCCCCGAGATCGTCGGGCCGGTGCTGGCGCTACGGCCCGAAGGGTCTGGCCGAGCCTGGGAGATGCCCACGAAGTGCCCCTCGTGCGGCACGGCGCTCGCCCAGCAGAAGGAGGGCGACAAGGACCTGCGCTGCCCGAACACCCAGAAGTGCCCGGCCCAGCTGGTCGAGCGGGTCTACCACGTGGCGAGCCGGGGCGCGTTCGACATCGAGGGGCTCGGTTCCGAGGCGGCGTACGCGCTGCTCGGCGCGAAGGTGATCACCGACGAGGGGGACGTCTTCGACCTCGACCGCGCCCATCTGTTGCGCACCGACCTGTTCACCCGGGCACCCAAGAAGGGCGAAGAGGGTCCTCAGCTGAGCGCCAACGGCGAGGGACTGCTGGCCAACCTGGCCACCCGCAAGAACGTCCCGCTCTGGCGGGTCCTGGTCGCGCTCTCGATCCGCCACGTCGGCCCGACGGCCGCCCGGGCGCTGGCCGCCGAGTTCGGCTCGATGGCCGCGATCCGGGCCGCGAGCGAGCAGGAGCTGGCCGCGGCCGAGGGCGTCGGTCCGACCATCGCCGAGTGCGGTCATCGAGTGGTTCACCGTCGACTGGCACGCCGCGATCGTCGACAAGTGGGCCGCCGCGGACGTGTCCATGGAGGACGCCCGTGACGAGTCGGTCGCCCGGACGCTCGAGGGCCTCACGGTGGTGGTGACGGGCTCGCTCGTGGACTTCTCGCGCGACTCCGCCAAGGAGTCGATCCTGGCCCGCGGCGGCAAGGCGGCGGGCTCGGTGTCGAAGAACACCGACTACGTGGTGGTCGGCGACAACGCCGGCTCCAAGGCCGACAAGGCCGAGCAGCTCGGCGTCCCGGTGCTGGACGAGTCCGCGTTCAAGGTGCTGCTCGAGTCGGGTCCGTCCGGGCTCTGAGGCCGTAGGGGGCGGAATCCCCGGTGGACCGGGGATCGCGTCACTTGTGACCCCGGAACGTCGCGCAGCCAGGGTTGTCGCGACCTTTGCGGGTCACAAGTCCCGCAGAAAGTCACGATGGTCGAGGCGATCGTCGAGTGACGGGCCAGGAGGCGCGAGCCGCCAGCGGCGCTCGGCATCACCGACGCGTTCGTACGTCGCCCGGAGGCGCTCGGCGACCAGGTCCTCGGAGTCGAGGTCCTCTCCCACGAACGTCGCGATCTCCAGGCCGGCTCGCTGGAAGTCGTCGAGACGGCGTACGTCGATCCGATGCCGGGCTCGCGAGCGGTGATCGGCGCCGTCGAACTCCGCCCCCATCCCCAGCCGCTCGCTGACCAGGTCGGGACGACCCAGCCTGCGACCGTCGAGGCTCAGCACGGTGCGGTTCGTGAGTGGCGAGGTCCAGCTGAAGCGACGCCGCCAGATGAGGCGGAGCCTGACCTCCTGCGGCGACTCCGCACCTTCGTCGCACCAGGACAGGGCCTCGAGGGCGAGCATCCGATCGTGGACGTGACGCAATCGACGGACGTACGCCCTGGCGCGACGAAGCGACGTCAGCTCGGCAGCGAAGGTCATGTCGGCGATCACGACGCGGTCTTCCAGGGTCTCGGCCCATCTCATCGCGTCGAAGAGCGCGCGCTCGGGCGTCGCGCACCGGACGCCGTACCGGATGACGACGTCGTCCTCGTCGACCACGACCCGACGTACGTCGATTCCGTCGCGCGAGCGCAGCCGGTCACCGTTGGCGGCCACCGGGACCGGCAGGCGCGTCACACCGTCGCGGGCCAGGCCGTCGAGATAGCCGGCGCACTGGAGCCGGAGGGCCGCCCAGCCGGTGATCACCCCGTGGCGAAGCCGCACTCCTTGCTCGATGATCCGCTGCTCGACGACGTCGCGGTCGGTCCCGGCGGGTACGTGCAGACCGGTCGACGTGGTCTCCCAGCCCGGACCTCGCGCCTGGCCCGGAGTCGGCCCCGACAGCCCGGACGGGTCGATCCGCACCGGCCGCGTGATCCTCACCCGCGGCGCCTGGACGCGCCATCTCTCGCTCACGCCAGGAGGCTGTCCCTCGAGGGCGAGCCCCAATCCCGCGCCCCTCGGCCCTGTGGATGACGGGACTTGTGACCCTCGTGCGTCGTCCCGGGGCCCCTCCTGCGACGCCGGCGGGTCACAAGTGTCGGGATCCCCGGCCGACCGGGGATCGCGACACTTGCGACCTCAGAGCGCGGTGAAGTCCTCGGGGAGGCCGCCGCGGCCGGTGAGGCCACGGAGCAGGACGGTGTCGTCGCGGCCCTCGGCGGCGAGAGCGGCGGCGAAGGTGACGGCGATGGTGCGGGCCGACGGCGAGCCGGGCGCCGAGGTACCCAGGGCGCGGGCGAGGTCGTCGGTGTGCACGACCAGCTCGAAGATCCGCGACGGCAGGTAGTCGCCCAGCCGCATCACGCCGGCCGGGCTGTCGACGGGCGCGTCGTCGGGGTGGGCGGCAACGGCGGCGACCGCGGCCTCGTGCTGTGTCCGCAGGCCGGCCACCGGGTCGGGGCCGAGGTCGCGGCCGGCCTGGCGGCCGCGCTCGGTGATCGCGTCGGCGTCGGCGTGCGCCATCCGGAAGACCCGCCCGTAGTCCAGGGCGTGCGTCAGCTCGGGGGTCTTGCCGGCGCCGGAGGCGAGGTACGCCGAGACGGTCACGAAGGAACGTCCGGCGTGCCCGACGAGGTCACGGACGCTCCAGTCCCCGAGGCCCGGGCGGTCCCAGGCGTCGGCGGGACGGAGGACGCCAGCGCGACGAGGGCGGCGCCGGCGGCGGCGTACTCCTCGCGCAGCACGTCGGCGGAGAAGGCGATCGCGCGGCCACCGGGATCCGCGGCGAGCACCTGCTCGCGCAGGATGTCGCCGTGACCGGCGTGCCGGGCCAGCTCCTCGACGAGATGGATGAGGACCCAGCGCAGCGTGAGCGGGCCGCGGCGGTTGTGGAGGGCGAGGTCGTCGAGGCCGTACGCCGCGGCGACGCGCCGCGACTCCTCGGCGGCGGCGCGGTAGGCCGCGGAGACCGACGCGATCGTGTCGTCGGCGGTCAGGTCGAAGGAGTCGTCGGGATGGTCCGGCAGACCGAGCTCCTCCCGCGTCCGACCAGAGAGCGCGACGGGGAACCACACGCCCTCCACGAACGCCGCGTGCTTCACCAGCCCCATCAGCGTGGTCTTCGAGGGCACGAGACGTCGACGTGCCTGCTCCTCGGTGAGCCCGTCCAGGAGCGCCAGGACCTCGGTCCGCGCGTCGGAGACGAAAGCCTCGACCTGTTCGCGCTCGGATCCGACGAGGGTGTTCTCACTCAAGGACACGAGCGGGAGCCTACGAGGGCGCCCGACCACTACCCTGAGCGCCGTGCACCACGTCGGGCTCGATCTCGCCTGGGGCGAGCGGCAGCCGACGGGCGTCGCGGTGCTCGACGAGGACGGGCGGCTGCTCCACGTCGCGAGTGCCCGGACCGACGACGACATCGCGGCCCAGCTCGAGGCGTACGTGGACGGGCCCTGCCTGGTGGCCATCGACGCGCCGCTGATCGTCACCAACGCGACGGGCAACCGACCGGCCGAGGCCGCGCTGAACCGGGACTTCCGCACGTACCAGGCCGGGGCGCACCCCTCGAACACCGGCAAGCCGGAGTTCATGGGACAACCCCGCGGCGCCCGGATCGCCGCGCGGCTCGGGCTGGACCTGGACCCGAGGTCCCGGCGACCGCGGCGGGCGATCGAGGTCTACCCGCACCCGGCGACCATCGCGCTGTTCGGGCTCCCCCAGACCCTGAAGTACAAGAACAAGAAGGGCCGCACGCTGCCGGAGATGCGCGAGGCGCTGCTGACCCTGACGCACCTCCTGGAGTCGCTGGCGACCGCCGACCCTCCGCTGCTCCTGACCGTGCACGAGCCGTGGCGGCGGCTGGTCGAGGACATCGAGGGCGCGACGCGCAAGAGCGACCTGCGGCGGGCCGAGGACCCGGTCGACGCGGTGCTGTGCGCGTACGTCGGGTTCTTCTCCGTGCGGCGCCCCGAGGCGACGACGACGTACGGCTCTCTGGCCGAGGGCTACATCGTCACCCCCGCACTCGGCACCACCCGAGCCCAGCCC
>CAWAIW010000010.1:0-226088 GCA_963782035.1 uncultured Actinomycetota bacterium
GGGCGTCACTCCGGGCCTCGGCACGGTGCTGGTCGGCGACGACCCCGGGTCGCACTGGTACGTCGGAGCCAAGCACAAGGACTGCGCCGAGATCGGCATCACCTCGATCCGCCGCGACCTGCCGTCGACGGCGACGCAGGAGGAGGTCGAGGCCGTCATCGACGAGCTGAACGCCGACCCGTCCTGCACCGGGTTCATCGTGCAGCAGCCGACCGGCCTCGACGAGTTCGCCCTGCTCTCCCGCGTGCACCCGGACAAGGACGTGGACGGCCTGCATCCGACCAACCTCGGCAAGCTCGTGCTCGGCAAGGCCGGCCCGCTGCCGTGCACACCGGTCGGCGTGATCGAGCTGCTGCGCCGCCACGGCGTCCAGATCGCCGGCGCCGAGGTCGTCGTGGTCGGTCGCGGGCTGACCGTCGGTCGGCCGCTGGGACTGCTGCTCACGCGGCGTACCGAGAACGCCACCGTCACCCTCTGCCACACCGGCACCAAGGACCTCGGCGCGCACGTGCGCAACGCCGACATCGTGGTCGCCGCCGCGGGAGTGCCGGGCATCATCAGCGCCGACATCGTGAAGCCGGGAGCTGCGGTCCTCGACGTCGGCGTCTCGCGGGTGGACGGCAAGGTCGCCGGCGACGTGGCGGACGACGTGGCCGACGTGGCCGCCTGGGTGTCGCCGAACCCGGGCGGTGTGGGGCCGATGACCCGGGCCATGCTGCTCTCGAACATCGTGGAGATCGCCGAGGGATCGATCGGCTGAGCGGCTAGGCTCGCTCCCCGTGGCGCACCTCCGCGCGGTCCCGGACCCCGATGACGACGAACCCGTCGTCGACCCCGCGTCCGCGGTCGAGTCCGACGCGGAGAACGTTGCCGACAACGAGACGGGGCCCGATGTCGTCGGCGAGCCGGTCGACGAGGAGGCGCGGCGCTACCCCTCCACGATCGGCGGCGCGTTCTACATCAGCATCCTGCTCGCGGCCGGCGCCGCTCTGGTCATCGCCACCCGCTCCGACTGGAGGCTCGGCATCCAGGTCCTCGGCGGCGCGGTCCTGGTCGCGGCGCTGCTGCGGCTGATCCTGGCCAACCGCGACGCCGGCATGCTCGCCGTGCGGCACCGCGCGCTCGACGTCTTCCTGCTGACCAGCGCCGGGGTGGCGCTCATCGCCCTCGCCTCGTCGATCCCGAACCAGCCTGTTTGACGGTCCGATGACGTCACGGGTGCGGCCGGTCGTGGGCATCGCCTGCGACGAGTCGGGCTTCGTGGGCGGGTCGCTGTTCGGCGGGATCCGGGTCTTCGCCCACGCCAGCCTGCGGGTCGAGCCCGACGAGGCAACCACACTGGTGGACGAGGTTCGCCGGCGTACCGGCGCGGGCGCCGACGAGCTCAAGGCGTCGCGGCTGAACCGGCCCTGGGCGCACGACGTCGCCGCGTGGCTGTGCGGACCCGACGGGCCGCTGGCCGGACGCGCGACCGTACACGTCACCGACACCCGGCTGTTCGGGCTGGCCCGGCTCGCCCAGGTGTGCCTGCTCGACGACCCGCCCCAGGGCTGGTGGGCCGCCGACCGTGACCCCGGCTGCTGGGACCTGGCGCTGGCCCTGCACCGAGGCCCGAGGCCCGAGCACCGCTTCCTCGACGGTGCCCGCGACCTGCTGTGGGTCACCCGGAAGGCGCGGTTGCGTGCCGTACCGGAGAGCTGGCCCGTCGTGGCCGCCGCGACGTCGCCCGCGCTCGCGACGCCGGCGGCGCTGCGGCGGGTGGCCACGTACCTCGCGTCGCCTCCCGAGACGCCTCTCACCGAGCCCCTGCTGCCCGCGCTCGCCTGGGCCCTGGCCCACTGGAGCGCGTGGGGTGACCCGGACGTCGCGCACGACGAGCAGTCCGTCCTCACGCCGGCGCGGGTGGAGATCCTCGGCCGCGTGCTCGCCGAGCAGCGCCCCGGACGGCGGCTGGCGGGACTGGTCCGGGTGGACTCCCGCCTCGACGACCGCGTGCAGCTCGCGGATCTCGTCGCCGGCGTCGTCCGCCGCACGGTCGAGGACCGCGTGGAAGGCGGGCCGGTGTCGGCCGTGGCGGTCGGCCACCTGCTGGCCGACGCGTCGGTGCTCAGTCCCGAGCACCGCGACCTGGCGGCCTAGGTCAGATCAGTCCGAGCTCCACGACGGCGTCCCGCTCCTCGGCCAGCTCGGCGGTCGAGGCGTCGATGCGCGAGCGGGAGAAGGCGTCGATCTCCAGACCGGTGACGATCGTCCAGTCACCGTGCTTGGTGGTCACGGGGAAGGAGGACACCAGGCCTTCGGGCACGCCGTACGAGCCGTCGGAGACGACCGCCATCGAGACCCAGTCGTCCGCGGCCGAGCCGAGCAGCCAGTCACGGGCGGCGTCGACGGTCGCGTTGGCTGCCGAGGCGGCCGAGGAGGAGCCGCGGGCCTCGATGATCGCGGCGCCGCGCTTGGCGACGGTAGGGATGAAGGTGTTCTCGATCCAGTCCTGGTCGCCGACGACCTCGGCGGCGTTGCGGCCGCCGACCTCCGCATGGAACAGGTCGGGGTACTGCGTGGCGGAGTGGTTGCCCCAGATCGTCATGTGCGTGATGTCGGTGACGGGGGCGCCGGTCTTCGCGGCCAGCTGGGAGATGGCGCGGTTGTGGTCGAGGCGGGTGAGCGCCGAGAACCGCTCGTTGGGGATGTCCGGGGCGTTGCTCAGCGCGATCAGGGCGTTGGTGTTGGCGGGGTTGCCCGTCACGCCGATCCGCACGTCGTCGGCTGCGACGTCGTTGAGGGCCTTGCCCTGCTCGGTGAAGATCGCGCCGTTGGCCGACAGCAGGTCTCCGCGCTCCATGCCGGGGCCGCGCGGGCGTGCGCCCACGAGCAGGGCGAGGTTCACGCCGTCGAAGACCTTGCGGGGGTCCGCGCCGATCTCGACGCCGGCCAGGCCCGGGAACGCGCAGTCGTCGAGCTCCATCACGACGCCCTCGAGGGCCTTGAGCGCGGGCTCGATCTCCAGCAGCCGCAGCTCGATCGGCCGGTCGAGGCCGAGTGAACCGCTCGCGAGCCGGAACAGGAGGCTGTAGCCGATCTGGCCGGCGGCGCCGGTGACGGCGACCTTGAGAGGGGCGTCAGACACGGGAACTCCTTCGTCTACGGGTACCTCGGCGACGCTAGCAGCCACCACGCGTGCGGCATTCTGGGGTCATGCTGCGGCGACGGGTGGTGCTCGCCGCGCCCCTCGTCGTGCTGCTGACCGGCTGCTCGGCCGCCGGGGAGGCGAACCCCGAGAAGGTCGGACCGCGCGGCGTGGACGAGCTCACCATCCCCACGCCGTCGCCCGATCCGGACGACTTCGTCGGGTCGGTCGACAACCCGTGGCTCGCGCTCGAGCCGGGCCGGACCTGGACCTACGACGTCTCCGCCAGCCGCGCGACCAGCCTCGAGGTCCGCGTGGAGGACGCCTCCGAGACCATCGCCGGGATCGCGTGCGTGGTCGTGCGCACCACCGCGACCGACGCCTCGGGCGGGGTGGTCCGGGAGACCGACACGTACCTCGCGCAGGACACCCGAGGCAACGTCTGGCTGCTGGGGGAGCGGACCCCTGACCGGTCCTGGCGCGCCGGCGAGGACGGCGCCGAGGCGGGCCTGGCCATGCCGGCCGAGCCGCGCGCGGGCGACGGCTTCGCCCAGGAGCGCGCGCCGGACCTCGCCACCGACGTCGCCACCGTGCTGTCGGTGGGCTCCGAGACCACGGTGCCCGCCGGTACCTTCGCGGACACCGTGGTCATCGAGACACGGGCCGGCGGAGGAGACCTGAACGTCACCCGGCGCACGTACGCCGAGGGCACCGGCCTGGTCGAGGCGCTGACCACCCTCGGCGGCACCGAGCACGCCGAGCTCGTGAGCGTCGGCTGATATAGGTCGGGGTAGTCCTTCACGGACACCTCCGGAGGTGCTTGGAAGGGACCGACAGGTTCTCTTCATCTGAGGGTCTGGCGTTGGTGCGCCGTGGCCTTCTGGCACCCCCGGAGGTGGGTCCGATGGTTGTTCAGGCTGCTGCTGTTACGTCCTCGACGGTTGTGGTCGCTGTCGATGTTGGCAAGACCGAGTTCGCGTTCTCGGTCACCGATGCGTCTCGGGTGTTGCTGCTCAGGCCCCGGACGGGGTGTCCGATGACGGGTCCGTCGCTGGCGAAGGTCATGGCCGACATCGTCGAGGTGCTCCCGGTCGATGCGGTGGTCAAGGTCGGTATCGAGGCGGCCGGGCACTATCACCGGCCGCTGCTGAACGCGGGGTGGCCGGTCGACTGGGAGGTTCTCGAGCTCAACCCTGGGCATGTCACCGAGCAGCGTCGGGTGCTGGGCAAGCGCACGATCAAGACTGATGTGGTCGATCTGCAGGCGATGACCGAGCTGCTGCTGGCGGGCCGGGGGCTGCCGGTCCGCGACCGATCGTTGGTGCTCGGGGAGCTCACCGCGTGGTCGGCGCATCGGACCAGCCGGGTGGTGTTGCGGACGGCGACCAAGAACCAGCTGCTCGGCCATCTTGATCGGACCTTCCCCGGTCTGACCCTGGCGCTGCCGGACGTTTTGGCCACCAAGGTGGGTCGATTGGTCGCGGCCGAGTTCCCCGATCCGACCCGGCTCGCTGCGCTGGGCCCCAGCCGGTTCGTTCGGTTCGGGGCGACCCGTGGACTGCAGATCCGCAAGCCAGTCGCGGACCGGCTCGTCCAGGCTGCCCGGGACGCCTTGCCCACCGCGGACGCCGCGGTCGCTCGCGCTGTTCTGGCTGCCGATCTCGCCTTGCTGGCCGACCTGGAAGAACAGGTCGACCAGGCCACCGACCAGCTGGCCCGACTGGTGCCGGCGAGCCCGTTCGCACCGTTGCTGAGCGTCCCGGGCTGGGCTGCAGTCAGGGCCGGGAACTACGGCGGCGCGCTGGGCGACCCGGCCCGGTTCGACAACCACCGGCAGGTCTACCGCACCGCGGGCCTGAACCCGATCCAGTACGAGTCGGCCGGCAAACGCCACGACAGCGTGATCAGCCGCGAGGGCAGCGTCGAACTGCGCCGCGCCCTGATTGCGCTCGGCATAGGCCTGTGGCTCAACGATCCCGCAGCCAAGGTCTACGGCTCGAGCCTGCGTGCTCGCGGCAAGAAGGGCCTCGTGATCGCCTGCGCAATGGCGCACCGTGCCAACAGGATCGCCTTCGCGTTGGTGCGCGACCAAGCTGCCTATGACCCCAGCAGATGGACCCGAGAGGACTGACCCGAGCCTTCACAACTCCGGCCGGCAGTGCCAGGCTCGAGGGCACGAAGGACCCGGACCAGACGCCGTGTCGGCTATGGCAGACGCCGCAAGACGTGATGCCGCATCTAGCTTGGCGCCCGGGTCCTTCGCCTTGCGGCAGCCCGAACGAAGCCAGACGACCCGCCAACACCAGCGAGGTCGCATACGTCAGCGTGGGCACCACGGCACCCAACAGCCAGGCCCTGCCGATCAACATCCACGATCAACTCCGCGCCCCGGAGCCGCTCAACCCTGCCCGGCTCCAGACTTGACGCGTCCTACAGCCAGCTAGGAGTCTGCTGAACAAGGCGTAGCAGGACGGATTGCTCAGCAGACTCCTAGGCAGCGATCAGGTCGGCGGGCGGACCTGGGTCTGGCCCTCGTCGTCGCCACCGGGCCACGGCTGCTGCGGCTGCTGGGGCTGCTGCGGCCAGCCCTGGTTCTGCGGCGGCGCGCCCTGCTGACCCGCTGGCTGTCAGGCTGTCGGCTGTCTGCTGCGGCGGCTGCTCCTGCGGCCAGCCCTGCTGGCCCGGCGGCTGGGGCGGCTGTCCACCGGTCGGGTACTGCGGCTGCTGCTGCCAGTGCGGCGGCTGCGGCGGCCACTGCTGACCCGTCGGCGGGGTCGGGGCGTACTGCTGCTGGTTCCACTGCTGCTGGTAGGCGTCGGGCGCGCCGTACCCGGGGACCGCCCCTGGCGCCGCACGGCGGGCGAAGCGGAGGCCCGACCCGGCTACTGGCTCGCCACCCCGGCCGAAGAGGGCGGCGTAGACGCCGCCGGCGACAGCGCCGCCGACGAGCGGGGCGAGGATGAACAGCCAGAGCTGGAGGATCGCGTCGGAGCCGGCGAAGACCGCGGCGCCGATCGAGCGGGCGGGGTTCACCGAGGTGCCGGTGAGCGGGATCAGCGCGAAGTGGATCATCGCGAGCGAGAGGCCGATCGCCAGTGGAGCAAGGCCGGGGTGCTCGTTGCGCTCGTCGGTGACCGAGAGGATCACGAGCAGGAAGATGAGCGTGGCCACGGCCTCGACGAGGAACGCCGCCCACCACGCGATGCCGTTGGCGCTCTGGTCGCCGAAGGCGTTCTGCCCGAAGCTGCCCTCGGAGCTGAAGCCGGGCAGGCCCTGCCAGACCAGCCACAGCACGCCGCCGCCGAGCAGCCCGCCGACGAGCTGGGCGAGCACGTAGAAGCCCGCCTGCGCCCAGGCGAGCCGGCCACCGAGGACGGCGCCGAGCGTCACGGCCGGGTTGAAGTGTCCGCCGGAGACCCGGCCGACGGCGTAGGCCATCACCACGACGGTCAGGCCGAACGCGAGTCCGGTGGTCACGACCTCACCACCGGTGCCGATCGCCGTACCGACGCCGAAGAAGACGAGGACGAAGGTGCCGACCACCTCGGCGGTGAACTTCTGCGCTCCCGTGGGGGGTGGGACCACTGCCGTTTCCGTCATCAAGAGCGCCTCTCCGTGTGCCGTGCGCCGGTGCGTCCATCGGCGCCGGCAGCCTACCCTCGCCTGACTCGCACGGGCGTCAGCCTGTTAGCGTCCGAACGTGTCCAGCGAGACTGTGCCCACTTCTCCCGTCATCTACACGCACACCGACGAGGCGCCGCTGCTCGCGACGTACTCCTTCCTCCCGATCGTGCGGGCGTACGCCGCCCAGGCCGGTGTCCCGGTCGAGACCCGTGACATCTCCTTGGCCGGACGGATCATCGCGTCCTTCGACGACCGGCTCCCCGAGGAGCAGCGGATCGGCGACGCGCTGACCGAGCTGGGCGAGCTCGCGAAGCGGCCCGAGGCCAACATCATCAAGCTGCCCAACGTCAGCGCGTCCATCCCGCAGCTCAAGGCGGCGGTGGCCGAGCTCCAGAGCCAGGGCTACGACCTGCCGGCCTACCCCGAGGAGCCCAGGACCGACGACGATCGCGACGTCCGCGCCCGCTACGACGCGATCAAGGGCAGCGCCGTCAACCCCGTGCTGCGGGAGGGCAACTCCGACCGGCGCGCCCCGGAGTCGGTGAAGCAGTACGCCCGCAACCATCCCCACTCGATGGGCGCCTGGTCGCCGGACTCGCGGACCAACGTCGCGACCATGGCCGACGGGGACTTCCGCCACAGCGAGCAGTCAGTCGTCCTGGAGGCCGACGACACGCTCCGCATCGAGCACGTCGCCGAGGACGGCACGGTCACCGTGCTCAAGGACTCCGTGCCCGTGCTGGCCGGTGAGGTCGTCGATGCCACCCGCATGGACGTGGAGGCCCTCCGCGAGTTCGTCACCGAGCAGATCGCCCGGGCCGAGGCCGACGACGTGCTCTTCTCGGTGCACCTCAAGGCCACCATGATGAAGGTCTCCGACCCGATCATCTTCGGCCACGTCGTCGAGATGTTCTTCCCCGACGTCTTCCAGCAGTACGGCGCCCAGCTCCGCGCCGCGGGCATCTCACCCAACGACGGGCTCGGCGCCCTGATGGGCGCCGCGGACGCGCTCCCGGACGGCGCGGCCATTCGTGAGGCCGTGAAGCAGCGCCTGGCCCAGGGTCCCGCCCTGGCGATGGTGGACTCCGACAAGGGGATCACCAACCTGCACGTCCCGAGCGACGTCATCGTCGACGCCTCGATGCCGGCGATGATCCGGACCTCCGGGCACATGTGGGGACCCGACGGCCAGGAGGCCGACACCCTCGCGGTGATCCCCGACTCGTCGTACGCCGGCATCTACCAGGCCGTCATCGACGACTGCCGCGAGCACGGGGCCTACGACCCGGCCACCATGGGCACGGTCCCGAACGTCGGCCTGATGGCGCAGGCGGCCGAGGAGTACGGCTCGCACGACAAGACCTTCGAGATCTCCGCCCCCGGCACCGTCCGCGTCGTCAACGCGGCGGGGGAGGCGGTGCTGGAGCACGACGTCAACGCCGGCGACATCTGGCGTGCGTGCCAGACCAAGGACGTGCCGATCCGCAACTGGGTCGAGCTCGCCGTCACCCGTGCGCGCGCGACGGGCGACCCCGCCGTCTTCTGGCTCGACGAGACCCGCGCCCACGACGCCCAGCTGATCGCCAAGGTCCGGGCCTATCTCCCCGACCACGACACCGACGGCCTCGACCTCCGCATCCTCGCGCCCGTCGAGGCAACGAAGCTGTCGGTCGAGCGCATCCGCCAGGGCCTGAACACCATCTCGGTCACCGGCAACGTGCTGCGTGACTACAACACCGACCTGTTCCCGATCCTCGAGCTGGGCACCTCGGCCAAGATGCTGTCGATCGTCCCGCTCATCAACGGCGGCGGGCTGTTCGAGACCGGAGCCGGGGGCTCGGCACCCAAGCACGTGCAGCAGCTGGTCAAGGAGAACTACCTGCGCTGGGACAGCCTCGGCGAGTTCCTCGCGCTGGCGGCGTCCTTCGAGCACTGCGCAGTGGCGACCGGCAACCAGCGCGCCCAGGTGCTGGCCGACACCCTCGACCGCGCGACCGGCACGTTCCTCGCGGAGAACAGGTCGCCGGCCCGGAAGGTCGGCTCGATCGACAACCGCGGCTCACACTTCTACCTCGCCCTCTACTGGGCGCAGGAGCTGGCCGAGCAGACCGACGACGCCGCTCTCGCCGCCGCCTTCGAGCCGCTCGCGAAGTCGCTCGCCGAGAACGAGCAGGTCATCAACGACGAGCTGATCGCCGTCCAGGGCTCGCCGGTCGACATCGGCGGCTACTACCGCCCCGACGCGGACAAGGCCGAGGCCGTGATGCGCCCGTCCCCGACGTTCAACGGCGCCATCGCCTCCCTGGGCTGAGCCCGCGCGCGGGACCTGCTGTCAGGGTCACTCGCCGACGTGATACCCGGTTGACCGGGTATCACGTCGCCGAATGACCCCAGATACAGGCAGAAGAGACCGTTCGGGGTGCGAGGAGGGTCACTCGGCTGCGCCGCCGTCACCGCGACACCCAGGAATAGGCGGCGCCCGGTCACCGGTTGGACGATGGTGCCGATGTCCACCGCCCAACCCGTCGACCAGCCCGTCGACCAGCCCGTCGCCGTCCCCGTCGAGGTGCCCGTGCACGCCCGGCACTTCGTGCTCGCCGTGCTGGCCCTGGCGATGGGCGGCTTCGCCATCGGGACGGCCGAGTTCGTGACGATGGGGCTGCTGCCGCAGATCGCGAGCGGGGTCGACGTCTCGATCCCGACCGCGGGGCACGTCATCTCGGCGTACGCCGTGGGCGTGGTGATCGGGGCACCGGTGCTGGCGTTCCTGGGTGCCCGCCTCCCGCGGCGCGGGCTGCTGGTGGCGCTGATGGTGGCCTTCGCCGTGGGCAACGCGGCCAGCGCCCTCGCGTCATCGTTCGGCCTGCTGAGCCTGGCGCGGGTCGCCACGGGCTTTCCGCACGGCGCGTACTTCGGCGTGGCATCGCTGGTCGCCGCCTCCATGGCGCCGCCGGCCCGCAAGGGACGGGCGGTCGCGATGGTGATGCTCGGCCTGTCGGTCGCCAACGTGGTGGGTGTTCCCGCGGCCACCTGGCTGGGGCAGAGCCTCGGGTGGCGTTCGGCGTTCTGGGCCGTGACCGGCCTGGCCCTCGTGACGGCGCTGCTGGTGCGCGTCTTCGTGCCGGAGGTCCCCGGTGACGAGGCTGCGACCGGTCGTCGTGAGCTCCAGGCCTTCCGCGAGCCGCAGGTCTGGCTCACCCTCCTCGCCGGGGCGGTCGGGTTCGGTGGCATGTTCGCGGTCTACTCCTACATCGCTCCCACGGTCACCGAGGTCGGCGGCCTGTCCGAGGGCACCGTTCCGGTCTTCCTGCTGGCGTTCGGCCTGGGCATGGTGGTCGGCACGTGGCTGGCGGGCGAGCTCGCCGACTGGTCGGTCTTCAGGTCCCTGCTCGGCTCCGCGCTGGGCCTGGTCGTGGTCCTCCTCGTCTTCTCCGCGGTGGCACCCTGGGGATGGGCCCTGCTGCCGGTGGGCTTCGTCATCACCGTGCTCGGCTCGGTCCTGGTGGTGAACCTGCAGCTGCGGCTGATGGACGTCGCCGGCGACGCGCAGACGATCGGCGCGGCCTCCAACCACGCGTCGCTGAACATCGCCAACGCGGTCGGCGCCTGGCTGGGCGGCGTGGTCATCTCCGCGGGCTACGGCTACCGCGCGACGGGCCTCGTCGGTGCGGCCCTGGCCCTGGGTGGCTTCGCGGTGCTGCTCGTCGCGGCCGGAATGGCCCGGAGCACGGTGGCAGTAGTCCGAACGGACTAACGCGCGATCCTCCGAACGGACGAACTCGGCGGCCGAGCGCCTCGGATCGCGTCATGTCGGCGCCCCGGCGGACGTCACCTCGCTAACGTCGGAGCACATCCCGGTCGGGGGACTACGCCGCGTGGCCCGTTCGGACTACGCGGACGGTCCGCTCGGTCTTCATTTCCACGTTCGGTCTGCTTTCAACCAGTTCGCCCACGACCTGCGTGCGGATCCGGTTACGTTCTCCGGACCGCTACTGCGCGTTTCGTGCGGCAGAGCCCCCAATCTCCGGGAGTACCCCCATGCCGTCGTCCCCCCTGGTCTCGAGGCGCACCGTCGCCCGTGGCGTCGCCTGGAGCGTGCCGGTCGTCGCCGTCAGCGTGGCGGCTCCGGCGTTCGCTGTCTCGCCCGCGCAGGCACCTCCAGTCGCTTCGGTGTCGGTGTGCCAGTGCCAGGGTCAGAACACGAAGAAGTACCAGCTGACCCTGACGTTCAGCACCACGTCGACGCACACGTTCAGCATCAGCAACGTGTCCATCGTCGAGTCGGGCAAGGCGGTCGGCATGCTCACCACGAGCAGCAGTGTCGCGGCCCCGCCGTCGGCGCGGACGGCGAGCGTCAACTTCACCCGCGGCAGCAACGGCTCGACCGACAGCTACACCGTTCAGTACACGCTGAAGGACGACACGGCCGACTTCACCTACGCGGCGACCAGCTACACGACCCCTGGTGCCATCAGCACGACCGTTTCGTGTGCCAGCTGCGTCTGATGCCCTACCCCGCCCTGCGCGCCCACTCCCCGCGCAGGACGTCGTAGAGGACGGCGTCGACCCGGCCCTCGGCGGTCACCGTGCCGAGGCGCTCGACGCCCTGCTCGGTCATCGCGTTGGCCTCCAGCACGTGCCGTGACGCGGTGTTGTCGCGGGCGGCGTAGGCCTTGAGCCGCTGCACGCCGAGACCCTCGAACCCGTGGCGCAGCACCAGCCCGACGGCCTCGGTCATCACGCCGCGGCCGCGGGCATCGGGGTGCACCCAGTAGCCGACCTCCCCGGAGGACAGGTCGTCCGGCAGGTCGAAGATGCCGACCGAGCCCAGCAGCAGATCGGTGTCGCGGTCGACGACGGCCCAGCTGAGGCCGGTCCCCGTCGCGCGGGTCGTGGTCCGCCCGCGGATGAACGAGAGGGCCTCGTCGGGCCCGTACGGCGACGGCAGCTCCGCCAGCCAGGTCCGGGTGCGCTCGTCCCGGCACGCCTCCACCACGCGCTCGGCGTCCCGCTCGGCGAACGGCCGCAGGCGCACTCTCTCCCCGTCGAGCACGGCGTCGTCGATCCAGCGGCCCTGCGGCTCCTGCGGGTCGCCGGCCAGCAGCGTGCCGACCCAGGCGTCGCGCAGCTCGCCGCGGTGCGGCAGCCACCGGCGCAGCGTGCCCTCGAACGCGAAGCCGAGCTTCCACGCCACCCGGCGGGACGCCCAGTTGCCGACGTTGGCGTACCAGATCACGGTCGCCAGGTCCTTCTCGCGGAAGCCCCACTCGAGCAGCATCCGCAGGGCGTGCTCCACATGACCGGTGCCCCGGACCCACGGGTGCGAGCCGTAGGCGATCTCCGCGCGGCGGCTGCCCTCGTTGCGCAGCGTGATGTGGCCGGCGTACCTGCCCTCGGCCTCCACGATGAAGCCCCACTCCGTGTCCGACTCCCAGGCCCCCGGCACGAACCCGAGGACGAAGTCGCGGGCGTCGGCGTGCGAGTAGGGGATCGGCACCGTCGTCCATTCCTGGGACAGCGGGTCCTGGCACTGCTCCCACGAGCCCTGGACGTCGCTCTCCTGCGGGTGGCGCAGCGTGACGGGGCCGTCGGTGATCGTGGGAGCGGTGACCATGGGCCACCCTCTCAGGCGCTACTCCAGTCCTGGCAACGTGGCGTCGTGCCACGTCCGGCCGTCGTCGTCTGAGTAGGCGAGGGGTCCGGTCGAGGAGCCGTACGCCGAGAGGTACAGGCGGTCACCGGCCATGAACGCCTTCCCCGCGCGGCGGTCGGGGGTGGTCACCTCGCCGTCGGACCGGACCAGGAGCCACCGGCCGGAGCTGTCGCCGGTCACGACGGTGCTGCCGGCTGCTGTCACGACCACGGACGAGACGCCGTCGAGCGGCTCGGCGACGTGCGGGTGTCGCCACCTGAGTCCCGAGTAGGTCATCAGGCCCGTCATCGGGATGCCGCCGTCGGGCGCGTCGCCGAGGCCGACCACGGCCAGGTCGTCGGAACGACCGGCGATGACACAGGTCTCACCCGGGACCCCCTTGATCATCTTGCCGGCCGGGCTGAAGAAGATCTGGCCGGAGTCGTCCGACCGGCAGGTGGCCAAGACGCCTCCCGACGTGACGTACCCGTCGGCGGCGGAGCCCTCGAGCTCCGGCAGTGGGGACAGCCGCTCGTCGGCCGGAGAGTAGAGCCAGCTGGCGTAGCTCCCGGTCACGACGACGTCGCCCGCGCGGGCCGGCCGGGGCTCGGACGTCTCGGGAAGGTTCGTCCAGGTGCCGTCGGAGGCGATGAGATGACTTCTGGCCCCGTCGGTGCCGATCCAGCCGCCCGGCACGGGCGTCAGGGACACGGGCTCGACCAGGCGCATCCCGTGCACGGCGCCGTCGGCCTCGCGGATGACCAGGGCGAAGGTCGGGGAACCGGGCTCCAGGGCACGCCAGAGCACCGCGACGGACCCGTTGTCGGTGCCCTCGAGCTCGAAGGGATGGGAGTCCGTGCCGTCGACCACGGCGCGCCACTGGGACTCGTCGGTCGGTGGGATCGGGCCTTGCGTGTCGGCGGGCTGGGGGATCGACGGTCCGGCGGTCGTCGCGACGTCCTGCCAGATCGCGAGTCCTCCGACCACGAGCGCGGTGGCGGCCAGGGTGCCGGCCGCCGCACGCCGGCGGCGTGCGCGGACCCGGTGCGTCACCTGGTCGTACGGCGGCGGGACGACGCGGCTGCTCACGTCGCCGGTCAGGTCGGGGAGCTCATCGATGTTCGACAACGTCGTCCTCCTGGTCGTTCTCGGCCAGCAGCACGGCCAGCGCGGCGCGGCCGCGGGAGAGCCGCGCCTTGACCGTGCCCTCCGGCACGCCGAGGGTCAGGGCGACCTCGAGGACCGGGAGGTCGGCGAGGTGGTGCAGGGCGATGGCCTCCCGCTGGGTGGCCGGCAGCCGGCGCAGCGCGGCCATGAGGGCGAGACGGTCCTCCGGCAGGTCGGCGTACGCCTCGGACTGCACCAGCCTCGGGAGCAGGTGGGAGCGCCGGAGCATCCGCCGCCACCGGCTCCGCGCGAGGTTCACCGCGACGGTGCGCAGCCAGGCCTCGGGGTTGTCGACCTCCTGGAACTCGCGCGGGCGCGCGGCGGCCCGGGCGAACGCCTCCATCACGACGTCCTCGGCCTCCGCGGGGTCGCCGGTGACGCCGGTGAGCTGGCCGACCAGGCGCGGGTACGCCGCGGCGTACACCTCCCGCAACCGTCGGTCGTCCACGTGGCTCTCCTGTCGCCGTTCCTCAACTATGCGACCTCCGGGCGGCGCACGGGGTTGCATCGCAGCTCCGACGAAAATGGCCTGACAGAATGCGCTGCGATGAACGCGATCACCGAGCCCGAGCTGGCCGTCCCCGCTGCACCCACCGGCGGGGCCCGGCCGAGGGTGCTGTCCGGCATCCAGCCGACGGCCGACTCCTTCCACTTCGGCAACTACCTCGGGGCGTTGCGCCAGTGGGTCGACCTCCAGCGCGACCACCAGCCGTTCTTCTTCATCGCCGACCTCCACGCGATCACCCTCGAGCAGGACCCGAAGGTGCTGCGCGAGCGAACCCTGCGAGCCGCGGCCCAGCTGCTCGCGATGGGCATCGACCCCGCGCGCTCGGCGATCTTCGTGCAGAGCCAGATCCCCCAGCACGCCCAGCTGTCGTGGGTGCTGCAGTGCCTGACCGGCTTCGGCGAGGCTCGGCGGATGACGCAGTTCAAGGACAAGTCGGCCAAGGGTGGCGAGGGGGCGGCCAGCGTCGGCCTGTTCACCTACCCGATCCTCCAGGCCGCCGACATCCTGCTGTACCGCCCGCACTACGTGCCGGTCGGCGAGGACCAGCGCCAGCACCTCGAGCTCACCCGCGACCTCGCGCAGCGCTTCAACCACCGGTACAAGAAGACGTTCCGGCTGCCGGAGCCCTACATCCTCAAGTCCACCGCGAAGATCACCGACCTCCAGGAGCCGACGGCCAAGATGTCGAAGTCGGCGTCGTCGCCGGCCGGCATCATCGAGCTGCTCGACGACCCGAAGGTCAGCGCCAAGAAGATCCGGTCCGCCGTCACCGACTCCGGCTCGGAGATCCGCTTCGACGTCGAGGAGAAGCCGGGCATCAGCAACCTGCTGACGATCTACTCCTCGCTGACGGCCCGCCCGATCAGCGACCTCGAGGAGGAGTACGCCGGGAAGGGTTACGGCGACCTCAAGAAGGACCTCGCCGACGTGGTCGTCGACTTCGTGACGCCGTTCCGCGACCGCACCCTCGAGCTGCTCGAGGACCAGAAGCAGCTCAGCGAGGTGATCGAGCAGGGCCGCCAGACAGCGACCGAGGTGGCCGAGGCGACGCTGAAGGACGTGTGGCAGCGGGTCGGGTTCGTGGCCGCCGACCGACGCCGGCCACCCCGGACTCCAGGCTCGCTAGGGTCGGTCGGGTGCCCGTCATCGGAGTGGCCCTCTCCATCCCGGAGCCCTGGGCCAGCGAGCTCCAGGCCTACCGCACGCGCATCGACCCGTCGGCCGCTCTGGTCCCGACGCACGTCACACTCGTGCCTCCGACGGTGCTGGACGACGACCGGCTCGGCGCCGTCGAGGACCACCTGACCGATGTCGCCGCGGACCTGCCGGCCTTCGACGTCCACCTGCGCGGCACGGGCACGTTCCGCCCGGTCTCCCCGGTCGTGTTCATCAGCCTGGTGGAGGGCATCTCCCAGACCGAGCAGCTCGCGGCCGCCGTGCGCACCGGGCCGCTGGACGTCGCCGTCGAGTTCCCCTTCCACCCGCACGTGACCGTCGCCCACCACCTCGATGACGACGTGATGGACCGCGCGTTCGACGACCTCGCCGGGTTCGACGCGGCGTTCGCGGTCAGCGGCTTCCACCTGTACGTCCACGACGAGGCCGAGGGCTGGCGTCCGACCCGCGAGTTCCCGCTCGCACGGGCGAGCGGCTGAGTCCATGGCCTCGCTGAAGGATCGGGCCGCAGCGACGCTGGAGAGAGCGCGGGCTCGCTCCCGGCTGCTGGACCACGCCATCCGGACCCAGCAGCACTACTCCAAGGTCAAGGGCAACATCCAGGCCGGCGCCGCGACGTACTTCGCGTTCCTGTCCTTCTTCCCCATCCTGGCGCTGGCGTTCTTCGTCGTCGGGTACGTCGCGCAGGTCTGGCCCCAGGCCCAGGACGAGCTGGTGAAGGCCCTGAACACCGTGCTGCCCGGGCTGGTGGGGACCGACGACGACCAGATCTCGCTGAAGTCCGTGCAGGACGCCGCCGGCACGGTCGGGCTGATCGGTGTCGTGGGCCTGCTCTACTCCGGGCTCGGCTGGCTCGCGTCGATGCGCGACGCGCTGATCGACATGTTCCAGGAGCCGCCGTCGATCCAGCCGTCGTTCGTGGCCGGCAAGCTGCGGGACCTGGTCACCCTCGGGGTGATCGGGCTGACCCTGGTCTTCTCGGTGGTGGTCTCCGGGGCGATCTCGGGGTTCTCCGCCGACCTGCTGGACCTGGTCGGCCTCGGCACGGGCTTCACCTGGCTGCTGGCCCTCGTCGGCGTGGTGGTCGGCGGACTCGCCGACATGCTGCTGTTCTACGCGCTGTTCCGGCTGCTGGCCCGCCCCAAGCTGCCCACCCGGGCACTGTGGAACGGCGCCCTGCTCGGCGCGATCGGCGCCGAGGTGCTCAAGTGGGCGTCGTCGTTCCTCATCGCCAGCACCAAGGACCAGCCCGCCTTCCAGGCCTTCGGCATCGCGCTGATCCTGATCGTGTGGATCAACTACTTCTCGCGGGTGGCCATGTACGCCGCCGCCTGGGCGTTCACGTCCCCGCGCAGCGTCCCGCTGCCCCAGGTCGTCCAGCGCACCTCGCGCCCCGACCTGGCCGAGGTGCGCGGCGACCTGACGCCGGCGCTGCCCGCCGGCGCCGGTCGCCGTACGCCGCCCGACGTACCGGCCTCGGCGTGGTTCGGCTCGGGCGCCGCCTTGATGCTGGCCGTCGTCGCGCTCGCGTCTCGTTGGTCGAGGAAGGCGCGCTAGCGCCTGTCACGAGACCCCGTCAGTGACCCTTGCGGATCGCCGTCCGCAGGTCGCGGTTGAGCTGGGAGATCACGTCGAGCGGGATCTCCTTGGGGCAGGCGGTGGCGCACTCGCCGATGTTGGTGCAGCCGCCGAAGCCCTCGAAGTCGTGCTGGCCGACCATGTCGACGACCCGGCTCCAGCGCTCGGCCTGGCCCTGGGGCATCTCGCCGAGGTGGGTGATCTTGGCGCCGAGGAAGAGCGTGGCCGAGCCGTTGGGGCAGGCGGCGACGCAGGCGCCGCAGCCGATGCAGGTGGCGGCGTCGAAGGCGCGGTCGGCGTTGTCCTTGGGCACCGGGGTCGCGTGGGCGTCGGGGGCGGCGCCGGTGTTGACCGAGATGTAGCCGCCCGACTGCGATGATCCGGTCGAAGGCGCCGCGGTCGACGCAGAGGTCCTTGAGGACGGGGAACGCCGTGCTGCGCCAGGGCTCGATGGTGATCGTGTCGCCGTCCTCGAAGGACCGCATGTGCAGCTGGCAGGTCGTGGTGCGCTCGGGGCCGTGCGGCTCGCCGTTGATCATCAGCCCGCACATGCCGCAGATGCCCTCGCGGCAGTCGGAGTCGAAGGCGACCGGCTCCTCGCCCTTCTCGTTCAGCTCCTCGTTGAGCACGTCGAGCATCTCGAGGAAGGACATGTCCGGGGAGGCCTCGACCTGGTAGGTCTTCATCTCCCCGGCGGACGCGGTGTCGCCTGGCGCCAGATGTTCAGGGTCAGCTTCACTTGTAGACCTCACTTGTAGCTCCGGGCCTTCATCTCGACGAACTCGTAGGTCAGCTCTTCCTTGTGCAGCACGGGCGGTTCTCGTCCGGACCGGCCCACTCCCAGGCGGCGACGTAGGAGTACTGCTCGTCGCGACGCAGCGCCTCGCCCTCCTCGGTCTGCGACTCCGCGCGGAAGTGACCGCCGCACGACTCGCGCCGGTTGAGCGCGTCGATGCACATCAGCTCGCCGAGCTCGAGGAAGTCGGCGACCCGGCCGGCGCGCTCCAGGGACTGGTTGAGGCTGTCGGCGGAGCCGAGCACCTTCACGTTGCGCCAGAAGTCGTCGCGCAGGGTGCGGATCAGGTCGATCGCCTTGCGCAGCCCGTCCTCGGTGCGCTCCATGCCGCAGAACTCCCACATGATGTTGCCGAGCTCGCGGTGGTAGGAGTCGACCGACCGCGGTGCCCTTGTTGGACATGAAGTGGTCGATGCGTCCCTGGACGGCGGTCTGCGCCTCGACCACCGCCGGGTCGTCGTCCGCGGATGCGGTCGAACGGCCCGTCGGCGAGATAGTCGCGGATGGTGTTGGACAGCACGAAGTACCCGTCGGCCAGGCCCTGCATCAGCGCCGAGGCGCCGAGCCGGTTGGCGCCGTGGTCGGAGAAGTTGGCCTCGCCGATCACGAACAGCCCGGGGATCGTGGTCTGCAGGTCGTAGTCGACCCAGAGCCCGCCCATCACGTAGTGGACCGCGGGGTAGATGCGCATCGGGACGGCGTACGGGTCCTCGCCCGTGATCCGGGCGTACATGTCGAAGAGGTTGCCGTACTTCTCCTCGATCGCCTTCCGGCCGAGCCGCTCGATCGCGTCGGCGAAGTCGAGGTAGACGCCGCGGCGTACGCCCTCGACCTCGGGGCCGACGCCGCGGCCCTCGTCGCACATGTTCTTGGCCTGGCGGCTCGCGATGTCGCGGGGCACGAGGTTGCCGAACGCCGGGTAGATGCGCTCGAGGTAGTAGTCGCGGTCCTCCTCGGCGATGTCGCGGGGGTTCTTGGTGCAGTCGGCCTTCTTCTTCGGCACCCAGATGCGGCCGTCGTTGCGCAGCGACTCGCTCATCAGCGTGAGCTTGGACTGGTGGTGGCCGGTGACCGGGATGCAGGTCGGGTGGATCTGCGTGTAGCAGGGGTTGGCCATGTAGGCGCCCTTGCGGTGCGCGCGCCAGGTCGCGGTGACGTTGCAGCCCATCGCGTTGGTGGAGAGGAAGAAGACGTTGCCGTAGCCGCCGCTGGCCAGCACCACGACGTCGGCGAAGTAGGTCTCGATCTCGCCGGTGACCATGTCCCGCACGATGATCCCGCGCGCCCGAGGAGTGTCACCGTCGTCGACGACGATGAGCTCGACCATCTCGTGCCGCGTGTAGCAGCGGACCGTGCCGGCGGCGACCTGGCGCTCGAGGGCCTGGTACGCGCCGATCAGCAGCTGCTGCCCGGTCTGGCCGCGGGCGTAGAACGTGCGCGAGACCTGGACGCCGCCGAAGGAGCGGTTGTCGAGCAGCCCGCCGTACTCGCGGGCGAACGGCACGCCCTGCGCGACGCACTGGTCGATGATGTTCGCGCTGACCTGCGCGAGCCGGTAGACGTTGGACTCGCGCGAGCGGTAGTCGCCGCCCTTGATGGTGTCGTAGAAGAGCCGGTAGACCGAGTCGCCGTCGCCCTTGTAGTTCTTGGCCGCGTTGATGCCGCCCTGGGCCGCGATCGAGTGCGCGCGACGCGGCGAGTCCTGGTAGCAGAAGGACTTCACGACGTACCCCGCCTCGCCCAGCGTGGCCGCGGCGCTCGCCCCGGCGAGCCCGGTGCCGACCACGATCACCGAGAGCCGGCGGCGGTTGGCCGGGTTGGCGATGCGGGCCTCGAACTGCCGGGTGTTCCAGCGCTCGTCGAGCGGGACCGCTCGGCGCCTTGGTGTCGCGGATCGGGTCGCCCGGCGTGTAGTAGCCGGCCGCGTCGTCGGCGTACTCCGCCGGCGCGGTCGCCGACTCCGGCGCGGTCGTGGTGGTGTCGGGCATGTCGGTCATGTCGCACTCATTTCTCTGGCCCTACTTGTCGATGACGCCGGCGAGGACGAACACGGGCACGAGCGAGAAGCCCACGGTGATGACGAGCGCGAGCGTGAAGGCGATGTAACGGGCGGTGTGGCGTGAG
This sequence comes from uncultured Actinomycetota bacterium, assembly GCA_963782035.1. Lineage (GTDB taxonomy): Bacteria > Actinomycetota > Actinomycetes > Propionibacteriales > Nocardioidaceae > Nocardioides. Next base: position 19,733 of record CAWAIW010000010.1, read on the forward strand.
CGTGCGTGGCTGGTCCAGCCGAGGGTCTGCGCCGCGCTCCAGATCCCGTGGTGCAGGTGCGCGCCGAGCATCAGCATCGCGACCAGGTAGATGAGCGTCAGCCACCACACCGAGAAGGTGTCGACCACCAGGTTGTAGGGGTCGTTCGTCGGCCCGCCCGAGACGTTGACCTTGCCGACGGTGAAGTTGAGCAGGTGCCAGACGATGAACAGCAGCAGCGTCACCCCGCCCCACCGCATCAGCCGCGAGGCCTGCGTGGCGCCGGTGTGCTTCTTGACGACGTACGCCGTCGTGCGCGCGGCCCTGGCTCGCCGCCACAGCGTCGTCGCGGCGTAGACGTGCACGACGAGCGCGACGAGCAACCCGGCCCGGGTCACCCACAGCAGGCCGCTGTAGGGCAGCAGGGGCTCGGCGAAGGTCCTCAGGTGGTGGGCGTACTCGTTGTAGGCGTCGTGGCCGGCGAAGGCCTTGAGGTTGCCGTACATGTGCAGGCCGACGAAAGCGAGGAAGATCCCGCCACTGACGGCCATCAGGATCTTGAGCGCGATCGTGGTGCGGACGCCGCGGGTGCCCGTCACCAGGGGGCTGGTGGATGCCACGCACGGCACGCTATCGCAGGTGCTGGTGGCGGCGAGCCCGCGAGCAGACGAGGTGCGGAAATTGATGGTCCGCATGCTGGAATCCCCTGTGGAACAAGGGGTTCTGAGACATTTCGGTGTCGGTGGTCGATGCTTGGATTGGAGCATGTCCAGCACCTCGGCTGCTCGGTCCCCGCTGCCTTCTGCCAGGCCCACCACCCCAGCCGTGGTCGAAGGGGGGCCGGACCAGCCTGAAGGAGTGCAAGCTCCTCTGCCTGTTCCACCACCAACGCGCCCACCACCCCGGCTGGCTCACCCAGCATCACCCCAACGGCAAGACCACCTTCACCGCCGCCAATAGGAGCGCCCGGCTCCTGGACCCACCCACACCGAGATGCCCGGCAGTTTGCCGACATGCGTCAAACGCGGCGGTTGAGACGCACCTCTCGATCTGCGCGGATCGCGGCATGTCCGGATGCCTTGTTCAGGCAAACAGCGGCCCATAGATGGCTGCTGATGCTCCCGTAGCCATCGCCCAGTAGCGGTCGCCGTAGGACCAGTGCCACCACTCGGTGGGGTAGTTGACGAGGCCCACTTCCTCGAGAGCCTGCGCCAGCAGTGTGCGGTTCTCCCTCGCTCCGGCACTTACCGTGGCGTCGAAGTAGCACGCGCCGTTGGAGTCTTCAGGGGTCGCGTTGACGGGCGTGCCCATGTCGAGTTCGTTGCCCCCCTCGTCGCACAGGGTGATGTCTATGGCGGCGCCGCTTACGTGTGGAGCGATCTTGGGCGGGGCAACGTAGCGGCTCGCGAGCAAGTAAGAGTCCTCGTCACCGAGGGTCTGGTCGAGACGGGTGAGGCGCGCGCGGTACTCGTTGAAGTACTGCTCTTGCAACTTCGCGTCTCGGTGCCCCTCAACCCAGCAGATGCGCACTCCCCCTGGCAGGTGGTCCTGAGCCGCAATGAGTCGCTTGCTGACCCCGTGGCGGATCCGACTGCGATAGGGGTCGCATCCGTCCTTGAGGGGAGACAGCACGAAGCCTTCGGCGGCGGGTACCAACGAATCGCCGCACTCATCGACCGGGATCTTGGCGACGGTCGGGTCGCCCATCAGCACTATTGGTTCCACATCGGAACGCTATGTCACGTTCTGCGCAAACCTCCGGATGGTCATGCTGTCAGCGGCGGATCCGGTCGTTTGGGGCGATGTGTAGGCACGGCGTCGTCCACGTGCACGTGCCATTCGGGGTGGCACACTCCCGTGGCATGACCTCCGAGACGCAGACCGTCGAGCAGCAACCGGACCACTACGACGCCTTCCCTGAGGCGTACGCACGGGCGAACGAGAACGGCCTGTTCAACCGGTGGTACGCCCGGCCGGCGGTGCTGGACCTGCTCGGTGACGTCGCCGGGCGACGGATCTTGGACGCTGGCTGCGGTTCCGGGCCGCTCCTCGCCGACCTGAAGGAGCAGGGCGCAAGCATGGCTGGTTTCGACGCGAGCCCCGCGATGATCCGGCTTGCCCGGGAGCGGCTCGGAGACGAGGCCGACCTGGAGGTGGCCGACCTGACCCAGCCGCTTCCGTACGATGCCGAGGCGTTCGACGACGCGTTGGCCGTGCTCGTACTGCACTACCTCGAGGACTGGTCGCGGCCGCTGGCCGAGCTGCGCCGGGTGCTGAGGCCCGGTGGTCGACTGATCGTGGTGGTCAACCACCCGGTCATCCCGCCGGTGATGTACCCCGAGGTGAACTACTTCGCGACCGTGCCTAACGCGGAGGAGTACGACTTCGACGGCGTCACTGCGACACTCACGATCTGGTACCGCTCACTGAGCGCGATGTCGGAGTCGTTCAGCGCCGCGGGCTTCAGGATCTCCGCGATCAGCGAGCCGCCGGTCTCGCCCGATACGCCGCCCGAGCTGCTGCCGCCCAGCGAATCAGACCCCACCCGTTTCATCGGATTCATCTTCTTCGCCCTCGAGGCCGTCTCCTAGGTTCGCACCAGGATCTCACCTATCTCACGGTGGCCCGGAGACCAGACCGGACGACCGCTCGGCATGTGAGTGCGTCCGGAACGCGGCTACTAGACGATTCCCGTAGGACCGGTGTCTGGCCAGACTCGGTCCAGGTGCTCGGCGGGAGGCTCTCCAGTGAGCGTCAGAGGTCGCGCCGCCCCGGATGCTCTGATGAGCTCTGATGAGCCAGGCTCGTCGATCAGGTTCGGGGCTGTACGAGGCCGGTCTCGTAGGCTCGTACGACCGCCTGCACGCGGCTTCGCACGCGCAGTTTCTGCAGGAGGCTCGCGACGTGGGTCTTGGTGGTGTGTTCGCTGATCACGAGTTGCTCGCTGATCTCCGCATTCGAGAGCCCTCGGGCGATCAGCTTCCAGACCTGTCGTTCGCGGCTGGTCAATGCTGGCAGGTCCGTTGCTGGCGTCGGGTCGGCTGCGGGTGCAGTGAATCGGTCGATGAGCCGGCGGGTGACCGAGGGGGAGAACAGTGATCCGCCGTCCGCGGCAACCCGGATGGCTGCGACCAGCTGGTCCTCCTTGGCGTCCTTGAGGAGGAACGCGCTGGCGCCGGCGCGCAGTGAGGCATAGACGTACTCGTCGAGGTCGAAGGTGGTCAGGACGACGATCCGCACGTCTTCGTGGGCGGTGGTGATCAGGCGGGTGGCCTCGATGCCGTCCATGTTCGGCATCCGCAGGTCCATCAGCACTACGTCGGGTTCGAGCTCGTCGACAAGAGCGACGGCCTCCGCGCCGTCTGCGGCTTCGCCGACGACATCGAGGTCGGGTTCGGCGCCGAGGATCATCCGGAAGCCGGTGCGCAGCAGTGGCTGGTCGTCGACGAGGAGGACCCGGATCACGGCGAGACCTCCAGCGGGAGCCGGGCGCGGACGACGAAACCACCGTGGGGCCCGGCCTGGGCGCGGAGCTGGCCGCCATAGATCTCGACCCGCTCCCGGATACCGGTCAGCCCGTGGCCCGAGCCACCTCCGGCGCCGGTCCCGTCGCCGTCGTCGAGCACCTCGACCTCCAGGGCGTCGGGCAAGTAGCGGAGCACGACTTGGGCGCGTGCCGGACCGGCGTGCTTGAGCGTGTTGGTCAGCGCCTCCTGCACGATCCGGTACGCCGAGAGGTCCAGCCCAGGCGACAGCTCGACCGGAATGCCCTCACGGACCACCTCGACCGGCAGACCGGTCGCGGTCACCTCGGCAGCGAGCGCGTCGAGACGACCCAGACTCGGCTGGGGCTGCAGCGCGGTGGCCTGCGGCTCGATCTCGCGAAGGAGAGCCAGCAGCCGCCGCATCTCGGTCAGCGCCTGCTCACCGGCGTGTTCGATGACGTCGAACGCGCTCCGGGCGCCGTTGGGCTCGCCGTCGAGGACCCGACGTCCGCCGCGGGCCTGGACCACGATGACGCTGATCGCATGCGCGACAACGTCGTGCAGCTCCCGGGCGATCCGCGCACGCTCAGCAGCGACGGCCTCGGCGGCCCGCGCCTCACCCTCCGCCTGCGCACGCCGGGCGATCTCGGTCATCTCCTGGTCGCGTTCGCGGCGTCGGCGGAACAAGACCCCGGTCACGAACGGGGTGCCGAGGAACACGGCGAAGAAGATCCAGTCACCCACGGCCGGCGGCTGGTTCGGGTCGAGGGCAGCCAGCGGGATGATCGCACCCACGATCACGCCGCCCAGGACGAGCATCCGCCCGTGGAGGTAGCTGCCTGCGGAGAAGATCGTGAGGATCAGGGTGATCATGAACGCGCCACCCTCGCCCAGTCCGGGCAGCACCGTGTGGTTGAGCTGGATCACCACGATCACCGCCACCACTGGCAGCAGCGGCATGCTCCGGCGCACGACCAGGCTGGCGGCCATCAGCACCGCCACTGCAGCCGCCGACCCACGGTGGTGCGCGACCTCGCCGCTGAACAGCACCTCCAGCGCGTAGAACACACCAACGCCGGCGGCCAGCATCTGGTCGCGGTACCTGGCGGCGAGGGCGGTCGGTTTCATGGCCAGTTCAGGCTAGTGCCGGCGAAACGCTGCGGTATCGCTCTCAGGAGCGATGCCGCGAATCGCTCGTTGGACCGACCAGCACCATCCTCGACGGCGATGTGCCAGCAGCACTCGATCGCAGATCCTCGGTTCATCGATCCCGATCCGAGGAGTCACCATGACCACAACCGCCCCAGCCACCACAACCCCGGCGCAACGCACGCCGCTCATTTGGAAGGGCGCCGGACTGACCGCGTTCGCCGCGGTGCTGTTCCCGCGGCTCAATGCGGTCCTGCACGAGAACCAGAAGATCTGGCAGCTCGACCGCGAGGCAGCGATCCTCATCCCCGTCATCGTCCTCGCCACCTTGGGCCTCTTCGCGACTGTCGGCCGGCTGGCCTGGCGAGCACCGCGCAACCGCCCAGCGATGGCGAGTGTCGTCGCGGGCGTGCTCGCGATACTCGGCATCGTCGCCTTTTGGATCAGTGCCCCGATCATTTTCGGTGGCCTCGCACTCACCCTGGGGACCGAGGGACTTCGGCGGACACCCGATCAGCACCGGCGCGGACTCGCCCTCACCGGCACCGTCCTAGGCGCCCTCGGTGTCCTGATCGGCGCCGCCCTCTGGATTGCCAACTTCTGATCGCCTACGCGGAGTCGCTCGGCAAGCCGGTTCGATATCTGAGTCGCGAGGGGTTGGCTCGGACGGGAGACGTCCCAACGTGACTGGGCTCGCGTGCTTGAGTAGAACGCGTGGCGACGGGCGCAACCTCTGACGGCACGCCGGTCGGGCGGCGCGTCGTGCTCGCGCTCTTCGGGGTGGGTGCGGTCGGCGTGGTCACCGGGAGCAAGGTCCAGGCAGGGCTCAGCCACCTGCTGGCCCCGGTCCAGCTGCGTGACCCCACCGGGCTGACCTCGCTGATCCCGCTGGGCAACACCTGGCGCTACTACTCGGTCACGGGAGCGGTCACCGCGCGTGACGCCGCGTCGTACGACCTGAAGGTCTCCGGCCTGGTCGATCATCCGACGAGCTACTCGCTGGCCGATCTCGAGGCCATGCCCCAGAAGTCGTTCACCGACACGTTCCAGTGCGTCACCGGATGGCACGTCCCCGACGTCTCGTGGACCGGGATCCGGGTCGCCGACCTGCTCGCGACGGCCGGCCCGACGGGCGCTGCGGTCGGGGTGCGCTTCCGTTCCTTCGACGGCACCTACTCCGTGAACATGACCCTCGACCAAGCCCGCGCCGACGACGTGATCGTCGCGACCCGGATGTACGGCAAGCCCGTGACCCACGACCACGGCGGGCCGGTACGCATCTACTCGGGATCGATGTACGGCTACAAGAGCACCAAGTGGCTGTCCGAGATCGAGGTGACCCCGGACAACCGGCCCGGCTACTGGGAGGACCGTGGGTACCCGCTGGACGGGATCATCGGTGAGTGAGCCCGGTGAGTGACTCCGTCGTCCGCTTCGCCGTGGGGGTCCGGCTGGTGCACCGGCTGGTGGCGATCCTGATGGGCACCTGCCTGGTGACCGCGGCGATCCTCTACAACGGTCCGCTCATGATGGCGGTCGGTCACCGCCATCTCGTCGAGCTCGTGCACGTCGCCAGCGGCCTCGCACTCCCCGTCCCGATGCTGGTCGGCGCGGTCTCGGCGGCCTACCGGTCCGACGTACGACGGCTGAACCGGTTCACCCCCGCCGACTGGCGGTGGCTACGGAGCCGGAGCCGCCGCGACGGCACCCTCCCCGTCGGCAAGTTCAACGCCGGGCAGAAGGTCAACGCCTGGCTGGTGGCCGGGGCGACGGGCGTCCTGCTCGGCACCGGAGTCGTCATGTACTGGACCGGGCTGGTCCGACTGTCCTGGCGCTCGGGTGCGACGTTCGTCCACGACTGGTTCGCCCTGGGTCTCGGACTGCTGGTGATCGGCCACATCATGTACGCGGTCAGGGACACCGAGGCCCGCCGGGGGATGCGCACCGGACGGGTCTCGAGTCGCTGGGCACGGGCCGAGCACGGTGCCTGGGCCGACGAGATGACCGAGTCCGACCCATCCGGCCGTGAGGCTGGTCCCTAGACGGCCAGCCAGTCCAGGATCGCCCGACGTACGTCGGGATGGTTGAGGAGGTCGAAGTGGTCGGCGCCGGGCACGTGCAGGAGATCGGCGTCCGGGAACAGGCGGCCCCCTCCGATCGCGGAGTCCTGACGGACCAAGAGGTCTCCGAGCACGTGCGTGGCCAGCCGACCGGTGGGTCGGCGGGGGCGGCCCAGCGAGCCGGAGACCAAGCGCATCCGCGCGTGGGGAAGGGCCGGTGCCGCGTCGAGGTCGAGGCCACGCTCGAGGTCGAGGATGCCGGTCGAGCGATGGTCGATGATCCGCCCGAAGGCCGAGGTCTCCGGAAGCCGGGCCAGGCCGGCGGAGCCGGATCGCGCCCAGCCGGCCAGTGGCGCTCCCAGATGGGGTGTCCCGAGAGTGACCACGTCGGTGACCAGCGACGACCACGTGGCCGCTCCGGCAGCGTCCAGCGCGCAGGCCATGCGGGCGATGAGGCCGCCCATCGAGTGACCCACCAGGGCGACCCGCGCGACCTCGACCGGCCAGGCGTCCACGACCTCGGCGAGGAGAGCGGCCAGCAGGGCACCGTTCTCCCGGACCGCGAGGCCGGTGTTGACGCGCAGGGTCAGGGGCGTCCAGCCGGCGGCCGCCAACGCCTCCGGGTACGTCGTCCCGTGCCGGTCGGCGTGACGGTCCCACGCGGTCTCGTCCTCGCACAGCCCGGGAAGGAACACGACGAGATCGGGTCGGGCCGCCGGGTAGGCGTCGGCCAACGAGGCGCTGTCCACGGCGACGTCGGCGCCCCCGCGGCGCAGCGACATCGGCCACGCCAGGTTGGGTCGCTCCTGGGCGAGGCGGTCGCCGATCAGGCCCATGACCGAGCGGCTGAGGAACCGTCCCGGTCGGCTCACGTCCAGCCGCGGCCCGCGTCCGGTGGCGCCGACGGCGCCGAGTCCCAGGGAGGCGGCCCGCAGGCCGGTTCCGATGCCGGCGTACACACCGCCGGTGATGCCGTGGTGCACCACCCGCGGCAGCACGGCGGCCCGGCCGGTGCGGCGCTCGACGGCGGCGTACACGCGTCGTGACGCGGCCAGGTGCGTGTCGCGGACCGTGCGCACCACCAGGTCGTCGGCCACCTCGACCAACAACGCCAGGCCGTCGAGGAGGCCCGGGCCGGCTGCCGCCGGTCGATCGCTCATCTCATGACTGTGCCAGACCGTGAGTCCGCCGGGCGGGAGGAACACCCACGCCCACGAAGCCGGCCGTCCTCAGTGCCCGACGAGTCGGTGCACGCGCGTGAACGTGTCGCGGTACCCCAGCCCACGCCACGCGCGCGACGACAGGAGGTTGGTCTCGCGCCAGTCGGTGACGATGCTGGGGTAGCCCTTCTCCAGCGCCAGCTGGGAGACCGCCTCGCCCAGCGCCCGGCCCACGCCGAGCCCGCGGGCGTCGGGACGCACGGCGGCGAACCCCAGGAACGCGGCCCTGTCGGGCGCCGCCGGGCCGGCGTGGCTGGAGGAGACCTCGAGGTCGCAGCCGACGGCACAGCCCGCGAGCCGGCCGTCGTGCTCGACGACGACGTTCCAGAACTTCGGGTTGTCGAAGTCCTCCTCCCAGTCCGCGACCCGCTCCTCGTAGACGTCGGGAGGACCGCTGGAGAAGACCGGCGACCGCGACTGGTGCTCGGTCAGCACCATGTCGATGCGCGCGAGCTCGGGGATCTCGTCGCGGGTGGGTTCGCGGACGGTCAGCCCGTCGCGCACGGGACCGGCGGCGGCGGGCTCGCGGACCGCGTGCGTGTGCTGCCACCCGAACGCCAGCCGGAACCACGCGCGCACCAGCTCCGCGTCGTACGACGGGAGGAGCGCGTAGTGGGCCGTGCGGCCCTCCTCGACCCAGCGCGCCGCGGCGACGGCGTACAGCTCGCGCGCCAGCTCCGGCTCCTCGACCGCGTGGCCCGACGACTCGACCCAGACGTTGCGGCCCCAGCTCTCGCCCTTCGGTGAGCCGAGCAGGTAACCGACGACGCGATCCCCGTCGACCGCGACGCTCCCCGAGGCGTCGTCCAGCGCGTACGCCGCCGCGAGCTGCTCGCGGGCCACCGCCGGGTCCTCGTACCTCGCCGACAGCAGGGGCTCGGCCTGTCGATGCCGGCGGTGCCGCGCGGCCAGCACCTGCGCCGCTCCGTCCAGGTGTTCCTCGGTGAGCTCGGTGACCTCCACGGAGGTCATCGTGGCAGGCGGACCCGTGCCACTGTCTCCTGGTTTTCGCGGACCAGCTCGATGGTGCCGTGGTGTCTCTCGACGACGACGCGACGGGCGATGTCGAGGCCGAGACCGGTGCCCTTGCCGACGTCCTTGGTGGTGAAGAACGCGTCGAAGGCGCGGGCCTCGGCCTCGGGCGCGAGGCCCGGGCCGGAGTCGGCGATCTCCACCACGACCGCGTCGTCCTCGGCGCGGGTGGTGACGCGCAGGGTGCCCGACCGGCCGGTGGGGCCGTCCATCGCGTCGACGGCGTTGTCGATGAGGTTCGTCCAGACCTGGTTGAGCTCCCCGGCGTACGCGTCGATGCGCGGCAGGTCCGGGTCGAGGTCGCGGACGACCTCGACGCCGTCCTTGAGCTTGTGCCCGAGCATCACCATCGTGCTGGTCAGCCCTTCGGCCACGTCGACCGGCTGGAGGGCCGCGCGGTCCATCTGGGTGTAGGAGCGGACGGCGCTGACCAGCTCGGAGACCCGGCCGGTCGCCTCGCGCAGCTCGCCGAGCTGTGCGGCCACCGAGAGCGTCCCCGAGACCCAGGACAGACCGGCCTCCAGGGCCGGCCCGGGCAAGAGGTCCGCGGCCTGCTCGCACCACGACAGGGGGACGCCGGCGCCGGCCAGCGTGGCGGCCAGGGTCCAGGCGTCCTCGATGTCGTGGTCATCGAGCCACTCGCCGAGCTCCTCCTCGGCGTCGGAGACCTGCATCGGCGTCCGGTTCGCGGGCGGCGGCTCGATCCGCTCGCGCAGACCCTCCAGCGCCAGGAACTGCTCCGCGCTGATCGCGCCCTGCGCGAGCTGACCCAGCGAGGCCAGCAGCGCGTCGAGCGTCGTGCCCATCGTGCCGACCGTGCGCACCGCAGCGGCGGCCGGGTTGTTGAGCTCGTGCGCCAGGCCGGCCGACAACGTACCGAGGGTGACCAGTGCCTCCCGCTGCCGCACGGTCGCCTCGATGGTCCGGGCCGTGCCGAAGACACCGCGGACCAGGTGCACGGCCAGCGGCAGCCACTCCTCCATCAGCCGGCCGAGGTCGGCGGCCGGCACCTGGAGCAGCCGGCCGAAGTCGACCCCCCGTCCGGTGGCGAGGTACACACCGTCGTCGTCCCACGCGCGGAAGCCACCGGCCCAGCGGCCCGGCACCATCTGCCCGACCCGTGCCTCCTCGCGGCCGACCGTGCGGAACAGGTCGACGGTCCCGTCGACCAGCACCCACCAGTGGTCCGCGGGCTCGCCCTCGGTGAAGAGCTGGAGACCGGGCTCTATCTCGATCGTCCGGCCCGCCGCGAGCAAGGCCTCGAGCCGGTCGTCGCTGACCTTCTCGAAGATCGGCAGCTGCCGCAGCTCGTCGATGCGCATCAGATCGTGGCCAGGTACCGGTGCACGAGGTGCACGGCCATCGCACCCTCACCCACGGCGGAGGCCACGCGCTTCATCGAGTCGAAGCGGACGTCGCCCGCGGCGAACACCCCGGGCACGCTCGTCTCCAGGGCGTACGGCGTGCGCCCGAGCGACCAGTCCACCCCGCCCTCCGCGCGGACCATGTCGGGACCGGTCACGACGTACCCACGCTCGTCGCGGGCCACCTCCTGGCCGAGCCAGTCGGTGCGAGGCTCGGCGCCGATGAAGATGAAGAGCCAGCTCGCCGGCACCTCGGTGCAGTCGCCGCTGGCGCGGTCCAGGACGGTGAGCGCCTCGAGGTGGCCGTCACCACGGACCGACCGGATCTCGCTGCCCGGGAGCACCTCGATGCCGGGGTGGGCCTCGATCCGTTCGACCAGGTACGTCGACATCGACGCCGCCAGGCTCGGCCCCCGGACGACGAGCACGACGCGCCTGGCGTGCTTGGCCATGTTGAGGGCGGCCTGGCCCGCCGAGTTCGCGGCGCCGACGATGTAGACCTCGTCGCCGTCGACCTGGCGAGCGTCGCTGGCGTCGGCTCCGTAGTAGATGCCGCGCCCGGTCAGCTCGTCGAGGCCGTCGGCCTCCAGGCGGCGGTAGGAGACGCCGGTCGTCACGATCACCGAGCGGGCCTCGACCGCGCCGCCGCCGTCGAGCAGGACGGCACGCACCGGGCCGCGTTGCTCGAGCCCGACGACGTCACGGGCCAGCACCATCTCCGCACCGAACCGCTGCACCTGGGCCAGCGCGCGCGCCGTGAGGTCGGCGCCGCTGAGCCCCTTCGGAAAGCCGAGGTAGTTCTCGATGGCCGCGCTGGTGCCCGCCTGGCCGCCCGGCGCCTGCCGCTCGACCACGATGGTGGACAGGCCCTCCGACGCGGCGTACACCGCGGAGGCGAGGCCCGCCGGGCCACCGCCGACGATGCACACGTCGTACAGCGGCTGCTGGGCCTGCGTGCGCAGGCCGAGCGCGTCGGCGATCGCCACGGTGGTGGGGGAGCGGAGCGGCTCGCCCTCGGGAGGCAGCACGAGAGGCAGGTCCTCGGGCCCCGCGCCGGCCAGCTCGGCCAGCCGGCGACCCTCCTCGTCGAGCTCGACGTCGAACCAGCGGTACGGCACGTGGTTGCGCGCGAGGAACGTCTTCACGTCGTGCCCGCGGTCCGACCAGCGGTGGTCGACGACGCGGACGTCGGAGGTCTGGTCGGGGAACTCGTTGTGCCAGTCGCCGAGAAGGTCGTCGAGCACGGGGAACAGCCGCTCCTCGGGCGGGTCCCAGGGCTTCATCAGGTAGTGGTCGAGCCCGATGTCGTTGATGGCCTGGATGGCCACGTCGGTGTCGGCGTACGCCGTCAGCAGGACGCACTTGGCGCCCGCGGCGTACCCGAGCCGCTGGGCCTCCGCGAGGACCTCGATGCCGGTCATCCGCGGCATCCGCTGGTCGGCCGCGATCAGGGCCACCGGGCGGTCACGCAGGGTCAGCTCGGCAAGTACCTCGAGGGCCTCCTCGCCGGAGGACGCGCGGACGACGCGGTAGTCGCGTCCGTACCGCGTGCGCAGGTCGCGAGCCAGGGCGGCCGAGACCTGCTGGTCGTCGTCGACCGTCAGGATGGCGGGCTTCGACACGGCGCGAGGATAGCGCGGGGCGGCGCGTGACATACCCCACAGGAGGCGGCACCTGGGCATCCCCGCCGTGGCTTCGTCCGAACCAGAGGCATAACCTCCCAACGAAAAGCAGAAAGCTCCGTGTCCAGAAGGGACTACTGGATGTCCACAGGCGTGACCGGGCCCTCGAGGGCCAGGATCCCCGACAAGACCCTGCGGACCGACCGGTGGTGGCTGTACCCGCTGACCACCTTCGTGGTGTTCACCGGGTTCGTCGTCTACGCGACCTGGCGCGCGTTCTCCGGGTCGAACTACTTCACCGAGCCGTACCTCTCGCCGTTCTACTCGCCCTGCCTGGGCGACTGCGTGAACGGCGCGTCCGACTTCGGCCAGCCCTTCTCGTGGTGGCCGCTCTCCGCGGCGCTGATCGTGCTGATCTTCCCGCTCGGCTTCCGGATGACCTGCTACTACTACCGCAAGGCCTACTACCGCTCGTTCTGGCTGAGCCCGCCCGCGTGCGCGGTCGCCGAGCCCCACAAGGCCTACTCCGGTGAGACCCGTCTGCCGCTGATCCTCAACAACATCCACCGCTGGTTCTGGTACGCCGCGGTCGTGGTCGGCCTGATCCTGACCTGGGACACGATCCTGGCGTTCGGTCCGGCCGAGGGTGAGTCGAGCGGCATCCACATGGGCCTCGGCACCCTGATCTTCCTGGCCAACATCATCCTGATCTGGCTCTACACGCTGTCGTGCCACTCCTGCCGGCACGCGGTGGGCGGCCGGCTGCGGCACTTCTCCAAGCACCCGGTCCGCTACAAGATGTGGACCTGGGTCTCCCAGCTCAACGGCAGCCACGCGCGGTACGCCTGGCTGTCGCTCTTCTCCGTCGCCATCGCCGACTTCTACGTCTACCTGTTGTCGACCGGCGCCTTCGACGACCCGAGGTTCTTCTGATGACTGAGACCCCCATGGAGGACCGTCACCCGATGACGGGCAACCGGATGTCGGAGGAGGAGTCGCCCAACTCACGGCAGGGCTCGCGCGGCGTCGAGCATCATCAGTACGACGTGATCGTGATCGGCGCCGGCGGTGCCGGCCTGCGCGCGGCGATCGCCGCCCACGACGCGGGTGCGAAGACCGCGGTCGTCTGCAAGTCCCTGCTCGGCAAGGCGCACACGGTGATGGCCGAGGGCGGCATCGCCGCGGCCATGGGCAACACGTGGCCGGACGACAACTGGGAGGTGCACTTCCGCGACACCATGCGTGGCGGGAAGATGCTCAACAACTGGCGGATGGCCCAGCTCCACGCCCAGGAGGCCCCCGAGCGGGTGCTCGAGCTCGAGGACTGGGGGGCGTTGTTCGACCGCACCAAGGACGGGCTGATCTCCCAGCGCGACTTCGGAGGGCACCGCTACGCCCGGCTCGCCCACGTCGGCGACCGCACCGGCCTGGAGATGATCCGCACCCTCCAGCAGCGCACGGTGCAGCTCGGCATCGACGTCTTCATGGAGTGCACGGTCACCGACCTGCTGAAGGACGCCAGTGACGGGCAGAGCAAGATCTCCGGCGCCTTCGGCTACTGGCGCGAGACCGGCCGCTTCATCACCTTCGAGGCGCCCAGCGTCATCCTCGCCACCGGCGGCATCGGCAAGTCCTTCAAGGTCACCTCGAACTCCTGGGAGTACACCGGCGACGGCCACGCGATGGCCCTGCGCGCCGGCGCGAAGCTGATCAACATGGAGTTCGTCCAGTTCCACCCGACCGGCATGGTGTGGCCGCCGTCGGTCAAGGGGCTGCTCGTCACGGAGTCGGTGCGCGGCGACGGCGGCGTCCTGAAGAACTCCGAGGGCAAGCGCTTCATGTTCGACTACATCCCGGAGTTCTTCAAGGCGGAGACGGCCGACACCGAGGAGGAGGCCGACCGCTGGTACGAGGACAAGAAGAACAACCGCCGCCCACCGGAGCTCCTGCCGCGTGACGAGGTCGCCCGCGCGATCAACTCCGAGATCAAGGCCGGCCGGGGCAGCGAGCACGGCGGCATCTACCTGGACATCGCGTCCCGGCGTACGCCGGAGTTCATCCGCAAGCGGCTGCCCTCGATGTACCACCAGTTCAAGGAGCTGGCCGACGTCGACATCACCGCCGAGCCGATGGAGATCGGCCCCACGTGCCACTACGTGATGGGTGGCGTCGAGGTCGACGCGGACACCGAGCTGAGCGGCGTGACCGGCCTGTACGCCGTGGGCGAGTGCTCCGGCGGCATGCACGGCTCCAACCGGCTCGGCGGCAACTCGCTGTCCGACCTGCTGGTCTTCGGCCGGCGCGCCGGCGAGTCGGCGGCGGCGTACTCCTCCGGACTCGACGCCCGGCCGGCCATCTCCGACGACGACGTCCGGGCCGCGGAGAAGAACGCGCTGGCGCCGTTCGAGTCGACGGGCGGGGAGAATCCCTACTCCATCCAGCAGGACCTCCAGCAGAAGATGAACGACCTGGTCGGCATCATCCGCACCGCCGACGAGCTGACCAGCTCCCTGGAGGAGATCGAGGCGCTCAAGGAGCGCGCGCGGAACCTCGTCGTGGAGGGCCACCGGCAGTACAACCCCGGGTGGCACCTGGCCATCGACCTGCGCAACATGCTGCTGGTCTCGGAGTCCATCGCGAAGGCGGCCCTGGAGCGGCAGGAGTCGCGCGGCGGTCACACCCGCGACGACTTCCCGGGACCGCGGGAGGAGTGGGGCGCCAAGAACCTGGTCGTCTCGATCTCCGACGACGGCGAGACGGTGATGCTCAACCCGCAGCCCCTGCCCCCGATGCCCGACGACCTCAAGAAGTTCTTCGACTAGGAGACCCTGGTGGCCTACACCCTGAAGATGCGGCTCTGGCGCGGCGACCAGTCGGGCGGTGAGCTCAAGGACTACGACGTCGAGGTCGAGACCGGCGAGGTCGTGCTCGACGCGATCCACCGCGTCCAGGCGACCCAGGCCGGCGACCTCGCGGTCCGCTGGAACTGCAAGGCCGGCAAGTGCGGCTCGTGCTCGGCCGAGGTCAACGGCAAGCCCAAGCTGATGTGCATGTGCCGGCTCTCGGACTTCGACGAGGCCGAGACCATCACGGTCACGCCGATGCGCACGTTCCCGGTGATCCGCGACCTGGTCACGGACGTCTCCTACAACTACGAGAAGGCCAAGGAGCTGCCGTACGTCGAGCTCCCCGAGCGCAAGCCCGGCGAGAAGCGCACGATGATGCAGGAGGACGTCGAGCGCGGCCAGGAGTTCCGCAAGTGCATCGAGTGCTTCCTGTGCCAGGACGTCTGCCACGTCATCCGTGACCACGAGGACAACAAGAAGGCCTTCTCCGGCCCCCGGTTCTTCCTCCGCTACGCCGAGCTGGACATGCACCCCCTCGACACCGCCGACCGCCGCGAGCGCGCCCAGGACTCCGCGGGTATCGGCATGTGCAACATCACCAAGTGCTGCACCGAGGTCTGCCCCGAGGGCATCCACATCACCGACAACGCGATCATCCCGATGAAGGAGCGTGTCGCCGACCAGAAGTTCGACCCGCTGGTGTGGCTCGGCAACAAGATCGGCATCCGCAACAAGGACAACGACGGGCGTACGCCGGTCTGAGGCGGGCGGCCCTGCCGGAATCCCCGGCTAACCGGGGATTCCGTCACCTGTGACCCGCAAACGTCGCCAACAGCGGTCCTGGACGACGTTCCGCGGTCACAAGTGCGAGGTCTGGCCCGACCTACGGCCAGCACCCTCGCGGCCTGAGCCGGACCGGCCGACCGACGGGGGGGTCCGGTCGACCGGCCGGCGGCCGGGGGGCACCCCTGTTTCTGCCGCGGCACGGGGTACTCCGCCTGGTCGCGGCAGCACGGGGGCGAACCGCAGCGACCAGCAGTTTGTGGGGGCCGTGGACGGGCCACGACCGCGGGATGGTGACGTGTGGAGGGAACTCCACCCAGAGATCACCGCGCTCCAGCGTCATACCGCCGGAGTTCGATTTCAGTGACCGAAGAGTAGAACGGCCGCGGATGGCGCACCAAATCGCGGTGATACCACACGCGATCGGTGGACTTCGCGGCGGGGGTCGTTCAGGCGGCCGTACGGACCAGCTCACCCAGGAGCGGCGCGTAGTGGTCGCGCACCAGCTCGTCGACGGCGTCGCGCCAGGTGCGCCCAGCGGCCACCTCGCGGGCGTGGTCGCCCAGCAGCTGACGCCGCCGATCCGCGACGACCGCGGCCACCGCGTCGGCGAGGCCGACCGGGTCGGTGGGGGCGTAGAGCAGGCCGGTCTCGAGGTGCTTCACCACATCGGGCGCTCCGCCGGCGCGCGGCGCGACGCACGGCACGCCGCACGCGGCCGCCTCGCGCAGCGTGTGGGCGCAGGTCGCGACGGTGCTCGGCGCGACCAGCAGGTCCAGCGAGGCCATCGCCGTCGCGGCCTCCCGGGGCTTGAGCCGGCCGGTGAAGTGCACCGACTCCGGCAGCCGGCTGCGCAGCCACAGCTGCTGCGGTCCGTCCCCGATGACGACCAGCCGGGTGCCGGGCACGCGGGCCACCTCGGCCAGCCGGCGTACGCCGTGGCGCTTGTGCAGGCTGCCGACGTACCCGACGACGACCTGCGTGAGGTCGCCGTCGGTCCAGGAGGCGCGCAGCGTCTGGTCGCGGCGGCCAGGGGTGAAGACGTCGGTGTCGACGCCGGGCGACCAGATCTGGGCCGGCACGCCGGCGGACCCGAGGCGGTCACGCAGCCAGGTCGCGGTCACGGTCAGCCGGTCGGCGCGATCCGCGACGCCCTCGCGCCACTGCGGCGGCGCGTACTCGGCGCGCTGCGACGTCTCGGTCACGACGGTGGGTACGTCGAGCCGGCGTGCCTGACGCAGCGCTCGGGTGCCGAGACCGCCCGGAGTGAAGGCGTGCACGAGGTCGGGACCGTAGGCCATCAGCGCCTCGCGCAGCTTGGCGTTGCGGCGCGGTGGGCCGAAGCGGCTGATGCCGGCCGCGTGGTACGCCGCCGGGCCCGGGCCCGAGGTCAGGAGCCGCACCTCGTGCCCGAGGCCGGTCAGCCGGTCGGCCACCTGTCGGACGGTGCCCGCGGTCCCCGTGAGCCGCGGGTCGAACGACTCGGTCACCAGCACGATGCGACGCGGTCGGGCCATGGCTCCAGGCTGGTCGTCTCGTGCCACCGATGGGCAAGGACGACATGAACACCGCCCCAAGTGCCCGTGAACGGTGTGCTCGCCGGCGAGCTAGCCCATCGTCCGGCCCCGGATGATCGCCAACAGCGCCGCGTGGGTCTCGGCGTCCGCGGCGGCCAACAGGCCGAGGACGCCGGTGTGGAGAGGCTGGCCGTGCACGCCGGTGACCACGCAGCCGGCGGCCTGGGCGATCGCGATCGGGGCGGCGAAGTGGACGTTGCGCTCGACGCTGCCCTCGTGGAGGTACCCGGCCCGGCGCCCGGCGGCCAGCCAGGTCATCGCCAGGGTCGTCGAGCTCACCCGCGGCTGGAAGTCGCGCAGGAAGGTGGGGTGCGTGAGCAGGTGGACGCTGTCGCCGCCGTCGGGATGGTCCAGGTCGAGGTCGACCAGCAGGGAGACGGCGCTGGGGGAGAGCGGGGAGTCAGCGCCGTCGCGGCGTACCCACGCCGCCCGCCCGTCGGTCCAGAACACCTCCCCGGAGATCGGGTCGGCGCTGGCCGCGGCGACCACGTCGTCGCCGTCGTGCAGGGCGACGTTGACCGCGAACAGCGGGGTGGTGGCCGCGAAGTTGCGGGTGCCGCAGAGCGGGTCGACCAGCCACTCGCGTGCGGCGCCGTCCGGTCCGGAGCGCCCCTCTTCCTCGCCGACCATCGCGTCGTCGGGCCGCTGCTCGGCGACCACGGCGCGGATGGCGCGCTCCGAGGCCAGGTCGGCCTCGGTGGCGAAGTCGGTGCCCTCCTTGGCGTACCGGTCGACGGGACGGCCGTAGAACGTCCGTACCTCGGCGGCACCGGCCGTCGCGGCCGCGACGGCCACCTCGGCATCAATCACGTCCTCATCCCATCACGCGCCCGCGCCAGAAAAGTCACAGTGGTCCCGACTGGCTGCCGCCCGGGGCCGCTCCTAGAGTCGAATCCATGACCGACCAGGGCTCAGTCGAGGGCGGTGTCGAGGGCGGGCTCGCCGAGCCCACGGACCTCGAGCCGGCCCAGGGATCGCTGGCGCTGCTGCTCGACGGCTCGGGCGGCACCCGCGCGGACTGGGAGAGGGCGGCCGCGGCCGTGCTGCGCAAGGCCGGCCGGCTGACCGGTGACGACGCGGACGGCAAGGTCTGGGACACGCTGACGCGCACGACGTACGACGGGGTCGAGCTCTCCCCGCTCGGTACGCCGGACCTGCTCGACGGCCTGCGCTCTCACGGTCGGCCGGAGCGGGTCGGGGCGTGGGACGTCCGCTCCTTCCTGAACCTGCGCGGCAAGCTCGGGCGCGAGCTGGCCCTTGCCAACACCGACGCGCTGGCCGACCTCGAGGGCGGCGTGAGCTCCCTGTGGTTGGAGCTGGCCGCGCTGATGGACGTCGACGAGCTCGACCGGGCGCTCGAGGGCGTGATGCTCGACCTCGCACCGGTCGTGCTGCTGCCCAGCAACGTCGACTGCGTGAAGTCGGCCTTCGAGTTCGAGAAGCTGGTGGAGCGTCGCGGCGATCGTCCCGGCCCCCGGCACCAACCTCGGCGCCGACCCGGTGGGCGGGCC
Organism: uncultured Actinomycetota bacterium; assembly: GCA_963782035.1. GTDB lineage: Bacteria > Actinomycetota > Actinomycetes > Propionibacteriales > Nocardioidaceae > Nocardioides. Next base: position 38,361 of record CAWAIW010000010.1, read on the forward strand.
GCTGCGCGGCGGCCTGGCGGAGGACCAGCCCGAGGGCTGGGCCTGGGACTCCGTGTCCGTCGCGCGCACCGCCCTGCGGATCGGCACGCTGGGCCTGGTGGCGGACGGCTCCGCGGCCCACGACATCGGCGCCTCGGAAGCCCAGGAGCTGGGCTGGTCGATGGCGGCCGCGGTCCACTACCTGCGCCGGATGGTCGACGACCGCATCGACCTCGACGACGCCGTCGGGGTGCTGGAGTTCCGGTACGCCGCCACCGACGACCAGCTCCTCACGATCGCCAAGCTGCGCGCGGCGCGGCGCCTGTGGGCCCGAGTGCTCGAAGCCAGTGGCGCCAAGCCCGTCGCGCAGCGGCAGCACGCGGTCACCAGCCGGCCGATGATGAGCAAGTACGACCCGTACGTGAACCTCCTGCGCACGACCGTGGCCGCCTTCGCCGCGGCCGTCGGCGGCGCCGACGCCATCACGGTGCTGCCCTTCGACTCACTGGCCGGGCGGTCCGACCCGTTCGCCCGCCGGATCGCGCGCAACACCTCGGCCCTGCTGGTCGAGGAGTCGCACGTCGCCGTGGTGACCGACCCCGCGGGTGGCTCCTACGTCGTGGAGAAGCTCACCGACGACCTCACCCTCCGCGGCTGGGAGGAGCTCCAGCTCATCGAGGCGGCCGGCGGGGCCTACGACGCGCTGGAGAACCGGTCGTTCTTCGACCGGGTCGCCGAGACCGCGAAGCGGCGTCGACGGGACGTGGCGACCCGGCGCCGTCCGATCACCGGGCTCACCGAGTTCCCGAACCTCGCCGAGACGCTGCCCGAGCGCCCCGAGCAGACCTCCGACTTCGACGCCGTACGCCGGTGGGGCGAGGACTTCGAGGACATGCGGGACGCGCCGCCGGCCGCCCCGGTCTTCCTGGCCACCCTCGGCACCGTGGCCGCGCACACCGCGCGGGCGACGTTCGCCACCAACCTGTTGGCCTCCGGCGGGATCGCCGTCGAGACCGGCGAGCACGCCGGGCAACCGGTCGTGTGCGTGGCCGGTACCGACGCGGCGTACGACGAGTCGGGGGCCGAGACCGCCGCGGCCCTGCGCGAGGCAGGCGCGCAGCGGGTCATCGTCGCGGGCCAGCCGCGCGACTGGGCCGACGACGCCTGTGCCGTCGGCGTCGACGCCGTGGCGTTCCTGACCCGCACGAGGGAGGCGCTGGCGTGAGCATCCCGAAGTCGCTTCGCGGACCTCCCGTTGGTCGAGGAGGGCGGTCAAGGCCCGTCACGAGACCCCGTAGGTCTCGTGACAGGCGCTAGCGCGCCTTCCTCGACCAACGGTGACGGCTGGCAGAGCCCCGAAGGCATCGAGATCCTGCCGGTCTACGGGCCCGAGCACCTCGAGGGCCTCGACGCCCTCGACACCTGGCCGGGGCTGAGCCCGTTCCTGCGCGGCCCGTACCCCACGATGTACACGACCCAGCCCTGGACCATCCGCCAGTACGCCGGGTTCTCGACCGCCGAGGAGTCCAACGCGTTCTACCGGCGCAACCTGGCGGCCGGCCAGAAGGGGCTCAGCGTCGCCTTCGACCTCGCGACCCACCGCGGCTACGACTCCGACCACCCGCGCGTGCGCGGCGACGTCGGCATGGCCGGGGTCGCCATCGACTCGATCTACGACATGCGCACCCTCTTCGACGGCATCCCGCTCGACCAGATGAGCGTGAGCATGACCATGAACGGCGCCGTGCTGCCGGTCCTTGCCCTCTACATCGCCGCGGCCGAGGAGCAGGGGGTGAAGCCGGAGCAGCTCAGCGGGACCATCCAGAACGACATCCTCAAGGAGTTCATGGTCCGCAACACCTACATCTACCCGCCCGCGCCGAGCATGCGGATCGTCTCCGACATCTTCGCCTACTCCGCCGAGCACATGCCGCGGTTCAACTCGATCTCGATCTCCGGCTACCACATGCAGGAGGCCGGAGCGACCGCCGACCTGGAGCTGGCGTACACGCTGGCCGACGGCGTCGAGTACCTCCGCGCCGGCCTCGACGCCGGCATCGACATCGACCGGTTCGCGCCGCGGTTGAGCTTCTTCTGGGCGATCGGCATGAACTTCTTCATGGAGGTCGCCAAGCTGCGGGCAGCCCGCGCCCTGTGGGCACGACTGGTGAGCCAGTTCGACCCGCAGAACCCCAAGTCGCTCAGCCTCCGGACGCACTGCCAGACCAGCGGCTGGTCGCTGACCGCGCAGGACGTCTTCAACAACGTCGGCCGCACCTGCATCGAGGCGATGGCCGCGACCCAGGGGCACACGCAGTCGCTGCACACCAACGCCCTCGACGAGGCGATCGCCCTGCCGACCGACTTCTCCGCGCGCATCGCCCGCAACACCCAGCTCCTGCTCCAGCAGGAGTCCGGCACCACGCAGACGATCGACCCGTGGGGCGGCAGCTACTACGTCGAGCGGCTGACCCACGACCTCGCCGAGCGCGCGTGGGCGCACATCCAGGAGGCCGAGCAGGCCGGCGGCATGGCCGCGGCGATCGAGCAGGGCATCCCCAAGCTGCGCATCGAGGAGGCGGCGGCGCGCACCCAGTCCCGCATCGACTCCGGCACCCAGAAGGTGATCGGCGTCAACACCTACCGGTTGGAGACCGAGGACAGGCTCGACGTCCTCCGGGTCGACAACGACGACGTCTATCGCCAGCAGGTCGCCAAGCTCGAGCGGCTCCGCGCCGAGCGTGACGACGACGCCGTACGGCGCTCGCTCGCTGCGTTGACCCAGGCGGCGGAGGGCACCGAGAACCTTCTCGAGCTCGCCGTGGTGGCCGCTCGCGAGAAGGCGACCGTCGGCGAGATCTCCGACGCCCTGGAGAAGGTGTGGGGACGGCACCGCGCGGTGATCCGTACGATCTCGGGGGTGTTCAGGGACGAGGCCGGCAGCTCGGGCGACGCGCTCGTCCAGCAGGTGCTCGAGGCGACCGAGGAGTTCGAGCGGGCCGAGGGCCGGCGACCGCGGATCCTGGTGGCCAAGATGGGCCAGGACGGCCACGACCGCGGGCAGAAGGTCGTCGTCAGCGCCTTCGCCGACATGGGCTTCGACGTCGACGTGGGACCACTGTTCAGCACGCCGGAGGAGGTCGCCCAGCAGGCGGTCGACAACGACGTGCACCTGGTCGGCGTCAGCTCTCTCGCCGCCGGGCACCTGACGCTGCTGCCGGCCCTGAAGGCCGCCCTCGCCGAGCACGGCCGCCCCGACATCATGGTCGTGGTGGGCGGGGTGATCCCGCCCGACGACGTGGCGACGCTCCAGGAGATGGGCGCGGCCGCGGTGTTCCTGCCGGGCACGGTCATCGCCGAGTCGGCGCTGGACCTGCTGACCAAGCTGCGCGCCCAGCTCGATGCCTGAGGTCGCCGACCTCGTACGCGAGGTGCTCGACGGTCGTCGGGCCGCTGTCTCGCAGGCGATCACCCTGGTCGAGTCCAGCCGGCCCGAGCACCGGGCCGAGGCCCGCGAGCTGATCGCCGGGCTCGAGGCCGGCCCGGACGCGCGAGCCGGCCGTGCGCGTCGGCGTCTCCGGGGTGCCAGGAGTCGGGAAGTCCACGTTCATCGAGGCCCTCGGCACCCGGCTGACCGGGGAGGGCCACCGGGTCGGCGTGCTGGCCGTCGACCCGAGCAGCACCCGCACCGGCGGCTCCGTCCTGGGAGACAAGACGCGGATGGGACAGCTGGCCGCCGACCCCGCGGCGTACATCCGACCGAGCCCCACGGCAGGCACCCTCGGCGGCGTCGCCCGCGCGACCAGCCAGGCGATGCTGGTGCTGGAGGCCGCGGCGTACGACGTCGTGCTGGTCGAGACGGTCGGTGTCGGGCAGTCCGAGGTCACCGTGGCCGGGATGGTCGACACGTTCCTGTTCCTGACGCTCGCGCGCACGGGCGACCAGCTCCAGGGCATCAAGAAGGGCATCCTCGAGCTCGCCGACGTGATCGCGGTCAACAAGGCGGACGGGGACCGTCAGCAGGAGGCCCGTACGGCGGCCCGCGAGCTCTCAGGGGCCCTGCGGCTGGTGCACGGCAAGGGCCCCCGCGTGTGGACCACCCCGGTCGTCACCTGCTCGGCGCTGACCGGCGACGGCGTCGAGGCGGTCTGGGAGCAGGTGCTCGCCCACCGGGCGTCGCTCGGGGAGGGCGGTCTGGCCGCGAAGCGGGCCGAGCAGCGGCTCGAGCTCACCTGGGCCCTGGTCCGCGACGAGCTCGAGCAGCGGCTGCGGCGCTCTCCCGAGGTGGCGGCCATCCGGGCCGAGGTGACCGACGCGGTGCGCTCGGGTGACCTGGCTCCCTCTGCCGCCGCCGATCGCATCCTCGAGGCGTTCGACGGGTAGCCTGGCCCCCGACATGAGCACTCCCGCGCACGACCAGATCGATGCCGCGGTCGAGGCGCACCGGACCGAGCTGCTCGAGCTGCGCCGCGACCTGCACGCCAACCCCGAGCTCTCCTGGCACGAGCAGCGCACCACCGAGACGGTGTCGTCCCGGCTGGAGGCCGCCGGTCTCTCGGTTCGCCGGCTGCCACAGCCCGGCCTGGTGGTCGACATCGGCGACGTGGCGCCCAGCGTGGCGCTGCGGGCCGACCTCGACGCGCTGCCGGTCGACGACCTGACCACCGACCCGTGGGTCAGCACCCGTCCCGGCGTGGCCCACGCGTGCGGCCACGACGTGCACACCGCGGGCCTCGTCGGCGCCGGCCTCGCCCTGGCCTCCCTGCACGACCAGGGTCTGCTGCCCGGCGGCGTACGGCTGCTGTTCCAGCCCGCCGAGGAGGTCATGCCCGGCGGTGCCACCGCGCTCATCGAGCAGGGCGCGCTCGACGGCATCGAGCGGATCTTCTGCCTCCACTGCGACCCGACCCTCGACCTCGGCCAGGTCGGCGTGCGCGAGGGCCCGATCACGGGCGCCGCCGACCAGCTCGAGGTCCGTCTCACCGGGAGCGGCGGACACACGTCCCGCCCGCACCTCACCGAGGACCTCACCTTCGCCCTCGGCAAGCTGATCACCGAGCTGCCGGCCGTGCTCTCGCGCCGTCTCGACCCCCGCGCCGGTGTCAGCGTGGTCTGGGGCATGGTCCGCGCGGGCGTCGCACCCAACGTGATCCCCGCCGCCGGCGTCGTCGGTGGCACCGTCCGCATGCTCGACGCGGTCGCCTGGTCGCACGCCGAGCGGCTGGTGCGCGACTTCATCGAAGACATCGTGGCGCCGTACGGCGTCAAGGCCGAGGTCGACTACCGCCGCGGCGTCCCGCCGGTCGTCAACGACGCCGCTTCGACCGTGCTGCTGGCCGGCGCCGTCGAGCGTGTGGTCGGCGTCGAGGGGCGCGTGAGCACCACCCAGAGCCTGGGCGGCGAGGACTTCGCGTGGTTCCTCGACGCCGTCCCCGGCTCCATGGGCCGGCTCGGCACGCGCACACCGGGCGGGCCGACCTACGACCTGCACCAGGGCAACCTGCGAGTCGACGAGGGCGCCGCGCTGGTCGCCGCCCGCGTCCTCGCCACGGTCGCCCTCGACAGCCTCGGCTGACCGCTGCAGGGATTCTCCGGCTGACCGGGGATTCCCGAACCTGTCGTGCTGGTGGAGTGCCCGCCATGTTCAGGGAAAGCCTGACCAGTCCGGTTGCTAGTGGCCGTCGACCCGGTACGGGACCCCGTCGGCGGCGGGGGCGCGGGAGCGGCCGACCAGGCCGGCGACGGCGAAGACGGTGACGACGTACGGGAGCATCAGCATGAACTGGCTGGGCACCGGGGAGCCGATGACCGAGAGCACGCCCTGGAGGTTCGAGGCGAAGCCGAACAGCAGCGCCGCCAGCGTGGCTCGGATCGGGTCCCACTTGCCGAAGATGACCGCCGCCAGTGCGATGTAGCCGGCGCCGCCGGTCATCTCGCGGTTGAACTGCGGCACCGAGACCAGGGTGTAGAAAGCGCCACCCATGCCCACGATCGCGCCGGCCAGCAGGACGGTGCGGAAGCGGGTGCGGTTGACCTTGATGCCGACGGTGTCGGCGGCCTTGGGGTGCTCACCGACCGCGCGGACGCGGAGCCCCCACCGGGTGCGCCACAGCGCCCAGGTGACGAGGGCGACGGTGACGTACAGCAGGTAGACGACCGGGGTCTGCCGGAAGAAGATCGGCCCGATCAGCGGGATGTCACCCAGCAGCGGGATGGGGACCCGGGCGAAGCGCGGCGGGTCGTTGAGCGTGGCGGAGTTCGGCGCGAGGACCTGGCTGAACATGAAGCTGGTGATGCCGATGATCAGCACGTTCAGCACCACGCCGACGATGACCTGGTCGACCAGGTAGTTGATCGCGAACAAACCGAGCACGGACGCGACCACCAGGCCGGCGAACATGGCGGCCACCAACCCCACCCAGGTCGACCCCGTCAGGGAGCCGACGAGCGCAGCCGCGAACGCCCCGAACAGCAGCTGGCCGTCGATCGCGATGTTCACCACGCCGGCCCGCTCGCCCAGGACACCGCCCAAGGCGCCGAAGACAAGGGGGACCGCGAGGGCCAGCGCGCCACCGAGAAGGCCGATGACCGGTACCCGGTGTCCGGCTGCGGCCCACGTGAGGAAGGCGGCCATCCAGGCGACGGCGAAGCACGCGACGAGCCACAGCGGGGTGTTGCGCTCTTGGGTCATCCGGAACACCGACAGCGCTGTCAGCGCGGCGCAGACGAGGACCAGGATCCACGCCGTCAGGGTCGACGGAACCGTGATCGTGGGCAGCTGGACGAAGTCGCTGGACGTGGCGATCCGGAAGGACGTGTCGCCGTCCTGAGCGCCGAACAGCAAGGTGATGCCGAGCGCGACCGTGAGCACCGCGAAGATCACCGCCGCCTTGCGGTCGACCACGTGCACCTCGGGCAGCACGACCTCCTGCTCGGCCGGCGGCGGGGTGGTGGCGGGTGTCGCGACGTGGCTCATGCGGCCTCCCTCGCAGGCAGACGGAAGATGGCTCGGACCAGGGCGGGCGCCGCGATGAACAGCACGATCAGCGACTGCACGACCAGCACGATGTCGACGGGGATGTTCTCCGAGGCCTGCATGGCGAAGCCACCGGCCTTGAAGGCCCCGAAGAGCAGCCCGGCGAACAGGATGCCGATGGGTTTGGACCGCCCGAGCAGGGCGACGGTGATCGCGTCGAAGCCGATCCCGGCGTCCAGGTCGGTGGTGACGCCGCTGGTGACCGTGCCGAGCACCTGGTTGACGCCGGCCAGGCCGACGAGGGCACCGGAGATCATCATGACCACCGTGTAGGTGCGACCCACGTCGATGCCGGAGCTGCGGGCGGCGGCGGGGTTGGCGCCGACCGCGCGGATCCGGAAGCCCAGCGAGGAGCGGTTCAGGATCCACCAGACGACGCCGACCGCGACCAGCGCCAGGAGGAAGCCGAGGTGCAGGTTGAAGCGGTCGCCGAGCAGCTTGGGCAGAGTCGCGGACTCGTGCGCCGGGAGCGACTTCGGGTTCACCGTGTTGGGCGCCTGTAGCAGGCTCTGCTCGGAGAGCGCGAAGAACACGAGGTAGTAGGCGACGTAGTTGAGCATGATCGTCAAGATCACCTCGTGCGCGCCGGTGCGGGCCTTGAGGAAGCCGACCAGGCCGCCCCAGACGGCCCCCGCCGCCACGCCGGCCAGGATGGCGAGGGTCAGGTGGATGGGCCAGGGCAGCTCGAACTGGTAGGCCACCCAGCCGGACGCCGCGCCGGCGAGCAGCATCTGGCCACGGCCGCCGATGTTGAAGAGCGCGGCCTGGAACGCCAGGCCGACCCCGAGGCCGGCGGCGATCAGGGGCCCGGCGAACTTCAGGGTCTCGGTCAGCGGACGGATCTTGGTGGCGAAGTCCAGCGGCGGGCCGCCCGGACGACCGGTGTTGTAGATCGCCCCCTTGAACAGCGAGGTGTAGGCACCCCAGATCGCGTCCCAGGAGGCCGAGAAGAAGTCGCCGGGTCGGGCGGTCACGTAGCCGAACGTCTCGCGCACCCGGTCGTCGGTGAACATGATCAACAGGGAGCCGACGATCACCGCCAGCAGCACCGAGAAGAACGCGACCGCGGCGTTGCCGGCCACGATGCTCTTGAACGCCGAGTTCCAGCGGTCGTCCTGGGGCGCTCCGCCCTCGGTCGGCGGTGCCTTGACCGTGCTCCCTGCGCGGTGCCCGGTGGGGTTCGGCTCCTCCGTGGGCGTCGTCATGCCACGGCTCCTTCCGGACGCTCGCCGGTCATCATCAGGCCGAGCACCTCGCGGGGGGTGTCGGGAGGCACGATCCCGATGATGCGCCCGCGGTAGAGCACCATGATGCGGTCGGCCAGCGCGACCACCTCGTCGAGCTCGGTGGAGACCACGATGACCGGTACGCCGGAGTCGCGGGTGGCGATGATCTGCTTGTGGATGAACTCGATCGAGCCGACGTCCACGCCACGGGTCGGCTGCGCTGCGACCAGGAGCCGCAGGTCGCGGGAGAGCTCGCGAGCCACCACGACCTTCTGCTGGTTGCCGCCGGACAGGTTGCCGGCGTGCGTGGAGATGCCGGGCGCCCGGACGTCGTACTCCTTGAGCTTCTCCTTGGCGAACTCGTCGAGCTTGTCGAGCTGGAGCGTGCCGTTCTTCACGAAGGGCTCGCCGAAGCTGCGGTTGAGCATGAGGTTCTCGGCGATCGACATGGTGCCGACGAGGCCGTCCTCCTGTCGGTCCTCGGGGACGAACCCGACGCCGGCGTCGAGGATCTTGCGGACCGACCGGCCGACCAGCTCGTGGCCGTCGAGCTTGATCGAGCCGGTGACGTGGGTCTGGAGGCCGAGCAGCGCCTCGGTGAGCTCGGTCTGGCCGTTGCCCTGCACCCCGGCCACGGCGAGCACCTCGCCGCGCTTGATGGAGAAGCTCAGGTCGTCGACGTGGACGTGGCCGAGAGCGTCGATGACGCGGAGATCGGTGACGACCAGTCCCTCGTCACCCAGCTTCGGCGGGCCCTTGCTAACGGTCAGCTCGACCGGCCGGCCGACCATCATGGCGGCCAGCTCCTGGTTGCTCGCGGTGGGCGACGCCTCGCCCACGACCTTCCCGAGGCGGATCACGGTGATCTTGTCGGCGACCGCACGGACCTCGCGGAGCTTGTGGGTGATGAAGACGATGGCCTTCCCGGCCTCCTTGAGCTGGCGCATCGTGCCCATCAGCTCGTCGGTCTCCTGCGGCGTCAGCACGGCGGTCGGCTCGTCGAAGACGAGCACCTCGGCGTCGCGCGAGAGCGCCTTGATGATCTCGACGCGCTGCTGCACGCCGACCGGCAGGTCCTCGATGACCGAGTCCGGGTTGACGTGGAAGCCGAACTGCTGGGAGATCTCCGCGACGCGCTTGCGAGCCGCGTCGAGGTCGAGAGAGCCGGCGAAGCCGGTGGCCTCGTTGCCGAGCATGACGTTCTCGGCGACCGTGAAGACGGGGATCAGCATGAAGTGCTGGTGGACCATGCCGATGCCGGCGGCGATCGCGTCGCCCGGGCCGGCGAAGCGCTGGACCTGGTCGTCGAGGAGGATCTCGCCCTCGTCGGCACGGTAGAGGCCGTACAGGACGTTCATGAGGGTGCTCTTGCCGGCGCCGTTCTCGCCCAGGAGGGCGTGGATCTCGCCCGGCTCGACGGTCAGGGAGATCCGGTCGTTCGCGACCAGCGTCCCGAAGCGCTTGGTGATGTCACGCAGCTCGAGCCTCATGGCCTCGCATCCTAGTGATCGGCGGGATGTGGAACGGGGGAGGCCGGGTGTGACCCGACCTCCCCCGAACGAGGAACTACTGGTGACTCAGGAACCCGCGAGGTAGGACTTCACCGGGATCGAGCCGTCGATGATGCCGGCCTTGATGGTGTCCAGCTCACCCTGCAGGTCAGGGTTGACCTTGTCGGTGAAGTTGTGGAACTCCGCGATGCCGACCCCGTCGTTCTCGAGGGTGCCGACGTACGGCGAGAAGTCGAAGTCGCCGCCGCTGGCCGCGGACATGATCGCCTCGTAGGTCGAGACCTTCATGTTCTTCAGGATCGAGGTGAGCACCACGTCGTCGGTGGTCGGGTCGGTCTGGAAGATGTCGGCGTCCACACCGATCATCGCGACGTCCTTGCCGGAGTCCTCGATGGCGGTCAGCGCGCCCTGGTAGATCGGGCCACCGACCGGCAGGATCACGTCGACGTCCTGGTCGAGGAGCTGGCTGGCCGTGTTGGTGGCCTTCTCGTTGGCCTCGAAGCCGCCGGTGAACGAGCCGTCCTTGCCGTCCCATCCGACGACCTTGACGTCCTTGCCCTTCTCCTGGGCGTAGTAGTCGACGCCCTGCTTGAAGCCGTCCATGAAGATCGTCACGGTGGGGAACGGCATGCCGCCGTAGGTGCCCACGACGCCGGTCTTGGTGTAGTCGGCGGCCGCGTAGCCGGCCAGGAACGCCGCCTGCGCGGTGTCGTAGAGCAGCGGCTTGATGTTGGGCTCGTCGGCCTTGCCGTCGAACTCGGTGCCGTCGGCGCCACCGTCGGCGGCGTCGTCGATCAGGACGTACTCGATGTCGGGGTTGGCCTTGGCCGACTCCTTGGTCGCGGAGGCCAGCGCGAAGCCGACGGTCACGATGGTGTTGCAGCCCTGAGAGACGAGGCTCTCGAGGTTCGGGGCGTAGTCGTTCTCGCTGTTGGACTCGACGCCCTTGAAGTCGACGCCGAGCTCGTCGGCGGCCTGCTGGACACCCTCGTAGCTGAGCTGGTTGAACGACTTGTCGTCGAAGCCACCCGCGTCGGAGACGATGCAGGGCAGGTAGCCCTCCGCCGCGGTGGTCTCGCCGCCGCCAGCGCTGCTGCTGGTGTCGTCCCCGGGAGTCGCCGTCGACGAGTCGGGAGCGTTTCCACACGCGGTCAGAGCCGCCATGGTGACAAGGGCGGTGATGCCGCTTGCGACGGCTCTCCTCGTTTTGATCACTGTGCCTCCAGGTAAGTGTGCTCGGGGACCGGCTGGGACAACCGGCCTGAGCGATGTACGTGCGAATGGTGCCTTGTCATCGCCCTGGGAGGAAGTCCGCAACGCCAAGGGTTATCCAGTCGCGATGTTTGCCCGCCCCGCGGAGGGGAACCGCGTAGGGCATAGTTGACGCCTCATGGACTGGACTTCACTGCGGGCCCAAGCGGTCGCCGTTGCCGAGCGAGCGTACGCACCGTATAGCCAATTCCCGGTAGGCGCTGCGGCAATGGTTGACGACGGCCGGGTCGTCGTGGGGTGCAATGTTGAGAACGCCGCGTACGGCGTCGTGCTCTGCGCCGAGTGCGGTGTGGTGAGCCAGCTGCACGCCACCGGCGGGGGCCGGCTGACCCACTTCGTGTGCGTCAACGGGCTGGGTGAGGTGATCATGCCCTGTGGTCGCTGCCGCCAGCTGTTGTACGAGCACGGCGGGAAGTCGCTGGTGCTGATGACGCCGGACGGCGAGAGGACCATGGACGAGGTGCTACCCCAGGCCTTCGGGCCCGAGGACCTCCGGCACGTGACGGACGCCCGGAAGGGGAGCGATTCTTGAGCAAGCACGACGCGGTCGAGGTGATCCTCGCCAAGCGCGACCACCACGAGCTCACCGACAGCCAGATCGACTGGGTGGTCGACGCCTACACCCGCGGCGAGGTCGCCGACGAGCAGATGTCCTCGCTGGCGATGGCGATCCTGCTCAACGGCATGAACCGCCGCGAGATCGCCCGCTGGACCGGCGCGATGATCGCGTCGGGGGAGCGGATGGACTTCTCCCAGCTCTCCCGGCCCACGGCCGACAAGCACTCCACCGGGGGCGTCGGGGACAAGATCACGCTGCCGCTCGCACCGCTGGTGGCGGCCTGCGGGGTCGCCGTACCCCAGCTCTCCGGTCGCGGGCTCGGCCACACCGGTGGCACCCTCGACAAGCTCGAGTCGGTGCCCGGTTGGCGCGCGGCGCTCTCCAACGAGGAGATGTTCGAGCAGCTGGAGTCCGTCGGAGCCGTGATCTGTGCGGCCGGCGACGGCCTCGCTCCCGCCGACAAGAAGCTGTACGCCCTGCGCGACGTGACCGGCACCGTCGAGGCGATCCCGCTGATCGCGAGCTCGATCATGTCCAAGAAGATCGCGGAGGGCACCGGCGCGCTGGTGCTCGACGTGAAGGTCGGGTCGGGGGCGTTCATGAAGTCGCTCGACACCGCGCGTGAGCTCGCCGAGACGATGGTGGCGCTCGGCACCGACGCCGGGGTGCACACCGTCGCCCTGCTCACCGACATGGCGACCCCGCTGGGGCTGACCGCGGGCAACGCGATCGAGGTCGCCGAGTCCGTCGAGGTGCTGGCCGGCGGCGGCCCCGCCGACGTGGTGGAGCTGACCCTGGCCCTGGCCCGCGAGATGCTCGCCGGCGCCGGACGCGGCGACGTGGACCCCGCCGACAAGCTCGCCGACGGCTCGGCCATGGACGCCTGGAAACAGATGATCCGCGCCCAGGGCGGCGACCCCGACGCCGAGCTGCCGACCGCGCGGGAGACCCACGTCGTGGCCGCGCCCTCGACCGGCACGCTGACCCGGCTGGACGCGATGGCGGTCGGCCTGGCCGCCTGGCGGCTCGGCGCGGGTCGTGCCCGCAAGGAAGACCCCGTCCAGGCCGGCGCCGGCGTGGTCTGGCACGCCCGCCCCGGCGACCAGGTCACCGAGGGCCAGCCGCTCTTCACGCTGCACACCGACGAGCCCGACCGCTTCGACCGGGCCCTCGCGTCGCTCGAGGGCGGGTACGACGTGGGCGACGGTGCGACGTACGAGCCGACGCCGGTGCTGCTGGACCGCGTGGGCTAGGGCTCAGCGCGGGAACGCGTTGGGGCTGCTGAAGTCGAGGGGTCCGCTCCTGCTCGGCGTGTGGTCCATGCCGCACCGGCGGCAGCGCTGGTAGCGCTCGCCGTCGTCGGTCCAGGCAGCGCGCCAGCGGTGCCGGACGCCGGTCAGGCAGCCGATCGTCGGGTGGAACCCGGCGGCGACGGCCTGGGCGCGCAGGACCGTGATCCGCAGCAGCGGCGCCGACACCAGCAGACCGAGGGCGTGCCGCCACCGGGCCGCCCGTCCGAGCTCCGCGAGCTCGGCGTGGAACTCTGCGGCGTACCGGTCGCGCGACCACGACGGGAGCATCGCTGCCGCCAGGTCGGCGAGCGCAGTCGGGCCGTTCATCCCCGGACCCCGATCGGACGGACGGCCAGCCGCGGCCTGACGCCGCGAGCCAGCCGGGCGGGAGCGGCTCGACGCCCCTCGTCGGTGAGCCGGTAGTAGCGGCGGGCCGGGCGGCCGACGGCCGAGGGGTCGACGTCCTCCCAGCGCGACGTGACCCACCCCTGCCCCTCCAGACGGGCCAGGATCGGGTGGACGGTCCCGGTCGGGAGCCCGGCCGCCTGGGCCAGCTCCAGCCCGTAGCGCTCGGTGTCGAGGTCGGCCAGCAGGGCTTCGAGCACCAGCCGGGTGGGGATCGTGAGCCGGGTGACCATGCTCTTATTCTAGCTAGCCCCGAGGAGAAGCACCACCGTCTCCGCCACGCAGCCGGGCTTGGCGGAGCCCTCGATCTCGATGGTCCAGCCGAACGTCGCCTGCCGCCCCGCAGGTACCTCGGCCACGTCGACGAGCCTGGCGTGCGCGCGGACCCGTGAGCCGACGGGCACCGGGGCGGGGAACCGGACCTTGTTGACGCCGTAGTTGAGCTTCGCGCCGGGGGTCTCGAGGCTGAAGATCTGGGTGCCGAGCATCGGGATCAGCGCGAGCGTGAGGTACCCGTGGGCGATCGTGCCGCCGAACGGCCCGCCTGCCGCGCGCTCGACGTCGACGTGGATCCACTGGTGGTCGCCGGTGGCCTCGGCGAACGCGTCGACGCGCTCCTGCTCGATGGTCAGCCAGTCGCTGGTGCCGAGGTCCTCTCCGACGGCCGCGGTCAGGTCCTGGAGGGTGGTGAAGGTGCGCACCCGGCGAACTTATCCGGTCTGCGACACTCCTCCGCATGTCCGTGATCCTCGACGTCGACGCACCTCGTCCCTCCGCCGAGCAGGTCAAGAGGGCGCCGAAGGCCCTGCTGCACGACCACCTCGACGGCGGGCTGCGGCCGCAGACCATCGTGGAGATCGCGCAGGAGATCGGCCACGAGCTGCCCGCCGCGGACGCCGAGTCGTTGGGCCGCTGGTTCGCGGAGTCGGCCGACTCGGGCTCGCTGGTGAGGTACCTGGAGACGTTCGACCACACCGTCGCGGTCATGCAGCGCGCCGACGACATCGCCCGGGTCGCTCGCGAGTGCGTCGAGGACCTGGCGGCGGACGGGGTGGTGTACGCCGAGGTGCGCTACGCCCCCGAGCAGCACGTCACCGGGGGTCTCGACCTCGACGACGTGGTGGCGGCGGTCCAGCGCGGCTTCGACGAGGGCGTGGCCGCCGCCGACGGCAGGATCGTCGTCCGCCAGCTGCTCACCGCCATGCGGCACCAGGCCCGCTCGCGGGAGATCGCCGAGCTGTCGGTCGCCTGGCGCGACCGGGGGGTGGCCGGCTTCGACATCGCCGGCGCGGAGGCGGGGTACCCGCCCACCCGGCACCTCGACGCCTTCGAGTACCTCCAGCGTGAGAACTCCCACTTCACCATCCACGCCGGCGAGGCCTTCGGCCTGCCGTCGATCTGGCAGGCCATCCAGTGGTGCGGCGCCGAGCGGCTTGGTCACGGCGTCCGGATCATCGACGACATCACGGTGACCGACGACGGCCCGGACGGTGAGCACGTCGAGCTCGGCCGACTGGCGGCGTACGTGCGGGACATGCGCATCCCGCTGGAGATGTGCCCGCACTCCAACATCCAGACCGGCGCCGCGCCGTCGATCGCCGAGCACCCCATCGGGCTGCTGACGCAGCTGCGGTTCCGGGTCACCGTGAACACCGACAACCGCCTGATGAGCCAGACGTCGATGAGCAAGGAGATGGGCGCGCTCGTCGAGGCGTTCGGCTACACCCTGGAGGACCTGCGCTGGTTCACGATCAACGCGATGAAGTCGTCGTTCCTGCCGTTCGACGAGCGGCTGGCGATCATCAACGACGTCATCAAGCCGGGGTACGCCGAGCTGGGCGCGCTGTAACAGCTGCGAGCTGACGTGCCTGGCTGGCGGGCTCCCAGTTCGACGGACTCAGCGCCAGACGGGCGCGACGTTCTTGCTGTACCCCCGGCCGAAGAGCTTGGTCAGGATCGTCAGCACGGGTCCGGGAACGGAGCTCTTGACCGCGGTGTGCGCGGCCGGGTCGCCGCCGTCGAGCATCCAGGCGAAGAACTCCCCGCCCTCCTTGGGCCCGACCTTGGCGAACTTCTTGCCCATCTCCTTGACGACCGGGTCGTCGTGCTTGGCGAGGAACACCGGCTCGATCTCCCGCTCCTCGTGGTCGAGGTGCTCGGTGGTGACCGTCTTGAGCTCGCCGATCGCGGTGTGCGCGGTCTGGGCGTTGGCGGCCGTGGGTGCCGAACGGAGGGCGGTCATCGCGCTCCGCGCGGAGGCGAGGCGCTCGGCCATCACCTCGTGCTCGGCGTCCATCTGGTCGATGGTCTGCTGGGTCACGCCGACCTGGGCCAGCGCCGGCCAGGCGATCTCGTGCTCGCCCTCGTGGTGCTTGGTCAGCTGGAAGTCGAAGTTGTCCCACGCCTTCCCCAGGTCCGCCCCGCGGCGGGCGTCGCCGGCCGGGAACCGCTCCAGCGCCGACTGGAACCGGTCGAGGTCGCGGCGGAACGCCGCGTGGATCGCCTTGTTCATGCTCATGGTGGCCACCCGCGCACCTTAGGCGGTCGAAGCGTGTGCGTCACCCGTCCTGGTCGTCAGTCGGGGGTGACGACGAACCACGGGACGTCCCAGCCCGCGATGTCCACCTTCCGGCCGGTGAAGGCCGTGCGGGCGAGCTCGCTGAGCCGCCCGTGAGCCGGGTCGAAGACGTGCACCGTGCCGGCCGTCGTACGGTCCACGACCAGCACCACGTGACGCGGCAGCCAGGTGCTGCCGATGAAGATCGAGGAGACCCGCCCCACGTCGCCCGCGGCGAGCAGCCGGTCGAAGGCGTCGTCGGCGCCGAACCGACACGGGTGATAGGAGTACGCCGCACGCGTGCCGTCGGCCGCAGGAGTGCCGGACAGCTGACGCGCCACCGCCCAGGGCGGCGTGCCGAACGCCCGCGGCCACGGGAGCTGGGCGCGACCGCTGACGTCGGCGAGCGAGGTGATCCTCTGGTGCATGGCGAGCGCCTCGGTGCGGAAGCGCGCCTTCAGGTCGCCGGCGCCCTCGACGTACGCGGCGTACGTCGGGTCGTTCAGGATGCGGGCCACCACGAGGGCGGTGGCCCCGCAGGACCGCTGGTCCGGTTGGGCGAAGTCGGCCCAGGGGATCTCAGGCATCGGCCGAGCGCTGGTTGACCATGGCCGTGACGGCGGCGTACGCCTCGTCGGGGGAGACGGGCGCGCAGCCCAGCGCGACGGCGTGCTCGACCACCCGCCTCTGGTCGCGCATCAGGGCCAGGCCGCGGCGGACCAGGACGAGCGGCGGCTTGCGGTGCTCGCGCAGGTCGCGCGTGAGGCGGCGCCAGAAGGTCACCGTGGCGTGCTGGCGGACGCAGTACGCCGCCGCGAGCAGGCCGGCGGCCCGGGTCCGGGGGACGACCTCCTGGGCGAAGATGCCCTCGGCCACGAAGTACCGGCCGCCGTCGAGGTCGAGCACCTGGCTGCCGCACCGGCCGTCGCGGGCGATCTCGTAGATCGGCACCTCGGCCCGGCCCTCCGCGCAGAGCCGCTCGATCGCGGCCATCGCGTCGTCCGGGAGCCAGGAGTCGGGGTGGTCCCAGTCGACCAGGCCGGCGTTGGCGCCCTCGGTGATCCGCGGCAGCGTCGGGTCCCCGCCGCTCTTGTAGAAGTCGTCGAGCCGCAGCACCGGCAGCCCCAGCCGTGCGGCGAGCCGTGACTTGCCGGCCCCCGAAGGGCCGGCCAGCACGATCACGCGGGCCCCCATGGTCAGACCCCGATCGGGTGCCAGACGGTCTTGGTCTCGAGGAACGTCGTCATCCTCTCGATGCCCGGTTCGGCGGTCCAGTCGGACTCGGCGGCCGGCGGGCGCAGGACGCGCTTGAGGTTCTCAGCCGCCGCCTCCTCGAGCAGGCGGGCCTGCTCGGCGTCACCCGCGAAGCCGGTCAGGTCGATGGCGTTGACGTCCATGTGCGCGGCCAGCGTCGGCGCGGTGTTGGAGAGCCGGCCGGTGAGGATGTTGACCACGCCGCCGGGCACGTCGGAGGTGGCCAGCACCTCGGAGAACGTGACGGCGGGCAGCGGGCGGTCGGGCGAGGCCAGCACGACGGCCGTGTTGCCGGTGACGACCACGGGAGCCACGACCGAGACCAGGCCGAGCAGGCTGGAGCGCTGCGGGGCGACGACGGCGACCACGCCGGTCGGCTCCGGCGTCGAGAGGTTGAAGAACGGCCCGGCGACCGGGTTGGCGTTGCCGACGACCTGGGTGACCTTGTCGGCCCACCCGGCGTACCAGACGAGCCGGTCGATGCTGGTGTCGAGCACCTTGCCGGCCTGGGTCGGCGTGAGGCCCTCGGACTGGCGCACCGCCTCCACGAACTGCGGGCGGCGGTCCTCCATCAGCTCGGCGACGCGGTAGAGGATCTGCGCGCGGTTGTAGGCCGTCCTCCCGGACCAGCCGCCGAACGCGGCGCGCGCCGCGAGCACGGCGTCGCGGGCGTCCTTGCGGGAGGCCAGGGCGGCGTTCGCCACGAACTTGCCCTTGGCGTCGTCCACGACGTAGCTGTGGCCGGACTCCGAGCGGGGGAACTGCCCGCCGATGTAGAGCTTGTAGGTCTTGCGGACGTCGACGCGGGCGGTGGGGCTCACTGCTCGACACCACCCTTCAGGTAGCCGGCGAGGCCGTGGCGGCCGCCCTCGCGTCCGTAGCCGGACTCCTTGTAGCCGCCGAACGGGCTGGTCGGGTCGAACTTGTTGAACGTGTTGGCCCAGACCACCCCGGCCTTGAGCTTGTTGGCCATGTGGAGGATCAGCGAGCCCTTGTCGGTCCACACGCCGGCGGAGAGGCCGTACGGCGTGTTGTTGGCCTTCTCGACCGCCTCGGCGGGCGTGCGGAAGGTCAGCACCGACAGCACCGGGCCGAAGATCTCCTCGCGGGCGATCCGATGGGCCTGGGTGACGTTCGTGAAGACCGTCGGCGGGAACCAGAACCCGTGCTTGGGCAGCTCGCACGGCGGCGACCAGCGGCCGGCCCCCTCGGCCTCGCCGATGTCGGAGAGCTCGCGGATCTTGGCCAGCTGCTCCGCGGAGTTGATGGCGCCGATGTCGGTGTTCTTGTCCAGGGGGTCACCGACGCGCAGGGTGGCCATCCGCCGCTTGAGGCGGTCCATCACGTCCTCGGCGACGGACTCCTGGACGAGCAGGCGGGAGCCGGCGCAGCACACGTGGCCCTGGTTGAAGAAGATGCCGTTGACGATGCCCTCGATCGCCTGGTCGATGGGCGCGTCGTCGAAGACGATGTTGGCGGCCTTGCCCCCGAGCTCGAGCGTGACCTTCTTGTGCGAGCCCGCGACCGACTTGGCGATCGCGCGGCCGACGGCGGTGGAGCCCGTGAACGCCACCTTGTCGACGTCCGGGTGCGCGACCAGCGCCTGCCCGGTCGAGCCCGCCCCGGTGATGATGTTGACGACGCCGGGCGGCAGGTCGGCCTGCTGGCAGATCTCCGCGAACAGCAGTGCCGTCAGGGGCGTGGTCTCGGCCGGCTTCAGGACGACGGTGTTGCCGCACGCGAGGGCCGGGGCGATCTTCCAGGCCAGCATGAGGAGCGGGAAGTTCCAGGGGATGATCTGCCCGGCCACGCCGAGCGGCGTCGAGCCGTAGCCGCCGTACTCGAGCTTGTCGGCCCAGCCGGCGTAGTAGAAGAAGTGCGCCGCGGCGATGGGGACGTCGACGTCGCGGCTCTCCTTGATCGGCTTGCCGTTGTCGATCGACTCGAGCACGGCGATCTCGCGGCCGCGCTCCTGGATGATGCGGGCGATCCGGTAGAGGTACTTCGCCCGCTCGCTGCCCGGCATCCGGCCCCACGTCCGGAACGCGCGGCGGGCGGCCTTGACGGCGTTGTCCACGTCGGCCTCGTCGGCCTCGGCGATCTCGGCCAGCACCTCCTCCGAGCTCGGGGAGATGGTCTTGAAGGCCTTGCCGTGACCGTCGACGAACTCGCCGTTGACGAACAGGCCGTACGACGGCTTGATGTCGACGATCGCGCGGGACTCGGGGGCGGGGGCGTACTCGAAAGCCATGGGGATCAGTCCAGGGTGAAGTAGTCGGGACCGGAGTAGACGCCGGTCGTGAGCTTGGTGCGCTGCATGAGCAGGTCGTTGAGCAGCGTGGAGGCGCCGAAGCGGAACCAGTCGGGGTCCAGCCAGTCGTCGCCGGCGATCTCGTTGACCATGACGAGGTACTTGATCGCGTCCTTGGTGGTCTTGATCCCGCCGGCGGGCTTCACGCCGATCTGGACGCCGGTCTGCTCGCGGAAGTCGCGGACCGCCTCGAGCATCACGAGGGTGACGGGCAGCGTGGCCGCCGGCTGCACCTTGCCCGTGGAGGTCTTGATGAAGTGGCCGCCGGCCATCATCGCCAGCCAGCTCGCGCGGCGGACGTTGTCGTAGGTCTGCAGCTCGCCGGTCTCGAAGATCACCTTCAGGTGCGCCCCAGATCCGTCCGGCCTGCCGCACGCCTCGCGGACGGTGACGATCTCGTCGTACACCTGCTTGTAGCGGCCGGAGAGGAACGCGCCGCGGTCGATCACCATGTCGATCTCGTCGGCGCCCGCCTGGACGGCGTCCTCGGTGTCGGCGAGCTTGATGTCGAGGGCCGCGCGGCCGCTGGGGAACGCCGTCGCGACCGCGGCGACCCTGACAGCAGAGCCGCCGCTTCCGAGAACTTGCTTGGCGATGCCGACCATGTCGGCGTACACGCAGACGGCGGCGGTCGCCGGGCACGACGGGTCGGCCGGGTCCGGGTGCATGGCCTTGGCCGACAGCGCCCGCACCTTGCCGGGGGTGTCCTGGCCCTCGAGGGTCGTCAGGTCGACCATGCGGATGGCCAGGTCGATGGCCCACGCCTTCGCGGTCGTCTTGATGGAACGGGTCCCGAGCGAGGCGGCACGAGCCTCCGCGCCGACCTGGTCGACACCGGGGAGCCCGTGCAGGAAGCGGCGCAGGGTGTCGTCGTTCCGCGTGATGTCCGCGAAATCGGCAGATGGTTGGCCGGGCGTAGCCGATGCCATCTTGTTATCGATGGTGGGCGAGCTGGTCACCCGGACAAGCATAGGGTTGTCCGACGTAGAGGGCTCATTCAGCAGGAGGTGGACGGTGGAACGCGACGCAGGTCCGACCAACGGCGCCAGCACCGAAGCCGGGTACGTCGAGAAGTTCCCGCCGACCAGTGGCCGGGTGATGGGCGTGCTGGCCGTCGGCCTCGCGGTGGCCACGATGGTCTACGCGCTCTTCGACGGCGAGGGAGGCTTCGAGGCGCCGGTGGCCTGGGGCGCGGCGTTCGCCGCGATCGTGTCCTACGCCGCCCTCCTGCGGCCCGCCGTCCGCGTCGAGAAGGACGAGCTCGTCCTGCGCAACATGATCGACACCCACCACATCCCGCTGGCCGCCATCGACGAGGTGGCCGTCCGCCAGGTGATGGCCGTCCGCGCCGACGAGAAGCGCTTCGTCTCGCCCGCGATCGGCCACTCGTTCCTGCGCACCGTCCGCCCCAGGACCGAGCGGGGCGGTGACAAGACCTTCACCTACCAGGACTACGTCCGCGACCGGATCCTCGACCTCGCCGACGGCGCCCGCCGCCGTCTCGCCGGCGGCGACCCGCCCACGCCCAAGCGGGTCTGGGCGCTCCCCGAGATCGCCGGGCTGGTGGTCACCGCCATCGGCCTGGCCGTCACGATCGCGATCGGCTGACCTCTCCGCTGGTCGAGGAAGGCGCCCTGGCGCCTGTCACGAGACCTGGTGAGCGGTGGGCTGGCCCGTTGCGGGGTCTCGTGACGGGACTTCCTCCCTCCTCGACCACCGGGCTCGCGGCTCAGATGCCGAGCGCCCGACGTACGTCGCCCTTGATCGCGTCGAGGCGACCGGCGGCGGAGATGCGCGCGGCGTCGACGCCGTCGTCGGGGTGCACGGGGATGACGACCTCGAGGTAGGCCTTGAGCTTCGGCTCGGTGCCGGAGGGGCGGACGATGACGCGGGCGCCCTCGGCCAGGCGGTAGCGCAGGCCGTCGGTGGGCGGGAGTGCGTCCGAGCCCAGGGACAGGTCCTCGGCCGACTCCACCGCGAGGCCGCCGAACGACGCCGGGGGGTTGTCCCGGAGACGCTCCATGGCCGCCCCGATCAGTGCGAGGTCGGAGACGCGGATCGACAGCTGGTCGGTCGCGTGCAGGCCGTGGTGTTCGGCGATGTGGTCGAGCACGTCCATGAGCGAGCGGCCGCGCGCCTTCTCGGCGGCGGCCATCTCGCACAGGAGCAGCAGCGCGGAGACGCCGTCCTTGTCCTTCACGTGCTCGGGGTCGACGCAGTAGCCCAGCGCCTCCTCGTAGCCGAAGGCGAGGTCGGGCACGCGGCTGATCCACTTGAAGCCGGTGAGCGTCTCGACGTACGGCTGGCCGTGCTCGGCGGCCATCTTCCCCAGCAGCGAGGAGGAGACGATCGAGCAGGCGTAGGTGCCCTTCTTGCCCTGGTGCAGCAGGTGGTGGCCGAGCAGAGCCCCGACCTCGTCGCCGCGCAGCATCCGCCAGCCGTGCGGGCTCGGCACGGCGGCCGCGCACCGGTCGGCGTCCGGGTCGTTGGCCACGACCAGGTCGACGTGGTGGGCCTCGGCCAGCGCCATCGCGAGGTCCATGGCGCCGGGTTCCTCGGGGTTCGGGAAGGCCACGGTCGGGAAGTCCGGGTCGGGCTCCTCCTGCTGCTCGACCACCGATGGGGCCTCGAACCCGGCCGTCTCCAGGACCTGCAGCACCGACGTACCTCCCACACCGTGCAGCGGCGTGTAGACCGTCCGCAGGTCGCGCGGTCCGTCTCCGGCGAGGCCGGCGACCGTGTCGAGGTACCGGTCGACGATGTCCTCGGTCAGCACCTTGCCCGGGGTGCCCCGGGGCACCTCGGTGAGGTCGCCGACCGCCTCGATGTGCGCGGCGATCTCGCCGTCGGCCGGCGGGACGATCTGCGAACCGTCGCCGAGGTACACCTTGTACCCGTTGTCCTGCGGCGGGTTGTGGCTCGCGGTGACCATCACGCCGGCCACGCAGCCGAGCTCGCGGATCGCGAACGCCAGCAGGGGAGTGGGCAGCGGGCGCGGCATCACCAGCGCGCGCAGGCCAGCCCCGGTCATGACCTCCGCGGTGTCCCGGGCGAAGGCGTCGGAGTTGTGCCGGGCGTCGTACCCGATCACCACCGAGGCGCCGGCCGGGGCGCCGGACTCCTTCAGGTACGCCGCCAGGCCGGCGGCCGCGCGGGTGACGACGACCCGGTTCATCCGGTTCGAGCCCGCGCCGAGGGCGCCGCGCAGGCCGGCCGTGCCGAACTCGAGGGTGCCGTCGAAGCGGTCGGCCAGCTCGGCCTCGTCGCGAGCGGAGATGAGCGCCAGCAGCTCGGCCTTGGTGAACGGGTCGGGGTCCTGGGCCGCCCACCCCTCGGCGCGAGCGAGGAGGGCGTCCAGCGAGTCACTCATGCGCGCAGGCTAGGGCACGACTCCTGGTCCCTGCCCCGCTGCGCGCCGCGCTCGCGATGGCCAGGGATCAGGAGACGTACCCGTCGGCGGTCGCTGCCATGCTCGGCGGGTGAGCACCCTGCCGCCGCCCCGCGACCTGGACGCCCCCGTCGGCGAGCTGGTCCGCGAGCTCGCCGGGCGGATCGGCGAGCGGGCGACGGTCGACCTGTGCGTCGAGCTGCTCGAGGGGGCCGACCGCAACGAGCACCTCGACGCGATGCCGTACCTGACCGGCGTGGTCTTCGACGAGGACTCCCCGAAGCTCTACCCCGCGCAGTGGAAGGACTACTGGGTGCGCACGTGGGGTGCGCGCGGCCTGCTGTACGTCTGGCACGACGCCGCCGCACCCGCTGTCGTCGCGGGACTGGACGACGAGCACTGGCGGCCCGCCGAGATGTGCCTCAAGGTCTCGACCAAGCGCGAGCTCGGTGAGGCCGGCCCGCACGCCGCGGTGCTGGCCGTCGAGGGCGAGCTCCCGCGGGTCCGCGTGCAGGCGCTGCGCACCCTCGGCGCGGTCGGCGACACCGAGCACGTCGACGTCGTCCGTGGCCTGCTGGAGGACGCGGAGGCGGCCGTACGCCGCCAGGCCGGCCGCTCCCTGGACCAGCTCGCCCGGCGGCTCGACCTCGAGGTCGACTAGGTCCTCAGATGCGGGGCACGATCTTGGTGAGCAGCTCGCCCATCCGCGAGGCGGCCGCCTTGCCGGCCTCGAGGACCTCCTCGTGGTTGAGGGGCTGCCCGGAGATGCCGGCCGCGAGGTTGGTGACCAGGCTGATGCCGAGGATCTCCATGCCGGCCTCGCGGGCCGCGATCGCCTCCAGCGTGGTGCTCATGCCGGCCAGGTGGCCGCCGATCGCGCGGACCATGCCGATCTCCGCCGGGGTCTCGTAGTGGGGGCCGGGGAACTGGACGTAGACGCCCTCGTCGAGGCTCGGCTCCACCTCGCGGCACATCTGGCGCAGGCGGCTGGAGTAGAGGTCGGTCAGGTCGACGAAGTGCGCGCCTTCGATGGGGGACCGGCCGGTCAGGTTGATGTGGTCGGAGATCAGCACGGGCGTGCCGGGCGTCCAGGTCTCCTTCAGCCCGCCGCAGCCGTTGGTCAGCACGATGGCGCGGCAGCCCGCCTTGGCCGCGGTCCGGACGCCGTGCACGACGGCCGCGACGCCCTTGCCCTCGTAGTAGTGGGTGCGGCTGAGGAACACCAGCAGCTGCTTGTCGCCCGCCCGGACGCTGCGGATCTTGCCCGAGTGCCCGGCGACCGCGGAGGCGGAGAAGCCGGGCAGGTCCGTGGTGTCGATCTCGGCCGTGGCCTCGCCGAGCGCGTCGACGGCCGGCAGCCAGCCGGACCCCAGCACCAGCGCGACGTCGTGCTTCTCGACCCCGGTCTTCTCGGCGAGCACGGCCGCGGCCCGCTCGGCGAGCTCGTACGGCGAGGGGTTCGTCGTCTCGGTCATGCGCAGGACCTTAGTCGGCGCCATCGCTGGTCGAGGAGGTCGCGCAGCGACCGTCACGAGACCCGGTGAGGGGTCCGCCCGCCAGTCGCCGGGTCTCGTGACAGGCCTTCGGCCCTCCTCGACCAGCGGACCGGGCAGGATCGGCCCATGATCGACCACTTCGGCATCAACGTGACGGACATGGAAAAGGCCGGGGCCTTCTACGACCAGGTGCTCGGCGTCCTCGGCTACCGGCGGGTGATGGACTTCGGTACGGCGGTGGGCTACGGCACCGACAGCCCGGACTTCTGGATCTCGACCTTCGACGGCGTCGGCGAGAACCGCGAGATGCACCTCGCCTTCCAGGCGGCCGACGCGGACGCCGTGCGCGCGTTCGTGGCCGCGGCCGTGGAGCTCGGCGCCGAGGTGCTGCACGAGCCGCGGCTGTGGCCGGAGTACCACGCGTCGTACTTCGGCGGGTTCGTCCGCGACACCGAGGGCAACAACGTCGAGGCCGTCACCCACCAGGGCGACGCGTGAGCGACCACGTCGGCGTCGATCCCGGGGAGGCGCCGGCCGAGCGGTTCCGGCTGGCGCAGGAGCCGGACGGGTCGGTCGCGCTGACCTTCTGGGACGCCGAGGGGCGGGTCCGGCTGCGTGTCGGCCTCGACGAGCACGGCAAGCCGTCGATCGAGCTCCTCGGCCCGAACGGCGGGCACGCGGGCGGGATCGGCTGAGACGGTCGGTCGGGACACCGGGTCTCGTGACGGGACTCGTCCCTCCTCGACCGACGAAACTCTAGAGGCCCGTGCTCCGGCAGGGCCGGCGGCGCAGGGCGCGGACGTAGTCGACCGGGGCGTCGGCGGCCTCGGCGGCGTCGGCGAGGACGCCGAGGTACGACGCGCTGGGGAGGCCGCCCTCGTAGGCGTCGAGCACGTAGGTCCACACCAGCAGCTCGCCGGTCATCGTGGAGACGCGGACCTTGGCCTTGCGGTAGAGGCCGGTGCCGGCGGACTCCCAGTCGTCGAGGGACGCCTCGTCCTCGCGGTTGACGTCGTAGACCGCCACGAAGACCTGGTCGATCGGGTCCTCCACGATCGTGGAGAGCGAGCCGTCCCACCCGAGGTCCTCGCCGCCGAAGGTCAGCCGCCAGCCGGTCAGCCAGCCCGTCGTCTGGAGCGGGGAGTGGGGACACCGCTGGCCCATGCGGGCCGGGTCCAGGTTCGACCCGTAGGCGGCGTACAGCGTCACGGGGGCCCAGGGTAGTGGGTGCAGTTGATGCCTGGGATCGGCAAGACGATGATCCGCAATAGGGTGGCCCGGTGACTCACTTCAACGTGTTGGTGCTCGGTGCCGGCCCCGGCGGGTACGTCGCGGCGATCCGTGCCGCGCAGCTCGGTCTGTCCGTCGCGGTCGTGGAGGACAAGTACTGGGGCGGTGTCTGCCTGAACGTCGGCTGCATCCCGTCCAAGGCGCTGCTCCGCAACGCCGAGCTCGCCCACATCCTGACGACGGAGAAGGACAAGTTCGGCATCGAGGGCGACGCCACCATGAAGTTCGGCCCGACGCACGCGCGCTCCCGCCAGGTGAGCGCCGGCATCGTCAAGGGCGTCCACTTCCTGATGAAGAAGAACAAGATCACCGAGATCGACGGCTGGGGCGCGCTGACCGGCCGCCACGACGTCGAGGTGAAGGACCACGAGGGCGGCAGCACGTCGTACACCTTCGACAACCTGATCCTGGCCACCGGCGCGACCGTGCGGATGCTGCCGGGGATGCAGGTCAGCCAGAACGTCGTGACCTACGAGGAGCAGATCCTCGACGAGAACCTCCCGAGCTCGATCATCATCGGCGGGTCCGGCGCGATCGGCGTCGAGTTCGCCTACGTGATGAAGAACTTCGGGGTCGACGTGACGATCGTGGAGTTCCTCGACCGCATGGTGCCGACCGAGGACGAGGCGGTCTCCAAGGAGCTGCTCAAGCACTACAAGAAGCTCGGCGTGAAGGTGATGCTCTCGACCAAGGTCGAGAACGTCGAGGACACCGGCTCCGGCGTCCGCGTCACCGTCAGCCCCGCGGCCGGCGGAGACTCGCAGGTGCTCGAGGCCGACAAGATGCTGGCGGCGTTCGGGTTCGCCCCGCGACTGGAGGGCTACGGCCTGGAGGCCGCCGGCGTGGCGACCACCGAGCGCGGCGCCATCGAGATCGACGAGTACATGCGCACCAACGTCCCCAACGTCTACGCGATCGGCGACGTCACCGGGAAGTTCATGCTCGCCCACGTCGCCGAGGCGATGGGGATCGTGGCCGCCGAGACGATCGCCGGCGCGGAGACCATGCCGATCAACTACGACATGGTGCCGCGGGCGACGTACTGCCAGCCGCAGATCGGCTCCTTCGGGTACTCCGAGGCGCAGGCCAAGGAGAAGGGGTACGACGTCAAGACGGCCACCTTCCCCTTCAGCGCCAACGGCAAGGCGCAGGGGCTCGGCGAGGCGGTCGGCTTCGTGAAGGTCGTCGCCGACGCGAAGTACAACGAGATCCTCGGCGCGCACATGATCGGCCCCGAGGTGACCGAGCTGCTGCCGGTGCTCACGCTGGCCCAGCAGTGGGACCTGACCGCCGACGAGGTCGCGCGCAACGTCTTCGCCCACCCCACGCTCACCGAGGCGATCAAGGAGTCGGTGCACGGCATCGCCGGCCACATGATCAACCTCTGATGAGGAGCGTGCTCCCCGTCTACGAGGTCGTGATCGTCGGGGGTGGCCCCGGCGGGTACGAAGCCGCCCTGGTCGCCGCCCAGCTCGGCGCCAAGGTGACCGTCGTCGACTCCGACGGCATCGGCGGCAGCGCCGTGCTGACCGACTGCGTGCCGAGCAAGACCCTCATCGCCACCGCGGACCTGATGACCGAGATGGCCGACGCGGCCGAGCTCGGGGTGCGGATCACCGACCACGAGGGCGACCCGGCCAATGATCGGGCCACGACGTTCGAGGTGGACCTGACGCGGGTCAACAAGCGGGTGCTGAAGCTGGCCGCGGACCAGTCGGCCGACATCGGCCGCCGCCTGGAGAAGGAGGGCGTCGAGGTCGTGGTCGGCCGCGGCTCGCTCGCCGGGGTCGACCGCGTGGTCGTGGACAGCGCCGACGGGGAGAAGATCCTGCGCGCGGACGCGATCCTCGTGTCCACCGGCGCCGCGCCACGGACGTTGCCTTCAGCCCAGCCCGACGGCGAGCGCATCCTGACCTGGGAGCAGGTCTACGACCTCGACGACGTGCCCTCGCACCTGGTGGTGGTGGGGTCCGGCGTGACGGGCGCCGAGTTCGCCTCGGCGTACCTCGCCCTCGGCATCGAGGTCACCCTCGTCTCCTCCCGCGACCGCGTGCTGCCCGGCGAGGACGCCGACGCGGCCACCGTGCTCGAGGACGTGCTCACCCGACGCGGCATGAACGTGCTCTCGAAGTCGCGGATGGCGTCGGTCGAGCGGCATGGCGACTCCGTCACGGTCACCCTCACCGACGGCCGGGCCGTCGAGGGCTCGCACTGCATCCTCGCCCTGGGCTCGGTGGCCCGCACCGCCGACATGGGGCTCGAGGAGGCCGGCGTCGCGCTCGACCAGGCGGGGTTCGTGGACGTCGACCGCGTCTCCCGTACCTCGGCCAGAGGCGTGTACGCCGCCGGCGACTGCACCGGCGTCCTCATGCTCGCCTCGGTGGCGGCCATGCAGGGCCGGATCGCCATGTGGCACTACCTCGGCGACGCCGTGGCGCCGCTGGACCTGGCCACGGTGTCCTCGAACGTCTTCACCTCACCCGAGATCGCCACGGTCGGGATCTCCCAGCGGGCCGTCGACGCCGGCGAGATGCAGGTCGAGCAGGTGATGCTGCCGCTGGCCGGCAACGCGCGGGCGAAGATGCAGGGGGTGCGCGACGGCTTCGTGAAGCTCTTCTGCCGCGTCGGCACCGGGATCGTCGTCGGCGGGGTGATCGTGGCGCCGCGCGCGAGCGAGCTCATCCACCCGCTCAGCCTCGCGGTGGCCGAGCGGCTCACCGCCGACCAGCTCGCCCACGCGTTCACCGTCTACCCGTCGATGAGCGGCTCCGTCGCCGAGGCCGCCCGACGGTTGCACCACGTCTGACGACGGTCCACGGTGGGTCCATGAGGACCGCCCTTGCCGCATCGCTCTGCCTGCTGGCCACCGCGCTCGTCCTTCCCGCGCCCTCGCCACCGCCACCGCGGCCGCGCCCACGTGCAAGGGGCGCGCGGTCACCATCCTCGGGACGGACGGCCCCGACAACCTCCGCGGCACGAACAAGAAGGACGTGATCCTCGCCCTCGGTGGGGACGACCGGATCGACGGGCGTGGCGGCAACGACGTCATCTGCGGCGGCGCCGGACGTGACCTGATCCGGGGCGGACCGGGCGCGGACAAGATCTTCGGCGGCGCGGACGGCCGTTCGGCCCAGCGCAACGACAGCGGCGTGCGGCTGATGGTGGGCGACGTCGTCCAGGGCGGCCCGGGGGACGACCTCATCGACCTCGGGTACGACGAGCGCCAGCAGACCTTCGGCTCGCTCCGCCGGGACCGGTTGTCCTACAAAGAATCGAAGTTCCGCGTCATCGTCACCCTCGGCACCCCGAAGGGCCGCGGCCACGCCCAGGGCGACGGACGGGACCTCCTCGTGAAGCACCCCTTCCTCACCCTCATCGGATCGGATCGGTCCGACCTGCTCACCGGCTCGACCTACGGGGACGAGATCCTCGGTCGCGGCGGCGCCGACCACATCGACGGCGGTGGCGGTCGTGACGTGCTGGTCGACGGACCGGCCGGCTCGCGGGTCGGCGACGACGTGATGGTCGGCGGCATCGGTCGGGACACGATCACGTCGTACGGCGGTCGCGACACGCTCTCCGGCGACGCGTCGGCCGACGAGCTCACCGTCCTCCACGCCCCACTGGGGAAGGTGACGCTGCAGGGCGGGCCTGGCGCGGACACCTTGACCGTCGCCGCGCTGCGCCGCGGCGCGTGCGTGCACGCCGTCGGTGGCCGAGGTGCGGACACGCTGCTGCCGAGCGTCGCCCCGGACGCCAAGCACGCGCGGGTGGACGTCAACCTGAAGCGGGGCGGGTTCGGGGTGCGGTTCCGCCACCGCACCTGCGGTTTCGTGGACTCCGTCGAAAACCTGGAGCTGGTCAACAGGTTCGCCGACGGGGACGGTCCGCGCTGGAACGTGCGCGGGACCGGCGCCGACGAGACGGTCACGCTGAGGGGCGGAGCGAGCGTCTTCGCGTCGATGGCCGGCGGCGACGACCGTGTGACCGGCTCGAGCGGCAACGACAACCTCAAGGGCGGACCCGGCGACGACCGGCTGTTCGGCGGCGGTGGCAAGGACGTCGCGAACGGCGGCCCCGGCACCGACACCTGCCGGAAGGTCGAGTTCCGCAAGGGGTGCGAGGTGCCCGCGGGGTGATCAGGGATCCCCGGCTGACCGGGGATCCCTGAACTTGTCCGCCTCTGGAGTGCCCGACAGGTGCAGGGAAGGGCCGACAGGTCGCGGGCGGTCGGGCGATTTCTCGAACTTTCCACGCCGCTGGCTACTCTCACCCACCATGCCCCGGACTCGGACGACCCTGCTCGCCCTCGCCACGTGCGCCGCTCTCGCCTCGACCGCTCTGCCGGCCGACGCGGCCGGGTCGACCGCCCGGAAGGCCGAGGTCTGGAACATCACCCCGACCTCGACCATCGCGGTCGACGGTCACGGCTACGGGCACGGGCGCGGGATGTCGCAGTACGGCTCGGAGGGCGCTGCCCAGCAGGGGCTGACCTCCGCGCAGATCATGGACTTCTACTACCCCGGCACGACGACGGGCTCGAAGGCCGGCCAGGTGCGCGTGTGGATCTCCGCCGACCGCGACAACAACACGACCGTGGTCAACCGCCCCGGACTGAAGGTGCGCGACCTGACCACGAAGGCCAAGACCCGGCTGCCCGACAGGGGCGCGACCAAGTGGCGGCTGGCGCCCGGCGCCGGCACGAAGACGGTGGTGTCCTTCTTCAAGGGCCGCTGGGTGAAGTGGAAGACGCTGAAGGGCGACGCCGAGCTCTCCGCCGGCGGCCAGCCGATCACGCTCGTCCTCCCGCACGGCAAGGTCGCCTACCGCGGCGCCCTCGCGTCGCGGGCACCCAAGCCCGGCAAGGCCAAGCGCCGTACGGTCAACCGGCTCCCGCTCGACAGCTACCTCAAGGGCGTGGTGCCGAAGGAGACGTTCACCTCCTGGCATCCCGCAGCGCTGGAGTCGCAGGCGATCGCGGCCCGCACCTACGCCGCGTTCGAGATGGCAGCCAACTCGTCGGGGACCCTCGCGAAGATCTACCAGATCTGCGACACCACTGCGTGCCAGGTCTACGGCGGCTTCTCGGCGGAGTACGCCACGACGAACACGGCCGTCGACGCCACGAAGGGCCAGGTACGTCTCGACGCCGAGGGCAAGCCCGCGTTCACCCAGTTCTCCTCCAGCAACGGCGGCTGGAGCGCGGCCGGGTCGCAGCCCTACCTCGTCGCGCAGCAGGACCCGTACGACGGGTGGTCCGGCAACGCGAACTCCTCCTGGACCCTGCCCCTCACCGCCGGGAACGTCCAGGGGCACTACCCCTCGATCGGCACGCTCACCTCGATCGCCGTCGACGTGCGTGACGGCAACGGCGAGTGGGGTGGCCGCGCCCTCGACATGACCCTCACCGGCACCCGTGGCACGGTGGAGACGACCGGCGAGGAGTTCCGGACCCTCGTCGGGCTGAAGTCCTCGTGGTTCACCCTGCGCGTCACCTGAGACCGGAAATCGCGGTTCGTTGTCCGGAAACCACTCGGGGTACGTCGCTGGGCGCACCTAGGCTGACGGGGTGCGACAGGAGCAAACCGATCAGACGCATGTGACAGCACCGACGGTGCCGCCGGCGGCCTGGATGGTGGCCGTCGCCCTCGGGATCGTCTACGTCGTCTGGGGCTCCACGTACCTCGCGATCCGGGTGATGGTCGAGGACCTGCCGCCGATGGCCTCGGCCAGCTGGCGCTACTTCGTGGCGGCGCTCCTGCTCGGCGCGATCCTGGCCGGCCGGAGCGGCGTCCGCCGGCTGCGCGTGACCAGGCGCGAGATGGTCGGCTGTGCCGTCCTCGGCCTGCTCCTGCCGGCACTGGGCAACGGCCTGGTCTCGGTCGGCGAGCACCAGGGCGCACCCTCCGGCATCGCCGCGCTGCTGGTCGCCGCCGTACCGCTCTGGGTGATCGTCTACCGGCGGCTGTCGGGCGACCGGCCGAGCCGGCGCACGACGGCGGGCGTGCTCCTGGGCTTCGCCGGGCTGGTGCTGCTCGTGACGTCGTCGGGCATCGGGGGCGAGGTCAAGGTCGGCGCGTGCCTGGTCGTGATGTGCGCGACGGTGTTCTGGTCGCTCGGCTCGTGGTCGACGCCGCGGCTGCCGCTGCCGAAGGACGCGTTCGTGCTGACGGTCTACGAGATGCTGTTCGGCTCGTTCTGGCTGCTCGCCTTCGCCGCCGTGCGGGGGGAGCACGTCCTGCCGGTCGCCGCGCCGCTGGACGCCTGGCTGGCGTGGGTGTACCTCGTGACGTTCGGGTCGGTCGTCGCGTTCACGGCGTACGTCTGGGTGCTCAGCGTGGCGCCCATCTCGCTCGTGGCGACCTACGCCTACGTGAACCCCGTGGTGGCCGTGTTCCTGGGCTGGCTGATCCTGTCGGAGGCGGTCACGCTCCCGATCGTGATCGGCGGTGGCATCGTGGTCGCCGCGGTCGCGGTGGTGGTGTCCGCCGAGCGTCAGGCGAACCGGGTCGCAGCCGAGGCGTCGGCCATCAGGACGCGGGACGTCCGCATGACGTCCTAGCCTGACCGCATGATCGAGGGATTCCAGGACCTGACCGGATCGACGTACGAGAAGTCGGACCTCTCGGGGTCGAGCTTCAGGTTGGTGCTGTTCGACGGCTCGACCATCCGCGACTCCGACATGAACGGCGTGCTCATGCGGGGTGTGGGGATCTCCAACACGCGGATCGACGGCGAGTTCGAGAACCTCGTGCTCAACGGGGTCGAGGTGGCGGCGTACGTCGAGGCCGAGCTCGACCGGCGCGACCCGGACCGGCCGAAGTTCCGGCCGACGACGCCCGACGGGTACCGCGAGGCCTGGGACGTCAACGAGCGGCGGTGGGCCGCGACGGTCGACCGCGCCCGCCGGCTGCCGCCCGGGAAGCTGCACGAGTCCGTGGAGGGCGAGTGGTCGTTCGTCCAGACCCTGCGGCACCTGGCGTTCGCCAGCGAGTCGTGGGTCGGGCGCGCCATCCTGGGCGACCCGCACCCGTGGCGCCCGATGTCGCTGGCGTGGGACACCTTTCGCGACCTCGGCATCGAGCAGAACCGTGACGCCCAGGTGCCGCTGGAGGAAGCGCTCGCCCTGCGGCAGGACGCGATGGCTCTCGTGCGCCGCGTCGTCGACGACCTGACCCAGGCCGAGCTGGATCGGGAGACGGAGCCGTGCGTCGGGCCGGGGTGGCCGACCGAGGGGTCGACGTACTCGGTCCGCGACTGCCTGCTCACCGTGCTGAACGAGGAGTGGCACCACCGCGTGTACGCCGAGCGCGACCTGGCGGTGCTCGAGGCGGCAGACTGACCGCGTGGAGCTGACCTTCACCAACGTGGTGATCGAGTGGCGCGGCCCGGCGCCCTACTACTACCTCCCGCTCACCGACGACGCCGCCGAGGACGTCCACGACGTGCGCAAGATGGCGACGTACGGCTGGGGCGTCATCCCCGTCTCCGCGGTCATCGACGAGGTGGAGTTCACGACGTCGCTCTTCCCGAAGGACGGCGGTTACCTGCTGCCGCTCAAGGACGCCGTCCGCCGGCCCACCGGCATCACCGTCGGCGACGAGGTCACCGCCGAGCTGACGATCGCCTTCTAGGAGTCGACCTCCGGCAGCGTCGGGGCGTCGGTGGGGTAGAGGCCGGCGACGAAGCCGTAGACCTGGTCGCCGCCGCGGGGGATCTGGGCGAAGCGACGGGCGACCGCTTGTACCTCGGCCCAGAAGGCCCGGACGTCCTCGCGGGGGATGCGGGCGTGGGCGAGGGTGCAGCGGAGGTCGTCGATCTCCTTGGCCTGACGGGACTCGCCGTACGCCGTGGCCAGGCCGTCCACGTTCGCGACCAGGGCGATGTCCTCGGCCGAGGAGAGGGCTCCGATGTAGATCGTGCGGGCGACGCGGCCGTAGTAGCGCTCCTCGATGGCCCGTACCTTCTGCGTGCGCACGACCTTGAACAGGCCGGCGTCCACGAGCAGGTTCACGTGGTAGGCCACGGTGCTCTTGGGCCGGCTGAGCGCCATCGCCAGCTCGGTCACCGTCGCGGCGCGCTCGAGGACCAGCTCGAGCAGGGTGCCGCGCAGGTCGTCGGCCAGCGCGCGCAGCTGCACCGGGGCGGTGACCACGACCATGTCGTCGAGGTCGTAGTCCGGGATCTGGGGCGAGGGATTGACCGGCATTGTTCGATCATTCTAGATTAGTGGTTCATTCGAGGACAGTCGTACGAACAAGGAGTCTAGGGACATGGCCGGAATCCAGGGGTACTGCTCTTCCATCACGTGCAGGGACTGACCGAGGGAGTGACGGCGTTCGCCGACGACCTCCGGGCCGGCGGGCACACCGTGCACACACCGGACCTCTTCGACGGGCAGACGTTCGGCTCGATCGAGGACGGCTTCGCCTACACCAAGTCGCTCGACGAGGGCACCATCGACCAGCGCGTCGCCGCCGCGGTCGAGGGGCTGCCGGAGGCGCTGGTGTACGCCGGCATCTCCTTCGGCGTCCCGCCGGCGCTGGAGCAGACCGTCAAGCGAGCCGGTGCGCGGGGACTGGTGATGCTCGAGTCGGCGATGCCGATCGAGGGCGAGTGGGCCGTCGGTCCCTTCCCCGACGGCGTGCCGCTGCAGATCCACGGCGGCGAGGGCGACGAGTACTTCCAGGAGGACAAGCCGTTCGCGGACCAGGCCGTGGAGCTCCTCGGCGACCGCGCCGAGCTGTTCGTCTACCCGGCGCAGCAGCACCTGTTCACCGACCGCAGCCTCCCGTCGTACGAC
Organism: uncultured Actinomycetota bacterium; assembly: GCA_963782035.1. Lineage (GTDB taxonomy): Bacteria > Actinomycetota > Actinomycetes > Propionibacteriales > Nocardioidaceae > Nocardioides. Next base: position 72,740 of record CAWAIW010000010.1, read on the forward strand.
GCGGAGTCGGCCGCCCTCGTCACCCAACGCGTCCTGGCCTTCCTCGACCGCCTTTAGGCGGGTCTCCCGAGTCCATGGCCTGCTGCGCGTCGCTCGGCACGCACGCTGGCTGCGTTGTCGTCGACTCGACGTGCTGACGCACGCCTTCGCTCCTCCGCCTTGCCATCGCACGCACCGGACGCCGCTCGCGACGGCCGAGACTCGGGAGACCCGCCTAGGCGAGACTGGCCTGCGTGAGGGTGCTCTCGCGGGTCGTGGCGACGGTCGGCCTGGCCGCGCTGGTGATCGCCGCGCTGGTGTGGTGGACCGGGACGGCCCGACCACTCACAGGGCGACGCCGAGGTGCTCGTCACCGGCCTCGACGTCCCGTGGGGGCTGGTGTTCCTGCCCGACGGCAGCGCTCTGGTCGGCGAGCGTCCGACCGGCCGGATCTACCAGGTGCCGGCCGACGGCGGGAGCAAGACCCTCGTCGCGACCGTGCCCGGCGTGGTGGCCGACGGGGAGGGCGGCCTCCTGGGCCTCGCGCTGGACCCGCTCTTCATCCACTCCGGCCACGCATTCGTCTACGCCTACCTGACGGCCGAGTCCGACAACCGGATCGTGCGGTTCCACCTCGACCCGTCCGGGTCCGGGATCTACGACCTGCAGGTGATCCTGGACGGCATCGCCAAGGCGAGCTACCACGACGGCGGAGGGCTGGCGTTCGGGCCGGACGGCCAGCTGTACGCCGGGGTGGGCGACGCCGGTGACCCGTCGCGGGCCCAGGACCCCGTGAGCCTGAACGGCAAGATCCTGAGGATGACGACGACCGGGCAGCCGCCGCTCTCGCCGGCCAACCCCGAGCCCGACTCGCTGGTCTGGTCGATGGGGCACCGCAACGTCCAGGGGCTCGCCTGGGACTCGAAGGGCCGCATGTACGCCACCGAGTTCGGCCAGGACACCTTCGACGAGGTCAACCGCATCGAGCCGGGCAAGAACTACGGGTGGCCGGTCGTCGAGGGCATGGGGGACGACGCTGAATCACTTGGGTACACGAACCCCCTCGTCACCTGGTCCACCGACGAGGCGAGTCCGTCCGGGCTGGCCATCGTCGACGACATCGCGTACGTCGGGGCGCTGGCGGGTCAGCGACTGTGGCGAGTCCCGCTGTCGGGCGGCGACCCGACGCCGATGCTGCAGGAGCAGTACGGGAGGCTCCGCGACGTCCAGCTCGCCCCGGACGGCTCGCTCTGGATCACGACCAGCAACCGCGACGGCAGGGGTCGGCCCGACGGCGGCGACGACCGCATCCTGCGGGTGTCAGCGACCGACGGCTCGGCGTAGGGCCACGCTGAAGGGGTCGTGTGCCTGAGGCTGCGCCATGGCGCGTTCTCAGGCACACGACCCTGTCGTCGGAGGCGGATCAGATGACCGTGGCGGTGCGACGGTCCGACGCCTGGTGCTGCTGGAGGTACTGCACCAGGGTCTGGCCGTCCAGCGCGGCCAGCGGCGTGCCGTAACCCATCGGGCCCGCGGCGGACACGTGGGCGGGGCGGTTGTCTTCACGGCCGTGCTGAGCCATGGCGGGTGAGGCGACCACGGTCGCGACGGCGATGGCGGAGACGAGCGCGGCGGTGCGGATGCTGAGGGTGCTGAGGTTGGTGTTCATCGACTTGCTCCTTGTGGTGGGTCCGGCTGATGTCCTCACGCTCGTCCTGAGGGCACGAGGAGCGGATCCGGAAGGACCCCTCAGTTGCCGGCTCGGACCCCTCAGTCGCAACCGGGGCGACACGACCGGCGCGCGGGACGACACTGGTCCGATGGGGGCCAGCGCGGCCGTGCCGCTCAGTGGTCGTGACGACGAGCTGCACTCGTTGCTCGAGGTCGTCCGGCTCGGCGCGAGCGGCTCCCCACAGGCCGTGCTCGTGCAGGGCGAGGCCGGCGTCGGCAAGACGACGCTCGTGCGAGCCGTCGTCGAGCTCGCCCGGGCCGACGGCATCCAGGTGCTCTGGGGGCAGGCGCTGCGCTTCGGTGCGGTGGAGGCGTCCTACCACCCGTTGGTGCTCGCCCTGGAGGGCTGGCTCGCCGGCGCCGGCGACACGGAGAGAGCCGCCATCATCGAGGAGATGCCGGCCGCCGCTCTGGTGCTGCCGTCCCTGGGCGCAGCCCCCGCCGGCTCCGGCTCGCACCTGATGACCGTGGTGGACGCGCTCATCGGCCGGGTCGTGTCGCGCGGACCGACCGTGCTCGTCGTCGACGACGTCCAGTGGGCCGACCCGTCCACCTGGGACGCACTGGCCTACCTCGTGGCGGGCTTCTCTCAGCAACCCTTCGTCCTGCTCGCGACCCAGCGGGACGAGCAGGTCGGATCGGAAGACTTCCAGCGCTGGCTGGGCAGCCTGAGACGCCTGCCCGGCACCCGCGAGCTGGGCTTGCCCAGGCTCGACCGGGAGCAGACCGAGCAGCAGGTCGCGACCCTCCTGGGTGGCGAACCCTCGTCTCGACTGGTCGACCAGGTGTACGAACGTTCTCGAGGCAACCCGTTCTTCACCGAGCTCCTGACCCGACGGACCTCCCTGGAGGCCTCCGACCTGCCGAACGCCGTCCCCGACGAGCTGCGCCAAGCGCTGCTCGAGAGCTGGCGTGCCCAGAACGGCCCGGCCCGTGAGCTGGCGCGTCTGCTCGCCGTGGCGGGGCGACCGACCAAGATGGCGACGCTCTCAGCCGTCGGCGCCGACGTGGGCATCGAGATCGTCGCCCCGCTGCGGGCTGCCCTCGACGCCGGAGTGGTCACGCTGGACGCGGACAGCGTCTGGTTCCGCCACCCGCTGCTCGCCGACGTCCTCCTCGAGAGCTATCTGCCGGGCGAGGCCGCACCGGTGCACGCCGTATGGGCACGATTCCTGGCCTCCACCAGCGCCGACGGGGTCGACGAGCTGCGACGGCTCGGGGACCTGGCATCTCATCACGAGCGGTCCGGCTCGGACACGTCGGCTTTCACGACGTTGTTGCGGGCGGCCGACGTTGCCGAAGGCCTGCGGGTACGCCGCGAGGCGGCCGATCTGCTCGTGCGGGCCGCCGACGTCTGGGACACCGGCGCGCCGGACCCCGAGGACGACGTCGCGCACGCGCGACTGCTGGAGCGGGCGGGCCGCGCCTGCGATCTCGCCGACCGCGTCGCGGACGCCTGGCGGCTGATCGGCCGCGCTTGTGACCTCGTCGACACCGAACGCGACGCGTTGTGGGCGAGCTCCCTGCTCATCCTCCTCGACGACATGTCGTGGCACCTCGGCCTGGTCGAGGACTCGACCGAGGGTAGAAGCGATGCGGTGCTGCGACTGACCAGCGCGCACGCCGACAGTCGGCAGCACGCCGACGCGCTCGCCTGGAAGGCCGAGAACCACATGTGGGCCGGTCAGCAGGACGAGGCCATAGCCACCGCGGCCGAGGCGCTGGCAGCCGCCCGGCGTTCGGGATCGGACGCCGCCCTGAGTCACGCGTTCGCGGTCAGGTCGATGGTGATCCTGGAGTCCGACCTCGACGAGGCCGACCGGGATGCGAGCTCGGCGTGGGAGCACGCCCTGGCCGCGGGCGACGCCCAGCTCCAGGACATGGCGTTCATGGCCAGGTCGTGGGTCACGCAGAAGATCGGCGACCTCGACGCCATCCTGGCGCAGGCACGGGAGTGGCGGCAGTGGGAGGAGACGGTCGGCCCGGGGGGACAGTGGCCGCTTCAGGCCATGATCAGCGCCTTGTTGGACCGAGGGGACCTGGTCGACGTCGACCCCGAGGTCCGCACGGGGCTGGCGACGCCCGCCTCCGTGCACTTCGAGGTGGCGACCCGGTTGCTGGCCGCCGTCGCCGCGGTACGCCGGGGCGCGCTCGGCGCCGCGAGCAACCACCTCGCCCGGGCGTACGAGATCATGCCGTTCCTCGAGGAGCGCACCGGACTCGAGTCCGGTCCGCCCCTGGCCGAGGTGCTGCTCGCCCTCGACCGGCCCGAGGAGGTCCTACCTCTGGTCGAACGGACGCTGGCGCTCCATGCCGCGGACACCCGCGTGGCGGATCGCCTGGTGGTCTGGGGAGCCCGTGCGGCTGCCGACCTGGTCCAGCGTGCCCAGGACGCCCGCGACCAGGACGCCGTCACCCATCACCGCGACGCCCTGCGACGCATCGTGGAGGAGCGCAGCGCGCTGCCCGGCACTCCCTTCGCACCATCGGGACCGCGGGACAGTGTGGCCCCGGCGTGGGGGGCCGTCTTCCGGGCCGAAGCAGGTCAGGTGGCGGGCGACGCGGACCAGGTTGACCGCTGGCGGGCGGCTGTCGCGAAGTGCGCAGCGGCCGGGATGTGGTGGGAGCACCACAACGCGGCGGTGCGACTCGCGGCCGCGCTGGTGGAGACCGGGGCAGACCGGCAGGAGGCCGCTTCGCTCTTGCGAGCCACGCACGCGTACGCCGTCGAGCAGCGGGCCGTTCCGCTGGTCGCACGCGTGGAGGAGGTGGCCGGCCTGGGCAGGATCGCGCTGACGGCACCGGCCGAAGCCCCCGTGTCCGTGCCCCGGACCTTCTCGGGACTGACCGCGCGTGAGACGGAGGTGCTCGGACACCTCGTGGCGAACCGGACCTACGCCGAGATCGCCGCCGAGCTGTTCATCAGTGAGAAGACCGTGAGCGTGCACGTGTCGAACCTGCTCCGCAAGACCCAGACCTCGTCGCGCCGCGAGGTCGCGGCGCTGGCACGCCGCCTCGGATGGGTCGACGCCCCTCCGGGCACAGGCGCGTGAGATCGGATCGGGTCAGCCCAGCACCAGGACCAGGTCGCCGCCGTCGACGGTCTGGGTGCCGGAGAAGGCGAGGCGCTCCACGGTGCCGGCGCGCGGCGCGGTGATGGCGGCCTCCATCTTCATCGCCTCGATGGTGGCCAGGGTCTGGCCCGCCTCGACCTCCTCGCCCTTCTCGACGACGACGGTGACGGCGCCCTGGAACGGCGCCGCGACGTGGCCGGGCTCGGTGCTGTCGGCCTTCTCGGCCGCGGCGACCTCGGCGGAGACACTGCGGTCGCGGACGTTGATCGGGCGCAGCTGCCCGTTGATGAGGGCCATCACCGTGCGGAAGCCGCGCTCGTCCGGCTCCGAGATGGCCTGGAGACCCAGGATCATGGTGACGCCCTCGTCGAGCTCGACCTGGTGCTCGACGCCCTGGCGCAGGCCGTAGAGGTAGTCGATCGAGGACAGGACCGAGACGTCGCCGTACGTCGCCCGCACCTCGCGGAAGTCCTTGGTCGGGCCGGGGAAGAGCAGCTCGTTGAGCGTCTGGCGTCGCTTCCTCCTCAGCCCTTCGGTCTGCTCATCGGTGAGGTCGCCCGACGGCGCCTCCCACGTGCGGCCCTCGATGGCCTTGGTGCGGAAGGGCTCCGGCCACCCACCGGGCGGGTCGCCGAGCTCGCCGTGCAGGAACCCGATGACCGACGCGGGGATGTCGAACTTCTGCGGGTTCTCCGCGAACTCGTCCGGGTCGGCGCCGACGGCCACCAGGTGCAGCGCCAGGTCGCCCACCACCTTCGAGGACGGCGTGACCTTCACGACGTGGCCGAGGATGCGGTCGGCGGCGGCGTACATGTCCTCGATCTGCTCGAACTTCTCGCCGAGACCCAGGGCGATCGCCTGCTGCCGCAGGTTGGAGAGCTGGCCGCCGGGGATCTCGTGGGTGTAGACGCGGCCGGTGGGCGCGGGCAGCCCCGACTCGAACGGCGCGTACACCCGGCGGACGGCCTCCCAGTAGGGCTCCAGCGCGCAGACCGCCTCCAGCGACAGCCCGGTCTCGCGGGGCGAGTGGTCGGTCGCGGAGACGAGCGCCGAGAGGGGCGGCTGCGAGGTCGTGCCGGCCATCGAGGCGGTGGCCGCGTCGACGGCGTCCACACCGGCGTCGATCGCCGCGAGCAGCGTGGCGAGCTGGCCGCCCGGGGTGTCGTGGGTGTGCAGGTGCACGGGCAGGTCGAACTCCTGGCGGAGCGCGGTCACCAGCGTCCGCGCGGCCGGCGCGCGCAGCAGGCCGGCCATGTCCTTGATCGCCAGGACGTGGGCGCCCGAGTCGACGATCCGCGACGCGAGGCCCAGGTAGTAGTCGAGCGTGTAGAGCTTCTCCCGCGGGTCGGAGAGGTCGCCGGTGTAGCAGAGCGCCACCTCGGCGACCGTCGTCCCGGTCGAGAGCACCGCCTCGATCGCGGGCCGCATCTGCTCGACGTCGTTGAGGGCGTCGAAGATCCGGAAGACGTCGATGCCGGTCGCCGCGGCCTCCTCGACGAAGGCGTCGGTGACGGCGGTGGGGTACGGCGTGTACCCGACGGTGTTGCGACCGCGCAGCAGCATCTGCAGGCAGAGGTTCGGAGCGGCCTGGCGCAGCTTGGCCAGCCGCTCCCACGGGTCCTCGGAGAGGAAGCGCAGCGCCACGTCGTACGTCGCCCCGCCCCACGCCTCCAGCGACCACAGCTGCGGTGTCATCCGGGCCACGTGCCCGGCGACCTCGAGCAGGTCGCGGGTGCGCACGCGGGTGGCGAGCAGCGACTGGTGCGCGTCGCGGAACGTGGTGTCGGTGACCGCGACGCGGTCCTGGTCGCGCAGCGCCTGCGCGAACGCCTGCGGCCCGAGGGCGAGGAGCTGCTGCCGCGTGCCGTCCGGCGCGGGGACCGCGAGGTCGAGCTCCGGCAGCTTGCTGACGGGGTCGACGCTGACGGGGGCCGGCCCGTGCGGCTGGTTCACGGTGACGTCGGCGAGGTACGAGAGGAGCTTGGTGCCGCGGTCGCCCGACGACCGCGCGGTGAGCAGGTCCGGGTGGGTCTCGATGAACGACGTCGTCACGCGGCCGGCCTGGAAGTCCGGGTCGTCGAGCAGGGCCTGGAGGAACGCGATGTTCGTGGACACGCCGCGGATCCGGAACTCCGCCAGCGCGCGGCGCGCCCGCTCGACCGCCTTCTCGTAGGTGCGGCCGCGACAGGTCAGCTTGGCCAGCATCGAGTCGAAGTGCGGGCTGATCTCCGCGCCCGTGTACGTCGTACCGCCGTCGAGCCGGATCCCGGCACCGCCGGGGGAGCGGTACGTCGTGATGCGACCGGTGTCCGGCCGGAAGTTGTTGGCCGGGTCCTCGGTGGTGATCCGGCACTGGAGCGCGGCACCGCGCAGCACGATCGTGTCCTGGCTCAGGCCGAGGTCCTCGAGGGTCTCGCCGGACGCGATCCGCATCTGCGACTGGACGAGGTCGACGTCGGTGACCTCCTCGGTCACCGTGTGCTCGACCTGGATGCGCGGGTTCATCTCGATGAAGACGTAGTTGCCCTCGGGGTCGAGGAGGAACTCGACGGTGCCGGCGTTGCGGTAGTCGATGTGCCGCGCGAACTTCACCGCGTCCGCGCACATGCGGTCCCGGAGCTCGGGGTCCAGGTGCGGCGCGGGCGCGATCTCGACGACCTTCTGGTGTCGCCGCTGGACCGAGCAGTCGCGCTCGAAGAGGTGGATCACCCCGTTGTCACCGCCGTCTCCGTCGGCCAGGATCTGCACCTCGATGTGGCGCGGGTCGACGACGGCCTGCTCGACGAACACCGTCGGGTCGCCGAAGGCGCCCTCGGCCTCGCGCATGCAGGTCTCGACGGCCTCGCGGAGGTCCTTGGGGTCGTCGACGCGTCGCATGCCCCGGCCTCCGCCGCCGGCGACCGCCTTGACGAAGAGCGGGTACGGCAGCGCACTCGCCGCCTCGACGATCGACCTCGACGTCGTCGCTGGGGTCGACCGACGCGAGGGTCGGGACGCCGGCCTCCTTGGCCGCGGCGATCGCGCGGGCCTTGTTGCCGGTCAGGGTGAGCACGTCGGCCGTGGGCCCGATGAACGTGATGCCGGCGTTCGCGCAGGCCTCGGCGAGGTGCGGGTTCTCCGACAGGAAGCCGTAGCCGGGGTAGACCGCGTCGGCTCCCGCTCGCACGGCGACGGCCACGATCGCGTCCGGGTCGAGGTACGCGCGGACGGGGTGGCCGCGCTGGCCGATCTCGTAGGCCTCGTCGGCCTTGAGCCGGTGCTCGGACCAGCGGTCCTCGTTCGGGAACACCGCGACGGTGCGTGCGCCGAGCTCGTAGGCGGCGCGGAACGCCCGGATGGCGATCTCGCCCCGGTTGGCCACGAGCACCTTCGAGAACATGGGGGGCAGGCTACCGACGGCACGTTGCCGGGCCGTTTCGCTGTCCGGTCGGTGGTTCCCCGGCATCGACACGGGGAATCCACCGAAATCCAACCGTTACGGGTATCGCCGCGATCGGTTCCGATGGTGAGGGATCATCGTTCGCGTGACGCCGTTCGAGCTCTTCGACCGCGGCGCGGCGACCCTCGTCGCGTCGTGGACGGAGTACGCCCGTGGAGCGGTCGGCGCGTCGGTCGTCCGCGTCCCCGGCGCAGACCTCGCGATCTTCACCCAGCAGCCCGAGAGCCTCGTCTACAACAACGCCCTGCTCGACCTGGGTCTCGACGACGATGCGCGGGCCACGGTGATCGGGACCATGGAGGAGGGGTACGCCGACGCGCACGTCGACCGGTACGCCGCCTGGGTGCACGAGGGCGACAGCGCCATGCGGGCGGACCTCGACGCGCGCAGGTACGTCGTCACGGAGTCGACCCGCGCCATGGGCATCTCCCTGGAGCTCTTCGAGGCCCCGCGCCCGGAGCTCGACCTCATCCACGCGGCGTGGCCGGACTACGTGGCGCTGCTCGGGCTGGACGAGGACTTCCAGGCCTACGCGAACCCCGCGGCGTACGTCGTGCGCATCGCCTGCCTCGACGGCGGGCCGGCGGCCGTCGCGATGTCCTACGACCACGACGGCGACTGCGGCATCTACAACGTGACCACGCTGGACCACGCGCGCGGCCGGGGGATCGGGACCGCGCTGACGGCCCAGCTCTTGCACGAGGCCCGCGACCGCGGGTGCACGACGTCGACGCTCCAGTCCACGCCGATGGCCGAGCGGATCTACGCCCGGCTCGGCTTCCGCGACCTCGGAAGGTACCTGGAGCACACGCCCGGCTGGGCGGTCATCTGACCTCGGCCATCGGGTCGAGGAACTGCTGGACCAGCCCCGGGACGGCGTCGCGGGCGAGGGCGGTGCCGATGCCGTCGGGCACGTCCAGGACCGTCACCGACTGCCGGCCGCCGGCCATGGTGGCGACCAGTGTGGTCAGGCCGACGCGGCGCTGGAACCACGTGTCGCTGAAGTTCCAGCCGATCACCGCCTGCGTCTCGAGGGCGACCCGACGACGCACGAGGCTGCCGGCCCGCGCGACGAGGTAGCCGCCGACCAGCGCGTGGCCGAGGGTGCGTGAGCGGTCGACGGCCAGGCCGTAGCCCAGCACCAGCGCGATCGGGCCGAGCAGGATCGTCTCCCACGGGACGTCCGCGGCGAACGTCAGCACGGTCGCGACCACCGTGACCAGGGCGGGTACGGCGAGGGCGCGGACGTACCTGCGCCGGGTCGCCGCCGGGCCGTGCCCGACGAGCGGCGCCGTGACGGGCTCGGAGCTGCCGAGCACCTGCGTGGCCACGCCGGTGACCACGTCGCGGGGCGCCGGCGGGACCAGGGTGCCGGACCCGCGCTCGTCGGAGTCGAGCCCGGTCACCACGGCCGAGAGCCGGGCGCCGTTCGCCAGCCGCAGGCCCAGGGGCTCGCCGAGGCTGACCCCGCGCAGCCGGTTGGCGTCCATGCTGGTCTCGCGGGTGGTGAGCAGCCCGCGCCGCAGGTGCCACGCGTGGTCCGAACGCGTGTAGACGAGGGTGAAGCCGAAGTTCTGGACGAGGTACCCGGCGACCGAGAGCACCGAGGCCACGATGGCCAGGCCGACGAGCGCGATCGGTACGACGATCAGGAGGGACAGCCGGGAGACCCGCTCGGCGGTCTCGTCGACGGCGAGGTGCTCCCAGAGCCCCAGGCCGTTGAGGAGCTGGCTCCCGGCGCCGAGCACGGCCGCGGCGATGATCAGCCCGGAGCTGGTGAACGGCGCGTAGCGCAGCCAGCCCGGCTCGAACCTCACGACCGCGCGGGTGTTGTCCGCGTTCGTGGCCTGCTCGGGCAGCTCGGCGGAGACGGTGCGGTGCAGGAGCTGCGCACGGAGGGCCTCGGCCGCCCGGGTCCGCAGGCCGTCGAGGTCGAGCTCGTCCTCGCCCTTCTTCGACGCGGTGCCGGTGCCGATCCGCACGGTCGTCAGCCCGAGCACCCGGTGGATCGGGGACGCGGTCACGTCCACGGTGCGCACCCGGTCGATCGGTGTCGACAGGACGTGCTTGTTGAGCAGGCCGTGGCGCAGCTCGACCCGGCCGTCGGCGATCCGGAAGCTGGTCGTCAGGTACTTCGCCAGGCCCAGGGCCACCGGGATGGCCACGCCGATGACGTTCCACCACCAGTCGTGGCCGCCGGACGCGCTGCCCGCGAGCAGGATGCCGACCAGCGGCAGCAGGAAGCGGCCGAGCTCGCGGATCGGGTGGACCAGCAGCATCATCGGGTCGAGCCGCTGCCACTGGCGATGGTCGACCAACGGGTCCGCGGTCGCCCGATCGGCGTACGGGTTGGTCACGTGGCGTCGCCGGGGATCGAGTCGGCCTTGACGGTCAGCTCGTCGACGACGGCGCGGGCCCGGTCGCGGTCGAGGCCCGCGATCTCCAGCGCGCCCGCTGCGCTCGCGGTGGTGACCGTCACGGACGCGAGCCCGAAGAGCCGCGCGATGGCGCCCTCGACGTAGTCCACGGTCTGGATGCGGGACATCGGCGCGATGCGGCGCTCGCGGCTCCACCAACCTGTCTGGGTGTACACCGCGGTGTCGGTGACCTCCCAGCGGTGGACGGCGTAGCGCCACTGCGGGATGCCGAAGGCGGCCGCGAGCGTCACCACGCCGAGCAGCACCGGCATCCACCAGCGCAGGTCGTACCAGTCGAACACCAGCGACGTGACCAGCAGCGCGGCCATCAGCACGACGGCACGCACCAGGCCGCCCACGATCCACATCAACCGGGCGCGCGGGCTGACCAGCTCGCTCGGGTCGCGGAGGCGGGGTGCCGAGTCCATGCGGCGAGCCTACGGTGGGGCGATGCGCGCACCGGCGGTCCTCGGCCTGCTCCTCCTGGTGACGCCGGTCCCGGTCGCGGCGGCCTCTCCCGCGGCGTACACCTGCGACGGGCGCCGGGCGACGATCGTCGGCACGTCCGGCGACGACCACCTCGTGGGGACGCCCGGCGACGACGTGATCGCCGGTCTCGGTGGCAACGACCGCCTCGACGGCCACGCCGGCGACGACGTCCTGTGCGGTGGTCCGGGGGACGACGAGCTCACGTCGTACGAGCAGAGCCGCGACATCCTCGTCGGTGGGGCGGGCGACGACTTCGTGGGCAGCTTCGAGAACCCGTACGCCGTCGTGCGGCTCGGCCCCGGTGACGACTACGCGTCGTCGCAGATCGGGCGGGGCACCGGCTGGAGCCTCGACGCCGGCGCCGGCCACGACTCGGTCTACCTGCACCTGACGAGCGCGATGTACGACGCCGGGTCGCAGCCGGGCTCGGCCGACCTCCGCACCGGGAGGCTGCGGGTCGGCAGCTCCGCCGTCGGCCGCTTCAGCGGCTGGGAGGACCTCGACCTGCCGTCCACCGTGCGGTGGCGCGTCGAGGGCACGGCGGCCGACGAGCGGTTCTACTTCGAGGGCATCCTCGGTGTCCGGGTCACCGCACGGGGCGGGGACGACACGATCTTCGGCACCATCGGCGACGACACGATCGACGCGGGAGCCGGCGAGGACACCGTGACGGCGTACGGCGGCTCGGACGTCTGCCTCGACGCCGAGCACACGCGGGGCTGCGACCGGCAGGACGCGGCCGGCGTGCGTTCGGCGTACTTCCTGCCACGGGCGGTCGGCGACGATCGTCGGTACCAACCGTGACGACCACCTCGTCGGCACGGCCGGTCGCGACGTGATCGTCGGGCGGTCCGGGGGACGACCTGCTCGACCTCGGCTTCGACCCGCGTCAGCTGAGGCTCGCCAGCGACGGGCCGGACCGCCTGCTGCTCGGCGCCACCAACGGCGCGAAGACCGTGCACCTGGCGGCCGAAGGCGCCTGGGGCTCCGCCGTCGCCGACTCATGATCGGCGCCGGCCGCGACGACCTGCTCGACGGCGCGCCTGGTGACGACACCGCGTTCGGCAACGGCGGGCCCGACGTGTGCCCGCGGGTCGAGCACGCGAGGAGGTGTTAGTCCTTGAGCTCGCAGATGACGGCGCCGTTGGTGACCGTGGCGCCGACCTCGGCGTTGAGGCCGGTGACGGTGCCGGCCTTGTGGGCCTTGAGGGGCTGCTCCATCTTCATCGCCTCGAGCACGACCACGACGTCGCCCTCGGCCAGGGTCTGACCCTCCTCGACCGCGACCTTGACGATCGTGCCCTGCATCGGGCTGGTGACGGCGTCGCCGCTGGCGGCGGCTCCGGCCTTCTTGCCGGCGGCACGCTTCGGCTTCTTCGCGCCCGCGGCGGGACCGGCGGCAAGGCCGCCGAGGCCGCCCGGCAGCACGACCTCGAGGCGCTTGCCGCCGACCTCGACGGTGACGCGCTGCCGCTCACCCGATGAATCAGTCTCGTCGTCCGCAGAACTGCCGGCGTAGGGCTCGATCTGGTTGTCGAAGTCGGTCTCGATCCAGGTCGTGTAGACGTCGAACGAGCCCTCACCGCTGGGGTTCGAGGCGCCGACGTACGCCGGGTCGTCGACCACCGCGCGGTGGAACGGGATGACCGTCGGCATGCCGTCGACGACGAACTCGGCCAGGGCGCGACGACTGCGCTCGAGCGCCTGCGTGCGGTCACGACCGGTGACGATGAGCTTGGCGATCAGGGAGTCGAAGGAGCCGGGGATGGTCTCGCCGTTCTCGTACCCGCCGTCGAGACGTACGCCGGGACCTTGCGGCGGCTGCCACGCCGACAGCGTGCCGGGGGCCGGCATGAAGTTGCGGCCACCGTCCTCGGCGTTGATGCGGAACTCGATCGAGTGGCCGCGGACCGGCGGGTCGTCGTACCCGAGCTCCTCGCCGGCGGCGATCCGGAACATCTCGCGGACCAGGTCGATGCCGGTGACCTCCTCGGAGACGCAGTGCTCGACCTGGAGCCGGGTGTTGACCTCGAGGAAGGAGATCGTGCCGTCCTTGGCGACGAGGAACTCGCACGTGCCCGCGCCGACGTACCCGGCCTCGCGCAGGATCGCCTTGCTCGACTCGTAGAGCCGGCTGACCTGGTCGTCGGTGAGGAACGGCGCGGGCGCCTCCTCGACCAGCTTCTGGTGGCGGCGCTGGAGCGAGCAGTCGCGGGTGGAGACGACCACGACGTTGCCGTGCTGGTCGGCCAGGCACTGGGTCTCGACGTGCCGCGGCTGGTCGAGGAACTTCTCGACCAGGCACTCGCCGCGGCCGAACGCCCCGACCGCCTCACGGACCGCCGACTCGTAGAGCTCGGGGATCTCCTCCAGCGTGCGGGCGACCTTCAGGCCGCGGCCGCCGCCGCCGAAGACCGCCTTGATGGCGACCGGCAGGCCGTTCTCCTTCGCGAACGCGACGACCTCGTCGGCGTCCTTGACGGCGTCCTTGGTGCCGGGCGCCAGGGGGGCGTTGGCCTTCTGGGCGATGTGCTTGGCCTTGGCCTTGTCGCCCAGCGCGTCGATCGCGTCGGGCGACGGGCCGATCCAGGTCAGGCCCGCGTCGATCACGGCCTGGGCGAAGCCGGCGTTCTCGGCCAGGAACCCGTAGCCCGGGTGCACCGAGTCGGCGCCGGCCTTCTCCGCGACCGCGATGATCTTCGCGATGTCGAGGTAGGAGTCGGCCGGCGTCGCGCCGCCGAGACTGTGCGCCTCGTCGGCCAGCCGCACGAAGAGCGCGTCGCGGTCGGGGTCGGCGTACACCGCGACGCTCCCGATCCCGGCGTCCTTGCAGGCGCGGATGACGCGGACGGCGATCTCGCCGCGGTTGGCGATCAGGACCTTCTGGAGAGGCTTGATCTCAGGCACCCGGGCACCATATCGCTCAGCTTTCGGGCGGCAGCGGCGGAGCGGGGACCGGGTCGCAGGCGGCGACGGCGCCGGTGGCGACGCCGACCGAGACCGTGGCGCCCGTGTCTCCGAACTGCGACGCCGAGATGACAAGGGTCTCGCCCTGGCGGACTACCCCGGCGTCCATGTCGACGCTGTAGCCGTAGTCGCGGCCCGAGCTGAAGCTGAAGTCGCCGGCCGTGTCGGGCGCCTGCACGTACCGACCCTCGGCGCAGACCATGTCGTCGGGGAGGTACGTCACGTCCGCGGCGACGCCTTGCGCGGCGAGCGCCTTCTCCAGGCCGTCGGCGTCCTCGAGGGAGTGCACGCGGACGTGGACGTCGCCGTCGCCGTCGGTGGTGACGGCGTACGCCGGCTGGGCGCCCGTGCCGGGCAGGACGAGGACCGCGACACCGGCGGCCGCCGCGGCGGCGAGGCCGGCGTAGAGGTAGCGGCGGCGGGATCGGCGCGGTGCGCGCCGCTCCTCGACGACGGAGCGGAGCTCGGCGAGCAGGGCGGTCTCGAAGTGGTCGAGCTGGGTGGTCATGTGGTCACCTCGGTGATCGATAGGTGGGACAGGGAGTGCCTCGCGCGGTGCAGGCGGACGCGGGCCGCGCCGCTGCTGATGCCCAGCACGGCGGCCGCCTCGGTGGGCGTGAGGCCGTCGACGGCGACCAGCTCGACGACGGCGCGCTGGCCCTCCTCGAGCTCGCCGAGCGCGTGCCAGAGCTCGCGGGCCTCGCGCTCGGCGTCGATGCGCTCGACGATCCGTTGCATGGAGTCGGCGTCGAGGAGCCGCCGGCCCTGGATGCGGCCGACGGCACGCGCCTCGCGGACACGGCGGCGTACGTGCATGGCGAGCACGTTGCGCGCGACGCCGAAGAGCCAGGCCCGTGGCGGCCCGAGGTCCGGTCGGTAGCGGGCGCACGCCTCGATGGCCTCGAGGAAGACGTCCGCGGTGAGGTCGGCCGCGAGGTGCGGGTCGCTCACCCGGCGGGCGACGAACCGCTGCACCGACTCGACGTGCTCGCGGTAGAACGCCTCGAGCGCGTCGGGGTCGGTGCCGATCGCGGTGACTGGGTCCATGCCCTGTTCTCTGCCGATGGGGTGCCGGGCGTTACTCCCCGGTGGTCGAGGAGGGCCGAAGGCCCGTCACGAGACCTCCGAACCTAGGGCAGCAGCAGCGCCGAATCCCCGAACTCGTGCCAGAGGTACCCCTCGTCGTACGCCGCGTCGTACGCCGCCCGTGTCAGCTCCTTGCCGGCGACGGACTCGACCAGCATCAGGTGCGAGGCCTCGGGGTCGTGCCAGCCGGTGACCAGGCCGTCCACGACGCGGGCCGGGTCGTCGGGGGAGATGACGCGCTCGGTCCAGCCGCGCGCCCGCGACACGCGGCCGTTCTCGTCGACGGCCGACTCGAGCGCGCGGGTGACCGTGGTGCCGACGGCGACGACCCGGCCGCCGCGGGCCTTGGCCGCGTTGACCGCCTGCGCCGTCGCTTCCGGGACGCTGAACCGCTCAGCCTGTGGCGTCTCGCCGGCCTCCTGGCTCGACAGGCCTGTGTGCAGGGTGATCGGGCTGACCCCGATGCCTCGAGCGATGAGCGCCGTGACGATGTCGGTGGTGAACGGCCGGGCCGCGGACGGCATCTCCGCGCTGCCCGGGTCGATGCCGAAGACGGTCTGGTAGTCGGCGAGCGGGTAGCGGCGGTCGAGGTACCCGTAGGCGATCGGCCTCCCGGTCCTGGCCATCGTCGCCGGCAGGTCGCCGCTGGTGGTCGCCCGCCACAGACGGTTGCCGATGCCGGTGGGACTGTTCCCGCCGCCGTAGGGCTCTCGCAGCGTGAGGGTCGCCCCGTCGAGGGTGATGGTCTCGCCGGGCAGGGCGTCGAGGACCGCGCGGGCCGCGTCGTGCGCGGTGCGGATCTCGACCACCCAGGAACCGTCGTCGAGGCGGGTGGCGACGTGCACGACCACCTCGGCGCCCGACGTACGGACGGCGTCCGCCTCGCCGTTGACGGTGGCGCTGGTGTTGACCACCACGAGGTCACCGGGTGCGAGCTCGCCGGGCAGGTCGCGGAACGAGCGATGTCGCAGGTCGTCCGGCGTGCGTGCGACGAGGAGGCGGACGCCGTCGCGCGGCACGCCGCGGTGCTCGGGCGGGGCGGCGGCAAAGGCCCGGCTCATCAGCTTCGTGGTCATGCGGAGACTCCTGTCAGCGTGGGGATGTCGGCGGCGCGGTAGCGGCCGCTGCTGGGCCGGCGGTCGAGGAGCGCGAGCAGGTGCGGGACAACGCTCTCCGGCCGCGGGAGGTACGAGAGGTCCTCGCCCGGCTCGGCGTCGCGGTGCATCTGGGTGTCCATGTCGCCGGGGTCCACGACGTACGTCGTCAGCCCGGTCTCCGCGCCGAACGTCAGGGTGAGGTGGTCCAGGGCGGCCTTGGCGGCGCCGTACCCACCCCAGCCCTCGTAGTGCTGGACCGCGGCGTCGGAGGACAGGCTGAGGATGACGCCCTCACCCCGCCTGAGCTCGGGGAGGAGGGCTCGGGTCAGGGCGTGCGGGGCGCCGGCGTTGGTGTCCCAGATCGCGGCCAGGCTCTCGGTCTCGAGGTCGGCGAGGTGCGGCATCGGGAGCGGTCCGAGCGTGCTGGCGTTGTGGACGAGCAGGTCGAGGCCGTGCTCCTGCTCCTGGACGGCGCGGACCAGCTCGGCGCGGTGCCGCGGGTCGGCGACGTCGCCGGGGATCGCCGCGACGGCGTCCAGGTCGCGGGTGGCCTCGGCCAGGTTGTTCGCGTCCCGGCCGTCCGTGATGACGGTCCAGCCGCGAGCGTGCAGGGCGTGCACGAGGGCGCGGCCGAGTCCGGCGGATCCGCCGGTGACGAGGGCAAGTCGTTCGTGAGTTCGAGTCATGCCATCGAGAGTGCAACTTCAAGTCCACTTGAGATCAAGGGAACATGTCCATCCGTTGGTCGAGGAGGGACGGAGTCCCGTCACGAGAACCCGGAGCTCTCTCGAGAAATTGATGGCCCACTTTCAGCGAATCCCTTGTGGATAAGGGGTTCTGAGCACTTTCACTGTCGGTGGTCGGTGCTTGGATTGCTCCATGTCCAGCACCTACGCCGAGCCGCTCGCGGTCCTCGAGCGCGGGCTGGACGACCTCGCCCGGATCGACCCTGGCTACCGGACCATCGATGAGCAGAAGGACGTGCTGGTCAGGCTGTCACGGTTCATCTCCCGCGCCGAGGGCGAGCGGATGCGGGTCCTCTCAGCGGCCGACGACATCGCCGTGGAGACCGGCGCCCGGTCCACCGCGCACTGGCTGGCCGACACCACCCGGGACAACCCCGGCGCCGTGCGCCGACTCGCCGCACTGGCCCACGCACTCGACGAGCGGTGGACCGACGTCGGCGACGGCACTCGCGGACGGTCAGGTGAACGTTCCGCAAGCACGGGTGATCGCCGAGGCTCTCGGATGCGCTGCCCGGCAGGCCTGGAGCCCGAGGTGGTCGCCAAGGCGCAGGCGTACCTGCTCGGTGAGGCGGCCCGGTTCGGACCCCACGAGCTCCAACGCCTCGGCCGTTCCCTGGTGGAGGTCGTCGCCCCCGAGATCGCCGAGGAGGCCGAGTACCAGCGGCTGGTCAAGGAGGACGAGCGGGCCCGGGCGGCGACCGTGCTGTCGTTCCAGCGGCGCGGCGACGGGTCCACCGACATCCGCGCCCGCGTCCCCGACCACGTCGCGAACCGGCTCAAGACCTACCTGGACGCCCACACCTCGCCTCGACGTGGCCCGCTGGGTGAGGTGGACCAGCTGCCCACCGCTCGCCGTCGTGGGATGGCGTTTCTGCGCCTTGCTGGAGAACCTTCCCGCCGACGGACTGCCCCGGCACGGCGGCACCGCGACCACCGTGATGGTGATCATCGACCTCGAGGCCCTGAAGAGGGACGTCGGGTTCGGTCAGACCTCCACCGGGGACCGGTGCACCGCCGAACAAGCCCGACGGTTCGCCTGCCAGGCCAACATCGTCCCGGTCGTCCTCGGCGCCAAGGGTGAGATCCTCGACCTCGGCCGCGCGCGCCGCCTCTTCAGCCCCGCGCAGCGCAAGGCGATGGCCGTCCGGGACCGCAGATGCACCGCCGACGGCTGCGACATCCCCGCGGCCTGGTGCGAGGCCCACCATCACCGGCAGCCCTGGTCGAAGGGCGGCAAGACTGACCTCGCCGACGGCAAGCTCCTCTGCTCCTTCCACCACCACCGAGCCCACGACCCCGGCTGGGAGACCCACCACCACCCCAACGGCTCCACCACCTTCCACCGAAGGACGTGAGCATCAGCCAGACGCACCCCACCCGGTATTGGCGGCCCACTGCTCGGCCCGCACCATCAGGGCGGGCTGCTCCGCGCTCTTGCGCGCGCCGTACTCACCGAGATCGACGACCTCGGCCGCCAGACGCTGCTTGAACGCCGATGTGGTCGACCCTGATCGCGTCCGGCACGAGGGCGCCGATGCGTTCGACGAGCCGCCGGCCCTCCTCCGCCCACTCGTGGAGGTAGGGCACGACCGCGACGAGACCGGCGAGGGGCTCGTTGAACCTGCTGGTGAACGCGCCGTTCATCACCGTCGCCGAGGCGGCCCGGCTGGGGGTACGCCGGATCAGCGTCGGCGGCAGCCTGGCGCGCACCGCATGGGGCGGCTTCCTCGCGGCGGCCCGGGAGATCGCCGACGCGGGGACGTTCACCGGGTTCGAGGGGCTGCCGAGCGTCGAGAGCCTGCTGGACCCGTGACGTGATCTCTCAGTCCGACCCGCGCTCGCGCCACCAGTGGATGGCCGCGGGGATGATCGTCAGCAGCAACAGGCCGAGGATCAGGTAGTCGATGTGGTGCGCGAGGAACGGGAAGCGGTCGCCCACGAAGTAGCCGACGAGCGTGATGCTGAGCACCCACAGCATCGCCCCGACCAGGCTCCACACCAGGAAGCGTGGTCTCTTCATCTTCGAGGCGCCGGCCACCACGGTGATGTAGGTGCGGACGACCGGGACGAACCTCCCGATGACGAGGGCCTTGCGACCGTGCTTGTCGAAGAAGGCCTCCGTCCGGTCGAAGTAGTCCCGCTTCAGGATCCTCCCGTCGTGCTCGTAGATCACCGGCCCCATCTTGTTGCCGATCTCGAACCCCATGACGTTGCCCAGGAGCGCCGCGCCCACCAGCAGCAGGCAGGCGGCGCCGAGGTCGACCAGCCCCGACCCCGGCACGATCGAGAGCTTGTCGCCGGCGAGGAAGAGGCCGATGGCTACCAGCAGCGTGTCGCCCGGCAGGAAGGGGAAGAACAGGCCGCACTCCACCACGATGATCGCCAGGCTGACCCAGAAGAAGCCCGACCCGAACCGGTCCAGCATCCACTCCGGATCGAGCCACTTGATGCCGAAGAGAAGCGGCGTGAGCCACACGTGGGTCATGAGGATCCTCTTCCGGCGCCGGGGTGACGGGACCGTCACCGGTGTCAGGGGACGTTAGGGGCACCTCCTCATGCGCCGCATCACCCCGACGAGGGGGCTCGCATGACGATCCGCCCCGTGGGTACATTCCGGTCGCGATGAGTGCCGACCTGACGTACGTCGTGGCCGGCCTGTCGCTGCTGCTGGCGGTCGTGCTGCCGGACCTGCTGAGCCGCTGGCCGCTCTCACCGGCGATCGTCCTCGTCGGCGTCGGCCTCGTGTTGGGGCTGACGCCGCTGCCGGACGGGCTCCCGCTGGACCCGCAGGCGAACGGTGCGGTCATCGAGCACGTCACGGAGGTGACCGTGCTGGTGGCGCTCATGGGGGTGGGGCTGGCGCTGGACCGCCCCCTGCACCTGCTGCGCCGGTCGACGTACGGCGGGTGGTCGGCGACCTGGCGGCTGCTCGCGATCGCCATGCCGATCGGCATCGCTGCCGTCGCCCTGCTCGGCTGGGCCGCCGGACTGGCGCCCGCGGCCGCGCTGCTGCTGGGCGCGGTGCTCGCGCCGACCGACCCCGTGCTGGCCTCGGACGTCCAGGTCGCCGGACCGACCACCGGGGAGGACGAGGTCGACGAGGACGACGTCCGCTTCGCGCTGACCTCCGAGGCCGGGCTCAACGACGGGCTCGCGTTCCCGTTCGTGTTCGCGGCGATCCTGCTCGCGACCGAGGGCTCGGTCTCGGGTTGGTGGGCCGAATGGCTCGGCTGGTACCTCGTGGGCAAGGTCGTGATCGGCGTCCTGGTCGGGGTCGGCGTCGGCTGGGTCCTGGCGCGACTGGCGTTCCGCTCCCGCCGGGACGCCCTGCGCGTCGCCGAGCGGGGCGAGTCGCTGCTGGCCGTGGCGGCGCTCGT
Source organism: uncultured Actinomycetota bacterium (assembly GCA_963782035.1). Classification (GTDB taxonomy): domain Bacteria; phylum Actinomycetota; class Actinomycetes; order Propionibacteriales; family Nocardioidaceae; genus Nocardioides. The sequence continues at coordinate 93,142 of CAWAIW010000010.1, forward strand.
GACGGCGTACGGCCTCGGCGACGTCGTCGGCGGGTACGGGTTCTTGTCGGTCTTCGCGTGCGCGATGACGTTCCGCTCGGCCGAGCGCAGCCACGACTACCACGCGGCCATGCACCAGGTCGTGGAGCGGCTGGAGCGGCTGCTGACCCTGTTCATCCTCCTGGTCCTCGGCATCGCGCTCACCCGCGGACTCCTGGGGAGCCTGGACTGGCGCGGCGTGGGGATCGGCCTGGGGCTGCTCTTCGTGATCCGGCCCGGGTCCGCGTTGCTCGCCCTCTCGACCCGGCGCCGTCCCGACGACCAGGTCGGCGGCCTGGACCGCCGCGAGCGCTGGGCGACGGCCTTCTTCGGCGTGCGAGGGGTGGGCTCGATCTACTACCTGGCGTACGCCGCCGGGGAGGTTCCCGAGCTCGGGCAGGACTGGCTGTGGTCGACGGTCGCTTTCACCGTCGTGGCCTCGGTGCTGGTGCACGGGGTGCTGGCCAAGCCCGTCATGGCCGCCGCGCAGGGTCGCCGACGAGGCTGACTTGGCTCCGAACGGTAGAACTCACGACGTGGCTGCGCTCTCCCGCTTGATCGACGTCCGCCGACCCCGGCACTCGGAGGCCGTGGTGATCGTGCTGCACGGGGGAGGCAGCCGGGGCGACGGCGTCCACGTCAGCCCGACCCAGCTCTCGGTGCTCCGCATGCTCCCGCCGGCCCGACGGGTCGCCCGGGCGGGGCGCGGTCGCCTCGCGGTGGTCCGTCTGCTCAACTCCTACCGCGGCTGGAACACCTCCCACACGCCCGTGCAGGACGCGGAATGGGCGCTCGAGCGGGTGCAGGAGCGGTACGGCGACCTGCCGGTCGGCCTGGTCGGGCACTCGCTCGGTGGCCGGGCGGCCCTGCTGGCCGCCGGTGACGAGCGGGTGCGCAGCGTGGTCGCCCTCAACCCGTGGCTGTACCCGGACGAACGTGCCGTGCCGACGTCGGCCCGCGTGCTGGTCGTCCACGGACTCCAGGACCGGATCGCCGCCCCGTCCCGTTCGCTCGGCTACGTCGAGCAGCTCGCGCGGGACGGGAAGAGCGCGGCGTACCTCGCCGTGCGCGACGGCAAGCACGCGATGCTGCGACACGGGGCGACGTTCGACCGCAGTGCCGCCGAGTTCACCACGGCCACCTTGCTGCCCGGCGGTCGGGCGCCGAGGGGGCCCGTGGGTCGCGTGCTGGAGGGCGAGCTCCGGGTCACCGTCTAGGCCGGGTCGGTCTCGCTGATGGTCTGGGCGGTGCGGGCGAGCCACTCGTCGGGCATGTCCGCGTCGATCTCGCGCAGCCCGGAGCGCAGCTCGTCGGCGACCGTCTCGGTGGGCGCACCGGCCTGGTAGGACAGGACGCGGTCGACGACGGCCTGGACGGCCTCGTTCGCCTCGTCGTCGTGACGCAGCTCGCTGGTGTCGGTCATGGCGAGGGGGTACCCGGTCCGGTGGGGAGTACGCCCTCGCGGCACGACGTCAGGTCGATGTGGCCGGAGGCGACCGCGCCCCGGGAGTCGGTCACGACGGTCCCGCCGGCGGCCCGCACGAGCGCCAGCATCGCCGGGTTGTCCACCAGCACGTCGACGGTGAAGCGGTCGACGCCCTCGGCGCGAGCCCGCTCGCTCAGCAGCGTGAGGAGCGCTCCTCCGAGCCCTCGACCCTGCCACGAGTCGCCCACGGTCAGGGCGAGGTCGGCCTCCTCGCGTGCGCCGGGCATCCGGACGTACCTGGCGACCGCGACGATGTCGCCGGGCCGCGCCGAGCCGGACTCCAGCTCCAGCGCCACCAGCGCCTCGTGGTCGTGGTGGTCGACGTCGGTGAGGGTGCGGGCAACCGCGTCGCTGAGCCTCGTCGTGCCCGTCATGAACCGGAGGTAGCGGGAACGCTCGCTGAGCAGCGCGAAGGCCCGTTGCAGCTCGGCCGCGTCGGTCGTCTCCACCGGGCGGACCCGGACCTGGGTCCCGTCGCGGAGGACGACGTCGGTCATCGGCCGTCGGCAGGGCGCCGGACCACGACCTTGTGGGTGCCGTCGCACCAGGGCGAGGTCGCGGTGTGCCCGCACCGGCAGACCGCCGATACCGGACGGGTGGTGCGGTGCTCGATCCCGTCCTTGTCGAGCACGACGTGATCGCCACGAAGCAGCATCGGTCCCCCCGGGCACAGCAGGACGTCGTCGTCCCGGGACGGACGCTCGCTCACGCCGCTGCCCACCCGTCGAGGAGCCGACCCGCCAGCCGGTCCTCGAGGTCGAGGCAGCTGAACGCTCCGAAGTAGACGTCGGTCGCCGTCGTGGGGTCCTCGGCGACGAGCGGGGCGCAGATGCTCCGCACCGCCAGCTGCTCGTGCACCGCATCCGCCTCGACGTGCTCGGTGTAGTAGCCCACGACCTCGTCGGGCAGGCCGAGACGGGCCAGCCCCTGCGCCATCCGGCGCGACGGCAGCGAGCTGGTGGCCTCGAAGGCGGCCAGGTGACCCAGTGCGGAGCCGCGCAGGCGTCGGTGGAGTCCGAACAGCGACATGGCGTTGTTCTGCTCGAGGGCCTCGAGCGGTGCCTCGTCGACGTACGCGCCGTACGTCGCGTCCAGGTCGCAGGCCGCCATGGCACGGGCGAAGAGCCCCGAGTGCACCTCGGCGGGACGACCCGCGCCGTACTCGTCGTACAGCAGCTCGACCAGGGACGCCTGCACGGCCCGCGGCAGTCGCGGGACGGCCCACGAGGTCGGGTCGGCCTCCTTGAGGTGGTAGAGCGACCGCACGCGGAGCAGCTCCAGCACCTGGTCGCGGTCGGCACCGCGCTGCACGTACGCCGCCACCGAACGTCCCGGGTGACCCTCGACGTAGGCGAACAGGTCGGTGGCCAGGTCGAGCTCGCTGTCGGGGGGCACGAAGCGTCCGCGGAGCCGGTCCTCGAGGGCCAGCTCCAGCCCGCGGCGCAGAGCCAGCAGGGCCGGGTCCCACTCCAGCTGGTCGGAGACGTCGTCGAAGCCGCGGTAGTGCAGCTCGTAGAGCACCCACAGGGAGATCTGCTCGTCGGCGACGTCGTCGGCTCCGGTCGGCAGCGCCGGGAGCCCGTCGCCGGGTGCCATCGCCGGGAGCAGTCCGAAGAGGGTCTCGCTCAGGGAGCCGCGGGCCGCCGGGACGATCACGGCGTCCCTCGGTCGCGACGCAGCAGCACGAGCGTCCCGCTCCGGCCGTAGTCGCGCGTCCCCGCGGTCTCCAGGCGGAGTCCCGGACTTCCGCTCAGCCACGAGGTGACGCCGTCCGCGTGCTCGATGCTGCCGACCTGGAGCACGGCCACACCGTCGTCGTGCAGGTGGTCGCCGATGACCGTGAGGCAGGCGCGAGCGACGTCCAGGCCGTCGGGTCCGCCGTCGATCGCGTCGACCGGATCCTCGGGGAACCGAGCGATCTCGTCGGTCGGCACCCACGGTGGGTCCGCCAGGACCAGCGAGAAGAGCTCGCCGGGAGAGACCGACGACTCGAGGAGTCCTTGACGAACCTCGACGCGCTCGGTCAGGCCGGCGTCCTCCGCGTTGGCTCGGGCGAACTCGCACGCGGCCGGGCTCGCGTCGACCATGACCAGGGACCGCTCGTTGCCGAGCAGGGTCAGCAGACCGATGTGCCCGGCCCCGGAGCAGAGCTCCAGGACACGGCCCGCCGGAAGGGTCGGCAACAGCTCCCGGGCCCAGGCCGCCTGCTCGTGGGTCCAGGGTCGCGGCGTGAGCACGCGCTCGTCGTGGGCGATCATCAGGCCGCCGACCTCGGTCCTGCGCACGGTCATGTGCGGCTCTCCCGTTCGGCCGCGATCAGGCGATGATCGCGTCGACGGTCTTCTTCAGCGCGCTCGGCTGGGAGGGACGCTTGGGCGCGGACTTCCGGGCGTCAGCCATCTCCTGACCGATCTCCTGGAGGGTCTTGCGGCCCAGGCCCTTGCGGACCTCGGGGAACCAGTCGTCCTCCTCCTCCTGGATGTGGTGGGTGACGTTCTCGATGAGCACGGTCGTCTTGGCGGTGAAGCGCTCGTCGGAGGCCGACATGCCGGCCAGCTCCACGACGAGGACGTCCGCCACGTGGTGCTCCTCGTAGGACTCCAGGATGTCGTCCTCGAGGTCGGGCAGCAGGGCGCGCACCCGCGGGTACATGACCTCGTTCTCGATGTAGGTGTGCACGGTGAGCAGCTCGATCATCTTGTCGACGAGACGCTGCTTGCTCTTCTCCGCACCGTCACCGAGCTTCTGGAAGTCGGCGAAGACCTTCTTGATCTCTCGGTGGTCGTTCTTCAGCAGGACGATCGCGTCGGTGGACGCGGTGGAACGGGGGCGCGTGGCCATGGGGACCTCCAGGTCGGTGTGGAGGTTTGGTACCCACCCCGCAGCCCCCGATCCTCACCCGTACGGGGGTCAACGTCGTCCCAGCCGCAGACGACGGTGCGCGAGCGCGGCGCGGGCGGCGTTGTTGCCGCAGGCGCCGTGGACGCCGCCGCCGGGATGGGCCGACGCGGAGGCGAGGAAGAGGCCCCGGACCGGCGTCTCGGCGCGACCCCACCCGGGCACCGGCCGGAACACCAGCTGCTGGTGCAGCTGCGCCGTTCCTCCGTTGATGGCGCCGCCCACGAGGTTGGCGTCCCGCTCCTCCAGCTGGCGCGGCCCGAGCACGCGCCGGGCCAGGATCTTGCTGCCGAACCCCGGGGCCAGCCGCTCGAGGCGGGCCTGCATGCGGTCGGCGAAGCGCTCGCAGTCGTCGGCGTCCCAGACCCCGCGGATGCCTTCTCCGCCGGCGTCGCCCAGCGTCTCCTGCGGGACGTGGGTGTAGGCCCAGAGGGACTCGGTGCCCGCGGGGGACCTGGTGCGGTCGGCCGTGGTCATCTGGCCGACCAGGAGGAACGGGTCCGCCGGGACCTGCTTGGCCGCGATCTGCGCGAACGTCTCGGCGACCTGTTCGGGGGAGTCGGCGACGTGCACCGTGCCGGGCGCGTACGCCGGAGGGGAGGCCCAGGGCACGGGACCGTCGAGCGCCCAGTCCACCTTGACCGTGCCGGGGTCGAGCTCGAAACGGGTCATGGAGCGCAGCAGGGCCGGCGGCAGGTCCTCCGGTCGCACCAGCCCGCCGTACAGGCGGAGGGCTATGACATCGGCGACCACCGCATGCCGCGCGAGGTAGACCTCGCCGTCCGCGGTCCGCACGCCGGTCGCGCGGCGGTCGTCGACCAGCACCTGGTCGACGCGGGTCCCCAGTCGGACTTCGCCGCCCAGGTCGGTGAAGCGCCTCTCCAGGGACGACGCCAGGGCGCCGGCACCGCCCTCGGGGACCGGGAAGCCCACGGTCTGGCCGAGCATCGACATCAAGGTCCCCATCAGTCCCGAACCGGGTGCGTCCAGCGGGATGTCGGCGTGGCCGGCGTTCCCCGCGAGCAGCAGCCGCGGGTGGATGCCACCGAACAGCTGTCGGCCCAGGGACTCCACGGGAGTCAGCAGCGACCGGACCGTGTCGAGCGCGCCCGCGCGCCGCAGGCCGAGCGCCAGCCGGGGCAGCACCCGGACGGGCGGGAACGGCGTGAGCAGCCCCTCGACGAGCTGGTCGCCGACGAGGTCCCAGGTCCGGCAGAGCGCGAGCCAGGCCTGGCCGTCGCCGGTGTGCTGCTCGTCCAGGAGACGGGCCGTGACCTCACGGTCCCGGTGCAGGAGCGCCCAGCTGCCGTCGGGCAACGCGTGACCGAGCACGGCGGGAGCGTGCCGCCAGCGCAACCCGTGTCGTTCGAGGTCGAAGGACGTCAGGGTCGGCGACGCGGCCGCCAGGGGGTAGAAGGAGCTGAAGGTGTCGTGGACAAAGGCCGGGTGGACCTCACGGTCGCTGTGGACCGCACCCCCGACGCCGGGCTGTGCCTCCACCAGGAGGACCGACCACCCCGCGTCGGCCAGCCGGTTGGCCGCGACGAGGCCGTTGGGCCCGGCACCGACGACGACCGCGTCGTAGGTCGCCGCGGTCATCGGCGGACCAGGTTCGCGAGGTTGCGTCCCACCGCAGTGAGCGCACCGGGCTGGACGCCGCGCAGGGCGTGGCCGGTCGGCAGTGGGTCCAGCACCCGGCCGGGGCCGGGGAGCACGGGCGTGGTGCGGTCGACTCCGGCCACGCCGAAGATCGGACCGACCAGCGCGTCGTACACCCCGGGGAGGAACGTGAACCCGGCGCGCATCAGCCCGTTCGCCACGCCGACCTGGCGCCGGTCGCGCGGTCGCTCGAGGAGACGCAGCACCGCGCGGGCGACGTGCTCCGGGGAGGTCACCGGCGGCGGCGGACGGCCGCGCAGGCCCAGGTAGTTGGCCGCGGACTCGTAGACGGGCGTGTCCACCGCGCCCGGAGAGACGCACGAGACGTGCACGTGGGCGAGGTCGCGGTTCTCCAGCACGAGCTGGCGGGCCAGGGCGCGCACGCCCCACTTGCTGACGATGTACGCCGTCATCCCGGGAACGGCGAGGTGACCGAGCACCGACCCCACCAGCACCAGGTGGCCGCGCCCCTGCTCCCGGAAGAGCGGCAGGACGTGACGGGCCACGTTGGCGGTGCCGAGCAGGTTGGTACGGATGACGCCGTCGAACACCTCGACCGGGACCGAGGGCAGGGGCCCGTAGGCGACGACCCCGGCGGCGTTGACGACGGCGTCGAGCCGGCCCTGACGGTCGAAGACCGCGCGGACCGCGCGTGCGACCTCGTCGTCGTCCCCGACGTCGGCGACCTCGACACTCGCACCTCCGGCACCGAGGTCTCGACACTCCTCGGCCACCACGTCCAGCGCCTCGGCCTCACGCGCGACCAGTACGACGTGGGCCCCGGCTCGCGCCGCACGCTGCGCGACGGCACGGCCGATGCCGCTCGAAGCACCGGTGACGAGCAGAACCGGGGGCACCTGGGTCACGGCCTCAGCACCACCTTCACGCAGCCGTCCTCCTTCTGCTGGAACATCTCGTAGGCCTCCGGTGCGCTCTCCAGCGGCAGCCGGTGCGTGGCGAGGGTCTCGACCCCCAGGACGTCCTCGTCCCGGTCCAGCACCTCGCGGATCTCGTCGGTCCACCGCCGGACGTGGCACTGGCCCAGGCGCATCGTGATGCCCCGGTCGAACATCTCCATGAGAGGCATGGGGTCGACCTCGCCGCCGTAGACGCCGGAGACCGAGACGGTTCCTCCACGGCGGACCGACTTGATGGCCGCGACGAGGGCGGCGGTGCGGTCGATCGCCATCTTGTCGGTCAGCGGACGGGCCAGCGCATCCGGCAGGTGACCGACCAGACCGATCGCCTTCTCGGCCACGGGCGAGCCGTGGGCCTCCATGCCGACCGCGTCGACGGTGCCGTCGGCGCCGCGTCCGGCCGTGGTCTGCAACACCGCCTCGACGGCGTCGTCGACCGACTCGAGGTCGACGACCTCCACGCCGTGCGCGGCGGCGAGAGCGAGCCGCTCGGGCACCAGGTCCACGCCGATGACCCGGCACCCGGCCATCAGACCGATCCGCGCCGCGAGCTGTCCCACCGGCCCCAGCCCGAAGACCGCGAGCGTGTCGCCCTCCTCGACGTCGGCGTACTTCACCGCCTGCCAGGCGGTGGGCAGGATGTCGGAGAGGTACAGGTAGCGCTCGTCGGGCACGCCCTCGGGCACCTTGACCGGACCGAACTGGGCTTGGGGCACGCGCAGGAGCTCGGCCTGGCCGCCCGGCACCGCGCCGTACAGGGAGGTGTAGCCGAAGAGCGAGGCGCCCTTGCCGAACTCCGTCACCTGGGTCGTCTCGCACTGCGCGTAGAGCCCGCGGGAGCACATCCAGCACGACCCGCACGAGATGTTGAAGGGCACGACGACACGGTCGCCCACCTGGAGGTCGCCGGCGTCGGGACCGCGCTCGACGACCACGCCCATGGTCTCGTGCCCGAGCACGTCGCCGGGCGTCAGGAAGGGGCCCAGCACCTGGTAGAGGTGCAGGTCCGAGCCACAGATGGCCGTCGACGTCACCTCGATCACCACGTCGTCGGGCTGCTCGATGACGGGGTCCGGGACCGTCTCGACCCTCACGTCGCCGCGTCCCTGCCAGGTCAGTGCTCTCATGCCACGTCCTCGTGTCGGTTCTCCGCGACGAAACCCAGTCGCCGCAAGGTCTCGGTGTTGCGCCACTCGAGCGCGGGGGCGCGAAGCGCCCGAGGCACGAACGTCCCCGGTCCCTGCACGGCGTCCTCGTCCAGCGTGACCTGGGTCCCGGCGCCGACGGCCTCGAGGCGTAGCAGGACCTCGGCCTCGCCCGCCGGCCACCCGCGCGTCCGCAGGCGCAACAGGTGGGCGGGGACCGACTCCAACACCTCGGTGTTGTCGTTGATCAGCAGCGGCCAGATCCCGACGGAGTGGTGGAGCCTGGCCCCGACCTCCGGCCAATGGTCGTCCACCTCGCGCATCCGCGAGGCGCCCACGACCCAGACGGGATAGAGCCACCCGTCCGAGAGCACCTGCCACACCGCCGACGGCGGCGCCGCGAGCGTGCGCACGTTCCGGCTCACCGTGGGTGCCGCTGCCCGGCGGCGGCGTACGTCGTCAAAGGAGTCATGTCCGTGCGGTACCCATTACCGCGCGGACTGCCCGTGACCCTGCCCGTGACCCTGCCCGTCCCACGCGCTTCACCCGGCATCGACAGCGAACCGCTCCCACACCCGGTGCCGGCCCATCAGCTCCAGCAGCCGCGGCCAGACGTCGGCGGCCTCCTCGTCGGCCACCAGCCCGGCCGCGCCGAACGGCACGCCCGCGTCGACCACGGCCTCGACGCCGTCACCCCACGACCCGATGGCCTTGGCGTGGCGGAAGGCCTCGTGGAGCATCAGCACCACGCGCGGGTCCATCTCGGTCGTGGGCGACTCGCCACCCTCCCCGTCGATGGTCGGGGGCGCGTCGGCAGCGGGCTCCGGTCGGGCACCGACGAGCAACGCGTCGAACTCGACCGAGCGGGTGGCTCCGAAGGAGCGTTGCACCGGGATGCCGTTGGTCAGGGTCCCGCCGTGGGGGCCGACCACCAGAGGCACGAGGCCCTCGCCCTGGATGGCCGTGACCAGGGCCGCGACGCTGTCGGGCTCGGTGGTCTCGTCGACGACGATGCCCACCGTGCGCCCGTCCGGCGGCCACGAGCCACCGACCTGCGAGAGCGCGGCCGAGACCGGCAGATCGTCCAGCGCGACGGTCGGCTCGGGAGCCGGCAGGCCCAGGCCCTGAGCCACTCGGGCGCAGAGCCCGGCGTCGATGTTGGCGAGCGAGACGAGCTGGCGCTCGCGGATCACCTGCTCGAAGCACTTGGCCAGCTCGAAGGTGTAGGCGCTGACGATGTGGTCGCGCTCGGTCGGGGTCATGCTCAGCCAGAACTGGCGCGCCTGGCTGTAGTGGTCGTCGTACGACACGTGGGAGCTGCGTGTCTTGACGCCGGACGTCGCGACGGCGGCCTCGATGAAGGCGCCGTCGGCGTCACCGGCCTGGAAGGGACAGCCGCCGTCGAACGAGTGGGGCCGGTACGGCGCCACGCCGGCGTGCACAGCGTGCTGGTGGAAGCCGTCACGCAGGTTGTCGTTGACCGGGGCGTGCGGCCGGTTGATCGGGATCTGGTTGAAGTTGGGGCCGCCCAGACGGGTCAGCTGGGTGTCCATGTAGGAGAACAGCCGGGCGGCCACCATCGGGTCGTCGGTGACGTCGATGCCGGGCACCAGGTTGCCGATCTGGAAGGCGACCTGCTCGGTCTCGGCGAAGTAGTTGCTGGGGTTGCCGGTGAGCGTCATCAGCCCGATCGCCTGAACCGGGGCGTCCTCCTCGGGGACCAGCTTGGTCGAGTCCAGCAGGTCGACGCCGTTGAACGTCTGCTCCGGGTTGTCCTCGAAGACCTGCACACCCAGCTCCCACTGGGGGTAGGCGCCGGACTCGATCGCGTCGGCCAGGTCGCGCCGGTGGAAGTCGGGGTCGGTGCCCGCGATCATCTGGGCCTCCTCCCACACCAGGGAGTGGACGCCCAGCACCGGCTTCCAGTGGAACTTCACCAGCACGCTGGCCCCGGCCTCGTTGATCATGCGGAAGGTGTGGACCCCGAAGCCTTCCATCGTCCGGTAGGAGCGCGGGATGCCGCGGTCGGACATGTTCCAGAGGGTGTGGTGCTGCGCCTCGGTGTGGAGGGAGACGAAGTCCCAGAAGGTGTCGTGGGCGCTCTGCGCCTGGGGGATCTCCCGGTCCGGGTGTGGCTTGGCGGCGTGGATGACGTCGGCGAACTTGATGCCGTCCTGGATGAAGAAGACCGGGATGTTGTTGCCGACGAGGTCGAAGGTGCCCTCGGCGGTGTAGAACTTCGTGGCGAAGCCACGAGTGTCGCGCACGGTGTCGGCAGACCCTCGCGATCCGAGGACGGTCGAGAACCGGACGAAGACCGGCGTCGCGACGCCCTCGGCGAGGAAGGCCGACCGGCACACGCTGTCGGCGTTGCCGTAGCCGACGAAGACGCCGTGGGCACCGGCGCCGCGGGCGTGCACCACACGCTCCGGGATGCGCTCGTGGTCGAAGTGGCTGATCTTCTCGCGCAGGTGGTGGTCCTGCAGCAGCGTCGGACCACGGTCGCCGGCCCGCAGGGAGTGGTCGGTGTCGCGCACGCGTAGGCCCTGGGCGGTGGTCAGGAAGGCTCCCTGCTGCGCCAGGTCGGCCTGGTCGGCCTCGAGCAGTGCTCCCGTCGGCGTCCGCGGCTCGGGTCCGGTCTGGTCGGGCTTGCCTGGCGGCGGGCCCTGCGGCTCCGTGGGCTCCTCGAACGCCGGCTCCTCGGATGCGGGCGCGCCGGGCACGAGGGGGGCGTCCTCAGGAGCCCCCAGCGAGCTGAGGGCAGTCTGCGCCGCCGCGGCGACCACCTGCTCGGTGGCCTTCTTGATGGATCCGACGACGCGGCGGGGGCTGGCCATGACATACCTCGATCTCCTGGGCGGTTGGACATCGAGGTACCCGGCCACGCGGCGACAGCCCCGGATCCGCGGCCCCGGCGTCGCTGTGCGGCTGAGAACCACCTGTCCGGGTGAACCCCGTGTCGCGGACTGAGACGGTGTGACCGGGATCGCGGGTTCGTCCCCGGGTCGGGCGGGTACGTCGTCGCGGTGACCGCCACCGCCTTGACGGGCCTCCTCGGCTGGACCGACCGCACCCGCCCCCTCGAACCTGGCGACCACGAACCCGCCTCCGGACCGCCGGGTCTCAGGCTGGGGTTCGGCGAGGTCACTGCGGCCGGCCAGGCCTACCGGCTGGCGGCGGCCCAGCGACGGCTCCGTGCGGCACCTCGGGCGCCGTGGGAGGGCGCGCCGGTCGTCGACGTCCCCGGCTTCGCCGCGCCCGAGGCGCTGATGACCCCCCTGCGCCGGTACCTGGGGAGCCTGGGTCACGACGCCCGCGGCTGGGGCTTCGGCCGCAACCGTGGCGACGTCCGGGGCGACGTGCGACGCCTCGAGCGCCTGGTGCTCGATCGGTCCGAGACCGACGGTCCGGTCGCCCTGGTCGGGTGGAGCCTGGGCGGTGTCGTCGCGCGTGAGGTTGCCCGGCGCCGGCCCGACGCGGTCCGTCGGCTGGTCACGTTCGGCACTCCCGTGGTCGGCGGCACCGCTCACACCGCAGGCGCTCGCTTCGGGCGCCGTACCGACGGCGACCGGCTGGCGGCGTACACCGAGCACCGGGACCGCACCAACCCGCTGCGCGTCCCGGTCACCGTCATCCTCAGCCGCCGCGACGGTGTCGTCAGCTGGCCCAGCTGCCTGGACCGCCATTCCCTCCTGGTCGACCACGTCGAGGTCCGATCGACGCATCTGGGGATGGTGGCCGACCCTGATGTGTGGCTGACGACCGCGCGCCGCCTGGCCCTCTGACGTCGGCCCGGCGTGAACCAGAGGTAGGCTCCGTGCACGGCTCACGTCCGCCGATGAGCCCCGACTTTCCCGTCGCCCAGGACCCCGGCGACCTCCCGTATGGAGGTGCGCCGTGGCCGAACCACAGGTTCCGCGGACGACCGAGCGCCCGGGCGACCTGGCGCTGCTGACACGAGTCGGCGCCGGCGACGTCGTCGCCGCGGAGGATCTCTACGACCGGTACGGCGCGGTCCTCTACGCCCTGGCCATGACCGTCACCGGGGAGGCCCGGTCGGCCGGACGCGCGGTCGTCGCCGCCTTCCGGACAGCACCATCCACCGTGCGGCACGGTGACGAACGGCCGTGGCGCTTGCTCGCGAGCGCCACCCTGGCGGCCTGCCCGACCGGGCCGGACCAGGAGTCGCGACGCGTGGCGGCCCTCACCGTGTTCGGGGGGCATCGTCTGGACGAGGCGGCCGAGGTGCTGGGCTTGGAGTCCCACGATGCAGCGTCCCGCCTCCGCGACTGGCTGCGCGCCCGGTCAGCCGCCTGAGCGGAGCCGATCAGTCCAGGACGGCGACGGATCGCGCGTGATCCAGCAGGGTCTGACCCGGAAGCTCGCGAGCCACCAGCTCGGCGGCGACGTCGCTGAGCTTCCTCGCGTGGTCGCGGGCGTAGCGGCGGATCACCATGAACGCCTCGTCCATGTCCAGCCCACCGACCTGGGCGATCACGCCCTTGGCCTGCTCCACCACGATGCGGCTGGTCAGGGCCCGCTGGAGCTGGATGGTGATGGTGGCGCGGTCGGCCGCGGCCTTCTCGTTGACGATGGCCACGCTGGCCACGTGGACCAGGGCCTGCGCCAGCGCCAGGTCCTCGTCGTCCAGTCGGCCGGTGCCGTCACCGAAGAGTCCGAGCGTGCCGAGGACGGCGCCGTGCAGGCGCATCGGGAGCGCGTGTACGGCCCGGAACCCGACGCCTCGAGCGGCCTGCGCGAAGTGCGGCCAACGCGGCCTCCTCGGCCGCCAGGTCGGGGACCACGACGACCTCGCGGGAGTGGAAGCAGTCCAGGCACGGGCCTTCGTCCCGCTGCAGCTGGAAGACTTCCAGGTGGTGGGCCCGCTCCGAGGAGGATGCCACCAGGTGGAGGACTCCTCGTGCGTCGGCCAGGAGGAGCCCGGCCGACGCGACGTTCAAGAGCCCGGCGCAGTTGTCGGTGAGACGGGCGAGCATGTCGACCACGTCGTACTCGTCGACCAGCTCGTTGGAGAGGTCCACGAACGCCCGGATGATGTCGCGCTCCCGGGTGCCCTGACTGTCGGCTCCGTGCGTCTCGCTCACCGTTCGCTCCCTCCGGTCCCACCATCGTCGTCCCGCTCCAGCACGAGCCGGCGCTCGACGATCGCCCACGCCACCTGGCTGGCGGTCTGGCCGGAGGCGATCGCATGGGCGCGCAGCCGGACGAGCGCCTCCGTCGCTCCGACCCCGAGCTGCGACATCACCATTCCCGTGGCCTGGTAGACCTCGATCCGGTCCAGGTCAGCGAGGGGGCCCCACCCCGCCTCACCCTCCGTCAGCAGGTCGTCGTCGAGGTCTCCGGCACCGCCGCTGGCCGCGATGATGTCGAGCAGGGGTGCCGAGGCGAGCTCGGCCGCGATCAGCGCCCCCGCCAGCTGGTTCGCGTCGAGGGGTCCTGGTCCGACGCGGAACAGGTCGAGTGCACCGACGCACACCGAGGTGATCATGATGGGCACCGCGAAGACGGCGCGGATCCCCTCGTCGAGCACTGCTTCGGCGAAGGCCGGCCAGCGTCGCTCGCCGGACGCGTCGAGGTCGGGAGCCAGGACGGCGTTCCTCGTCGTCACGGCGTCGAGACACGGTCCCTCGCCGAACGTGAACTGGTACTCGTCGAGGCGGCGGCTGGTCTCGTTGCTGGCGCCGAACGTGCCGCGCGTCGCCCCTTCGTGCACCATCGAGACCGCGACACCGTCCACCCCGAACAACCCGACGCAGGCCAGGCACAGCTCGGTGGCGGCGGGAACGCCAGGCACGCCACCGGACACCGCGGCGTTGAGCTCGGACCGCATGGCGTCGAGCGAGATCTGCACGGTGATCCTGTCCTGGGCTCCGGTTCCCCTGTGTCCTCGGCAGCCTAGGCGCTCCCATCCCGCGTCGGGAGCAGGGCGTCAGCGTTCGGGAGGGGTACGGTAGAGGTACCCACTCGACGTGGTGTCACCCCGGACCCCGGTGGCGCGACACGGTCGCGTCGCGGAGATCTGTTCCCGAGGTCCCGCGATCGGGAGCGTCGTCGCCCAAGAGTCGACGAAGGGGACCACGGTGAGCAGTGGACGTCCAGGGACCGGCGGATCTTTCGGACCGCCGGTGCTACCGGCACTGACGCTCGCGCTGGCGGACGGCGACCGGATGTCGACCTTCGGACTGCGCCGACTGCTGCACGAGTACGCCGACCGGGTGTGGGTGGTCGAGCGGCTGGCGGATGCCGACCTGGTGCTCGTGGATCCTCACCTGCCCATGACCGACATCACCGACGTCGGTGACCTGATGGGCTCCATGGCCGTCGACGGCGTCGTCGTCTACACGTGGGCGCCCTCGTCGGGGGGGTCTGGGCCCGACCGGCTGCAGGCTGCCGGCTGGCCGCTGCGCGGCTGGCTCTCCAAGGGACTCCCGGTCGAGACGCTCGTCGGTGCGCTCGAGCGGATCCACCGGGGTGTGTGGGTCAGTCTCGACGCCTCGGAGCCGAGCCCACGGCTCCGATCGGTCTCTCCCCTGGAGTCGGAGTCGGACCTGACGAGACTGACGTCCAGGGAAGGACAGATCGTGTCGCTGATCGCGGGCGGCCTCACCAATCGCCAGATCGCCGACCAGACCTACCTGAGCGTCAACTCGGTCAAGACCTACATCCGCTCCGCGTACCGGAAGATGGGCGTCTCGCGCCGGACCCAGGCGGTCGTCTGGGCGCTGCGGCACGACCAGGCGGCACCGGCACCACGGTCCGCCGGAGGGGACGAGTAGTGATGATCGCGATCCAGAGCCTGACCGACCTCTTCGTCGAGGCCGCCGACACCCTGGTGGCCGACTTCGACCTCGTCGACTTCCTGGACAACCTGACCGACCGCGCAGCGCAGGTCAGCGGGGCCGACGCCGTCGGTCTCCTGTTGGCCGACCAACAGGGCGCGCTGCGCTTCATGTCCGCCTCGAACAAGACCGGCGAGATGCTCGAGCTCTTCCAGCTGCAGCATGCCGAGGGTCCCTGCATGGACTGCTACAACACGGGCGAACCGGTCGTCAACGCCGACCTGGCCGGCGCCAGTGACCACTGGCCGCAGTTCGCCCCTGCCGCTGAGCAGGCCGGTCTGCGCTCGGTGCATGCCTTCCCGCTCCGGCTCCGATCGCAACGACTCGGTGCCCTCAACCTGTTCAGCCGCCACGACGCCCTCTTCGAGCCGCACGACGTCAGCATCGTCCAGGCCCTGGCCGACATCGCGACGATCGCGATCATCCAGGAGCGCAGCATCTCGCGCGCCGAGATGCTGAGTGACCAGCTGCAAGGCGCGCTCGACAGCCGCGTGGTCATCGAGCAGGCGAAGGGGGCTCTGGCGCAGCTCGAGGGCAGCACCCCGGACGAGGCGTTCCAGCTGATGCGCTCCCAGGCCCGGTCCACCCGCCGGCGCCTGCTCGACGTGGCCCACGACGTGCTCGGCGGGATCGAGGCCCGAGGCACACCGACGCCGGATGACGGGTCGGCTGAGTCCCGGTTGCTGACGACGCCCTGAGGGCGGTCGTCGTCACACCCTCACGGGCGTGGGAGAGGCCTGCTGGGAATCGTAGGCTCGCTCCTGCGACGACATCGTTGATGTCAGACCATCCAAGACCTCGATGGCGCACCCATCGACATCAAGGACGGCTCATGGCCTCGGACGTCGCCAACGCCCGCTCACATCGTCAGGACCGGACCGACGACCTGATGTCGCGCCTCCACGGCACCGATCATGAGCTCGCCCCGGCAGCGCGTGCGGACCTGGTGAACGAGATCATCGTGGTCAACACCCCGGTCGCGCACCGCATTGCGTGGAGGTTCCGCGGACGCGGCTGTGCGCTCGAGGACCTGCAACAGGCAGCCTGCCTCGCCCTGGTGCGAGCCGTGCACCAGTACGACCCGCACACGGGTCACCACTTCATGTCCTACGCCGTCCCGTGCATCACCGGGGAGGTCAAGCGCTACTTCCGGGACTTCGGGTGGATGGTGCGACCGCCGCGCCACGTCCAGGAGCTGCAGCCCAGCGTGGAGCGCGAGCGACTCCGCGTCGACCCGTGCAGCGGGCGGACCGCGGACGAGACCGAGATCGCCGCGCGGCTCGACGTCACGGTCGAGGCCGTTCGCGAGGCCATCCAGGTGCGCAGCTGCTTCAGCCCCTACTCGCTGGATGGCCCCGTGCCCGGCCACGAGGAGGTCCGCGGCGCCGACCGCCTGGTCGACGGCTCGACCCGCCGGGCCTTCGACGCCGTCGAGGCCCGGATCGTCCTGGCTCCTGCGCTGGCCCAGCTGACGCCCAAGGAGACCGATGTCCTGCGCATGTGGTTCGTCGAGGAGCTCAGCCAGGGCGAGATCGGTCGCCACCTGGGCGTGAGCCAGTCGCACGTCTCGCGGACGATCAGGCAGATCGTGGCCCGGCTGCGCCGCCTCGTGGACGAGCCGGCGGCTGACGCCGTGAACGCTGCCTGATTCCGCGGGTGGTTGCATGGCCTCATGACGTCCGTGGACGCGCTGGTGGCCGCCTTCCCCGAGGGAGTCGTGCTGACCGAGCCCGACGCGATGGAGAAGTACCGCTTCGACTGGTCGCGTGACCAGACGGCCGGGACCCCGCTGGCGGTCGTGCGGGCCGAGGACGCCGGGCAGGTGCAGACCGCGGTCCGCTGGGCGGCGGCGCACGACGTCCCCGTCGTGCCCCGCGGCGCCGGCAGCGGGCTGTCCGGGGGCTCGACGGCCGTCGACGGCGGCATCGTGCTCAGCCTGGAGCGGATGAACGCGGTCGAGATCGACACGGCCTGCCAGGTGGCGGTCGCCGAGCCGGGTGCCTTCAACGCCGAGGTCAAGGCTGCGGCCGCCGAGCACGGCCTCTGGTACCCGCCCGACCCGAGCTCCTTCCAGATCTGCTCGATCGGCGGCAACGTCGCGACGAACGCCGGCGGCCTGTGCTGCGTGAAGTACGGCGTCACCACCGACTACGTGCTCGGCCTGGACGTCGTCCTCGCGGACGGCACGCTCATCACCCTCGGCGGCAAGCGGATCAAGGACGTCGCAGGGCTGCCGCTGCTCAAGCTGTTCGTCGGGAGTGAGGGCACGCTCGGAGTCGTCACCCGCGCGATCCTCCGGCTCGTGCCCCAGCAGGGCGCGAGGTCGACGCTCGTCGCGACCTTCGCGACCGTCCGCAAGGCCGCCGACGCCGTTGTCGCCATGCGATCCACCATGCGGCCCTCGATGCTGGAGCTGATGGACCGGCCGAGCATCAACGCGGTCGAGGACTACCAGCCGATGGGCCTGGACCGCGAGGCCGGAGCCCTTCTGGTCGCCCAGACCGACGCTCCGGGGGCGTCGCGCACCGAAGAGATCGCGACCATGCAGGCCGCGTGCGAGGCCCAGGGCGCCGAGGTGTTCGTCACCGACGACGCCGACGAGGGTGAGATGTTCGTGCAGGCTCGGCGAGCGTCGTTCCCCGCCCTCGAACGCCGCGGCTCGCTGCTCCTGGAGGACGTCGGCGCGCCCGTGCCCCTCCTGCCCGACCTCCTCGACGCCATCGGCGCGATCGCCGAGAGGCACGGCGTCGAGATTCCCGTCGTCGCGCACGCGGGCGACGGCAACACCCACCCCAACATCGTCTACGACGCCACGGACCCCGACTCCGAACGCCGGGCGCGCGCCGCGTTCGACGAGGTCATGCAGGCCGCCATCGACCTCGGCGGCACGATCACCGGCGAGCACGGCGTCGGCCGGGCCAAGCGCGCCGCCCTCCCGGATCAGCTCGGGCCGGACGTGATGGCCCTGACCCGGAAGATCAAGGAGGCCCTCGACCCCCAGGGCATCCTCAACCCGGGGGCAGGCTTCTGAGCGCGCCTCGTCCGAGCCTGCGAGGGGCGCGACCCGTCGCGAGATCTAGGCTCAGCACGTGATCCACGAGCGCCACCTCTTCGGCCCCGGCCCGTCCAACCCCTACCCCGAGGCGACCAACGCCCTGAGCCGTCCGCTGCTCGGCCACCTCGACCCGGAGTTCCTCCGGATCATGGACGAGACCTGCGACCTGCTGCGCCAGGCGTGGGGAACCACCAACCCGCGCACCCTGCCGATCAGCGCGACGGGCAGCGCCGGCATGGAGGCGGCGTTCGTGAACACCGTCCACGAGGGCGACGTGGTCGTGGTGGGCGTCAACGGCCTGTTCGGCCAGCGCATGTGCGACGTCGCCGCCCGCTGCGGCGCGGAGGTCGTCGCCGTCGAGCACGAGTGGGGCACGCCCGTCGACGCGCAGCGGATGCTCGACGCCCACCCGAGTCCCGCGATGTACGCCGCCGTGCACGCCGAGACCTCGACCGGCGTCCGGTCCGACATCGCCGCGCTCGGTGCGGCCAAGGGCGACGCGCTGCTGATCACCGACGCCGTG
Organism: uncultured Actinomycetota bacterium; assembly: GCA_963782035.1. GTDB lineage: Bacteria > Actinomycetota > Actinomycetes > Propionibacteriales > Nocardioidaceae > Nocardioides. Next base: position 111,703 of record CAWAIW010000010.1, read on the forward strand.
ACCTCCATCGCCGGCATCGAGCTGCGCGCCGACGACTGGGGGATCGACGTCGGGTACGCCGGCACCCAGAAGTGCCTCGGGGTCGCCCCCGGACTCGCGCCGTTCACGATCAACGACCGCGCCTTCGAGCGGCGCGTCGAGAAGCCGCGCAGCTGGTACCTCGACCTCGGGCTGCTCGGCGGCTACGTCGGCGAGGCGTCGGGAACGGGCGGCCGCACGTACCACCACACCGCCCCCGTCGCGATGGTCGTCAGCCTGCACGCCGGACTGACCCGGATCATGGAGGAGGGTCTCGAAGACGTGTGGGCCCGCCACGAGACGGCAGGCAAGCAGCTCCAGGACGGCCTGCAGAGCATGGGCCTCGAGCTGTTCGCGCAGGAGGGCAGCCGGTTGCCCGAGCTGACCACGGTGAAGGTGCCCGACGGCGTCGACTCGGCCGCCGTCCGCGGGCGGCTGCTGGAGAGGTACGGCATCGAGATCGGCGCCGGCGCCGGCCCGTACGCCGCCACCGTCTGGCGCATCGGGCTGATGGGCCACAACGCCCGGCCCGATGCGGCGCTCCTGGTTCTCGCGGCGCTGGAGGAGGCGATCAAGGCATGACCGGACCTCTCGAGCTCTTCGACCTCGACGACCAGGTGGGTGAGGAGGAGCGAGCGATCCAGGCGACCGTGCGCGAGGTGATGGACAAGGAGGTCCGTCCGCACGTCGCCCAGTGGTACGACGAGGCCTCGCTGCCTGCCCGCGAGCTGGCGGTGGAGCTGGGCAAGGTCGGGCTGCTGGGGATGCACCTCGAGGGCTACGGCTGCGCCGGCACCAGCGCCACGGCGTACGGCCTGGCCTGCCTCGAGCTCGAGGCCGCCGACGCCGGCGTGCGGTCGCTGGTCTCGGTGCAGGGCTCGCTGGCGATGTACGCGATCTGGAAGCACGGCTCGGAGGACCAGAAGCAGGCCTGGCTGCCCCGGATGGCCACGGGGGAGGCGATCGGCTGCTTCGGCCTGACCGAGCCCGACGCCGGCTCCGACCCCGCGTCGATGCGCACCCGGGCCAAGCAGGACGGCACGGACTGGGTGCTCAACGGCTCGAAGATGTGGATCACGAACGGCTCGATCGCCGACGTGGCCGTGGTCTGGGCCCAGACGGACGAGGGGATCCGCGGGTTCGTCGTCCCGACGGACAGCGAGGGCTTCAGCGCACCGGAGATCAAGCGGAAGCTGTCGCTCCGTGCGAGCGTCACCAGCGAGCTCGTCATGGACGACGTTCGCCTCCCCGCCGACGCCGTGCTCCCCGAGGTCACCGGGCTGAAGGGCCCGCTGTCCTGTCTCACCGAGGCGAGGTTCGGGATCATCTTCGGCTCGCTCGGTTCGGCCCGCGACTGCATCGAGACCGCGCTCAGGTACGCCGGCGAGCGGGACATCTTCGGCCGCAAGCTGGCGTCGTTCCAGCTGACGCAGGCCAAGCTCGCCGACATGACCGTCGAGCTGGGCAAGGCGATGCTGCTGGCCCTGCACCTCGGTCGCCTCAAGGACGCCGGGAGGATCACGCCGACCCAGGTCAGCATCGGCAAGCTCAACAACGTGCGCGAGTCGATCACCATCGCCCGTGAGTGCCGCACGATCCTCGGCGCGGCCGGCATCACCCTGGAGCACTCCGTGATGCGGCACGCCAACAACCTCGAGTCGGTGCTGACCTACGAGGGCACCTCCGAGGTGCACCAGCTCGTCATCGGCCAGGCCCTGACCGGGGAGAGCGCCTTCCGGTGACAAGTTCATCGTCTGGGCTCCCTCCCACCCGTTGGGAAGGTCCGACCGACGTCGGCCGTGGGTACGGCCGGCACTTCGCCGACCTGATCGCCTCGGGCGCCGACGTCGAGGGAGAGGCCCGGCTGGCCGACGTGCTCGCGCCGCGAGGCGCCCGCATCCTCGACGCCGGCTCCGGGATGGGCCGGATCGGAGCGGCCCTGCGGCGGGCCGGGCACGAGGCGTACGGCGTGGACCTGGACGCCGGCCTGATCGACCAGTCCCGGGCGGCGTACCCCTACCTGCCCGTCGCCCAGGCGCGGCTGGAGCAGCTCGACGGTGAGTTCCTCGTGGCGCAGGGGATGCCGGCCACGTTCGACCTGGTCGTCTGCGTCGGCAACGTGATGGTGCTGCTGGCGGAGGGGTCCGAGCGGACGGTGCTCGGCCGGTTCGCCGGCCTGCTCGCGCCCGGCGGTCGCGTCCTGATCGGCTTCTCGCTGGTCGGCGCCCCGCCCCGCTCGAGGATCTACCCGAGCGACGAGTTCGAGGCCGACGCCGTTGCCGCCGGGCTGGTCGCCGAGTCGCGGTTCGCGACCTTCGACCTGCGCCCGCCGGGTCCGGACGACGACTTCGCGGTCCGGGTCGCTGGTTAGCGATCATTAACCTCGCGGGTTAGCATCGCCCCATGACGTTCGAGCTGTCCCGCGAGCACGAGGAGTTCCGCCAGAGCGTCCGCGAGTTCGCGGAGGCGGAGATCGGGCCGCACGCGGCCCAGTGGGACAAGGACCACCACTTCCCCGCCGACGTCGTGCAGAAGATGGGCGGGCTCGGACTGATGGGACTCACCGCGCCGGAGGAGTACGGCGGCGCGGGCGAGGACGGCGACTTCACCAGCCTCTGCGTCGCGATCGAGGAGATCGGCCGCGTCGACCAGTCGATGGGCATCACGCTCGAGGCCGCGGTCGGACTCGGGATCAACCCGATCCTCACCTACGGCTCGCAGGAGCAGAAGGACCGCTGGCTGCCGGACCTCGTCAGCGGGCGCACGCTCGCCGGCTTCGGTCTGACCGAGCCGGGCGCCGGGTCCGACGCCGGGGCAACCCGCACCAAGGCCGTGCTCGACGGCGGCGAGTGGGTCGTCGACGGAGCGAAGGCCTTCATCACCAACTCCGGCTCCGACATCACCTCCCTGGTCACCGTCACGGCGCGCACGGGGGAGCGGGAGGGAGGCAAGCCCGAGATCTCCGCGATCATCGTCCCGTCCGGGACCGACGGGTTCACGGTCGAGCCGGCGTACGACAAGCTCGGCTGGCACGCCTCCGACACCCACGGCCTCTCCTTCACCGGCTGTCGTGTGCCGGAGGGCAACCTCCTGGGCGACCGCGGGCGCGGCTACGCGCAGTTCCTGGCCACCCTCGACGACGGCCGGGTGGCGATCGCCGCGCTGGCGGTCGGCTGCATCCAGGCCTGCCTCGACCTGTCACTCCAGTACGCCGGCGAGCGGCAGACGATGGGCGGCCCGATCGGCCGCAAGCAGGGCGTCGCGTTCCAGATCGCCGACCTCCAGGTGATGGCCGAGACCTCGCGGCTGCTGACCTACAAGGCGGCGGCGATGAAGGACGCGGGCGCGGACGCCAAGTCGTTCAAGCAGGCGGCCTCGATCGCCAAGCTGCACGCCACGGAGGCCGCGGTCACCGCTACTCGGATCGCCACCCAGGTCTTCGGCGGCTACGGCTTCATGGAGGAGTACCCCGTCGTGCGGTTCTACCGCGACGCGAAGGTGCTCGAGATCGGGGAGGGCACCTCGGAGGTGCAGCGCATGCTCATCGCCCGTGGTCTGGGCCTACCCGTCGAGTAGGTACCTCAAACCTCCTTGGAAACAAGGAGATTGGTCACCCTTCAAGGGTTTGGCACGCGTCCACCCGTGGGTATGGACCGGCTGTCGCGAGACACACCACACCAGTCGCGGCCGGATCTTTCGAGGAGAGCCATGTCGGAGTCAGGACACGATCTGGGCGTCGACCTCGCCGAGCTGTGGGACGCCGGACAGAACCAGCTCCCCAAGGTCGCCGGCGAGTTCACCAAGGCAGTCAACGCCCTGCCCACGTCGATCACCGGGATCATGTACCGCAGCGGACCGGTCGGCGCCGGCGGCTCGTACGGCGCGTCGTCGGCGTGGGAGTCCCTCGCGAACGCGCTGTCGGGGCACCTGTCGAGCACGGCGACCAACCTGATCGACACCGGTGCCGCCCTCGTCTACGCCGCGAACCACTACGCCCAGACCGACGCCGAGGCCCAGGCCGAGTTCGAGCGCCGCAAGCGGGAGATCGGACACGTCCAATGAATACCCCACGAAGTCGCGAGACCACTCGCTGCGCTCGTGTTCGCCACGATTCCGAGGGGACCCCGAGAACATGAGCTTCGAGGAGCTGGGCTTCCACGCGCAGGAGATCTACGACAAGGCCGTCGAGAAGTACCTCTTCGACGAGTTCATGATCTACAAGCAGGACGGGATGTTCTACCCGCCCCCGGACCCGTACGGCGGCGCTGACTACGGCGGCGGCCAGTCCTCGTCGTACATGACCGAGGACCAGCTCAAGCAGCACGTCTGGGACGCGGAGATGAAGTTCAACGAGATCCACTCGCTGTTCAACGACTTCCTCGTGCTCCCGAACCCCGGCGACTTCGACGGGCCGATGGAGCAGGTGACCGCGTGCATGAACGCCGTGTGCACCGAGGCGTTCACCGACCCGATCCAGGGCGACCCGCACCCGGTGAACACCGAGCTGTCGGCGATGACGGTGGCCGGCAACACCATCGACGAGTGGGACGGCCTGGCGGCCCAGGCGTTCAACGACAACTTCATCATCCCGTTCAAGGACCGCACCCACAACCAGTTCATCGTCGGCTCCATCCTGATGAACGCCCTGAACGCCGAGAAGGAGCTCTGGAAGCGGGCCCGGCTCAACATCGACGACATCGCGCACAAGGTGAACTCCGCGCTCGACCACTACGCCGACTGCGGCAAGAACGACTGGGAGATCGGTCTCTCCGTCGTGGGCGCAGTCGTCGCCATCGCGGCTCTTCCGCTGACCGGGGGCACGAGTGCCGCGATCGCCCTGGGCGCGGTCGCCTCAGGGATCGACGTGGCCAACACCTTCGCCGGCCAGATCGAGGACCCGCCGAAGAACGACTACTCCGCGGAGTCCGTCGAGGGCGTGATCGCCAAGGCCAAGGAGGGCATCAACGACCTCAAGGAGGCCGTCCAGAAGGCCGAGCAGAAGGTCGTCGACGCGATGACCAACAGCAGCGGCGTCGTGTCGTCCTACCAGACGGACTTCGTCGCCCCGCGGCCCACACTGGCCGACCAGGGCACCCACGACCCGGACGTCGGCCGTCCGGACAACGACTGAGAGGGTGGAGCGACCATGACCATCGCCCCCACGAGCGCCTTGGCCGAGCTCCAGGCGTCCGCCGCGACGCCGGACGAGAAGGCCTTCGCGACCATCTCCGGGCGCACCCACGTGCAGTTCACGCTGGCCGCCGGCTACTACGACTGGGCGTCGGTCGCCGACCTCGAGCGGCAGCTGACCCGGCTGGCCAAGCTGCTCTTCGTCGCCCGCATGAAGGCCTACTACGCGGCCCGCAGCCGCGACTTCGATCAGGTCTTCACCAGGGAGTCGCCGCCCACCGGCCCCCGCGACGAGGAGTACGTCCGCGCCCGCTCCGGCATCGTCGTGGAGGGCGAGGCGGCCGGCGGTGCCGTCCGCATCAGCGCCGTCGGCATGGAGTCGTGGACGGTGCACCTGGACCGCGACGTCCAGAAGCGGCTCAACGAGCAGGCGTTCTGCGCCGCGGTGTCCAGCGCCGCCACCCAGCTGGTCGAGCAGCAGTTCGCGCAGGTCAGGGAGCTCAAGCGCGAGGTGTACGCCGGCTCATGAAGCCCTTCGCCCTCGTGCTGGCCATCGCCGTTCTCCTGGCCGCGGCGGGTCTGACCGCGTGCGGCAGCCAGGGTGCCGGAGCCGCCGGCGGTGACGTGGTCGAGGGGCACCTCTCGGACAAGGTCACCGGCGAGTCGACCTACGTCCTGCTGCCGACCGGTCGCATCGACCTGACCGTGGGCAAGCCCGTCGACGAGGTCACGGCCGACCAGGCCGGCGACGGCGAGCAGCACCGGCCCCCGGACGGCGGCGCGTTCGTGCCCGTCACCTGGAAGCACGACCCGTTCGCCGCCGGAGCCGTCCCCGTCAACGTGATGGGCGCCGACCCGCAGGAAGCCGACGTCGTGCTGGTGAGCGGCGACACGAAGGCCGACCTCGGTGCGCCGTACCAGCTGGCCGGCGACCAGGGGACGACCGACACCGGCGTCGGCACGATGTACGTCGCCGTCGACGGCGACGGGAAGACCGCGACCTTCGAGATCGGCTACGACGGGCTGACGCAGACGGTCGACCCGGCGACGGGCGACCGGGACGCCGGGGCCGCGGCCCCGTTGTACGACGAGGCGACCGTCGGCGTCGAGGCACCGTGCACGAAGGAGGGCTTCGCCTCGGGCGACGTCACGCCCGACGTCTCCTGCCTGGTCAACGCGCCCCAGCGCACGCCGTACCTCCCCGGGCACGGGTGGGCCGAGGACGGACACGTCTGGCTGCTGGTCGGCGTCGACATCTCGCTGAGGTCGGTGGAGGTCGCGAACACGTCGTACGACGTGTCGTCGGTGCAGCCGAGCTTCACCGTCAACGACGCCGACGCGCTGCCGGCCGACGACCGGTTCGGCGACGCCGAGCCGCAGCCGACGGCCGTGCGCGGCACGTGGGCCTTCGACGGCAGCACCGAGGCGAACACCCTCGGGATCACCCTCGACCTGGTGCTCGAGAAGACCGCCGGGCCGGGCCCGTCGACACGGCGCGAGAAGGTCCAGCAGAGCGTGGACCTCGGCGCCGGATAGCCTTCTCACCGTGGGAGAGGGCTGGCAGCGACTGCTGAGCGAGATCGGCCGTTTCGCGGCCGTGGGTGGCATCGCCACCTTCGTGGCCTTCCTGATCTTCAACTTCCTGGTCCACGGGCTGTACGTCACCGACAACCCGTGGCTGCCCGGCCACCCGGTGACGGCGTTCGTGATCGCGAACTTCGTCGGCATGCTGATCAGCTACCGGCTGAGCCGGCAGTGGACCTTCAAGCACCGCCCGCCCCAGCACGCCGACGGCGGGCGGACGGCGTACTTCGTCATCAACATGGTGACGATGCTGATCCCGATGGCCACCCTCTGGCTGAGCCGCAACTGGCTCGGCCTCGACGACCCGGTCGCCGACAACCTGTCCGGCGTGGTGATCGGCCAGATGCTCGGCCAGGTGGCGCGGTTCTACCTGTTCCGCACCTACGTCTTCCCGCGGCCCGCGCACCTGGACCCGTTCCGGCCGTGGGCCGGGAACGAGGCTACGGCCGGGGGGGCCACAGGGACGTCCACGAGTGGCCGAGTTCCGCCATCAGGTCCCGCAGCAGCGGGAGGCTGAGGCCCACCACGTTGTGGTGGTCGCCCTCGATGCCGGTGACGAAGGCCCCGCCGAGCCCGTCGACGGTGAAGGCGCCCGCCACGTGCAGCGGCTCGCCGGTGGCGACGTAGGCGTCGATCTCCTCGTCGGTGACGTCGGCGAAGTGCACGACCGTGGACGCGGTCGCGGCCGCGACGCGGTCGCCCGACAGGTCTCTCAGGGCGTGGCCGGTGTGGAGGGTGCCGGAGCGACCGCGCATCGACCGCCACCGCGCGCGTGCCTCGTCGGCGTCGTCGGGCTTGCCGAGCGCCGCGCCGTCGAGCTCGAGCACCGAGTCGCAGCCGAGCACCAGCGCGCCTCGAGGTACCTCGCTCCGGCCGGCGACCGCCGCGCACTTCAGCTCGGCCAGCTGCAGCGCCAGCTCCGCGGGACGTACGTCGGTGACCTGCGACTCGTCGACGCCGGACACGACGACGAGAGGTTCGACGCCGGCAGAGCGCAGCGTGGCCAGCCGCGCGGGTGACTGGGAGGCCAGGACGAGTGTGGTCACCAGCTCATGCGGCTCATCGCCGCCTGGAACGGGTCGAGGCCGAGCGACCCGAGGTCGAGCGCCGCGCGGTGGAACGCCTTGAGGTCGAAGGCGTCGCCCTGCAGGGCTTTCACCTCGTCGCGGCACTGGAGCCAGATCCGCTCGCCGACCTTGTACGACGGCGCCTGCCCCGGCCAGCCGAGGTACCGGAGCACCTCGTACTTGATGTACCCGTCCTCCATGAGGCAGTGGTCGCGCATGAAGTCCAGGCCGAGCGCCGGGGTCCAGGTCTCGCCCGGATGGAAGCCGAAGGGGTTGGCCTTCGGGATCTCCAGCTCCAGGTGCATGCCGATGTCCACGATGACGCGGGCGGCCCTCATGGACTGGCCGTCGAGCATGCCCATGTAGTCGCCGGGATCGGCCAGGTAGCCGAGGTCGTCCATCAGTCTCTCGGCGTACAGCGCCCAGCCCTCGCCGTGACCGCTCACCCAGCAGCACTGGCGCTGCCAGCGGTTCAGCACGTCGGCGCGGTACATGGTCTGCGCGCCCTGGAGGTGGTGGCCCGGCACGCCCTCGTGGAAGACCGTGGTGGTCTCGCGCCAGGTGGCGAAGTCCTCGATGCCCTCGGGGACCGACCACCACATCCGCCCCGGCCGGCTGAAGTCCTCCGAGGGGCCGGTGTAGTAGATGCCGCCGTCGTGCGTCGGCGCGAGGCGGCACTCGAGACGCCGGATCGGCTCGGGGATGTCGAAGTGGACGTCGACCATCTCGGCCACGGTGCGGTCGGAGAGCTCCTGCATCCACGCGCGGAACGTCTCGCCACCGTGCACCAGCCGCGTCGGGTCGGCGTCCAGGACCGCGACGGCCTCGCGGACCGTGCTGCCCGGCCTGATGCGTTCGGCGGTCTCCCGCTTCTCGTCGTCGAGTCGCTTGAGCTCCTCCCAGCCCCAGGCGTAGGTCTCGTCGAGGTCGACCGTGGCGCCCAGGAAGTAGCGGTTGCAGAGGGCGTACTCGTCGCGGCCGACCGCCTCGCGCTCGCGGCCGCGCGGCGCGAGCTCCGCGCCGAGGAAGCGGCCGAACTCCGCGAACGCCGCGCTCGCAGCCGCCGCGTTGCGGGCCAGGTCGTCGGCCAGGGCGCCCTCGGCGTCGAGCGAGCCGGCCAGGTCCAGGAACAGGTCCCCGGCGCCGTCCTGACCGGTCCAGCGACGCACCTGCTGGTCGACCTGCTCGAGCTGGCGGCGGGCCGAGACGTGACCCCGGTCGGCGGAGTCGACCAGCGTCTCCCGGTACTCCGCCAGGGCGCGTGGCACTTCCGCGAGGCGCTCGCTGATGTTGCTCCGGGCCTCCTCGCCGTCGGTCGGCATCAGGTCCAGGACGCCGCGCACGTTCTGCATGGGCCCGGCGGTCACCGAGACCTGGCTGGTGACGATCCCGGCGTCGTACATCTCGACCTTGAGGCCGAGGCGCTCGACGAACGCCTCCTGCGCGACGCGCTCGCGCTCGTCGACCGGCGTCGCGGCCTGCGCCTCGGCCAGCGCGCGGCGGTCGAGCTCGGCCCGTGCCTCGAAGCCGGCGGGAGAGAGGTCCGGCAGCCGGTCGTCGTGCCCGGAGATGCCGGCGTACGCCGCCATCAGCGGGTCCAGGGCGGCGGCCTCCTCGACGTACCGCTCGGAGATGGCGTCGACGGCCCGCTCGGTGCTCATGTTCCTCACCTTAGGGTCGGCCGGTGATCACCCTCCAGGACACCCGGGTCGGCTGCTCGCCGTTGGTCGAGGAGGGCCGCCAGCCCCGTCACGAAGCAGCGACCCTTGACGAAGTCCGTCGGGTCACCGGGTCTCGTGACAGGCGCTGGCGCGCCTTCCTCGACCAGCGTGATGGGGTCAGTGCCCCATCGCGCGGGCCTTCTTCGGCAGCAGGAAGCCGATGGCGAAGGCCACCGCGATCAACACCAGCGAGACGAGCAGGGTGTTCTCGACCGCCGCCACGTGGCGTCCGGCGACCGCCGCGGCGACCGGGCCGCCGTCCTCCAGCCTGATCGTGGCGAAGAACAGGGTCGCGAGGGCGGCCACGCCGATCGAGGCGCCGAGCTGCTGGAAGGACTCGAGCATCCCGGAGGCAGAGCCGACCTCGCGGTCCTCGATCTCGCCCATGATGATGCTGAAGAGCGGGACGAAGATCATGCCCATCCCGAGGCCGTAGACGACCATGCCGGGCACGAGCTGGAGCCAGCCGACCCCATGATCGGCACCGCCGGCCGCGTGGATCGAGGCGTAAAGAACGGCAGTGCCGAGGGCCATGATCGCCAGGCCGACGTGCAGGATCGGGCGGCCGACCGCGGTGGTCGCCCAGGCGCCGACGCCGGAGCCGAAGAAGGCGCCCGCGGCGAACCCGGCGAGGTACAGCGCGGCCTTCATCGGCGTCATGCCCAGCCCGATCTGGAGGAACAGGCCGGTGGTCAGCGAGAAGCCGACGAGGCTGCCGAAGAACACCATCGTGAACACGACGCCGGAGACGTAGGACCGCTTGCGCAGCACGCTCAGCTCGACCAGCGGGGTCTGGCCCCGGGCGATCCGGCCCTGCTGACGCTTGCCGACCACGACCAGCAGCGGGATCGCGGTGGCCGTCACGCCGGCCAGCCACACCGGCCAGCCCAGCGTCCGGCCCTCGACCAGCGGGAACACGACGAGGAGGCTCACCGCCCCGGTCAGCGCCAGGCCGACCCAGTCCAGGCGGGCACCGCGGTGGGCGGGCTCGGAGTCGGGCAGGACCCGGCGCCCGACGACGATCGCGAACAGGCCGATCGGGACGTTGATCAGGAACAGTGAGCGCCAGTCGGTGCCGAACGCGTCCAGCTTGATCAGGAGGCCGGCCACCACCGGGCCGAGCACGGTCGAGAGACCGATGGCCGGACCGAACGCCGCGAACGCCTTGCCGATCTCCGCCGGTCCGAAGACGTCGCGGATCAGCCCGAACGTCTGCGGGATCATCAGCGCGGCCGCCAGGCCCTGGAGCACCCGACCGCCCACCAGCACGTCACCCGACCAGGCCACCGAGCAGAGCACGGACGACGCGACGAACCCGACCAGACCGACCATCAGCATCCGCTTGCGACCGAAGGCGTCGCCGAGGCGTCCGCCGGCGAGCAGACCGACCGCGATCGCGAGCGTGTACGCCGCGGCGATCCACTCCAGCGCCGACGCCGACAGCGTGAGGTCGCGCTGGATCGACGGGGCCGCGACGTTGAGGATCGTCGAGTCCAGGATGTTCAGGATCATCGCGCTGAGGATCACCGTGAAGCCGATCCACTTGCCGCTTCTCTTCGCCCGCTGGGCGTCGTCGACGACCGCTGCGGGCCGCTCGAGGGTCTGAGTTGTCATGCCCTGAAGGTAGGAGCCGATCAGGAACGTTTCGTTCCTCATTGCGAGTAACCTTCGAAGCATGTCCGAGAGACCGACGGCGACCTCGGGGCGGCTGTTCTCGCTGCTCTCCCTGCTCCAGACACCGCGCGAGTGGCCCGGCCCCGAGCTGGCCGACCGGCTGCACGTGACGACCCGTACCGTCCGCAACGACGTGGAGCGGCTGCGCACCCTCGGCTACCCCGTCGAGGCCACGCGAGGGCCGGTCGGCGGGTACCGGCTGGTCGCCGGCACCGCCATGCCGCCCCTCCTCCTGGAGGACGAGGAGGCGGTCGCGGTGGCCGTGTCACTCCGTACGGCGAGCGGCGGCGCGGTCTCCGGGATGGAGGAGAGCGCGCTGCGGGCGCTGACCAAGCTCCAGCAGGTGCTGCCCAAGCGGCTCGGGCACCGTGTCGAGGCGCTCCAGTCCCACACGGCCCGCGTGGCGCCGTACAGCCGCGGCCCGGCGGTGGACGGCGACCTGCTGACCCTGATCGCGAACGCCGCCCGCGACCGCGAGCTGGTGCGGTTCGACTACAGCGACCGGTCGGGGACGGGGTCGGAGCGGAAGGTGGAGCCGTACCGCCTCGTCAACTGGGGCCGGCGGTGGTACCTCGTCGCCTTCGACCCGCAACGCGACGACTGGCGCACGTTCCGCGTGGACCGGCTCAAGGAGACCCGCTCGACCGGCCATCGGTTCCGGCTGCGCGACCTGCCCGCCGAGGACGTCGCCCAGTGGGTCGCCTCCAAGATCCGTTCCGTGCAGCAGCAGGCCTCCGGCAAGGTGCTGGTGCAGCTGCCCGCGCAGGACGTGGTCGCCCGCATGGGTCCGTGGCTCGAGGGCGGTGGCGTGGAGCCGCGCGGCGAGGAGGCCTGCCTGCTGACGATGGGTGCGCGCACCCACGCCGACCTGGCCTTCTGGATCGGCGTGCTCGACGCCGACTTCGAGGTCGTCGACTCACCCGAGCTGGCCGAGGCCGTCGAGCTTCTGGCGGCGAGGTACGCCTCAGCGACTCCGAGGTGACCGTCGGCCCACCCGCGTGAGGACCGACGGATCGGCGAGCAGCTCGATCTGCCGGACCAGGCCGTCGACGACCGTGAAGGCGAAGACCACCTTGACCTCGCCGAGGTGCTGCCAGCAGGACGCGGCGGCACCATCGAGCGTCGCCGGGAGGGCGGCCTTGGCGCGGCCGGCGAAGAACTCCGCGATCTCCTGGCTGCCCTTGAGGTACGTCGACTGCGAGCCCATCGCCGCGGCCGCCTCGTCCGTCAGCACCTCGGCTTCCGGGTCGAGGAGCTCGAGGAGCGCGGCGAACTCGTTGTCGCGCGAGGCCGCCATGAAGGCATCGACCACGGCGGCGTCGGCGGCGGCGAGGTCCTCGCGCGGCTCGGGCTCCTGGAGCCGGCGGCGCGCGCGGCTGGCCAGCTGGCGGGTGGCGACCTCGGATCGGCCGAGGATCGGCGCGATCTGGTCGAAGGGCACGGCGAAGACGTCCTTGAGCACGTAGGCCAGTCGCTCGGCCGGGGCCAGCGTCTCCAGCACCACGGTCATGGCCTGCCCGACCGCGTCGACCAGCTCGACCTGCTCCTCGGGCGTCGGGGCGGTGTCGACCAGGTCGGCGTCGTCGGGGATGGCGTCCTCGCGGTGCGCCGTACGGCTGCGCAGGAGGTCCAGGCAGATCCGCGACACGACGGTGGTCAGCCAGCCGGGCAGGTTCTCGATGTCCTCGCCCGCGCTGGTCGGTGCGAACCAGGCGGATCCAGGCCTCCTGCACGGCGTCGTCGGCGGCCGCGTCGCTGCCCAGCATCCGCGCGGCCAGCCCGCGCAGCCGGGGTCGCTCGGCCTCGAACCGCTCGGCCAGCATGATCTCGTCGGTCATCGGTCACATCCTCCTCGGCGGCTACGTCAATCCCCTGACGAAGCACCGCACCGATTCGTGACAACGAAGGAGAACCCCATCATGTTCAAGACCGTGCTCACCGCCGTGGACGACCTCGACGCCGCCAAGGCGGCGTGGTCCGCCCTCCTCGGCGCTCCCACCAACGACACGCCCTACTACGTCGGTTGGACGCTCGACGACCACGAGGTCGGCCTCACGCCGGTCCAGGACCCGGCCGACAAGGGGTCGGTCGCCTACTGGCACACCACCGACATCGAGAGTGCGATCGGCGGCGTCGTCGAAGCGGGTGGCTCGCGGGTGAAGGAGCCCCAGGACGTCGGCGGTGGCCGGCTCGTCGCCGTCGTCGCCGACACGGAGGGCAACCGGATCGGCCTGATCCAGGATCCGAGCTGACCGTTCTAGGGTGCGCGAGGCGCCGTCGCGCTGCTGACCACGTCGGCGACGAGCTCGGCTAGCGGCTGGTGCGAGTCGATGGTCAGGTGCAGGGCGTCGCCGCCGGCGTGCGCGACCGAGGCGGCGTCGGCGAAGAGCACGCCCGCTCGCCGCGGCGACCTTGCGGGTCTCCTCGGCCAGGGCTCGCGAGGCCTGCAGGCTCAGGTCGTCGAAGCCGTTGCCGGTCGGGTCGACGAACGCCGTGATGCCGTCGTCGAGCAGGATCGGGCTCATCAGCAGCACGGCCGGGTCCGGCCCTCGCGGTCGGAGACGTAGGTCGCGACGTCGTCGACGTATCCGTGCAGCGCGGCGGCGATCGTGGCCGCGTCGCGGCGGAAGCAGGTCTTGAGGTCGTTGCTGCCGAGCATCACGACCACCACGTCGAGCGGGTGGTGCGAGAGCAGGGCGGCGGGGAAGTACGTGCGGCCGTTGCAGTGCGGGCGGTCGACGTAGTCGACGTCGGTCGTCCGTCCGGCCAGCCCCTCCTCGACCACCTCGTAGCCGTCGCCGAGCAACCGCTGGAGCCGGCCGGTCCACCGGACGTCCGGGCCGAGCCGCACGTACTCCGGGTCGTCGGCGGGCGTGCCGTGGGTGTTGGAGTCGCCGAAGCAGAGGACGCGGACGGCGTCGGGGTCGGTACGCACGTCAGCGCGGCAGACCGGACGCGCGCCAGGCCGCCGGGGCCGTGCGGGAGCGCGGTGCGCATCCGGCGGCCGGGGTCGGCCCACGAGCTGCGCGGCTTCGGCGGCGCCGGCGCGGCGGCACCCATCGACGCGATCACCGCGACGAGGGCGGCGACCTCCTCGGGAGTGGCGTCGCCCTTGACCACGCGAAGTATCGGCTGGGGCTCATGATCGCTCAAAGCCAACCCCCTTCACGCGTTGTGCGCTCCGCGCTCACGACCGTGGTAGGGGTCGCCGAGTCGGCGCAGACCGCCTCCTCCGCTTCGCTCCTCCGACGATTTCCGCCGACTCGGCTCCGCATCCCCCGGCTCGGGGGCCGCTTCGCGACCCCGCTCACAGGGGGATGTTCCCGTGCTTCTTGGCCGGCAGCGTCTCCCGCTTGGTCCGCAGCAGCCGCAGCGCGCGGACCACCTCGACGCGGGTCTCGTGGGGCGAGATGACCGCGTCGACGTACCCACGCTCGGCCGCGATGTAGGGGTTGGCCAGCGTGTCGTCGTACTCGGTCACCAGCTCGGCGCGACGGGCCTCGGGGTCCTCGGCCTCCTTGAGGGCGTTGCGGTAGAGGATGTTCACGGCGCCCTGGGCGCCCATCACCGCGATCTGCGCGGTCGGCCACGCGAGGTTGATGTCGGCGCCGAGGTGCTTGGAGCCCATCACGTCGTAGGCGCCGCCGTAGGCCTTGCGGGTGATGATCGTGACGAGCGGGACGGTCGCCTCGGCGTAGGCGTAGATCAGCTTCGCGCCGCGGCGGATGATGCCGTTCCACTCCTGGTCCGTGCCGGGCAGGAAGCCGGGCACGTCCACGAACGTCAGCACCGGGATGTTGAAGGCGTCGCAGAACCGCACGAACCGGGCCGCCTTCTCCGAGGCGTCGATGTCGAGGGTGCCGGCGAACTGCATCGGCTGGTTGGCCACCACGCCCACCGGCTGGCCCTCCACGCGGCCGAAGCCGACCAGGATGTTGGGCGCGAAGAGCGCCTGCACCTCGAGGAACTCTTCGTCATCGACGACCGCCGTGATCACGTCGTGCATGTCGTAGGGCTGGTTGGGCGAGTCCGGGATCAACGTGTCGAGGGTCCGGTCGAGATCACTGAAGTCGGTGTCGGCGACCTCGTCGTACGCCGGCGCCGGGTCGAGGTTGTTGGCCGGGAGGTAGGACAGCAGTGCCTTGACGTACTCGATGGCGTCCTCCTCGTCGGACCCCATGTAGTGCGCGTTGCCGGACTTGGTGTTGTGCGTCCGGGCGCCGCCGAGCTCCTCCATCGTGACGTCCTCGCCGGTGACCGTCTTGATGACGTCCGGGCCGGTGATGAACATGTTGGAGGTGCCGTCGACCATCACGGTGAAGTCGGTGACGGCGGGGGAGTAGACGTGGCCGCCGGCGCAGGAGCCCATGATCAGCGAGATCTGCGGGATGACGCCCGAGGCGTGCACGTTGCGACGGAAGATCTCGCCGTACAGCCCGAGCGAGACCACGCCCTCCTGGATGCGGGCTCCGGCGCCCTCGTTGATGCCCACGATCGGGCAGCCGGTCTTGATGGCGAGGTCCATCACCTTGGTGATCTTCTCGCCGTAGACCTCGCCCAGCGACCCGCCGAAGATCGTGAAGTCCTGGGAGAACACGCAGACCTGGCGGCCGTCGACCGTGCCGTAGCCGGTGATGACGCCGTCGCCGTACGGCCGGTTCTTCTCCAGCCCGAACGCCGTCGACCGGTGCTTGGCCAGCTCGTCGAGCTCGACGAAGGAGCCCTCGTCGAAGAGCAGCGCGATCCGCTCGCGGGCCGTCTTGCGGCCCTTGGCGTGCTGCTTCTCGATCGCCTTGGCCGAGCCCGCGTGGACGGCCTCGTCGAGCCGTCGCTCGAGGTCCTCGAGCTTGCCCGCCGTGGTGTGGATGTCGATGCCGGAGTCCTCAGACGGGACGTCAGTCCCTTCACCGATCGACTGACTGGGGTGCACCGATGCGCTCACCTGCGACAGGCTAGTGCCCGTGACGGATCGCCCTCCGCTGGACCTCGACCGCCTCGTCACGCCCACCGACTGGTCCGTGGAGGTCCTCGACGAGGCACCCTCGACCAACGCCGTGGTCGCCGACCGCGCCCGCGCGGGCGCGGGCGAGGGGCTGGTCGTGGCCGCCGAGCACCAGACGGCCGGCCGCGGACGCCTGGACCGGACCTGGGAGACGCCGGCCCGCTCGGCCTTGACGATGTCGCTGCTCCTCCGGCCCCGGTCGGGCGCCGCGGACTGGCCCTGGCTGCCGCTGCTGACGGGGTACGCCGCGTCGGTGGCGCTGCGCCGCCTCGGTGCCGCGGCCGAGCTGAAGTGGCCCAACGACGTGCTGGTCGGCGACCGCAAGCTGGCCGGGATCCTCGCCGAGCGCATCGAGACCCCGAGTGGTCCCGCCGTCGTCGTGGGGATCGGCATCAACGTCGGCATGACCCGTGACGAGCTGCCGCTCGACACCGCCACGTCGCTGGCGGTCGAGGGTCACGACGTCGACCGCACCGACCTGCTGTCGGCGCTGCTCGAGCGGCTGCGCATCGAGTACGACGCGTTCGAGCGCGGCGAGCTGGCGGCGCTGCGCACGGCGTACGCCGACGCCTGTGCCACCGTCGGGCGGGAGGTACGGGTGGAGCTGCCGACCGGCACCAGGCTGGTCGGCCGGGCCACCGGCATCGACGAGGGCGGCCGGCTGGTCGTCGCCGGCCCGGACGGCCTCGTCCCGGTGTCGGCGGGCGACGTCGTGCACGCCGCGCACACCTAGCCGCTGGTCGAGGAAGGCGCCCTGGCGCCTGTCACGAGACCCGGTGAGACGTGAGCGTTCCGGTCCCCGGGTCTCGTGACGGGACTTCGTCCCTCCTCGACCGGCGCTGGGTTTCTGGCACCATGGCCGCGTGGCCATCTCGAAGAACCTGCTCAACGAGGGCGAGAGCGTCGTCTTCGACACGCGCACGCACCCCAAGGCCCTGATCCTGCCGTTCCTGGCGCTGGTCGTGGCCCTCGCGGTCGCGGTGTTCCTCGACAAGGCGATCGACAACTCCACGGTCAGCCTGATCATCTGGCTGCTCGCGCTCGCCGTGATCCTGTGGCTGGCGGTGTGGCCGTTCCTCAACTGGCTGGTGGCGAGCTACACCGTCACCAACCGCCGGCTGATCACGAGATACGGCGTGATCACCCGCCGCGGCCACGACATCCCGCTGTCGCGCGTCAGCGACGTGGCGTACGAGAAGGACCTCATCGACCGGCTGCTGGGCTGCGGCACGCTCGTGATCAGCGACGCCAGCACGCATGGTCAGGTGCCGCTGCACGACATCCCCCGGGTCGAGGAGCGGCAGCGCGTCCTCAACGACCTGCTGCACAAGCTGCACGACGGCATCCCCGGCAATGAAGGCATTTGAGGACGGGCCCACCGCGCCCACTGGCCCACCCCCTGGCCCGCCCCCCGACCGGCCGACCGCCGAGGACCTCGAGCTGGCCATCCTCGGCGAGGACCCCGTCTACAGCGCCGCCGACGTGGCCGATCGCTCCGGGGTCACCCTCGAGCAGGCCAGCCGTCTGTGGCGGGCCCTCGGCTTCCCCGACCGGGGCTCCGAGATCGCCTTCACCGCCTCGGACTCCGAGGCCGTCTCCACCCTGGTCGGGCAGGTCGACCAGGGCCTCATCGACTTCGACATGGCGGTCACCCTGACCAGGGCCGTCGGGCAGACCATGGCCCGGCTGGCCGACTGGGAGGTGGCCACCCTCGTGCACCGGGTGCAGGAGATGGAGTCCGGCACCGAGGCGACCGGCAGCCGGGCCACCGCCGGTCTCCACCTCATCGAGCAGATGAGCGAGCCCTTCGAGCGGCTGCTGGTCTACGTCTGGCGGCGGCACCTGGCCGCCGCGGTCGCCCGCGTCGAAGCGCTGGGCGGGGCGGGTGACTCGGGCGCGGCCGACGCGGACCTGCGGACCACGCCGATGACCATCGGCTTCGCCGACATCGTTGCCTTCACCGAGCTCTCCAACGAGCTCACGCAGAGCCGGATCGGCGATCTCGTGGAGATCTTCGAGTCCCGCTGCGCGGACGTGGTCGCCGGGCAGCGGGGCCGCGTCATCAAGACCCTCGGGGACGCGGTGCTGTTCGTCAACGACGACCCGATCCGGGCCTACGACACCGCCGAGGGGATCATCAACGTCGTCGGCCGCGATCCCCGGATGCCCGACGTCCGGGTCGGCCTGGCCAGCGGCTCGGTCGTGATGCGGCTCGGTGACGTCTTCGGGCCGCCGGTCAACCTGGCGTCCCGGCTCACGGGCGTGGCCCGGCGCAACCGCGTCATCGTGGACCAGACCACGGCCGACCTGCTGCCTCCGGACCAGTTCGAGACGCGACGCCTCCCAGCGCGACCGGTGCGCGGGTTCGGCCTCCTCGAGCCCGTCGCCGTACGTCGGCACTGAAAGTAGACCGGACCGGTCGACGTTACTTTTGCCGTTTTCAAGCGGGGAACTGTCTATTTTCCTACGGTTTCCCTGTGCTCGAGGTCCAGGACGTCCGTGTCGACCCGCAGGCACGCCGGGTCTGGCGCGCTGAGCGGGAGATCCTGCTGTCGCGCAAGGAGTACGACCTGCTGCACGCCCTGGTGTCTCGTCCCGGCGAGATCGTCAGCCGCGACGAGCTGATGCGCGACGTGTGGGGCGCCAACTTCTGGACCTCCTCGAAGACGATCGACGTGCATCTCGGCTGGGTCCGCCGCAAGCTGGGCGACGACTCGCGCCGTCCCAGCCTCATCAGCACCATCCGCGGTCGCGGTCTGCGCTTCGAGGCCGCGGCGCCGGTCGAGGTACTACCTCACTAGTCTTCCCCCGTGCCTCCGACGGACGGGTCCTCGCGCGCGCCCCGGGTCGCCGTCATCGGTGGCGGCCAGCTGGCCCGGATGATGGCCGAGCCGGCGGCGGCGATGGGCATCCCGCTCCGGCTGCTGGCCGAGGGTCCGGACGTGTCGGCCGCCCAGGTGATCCCCGACCACGAGGTGGGCGACTACCGAGACCTCGCCGCGCTGTCCCGGATCACGGCCGGGTGCGAGGTCGTCACCTTCGACCACGAGCACGTGCCGACCCAGCACCTCGAGGCGCTGACCGAGGCCGGGGTCGCGTGCCGGCCCGGTCCAGCCGCGCTCGTGCACGCCCAGGACAAGGCGGTGATGCGCGAGAGGCTCGACGCGCTCGGCATCCCGTGCCCGCGCCACGCGGTCGTCGGCTCGGTGGCCGATGTCGAGGCGTTCGGCCTGCCGTGCGTGCTGAAGACGACGCGAGGCGGGTACGACGGCCGGGGGGTCTGGTTCGTCGCCTCGCCCGAGGACTGCGCCGAGCCCTTCGCCGCCGCCGACGCGGCCGGCGTACGGATCCTCGCCGAGGAACGCGTCGACTTCCGGCGCGAGCTCTCGGCGCTGGTGGTCCGGGCGCCGAGCGGTCAGGCCGCGGCGTACCCGGTCGTGGCCTCGCTCCAGGTCGACGGCATCTGCAAGGAGGTCGTGGCCCCCGCGCCGGACCTGGACCCGGTGCTGGCCGGTGAGGCGCAGCGGCTGGCGCTGCGCGTGGCCGGCGAGCTGGACGTGACCGGCGTGCTGGCCGTGGAGCTGTTCGAGACCGCCGACGGCCGGATCCTGGTCAACGAGCTGGCGATGCGGCCGCACAACACCGGCCACTGGACGCAGGACGGCGCGGAGACCTCGCAGTTCGAGAACCACCTGCGCGCCGTGCTCGACCTGCCGCTCGGCTCGCCGGCGCCGCGGGCGAGGTGGACGGTGATGGTCAACATCCTCGGCGGCCCGGACGAGACGGGCCGGCTGTACGACGGGTACCGGCACGCGCTGGCCCGCGACCCGCACCTGCGGGTGCACCTCTACGGCAAGGACCTGCGGCCGGGCCGCAAGGTCGGGCACGTGAACGCCTACGGTGATGACCTGGCCGACTGCCTGGAGCGGGCACGGCACGCAGCGGCGTGGTTCGCCGGGGAGCTGGGAGACGAGAGTGAGTGACCCCCATGACTGAGCCGACCGTCGGGATCGTGATGGGGTCCGACTCCGACTGGCCCGTCATGGAGGCCGCCGGGACCGCCCTGACCGAGTTCGGCATCCCGTGGGAGTCCGACGTGGTCTCCGCGCACCGGATGCCGGCCGAGATGCTGGCCTACGGCGCCGACGCGGCCGGTCGTGGACTGCGGGTGATCATCGCCGGGGCGGGGGGAGCCGCCCACCTGCCGGGCATGCTCGCGTCCGTCACGCCGCTGCCCGTGATCGGCGTACCGGTCCCGCTGAAGAACCTCGACGGTCTCGACTCGCTGCTCTCCATCGTGCAGATGCCGGCCGGCGTGCCGGTCGCGACGGTCGCCGTCGGGGGAGCCCGCAACGCCGGCCTGCTCGCCGTGCGCATCCTGGCCGCCTCCGACGAGGGCCTGCGCCAGCAGATGTCGGACTTCCAGGCGCGGCTGCGGACCGAGGCGCAGGACAAGGGTGCCGTCGTACGTCGTCAGTCCGGGGGACCGACCAAGCTCGGCTTCTAGGCATCGGTGGTCGAGGAAGGCGCGCCAGCGCCTGTCACGAGACGCGGTGAGAGGTCGGCCTACGCCTGGCGAGGTCTCGTGACGGGCCAGTCGTTCGAACCCAGCGTCCCTCCTCGACCAGCGGCCGGTTACGTGGCCGGCAGGGTCTCGGTGTAGTCGGCGTCCATCGGCTCGAGCGTCCCGAGCGACTCGGCGACCACGAGTGCGTCGTCGCCGATCTCCAGTCGGAAGTCCGGGGGCGGGTTGACGAAGGCGCGACCGCCGCGGCCGATGGCCAGCAGGGTCGCGGCGTGCTCGGAGCGCAGCTTCGAGGACAGGTCGTCGATGGACAGGCCGATGTAGTCGTCCGGGAGATTCACGCGGTAGAGCTCGGACCCCTCGCCGCCGGAGACGATGTC
Source organism: uncultured Actinomycetota bacterium (assembly GCA_963782035.1). Lineage (GTDB taxonomy): Bacteria > Actinomycetota > Actinomycetes > Propionibacteriales > Nocardioidaceae > Nocardioides. The sequence continues at coordinate 132,804 of CAWAIW010000010.1, forward strand.
GGTGACCAGCTCGGCGAGGCCCGGGTAGAGCGAGGAGCGGGCCAGCAGGCGTGAGGCGATCCGCGAGGTCACCATGATCTCGTCGGCCTTCGCGCGCCGGAAGTGCTCGACGTGGGCGGGGTTGTTGACCTCCACGACCGTGCGCACCTGCGGGGCGATGGACTCGATCGCCATCACCGTCAGGATCGAGCGCATGTCGGCCTCGTTGGAGGCGTCCGCCGGGCAGACGACGGCGGCCATGGCTTCCTCGATGCCCGCCCGCTTGAGGTCCTCGCTGCTCGTGACGTCGCCGTTGACGAAGTAGACGCCTGGACCGCCCGGGTTCTTGTCCGCCTCGTGGATCAGCACGATCTTGCGGTCGTAGTCGTCGCCGTCGAGCTCGGCGATCAGCTCGCGGGCCGTGGAGTTCCACCCGCACACGACGATGTGGTCGCGATACCCAGAGGCACCCATGCCTTGACCCTCCTTGAGCAAGAAGTCGATGAGGAAGCCGACGAGGGCTCCGGTGATCGTCGCGACGATCGCGACGCCGAACAGCACGAGCAGCCAGCTGACGATGAAGCCGACGGGCGAGGTGACGTACGACGAGTCGCCGGCGCCCATGACCGTGGTGATGCCCCAGTAGAAGCTCGTGCCCAGGTCGCCGAACCAGCCGCCGACGCTCTCGCGGTCACCCTCGAAGGCGTTGACCAGCAGCGCGGCGACCAGCACCACGAAGAAGAGGCCAGCGAACAGGCGGAGGAAGAACGTCTTGTCGACGTTCCGGGTCATCACCGTGACGTGGTAGCCGATCCGGCGCAGCAACGGGGCCGCGAAGATCGCGGTCACCAAGCCGCGAGCACGCATCCGCATGCAGTCCCCTCATCCCCTGCCAGACCCGAGAAGTGAAGAAATCTCGGCTCATCTTGTCAGAGGATCCGGCCCGAGGTCATGGCAACTTCGGACCATCCGTTGGTCGAGGAAGGCGCGCTGGCGCCTGTCACGAGACCCCGGAACGAATTCCGCTCGAGTCGCCGGGTTTCGGGACAGGACTTCGTCCTTCCTCAACCAACGGCTAGGTACGCCTGCGCCACTCGATCGCCGGGCAGGTGTCCATCACCATCGGCGTACCGGCGGCGACCGTCCGCCGGAAGGCCTCCTCGTCGATCACGCCCAGCTGGAACCACACCCCGCGGGCGCCCACCTGCACGGCCTGGTCGGCGAACGGCCCGGCCTCCGAGGAGCGCCGGAACACGTCGACGACGTCGACCGGGAAGGGCACGTCGGCCAGCGTGGCGTACCCGGGCTCGCCCAGCACCGGCTCCGCGAGCGGGTGGACGGGCACGATCCGCTTGCCCTGGCGCTGGAGCAGCTCGGCGATCGAGTACGCCGTCCGCCGGGGGTCGCGGAGCCCGATGACGGCCCAGGTCTCGCACTCGTCGAGCATCAGGTCGACCCACTCCTGCCGCTGCCACTCGCTCACGGCCTCGAGCCTAGGCTGGGGCCCATGCAGAACGAGTACCCGCTCTTCGCGCTCTCCGAGGAGCACCAGGCGATCCGCGCGGCCGTCCGCGACCTGTGCGCGGCGAAGGTCGCGCCGTACGCCGCGGACGTCGACGAGAACGCCCGCTACCCGCAGGAGGCGGCCGACGCCCTGCAGGCGGCCGACTTCCACGCCCCGCACGTCCCGGAGGAGTACGGCGGCGCCGGCGCCGACGCGCTGGCCACGGTGCTGGTGATCGAGGAGATCGCGCGGGTCTGCATGGCCTCCTCGCTGATCCCGGCGGTGAACAAGCTGGGCTCGCTGCCGGTGCTCCTGGCCGGCACGCCGGAGCTGCGGAAGAAGTACCTGACCAAGCTCGCGGCCGGTGAGGGCGGCTTCTCCTACTGCCTCTCCGAGCCGGACGCCGGCTCCGACGCGGTCGCGATGAAGACCCGGGCCGTCCGCGACGGCGACGACTGGGTGCTCGACGGCGTGAAGCGCTGGATCACCAACGCCGGAGTCTCGGAGTTCTACACGGTCATGGCGGTCACCGACCCGGATGCGCGCGCCAAAGGCATCTCGGCCTTCGTGGTCGAGAAGTCGGACGAGGGCGTCTCCTTCGGGGCGCCGGAGAAGAAGCTCGGCATCAAGGGCAGCCCCACGCGCGAGGTGTACCTCGACCACGTGCGCATCCCCGCCGATCGGATGATCGGCGAGGAGGGCACCGGCTTCGAGACCGCGATGCGCACCCTCGACCACACCCGGATCACCATCGCCGCCCAGGCCGTGGGCGTCGCGCAGGGGGCGGTCGACGTCGCCCTGTCCTACGCCAAGGAGCGGGAGCAGTTCGGCAAGCCGATCGCCGACTTCCAGGGCCTCCAGTTCCTGCTCGCCGACATGGGCATGAAGGTCGAGGCCGCCCGCCAGCTGACCTACGCCGCCGCCGGCCGCTCGGAGCGCAACGACAAGGACCTGACGTTCTTCGGCGCGGCCGCGAAGTGCTACGCCTCCGACGTGGCGATGGAGGTCACCACGAACGCCGTGCAGGTCCTCGGCGGCTACGGCTACACCCGCGACTACCCCCTCGAGCGGATGATGCGCGACGCCAAGATCACCCAGATCTACGAGGGCACCAACCAGGTCCAGCGGATCGTGATGGCCCGCCAGCTGCTCAACGGGGTGCAGTCCGAGCTTTCCTAGGCATCCACGGGCGGCAGCTCGCTGCTGACCACCGGCCGTCCGTCGGGATCGCGCACCTCGATGCGTCGGACGTCCGCACGCAGCGGCGCGGCGTTGAAACGGCACTTCATCAACACGTCGGCCACCCCCAGCAACGAGCCGGCGCCGACCGTGGAACCGTCCGCGAGCAGGTACTCCACGGCGTACGGCGTGCCGTCCACGAGTCCGGTCACGTCGAGCAGCAGCTCGGTGCCCCAGGTGTGGTTGATCAGCCCGCCGGTGGCGGCCACGCCGTCGACCGCCTCCAGGGTCACCGTCTCCACCGGGGCGGCGGCGGGCGGGGCCTCGACGCCGGCGTCACGCACGACGTACCCGGCGAGACCACCGATGCCGGCCGCGATGCCGCCGGTGATGAAGATCCGGCGCGGTGACGCGCCGTGGGCCGGCTGCGCGTCGCCGTCGGCCAGACGGGCCGCGGCGGCGCGGACGGCGGCCACGCGGTCGGGATCCGGCTCCCGCTCCGGTTCGTGTCCCAAGGCCCTGCCCAGCTCTCCGAGGAAGTCGTCGTCGTTCATGTCGTCAGCCCCTCGTACTCGAGGCGCAGCCGGGCCAGGGCCCGCGACTGCGCCGTCCGCACGGCGCCGGGCTTGCGGTCGGTGAGCGCGCCGATCTGGTTCGCGTCCAGCCCGGCCACGACCTTCTGCTCCAGCAGGTCCTGGTCGTCGGCGGACAACCGGCCGAAGGCCCGGACCAAGGTGGCGCGCTCCTCCGCCGCGAGCACCGTGGACTCCGGCCCCGGCACGGTGACCGGGTGGAGGTGTCCGATGACGTGCGGGTCGGCCGCGCTGGTCCTGGCCCCGGACCGGTAGGCCTCCAGGACGACGTTGCGGGCGATGCCGAACAGCCAGCCGTCGATGCCGGCGGGACCGGGCCGGTAGGTGCCGATCCGGTCCATCGCCCGCACCATCGTCTCGCTCACGGCGTCCTCCGCCTGCTCCTCGGTCGCCAGGCGACGCCGGGCGAAGGCGAAGAGCCGCGGGTACACCGCGCGGTACCACGCCTCCCAGGTGTCCGGGTCGCCCGACCGGGCCGCGTCCAGCGCGGCCCGGTCGTCACGTCTCCGGTTCATCATGGTCGGCGGCGGCTCCGTCGTCAGGCGGCCGGGGCCACGTAGTCCGTCGAGTCGCCGGTGATGATCACGTAGAAGCGCTTGCGGCCGGTGTCCTCGCTGGTCACCGTGCCGTCGCTCATCCGCGGGCTGACCACGAGGTGGTTGACGTTGCCGGCGCCGGGAGGGGCGCAGGCCGTGATCGGCAAGCCGCACTGGCTGACCGAGATCTCACCGGAGAACTCCGGGTTGGCGTCGGCCGAGCCCGCTCGGCCGTTGGTGATGGCGTCGCCGTTCAGGTCGACGGTGTTCTGCAGGGCGACGACGGCGAAGACGCCGTTGTTCGTGAGCGGTTCGTTGGCGTTGATGTAGACGTTGCCGTTCGCGCGCTTGCCCAGCGGGTCGGAGCCCGTCGGCGCCAGCGTCGGGTAGCCCGCCGTGACGCTGAACCCGCCCGACTGGGCCTCGATCTGACCCGCGGCGTTCACCAGCACCCACCGACCGGCGCCGGCCGGACCCGTGGCCCCGGTGGGGCCGGTCGGACCGGCGGGACCCTTCGCCCCGGCGGGCAGCTGGCCCTTCTTGAAGTCCTTGGCCAGCAGGCTGCGGTTCTTCACGTCCTTGCCGGTGAGGGACTTGTCCTTGACGTCCTTGCCGGTGACCGAGCCGTTCTTGATGTCCTTGCCGGTGATCGAGAGCGCGGCGTACGACGTCCCGCCGGTCGCGACCACCAGGGCGAGGACGGCGATGATCGTGGCGGGGGTGGGCCGGCTCCGCCGGAGCAGGGCCTTCGGGCTGAGACGCATGGGGTCTTCCTTCCGCGGGTGAGAGAGCGCTGACTCCCGTACATGCGTCATGACCCCGATTCGTTACACACCCCTTCGGCGGATCGGACGCCGGGCTAGCCTGCGAGGCGTGACGACCTCCATCGAGATCTCCGTCCCCGACGGCACGGCCGAGGCGTACGTCGCCGGGCCCGGCGACGGCACTGCGCCAGGGGTGCTCTTCTTCATGGACGCCTACGGGCTGCGGCCGCAGATCGAGACCATGCTCGACCGGATCGCCGGCTGGGGCTACACCGTGCTGGCGCCGAACGTCTTCCACCGGGACGGTTCGGTCGCGGACATGATCGAGGACCGCGACGGTGCCATGGGCCGCGTCCGGGCGCTGACCCCGGACATGCTGGCGGCCGACGCCCCGTCGTACCTCGCCGCCCTGCGCGAGCGGGCCGGCGACGGCGGGGTCGGCACGACCGGCTACTGCATGGGCGCGCGGCTGGCCGTGCGGACCGCCACGGCGCACCCCGACGACGTGGTCGCGGTGGGCGGGTGGCACGGCGGCGGACTGGCCACCGACGACGAGGACAGCCCGCACCGCGGCATCCCGGACGCGCGGGCCGAGTTCGTGTTCGGGCACGCCGACAACGACCGGTCCATGCCGCCGGAGATGGTGGGCCGGCTGGGTCAGGCGCTCTCGGACGCCGGGCTGGTCTTCATCAACGACGTCTACCCGAACGCGCCGCACGGCTACACCATGAACGACACGCCGGCCTACCAGGAGGAGGGCGCCGATCGGCACTTCCGGGCGCTCGAGGAGCTGTTCGCGCGCACGCTGCGGTGAGCGGCGCGCAGGAGGTGGCCGAGGCGTCGGCCGCGGCGATGTGGGCCGGCGACCGGGCCAGCCAGGCTCTGGGGATGGAGCTCGTCGAGGTCGGCCCGGGGCGTGCGGTGCTCCGCATGACGGTGCGCGAGGACATGGTCAACGGCCACGCGATCGGCCACGGTGGCCTGACCTTCACGCTGGCCGACTCGGCCTTCGCCTTCGCCTGCAACAGCTACGGCCGTCGTACGGTCGCCGCCGGCGCCGACATCCGCTTCCGCGCCCCGACCCACCTCGGCGACGAGCTGGTGGCCACCGCCACCGAGCGCTCACGCGACGGCGTGAAGGGCGTCTACGACGTGGAGGTCGTCAGCGGCGGCACCGTCGTGGCGACGTTCGTCGGCCGCAGCCACGAGACGGGCGGCTCGTTCGCCTAACGCACCAGGCCGGAGGGCGTGCAGAGGTCCTTGCCGATGCCGGCGGTGTCATCGGCCTTGATGTGGTCGAACATCTCCTTGGACCGGGCTTCGTCCCAGTGGACGGCGAGGTCGGTGATGGGGACGCCGCAGGTGAGGCCGCCCGAGCCGTCGACCTTGGTCATCGCCATCGCGAACTGCGCGGCGGCGACCGGGCCCATCTGGTCGTCGATGGCCACGAAGTCGGCGCCGGCCATGTTCAGGTTCCAGTAGCGGAAGGGGTTGACGATCGACCACGGCGAGATGGCCTTCTTGCCGACGGCCGAGACGACCTCGCGCTGGTGGGCCGCGCGGTCGAGGTCGCCGAGCTGCTGCGCGTGCCGCGACCGGGCGTAGGCCAGGGCGACCTCACCGTCGACGTCCTGGCAGCCCTTCTTGATCTTCAGGTTGGCGTCGGCGTCGACCATGTCCTCCTTGGGACAGATCTCGATGCCCCCGACCGCGTCGACCAGGCCGACGAACCCGCCGAAGCCGATCTCGACGTAGTTGTCGACGCGGATGCCGGTGTTGGCCTCGATGGTGCGGACGAGCAGCTGGGGGCCGCCGTAGGCGTAGGCCGCGTTGATCTTGGTGGTGCCGTGACCGGGGATCGGTACGAGCGAGTCGCGCGGGATCGACATCAGCAGGTTGGGCCCGGAGCCGGTGTGCAGCAGCATGATCGTGTCGGTGCGCTGGCCGACGTCGCCGCCGGTGTTGAGCTGCTTGCGCTCCGCGGGCGTCAGGTCGGCGCGCGAGTCGCTGCCGACCAGCAGGTACGTCGTCCCCGGCTGGTCGGCGGGCCGGTCGCCGGACGGCATGGCGTCGAGCTTGGTGACCTTGTTCCAGGCCACCAGCGGCACGACGACCAGGAAGACCAGCCACAGCAGGAGCAGCAGGAAGACGTAGCGGAAGCGGAAGCGCGGCCGGAAGCGACGGGAGCCGCTCGCGCCGGGGGGCGGGGCCACGGGGGGTGGTGTGGGCCGGGTGGCCCCGCGCTCCTGCCGGTCCTCGGACTCGTTGCGCAGCTGGGCCCGCCTCTCCCGGGGGCTGATGGCGGACTTGAACTGCGAGGGGGGCTGGATGGGCATGACCCGGGTCTCCTCGGGACGCTGCTGGCGAGGCACGGGGCGGGTCGCGTCGTCGGGCGGGTTCGTGGGCCCGCCGGCGGGCGGTGCCTGGTTCTGGGCCGGGGGTCGGGCCGGGGTCTGGGCTGGCTTCGGGGGTGTCACCGGCGCGCGGTGCTTGCCCGACGGAGACGACGGCGGCTGACGCGGTGGCGGGTTCCCGGCGCCGTACAGCCACTCGTACTCCGGCGTGCCCTCCTCGGGCGGGCCGTCTCCCGGGCCGCGACCGGGGGGAGTAGCCGTCATGACCGTGACGGTACCGCCCGACGGCGCGTCCAGCCGTCTCGGCGCGTCGCGCCCCGCCGGGGCGGGTGTGACTGGTGATACTGCTGGGAGTCTCCCCGCTCCTTCCCCAGCAAGAGAGGCACCGCCCGATGCCGCCCGCATCTTCCCCCGGGTCCGATCTGGCCTACGCGCGCGCGACGACGCGTGACCGGGCCGCTCGCGTCCGCTATCGGCGCGCGCTCATGCTGATGACGATGACGCTGGTCGTCCCGGGGTCCGCCCAGCTGGTCGCGGGCAACCGCCAGCTCGGGCGGGTGGCGATGCGGACCTGGATGGTCCTGGTCACGCTCCTGCTGCTGAGCATCCCCACCGGCCTGTTCTGGCACGAGTACGTCTTCTGGGCCGCCTCCGACACCGCCCTGCTCGCCCTGCTGCGCCTGGTGCTGATGCTGCTGGCCGTGGGCTGGGCGGCGTTGCTCGTCGACGCGTGGCGACTCGGCCAGCCCCTCTCGCTGAACCTCAACCACCGCCGTACGGTCGTCGGCGTCAACGGCCTGCTGTGCTTCTCGGTCGCCGGCACCCTGCTCTTCGGTGCCCACCTGGTCGGCGTCCAGCGCGACTTCATCCTCACCATGTTCAGCGGCCACACCGTCAGCGACGCTCACCATGGCCGCTTCAACGTGCTGCTGCTGGGTGGCGACTCGGGAGCCGGACGATGGGGACTTCGTCCCGACTCGATGACCATCGCCAGCATCGACGAGGAGACCGGGCGGACCGTGCTCGTCGGCCTCCCGCGCAACATGGCCGACTTCCCCTTCGCCAAGGGCTCGGTGATGGCCAAGCAGTTCCCGAAGGGCTTCGACTGCGAGGGCTGCTACCTCAACGGCGTCAGCACCTGGGCGCAGGACCACACCGCGCTGTTCGGCAAGTCCAAGACCCCCGGCGTGGACGCCACGATCATGGGCATCGAGGGCATCACCGGCCTCAAGATCAACTACTGGGCGATGGTCAACCTCGAGGGCTTCCGCGACCTCGTCGACGCCGTCGGCGGCGTCACCCTGCGGGTCAGGCAGCCGATCCCCGTCGGCGGCCTGGGCAGCGACGTCACCGGCTACATCCAGCCGGGCATGCGCAAGCTCGACGGCCACGACGTGCTGTGGTTCTCGAGGGCCCGCGACGGCTCCGACGACTACTCCCGCATGGCCCGGCAGAAGTGCGTCATGGGCGCGATGCTGAAGCAGATCAGCCCGCAGACCGCCCTCACCAACTTCGAGGCCATCGCGAACGCCTCGTCGGCGATGATCTCCACGAACATCCCGGCCAGCGAGGTCGACCGGTTCATCGCTCTGGCCCTCAGGGCCCGCTCCCAGAAGATCTCCACCGTCTCCCTCGTGCCGCCGATGGTCATCACCGCCCACCCCGACATCGCCACGATCCGCAAGATGGTCAACATCGCCATCGCCCGTGCCGAAGGCCGGACGCCCAAGCCGCAGACCCAGGACGCCGCCCCGCCGGCCACGAGCGAGGCGCCGGCGTCCACTCCCGCCGACGCCGGCACTCCCGCGGCCGACCCGACCCCCGCGCCGGACCCCACACCCGCCCCGCCCGAAGTGGTGACCGGTGGCTCCGTCGGCAACCTGTCCAACGGGTACGCCGCCAACCAGGCCGACGACCTGGGTGCCGCCTGCTGACCGTCCGACGGACCAGACGTCCGTGATCGCATGTTGATCTCCGCAAGGTGAGCACGGCCTCGCCGTCAGTCCCAGGTCACGAATTGATCAAGATCGCTCAAACCCCTGTGGACAAAGGGCATTCCGGGCGATTTCGGGCCGATGAGTGTCGGTGGTCGGTGCTTGAATTTCTGCATGGCGGAGCTCGGGGACATGTCGGGAGGGGAGCTCCTCGCGCACGTCGACGACCTGGCGCGGACCCTCCGCGAGACCGAGGCCAAGATCCTTCTCGCCGCGTGCCAGCACGCGATCATCAACGACGCGCAGTCGATCGACCCGTGGCAGGCCGGCGTCCCGGGTGGGGAGCGGGCTCGGCGTCTTGGAGGTGAGGGGACGCCGTTGGTGGCGGAGTTCTCGCCGGCCACCCTGGCCGGGCGTCTCGGTCTCTCGCCGTACGCCGGTCGCGAGCTGATCGCCGACGCCCTGGACCTCAGCATCCGGCTGCCGCGGCTGTGGGAGCGCGTGCAGGCGCTGGAGGTCCGCGCGCACTTCGCCCGGTTCGTGGCGCGCAAGACCCGTGACCTGACGCGGGAGCAGGCCGACTACGTCGACGAGCGAGTCGTGGAGGCGGCTGACGGGCGCATCGCGTGGGCGCGGTTCGAGGCCCTGGTGCAGGCGGCGATCAAGGCCTCGGATCCGGTCGCCGCGGCCGAGGAGGAGGAGGCCGCGCACCGCCGGCAGTTCGCCGACCCGACGCGGTCCGACGAGCACGGGATGCGCGGCTTCTACATCCGCGCGCCGTTCGCCACGATCGCCCGGTTCGACGCGGCCGTCGCCTACGTCGCCGACCTCCTGGGTGCGCTGGGCGACGACGATCCTCTGGACGTACGTCGCGCCAAGGCGATCCTGGTCCTGTCCAACCCCGCCGCGGCGCTGGAGCTGATGCGGACGGCCAAGGACGTCGACTGGTCGCAGTTCCTCCCTGCGGTCACGGTCTACGTGCACCTCTACGGCGGCGCCGACTGCACCGGCGTCGCCCGCGTCGAGGGCGTGGGTCCGCTCACCGAGGCCTGGGTCCGCGACCACCTCGGGCGCGACGCGAAGCTGACGGTCAAGCCGGTCCTCGACATCGAGGGCCAGGCGCCGGTGGACGCCTACGAGATCCCGGACCGACATCGTCAGGCCGTGCATCTGATGACGCCGGCCGACACCTTCCCTCACGCATCCAGCACCAGCCGATCCCAGCAGATCGACCACACCGAGGCGTTCGTCCACGGTGCGGCCGCCGAGGGAGCCGGCCAGTCCCGGGTGGGCAACTACGGACCGATGACGACTCGGCACCACCGCATCAAGACCTTCGGCGGGTGGCGGGTGAAGCAACCCTTCCCGGGCATCTACCTGTGGCGGGATCCCTTCGGCGCGTGCTACCTCGTCGATCACTCCGGCACGCGCCGGCTGAACCGGGCCGCCTGACCGTTCCGGTCAGTGCGGCGTCGGCGCGTACTTGAGCACGTGCATGCGGCCGTCGAGCGTGCGCTCGTCGACCAGGTCCAGGTCGAGGTCCGGCCAGCCGGCGAAGAGGGGCTCGAGCCCGGTCTGCCCGGTGACCACCGGGAAGACCGTCACCTGCAGGAAGTCGGCCAGCCCGGCACTCACCAGCGACCTGGCGAGCGAGACGGAACCCATCGTCCGGATCGGCGCCTCGCGCTCGTCCTTCATCCGGCGCACGGCGGTGACGGCATCCTCGGCGACCAGCTCGGTGTTGGCCCAGCTCAGCGGGGGCTCCAGCGTCGAGGAGAACACCACCTTGGGGATCTCGGCCATCCGCGCGAACGTGGGGTCGTCGCCCTGGGTCACGACCTGGGACATCATGCGATACGTCGCGGCGCCCATCACCATGACCTGGTCCTCGGCCAGCTTCTCGTCCAGCCAGGCCATCAGCTCGGGACCCTCCTTGCCGTAGTAGCCGGGCCAGCCGTCCGCGCCTCCGAAACCGTCGAGGCTGCTGAAGAAGTCGATCGTGAGCGTGCTCACCGGGTGTCCTCCGATCCGAGAGTGACTGCTGTTCTACCAAGGCCGACCCACGACGGCCGCCGGACTCATCGGTGGGGCACGCTCCTGACAGACTGGCGGGGTGACCGACCCCCTGGCCCCGCGCATCGTCGCGGTGGTGGTCACCTTCAACCGGCTGGCGCTGCTCCAGCGGCTGGTCGCCCGCCTGCGGGAGACCGAAGGGCTGGCCGAGATCCTCGTCGTGGACAACGCGTCGACCGACGGCACGGGGGAGTGGCTCGCGGCCCAGCCAGGCCCGGTCACACCGCTGCTGCTGAAGGACAACCGTGGCGGCGCCGGCGGATTCGACGTGGGGGTCCAGGCGGCCCATGACCACGGCGCCGACCTGGTCTGGCTGATGGACGACGACGGGATCCCCGAGCCCGACTGTCTCAAGGTGCTGTTGGACCACTTGGACACGAAGGGGGACTACGACTTCTGGGGGCCGGCCGTGCTGGCCGAGCAGGACCCGTCGCGCCTGTGCTTCCCGATCCGGCTGCCCGGCCGGGCGGCGGTGGTGCACCGGATGGCCGAGGTCGAGGCGGCCGCCCGCGACGGCGTCATCGCCGACGTGGTGATCCCCTTCAACGGGGTGCTGGTGACGCGGGAGCTGGTCGAGCGGATCGGCACCCCGCGCGCGGACTTCTTCATCTGGGGCGACGACGTGGAGTACCTCTGGCGCGCCCAGCGGGCCGGGGCACGCACCGCGACCGTGGTCGCCGCCCGCTTCCTGCACCCGGCCACCGACGACCTCGGCACGCCCATGGCGTTCGGCCGGACGACGTACAACCACACCTCGAGCGACCTCAAGCACTACTGCATGGCCCGCAACAACCTGGTCAACCTGCGCGACTACCGCGGGTGGCCGTCGGCGCTGGCGTTCGTGGCCAAGACCGCGTGGTTCTACACCTTCACCCGGCCGGACGCCGGTCGCCTGCTGCTCAGCGCGCGAGCGATGTACGCCGGGCTGCGCGGCGACTTCACCGGTCACCGGAAGTTCCTCCGATGACCGAGCCGCGTGAGTCCGTCGCCGTCGTCGTCGTCACCCACAACCGCGCCGACCTGCTGACGCGGATGCTCGACGGGCTGGTCGCCCAGACGTGGCGGCCGGACGCGGTGATCGTGGTCGACAACGCCAGCGGCGACCACACGCAGCAGGTGCTCGACCGCAACGACCTGCCGTTGCAGGTGATCCGCAGCGAGGAGAACGTCGGCGGCGCCGGCGGGTTCCGGATCGGCATGGAGACGGCGTACGCCGCCGGCTGGGACCGCATCTGGGTGATGGACGACGACGTGGTGCCGGCTCCGGACTGCCTGGCCACGCTGATGGCGGTCGACGAGCCCGGGCGATCTGACTGCCTGATGTGCGTGCGCGAGGACCTCGAGGGCCGGCTGGTGGAGAAGTCGGCGATCACCTTCGACCTGCGCAACCCCTTGGCGATCAAGCCCAAGACGGCGAGCGTCGAGACGACCTACGGCACGCGGGCGGCCATGCCGCCGCTCGTCGAGATCCAGGTGGTGGCGTTCGAGGGCCTGCTGCTGCGGCGCGAGGTGGTCGCGGCAGTCGGGCTGCCCGACGCGGAGTTCTTCATCTTCTACGACGACGCGGACTTCGCCCTGCGGGCCCGCCGGGCGGGGTTCCGCCTGTGGGCCGTGCGTGACGCGGTGCTGGTGCGGCAGCTGCCCTTCTCCCAGCGACACGCGCTGGAGACGTGGAAGGGCTACTACATGTACCGGAACCTCTTCGTCGTGCACTTCCGGCACGGGGCGAACCCGCTCGTGCGGGCCAAGCCCTACGCGATCAGCGCGGCCGTGGTGGCGCTCAGCCCGTTCCGTGGCGGCCGTGCGGAGGCCGCGAACGTGATCCGCGCCATCCGCGACGCGCGCGGCATGCGGAAGCGGCGCGCGGAATCGGGGCGCACCTCGACCCCTCGCTAGACTCGGCAGGGTTATCCGGCCGTTATTCATCACCCAACGAATTAGCAGGGGAATTCTTCGTGTCCGACTCAGGGTCTGGCCAGAGCCTGCCCGATCTCCCCGACCTCGTCGTCGTCGGCAGCGGCTTCTTCGGCCTGACGATCGCCGAGCGCTGCGCCGCCGAGCTCGGCCTGAGAGTTCTGGTCATCGAGCGTCGCCACCACCTGGGCGGCAACGCGTACTCCGAGAAGGAGTCGACCACGGGCATCGAGGTGCACAAGTACGGCGCGCACCTGTTCCACACCTCCAACCAGAAGGTCTGGGACTACGTCACCCGGTTCACCACGTTCACGTCGTACCAGCACCGCGTGTTCGGCAAGTACCAGGGGCAGATCTACTCCCTGCCGATGAACCTCGGCCTGATCAACCAGTTCTTCGGGAAGTCGCACACCCCCGAGGAGGCGCGCGAGCTGATCGCCGAGCAGGCCAGCGAGTTCGACACCGAGAAGGCCGAGAACCTCGAGGAGAAGGCGATCAGCCTCATCGGGCGGCCGCTCTACGAGGCCTTCATCAAGGGCTACACCGCCAAGCAGTGGCAGACCGACCCGACCGAGCTGAGCCCGGACATCATCACCCGGCTCCCGGTCCGCTACACCTACGACAACCGCTACTTCAACGACACCTACGAGGGCCTGCCCACCGACGGCTACACCGCGTGGCTGACCCGGATGGCGGACCACCCCAACATCGAGGTGCGCGTCGAGACCGACTTCTTCGACGTGCGCGACGAGTACGTCGGGAAGGTGCCGATCGTCTACACGGGCCCGGTCGACGAGTACTTCGGCAACGCCGAGGGCCGCCTCTCGTGGCGGACCGTCGACCTCGAGGAGAGCGTCGTCGACGTCGACGACTTCCAGGGCACCTCGGTCGTGAACGCCAACGACGAGGACGTGCCCTACACGCGCATCCTCGAGTTCAAGCACTTCCACCCCGAGCGGGTGAAGACCTACCTGCCGGGCAAGACCGTGATCGTGCACGAGTACAGCCGTTTCGCCGAGGAGGACGACGAGCCGTACTACCCGATCAACACCGCGGAGGACCGCGAGAAGCTCTTGAAGTACCGAGAGCTGGCCAAGCGCGAGCCGATGGTGCTCTTCGGCGGCCGGCTCGGCACCTACAAGTACCTCGACATGCACATGGCCATCGGGTCGGCGCTCTCGATGTACGAGAACAAGCTCAAGCCGCACTTCGCCGACGGCGCCACGCTCACCTCCGGAGGGGTCGACGAATGAGTACCACCACTGCCGAGACCGTGGACGAGAGCGCGCCGAAGGTACGTCGCCTCCTCCAGCGCCAGATCCTCCCGATCGACCGCGACACCGACGTGTTCGCGTTGTACGTCGACCCGGAGGAGCCGAAGCTCGACGCGGACCGCTACGACATCGGCGGCAACCGGTCGGCCAAGGACCTCAACAACGCGGCCATCCGCCAGTCCACCTCGACCGGCCGGGCGGTGCACCCCGACCAGATCGAGTCGCGCACGGCGTTCCGCGTTCGGCAGGGCAACAAGATCTCCTTCGGCACCTACTTCAACGGCTTCCCGGCGTCGTACTGGCGACGCTGGTCGGTGGTCAGCGAGGTCCGGCTGAGCGTCACGGTGCAGGGCAGAGGCGCCAGCGTCACCGTCTACAAGTCGATGGCCAACGGCCGTTCGCAGCGCGTCGACGCGGCGACGGTGGACGCCAGTGGAAGTGACAGTCGACGGCACGTTCGAGTTCGACCTCACGCTCACGCCGTTCGTGGACGGCGGCTGGTACTGGTACGACGTCGTTGCCGGCGACGAGGACGCTCTCGTCGAGTCGGCGGAGTGGACCGCCGAGGTGCCGGCCGAGCGGGCCGGTGACCGGCACGGCACCGTCGACATCGTCATCACCACGCTCAACAAGCCGGACTTCTGCGCCAAGCTGCTCAGCCAGATCGGCGACGACGAGACGTTGCGCCCTTACCTCGACACGGTCTTCGTAATCGAGCAAGGCACCAAGAAGGTCGCCGACCACGAGCTCTTCCCGCTCGCTGAGAAGGCTCTCGGCGACCTGCTCGTCATCAACGAGCAGGGCAACCTCGGCGGCTCCGGCGGCTACGCCCGCGGCCAGCTCGAGTCGGTCCGCAAGGGCACCGCGACCTACGCGATGATGATGGACGACGACGTCGTCTGCGAGCCCGAGAGCATCGTGCGGGGCGTCACGTTCGGTGACCTGGCCCGCCGCCCGACCATCGTCGGCGCCCACATGTTCTCGCTCTTCTCACGGTCGCGGCTGCACTCGTTCGGCGAGATCGTGCAGCCGTGGCGGTTCTGGTGGCAGACCCCGCTCGACGGGTACTCCGACTGGGACCTCGCCGCCCGCAACATCCGCTCGTCGCGGTGGCTGCACAAGCGCGTGGACGTCGACTTCAACGGCTGGTTCATGTGCCTGATCCCGCGAGTCGTCCTGGAGGACCGATCGGCCTCTCGCTTCCGATCTTCATCAAGTGGGACGACATGGAGTTCGGCCTGCGCGCCAAGCGGCACGGCTTCCCGACCGTGACCTTTCCGGGCGCCGCGGTGTGGCACGTGCCGTGGACCGACAAGAACGACGCGGTCGACTGGCAGGCCTACTTCCACCACCGCAACCGGCTGATCGCGGCGCTGCTCCACTCGCCGTACCCGCACGGCGGCCGGCTGGTGCGCGAGAGCCTCAACCACCAGATCAAGCACCTGGTCTCGTTGCAGTACTCCACCGTCGAGCTGCGCCACAAGGCCATCCAGGACGTGCTCGCCGGGCCCTACCAGCTGCACGAGACACTGCCGACGGCGCTGGCCGAGGTCAACGCCTTCCGCAAGCAGTGGACCGACGCGCAGCTGCACGCCGACCCCGACTCGTTCCCGCCGATCCGACGCACCAAGCCGCCGCGCAAGGGCAAGGGTCCCGGCTCGGAGATCCCCGGCCGGCTCGCGCAGCTGGTCACGGCCGGGCTCGCGCCGATCCGCCAGCTGCGGCCGGTGCGTGAGCTGTCCAAGGAGTTCCCGGAGGCGGAGCTCACGGCCATGGACGCCAAGTGGTACCGCCTGGCGACCTACGACTCCGCCGTCGTCTCGATGAACGACGGCACGTCGGCCGCGCTCTACCGCCGCGATCCGCAGCACTACCGCGAGCTGCTGAAGAAGACGGTCGCGATCCACACCGAGCTGCGGCGGGAGTGGCCGCGCCTGGTCGAGGAGTACCGCGCCGCCCTGGGCGACATCACGTCGCCCGAAGCCTGGGAGAAGACGCTGGCGCCGTGGATGGAGTCCGCCGATGACTGACCTGCTCGAACCGCGGCCACAGCCGCACGACGCCGAGAGCCGGGCGGCCGCCCTGGCCGACGTACCTCTGGAGTCCCCGGCCCCGACCGGCGGCATCCGCGGCATCCTCGAGCACCGCTACCTGCTCAAGCTGCTGGTGAAGCGGGAGGTGACTGCGCGCTACACGGGTTCGTTCCTCGGGATGCTGTGGTCCTACATCACCCCGCTGACGCAGTTCCTGATGTACATCTTCATCTTCACGCTCCTGATCGGGCGTGGCAGCAACATCGAGCACTTCGCCATCCACGTGTTCTCCGCCGTCATGGTCGTCGGGCTCTTCACCGAGACCGTGGCCGCAGGCACGCGCTCGATCGTGCGCAACTCGGCGTTGCTGCAGAAGAGCGCCATGCCGCGGGAGATGTTCCCGCTGGCCTCGCTGCTGGTGTCGATCTACCACCTGTGGCCGGAGTTCGTGATCCTCGGGATCGCCTTGTTCTTCACCGGCTGGGCACCCGACCTGACCGCCATCGTGGCCGGTGTCCTGGGGTACTCCATCATCATCGTCTTCGCGCTCGCTCTGGGCATCGCGCTCAGCGTGAGCCAGGTCTTCCTGCGCGACACCGGCAACATCGTCGCGGTGGTCAACAACTTCATCCGCTTCGGCGTGCCGATGATGTACCCGTTCTCCATCGTCGCCGACCGCTTCCGCGGGCACACCGACCTCTACCTCGCGAACCCGATCGCCGATGCCGTCCTGCTCGTGCAGCGGTGCTTCTGGGTGCCCACGACGTCCGACCCCGCGGCGGTCGCCCAGCCCTTCGTCGACCCGGTCACGACGCCGGTCGCCGCCATGCCCGACCACCTCTTCGAGCGTGGTTTCATCGCGTTGGCGGTCGCCTTCGTCCTGCTCGTGATCGCACAGCGCATCTTCGCGCGGTACGAGAACAAGATGCCCGAGAGGTTGTGATGAGCGACTCGATCGTCGTCGAGCACGTCTCGAAGCAGTTCACCAAGCAGTACCACCGCACGATGAAGCAGATGTCGGTGGCGCTGCTGCGTCGCGAGCAGGTGTCCAACTCGTTCATGGCGATCAACGACGTGTCGTTCCGCGTGCAGCAGGGCGAGTCGATCGGCCTGATGGGCCTCAACGGGTCGGGCAAGAGCACGCTGCTCAAGCTGGTCCAGGGCGTGATGTCCCCGGACACCGGCACCGTGAAGACCCGCGGACGCATCTCCGGCCTGATCGCCACCGGCGCCGGTTTCCACCCTCAGCTCACCGGCCGCGAGAACATCTACCTCAACGCCGCGATCCTCGGCATGAGCGAGGCGGAGACCAACCGCAAGTTCGAGGCGATCACCGCGTTCGCCGACATCGACGACTTCCTCGACTCCCCCGTCGGCTACTACTCCTCCGGCATGTACGCCCGGCTCGGGTTCGCGATCGCCATCCACGTCGACGCCGACATCTTCCTGGCCGACGAGGCACTGTCCGTGGGCGACAAGCCCTTCAAGGTCAAGTGCATGAAGAAGCTCAAGGAGATCCGCGCGAGCGGCGTCACCATCTTCTACGTCAGCCACGCCGCCGGGTCGGTCGAGAAGATCTGCGACCGCGTCCTGGTCCTGGAGAAGGGCGTGCTGGGCTTCGACGGCGACGTCACGGCCGGCATCAAGTACGTCGGGTACGACGACGACTCCGAGGGCACCGACGAGGAGCTCGGCTCCGAGGTCTAGGCGGGACTTGGGGCAGACTCGCTGGCGTGAGCGGGTTGGACCTCGAGGAGGAGGCGCGGGCGGTGCTCGGGGCGGGGGCGTATGCCTACCTCGCGACCGGGTCGGGGCGGGAGCTGACGCTGGGGGCCAACCAGGCGGCGTGGGCGGGATGGTGGCTGCGGCCGCACGTACTCCGTGACGTCACCGCGGTCGACCTGCACACGACCGTGCTGGGGACGGAGGTCGCCTCGCCGGTGATGGTGGCGCCGACCGGCTACCAGCGGGTCGCGCACGCCGAGGGCGAGGTCGCCTCGGCGCGCGGTGCTGCCGACGCCGGTGCGCTGTACGTGCTGTCGACGCGGGCGAGCCGTCCGCTCGCCGACGTCGCCGCAGCCGCCGGGCCGTGGTGGATGCAGGTCTACGTGCTGGCCGACCGCGGGCTCAGTGACGAAGTGGTACGGCGCGCGACGGACGCCGGCGCCCGGGCGCTGGTGCTCACCGGCGACACCCCGATGGTCAGCACACGCGCCCGGGAGGGCGGCTTCGACTTCGTGCGCGAGGCGGGGCTCGTGCGCGATCTCGGCGGCGACCGCGACGACGCCGCGCTGGAGCTCGCCGTCCAGCAGGCGCCCGACGTCACCTACGCCGACATCGGGCGCCTGCGCGAGCTGTCCGGGCTGCCCGTCGTGGTGAAGGGCGTGCTGCGCGCCGACGACGCCCGCGCGTGCCTGGACGCCGGCGCCGCGGCGGTCTGGGTCTCCAACCACGGCGGTCGCCAGCTCGACGGGGCGGTCCCCACGGCGCTGGCCCTGCCCGAGGTGGTCGAGGCCGTCGGCGACGACGCCGAGGTGTACGTCGACGGGGGAGTGCGCCACGGTCGCGACGTGCTGCGGGCCCTCGCGCTCGGCGCTCGGGCCGTGGCCGTCGGGCGTCCGGTGCTCTGGGCGCTCGTCACGGGTGGCGCCGACGGGGTCCGCGACCTGTTCGAGGCCTACGGCGCCGATCTCGCCGAGGCGATGGCGCTCGCCGGAGTGCGGTCGCCGGCCGGTCTGACGCGCGACCTGGTCACCAGGATTTCTTGACAAATCGCAGTTCAGTCGGCGTGTCGAGTGGAAATTACAGGTTTGTAGTTACTCAGAAACTCTTCCTGGGCTCGTGTGACTCGTGTGAAAGTTGCTACTCGTGTGACTCTTCCCCTCGCACTTGGAGCAGCTCTCTCATGCCTTCCGGACCCACCCCGTTCCGCGCTCGTTTCGTGACCGCGTGCCAGCAGATGCTGGCCCTCGCGGTCGTGTGCGCGGCCCTGACCCCGGCGGTGAGCGTGGTCAGCCTCGACGTGGTCAGCGACCCGTCCGGGCACCAGGCGGCGGGCGCCCTCATGTCGGCGTACGGCGAGGAGGCCCTGAAGACCAGCAAGGTGCCGACCGGTCCGGTCAAGGCCGACCTGCGCGAGGTCTCGCTCACCGCTCCGACCGCCGGCAAGTACGGCGCCGGCGCCCCGCTCGGTCGCGCGCTCGCCACCCCGCAGGCGCGCATCGCCGCCGTCCCCGGTGGTGGTGCGGAGCTGACCAGCGTCCCGCAGCAGGTGACGGGGTTCGGCGCCGTCGGCGTGACCTGGGCCCACGGCGAGGAGATCCCGGACACCGAGCTGTCGTTCCAGGTGCGCACCCGCACCGGCGGGACGTGGTCGGGCTGGACGACGCTGGACTACCACGACGACCACGGCCCCGACCCGGGCTCGGCCGAGGCGCGGCACGCGCGCCCGGGCACCGAGCCGCTTCTCGTGGGTCGCGTCGACGACGTCCAGGTCCGGGCCGACGCCACGACCGTTCTGCCCACCGACATGCAGCTGGCGGTGATCAACCCGGGCCGGCCGAAGCACACCGCCGAGGAGCGGGCCGCCATCGACACGAGCACGATGGACGGCAACGACGGCACCCACTCGGCCTACGACGCCGGCGCGCTGCAGACCGCGGAGGCGGAGGCCTCGCAGGGCGCCCTCGGGCTCGCGGCCGCGACGTACACCCCGCAGCCGGTCATCTACTCCCGCGCGCAGTGGGGCGCCAACGAGAACATCCGCAACAAGAGCTCGCTGCACTACGACGAGGTGCACGCCGGCTTCGTCCACCACACCGTCAACGCCAACGACTACACGCCCGACGAGGTCCCGGGGATCCTGCGCAGCATCTACGCCTACCACACGCAGTCCCGCGGCTGGTCCGACATCGGCTACAACTTCCTCGTCGACAAGTTCGGCCGCATCTGGGAGGGCCGGTACGGCGGCGTCGACCGGCCCGTCGTCGGCGCGCACACGTTGAACTACAACGAGAACTCCTTCGCGATGTCGGCGATCGGCAACTACGAGACCGCCCGGCCCAGCGCGGCAGTGCTGCAGGCCTACGGCGTCCTCTTCGCGTGGAAGCTGAGCCTCCACGGCGTCGACGCCGCGTCGCCGCAGCAGTGGGTCGGCAGTCGCTACTTCGAGGCGATCAACGGTCACCGCGACGCCGCCTCGACGGCCTGCCCGGGCAAGTACCTCTACGCGCAGATCCCGCTGATCCGTCAGTACGCCGCCGCGGCGCAGCAGGGCTGGACCGGCCGTGAGCTGGAGTCCAGCCTGGTCGGCTCGCCGTACCCCGACATCCTGCTGCGCAAGAAGTCCGACAAGCAGGTCTACATCCTGCCGACCAACGGCATGACGCGCTTCGGCGCGCCGGTGTCCCTGGGCGCCGGTTGGACGCCGTACGACCTGACGCTGCTCGTGCCCGACGTGACGGGCGACGGCAAGGCGGACCTGCTGGCCCGCACCGCCGCCGACGGCGCCACGCAGGTGCGGCCCGGCGACGGCAACGGCGGCTTCGGCCAGCCCGTGAGCACGTTCGCCTCCCTCGCCGGTCACGACCTCGTGACGGTCGCCGGCGACCTCGACGGCGACGGGCACGCGGACCTCGTCGCCCGTGACCCCGCGACTGGCCGGCTCGACGCCTACCTCGGCGACGGCCAGGCGGGGTTCACGGTCAAGCAGCTGGGCGCGACCTGGGGCAAGTACGACGCGATCGACGGACCCGGCGACGTGGACGGCGACGGCCGACCCGACATGGTCGCGCGGGGCACCGAGGGTGCGTTCTACCTGTTGCCCGGTGTGGCCGGGGTGGGCTTCGGCGACCCCGTGCGTATCGGCGGGAGCTGGAAGGGCTACGACACGATCGCCGGTCACGGCGACTTCAACGGCGACGGCAAGGTCGACCTGCTGGTGCGCCCGGCCGGTTCGAGCAGCGTCTACGTCAAGCCCAACCGGGGCAACGGCCACTTCGGCCACCCCCTCGGTCCGGTGGCCGGCTTCGGCGGCCTCACCGCGCTGAACGCGGGCGCCTCGGCGTTCGGCGGCACGGCGCCCGACATCGTGGCCCGTGCCGGGGACTCGCTCGTCCTGTTCCGCAACGCCGGCACCTACGAGACGGGCACGCCCGTCCCGACCGGCCTGGTCCTCAAGCGCGCGGGCGACATCCTGAGCGCGGGCGACTGGGACCGGGACGGCGCCGCGGACATGGTCGTGCGGAACAAGAACTCCGACCGCCTGCTGCTGTACCGCGGCGACGGCGCCGGCCACTTCGCGCCCGCCACCCTGCTGGCGCGCGGCTTCCGGGGCGTCAAGCTGCTCGCGGCCGTCGGTGACATGACCGGCGACGGCTGGCCGGACCTCGCGGGCCAGCCCAGGGGCGGAGCGATGCAGATCTACCCGGGCGCCGGCGTCAGCGGGCTGCTGCCGTCCTACCCGGCCTACCGCAGCATCACCGCCGGCGAGCAGGTGCCCGTCGGGCGCTGGGACACCGACGGTGCTCCCGACAGCCTGTTCCGCACGGGCAAGAAGCTCGCGCTGTACCCCGGCAACGGACCGGGCGGCTTCACCGGTGCGAAGCAGTTCCGGATGAACGTGAAGCAGTACGACTGGATGGTGGGCGTGGGCGACATGGGGATCAACGGCCATCCGGCAGTCGTGGCGAGGGAGAAGAAGTCCGGCAACCTCTGGGTGCTGCCGGGGACCACGACCGGCTTCGCGCCGCGCGTGTTCCTCGCGCAGGGCTTCAAGGGGTACGACCTGGCGGGCTAGTCGTCGAGTCCCACGAAGCGGTGCGTGCACCGCTCGGCCGCGGCGATCTCCTCCAGCCGGGAGACGTCCAAGGGGCCCCCGGAGGATTGATCGGGTGCCGCGACGAGGACCACGGAGCCGCTCCGCGCGAGGGGCTCGACGAAGCAGGCGAGACCGGAAGGGGAAGTCGGGTTCGCCACTGCGAGGAGCCGGCCGCCGTCGGAGAGAGAGGACCCGGCGGCGGCCAGGCTCCACAGCTCGTCCTGGGAGACCGAGTCACTCTGTCGAACAAGGGCTGTGTCCTCGCCGGTCGGCGGGTCCCACGCGATGAACGAGTCCGGCTGCGACCACACCTCGACGCCGACGTCGTGCACTCCGGGCGGCGGAGGCTCGGCGAACCGAACGCCCATCGGGAGCAGCGCGCAGGCCAGCACCGGGAGCCGGTCGGCGTACGGCGCCCACCGGGCGAGTCCGTCCGGTCCGGTGACCGCGGCGTCCGGCCCGTCGCCCCCGTCGACCAGCGCCACGGCCAGCCCGACCGTCCAGGCGGCGCCGAGGAAGACCGGGCCCAGCCAGTGCGGTGGCAGGTCGACCCGGAGGGTTGCGCCGCGCTCCAGGCCGTGCTCCTCGGCGAGCAACGAGGCGGCCTTGGCGACCCAGTTGGCGTAGGTCGTCACCGACAGCTCGACCCGCTCGCCGGTCCCCAGGTCGTAGTAGGTGACCAGGGGTCGGCCCGGGTCGTCCCCGATGCGCTGGGCGAGCACGTCCGCGAAGGTGGTCACGCGGGCAGGGTAGAGGCGTCCGGATCGCGGACGCCCCCCGGCTAGCATCGTCGGGCGGAGTCGTCGCGACGGGGGAAGGGCGGGATGCGGACCAGGACGTGGGTGGCCGGGCTGGCCGTCGTGCTCGTGATCGGGCTCGTCCTGGCCGGCTGCGGCGACGCGACGAGCAGCGGCCCGGGCGTCGGGACCGGCGAGCCGACGGGTTCCTCGAGCCCGACGTCCGACACGCCCCCGACGGGTTCCGCGGACCCGACCTGCCCCTACATCAGCGCCGACCAGGTCAGCGACGCCGTCGGCACCGAGACCACCGCGACCGCCGGCACCCTCCATGCCTGCTTCTTCGACCCGGTCGGCGGCACGGGTCCGAGCGTGATGCTGAGCCGCGTCGACGTGCAGATCGACCCGGTCGACTACGCCCACGAGTCGCGGGCGCTGTGCCAGGGCGAGGTGACCGACGTCGAGGCCGGCACCGACGCGTTCGCGTGCGTGATGGGGCTGGGTCCGCAGGGCCAGGTGTACGTCGGACGGGTGCTCATCACCGTCAACGTCGACGGCACCGCCGACGACGCGGCCGGGATCGCCGCGGCCGCCGAGCTGCTCCGCGAGGTGACGGTCCCGGCCTCAGCCGGCTGAGCCGGCTCCCGCCGCCACGGCGGCGCACCACCGTCCGGCCTGGTCGGTCAGCTCCTCCTGCTGGCCACCCGGGGTGGTGAGGGTGCAGGCCAGCCATGCGTCGCCGAACAACCCGCGGTAGCCGACCTGGATCCCGGAGTCGAGCCGGCAGGTCGTGGCGACCGACGGGTCGCCGTACGCCGCGGCGCCGGTCAGCCCGCGGCATCCGGTGCTCGTCCGGGCCAGCTCGACGAGCGTGCGCGCGCGGTCGCGGGTGACCGGCGGGACGAAGACCCAGGCCTCGGCCCGGCTGCCGCCGGCCGCCCAGGTGCAGCCGAACTCGTGCACGACGTCGGTGACCGCCGTCCCCGTGCCGTCGTCGATGCGCGTGCGCTGCCCGCTGCGGTGGGCCGAGACGTCGGTCGGGTCCCCGCCGAGCGCGCGCGAGACGGCCTCCGGGGCGACGAGGTCGCAGAACGGTGCCCGGCGCACGACGAGTGCGGAGGTGTCCAGATCGGACAGCGCGGCGCCCCGGTCGACGGCCTCGGTCGTCGGTGCCGGCGAGGGCGTGGAGGACGCGTCAGCGGTGCAACCGGCCAGGGTCACGGTCAGCATCAGGAGCACGGCCAGCACGGCGAGCCGTCGTACCGGCGACATGCGGATGAGCCTAGGGGCGCGACGTTTCCGGTTGGCTGGGTCTGCTCGTCTAACCTCGATCCGGTGATTCGTTTCGAAAAGGTCTCCAAGACCTATCCCGGTCAGGGACACGCCGCCCTCGAGAACGTCAGCATCGACGTCGAGAAGGGTGAGTTCGTGTTCCTCGTCGGGGCGTCCGGCTCAGGAAAGTCCACGGCCCTCCGGCTGGTGCTGCGCGAGGCGCGGCCCACCGCGGGCCGGGTCTACGTCGCCGGCAAGGAGATCAACCGGCTGGCCGGCTGGAAGGTGCCGCGGCTGCGGCGCCAGATCGGCACCGTGTTCCAGGACTTCCGCCTGCTTCCCAACAAGACCGTCAACGAGAACGTCGCGTTCGCGCTCCAGGTGATCGGCAAGTCGCGCTCCGAGGTCACCCGGGTGGTCCCGGAGACCCTGGAGCTGGTCGGGCTGGAGGGCAAGGGCGAGCGGATGCCCGACGAGCTGTCCGGCGGCGAGCAGCAGCGGGTCGCGATCGCGCGGGCGTTCGTGAACCGGCCGATGATCCTCATCGCCGACGAGCCGACCGGAAACCTCGACCCGACCACGTCGGTCGGGATCATGAAGCTGCTGGACCGCATCAACCGCACGGGGACCACCGTGGTCATGGCGACCCACGACCACGGGGTGGTGGACCAGATGCGCAAGCGGGTGGTCGAGCTCAGCGCCGGGCAGGTCGTCCGCGACCAGGCGCAGGGCGGCTACGGCTTCTCCCACTGAATCGGCACCGACCGGCTCGACCCGACCTCCGAAAGAGATCCCCTGTGCGTTACACCTTCACCGAGCTGGGCCAAGGCCTTCGTCGCAACCTGTCGATGCACCTGGCCGTCGTGCTCACCCTCTTCGTGTCGCTGACCCTCGTCGGCCTGGGCGCCCTGCTGAAGATGCAGGCGACCAAGGCTTCCGACTACTGGGGGAGCGAGCTGCAGATCACCGTGTGGCTCTGCAAGGACCGCGACCCGAACCCGTCGTGCCTGGGCGAGGTGACCGCCGCGCAGAAGGACTCGATCTCCAAGGTGATCGACTCCAACCCGGAGGCGGCGGGCTACCACTTCGAGTCCAAGGACGAGGCCTTCTCCAAGCTCAAGGAGACCTACCAGGGCGACTTCGACGGCCCGGACTCCCTGATCACCGCCGACGACATGCCGGAGTCGGCGTGGATCGAGCTCAAGGACCCCGAGAAGTACGAAGGGATCAAGAGCGCGGTGGAGGGTCTGGACGGCGTCTCGAGCATCCGCGACGAGCGCGACACCCTCGGGCCCATCTACTCCGCGATCAACCGGCTGCAATGGGGGTCGCTCGGGACGTCCCTGTTCCTGGTGGCCGCGGCGATCCTGCTGGTGGCCAACACGATCCGGCTGACGGCGTTCGCCCGACGGCGGGAGATCGGGATCATGCGCCTGGTCGGTGCGTCCACGATCTACATCGCGCTGCCGTTCCTGCTCGAGGCGGTGGTGACCGCCGTGGTCGGCGTGGCCCTGGCGGTCGGGGCGCTGGTGGCCTTCGAGAACTTCGTCGTCCAGGGGCAGCTCGCCTCGCAGTTCACCTTCATCCCGTGGATCGACTGGCCCCAGGTCCAGGTGGCGCTGCTGCTGGTCGCCGTGCTCGGCCCTGCCCTCACCTTGCTGCCGACCCTCGTGCTGACGGGCAAGTACCTGAAGGTCTGATCCACCCCGTCCTGCCGCGCGTGTCGGCGCGATCCGCACGCCCGGTTCCCTTAGCGTCGACGGTGTTCACTTCCCCGAACACCCAAAGGCGTACAGGTGCGTTCCTTCCCCCGCATCTCTGTCCCACGCACGGCCGCAGTGCTCATCGCGCTGGCCGTGACGGTCGGAGCCCTCACCCTCCCCTCGAGCCCTGCGGCCAACGCGGGCGAGCTGCGCGACAAGCAGGACAAGGTCCACCGCAAGGTCGAGCGGGCCAACCACGACCTCGACGAGTCCAGCGGCGCGCTGCGCCGCGCCACGCACGCGCTGTCGCACTCGCGTGAGCAGCTCACCGAGGCGCGCGCCGAGCTGGGCGACGTACGGGCTCGACTGACGGTCGCACAGCAGCAGGACGCGGAGATGCAGCAGGCCCTGGCCGACGCCGAGGCCCGGCTGACGCAGGCCCAGGACGACGTCGCCACCGGGAAGGGTGCGCTGCAGGACCAGCAGCAGGCGGTCGTGGACACGATCACCTCGATCTACGAGCAGGGCGACCCGGGGCTGATGGCCATCGGCAGCCTGATGAACGCCCAGACCCCTGCCGACCTCACGCGGCAGCACCAGGCGAACAGCAGCATGATCGACAAGCAGTCCAACGCCTACGACGACCTCCACGCCGCCGAGGTGCTGCTCAAGGTCCACGAGAACGAGGTGTCCGAGGCGACCGCCGAGGTCGCGGAGAAACGGCAGGAGGCCGCCGACCACCTCGTGGCGATGCAGGGCCTGACCCAGGAGGCGCTGGACGCCAAGGACAGGGTCAAGGGCCTGGTCGGCGAGCGCAAGGACGCCGAGGCTATGGCCCTCGAGGCCAAGCACAAGGACAAGAAGGCGCTGGCCAAGCTGAAGCGGCAAGAGGCCAAGATCCAGAAGCTGATCCAGGAGGCGATCCGCAAGGCCCGCGAGCGCGCCCGCCGCAAGGCCGCCCGCGAGGCCCGCAAGGCGGCGGCTGCGCACCACGGTGGCCCGGTGGACACCAACGGCCTGCTGATGCGGCCCGTCAACGGGCCGGTCACCTCGCCGTACGGCTACCGGATCCACCCGATCTACCACTACTGGGGCCTGCACGACGGCGACGACTTCGGCGCCTCCTGCGGTGCTCCGCTGGTCGCCGTGCACAACGGCAAGGTGCTGACGGAGTACTACTCCTCGGTCTGGGGCAACCGCCTCTACCTCAACGTCGGGCTGGTCAACGGCAAGTTCATCACCGTGATCTACAACCACCTCTCCGGGTACGTCGCCCACACCGGCCAGGTCGTCCGCCGCGGCGAGACCGTCGGGTACGTCGGCACCACCGGCTGGTCCACCGGCTGCCACCTCCACTTCACCGTCATGGAGAACGGCAAGCCCGTCGACCCGATGAAGTACTTCTGACCCGCCCTCGCCTAGCGGCTCGGCCGGCTCGACCACCGATGGGAGTGCCTGGGAGACTGGTGGGATGCCGAAGGAGCAAGGGCGCAAGCTGGTCGCGTCGAACCGGCGCGCCCGGCACGACTACCACCTCGAGGACACCTACGAGGCGGGCCTGGTGCTCGTCGGTACCGAGGTGAAGTCGCTGCGCGAGGGCCGGGCGTCCCTGGTCGACGGGTTCGTGGACATCGAGGACCACGAGGCATGGCTGCACGGCGTGCACATCCCGGAGTACACCAACGGCACCTGGACCAACCACTCCGCGCGCCGCAAGCGCAAGCTCCTCCTCAACCGCGTCGAGATCGAGAAGATCGAGCGCAAGGTCAACGAGAAGGGCTTCACGATCGTGCCGACGTCGATGTACTTCAAGGACGGTCGTGCGAAGGTCGAGATCGCGCTGGCCAAGGGCAAGAAGACCTGGGACAAGCGGCACTCGTTGGCCGAGCGGCAGGCGGACCGCGAGAAGGAGCAGGCGCTGGGTCGCCGGCTCAAGGGCATGGATTGAGGCGTTGGTCGAGGAAGGCGCGCTAGCGCCTGTCACGAGACCGGGCGACGAACCCGTGGCCGCCACCCGGGCCTTCTGGGAGTCGCTGGGCCTGCCGGGGCTGTTCGACGTGCACGTGCACTTCCTGCCTCCCAACATCCAGCGCGCGGTGTGGGCGCAGTTCGACCAGGCAGGGCCGAAGATCGGGCGGGCGTGGCCTATCCGCTACCGGCAGTCGGTCGAGGAGCGCATCGCGCTGCTGCGCGACCTCGGCGTACGCCGCTTCTCGGCGCTGCCGTACGCGCACAAGCCCGGCGTGGCGACGTACCTCAACGACTGGGCACGTACCTTCGCCCGCGAGGTACCGGAGAACCTGTGGTCCGCGACGTTCTTCCCGGAGCCGGAGGCGGCCGAGTACGTCGGGGAGCTGGTCGACGCCGGGGTCGAGGTGTTCAAGGTGCACGTGCAGGTCGGGGCCTTCGCCCTGGACGACCGCTGCTCGACGGCGTGTGGGCGCGGCTGGAGGAGAGCGGGACGCCGATCGTGGTGCACGCCGGATCCGGCCCCGTGCCGAACGCCTTCACCGGGCCCGAGCCGGTGGAGCGCGTGCTGACCAGATGGCCCCGGCTCGCGGTCGTGATCGCCCACCTGGGCGCGCCGGAGTACGAGGCGTTCCTGGCGCTGGCCGAGCGTTTCGAGCGGGTGCACCTCGACACCACGATGGTGTTCACGGACTTCTTCGAGGAGCTGTCGACGTACCCGAGGTCGCTGCTGCCGCGGCTGGCCGGGCTGCGGGACAAGGTGCTGCTGGGCAGCGACTTCCCGACGATCCCGTACCCGTACCTGCACCAGCTGGAGTCGCTGGAGCGCCTCGGCCTCGGGGAAGATTGGCTGCGAGCCGTGTGTTGGGACAACGGAACCCGTCTATTCGGTTCGTCGGCACGTCCGGCCGGCGACTAGACTCGGGCTTTCACAACTCAAGAGGGGCTGATCGGTTTCGACTTGGGACGTTTGTTCCAGGGGAAGCGGGTCGAGGAGCCAGCGTCATCTCGTAAACGACCGCTGGAAAAACACAACTGCCAACTCCAAGCGCAGTAACTTCGCTCTCGCTGCCTAAGCAGTGATCGAAGGGTCAGACCGGGCATCCGTCTCCGTCCCGGACCCTGGCCTCATCTAGGGGACTTGCTGGTCACTTCCTGTCAGGAGGAGTGACCGGGACTTTTTCCTGACTGGGCCTGTCGGCGACGTGTCTGTGCGAGCGCCGGGGCCGAGAAAACGACATCACCGACTACACCCGAAGAAGACCTGGTTCGACGCTCGAGGACGCGGGTTCGATTCCCGCCAGCTCCACTGATCGACGGCCGTGGCCGACGCACGCGCGTCGGCCGCGGTCTCTTGCTGTCGGATGAGGGTCGACCCGTTCGTAGCCTGGGTGAGCGGCCGCGCAAGGGCGCCGCCACCACCACAGGAGCTGACACCGATGCCGCACGCCGAGCCCGTCGCCCGCCGCCTCTTCGAGCTGACCGAGCCCATCTCGCTGGTCAACTTCTTCTCGCCGGAGCCCAACGACGCGATGGTGGCGCTCGGCCTGCGCCCCAACTACTGGGACGGCTACTTCGCGGGCCGCTCCGCACCCCTGGGCCTCGTCCCGGCCGAGGTGGTGCACGCGACCTTCTACAACTTCGGTCCCGGTGAAGCGGCGCGCCACATCCCGCGGGTCTGGGAGACGACCACGCCCGAAGCTGCGCACGCAGCACGGCAGCAGGGCTGCGTCGCGGCCCTGCGCATCATCCTCGGCGACCTCGTCGAGACGCCGGGGTTCGCGCGTGCCGCCGATCTCCTCGCGAAGGCCTCGACCAGCGCCCCCACGAACGGACGGGCCATGTACGCCGGCCTGCGCTCGCTCCCGATGCCCGAGGAGCCCCTGACCCGGCTCTGGCACGCGGCGAACATGCTCCGCGAGCACCGCGGGGACGGCCACATCGTGGCCCTGGTCTCCGAGCAGATCGGCGGGACCGAGGCCCACGTGCTGGGCGCCCTCGACGCCGGCGTCTACCCCGCGGAGTCGTTCGGCCGGATCCACCACCTGCCCGCGGCGTACCTGGCCGAGGTCATGGACGGCCTGCGTGACCGTGGCCTGCTCGATGCCGACGGCCGCCTGACCGACGCCGGGCGGGCGACCAAGGACCGGGTCGAGGCCCTCACCGACGTCCTCGCCGAGCCGCCGTACGCCGGGCTCACTCCCGAGGAGCTGGACGAGCTGATCGCCTCGCTCGGGCCCGTCACCGCACGGCTCGAGGCGACGGGCTCGAACTCGGAGAAGGCGGGCTGAGCCGGATCAAGCGGCAGTGCGAGCATGTCGAGAACCGCCCGCCCGCTCCGTCCTACCCACGTACGGCGCCACGCGGGCGCCGACGAGACAGGTCACAGATGGGGAGGCCGCAGATGCCGAAGTACCTGCTGGGCACGACGTTCGAGCCGGGCGCCGATCCGACGCCGATGGAGGAGTGGAGCGAGGACGAGGTCAGCGCCCACCTCAACTACTACGAGGTGCTGGGGCGGCAGCTGCGCGAGAGCGGCGAGCTGGTCGAGGGCACGATCCTCACCGGCCCGGACCACGCCAAGATCGTGCGCTCGGGACCGGGCGGCGAGCCGGTGGTCACCGACGGGCCGTTCCAGGAGTTCAAGGAGTGGCTCGCGGGGTACCTGATCGTCGAGGTGCCCGACGAGGCCCGCGCGGTGGAGATCGCTGCCCTGATCTCCGCCGTACCCGGCCGGGGCGGCGTCCCCAGCGGGCAGCCGACCCACGTGCGTCAGGTGATGGACGACGGGCCGTCCGACGCCGCCGAGATGAGCGAGTACCTCGGCAGCGCCCGCGGCGCGTGAGCGACGCGCTGCCCGAGGCCGGCCGCCTCGAGGACCTGCTGCGCGGCCTCGCGCCGCAGGTCCTCGGCGTGCTCGGCCGGAGGTACGCCGACTTCGACGGCGCCGAGGACGCGGTGCAGGAGGCGCTGATCGCGGCCTACCGCCACTGGCCCGTCGACGGACTGCCGGACAACCCGCGCGCGTGGCTGCTGCAGACCGCGACCCGCAAGCTCATCGACGCCTACCGCAGCGACGCCAGCCGCCGGGCCCGGGAGGAGAGGGTCGCCGACCAGGAGCCCGAGGACGCGGAGGTCCTCGGGAGCGACGACAGCCTCGCCCTGCTCTTCCTCGCCTGCCACGAGTCGCTGACGCCGGCCAGCGCGATCGCGCTCACCCTGCGCGCGGTCGGCGGTCTCACCACCGCCGAGATCGCGGCGGCGTTCCTGGTGCCCGAGCCGACGATGGCGCAACGCATCTCTCGCGCCAAGGCCACCATCAAGAAGGCCGGCGCGCGCTTCGAGACGCCGTCGCCCGATGACGTGGCCGAGCGGCTGCCGAGCGTGCTGCGGGTGCTCTACCTGCTCTTCAACGAGGGGTACGCCGGAGCCGCGCGCGACGACGTCCAGCGCACCGAGCTCTCCCGCGAGGCCATCCGGCTGGCCCGGATGGTGCACGCGGCCGCACCCGCCGACGCCGAGGCGTCCGCCCTCCTCGCCCTCATGCTGCTGATCGAGGCCCGCCGCCCGGCCCGCGTCGACGCGCACGGCCGGTTCGTGTCGCTCGCCGACCACGACCGCACCCGCTGGGACCGCGCCATGGTCCGCGAGGGCACCGCCGTGCTCGACGCAGCAGTGGGCAGGTCCTCGGAAGGGGGCAGCGTCGGCGACTTCCAGATCCAGGCCGCGATCGCCGCCGTCCACGACCGCGCGGCCACCGCGGACGACACCGACTGGCCACAGATCCTCGCGCTCTACCACCTGCTCGAGCAGGTCACGAAGAACCCCGTCGTCACCCTCAACCGGGCCGTCGCCACCGCTTTCGCGCACGGGCCGGAAGCGGGTCTCGCGCTGGTCGCGGAGGTCGAGCCGCAGCTGGGCGAGCACCCCCGCCTGTACGCCGTCCGCGGACACCTGCTCGAGCTCGCGGGCGACCACGAGGCGGCGTACGCCGACCTGCGCGCCGCCGCCGACCGCACCACCGACCGCCGCGAGCGCGACCACCTGCTCCGTGAGGCGGCCCGAGTCAGGGACGCGCGCTCCTGACCGTCCGCCTGGACCCGCTCGCCGTCGATGACGCCGCCGAGATGAGCGCCACGGGGGAGCAGGACGCGGAGGGCGAGCAGCGCTGGCTAGCGTGACGCCATGGCCCGGGACCGCGACTGCCTGTTCTGCGCCATCGTGGCGGGGGAGACCGAGGCCGCGCGCGTCCTGGAGGACGACGACTTCGTCGGCTTCCTCGACATCCGTCCGGTGTTCAAGGGACACGTCCTGCTGGTCCCGCGCACGCACGTGGTGACGCTGTCGGACCTGCCGCCGGAGCTGCGCGACGGTTTCCTGGCCCACGCCCAGGGGCTGGCGACCGCGATGGTCGACGGCCTGGAGGCGCAGGGCTCCTTCGTCGCGATGAACAACACGGTCAGCCAGTCCGTGCCGCACCTGCACCTCCACGTCGTGCCGCGGACGAAGGGCGACGGGTTGCGCGGCTTCTTCTGGCCGCGCACGAAGTACGCCGACGACGCCGAGATGGCGTCGTACGCCGACCGCGTGCGCGCGGCGCTCGGATGAGGCGCGCCGGGCTCCTCCAGATCTGCCTGGCCGGTGTCCTCTGGGGCACCGGCGGTCTTGCCGTGCAGGTGATCCGGCACCACGCGCCGCTGTCGGCCACGACGATCAGCGCCTACCGCACCACGATCGCAGCGCTGGTCCTGCTGGCCGCCTGCGTGGCGATGCGGCAGCTCGGGGGAGTGCTCCGGCTGCTCCGCGAGCGACCGGGCCCGACGGTGTTCGTCGGGCTGGCCACCGCGTCCTACCAGGCGCTCTACTTCGCCTCGGTCGTGTGGGTCGGCGTGACCGTCTCCACCGTCGTCAGCCTCGGCGTCGCGCCCCTGGCGCTGACGGTCCGGGACGCCGTCCGGCACCGCCGCAGACCGGATCTCGTCGAGGTGCTCACGGTGCTGGCGGCGCTCGTCGGGCTGGTGCTGGTCAGCGGCTCGGCCGGTCTGGGCGACACCGGTCCGCACCCGGTGCCGGGCGTGCTGGCCGCGATCGCGTCCGGGTCGGCGTACGCCGTCGCCACCGCGGTCGGCGAGCCACTCGCGCGGTCGACCCCGCCCCTCGTGCTGACGACCGCGGCCACCGTGGTCGGCGCGTGCGGGCTGGTGCCGGTCGCGCTGCTCGCCGGCGGTCCGTTCACGACCGGCGACCCGGTGGCCCTCGGCACCCTGCTGTACCTCGGCGCGCTCACCTTCGCCCTGGCCTACGCGCTCCTCTACTCCGGCCTGCGCACGACCAGCAGCAGCGCGGCGGTCGTCGCGACGCTGTGCGAGCCGGTCACCGCGGCGGTGGCGGCGACGGTGTTCCTCGGCGAGCGACTGACGGCGCTGGGCGTGCTCGGCATCGTCCTGGTGGTCGCGGCGATCGCCGGCACCGCCCGCGAGAAGCACCCCACCGGCGCGGGACCGGTGGCCGACCCCGATCCGGGGCGACCTAGAGTGGCGCGCTGAGACGGGGGTTTACTTCGAGACGGGCGCCAGCGCGCCCTCCTCAACCAACGAAGGTGGAGGGACTCACCATGGGCCGATTCGACGGGCGCGTCGCCGTCGTCACCGGAGCCGCTCGCGGGATCGGGCTCGCCACGGCGAAGCGGTTCGCCGACGAGGGCGCCAAGGTCGCGGTCCTGGACCTCGACGAGGGCCAGGCAACCGAGGCGGCGTCGAGCCTCGGAGTGGGCCACCTGGGCCTCGCCTGCAACGTCGCCGACTCCGCCTCCGTCGAGGCCGCCGTCACCGGCGTGGTCGAGGGTCTGGGCGGGCTGCACATCCTGGTCAACAACGCCGGCGTCACCCGCGACAACCTGCTCTTCAAGATGTCCGACGACGACTGGGACACGGTCATCAACGTCCACCTCCGCGGTGCGTTCCTGATGTCCCGGGCCGCGCAGAAGGTCTTCACCGGCCAGAAGTTCGGCAAGATCGTCAACCTCTCCAGCGTGAGCGCGCTGGGCAACCGCGGCCAGGCCAACTACGCCGCGGCCAAGATGGGCATCCAGGGCTTCACCCGCACCCTCGCCATCGAGCTCGGGCCGTTCGGCGTCAACGTGAACGCCATCGCCCCCGGCTTCATCGCCACCGACATGACCGACGCCACCGCCGCCCGCGTGGGCATGGACGTCGAGTCCTTCCGGGCCGCCGCCGCGGACCGCAACCCCGTCAAGCGCGTCGGGACACCTGCGGACATCGCCGCCGTCGCGGCGTTCCTGTGCAGCGACGAGGCGTCGTACGTCACCGGCCAGGTGCTGTACGTCGACGGCGGCGCCACCCTGGTCTAGCTGGCTGATCGGGCGGACACGCCCACGCGCGCGCCTGCGCCGATCCGGGCGCAAAGTCCACCACACTTGAGCAGATTGCTTCCCCGTCGAACGGAGTTCTCGCCGTGCGCCGTGCGCCACGTCCCCTCGCACTACTCGCCGCCGTCGCGCTGACGGCCGGCTCCCTCGCCGCCTGTGGCGGTGGTGGCGACGACTCGGAGTCCGCCGCGCCGCAGGCCGACCCGTCGACGCCGTTCACCCCCGCGGCCAGCGAGGAGGAGGTCGTCGAGCCGGACACCTGGCCGCTGACCGGGATGCAGGTCGCCGACGGCGACAGCGCGGTCGAGAAGCACCCCATCCTGGTCACCAAGATCGACAACACCGTCTCCAGCTCCCCGCAGGTGGGCCTCAGCAAGGCCGACCTCGTCGTCGAGGAGCTCGTCGAGGGCGGGCTGACCCGCCTCGCGGTGTTCTTCTACTCCCAGGTGCCCGAGAACGCCGGTCCGGTGCGCTCCATGCGGGCCAGCGACATCGGGATCGTGCCCCACAACGACGCCACCGTGGTCACCTCGGGCGCCGCGCGGGTGACGATCAACCGGATCCAGGGCGCCAAGATCCCCTTCATCCAGGAGGGCGGCGCCGGCACCTACCGCGACACGTCGCGCTCCGCGCCGTACAACCTGTTCGCGCGCCTGGTCGACACGGCCAAGTCGATCAAGCAGCCGGGCGTGCGCCCCGCCGACTACCTGCCGTGGGGCGACGGCAGCGACCTGCCCCAGGGCAAGAAGGCGACGACGTTCGCCGCGCAGTTCTCCGGTGGGCACACCACCGAGTGGCAGTACGACGGCAAGGGCTACACCAACCTCAACAGCTTCGCCGGCGCCGACGACCAGTTCCCGGCCGACACGGTGCTCGCGCTGCAGGTCGAGGTCGGTGACGCGGGGTACCTCGACCCGGCCGGCAACCACGTGCCCGAGACGCAGTTCGTCGGCGACGGCACGGCCTGGATCTTCCACGGCGGCCGAGTCATCCGGGCGACCTGGCACAAGGAGGAGCTGAGCTCGATCCTCCAGCTGGAGTTCAAGGGCAAGACGATCACGGTGCCCGCGGGCCACGTCTGGATGGAGCTGGTCCCGGCCGCGCCGGGGAACGTCACCTGGCAGAAGTAGGCGGGCCGGACGTCAGCATCTGGAGGCCGTCGAGGATGAACCCGATGGCGGTCTCCACGCGGGCGCTGGCCGTCTCGGGGTCCTCGGCCAGCGACACCGACTCCCCGGCCGCGGACATCGCGCCGAAGAAGATCGTGGCGAAGGTGCGCTGCATGGCGTCGTCGACCTCGAGCACCGAGGTGACGATGGCCAGGACGTTGGCGTAGGTCGAGCGCTCCTCCTGCTCGCGGAACCGCTCGTAGCCCAGCACCGCCGGCCCGTCCTGGATGACCACTCGCCGGTACGTCGGGTCGCGCACGACGGTCAGGAACGCCCGGAGCCCGGCCCGGGCCTTCTCCCACGGGTCCTGCTCGTGCTTGATGGAGTCGTGGATGACCTTCGAGGCCTCGTGCTCCACGCGCTCGAAGACGGCCTCGAAGACGGCCTGCTTGCCCGCGAAGTGGTGGTAGAGCGCGCCCTTGGTGACGTCGGCCCCGGCCACGATCGCGTCGAGGGAGGTACCGGCGTACCCGTCCACGGTGAAGCGCTCGCGCGCGACGTCGACCAGCGCCGCCTTGGTGGTGGCGGAGTACTCCGCCCGGCGGCCCCGTCGTGTGATCTGGCTCTTCACCCTCACGCCGCTCACCCTATGACCCGGGTCACAGCGTCGTGCGGTTGCATACCATCGGTACGGTGACATACCGTGAGTACGTACCAACGGTATGTGAACCCCCACGAGACAGGAGCGAGTTCATGACCTGGAAGACCTACCACGACCGCGGAGCCGTTCTCCGCGACGTGCTGACCACCGCCGACGCCCGACGCGACGGCGTGCTGCCCATGGACCTGCCCGGCGTGACCGAGACCTTCGGCGACGAGCTGTCGCTGCTCGGCGCACTGCAGCTGCGCTGGCACACCCGCCTGGCCGGCCGGATCGAGCGCGAGCTCGACGCCGACGACCCCGCGACGGCAGCCGCCGCCGCCTGGCGGACCACCGCCCACGAGCTGCCCGGCGTCCGGGCGATCATCGACCACTACTCCGAGCACCCGCTCGACGACCGGATGGCCCACGCCACCGCCGTCGCGAGCGCCAAGGAGCGGGCTCTGCTCGGTGGGGGGCCTGCTGGAGGGTGGGGCACACTGGTCGCATGACCGACCTCCGGGCCGACGAGCTCCGAGCCGGCCGGCTGCTGGTGGCGACACCGCTGCTGATCGACCCGAACTTCGCCGACACGGTCGTGCTGCTCCTCGACGTCGACGAGAACGGCGCCCTCGGCGTGGTCCTCAACCGGCCCTCGACGGTCCCGGTGGCCGACGTGCTGGAGCCCTGGGCGGCCGTCGTCGCCCAGCCCGACGTGCTGTTCCAGGGCGGACCCGTGTCCACCGAGGGCGCCCTCGCCGTCGGCCGGCTGCGGTCGACCGACGACGCCCCGGTCGGCTTCCGTGAGGTCACCGAGGACCTGGGCGTCATCGACCTGGACACCCCCGTCGAGCTGGTCGACGGGAGCCTGGCCGGGCTGCGCATCTACGCCGGGTACGCCGGCTGGGGCGCCGGCCAGCTCGAGAGCGAGGTCGAGGAGGGCAGCTGGTACGTCGTGCCCTCCATCGCCCCCGACTGGTTCCGCGACGACACCCTCAACCTGTGGCGCGACGTGCTCCGCCGCCAACCGGGTGAGCTGGCCTGGCACTCGACCCGACCGCTGGACCCCGAGCTGAACTGACGCCCTTCGGTGGTTCGGCCGAGCTCTGGCCGGTCGACATCGCTGGTCGAGGAGAGACGAAGTCTCGTCACGAGACCTCGTCACCAGACCGCGGCCCTCTCACCGGGTCTCGTGACCGGCGCTAGCGCGCCTTCCTCGACCAGCGGGGCTCAGCCCTTCGGCAGGCCCCGCAGGATGCCGACCATGCCGTCGGGGCCGCTGGCCCAGCAGGTGGTCGAGAGGGTGCCGACGCACTGGACGGCGTGGAAGCCGGTCGTGCCGATCGGGGTCCAGATCCTGCCGCCGTCGGTGCTGACGTCGGTGCCGTTGGGGCCGACCGCGATCGCGGTGTTCGAGAACGGGACCCAGTCGACGCCGGAGCGGTAGCCGGACACGTTGCCGGTGCGGACCCAGGTCCCGCCACCGTCACCGGTGCGGGCCGTCATCTTGCGGCCGTTGTCCTCCTCGAGGAAGTTACCGCCGACCGCGATGCCGACCTTGCTGTTCTTGAAGGCCAGGGAGAACACGCCG
This sequence comes from uncultured Actinomycetota bacterium, assembly GCA_963782035.1. GTDB lineage: Bacteria > Actinomycetota > Actinomycetes > Propionibacteriales > Nocardioidaceae > Nocardioides. The sequence goes on from CAWAIW010000010.1 coordinate 170,167, forward strand.
CCGCCGTCGGCGTTCGGCGGGATCGAGGTCTTCGCGACCGACCACGTCATCCCGTAGTCGCGAGAGTGGAAGACCCGGGAGGCGGCGCCGCCCGAGGCGATCCAGGCGTCCTTGACGCCGGCCGTGACCAGGCAGGTGCCGCTGGCGGCGAACCCGAACTCGCCGTCCTTCGCCTTGGGCATGCCCGACGGGTCGACCTTCTTCCAGGAGTGCCCGCCGTCGGCGGTGGCGATCACCCGGAACTTGCCGTCCACCGGGTCGCTCATCGCCAGCCCGTGCACGCCGTCGGGGAACATCGCCAGGCAGTCGTAGAACGCGGTGGCCTCGGTGTTCTTGAAGCGCAGCTCCCACGTCTTGCCGCCGTCGTCGGTCTGGTAGATCCGGCTCTGGCCGCGCGGCCCGATGGCCAGCACCTGCGCGTCGGTGGCGCTGTCGGCCTCGACGTCGCGGAAGGCCAGCGGCTTCTCGGCGTCCGGCCGGACGTCCTTCCAGGTCTTCCCGGCGTCGGTGGTCCGCCACACGCCGCCGTCGTCGCCGCTGACCCAGGCGACCTTGGCGTCGACCGCGTCGAGTCCCCGCAGGCTCTGGTGGGAGTGCGGGAGGTCCACGCGCTTCCAGCTCAGGCCGGCGGCCCGGCCCGAGAGGGCACCCGCATCGGCCGGCATCGTCGCCGCGACGGACAAGGTCAGGACGGCGGCCGCGGCCGCTCCCAGGAAGGTACGCATCACCCCACCCTGGCCCGTCGATCGGAAACCTGTCCAGCGCCGGTCGTATGCTCGGGCGGGTGACCACCATCGGCTTCTCGACCGCGACGAAGACGGAGGAGGACCGCCGTACCGTCCCCACCGACGAGGGCGATCACGAGCGGTTCTCCCACTACGTGGACAAGGACAAGCTCACCGAGGCGATGGTGATGGGCACGCCGGTGGTCGCGCTCTGCGGCAAGGTCTGGGTGCCGAGCCGGGCGCCGGAGAAGTTCCCGGTGTGCCCCGAGTGCAAGGAGACGTGGGAGTCCCTCCCCGGAAACTCAGGCGGCCCTGGCGGTGACGACGGAGCGTGACCTCCCTCGGACCTGCGTGGCCCGAGCGAGCGGCGTGGGGGACGGCCCCGTCCCTGCGCGCCTGGCAGACGGCCGCGATCGGCGACTACTTCACCCGGTCGCCCAAGGACTACCTCGCGGTCGCGACCCCTGGCGCGGGCAAGACGACGTTCGCGCTGAGCGTGGCCGCCGAGCTGCTCGGGCGCCGGGTCGTGGACCGCATCACGGTCGTGGCGCCGACCGAGCACCTCAAGCTCCAGTGGGCCGAGGCGGCCGGGCGTGCGGGCATCCCCATCGACCCGACGTACGCCGCCGGCAAGGGCCGCACGTCCCAGGACTACGTCGGCATCGCGGTCACCTACGCCGGCGTCGCGGTCAACCCGCTCGCGATGCGGATCCGCACCGACAACTACAAGACCCTGGTCATCCTCGACGAGGTGCACCACGCGGGTGACGCGCTGTCGTGGGGCGAGGGTGTCCGCGAGGCGTTCCAGCCCGCCACCCGCCGGCTCGCGCTGACCGGCACGCCGTTCCGCTCCGACATCAACCCGATCCCGTTCGTCACCTACGCGCCCGGCTCGGACGGCATCCCGCGGTCGCTGGCGGACTTCACCTACGGCTACGCCCACGCGCTGGCCGACCACGTGGTGCGGCCGGTCCTGTTCATGGCCTACTCCGGGGAGATGCAGTGGCGCACCCGCGCCGGCGACGAGATCGCCGCCCGGCTGGGAGAGCCGCTGACGGCTGACCTGCACGCGCAGGCGCTGCGCACCGCTCTCGACCCCGCCGGCTCCTGGATGCCGGCGGTGCTGGGGGCGGCCGACTCGCGGCTGACGGAGGTACGCCGGCACGTGCCGGACGCCGGCGGCATGGTGATCGCCACCGACCAGGACTCGGCCCGCGCGTACGCCACGCTCCTGCGCAAGATCTCCGGCGAGGCGCCGACCGTGGTGCTCTCCGACGAGAAGGGCGCGTCGAAGAAGATCGCGACCTTCACCGACTCCGACGCCCGCTGGATGGTCGCGGTGCGGATGGTCTCGGAGGGCGTGGACGTGCCGCGCCTGGCCGTCGGGGTCTACGCGACGACGACCTCCACGCCGCTGTTCTTCTCGCAGGCCGTGGGCCGGTTCGTGCGGGCCCGCAACCGCGGCGAGACGGCCTCGATCTTCGTGCCGTCGGTGCCCAACCTCCTCGGGTACGCCGCGGAGCTGGAGCGCCAGCGCGACCACGTCCTCGGCCGTCGCATCGACTCCGACGAGGACCTGATGGACGCCGAGGCCGCGCTGCTCGCGCGGGCCGAGGCCGACGAGGGCGCTTCCGACGACCTGCTCGGGTCGTTCGAGGCGCTGGGCTCCCAGGCCCGCTTCGACCAGGTGCTCTTCGACGGCGCGACGTTCGGCCACTCCGGCGAGGTGCACGTCGGGTCCGAGGAGGAGATGGACTTCCTCGGCATCCCCGGCCTGCTCGAGCCCGACCAGGTCCGTGCGCTGCTCCACCAGCGCCAGGCCTCCCGTCGCCCGTCAGTGGCCGACGACGACGTGGTCGCGCAGGTGACGGCGTACGAGCAGCTCGCCGTGCTCCGGCGCGAGCTCAACGGCCTGGTCGCCGCCTGGCACCACCGCACCGGACAGGCACACGGCATCACGCACGCCGAGCTGCGGAAGTCGTGCGGCGGCCCGGCCGCCGCCGTCGCCTCGGCCGAGCAGCTGCGCCAGCGCATCGACCGGCTCCGGGAGATGGCCGCGCGCCGGACGTCCTAGCGGGCTCGACGGCGGGATAGTGGGCCCATGGCCCTGCGCTCGCCCGCCAACGCGCGGGCCTTCCACCTCGTGGTGTTCCTGGTCGCGGCCGCGGCGCTCGTCCTGCAGCTGGTGCTGATCCTCCAGGGCGCCCAGCACCTCGGCGAGACCGAGAACGACATCGCGGCCGCCGACCACCCCGACCTGGCGACCCGGCTGGTGCGGTTCGTCAGCTACCTGACGATCTGGTTCAACGTCCTCATCGCCGGCACCGAGCTGCTGCTGGCCGCGAACCCCGAGCGGTCCGGCGGCCGGGTGTTCCGCGCGCTGCGGCTCGACGCGCTCGTGATCGCGGTCGGCGGCGGCACCGTGCACTGGTTCCTCCTGCGCCCGCTGCTGAACCTCGACGGCGCGGACTACCTGGCCGACAAGCTCCTGCACGTCGTCACGCCGCTCCTGATCCTCGTCGGGTGGCTGGTGTTCGGTCCCCGCGGCCTCGCCACCCGCAGCGACGTCTGGGCGTTCCTGGTCCTCCCGGTGGGCTGGTTGGTCTACACCCTCGTCCGCGGCGAGATCGTCGACTGGTACCCGTACCCCTTCCTCGACGTGGACCTGCACGGGTACGGCGTGGCGCTGCTCAACTGCGCCGGGGTGGCGGTGCTGATGCTGTTGCTCGCGTTCGGGGCGATGTGGCTCGACGGCAGGCTGCTCAGGTCGTCACGCGAGCGATGACACCAGCGGCAGCATCCGGAACGGGATCTGGGTGGCCAGCGCGATGACCGTGGTGGACCGGTCGATGCCCTCGTGGTTGAGCACCTGGTCGATCACGCGCTGCAGATCGGCGTTGGAACGGGCCACGACACGGGCCCACATGTCGCCGGCTCCGGTGATCGTGAACGCCTCCAGCACCTCGGGGATCTCGGCGAGGTGCTCGGCGACCGTCTCGTGCCCGGCGCCCTGGCGGATCTCCAGGGTCAGGAACGCCGTCACCGGGTAGCCCAGCGCCTCGGAGGAGAGGTCCGGCCCCCAGCCGATGATGACCCCGGAGTCGGCGAGCTTGTCGAGCCGGGCCTGCACGGTGCCGCGGGCCACGCCGAGCCGGCGGGACGCCTCGAGCACGCCGATGCGCGGCTCGGCCGCGAAGAGGTCGATCACCTTGCGGTCAAGCACGTCCATGGGGACCTCCACGAGTGGACAAGTTGCCTGGTGTTTCGGCGTACTGTTGCACACTCTGCCCTGCGCGGGGCACGGTAGTGCCCATGACGACGACCCGCGAGACCCCCTCCACCGGCGGCGCCCTCACCGAGGACGAGCTCAAGGCCGACCTCACCGTCGACCAGCTCAAGCAGCTCGTCGGCCTGGTCGAGTACGACGAGGACAGCGACGTCTTCCCGGTCACCGGCTGGGACGCGATCGTCTTCGTCTCCGGCAACGCGACGCAGAGCGCGCACTACTACCAGGCCGCGTGGGGCATGCAGCTGGAGGCCTACAGCGGCCCCGAGCACGGCAACCGTGACCACAAGTCCTTCGTGCTGCGCTCGGGCTCGATCCGCTTCGTCATCAACGGCGCCGTCGACCCCGACAGCCCGCTGGTCGAGCACCACGGCAAGCACGGCGACGGCGTCATCGACATCGCGCTCGAGGTCCCCGACGTCGACAAGTGCGTCGAGCAGGCCCGCCGGGCCGGCGCCCGCGTCGTCCGCGAGGCCGAGGACGTCACCGACGAGCACGGCACCGTGCGGGTGGCCGCCATCGCGACGTACGGCGACACCATCCACTCCCTCGTCGACCGCAGCCGGTACGACGGCCCGTACCTCCCCGGGTACGTCGCCGCTTCGTCGACGTACGAGAAGAGGGACGGCCAGCCCAAGCGGCTCTTCCAGGCTCTCGACCACATCGTCGGCAACGTCGAGCTCGGCCACATGGACGAGTGGGTCGGCTTCTACAACCGGGTGATGGGCTTCGTGAACATGGCGGAGTTCATCGGCGACGACATCGCCACCGACTACTCCGCGCTGATGTCGAAGGTCGTGGCCAACGGCAACCACCGCGTGAAGTTCCCGCTCAACGAGCCGGCCGTCGGCAAGCGCAAGTCGCAGATCGACGAGTACCTCGAGTTCTACCGCGGCGCCGGCGCTCAGCACCTCGCCGTCGCGACCAACGACATCATCGCCTCGGTCGACGCGCTGCGCGCCAACGGCGTGGAGTTCCTGTCCACGCCCGACTCCTACTACGAGGACCCCGAGCTGCGCGCGCGCATCGGCCAGGTGCGCGTGCCGATCGAGGAGCTCCAGCGCCGCGGCATCCTGGTGGACCGCGACGAGGACGGGTACCTCCTGCAGATCTTCACCAAGCCCCTCGGCGACCGCCCGACGGTGTTCTTCGAGCTGATCGAGCGGCACGGGTCGCTGGGCTTCGGCAAGGGCAACTTCAAGGCGCTGTTCGAGGCCATCGAGCGCGAGCAGGAGCTGCGCGGCAACCTCTGAGTGGGGAGCTACTCCGGCCCCGTCGAGATCTGACGCAGGGTCGCGATCACGGTGACCTCGGGCCAGTGCTTCGCGTGCAGCTCGACGAACTCGCGCTGGTCGTCGATGGCCTCCTCGAGCGTCTTGTACTCCATGAGGGCCCAGCCGCCGACGACCTCCTTGGCCTCGGCGTACGGTCCGTCGACCCGGCTGATCTGGCCGTCGCGGAGCACGAAGTTGACCGCGTCGTCGATGCCGTAGAGGCCACCGCCGTCGAGGAACATGCCGTTGGCGGCGCGCTCGCCGATGTGGGCGTCCATGGCGTCGAACAGCGCCTGCGGCGGCGTACCGACGCCTTCTTCCATCCTCACGAATCCCAGGAAACGCGGCATCTCGATCACTCCTACTGGTTGCTGGGGCCTTGCTTCGTGACCGTACGTCGAACGGCAGCCGGGCCTTTCGACATCGTCCCGGTCGATGAGTTCGTCCTCGTCCACCGGTCTCTTCCATCGTGCTGCTTCGGCACCTCGACCGGGGAGGACCCATGACGGACACCGCTCAGCCGCTCGACATCACGTTCACCGCCGTGCTCGGCCGGGTCCGCGAAGGCGACACGTGGACCTGCGTCCAGCTGCCGGACTCCGCGACCATCTTCGGCACGCGTGGACTGGTGAAGGTCCGGGGGACGGTCGACGGCGAACCCTTCGACGGGTCGTTCATGGCGCTGGGCGACGGCACCCACAAGCTGCCCATCGCGGCTGCCGTCCGTCGTGCCATCGGCAAGGGTGACGGTGACGAGGTCACCGTCCACCTCACCGCCCGCCGCGGGTGACAGCTCAGTCGAGGTCGCCGACGGCGATCATCTCGGCGGAGTCCTGGGAGTGCGCCTCGGGGGTGGCGTCACGCAGGTACTTCGCGCCGGCGGCCAGGATCACCACCGCGATCGCGACGGCACCGGCGCCCATCCAGAACGGCGCGTGGACGCTGACGTCCTCGCCGAGGCGGCCGGCGACGTACGGCGAGATGGCGCCGCCGGAGAAGCGGACGAAGGAGTACGCCGCGCTCGCGACCGGGCGCTCGACGGGTGCGGCGCCCATCACGGCCTCGGTGATGACGGTGTTGTTGACGCCGAGGAAGGCGCCGGCGACCACCACGCCGACCACCAGGGCCGCCTTGTGGTCGGTGAGCACGGCCATCATCGCCAGGTCGAGGGCGAACAGGCTGAGCGAGGCGAGGACGGTCGGCACCGACCCGAAGCGGCGCTGGAGGACCGGGGCGACCCAGACCGAGGCGATCGCGAGCAGCAGGCCCCAGCCGAAGAAGATCAGGCCGACCTGGTGGGCGGTCATGTCCAGCGGGAACGGCGTGAAGGCCAGCAGCGTGAAGAAGCCCATGTTGTAGAAGAGGGCGGTCAGCGCGATGGTCAGCAGGCCGGGGTAGCGCAGGGCGCGGAACGGGTCGATCAGCGACGTACGCCGCCCGACCGGTGGCGTGGGCGGCAGCAGGAAGAACGTGGCCACCAGGGCGATCGTCATCAGCACGGAGACGCCGTAGAACGGCGCGCGCCACGTGATGGAGCCCAGCGCCCCGCCCACGAGGGGACCCGCGGCGATGCCGAGGCCCAGGGCGGCCTCGAACAGGATGACGGCCTGCGCGGTCGAGCCGCGCGCGGACAGCACGATCGTGGCCAGCGCGGTCGCGATGAAGAGCGCGTTGCCGAGGCCCCAGCCGGCCCGGAAGCCGACGATGGCGCCGATGCTGTCGGCCGAGCCGGCCAGCGCGGAGAAGATGATGATGAGGACCAGCCCGAGGAGCAGCGTGCGCTTCGCGCCGAGCCGGCTGGAGACGACGCCGGTGATCAGCATGGCGACGCCCATCACCGCGACGTAGCTGGTGAACAGCAGCGACACCTGGCTCGGCGTCGCGTCGAGCTGGTCGGCGATCGGCTTGAGGATCGGGTCGACCAGGCCGATGCCCATGAAGGCGATGACGCAGGCGAAGGCGACGGCCCAGACAGCACGCGGCTGCTGGAAGAACTGGCTCTTGCTCACAGGGCGGCTTTCTCCGAGGTGGTCGGGACGGTCTCCACGAGGTCACGCAGCACGTCGACGGCCGTGGCGAGCTCGTGGCGGGAGTACGTGTCGTGCTCGGCCAGGCGGACCGCGACCAGGGCGCCGTTGACGCGGCGCGTCTCGGCCAGGGTCCGGCGACCCGCAGCCGTCACGGTCACCACGGTCGCCCGCCCGTCGCCCGGGTCGGTCTGCTTGTCGACGTCGCCGCTCTCCAGCAGGCGGGCGACGGCCAGCGACATCGTCGGCTGCGAGCACCGGTCTGCCCGCGCCAGCGCGGTGACGCTGAGCGGGCCGAGCTCGTCGAGGAGGGCCAGCACGCGGACGCCGGCCGGCTGCTCGTGCAGGCGGCGTACGGCGCGCACCAGGCGGGCGGCGTACACCACCAGGTCGCTGCTCAGCTCCTCCAGGGAGCGGTCGTCGACGGGCACGTCCTCCACTCTTGCATAGGTTACCTATGCAGTTCGAGTGGGGCAGGATGTGAGCGTGCCCACGTACGTCGCCTTCCTGCGCGCGATCAACCTCGGCCCGACCCGCAAGTTCCCCAAGGCCGCGATCGTCGAGGCCGTCGAGGACTGCGGCTTCACCGAGGTGGAGACCTACATCAACACCGGGAACGTGCGGCTCACCTCCACCCTGCGGTCGGTGGCGAAGGTCGAGCAGGAGCTGGAGAAGGCGTTCGAGAAGCACGCCGGCTTCGAGGTGCCGACCATCGTGATGACGCCCAAGGAGCTACGGCAGATCGCGGCGGACGCGACCCAGGTGGCCAAGAGGCACGAGAACACCGGCGCGCACTACGTCTCGCTGCTCAAGGAGAAGCCGAAGGCCGCGGCCGTGAAGAAGCTCGAGGCCCTCGACCACGGCGACGACCTCGTCGCGGTCAAGGGGCGCGGCGCGCACCTGCTCGTCGTCACGGCCTCGGCGCGCGGCCGGCTGAGCAACGCCACCGTCGAGAAAGCGCTGGGCGTGGCCACCAACCGCAACCTGAAGGTGGTCCGGCACCTGGCGGAGAAGTGGGGCGGATGAGCGACCTCGAGGCCGACGTCGACGGCGGGGTGCTGCGGCTGGTCCTGAACCGGCCCGGTCGGATGAACGCCCTCACCGACGAGATGAGCGACGGGCTGGCCGAGCACCTCGAGCACGCCGCCTCCCGCGACGACGTGCGGGTCGTGGTCATCTCCGCTCGCGGACGCGGCTTCTGCGCCGGGGCGGACATCGGCGGCGAGGAGGCGCACGAGCGGTTCGACGTACGAGCCCTCGACCGGGCCAACCGGATGGTCCGGGCCGTGGTCGGCCTGGACAAGCCCGTGCTGGCGGCCGTCCACGGCGTGGCCGCAGGGGTCGGCTGCAGTCTCGCGCTGGCCTGCGACCTGGTCGTGGCGGCCGAGCGGGCGGCGTTCCTGCTGCCCTTCACCGGCATCGGGCTGATGCCCGACGGCGGCGCGACCGCCACCGTCGCTGCCTCGATGGGCCGGGCCCGGGCGATGCGGATGGCGTTGCTCGCCGAGCCGATGTCCGCCACCGACGCGTACGCCGCCGGGCTGGTCTCGCACCTGGTGGCCGACGAGGATGCCCTGCCGGGCGACCGTCGACGCCGTCGTCGCCCAGCTGCTCGCCGGCCCGCCGCTGGCGTACGCCGCCACGAAGCGGGCCGTCAACGCCGCTTCCCTCGGACACCTCGAAAACGCCTTGGAGCGGGAGCGGACGGGGCAGACTGTGCTGCTCCGGACCGCCGACGCCGCCGAAGGGATGCGCGCCTTCACCGAGCGGCGCCGCCCGACGTACGAAGGGGAGTGACGTGGAGCCCGAGGTCTTCCTCGCCGCCTTGGAGCGTGGCGACATCGACACCGCCTCAGAGGCGCTGGCCGAGAACGTCGTGTTCCGCAGCCCGGCGGTCTTCGAGCCGTACGAAGGCAGGGCGGCCACGATCGTGCTGCTCAAGGCCGTCGCGCGGACGTTCCGCGACTTCCACTACGTGCGCACCTTCCTCGAGGAGGACGGCCGCGGCTTCGCCGCGGTCTTCGAGGCCAAGGTCGGCATGAGGTCGGTCGAGGGGATCGACCTGGTCCGTCTCGACGCGCACGGCCAGGTGGTCGACCTCCGCGTGATGGTGCGCCCGCACTCGGCGTTGCAGGCCCTGATGGAGGCGATGGTGCCCGCGATCGAGCGGGTGCTCACCGACCAGCGTGAGGGCCTGACGCCCTAGTTGCCACCTCGACCCCAGCCTCCGCCATCGCCGCCAGCGCGGCCTCGGTGGTGTCCGGGGCGACGCCGGCGCAGAGGTCCAGCAGCACGGTCGTGGCGAACCCCTCGGAGGCCGCGTCCAGTGCCGTCGCGCGCACGCAGTGGTCGGTGGCGATCCCGCAGACCTCGAGATCGGTGACCCCGCGCTCGCGCAGCCAGTCGGCCAAAGCCGCGCCGTCGACGGTCCGGCCCTCGAAGGCCGAGTACGCCGCCTCGTGGTTGCCCTTGAGGAAGATCGCGTCGAAGGGCTGCGGGTCGAGGTTCGGGTGGAACGCCTCGCCGTCGGTGCCGACCTTGCAGTGCACCGGCCAGGTGTCGCGGAAGTCGGGCTCACGGGCCCAGTGCTCGCCGGGGTCGATGTGGTGGTCCTTGCTCGCGACCACGACGTCGTACGCCGGTGCGTCCGGCCCCTTCAGGACCCACCGGTGCAGCAGCGCACCGACGTCGTGGGCCACCTCGGCACCGCCGGCGACCGGGAGCGAGCCGCCCTCGCAGAAGTCGTTCTGGACGTCGACCACGATCAGGGCGCGCGACATGCCACGAGGTTAGTGCCCGCGTCGTCCCGTTAGGGTGCGGGCGTGAGCCGGGCGGCGTGGGGGAGCGTGGTCTTCTTCCTGGTCGCGCCGGGCGTGATGGGCGGCGTCGTGCCGTGGCTGCTGTCGGCCGGGTACGACGACCCCGCCGGGCCGCCGTACGTCCCGCTTGGTCTGGCACTCGTCGTCGTCGGCGTGGTCGTCCTGGTCGCGTGCTTCGTCCAGTTCGTCCGCGAGGGCCGGGGGACCCCCGCGCCGGTGGCACCGACCCAGGAGCTGGTGGTCGGCGGGATCTACCGCTGGGTGCGCAACCCGATGTACCTCGCCGTGGCCACGGTCATCGGGGGCCAGGCCCTTGCGTTCACCAGTGGAGCCCTGCTGGTCTGGCTGCTGATCTTCCTGGGAGCCGTGGTGTCGTTCGTGCTGGCCTACGAGCAGCCGACGCTGCGGGACACCTACGGCGAGTCGTACGACGAGTACCGCCGCGCCGTGCCCGGCTGGTGGCCGCGGCTCACGCCGTGGCGGGGACCGGACCGGCAGCAGGGGCCAGCATCCAGTCGATGACCTCGGGCAGCAGCGTGTCCCAGAGGGACCAGACGTGCTCGCCGGGGCGGAAGTCGGTGGTGACGTCGACGCCCTTCTCCTCCAGGGCGGCGACGAAGCGGCGGTTGCCCTTCACCAGTCCGGGAGCGTCCTCGGTGCCGGTCGAGACATGGATGCGCGGGAGTGCGGCGGCGTCGGCGTTCTCCAGGAGCGTGAAGACGTTGGCGTCGTCGGGGATGGTGTCGCCGAAGATCCGCTCGAACAGCTCGATGCGCTCCGGCCGCGACGACAGCTCGTCGAGGTCGAGCGCTCCGGACAGGGTCGCCGCGGCGGCGAACTTCTCGGGGTGGCTCAGCGCCAGCCTCATCGCGCCGTACCCGCCCATGCTCAGCCCGGCGACGTAGGTGTCGGCGGGGTCCTGGGAGACCCGGAAGAAGTTGCCGACGACGGTGGGGAGCTCCTCGCTGATGAAGTCCCAGTAGCGGCCGCCGGTGCGCTCGTTGGCGTAGAAGCTGCGGTTCACCGCCGGCATCACCACGGCCAGGCCGGCCGCGGCGGCGTACCGCTCGACCGAGGAGTACCGCAGCCACGCGCTGTGGTCGTCGGAGAGGCCGTGCAGCAGGTAGAGGACGGGGAAGTCGGTCGCGGCGACGCCATCGCCCTCCACGCCGATCTGCTCCTCGGTCGGCTGCGGCAGCACGACGTTCATCGTGCAGCCGACCTCGAGGGCGTCGGAGAAGAAGTCGCAGGTCACGAGGGCCATGCGGCCCAGCCTGTCATTGCACGAAGTTGGTCGGGATCACGGGCTCGCCCTTCGACATCTGCTGGACCGACCAGGGGAGCTCGGCGCGGGCCGCCACGTGCCGCGCACGAGCGGCGTCGAGCGGCTCGCGGCCGACGACCTGGCCGTCGCGGACCAGCTGGACCAGCAGCTCGCGGTCGTTGCCGTCGTCGACCGGGGGCGTGCCGATCCCGATCTCCTCGGCCTCGGCGACGCCGTCCGGGTCCATGCGGCGCAGGGCGTACTTGCGGCCGCCGATGGAGATCTTGTCGACGCTCTTCTTGGCCACCGCCATCATCTGACCGTCGTCGCCCTCGCGCGCGACCAGCTTGTAGACGAAGCCGCACGTCGGCGACCCGCTGCCGGTGACCAGCTGGGTGCCGACGCCGTAGCCGTCCACGGGCGCCGCGGCCAGCGCGGCGATGGCGTACTCGTCCAGATCGCTGGTCACCACGATCCGGGTCCTGGTGGCGCCGAGGTCGTCGAGCTCCTTGCGCACCCGGATCGCGAGCACCCCGAGGTCGCCGGAGTCGAGGCGGACCGCGCCCAGGCCGGTGCCGGCGATCTCGACCCCGAGGCGGACGGCGTCCTCGACGTCGTAGGTGTCGACCAGCAACGTCGTGCCCGCGCCCAGCGACTCGACCTGGGCGCGGAACGCGTCGGCCTCGTCGTCGTGGAGCAGGGTGAAGCTGTGGGCGCTGGTGCCGGCGCTGGGGACGCCGTACCTGCGCCTGGCCATCAGGTTGGACGTGCTCGCGAACCCGGCGACGTACGCCGCCCGCGCGCACGCCACGGCCGCCTCCTCGTGGGTGCGCCGCGAGCCCATCTCGATGCAGGGCCGCTCGCCGGCGGCCATCGTCATGCGGGAGGCGGCCGACGCGATCGCCGAGTCGTGGTTGTAGATCGAGAGCAGCAGCGTCTCCAGGACGACCGCCTCGGCGAAGGTGCCCTCGACGATCACGAGCGGTGAGTGGGGAAAGTAGGCGTCGCCCTCGGCGTACCCCCAGACGTCGCCGGAGAAGTGGTACGACGCCAGCCACTCGAGCGTCTCGTCGTTGACCACGCCCTCGAGCATCGCCAGCGCCTCCTGGTCGAAGGTGAAGCTCTCCAGCGCGTCGAGCATCCTCCCCACCCCGGCCACCACGCCGTAGCGGCGCCCCTCGGGCAGGCGCCGGGCGAAGAGCTCGAAGACCGACCTCCGGTGCGCCGTGCCGCTCCCGAGAGCCGCCTGGACCATGGTCAGCTCGTAGTGGTCGGTGAGCAGCGCCGTGGAGGTCACGGGCCCATGTTCGTTGGTCGAGCCGGGCGAGCGCCAGCGAGCCCGTGTCGAGACCCTGTGCCACGATGGAGACGTGTCGACAGCTAGTCCGGTCGAGGTCGACCCCACTGCCACTCCCGAGCAGGACGACATCACACTCCTGGCCACGCCGTGGGTCACGATCGTGTGGAACGACCCGGTGAACCTGATGTCCTACGTCACCTACGTCTTCACGAAGTACTTCGGCTACGAGAAGAAGAAGGCCGAGAAGCTGATGCTCGAGGTGCACAACGACGGCAGGTCCGTGGTGAGCGCGGGCAGCCGCGAGGAGATGGAGCGCGACGTGCAGGCGATGCACGAGTACGGCCTCTGGGCGACGATGGAGAAGCAGTGAGCGGGTTCGCCCGTCACCGGAAGAGTCGGCTGGTCATCGCGAACTTCTCCGGGTTCGAGGCCGACCTGCTGCGCTCGCTGGCCTCCCAGCTGGTCGAGCTGCTGCGCAACGAGCGCGCCGAGCCGGTGGCCGAGACCGACCCGCTGGAGGCGATGCTCGACTTCTCCGGGCCGACGGAGGAGCCGGAGGATCCTGTTCTGGCGCGGCTGTTCCCCACGGCGTACCCGGACGACCCGGAGTCGGCCGGCGACTTCCGGCGGTTCACCGAGAGCGCCCTGCGCGACGGCAAGGCCGACGCCGCGGTCGCCGTCATCGACGGGCTGGAGGAGGCCGGGTTGCCGCCCGAGCTGACCGAGGAGGGCCTGGTCTTCGACGTCGAGCTCGACGAGCCGGTCGCCGAGACCTGGCTACGGTCCTTCACCGACATCCGGCTCGCCCTCGCCACCCGGCTCGAGGTCGAGGAGGGTGACGAGGAGTACTGGGCGACGCTGCCCGACGAGGACCCGCGTGGCCAGGCGCACGACATCTACCTCTGGATGGGGTACCTGCAGGAGACGCTGGTCGACGCCCTGTCCTCGTAGCCTGTCCTCGTAGCCGTCGCCGAAGTAGTCCTCGTAGGGTGGCCCGATGCCCATCCCCGAGTTCGTCGTCGAGATGCGCAAGTTGATCGGGCAGCGCGAGATGTGGCTGCCGGGCGTCACGGCCGTGGTCACCCGCGGGGAGGAGATCCTGCTGGTGCAGCGGGCCGACAACGGGCACTGGACGCCGATCACGGGCATCCCCGAGCCGGGCGAGGAGCCCGCGCACGCCGCGGCACGTGAGGCCCTGGAGGAGACCGGCGTCGTCGTCTCGGTCGATCGGTTGGCGTCCACGAGCTCCTACCCCGGCGTGGTGCACGCGAACGGCGACCTGGCGTCGTACCTGGACCTCACCTTCGCCTGCACCTACGTCTCGGGCGAGGCGCACGTGGCCGACGACGAGTCCCGTGACGTGCGGTGGTACCCGGTCGACGCGATGCCCGAGATGACCGAGTCGATGCGGCTGCGGATCGCCGACGGGTTGTCCGGGGAGCAGGCCGCGCGGTTCGTGCGCTGACGCGCGCCCGTAGGCTTCCGGGGTCATGCTCACCATCGACCAGTCGACCTACGACGCGATCGTCGCGCACGCCAAGCGGGACCACCCCGACGAGGCGTGCGGCATCGTGGCGGGTCCCGAGGGCAGCGACCGCGCCGAGCGACTGGTGGAGATGGTCAACGCCGCCGGGAGCCCGACGTTCTACGAGTTCGACTCCACCGAGCTGCTCGCGCTGTACAAGGAGATGTGGGCGCGCGACGAGGAACCCGTCGTCGTCTACCACTCGCACACGGCCACCGAGGCCTCTCCCAGCCGGACCGACATCGGCCTCGCGAGCGAGCCCGGAGCGCACTACGTGCTGGTCAGCACGCGCGAGCACGGGAATAACGAGGGTCCCGTCGAGTTCAGGTCCTACAGGATCGTGAACGGCGAGGTGACCGAGGAAGAGGTCGCTGTCGTCCCCCACCTTCTCCCCGAGACCCAGCCCCGGAACTGAGGAGCACCATGGCCGTCGAGGTCCGCATCCCGACCATCCTGCGCAGCTACACCGACGACCAGAAGGCCGTGTCCGCCGAGGGCGCGACGCTGTCCGCGCTGATCGACGACCTGGACGCCAACCACCCGGGTCTCAAGGACCGCCTCATCGAGGACAGCGCCCTGCGCCGGTTCGTCAACGTCTACGTCAACGACGAGGACGTCCGTTTCATCGGCGGTCTCGACGCCGAGCTCACCGACGGCGACCAGGTCGTCGTGCTGCCCGCGGTCGCCGGCGGCCAGGGGTAGGCACAGCGTGGCCCCGACCGGTCGTCGTACGTTCGTCCTCGTCGACGGCGAGAACATCGACGCCACCATCGGGACATCGATCCTCCAGCGACGCCCGCAGCCCGACGAGCGACCTCGCTGGGAGCGGGTGACGGAGTTCGCGGCCAAGCACTGGGGCCAGGAGGCCACCGGGCTGTTCTTCATCAACGCCTCGCAGGGCCAGCTGCCCCTGCCGTTCGTGCAGGCGCTCCTCGCGATCGGGTACCGCGTCGTCCCGCTGTCCGGCCCGTCCGACCAGAAGGTCGTGGACGTCGGCATCCAGCGGACGATGGACGCGTTGCTCGGTCACGAGGATGCCGACGTCATGCTGGTCAGCCACGACGGCGACTTCGCTCCGCACCTGCTCGAGCTCCAGGCGGCCGGTCGCCGGGTGGGCGTGATGGCGTTCCCCGAGTTCACCAGCGGCCAGCTGAGTGCCGCCGGCGTCGAGATCCTTGATCTGGAGAGCGACGTCGGGGCGTTCAACGTCCAGCTGCCGCGGGTCCGGGTCATTCCCCTGGCGTCGTTCGACCCGGAGTACTTCCTGCGATGACCCGCTTCGACGACCTGCTGGCGTCGGTCGGCGGAACACCCCTCGTCGGGCTGCCGCGGCTGTCCCCGAGCCCCGACGTGCGCCTGTGGGCCAAGCTCGAGGACCGCAACCCCACCGGCTCCATCAAGGACCGCGCCGCGCTGGCGATGGTGATGGACGCCGAGAGGCAAGGCCTGCTCCGGCCGGGGTGCACGATCCTGGAGCCGACGTCCGGCAACACCGGCATCTCGCTGGCGATGGCGGCTCGTCTGCGGGGCTACCGCCTGGTCTGCGTGATGCCCGAGAACACGTCGGAGGAGCGGAGCCAGCTGCTGCGGATGTGGGGCGCGGAGATCATCTCCTCGCCGGCCGCCGGAGGTTCCAACGAGGCGGTGCGGCGGGCCAAGGAGGTCGCCGCCGAGCACCCCGACTGGGTGATGCTCTACCAGTACGGCAACCCGGCCAACGCCCGCGCGCACTACGAGGGAACCGGTCCCGAGATCCTGGCCGACCTCCCATCGGTGACGCACTTCGTCGGGGGGCTCGGGACGACGGGGACGCTGATGGGCGTGGGGCGGTTCTTCCGGGAGAACAAGCCGTCGGTGCGCATCGTCGCCGCCGAGCCGCGGTACGGCGAGCTGGTCTACGGCCTGCGGAACCTCGACGAGGGCTTCGTCCCCGAGCTGTACGACGAGACGCTGATCGACGCCCGCTTCTCGGTCGGTCCGGGCGACGCCGTGCGCCGGGTCCGTGAGCTCCTCGACGAGGAGGGCATCTTCGCCGGCATCTCCACCGGCGCGATCCTGCACGCCGCGCTGGCCCAGGCGGCCAAGGCGGTCAGGGCCGGCGAGCGTGCCGACATCGCGTTCGTGGTGTGCGACGGCGGGTGGAAGTACCTGTCGACGGGGGCCTACGAGGGGACGATCGACGAGGCCGAGGAGGCCCTCGAGGGTCAGCTCTGGGCCTAGTTCTGGGCTCGCTTCGCTCGCCTGTTCGGCGCGCCCGCATCGTCCCGTCTTCCCTCCTCCCTCACTCGCAGGGCTCGCTCGGTCGTCAGTCCAGACGGGACGGCGCGCCGAACCCTAGGGTGCTGCACATGCGAACTGTGGTCTTGGGCGTCCTTCTCGTCGCGCTGCTCGCGCCGTTCCCCACCGACGCCGCCGTGGCGCCCGACTCGCACACCGGTCGCCTCGACCGAGGCGAGCTGCAGCTGCGCAGCGGCGTCGAGATCCAGGGCGTGCTGCGCTACGGGCACACGGTGAAGGTGACCCGCGGCACCTGGAACCGGACGCCGCAGCGCTACCTGTTCCAGTGGTACCGCGGCGAGACCGAGATCCCCGGCGCGACCGCGCAGACCTACCGCCTCGGCGTCGCCGACGTCGGCACCAAGATCAAGGCCCGGGTCCTCGCCAAGAAGCAGGGGTACGACGGCGGGCAGGCCACCGCGCGTGGTGGCGCGGAGGTCGGCTACCGGGTCCCGCCGCGGCGCACGGTCACCTACCGCATCGAGACCCGGGGCCGGATCACCGCCAGCGTGAAGGAGTTCGCCCGCCAGGCGGCCGAGACGTACGCCGACCCGCGCGGCTGGCGCAACGCCGGGGTGGTCTTCCGGCGGGTGCGCGGCGCTTCGGACTTCTCGCTCGTGCTGGCCGAGGCCGCGTGGCTGCCGCGCTTCTCCTCGACGTGCAGCGTGCAGTGGAGCTGCCGTGCAGGCCGCTACGTCGTGATCAACCAGATGCGGTGGCTCGGTGCTTCGCCGTCCTGGCGCGGCGCGGGCAAGAGCATCCGCGACTACCGCAACCTCGTGGTCAACCACGAGACCGGCCACTGGCTCGGCCACGGCCACCTCGGCTGCCCCGGTCCCGGCCGGCTCGCGCCGGTGATGATGCAGCAGTCCAAGGGCCTCGACGGCTGCCGCCACAACCCGTGGCCCCTCGGCAGCGAGCTCTGGTTCCGCTGATCCGTGCGGTGGTCGAGGAAAGGCGCGCTAGCGCCTGTCACGAGACCCCGGAGGTTTCGTGACGGGACTTCGTCCCTCCTCAACCACCGGTGGCGAAGACCTCGAGGTCCTGCGCTCGGTCCAGCTCGCTCCCCGGGATCGGGCCGTAGCCGAGCACGTCGAGGACCAGGTTGCCGACGTCGCCGTTGCGGATCGGCTGGCGCGCGGCGTCGTAGCCGGGGCGGGTGGTGCCGGGGTCGGCGTACGTCGGGTTGAGGCTGTAGAGGTCGACGCCGGCCGGGACCCCGCCACCCATGACCAGGAAGGGGATCCGGTAGTCGGCGTAGGCGGAGGCGGTCGAGTGGCTGGTGCCCTGGCCCCCGTGGTCGGACGTGACGACGAGCAGCGTGTGGTCGCGCTGCGCGGGGTCGCGGAAGAGGACGGACCAGAGCCTGCCGATCTGCCGGTCGGTCTTCCTGACCGCGGTCAGGTACGCCGGCGACAGCCAGCCCGACGCGTGGCCGGCGAGGTCCGGTGCCGAGAAGTGCACGAACGTGAACGCCCGCGTCGTGTCCGACAGGTCACCGCCGGCCTTGCGCCGCAGCTCCCTTTGGTCGAGCAGGATGAGCGAGCGGTCGATGGCGGGCCAGGACCGCTGGTAGAGCGAGAACTTCGTCTTGGTGGCGAACATCGCCGTGCTGAGCCCGGCGCCCTCCAGCCGCGAGAACACCGAGGCGACCGGGTGCCCGGCGGCGGCCTGCACCGTGCGCGGGCGCAGCCGGTCGTCGTCCCACGTCACGCCGTGACCGCCGCGCGTCCTGTCGATCCGGCGGCTGGTGAGCATGCTCGTGTGGTTGGGCAGCGTGACGGTCTGCTCGACCTCGGTGCGGGCGTTGAACGTCCAGGCGCCCTGGCTCATCATCCGGTGGAACATCGGGGTTCCGGTCGCGCCCAGCTGGGTGATCGCCTCGGGGTTCAACCCGTCGACGGAGATCACCACGACCCGCGTGATGCCGGCGGTCTGCCGGGCGGGGTCCGGCACCGGAGAGGCGTTCGCGGGCTGGGCGACGAGGACGAGGGCGAGCAGGGCCGTGGCCACCGTGGCGCGGAAGGGGGAGCGCATCCGGACAGGCTACGTGCGCGCACCTGTGGGCCCATCTGTGGGCGGAGTCACGGTCGCGTCCATCGCCCTGGGGCAGGTCCCACCCCCTAGCCTCGACCTGTGCAGCCCGTCGACGCCCCCATCGGCATCTTCGACTCCGGGTTCGGCGGCCTGACGGTCGCCCGTTCGGTCATCGACCAGCTCCCGCACGAGTCCCTGCTTTACGTCGGCGACACGGCGCGCCAGCCCTACGGACCCAAGCCGATCGGCGAGGTCCGCGAGTACGCCCTCGAGTGCCTGGACCACCTCGTCGCCCTCGGCGTGAAGGCGCTGGTCATCGCCTGCAACTCGGCCAGCGCGGCCATGCTCCGCGACGCCCGCGAGCGCTACGACGTGCCGGTGGTCGAGGTGATCTTCCCGGCCACCCGCCGCGCCGTCGCGGCCAGCCGGTACCGGGAGGATCGGCGTGATCTGCACCCGGTCGACCGCAGAGTCGATGGCCTACGACGACGCGTTCGCCGCCGCCCCGCAGGTCACCTTGACCACCCAGGTGTGCCCGCGGTTCGTGGACTTCGTCGAGGCCGGGGTGACCGGCGGGGACGAGCTGATCGGCGTCGCCCACGAGTACCTCGACCCGCTGGTGGCCGCCGGCGTCGACACCCTGATCCTGGGCTGCACGCACTACCCGCTGCTGACCGGCGTCATCTCCTACGTGATGGGAGACGGCGTCACGCTCGTCAGCAGCGCCGAGGAGTGCGCGAAGGACGTCTACAAGATGCTCGTCGCCACCGACCTGATGCGGCAGGCCGGCGAGCCGACGTACCGCTTCCTCACGACGGGGGCCCCGAGCGAGTTCGAGAGGATCGGACGGCGCTTCCTCGGGCCCGAGCTCGCCGACGCCCGCCAGTTCACGGGGAGCCTGGCCACATGAGGCTGACCGTCGTCGGCTGTTCGGGCTCCTACCCGGGCCCGGACTCCGCCGCCAGCTGCTACCTCGTCGAGGAGGACGACACCTCCGGTCGCACCTGGCGGATCCTGCTCGACCTCGGGTCGGGCGCGCTCGGCGCGCTGCAGCGGTACGCCGACCCGCTCACCGTCGACGCGGTGTTCCTCAGTCACCTCCACCCCGACCACTGCATGGACCTCTGCGGCTACCACGTGCTCCGCCGCTACCACCCGGCCGGACCGCAGCCGCGGATCCCGGTGCACGGCCCGGTCGGCAGCGCCGACCGGATGGCGGCGGCGTACGGCCTCGAGCCCGTCCCCGGCATGACCGAGGAGTTCGACTTCCGCGAGCACGACGGTCCGGTCGAGGTCGGCCCGCTCACCGTCACGCCGATGCCCGTCGTGCACCCCGTGCCGGCGTTCGGGTTCCGGGTCGCCGCCGGTGGCCGCACGCTCGTCTACTCCGGCGACACGGGCCCCGGGCCCGAGCTCGACGCCCTGGCGCACGAAGCCGACCTGCTGCTCGCCGAGGCGTCCTTCCGCAGCAAGGACGAGAACCCGCCGGACATGCACCTGACCGGAGCGGACTGCGGCCGGGCGGCCGCGGCCGGTGACGTCGGCCGTCTGGTGCTCACGCACGTGCCGCCGTGGCACGACCCCGCGCAGGCGGTGTTCGAGGCCGAGGGGCAGTTCGGCGGGGACATCGCGCTGGCGAGTGCGGGCGCGACCTACCTGGTCTAGCAGACAACCCGTTGTCCTGAGGGTCAACACACCTGTGGGCGGAAGTCCGCGAACCTCGTCGGGTGCGATGGGGGGCTTTCGTAGCAACTGGACTCTGTCTGCTCACGGGAGCGCCCGTGCTGGCAGGCGCTCTGGCGACCGATGCGGCGGCCGAGTCGGCGACGACCCGTCTGCTCGCCGAGCCGGCCCACGGCCGGGGCGCCCTGGCGCACCTGGGCGCGGACCTGGCCACGGCCGCGGGTCGCAGCGGTCTCCCGGCCGACACGCTCGCCGAGACGTTGCGCTCCGACGACAGCGCCTGGGTCGACCCGAGTGGGCATCTCTTCTACACCGACGAGGGGCCGACCTCGGGGACCGGTCGGGTGGCCGTGGCGAGCTTCGCCTACGACCAGACCTTCCGGTTGCACTCCCGCCCGACGGCGACGCGGGTGCTCTACCTGGACTTCGACGGCTACGAGCTGCACGACACCGCTTGGAACGCCGCGGGTACCCCGGCGCTCACCGTGCCGGCGTACAGCCGCGACGCCGACCCGGCCTTCTCGGCCGCCGAGCTCGACGTGGTGCAGGAGGTGTGGGCGCGGGTGGCCGAGGACTACGCGCCGTTCGGCATCGACGTGACGACCCAGGACCCGGGGACGGCGGCGCTGGCCCGTACCTCGGCCGACGACCTCTCCTACGGCTCCCGCGTCGCCATCACGACCGACCTGTCGCTTCGCTCGACGATCAGCGGCTGCGGCGGCGGGTGCGCCGGGGTGGCGTACGTCGGCACCTACGACTCGGTGGTGACGGGGTACTCGGAGTACTACCAGCCGGCCTTCGCACTCGCCGCGCCGAGCTACTCGGCGGCCGACATCGCCGAGATCGCCGCTCACGAAGTGGGCCACAACCTCGGCCTGCGGCACGACGGCGAGGGCTCGTCGGCCTACTACCGCGACCCCGACGGCACCCGGATCTGGTCGCCGGTGATGGGGGCGGCCTACACGCCCCTGACGCAGTTCTCGATCGGCGACTACCCCGGTGCCACCCAGACCCAGGACGACGTCGCGGTCATCGGTCAGCACGGCCCGAACCTCATCGGGGACGACTACGGCAACGGCAGCGCGACGGCGTACCCGATCGGCGGTGCGACGGTCTCGTTGACCGGGTTGATCGGCACGCGCACCGACGTCGACAGCTTCCGTGTCAGCCGGTCGTGCAGTGGCCCGCTCACCGCGTCGGTCTCGCCGGCCGCCCTCGGCGCGGACCTCGACTCGCGGCTGCGGCTGCTCGACTCCTCCGGAGCGGTGCTGGCGGTCTCCTCGCCCGCCACCGTCCGGGGAGGTACGGGCTCACCGGTGGTCACCGGCCTCGGCGCCGCCCTGTCGCTGTCCCTCGGCGCGGGCACCTACTACCTCGAGGTCGACGGCGTCGGGCTCGACGACGCGACGCGCGGCTACAGCGACTACGGCAGCGTCGGCAGGTACGGGCTGGCGGTCTCCGGCTGCGATGCGGCCGGCACCACCTCGCCCAGCGCGCCGGTCGTCGTGGCCGCGGACCCCGACGCCAACGCCCACGGCCTGCGGCTGGTGTGGGACGCCCCGGCCGCCTCGGGTGGCTCGCCGGTGACGTCGTACGTCGTGACGGTCAACGGAGCCAGCCCGGTCACCCTGCCGGCGGCGGCGCGCGGCTACACCTTCTACAACCTGCTGCCGCAGACCTCCTACACGCTCGCCGTCTCGGCCGCGAACGCCGCCGGCTCCAGCCCCGTCGCCACGCGCGCCGCCACGACCGGTGCGTTCAGCGGGGTCGCGGCGACCCCGACCGCCGAACCGAGCGCCGGCCCGACGGCCTCGCCCTCCTACGCGCCCACGTCGGGCCCGACCGCGTCGCCGACCACACCTGTCCCCTCGGCCCTGCCGACCAGCACCCCGACGACGCCGCCGGTCACGCCGACGTCGGTGCCGACCGCCCGGCCGTCCCTCTCGGTGCCGTCGGCTCCGCTGCTGGCGAGGGTGAGGGCCGGTCGGCCCGGAGGCGTCACCACGGTCAAGCTCACCTGGAGGCCGCCGGCCTCGACCGGCGGCGCGCCGGTGACGTCGTACGCCGTGCACGTCTGGATGGTCGACCGTCGCGGCCGGATGCACCGCGAGGACTCCTACCCGGCCTCGGCCGCGGCTCGCTCGCTGACCCTGCGCCTGGCCGCGGGGAGGTACGTGTTCGCCGTGTCCGCGGCCAACCCCGTGGGTGACGGGCCGTCGTCGGCCCGCTCGGCGGCGGTCCGCTCCCGCTAGGCCAGCCCGGCGTCGTGGACGCAGAGGGCGATCTGGACGCGGTTGGTGACCCCGAGCTTGTCGAAGAGCCGGGAGACGTGGGCCTTCACGGTGGGGACGGAGAGGTAGAGCTCGGCCGCGATGTCGGCGTTGCTCAGGCCGCGCCCGACGGCGAGCGCGACGTCGCGCTCGCGGTCGGTGAGGTCGGCGATGCGGGCGGCGGCCACCGGGCTGCGGGAGGTACCGGCGACCTGGCGGATGAGCGACCGCGTGACGGCGGGGGAGAGCATCGGCTCGCCGTCGGCGACCTTGCGGATCGCGTCGACGACCTGCTGCGGAGCGGTGTCCTTGAGCAGGAAGCCGTCGGCGCCGGCGGCCAGTGCCTCGACGACGTACTCGTCGGCGTCGAAGGTGGTCAGCACGATCACCCGGGGCGGGTTCTCGGTGGCCAGGAGGACGCGGGTCGCGTCGAGGCCGTTCAGGCGCGGCATGCGGATGTCCATGAGGACGACGTCGGGGCGTAGCGCGACCGCCGCGTCGACGCCGGCCTGCCCGTCGCCGGCCTCGCCGACGACCTCCAGGTCGGGCTGGCCCCCGACCATGAACGTGAGGGCGGACCGGACCAGCGGATCGTCGTCGACGATGAGCAGGCGGATCGGCATCAGGCGGCCCACGGTATCCATCCACGAAGCACGAAGGTCTGGCCGTCGCGGCGGCCCTCGAGGCGGCCGCCGCGGAGCTCGGCGCGCTCGGTGAGGCCGATCAGCCCCAGGCCGGATCCCGGCGTGCGGCTGACGCCGAACCCGATCGGGTTGCGCAGCTCGATGTCCACGCCGTCCTCGGGCGACCCGCTCACCTCGATGCGGAGCACGGCGCCGGGGGCGTGCTTGCCCGCGTTGGTGATGCCTTCCTGGACGATCCGGTAGAGCGTCCGCCCGACGACGTCCGGCAACGCCTCGTCGCCCGCGAGGTGCTCGGCGAGCTCGACGTGCAGTCCCGCCTCACGAGCCTTGTCGACGAGGGCGGGCAGGTCGGCCCACGTGGGCTGGGGAGCCGACGCGAGCTCGCCGGTCTCCGGGTCGCGGAGCACGCCGAGCACGCCGCGGAGGTCGGTGAGGGCGGCGTTCGCGAGGTCCCGGATGACGGTGGAGTTCGCGCGCAGCTCGTCGGCGCCGAGGTCGGAGCGGTAGCCCAGCGCGCCTGCGTGCAGGGAGATCTGCGAGATCCGGTGCGCCAGCACGTCGTGCATCTCCCGCGCGATCCGGGCCCGCTCGTTGCCGCGCGCCTGCGAGACGCGGAGCTCCTGCTCGGCCTCGGCCCGCTCGGCACGGTTCTTCAGGGTCCACACCAGCTCGCGGCGCGAGCCGATGTACATGCCCCAGGCCAGGGCCCCCGCCGTGAACACCGTGACCACGATCAGGTCCAGCCACCACGACTCGGTGGACGCACCTGGGACGAGGTTGCGGTAGACCAACGAGCCGACGATGTTCAGGGCGCCGACCAGCAGCACCTGCCACCACACGCGCCGCGTGGCCAGGGACACGACGGCCAGGACGCCCGCGCCGGCTGCGGTGGCGCTGACCGCGCCGAACAACGTCAGGACGATCGCGATCGTGAGCGGCGAGCGCCGTCGCCACGTGACCAGCACGAAGGCCGCCAGGCCGAGCGCGAGGTCCAGCCACAGCATCGGCCGGTTGGTCCGCCACTCGTCCTGCACGGGCTGGATGGACACGAACACCGTCAGCGCAAGGGCGACGACCAGCCGCCACGTGTGGCTCCACCACGTCAGCGACGGCTGGTAGAGCTCGCGCGCCGGCCGTTCCATGGGGCCAGGCTAGGGCCGTCGTACGTCGCGGAGCAGCGGCCTGAGGTATGCCGCGCACCCCCTACTTTGGTCGTCGCCCGCGATGCCGAGGTCCGATGCGCGCGACGCCACGGTGCCGACAGGATGGTGCGCATGATCAAGGTCGAAGGACTCACCCGTCGCTACGGGAGCTTCACCGCTGTCGACGACATCAGCTTCACGTGCAAGCCGGGGACCGTGACCGGCTTCCTCGGCCCGAACGGCGCCGGCAAGACCACCACCATGCGGGTGATGGTCGGCCTCACCTCGGCGACCGCGGGCGACGTGACGATCGGCGGCTTCCACTTCCACGAGATCCCCAACCCCGGACGTCACGTCGGCGTCCTGCTCGACGCCTCGGCGCAGCACGCCGGGCGCACCGGCCGCGAGGTGCTCACGCTGGGCGCCCGCACCATGGGCCTCCCGGACTCCCGCGTCGAGGAGATGCTGGCCCTGGTGTCCCTGGACGATCGCGAGTCGCGCCGGCGGATCCGCAACTACTCCCTGGGCATGCGCCAGCGCCTCGGCATCGCCCACGCCCTGCTCGGCGACCCGTCCGTGCTGATCCTCGACGAGCCGGCCAACGGCCTCGACCCGGCCGGCATCCGCTGGATGCGTGGCCTGCTCAAGGGGTACGCCGACCGGGGCGGCACGGTGCTCCTCTCCAGCCACCTGCTCAACGAGGTCGAGCAGATCGCCGACGAGATGATCCTGATCGGTCGAGGCAAGATCGTGGCCCGCGGCACCCGCGCCGAGCTGCTCGCCACCGCCACGGCGAGTGCGGGCGGCACCGCAGGGCACCCTGGTCGTCGCTCTCGACAACGACGAGCTCACGAAGGCCCTCGGCGAGAAGGGCCTCACCTACACCCCGGCCGGGCACGGCTTCCGGGTCGAGGCCGCTCCGGTCGACATCGGCCGGATCGCCGCCGACCAGCGGATCGTGCTCACCGACCTCCGCCCCACCGAGGGCGCCGGTCTCGAGGATCTCTTCCTCGAGCTGACCTCCGACACACAGCGCGATGACCTGACAGGAGCCGTCCGGTGACGACCACCAGTGCGCCATTGACCCTCGACATCAGCTCGACCCCGAAGGTGCCCTTCGGCCGGCTGGTCTCGGTCGAGCTCCGCAAGATGTTCGACACGCGGGCCGGCCGATGGCTGCTCATCTCCATCGCCGGCGTCACCGCGTTGGTGCTGATCATCCAGCTCTGGGTCGTCCTCGCCCAGGACCAGGACGTCACCTTCAACGACTTCGTGGCCGGAGCCAACTTCCCCATCAGCGTGCTGCTGCCCGTCCTGGGCGTGATGTCGGTGACCAGCGAGTGGAGCCAGCGGACCGCGATGGTGACCTTCTCGCTGGAGCCGTCACGAACGCGCTTCCTGGCCGCCAAGTACGTCGGCACGCTGATCGCCGCGCTGGCCGCGGTCGTCGTCGGCCTGGTGCTCACCATCGTCGCCAACGGCCTCTACGGTGCGTTCTCCGACCACGGCGCCGAGTGGCAGCTGACCCCGTTCCGGATCTTCACGCTCCTCCTGCTCTACGTGATCGCGATGTCCACCGGGTTCGCCTTCGGCACCCTGTTCCTGAACACACCTGCAGCCATCGTCGTGTACTTCGTCTACTCGCTGATCCTGCCGGGGATCTTCGCGATCGGCGCCAGCCTGATGAACTGGTTCGAGAAGCTGCAGCCCTGGATCGACTTCAACTTCGCCCAGACGCCCATCCAGAACGCCGACGTCAGTGGCAAGGAGTGGGCCCAGCTGCTGGTCTCCGGGATCATCTGGCTGGTGATCCCGCTGGCGGCCGGCGCGTGGCGGGTGCTGAGGGCCGAGGTCAAGTAGGGCCAGCAAGAGGCTCCGTCGCACCCGCCCGTTAGGGTCGCCAGACATGACTGAGCGATCCGACGGGCGGGCCGACGACCAGCTCCGCCCCGTGACCATCACCCGCAACTGGCTCGACCATGCGGCGGGCTCGGTGCTGGTCGAGTTCGGGAAGACGCGGGTGCTCTGCGTCGCCTCGGCCTCCGAAGGCGTGCCGCGGTGGCGCAAGGGCTCCGGCCTCGGCTGGGTCACGGCGGAGTACGCCATGCTCCCCGGTTCGACCAACACCCGCACGGACCGCGAGTCGGTGCGGGGACGCATCGGTGGGCGGACCCACGAGATCAGCCGGCTCGTCGGCCGCTCGCTGCGCGCGATCATCGACTACCAGGCGCTCGGCGAGAACACGATCGTGCTCGACTGCGACGTCCTGCAGGCCGACGGCGGCACCCGCACGGCGGCGATCACCGGCGCCTACGTCGCGCTGGCCGACGCGGTCGCCCACCTCCGCTCGACGGGTGCGCTGACCGGCGAGCCGCTCAGTGGGTCGGTGGCCGCGGTCAGCGTCGGGATCGTGGACGGCACGCCGCGTCTGGACCTGCACTACGACGACGACGTCCGCGCCGAGACCGACATGAACGTCGTGATGACCGGCGACGGGAAGTTCGTCGAGGTGCAGGGCACGGCCGAGGGCGCCCCCTTCGACCGGGCCGAGCTCGACGCGCTGCTGGCCCTGGCCGAGCAGGGTTGCGGCGAGCTGACCCGCCTCCAGCAGGAGGCCCTCTCCTCGTGAGCCGGCTCTTCCTGGCCACCCGCAACGCCGGGAAGCTCGCGGAGATGCAGCGCATCCTGGCCGACCACGCGCCCGGCCTCGAGGTCGTCGGCCTCGACGCGGTGACGCCGTACGACGAGCCGGTCGAGGACCAGCCGACGTTCGAGGGCAACGCCCTGCTCAAGGCGAGGGCCGGCCTCGCCGCCACCGGGCTGCCGAGCGTGGCCGACGACAGCGGCATCTGCGTGGACGCCCTCAACGGCATGCCCGGCGTGCTCTCGGCCCGCTGGTCGGGCCCTCCACTGGCTGACAAGAGAGGGGCGGACGCCCGCAACAACGAGCTCCTGCTCGCCCAGCTCTCCGACGTGCCCGACGAGCGGCGGACCGCCCACTTCGCCTGCGCCGTCGCCTTCTGCCACCCCGACGGCACCGAGGCCGTCGTGCGCGGGGAGATGCCCGGCCGCGTCGTGCGCTCGCCGCGCGGCAGCGGCGGGTTCGGCTACGACGTCGTCTTCGAGGCCGACGAGCTCCCCGGCGTCACCACCGCCGAGCTGTCCCCGGCCGAGAAGGACGCGATCTCCCACCGGGGCAAGGCCCTGCGCGAGATCGGCCCGCTCATCGGCGCTGCGCTGCGCGGGTGAGCCGCCAGATCGTGACCACCTGCAGCGCGAGGTAGCCGATGGTGACGGTCCACGCGGTCACGGCCACCCAGTCGACGCCGCCGCAGGTGCTGCCCGAGGTGCCGTCGCTGCTGGACCACGAGGCGCAGCTGCGCGTCGCCAGGGTCCCGGCGAGCACGAACACGATGACCACCGGGAACCCGCTGCCCAGCCCGATGAAGCCGAGCCACTTCTGCCGCTCGTCCCAGACCGGAGCGCGGGCCATCATCACCAGGCCCAGGATCCACAGGGGCACCGAGACCGGGAGCAGCACGCACAGGATCTCCGCCGCGAGGAGGCAGATGATCGCGCCCGCGGGCGACGCGAAGGAACGGGAGGACGGCGCCGGAAGTGGGGGACCTGCGGCGTCGACCAGCTCCGCCGGCGTACCGAGCCGCTCCAGCACGTTGCGGACCTCGGTCTCGGTAGCGCCCTCGGCGAGAGCGACCTCCAGGTGCTCGCCGATGTCCGCGACGAGCTCGCGGGCCTGGTCGTCGGGAAGGCGAGCGGCCTCGGCGCGGAGGGTGTGCAGGTACTCCTCGACCAGCGGATGCCGTGCCGTGGTGGTCATGACTGCTCCTTGAGGTTGCGGCGCAGGATCGTCCCCACCGCAGCGGCGAAGTCCGTCCAGGCGGACCGGAAGTCGTCGAGGGCGCGCTGGCCCGGGTGGGTCAGCGCGTAGTAGCGGCGCGGGGGACCCGAGGGCGAGTCCCGCCAGACCGTGGCGACCAGCTCGTCCTTGCGGAGCCGGCTCAGCAGCGGGTAGACGGTGCCCTCGCTCGCCACCAGCCCCGCGGCCGTCAGCTCCTGGACAAGGTCGTAGCCATAGCGCTCCTCGTCCTCGAGGAGCGCCAGCACGCAGTGCTCGACCGCGCCGCGCCGCAGCTGGGTGACCGCCGCCTCCGCTCCCATGCGGCACAAGGTAGTCGTAGGTAACGTGCCGCGCAAGGTAGCGGCGGTGCGTGAGGGTCGGTTCTCCTCAACCAGACCGACCCTCAGTCACCGCCGGTGAGCAGAGACCGACACTCACGCACCCGTGCACGAGGTGCCGGAGGCGGGACTCGAACCCGCACACCCGAAGGCACAGAGACCTAAACCCTGCGTGTCTGCCGATTCCACCACTCCGGCGAGTGCGAGGACAGCCTAGAGAATCAGGAGGCGAGGCCGAGGTCGCGGCGCAGCTTGGCGACGTGGCCGGTGGCCTTCACGTTGTACTGCGCCAGCGCGATCTTGCCGTCCTCGTCGACGACGAAGGTGGAGCGGATGACGCCCTCCACGAGCTTGCCGTAGAGCTTCTTCTCGCCGTACGCGCCGTAGGCCTGCATCACCGACCTGTCGGCGTCGGAGAGCAGGGTGATCGTCAGGCCGTCGCGCTCGCGGAACCTGGCCAGCTTCTCCGGAGTGTTCGGGGCGATGCCGAGCACGTCGTACCCCGCCCCCTTCAGCGAGGAGAGCGAGTCACTGAAGTCGCAGGCCTGGGTGGTGCAGCCGGGCGTCATCGCATTGGGGTAGAAGTACACGATCACCCGGCGACCGCGAAGGTCGGACAGGGACACCTGCTCGCCGGTGTCGGAGGTCAGCGTGAAGTCCGGGGCGGTGTCGCCGGGGGAGAGTCGAGTCACCTGGGCACGATAACCGTGCGGGGCGCGTTGGTAGCCTGCGGGCGTGACCAACGAGATGTCCTCGCTCGAGCGGGAGATCGAGGCGACCCGCGACCGGCTGGCCGGCACGATCGACCAGCTCGTCTACCGGGCCAACCCCAAGACGATCGTCAGCCGGGAGGTCGGCTCCATCAAGGCCTTCTTCGTCGACCCGGCCACCGGTCACCCGCGGACCGACAACATCCTCAAGGTCGCCGGCGGCGTGGTCGGCGTGGTCGCCTTCTTCGCGATCGTCCGTCGCGTGGTCCGCTGACGCCCACGATGTCCGGCCGGTCCCCGTCCGGGGCGCCGATCAAGATGCTGCACGACCGGCTGCTCGTCGACGTCGACCGCGAGGCCGGCGAGCGTCGCTCGTCGGGCGGCATCGTCATCCCCGCCACGGCCGCCATGGGTGCGCGACGTCTGGTCTGGTCGCGCGTCGTCGCCCGCGGTCCGCACGCACGCTCGGTGGAGGTCGGAGACCGCGTCCTCTTCGACCCCGAGGACAAGGCCGAGGTCGAGGTCCAGGGCGACACGTACGTCGTGATGCGCGAGCGTGACGTGCACGCCGTGGCGGCCGAGCGGCTCGGTGACGCCGAGAACACCGGTCTCTACCTGTGAGGGCCGCCCTCCCGACCTACGCCGAAGACGTCCGGGTCGTGATCCCCGCGCCCGGCGCCGGCGCGGGCAACTGGGCCGGCGCCGCGAGCGCGGTGCTGGTCGACGGCGTCTTCTGGCTGACCTGGCGCGTACGCCGCCCGCTCACCGAGGGCCGGGGTGTCACGGTCGTCGTCGCTCGCTCCGAGGACGGGGAGAGGTTCGAGCAGGTGACCGAGGTCGACCGCGACGCCTTCGGTGCCGAGTCCTTCGAGCGGCCCGTGCTGGTGCCGGTGCCCGGCGGCGGCTGGCGGCTCTACCTCTCCTGCGCGACGCCCGGATCCAAGCACTGGTGGGTCGACAGCCTCACCGCCCCCACGGTCGAGGGGCTGGCGGCGGGCCGGCAGCGGGTCGTGCTGACCGGCGACGAGCACACCGCGGTCAAGGACCCCGTCATCACGCTCGACGCCCAGTCATCGAGGGCTGGCTGGCACCTCTGGCTGTGCTGCCATCCCCTCGACGACGCCGGTCACGAGGACCGGATGACCACGCGTTACCTCACCAGCGACGACGGCCTGGCCTGGACCGACCGCGGCGAGGTGCTCCGCGGCCGCCCGGGGGAGTGGGACGAGCGCGGCGCCCGCGTCACCACCGTCATCGGGCACGACCCCTTGACCGTCCTCTACGACGGGCGCCGGGACGCCGAGTCCAACTGGTCCGAGACGACCGGCGTCGCGATCGGGGACGGCAAGCGTCTGGTGCCGGATCCGACCGTCGCGCCGATCCGTTCGCCGTACGCCGACGGGGCCTTCCGGTACGCCGCCGCCGTGCCGCTGGGCGACGGTCGCACGCGCTACTTCGTCGAGGCGGCCCGCGACGACGGCGCGCACGACCTGGTCACCCTGGTGCGCTGAAGCACCGGCTTGCCATCCACCTAGGGGTGTGGTCCCCCCGCACGGGGGCTGCGAGGCTTCGAGATCCGTACCTGACGGGTCACTCGAGGAGGCACCGTGGAGGACAGCCAGCACGACGACTGGACGCCGGACCAGAGCGAGAGCCAGACGCCGGAGTCCTCCGACGACCGGGCCCGCAGGCGGGCGGTGGAGATCGCCCAGGACGCGCGCTTCTGCATGGTCACCAGCACGGCGCCGGGCGGTGCCCTGCACGCCCGTCCGATGACGCCCCAGCAGGTGAACGACGACCTGGAGGCGTGGTTCTTCATCTCGCGGTCCAGCGACCACGCGGCCGACGTGGCCGCCCACCCGCGGGTGAACCTCTCCTTCGAGGGCTCCAGCGACTGGCTGTCGGTCGCCGGTCACGCGACGGTGGTCGACGACCGCCGGCTGGTCGAGGAGATGTGGAACCCCGTCGTGGAGGCGTGGTTCCCGGACGGTCCCGCCGACGAGGACGTCGTGCTCCTGCGCGTGGACGCCGACTCCGCGGAGTACTGGAAGGCACCCGGCGGACGGGCGGCCTCGCTGTTGTCCTTCGTCAAGGCGAAGGTGACCGGGCGTCCGATGGAGGGCGAGTCCGGGGCGTTCGACGTCGCCTGAGGCCTGACCCCGACATGACGGAGCGGGCCGGCGTTCGCGCTGCCGACCCGCTCCCGGTCATGCCCGGTGTCTCGGATCCCCCGATTCCGACACACCAGACCGGATCCCCCCTTGCGCACCCAGGAGCGGCCGTCTCCGCGCCTGATACGCCGGGATGCAGAAAGTTCTCCCGCTACCAGCCGGCGCCGAAGGTGAGGAACGGCGAAGGCGCCGCCGAGGCGGGGAGGGCGGCGGCGGCGGCCGCCAGGGCGTCGGCCGGGGCGGCGCCACCGGCCACCCGCCGGTGCCAGCCGGCCAGGACCTCGCAGGCCACGTCGTCGGCGACCAGCGTCGGAGAGGACGTGACGCACCGGGCGCCGGCGTGCAGCCAGGCCGCTGTCATCCCGACCAGCTCGTCGCCGGAGCGGACCGAGGCCCGGCCCAGCTCGCAGGAGGAGAGCACCACGGTGTGCGGGGTGTGCGGAAGCTGGTCGATGTCGTAGCCGAACCACGGTCCGTCGGCGAGGTCGATGGCCGAGAACAGTGGGTTGTCGCCGGGATGGCGCCCGTGGCCGGCGAGGTGGAGCACGTCGACCTCGGTGGCCAGGGCGGTCACCCGGTCGGCGGCGGCCCGCTCCCCGGTCAGCACCGTGGCACCCTGCCAGGCGGCCGCGGCGCGGGTGACCTCCTCCTCGGCGCGGGGCACGTTGGGCCCCGCGACCAGACCGACGCGAGGACGCTCGGCCCGGGAGGTACGTCGCAGCTCCAGCCAGCGGGTCGCCGACGGCGGCACCGTCACCGGCCGGCCGGCCAGGCCCGGCAGCAGCGTCCAGGGCGTGCCCGCGAGCTGGGCCGACGGCGTCAGCACGACCCGCCGGTCGCCGACCAGCGGCAGCAAGGGCGTCACCAACAGCTGCGAGACCACGAGCAGCCGCTCGTCGAGCGAGGCGCGGATGGCGGCCGCGAACGGTCCGGCCAGCTGGGAGGCGGCCACGTCGAGGTCCGCGGCGATCCGGTCGAGGTCCGCGCTGACCGGTCCGACCTCGCACAGCCGCACGGTGTGCGCCCCGCGACCGGTCACCACGACGGCAGTGATCTCGCGGTCGACGACCATGTGCGCCACGAGGCAGGCGTCGGTGGCGGCCAGCTCGGCCTGGACCTCCTCGATCGCCGCCGGCTCACCGACCTCGCCGCTGCCGTCGCCGTACCAGCTCTGCTCGCGGATGCGGTCCCGCAGGTCGTCGAGCCGGCGTCCGTCCGAGGAGTGGGGTGAGGGGTCGGCGGCGTGCAGGACGCGCAGCTCGGTGAGCTCGGCCGCCAGTCGCTCGTCGGCCGGCGGGCGCACCGGGGTCACCCGGCCCACCAGGGCGCGGGCCCGCTCGCTCCACTCGTAGGCCAGGTCCGGCGAGCCGTTCTCGAGGGCCAGCCGCATCCCCTGGAGCGCCAGCGTCCGTCCGTGGCCGACCAGGGTGCTCTGCAGGTCCAGGCTGCCGAACGACGACTGCCAGGCGTGCAGGTCGGCGAGGCCGGCGCGCACGTGGTCGCGGGCGTGCCGGCCGTCGCCGCGGGCGCGGGCCAGGTCGGAGCGGACCTCGCGCCAGAGCAGCCGGGTGGCGACCGGCGAGTCCTCGGTGACGCGGACGTGGGAGATGCGCTCGCGGGCCCCGGCGAGCTCGCCGCGATGGATCGCCAACCGGGCGGCCTGGAGCTGCAGGATCGCGGCGTCGCGGCGATGACCGTGGTGCTTGAGCAGGACAGCCAGCTGGTCCGCGCGGCGCTGCAGGGCGAGCGAGACCCGACCCTCGCCGATCTGGGCGAGGACGACCACGGCGTCCGACCGGAGCGCCTGGCCCTCGCTGCCGGCGGCGCGGAACCGCCGGGCCGCCCGCTGCGCCACCCGACGCGCTGCGACCGGGTCTTCGCGCAGCAGGGTCCGGGAGAGGGTCAGCTCGCACTCCGCCTGGAAGACGCGCAGCCCGTGGTCGCCGTACGCCGCGGCCGCCCGCTCCAGGGCCGAGACCGCCTCCCGGGCCCGGCCCGCGGCGGTGAGCACCTCGGCCCGGTCCTGCTCGCCGACGGCGCGGCTCACCGGTGAGAGCGGGGCCAGCACGGGGCGGGCGGTGTCCATGGCCTGGAGTGCGCCGACGAGGTCGCCGGTGAGGAGCCGCGCGTAGCCCAGGTTGTGCTCGGCGCGGGCCCGCCGCTCGGGCGCGTCCTCGTCGCTCAGCAGGTCGACCGCCCGCGTCAGGTCGGCGACCGCGGACGCGGCGTCGGCCCGCTGGAGGTGCAGGCTGGCGCGGTTGAGCAGGCTGCGGCTCAGCTCGGGACTGTCCTGGAGCAGGCCGATGGCGGTCGTGTAGTCCGCGAGGGCGGTGCCGGTGTCGCCCACGTGCTTGTGCATCAGCCCGAGCTGCGACCAGATGAGACCGCGCGTCTCCGGGCTCAGGCCGCGGCGCTCCAGGAGCGCGTGGCAGCGCTCGATGCCGGCGCGCATCGCCCCCTGCTGGGAGGCGATGTAGGCCGCGGTCAGGTCGATCCTGGCCAGCAGGTCGGGGTCGTCGGTGTGCTGTCGGGCCTGCGTCAGCAGCGCGCTCGACTCGTGGTAGTCCCCGCCGTTGAGCAGCGTGACGGCACGCTGATGCAGCTCGGGGGCGTCGACCACTCCGCCATCATGGCGTGATGTCGGTCAGGGCAGCCACCGCATCCCACCCGCGGGAGACCGCATCGGCCCGCGTGTCGTGGGCCGGGTCGATGGTGCCCACGAGTCGCGCGGCGAGGCGACCGGCGAACAGCGGTGCCGCGAACGACGTCCCGCTCCACAGGGCGTAGCGGCCCGTGTAGTCGTCGGGGTCGATCGACTCGCGCACGTGCTCGTCGTGCACGAGCCGGGCGACCGGCTGGAGACCGCCCTGGAACGGCGGCAACGTGCTCATCACCGAGGCGCCATGAGCGCGGGCACGGACCCACGGCCCGTCGTTGCTGAACAGGGCGTCGGTGCCGTTGGGGTTGAGCGCGCCCACGGCGACGATCGGGACGACGTCGCGGTCGGCGGGCACGATGGTCTCGGCCGGGTCCGGCCAGGGGCACCAGGCCGCCGGGAACGACGGACGGTCCGTCGCGTCGTTGCCCGCGGAGCAGACCACCATGACGCCGCACCGCCCGAGCTCCTCGAGGATGCCGAGCATGGTCGGGTCGAACTGCACGTCCTCAGGAGTCTCGTGGTAGTACCCCAGGGACAGGCTGAGCACGTCGATCGGGTGCCCGCCGCTCTCGCCGTCGCGGTGCCGCCGCGCGACCTCCTTGACGTCCTTGAGCGCCTTGACCAGGTCGCTCTCCACGATCGGGCCCTCCGAGCCGACGACGCGCCAGGCGACGATCTCGGCGTCCGGGCAGGCTTGATGCACGAGTCCGGCGATGAACGTG
Organism: uncultured Actinomycetota bacterium; assembly: GCA_963782035.1. Taxonomy (GTDB): domain Bacteria; phylum Actinomycetota; class Actinomycetes; order Propionibacteriales; family Nocardioidaceae; genus Nocardioides. The sequence goes on from CAWAIW010000010.1 coordinate 204,899, forward strand.
CCGTGACCGGCGAGGGCGTCGATGCCGCCGTCGAGCGGTCCGACCTGGTCCGGCCACTGCTCGGGGTCGGTGATGGGGTCGACGTACCCGATCGGGTCGGTGCCGAGCGTGACGTCGGTGCGCACGACGCCGGAGAGCCACGGGTGGAGGCCGCAGCCGGTGTCGAGGGTCGCCACGACCGGACGGCGTCCCTTGACCGAGCCCTTGCGCGCCGGGGGTGGCCCGACGTACATCACCGGCTGCCGTCCGCCGCTGCCGCGGCTGCCGTAGGTGGCCACCGCCGCGGAGTGGCTCTCCTCGTAGGGGTGGCTCTCCTCGTAGGGGTGGCTCTCCTCGTACGGGTTCGCGCCGATGCCGCGGAGCAGGACCACGTGGTCGAGGCCGACGTGCTGGAGCTCGGCCAGCTGCTTGGCCTCCGCGCGGGCGTTCTGGAGCAGGACCCAGCCGTCCGGTGCCTGGGTCGCGCGGTTGTCGGCGACCGCCAGGTCCAGCCGCACGACCTCGCCCGCGGCGCTCTCGGCGTCGTCGTCGAACCAGCGGCCGTCGTCGCGTCGCTCGACCGGCTCCCACACGGTGGTCGCGAACGTGACTCGCCCCTTCTCGTCGCGGGTCACCGAGGCGCGCGAGCGGCTCACGGTGAGCGACCAGCCGAGACGCCCGGCCACGGTCTCGAGGGCACCGATCGAGGCCTCGTCGCGCGGTCCGCGGGAGACCAGCAGGCGCGGTCCGACGTAGACCGTCGAGCGCGGGTTGACACCCTTGACCGCCAGCGCGGTGCTCGGGTCGAGGACCCGGCCGTTCACCTGCTCCAGGACGTTCGCGGGCGGCACCCGTGGCTCACGTCGCGTCGACGGTCTCGGCCCGCGCTCGGGCCTGACGGGCTGCCTGGACTGCTCCTGCTCCACGTGTGCCCTCCGTGACGAACGGTGCGGATCGATGCCTCAGTGCGGCTCTTCGTACGGCCGCGGGCTCGGCGGGCCGACCGGCTTCGGCGGCTTGGGCTTCGGCGCCGGCTTCGGCTTGTGCGGCTCGGCCATCGTGCTCCTCAGAGGTGGTGACGGGTGGGTCCCGAGCAGTCTGCCTCAGATCCAGAACGGCGGGGTGGCAACGGGGAGCCGTACCGAGCCGTCGGTCTCGCCGGCCTCCGCCATGAACCACAGCCGCGACAGGCCCGGTGAGACGTTGGTGAGCTCGAACCGGCCGTGCGCGTCGACCTCGACGCCGTCGTACGCCGGGTGGCCGGACGAGGCGCCGGCGACCTGGATGCGCATCGGCAGCCGCGGCAGCACCCAGCCGTCGATGCGGCGCCGGTCGTTGGCGCTGCTGATGCGGAGCAGGACCCGGAAGTCGGGGGCCGCGAACTCCAGCGACCACTGGCCGACCTCGGCCTGCTGGGCGACCGAGGCGCGCGCGCCGGAGAGGGCGTCATGGGTGTCGACCAGGGTCATCAGCTCGAACTCGAACTCGAGGTCGATGGCCGCCAGCGTGGCGAGCACGCCGTCGGCGAGGTCGCCGGGCGGCGGGTCGAGGGTCTGCCACAGGCGCCGGATCTCGAGCATGAGGTCGTCGTCGCCGGGAGGCTCGGGAAGGTGGGGGAGGTCGGTGGTCATCGGTCCGCTCCTGTCCGCTGGAGCTCGTTGCGGAGCTTGTCGAGACACCGGCCACGGGTCGGGCCGATGCTGCCGATGGGCATCTTCAGCTCGCCCGCGATCCTCGCGTAGTCGGGCCTCGGCTCCATCGCGACGATGCGCAGCAGCTTCTGGCAGCGCTCCGGGAGCGCCTTCATCGACTCCCACAGCCGGGCCTGCTCGTCGTGGAGCACCACCTCGGACTCGGGCGAGGGCTGCGACGGCAGGCGCCACTCGAGGGCGTCGTCCTCCACGGCGGTCGAGCGGCCGGCGGTCTTGCCGACCCTCCAGGCCTCGCGCCGGGCGGTCGTGCACAGCCACCGGGCCACCGCCTGGGGATCACCCACGGTGTCGGCGCTGCGGACCAGAGCGAGCCACGCCGTCTGCACGACGTCCTCGGACTGCTCACGGTCGAGACCGGTGGCGCGGACGACGTGCCAGAGGATCGGGCTCATCACCCGGACCAGCTCGTCGAGCGCGGAGGGGTCACCGCCGCGCCAGCGCGCGAAGGACGTGGCCGCCGTGTCCCAGACGGAAACCGGTTCCCCGGTGTCGTCGACGGTGTCCCGCATCGTCATCACTCCCTCCAAGAGCATGACGCACGAGTGCTGATACGAGCCAGTCGAAATGTGCTCGTGGACACGATCAGACACGTCCCCATGTGGTGAACACCCACGGCCTGCTCCGATGGTTACACCCGAGATGCCGGGTTCTCGGAGCGTATTCGGCCCCGCGGACCCGGACTACCCTGGCGGCGTGGCCTCCGTCCCCGGCACCCAGCAGGATGTGCGGTTCTGCCGTGCGCCCGATGGCGTCCGGATCGCCTACGCGGTGCACGGGTCCGGCCCGCCGCTGCTCGTCACCACCTGCTGGCTGAGCCACCTCCAGCACGACTGGCAGAGCCCCGTCTGGCACCACTTCCTGCGCGACATCGGCCGGTTCGCGACCGTGATCCGCTACGACGAGCGCGGCCACGGCCTCTCCGACCGCGACGTCGAGGACCACTCGCTCGAGGCCCGCATCGGGGACATGGCCGCGGTGGCCGAGCACGCCGGCTTCGACCGGTTCGCGGTGATGGCGATGTCGCAGGGCGGTCCGGTCGCGATCCGGTACGCCGCGGAGCACCTGGACCGGGTCACGCGGATGATCTTCTACGGCTCCTACGCGTGCGCGATGAGCGACCCCACGCCCGAGGACCTGGCGATGAGCGACGCCATCAACCAGATCATCAAGGTCGGCTGGGAGAGACCCACGCCGGAGTTCCGGAGGGTGTTCACCACGCTGATGATCCCCGGGGCGACCGAGGAGCAGATGTCCTGGCTCGACGAGCTCCAGCGGGTGGCGGTGACCGGGGAGACGGCGTACGCCGCGCGCACCCAGCGGGTGCTCGCCGACGCCACCGCCGACCTGGCGCGCCTGAGCATGCCGGCGCTCGTCGTGCACTCGGTCGAAGACCGGATGAACGAGTTCGAGCACGCCCGGACGCTGGCCACGCTGCTCCCCGACGCGCGCCTGGTGCCGTTGCAGAGCCGCAACCACATCGTCCTCGAGGACGAGCCGGCCTGGCCGGTGCTGGTGGACGAGGTCGCCCGCTTCATGGCGGTCGACGGGTCGTCGCACGTCGCGCTGGACGTCGCGCTGGACGACGTGCTGTCCCCGCGCGAGCTCGAGGTGCTCCGGCTCGCGGCCGACGGGCTCGACAACGAGGCCATCGCCGATGCCCTGACGCTCAGCGTCCGCACGGTCGAGCGGCACCTCCAGAACGTCTACGGCAAGCTCGACCTGACCGGCCGCAACGCCCGGACCGCCGCCGTCGCCCGGCTGCACGCCGGTGTGTCCGCGCGGACGCACGCGTAGTCGCCACGCGTCGTCCGGCGTCGCGAAGTTGCGCGTCGGCGCGGATCTGCCCGACCCCTGGTCGCTCCTAGCCTTCGAGAACCGTCCGGAGGAGCCGGACCACACCGAGGGAGCACCACTCATGACTGTCATCGACCAGACCGCGGACGCACAGCTCAAGGCCAAGCACGCCGCCATGTGGGCGTCCGGCCACTACGACGCCGTCGCCACCGAGCTCATCGCCGACCTCGGTCCGGTGCTCGTCGAGGCGACCGGGATCCACGAAGGAGACCTGGTGCTCGACATCGGAGCGGGCAGCGGCAACGTGGCGATCCCGGCGGCGCTGACCGGTGCTCGGGTGATCGCCAGCGACCTGACGTCCGAGCTGCTCGAGGAGGGCGCCGCCCACGCGCGTGAGCGCGGCGCCGTGCTGGAGTGGCAGGTCGCGGACGCGGAGCACCTGCCCTACGACGACGGCGAGTTCGACGTGGCCGTCTCCGCCGTCGGCATCATGTTCGCGCCGCACCACCAGGAGGCCGCCGACGAGCTCGTCCGCGTGGTCGCCCCCGGCGGCCGGATCGGGCTCGTCAGCTGGACACCGACGGGTTTCATCGGCCAGATGTTCGCGGCCATGAAGCCGTTCGTCGCGCCGCCGCCGACCGGCGTGCAGCCGCCGCCGCTGTGGGGCGACGAGGACCACGTCCGCTCCCTGCTCGGCGACCGGGTCACCGACGTGCGCGTCGAGCGGCGCACGGTCCGGGTCACGCAGTTCGAGGAGCCGGCCGACTTCCGCGAGTTCTTCAAGACCAACTACGGCCCGACCATCGCGGCGTACCGGCAGCAGCCGGACGCCGCCGCGGCCGGCGAGCTCGACGCCGCGCTGGACGCGCTGGCCGAGCGCTTCGACCGCGGCGAGGCCGGCCACCTGGTGCTGGAGTGGGAGTACCTGCTGGTGACCGCGCGCCGCTTGTAGGCACCCACCGGGGTGACGACCGGGCCGTGGGGCTCGGCCAGGATGGGGCGGTGAGCGAGGCGGAGGACGAGTCAGCGCGGACCGTGCTCGTCGCCGGTGCGGCGAACCTCTTGATCGCCGTCGCCAAGCTCGTCGCGGGGCTGGCGTCCGGTTCCTCGGCGATGCTGTCCGAGGCGGCGCACTCGTTCGGCGACACCATGAACCAGGTCTTCCTGCTGACCGCCCTGCGGCGCAGCCAGCGGCCGGCGGACGACGCGCACCCGTTCGGCTACGGCCAGGCCCGGTACTTCTGGTCGCTGCTGGCCGCGGTCGGGATCTTCGTGCTCGGCGCCGGCTTCGCGGCGTACGAGGGCGTGGCCTCGCTGCTCGATCCCGGCGAGGCGGGCTCGCCGCTCTGGTCCTTCGTGGTCCTGGCGGTCGCGTTCGTCTTCGAGGGCGCGTCGTTCCTGCGGGCGGTGTCGCAGCTGCGCGGCGAGGCGGCGGCCGCCGGTCGTCCCGTGGCCACGCACCTGCGCACCGAGGCGGAGCCGGCTCTGCGGGCCGTCGTGTGGGAGGACGGCGTCGCGCTGGTCGGGCTGCTGCTGGCGGCCGGGGGACTAGCCCTGGACGAGGTCACCGGCTCCCACGTGTGGGACGCGGTGGCGTCGCTGGCGATCGCCGGGCTGCTGGTCGTGGTGGCGTACGGGCTGGGCCGGCAGAACATGGAGCACCTGATCGGCAAGGCCGTCGCCCCGGAGATGCAACGCGGCATCGTCGACCTGATCCGCGGCACCGACGGCGTCGACGGTGTGCTCGAGCTGCTCACCATGCGGCTGGCGCCCGACCAGGTGCTGGTGGCCGCCCGCGTCGACCTGGCCAGCGACTTCAACCCCGAGGAGCTGGAGGAGGCCGCCGACGAGGTCGAGCGCCGGATCCGCGAGGAGTTCCCCGAGGTGCGGCACGTGTTCCTCGACCCGACGCCGGGCGTCGACGGGTCGGTCACGCGGTAGCAACACGCAGGAGGACCCGCCGCACCGGAGTGCGACGGGTCCTCCTGAGGTGGGGGTGCGTCTACTTCTTGATGACGACGACCTCGCAGGTCGACGACACCTTGTCCTTGGCGTCGACCACGGCCCGGTCGCGACCCTTGCCACACCGGATCACGTCGCGGCTGCCGTCGGCGGCCAGGATCGTGTCGTTGCCGTTGCCGCCGATGAGCTTGTCGTGCCCACCGCCTCCGACGAGCCGGTCCGCGCCGGCACCGCCGATGACGCGGTCCTTGCCGCCACCGCCCTTGAGGGTGTCGTTGCCCTTCTGGCCGCGGAGGACGTCGTTCCCGGTCTCACCACTGAGGATGTCGCGACCGCGGTTGCCCGACATGATGTCTCGGCCGGCCTGGCCCTTCATCCGGTCGTTGCCGCTCCCGCCCTTCAGGCAGTCGTTGCCGGCGAGGCCGGTGATCCGGTCGTCGCCCGACAGGCCGCGGATGCGGTCGCTGCCGTTGGTGCCCTTGAGCCGGTCGCCCTTGGCCCCGCCGTCGCTCACCAGCGCCGTTGCGCCCTGGCACCGCCCCGTGCTTGCGCCGAACGGCGTGCTGTCGCAGGCGTCGCCGATCCCGTCACCGTCGGTGTCCTTCTGGTCGGCGTTGGCCACGTTGACGCAGTTGTCCTTCAGCGCGCCGATGCCGTCACCGTCCACGTCCGGGCCGAACGGGGTGCTGTCGCACACGTCGCCGATGCCGTCGTGGTCGCTGTCCACCTGGTTGGGGTTGGGCATCGTGACGCAGTTGTCCGGCGCGTTGGGCACGCCGTCGCCATCGGTGTCCGGTCCGCCCGGGGTCGAGTCGCACGCATCGCCGATGCCGTCACCGTCGGTGTCGGTCTGGTTGGCGTTGGGTGTGGTCGGGCAGTTGTCGGTCGCGTTGGGCACGCCGTCGCCGTCGGTGTCGGGACCGCCGGGCGTGCTGTCGCAGGCGTCGCCGATGCCGTCGTGGTCGGTGTCGGCCTGGTTGGCGTTCGGCACGTTCAGGCAGTTGTCCGTGGCGTCCGGGACGCCGTCGCCGTCGGTGTCGGGACCGCCGGGCGCGTTGTCGCAGGCGTCGCCGATGCCGTCGTGGTCGGTGTCGGCCTGGTCGGCGTTGGGCGTGGTCGGGCAGTTGTCGGTCGAGTCCGGCACGCCGTCACTGTCGCCGTCCGCAGGCGGCGTGCTGTCGCAGGCGTCGCCGATGCCGTCCTGGTCGGTGTCGGCCTGGTTGCTGTTGCTGACCGTCGGGCAGTTGTCGGTCGAGTCCGGCACGCCGTCACCGTCGGTGTCGGTCGGGGTCGGGTCGGCCTTGGTCGCCCGCAGCAGCACGTTGTCGTAGTCGAAGGTGCCTGCGGGCAGGACGCCGACCAGCGCGCCGATCTCGGTCTCGATGATGATCTTGTAGTCGTGACCGACCGTCAGCACGCTGGGGTCGACCGCACTGGCGGGGGCCGAAGCCCAGGCCGGCTGGTTGAGCGACGGCCGGTCGAGGATCTTGGTCGGCGGCGTGCTCGGGGCCTGGTCGTCCAGGTAGACCCGGTAGCGGGCGCCGGTGATCAGGGCGAGCAGGGCCCCGGCGTTGACACGGCGGTCCAAGGTGAAGGACACCCCGTCCGGGGTGCTGCCGCCCGCCCCGGTGTAGGTGAAGCTCGGGCTGGTCCAGCGCGTCCCGCTGGCGGCCGCCACCGTGGCGAGGCCACCGAACGTCGAGCGGATGAAGCCGTCACCGGCACCCCCGGTGCCCCCGGATGAGACGTAGGAGGTGTTGGCGCTGGCGCAGGTGAGCGGCGGGATGCAGAGCAGACCATCGCTGTAGCTGGTTCCGGTCCAGCCGCCGGCCGAGGTCGCGAAGGTGCGCGCCTCCGTGGTCGGCGGATAGTCGTTGGATGCCGCGAAGGCGGCGGCCGAGAATCCGACGCTGAGCGCGACCGCGACGGCGACTGCCGTCAGGAGGCGCATCAGGGCAGCCGGAGAAAGGCGTGCAGGCATGTTCTCACTCCCCGTGTTCTGTCTGCCCTGGTGGAGCTGGTTCCGTGGGGGGGCCGGACCGCGGGGCAGACGAGTAGGAGGGTCCTCGCGATCGGTCCTGCTGTTACCAAGGTGAACGTAGTAGTTACTCGGGGGTTACGGTCCGAGTTCGGCGATCTAGACAGGTTTTGCCCGAGGACTCGGAGCGCGGTTGGGGTCGCCCGGCCGGCCGTCCGCGGCACGCGCAGGCGGCATCGTCGACGCGTGGACCAGGGTCGGCGGCTGCTCGCGTGCCGCTTGCTGTAGTCCCTGCGCCTCGGCGCGCCTCGGACTCGACGCCGGGCGCGTGGTCGCCTGGGCGGTCGTGTGGACCGTCCTCCGGGCGGCGCAGGCCTGGCGCCCGGACCAGCAGGAGCTCGACGAGCTCGTCGGCGGGAAATACGTACGGCAGGTGCTGGGCTAGCGGTCACTCCCGGGGATCTCCATCGCCAGGCGGCCGACCGCGTCGACCAGGAGCGGGTCGAGGTCGTCGTCGCCCTCGGCCACCAGGGCCTCCAGGCGGGTCCGCATCGCCGGGGTCCAGAAGTTCTCGATGTGGCGGGCGATGATCCCGGCGGCCTCGGCCTGCGGGAGGTGGGCGAACTGGCGGGCGATGTCGTTGCCCATCCGCGCCTCGGGCGCCTGCCTCATCGCGACCTCACGCGTGGGTCGCCGCGGGCTCGCGGGTCTCGGCGACGGACGCGTCGCCGCGGGCGTTCGCCACGCCGACCTGGACGGCGGTCACCTTGTACTCAGGGCAGTTGGTCGCCCAGTCGGAGTTCTCGGTCGTCACGACGTTCGCACCGGTCACCGGGTGGTGGAAGGTCGTGTAGACCACGCCGGCCGGCATCCGCTCCGAGACCTGCGCGCGCAGGGTCGTGGACCCGACGCGGCTGGAGAGGTCGACCAGGTCGCCGGTGGAGATGCCGCGGACCTCGGCATCGGCCGGGTGGATCTCCAGGACGTCCTCGGGGTGCCAGGTGTTGTTGGCGGTCCGCCGCGTCTGGGCGCCGACGTTGTACTGGCTGAGGATCCGGCCGGTGGTCAGGATCAGCGGGAACTTGCGGGTGGAGCGCTCGGTCGTCGGCACGAAGACGGTCTCCACCAGCCGCCCCTTGCCGCGCACGAACTCGCCGACGTGCATGATCGGCGTGCCGGTCGACTCGGCGTCGTAGACCGGCCACTGCATCGAGCCGAGCTCGTCGAGGCGGTCGAAGGAGACGCCGGCGAACGTCGGCGTGGTCTCGGCGATCTCGTCCATGATCTCCGACGCGGCGCCGTACGACATGTCGTCGTAGCCCATCGCCCGGCCGATGGCGCAGGTGATCTCCCACTCGTCCATGCCGACCTTCGAGTCGAAGACCGGGCGGACGCGGTTGATCCGGCGCTCGGCGTTGGTGAACGTGCCGTCCTTCTCCAGGAACGACGTGCCGGGCAGGAAGACGTGCGCGAAGCGCGCGGTCTCGTTGAGGAAGAGGTCCTGCACGACGACGAGGTCCATCGCACGCAACGCGGCCTCGACGTGCTGGGTGTTGGGGTCGGACTGGGCGATGTCCTCGCCCTGGACGTACAGCCCGCGGAAGGTGCCGGCGAGCGCGGCGTCGAACATGTTCGGGATCCGCAGCCCGGGCTCGGGGTCGAGGGTGCGGCCCCAGAGGTTCTCGTACACCGCACGGACGTGGTCGATGGACACATGCCGGTAGCCGGGGAACTCGTGCGGGAACGAGCCCATGTCGCACGAGCCCTGCACGTTGTTCTGGCCCCGCAGCGGGTTGACGCCGACGCCCTCGCGGCCGATGTTGCCGGTGACCATGGCCAGGTTGGCCATGCCCATCACCATCGTGGAGCCCTGGGAGTGCTCGGTGACGCCGAGGCCGTAGTAGATCGCGCCGTTGTCGCCGCCGGCGAACAGGCGGGCGGCCGCGCGCAGCTCGTCGGGGTCGATCCCGGTCGCACCGGCCATCGCCTCCGGCGAGTTGCTCGGGTCGGCGATGAAGGCGAGGTACTCGTCGGCGTCGTCGCAGCGCTCGCGGATGAAGTCGATGTCGTGCAGGCCCTCGGTGACGATGACGTGCGCCAGCGCGTTGACGAAGGCGACGTTCGAGCCGGGGAGGACGGGCAGGTGGTACGACGCCTCGACGTGCGGGCTGCGGACCAGGTCGATGCGCCGCGGGTCGGCCACGATCAGCCGGGCGCCCTCACGCAGCCGGCGCTTCATCCGGGAGGCGAACACCGGGTGCGCGTCGGTCGGGTTGGCGCCGATCAGCAAGATCACGTCGGACTTCTCGACCGACTTGAAGTCCTGGGTGCCGGCGGAGGTGCCGAACGTCTGCTTGAGGCCGTAGCCGGTGGGGGAGTGGCAGACCCGGGCGCAGGTGTCGATGTTGTTGTTGCCGAACGCCGCCCGCACCATCTTCTGGACGACGTACACCTCCTCGTTGGTGCACCGGCTCGAGGAGATGCCGCCGATCGAGCCGACGCCGTGCTCGGCCTGGAGGGACTGGAAGCCGGTCGCGACCTTGGCGATCGCCTCGTCCCACGAGACCTTGCGCCACTCGTCGTCGATGGTGTCGCGGACCATGGGGGAGAGCTGTCGGTCCTTGTGGGCGGCGTAGCCGTAGGCGAAGCGGCCCTTCACGCAGCTGTGACCCTCGTTGGCGCCGCCGGCCTTCGACGGGACCATCCGCACGACCTTCGCGTCCGCGCCCTCACCCTGCACCTCGGCGCGGAACGAGCAGCCGACGCCGCAGTAGGCGCAGGTCGTCTCGACCGAACGGGTCGGCATGCCGAGCTGGACGATGGAGTGCTCCTGCAGGGCGGACGTCGGGCAGGCCTGCACGCACGCGCCGCAGGAGACGCACTCCGAGGCCAGGAAGTCCGTACCTCCCGCCGAGATGATCGAGTCGAACCCGCGGCCCTCGACGGTCAGCGCGAAGGTGCCCTGGGTGTCGGCGCAGGCCCGCACGCAGCGCGAGCAGACGATGCAGGACGAGGCGTCGAAGGCGAAGTACGGGTTGGACTCGTCGACGGCGTGCGGGTGAGCGACCTGCTCGCGTGTCTCCGGCCGCCCGTAGCGGACCTCGGCGGAGCCGACGGTCGCCGCCATCGCCTGGATCTCGCAGTTGCCGCGCGCGCAGCCGTCGCAGTCCTCCGGGTGGTCGGAGAGGTAGAGCTCCATGACGTTGCGGCGGAGCGCCTGGACGGCGGGCGTCTGGGTGCTGACGACCATCCCGTCCGCGCAGGGGGTGGTGCAGGAGGCCGGGACCCCCTTGGCCCCGTCGACCTCGACCAGGCACATGCGACAGGAGCCGAAGGCGTTGAGCGAGTCGGTCGCGCAGAGCTTGGGGATCGCGACGCCGGCCTCGGTCGCGGCGCGCAGGACCGACGTACCGGCCGGGACGTCGACCGATCGGCCGTCGATGGTGACCGAGACGGTGTCGACGGCCTCCTTGATCGCCGGCGTGCCGAAGTCGACCTCCGGGTCCCAGATGCTCTGGCCCTCAGTGACAGTCATGTGAGTGCTGCCTCTCGGTGGAAGTCTTCGGGGAAGTGCTTGATCGCGCTCTGCACGGGCATCGGCGTCAGCCCGCCCATCGCGCACAAGGATCCCTTGGTCATGGTCTCGCACAGGTCGTCGAGCAGCACCAGGTTCAGCTCCACGTCACGCCCTTCGATGATCCGGTCGATCGTCTCCACGCCGCGGGTCGACCCGACCCGGCACGGCGTGCACTTGCCGCACGACTCGATCGAGCAGAACTCCATCGCGAAGCGCGCCATCCGCGCCATGTCCACGGTCTCGTCGAAGACCACGATGCCGCCGTGCCCGAGCATCGCGCCGGACTCGGCCAGGGCCTCGTAGTCCATGGCGACGTCGAACCCGGAGGCCGGGACGTAGGCGCCGAGCGGTCCGCCGACCTGGGCGGCGCGCACCGGGCGGCCGGACAGCGTGCCGCCGGCGTACTCCTCGACGAGCTCGCGCAGGCTGACGCCGAACGGCAGCTCGACGATGCCGCCCCGCTGGACGTTGCCGGCCAGCTGGAAGACCTGCGTGCCGCGGGAGCGGCCCGTGCCGAGAGCGGCGTACGACTGCCATCCAGGCGTGCCGTCGACTGCTTCTTTCAAGATCATCGGCACCGCGCAGAGCGTCAGCACGTTGTTGACGGCGGTCGGCCGGCCCCACAAGCCCTTGAGCGCAGGGATCGGCGGCTTGGCGCGGACCTCGCCGCGGCGGCCCTCGAGGCTCTCGAGCATCGAGGACTCCTCGCCGCAGATGTAGGCGCCGGCGCCCACGCGGACGTGCAAGTCGAAGCTCAGGCCGGAGCCGAGGATGTCGTCGCCGAGGAAGCCGTGGGTGTACGCCGCCTCGATGGCGCGCCGGAGGGCGGCGACGGCGTGGGGGTACTCCGAGCGGACGTAGACGTAGCCCTCGCTCGCGCCGACCGCGTGCGCGGCGATGGTCATGCCCTCGACGAGGGTGAAGGGGTCGCCCTCGGCGACCATCCGGTCCGCGAACGTGCCGGAGTCCCCCTCGTCGAAGTTGCAGGCGACGAACTTCAGGTCGGACTCGGCCCCGAGGACCGTCTTCCACTTGATGCCGGCCGGGAAGCCGGCGCCGCCGCGGCCGCGCAGACCGGAGTCGGTGACCTCCTGGACGACCTCGTCCGGGGTCATGGTCAGCGCCCGGCGCAGGCCGGCCCAGCCGCCGTGCGCCTCGTAGTCGGTCACGCTCGCCGGGTCGACGATGCCGACCCGGGCGAAGCTGACGCGTCGCTGGGAGGTGAGCCAGGGGTGCTCGGCGACGACGCCGATGTCCTCGGCGTCTCCCGCCAGCACCGCCGCGACGTCATCGGGGGCGACGTTCGGGTAGCCCACGCGCCCGGACTCGGTCTCGACCTCGACCAGCGGCTCGAGCCAGAGCATGCCGCGCGAGCCGTTGCGGACGACCTGGGCGCCCGCGGCCTCGAACGCGGCGGCGACGTCGTCGGCGCCGACGGAGACGGCGGCGGCGTCCCCGGGCACGAACACCCGGCTGATGGACCGGGTCAACGCCATCCCTCCGTGAGCGCGTCGAGGCGCTCGCGCGACAACCGGCCGTGCAGCCGCCCGTCGACGGTGCCCGACGGGCCGAGCGCGCAGTTGCCGAGGCAGAAGACCTCGGAGACCTCGACGCCAGCACCGAGGCCAGTGGCGCGGCCGTGCGTCTCGGCGTAGAGCGCCTCGGCCCCGACCGACTGGCAGGCCTCGCCGCGACACAGCGCGACGGTGTGCGCGGCGCGGGGCTCGGTGCGGAAGTCGGTGTAGAAGCTGACCACGCCGTGCACCTCGGCCACCGACAGGTTGAGCACGTCGGCGATCGCCTCGACGTCCTCGCGGGCGACGTGCCCGAGCTCCTCCATCACCGCGTGCAGCACCGGCATCAGCGGCCCGCGCTCGGCCAGGTGCTGGGTCGCGATGGCGCGCACGAGGGTGACGCGGTCGGTCGTGGGCGCGCTCGTCATCACAGGGCTTCCGGAGGAGTGGCGGTGGTCACCTCATCGTAGGGCTGGGACGGGCGTTCGGAACCTCCTGGGACGCAGTTTTGTTGCGAATCATGTACGCCGTTGCGCTCTCAGCAACGATCTCCCCCTCGCTGGTCGAGCCGGGAGACCGTTCACGCCCGAGCGTGTCGAGACCGGGTGACGGGTCGGCGTCCCTCACGGGGTCTCGTGACAGGACTTCGTCCTTCCTCGACGAACGCCGGCCACGATCAGGAGGCCGTGGCCGGGCCCATCCCGTTGCGCAGCAGGTTGCCGCGACCCGTGGGCCACGGCAGGCAGCCGGTGCCCGAGCCGGGGACCGTGTAGACGTCGAGGCCGTGGTCGAACGTCGACAGCACGATCTCGAGGTCGCCGTCGCCGTCGAGGTCCGCGATCGACGGTGCGGCGGGGACGCCGATGCCGTTGCCGTCCGAGCCCTGGTGGCGCAGCGTCACGTCGTAGAGCTTCTTCCCCCTCGCGGAGAGGACGACGAGGCGGCCGGCGTCGCGGTGCAGCGCGTACGTGCCCAGGACCAGCTCCGGCGTGCCGTCGCGGTCGAGGTCGGCGGCGACCACCTCCGAGGCGAAGGTCTTGGCCCCCTTGGGCGCGTACGCCGTCCGCCAGAGGAGCTTCCCGTCCGGCGACACGGCGTACACGCCGCCGCCCGGGACCGCGGAGACCACCTCGGGGCGGTCGTCACCGGTCAGGTCGACGACCGTCGGGGCGGGGATGCCCGAGGGTGGGTACCAGTCGCCGTCCGGCCGGAAGACCGGCTTGTTCGTCATCACCAGCCGGCCCCAGCCGCGGTGCCGGCGGGCCGAGCGCGCGCCGTCCCCGTAGGAGCCGTCGAGCGCCATGAACGCGAAGCCCTGCGTGCGGTAGGGGATGTGCCTCTCGGCATTCGGGAGGCCGACGACCTCGTTGCGTCCGTCGCCGTCGAGGTCCGCGACCGAGGGCGGCGACGCGGTCCACTGCAGCCACGTCTTCCGGGCCGGGCTCGGCCACGGGCCGACGTGCCGGTGGTAGTGCCGCGCCTCGACGACCGGGTCGGCCCACCGGATGAACTGGCCCCACCCCATCCGCCGGCCGTCGAACCCGGACTCGCGGTTCCGGAACCACGGCGAGGCCAGCACGGAGGTGCCGTCGTCGTTGAAGACGTTGATCTGGTGGTTGTCGAACGTCGTGACGATCTCCAGCTCGGGGTCGTCGTCGAGGTTGCCGATGCCGACGTTCTCGCCGTAGGCGCCGTACCCGTGGTTGCCCATCCCGTTGAAGTGGGCGTCGTTCCCCTTGCCGGACAGCTGGTTGTACCTCGGCCAGGCCGGCGCGTGCCCGCCCGTCGGCTGGAAGAGATCACCCTCGGCGTCGAAGACGAAGACCTGGGCCCCGGTCGAGGAGGTGTTGGTCGTGGTGACGACCACCTCGACGCGACCGTCGCCGTCGAGGTCGGCGGCGGCCAGGCCACGTGCCTCCGGCGACTGGCCACCGCTGTCCGTCGACGCCGGCCAGCCCGGCTTCAGCCGCAGCTGCCCGTTCACGAAGGAGTACGCCGCCACGGTGCCCTCGTTGCCGGCGACCACGATGTCGGGAGTGCCGTCGCCCTCGAGGTCGGTCACGACCTCGGGCGCGTAGACGCGGCCGGCGGTGGCTGTCCCGCGGCCCAGCTCGTGGCCGGAGGCGTCGAAGACGAACGTCGAGTACGACGCGGCCACGATCTCCAGCCGGCCGTCGCCGTCCAGGTCGACGAGCCCCGGCGAGGAGAACCAGCCGGTCTCGCCGGTGGGGATGTTCCGCACGAACCGGGGCTTCTTCACCGGTGCCGTCCCGCCCTGGTCGACGCAGCCGCCGGCGGCCGAGCGCACGGTCGGCTCGCCCGAGTCCGCCGGCGACGCACCGCCGGCGACGAGCACGAGGGGGAGAGCGAGCAGCAGGGGGGACCGCACGAAGGGAGGTTAACCCGCCACGCGCTGAGCCCGTCCGTGCCGGGTGCCAAGGTGGTGCCCGTGACGCGGTTCGTGCTGTCCCGACTGCGCGACGAGCGCCTGAGGGTCACCGTCGACGGCGCCGACCAGGACCTGCCGACGAGCGACCTCGCGGCTTACGTGCGCGAGCACGAGGGTGAGGACGCGCGCTGGGTGTGGGACGACACCGCCCGGTGGTACCCGCCCCTGCTCGCCGCCGGCGTCCGCGTCGTGCGCGCCCACGACCTGCGGCTGGGACACCACCTCCTGCGACGGGCGCCGGCGGTCGATCCCGCGCTGCTGCGGGGCGAGGAGTCGGAGCTGTGGGACCGGTTGGGCCCGCGGACGCCGGCCGACCCCGGACTGTTCGCCGGGCTGTTCGCCGTCGACGACCCGGCCGAGCACTTGCGCGCCGACCTCGAGGACGCGCGCCAGCTGGCGACGGTCGCGTCCTGCCCCGAGTCCGCCCGGCTCGGGCTGCTGCTGGCGGCGGAGTCGGCCGGTGCCCTGGCCGCCGCCGAGATGACCTACGCCGGGCTGCCGTGGCGCGCCGACCTCCACGAGCAGCTGCTGGCCGACCGTCTCGGCCCCCGGCCGCCGCGGGGTGCGCGGCCGGCCAAGCTGGAGGCGCTGGCGACCGAGGTACGGGCGGCGCTCGACGCCCCCGGCCTCAACCTCGATTCCCGGCCCGAGCTGCTCTCGGCCCTGCGCCGGGTCGGGCTGAGCGTGACGGACACGCGGGCGTCCTCGATCCGCCGGCTCGACCACCCCGGCGTCGAGCCGCTGCTGCGCTACAAGCAGCTCGCGCACCTGTTCTCGACCAACGGGTGGGAGTGGGTCGACCAGTGGGTGCGCGACGGCCGGTTCCGCCCGTCGTACCAGCCGGCCGGCTCGACCACCGGCCGCTGGTCCTCCAACGGCGGCGGCGCGCTCTCGGTGCCGATCCAGGTGCGGCCGGCGGCCGTGGCCGACGACGGCTGGGT
Source organism: uncultured Actinomycetota bacterium (assembly GCA_963782035.1). Classification (GTDB taxonomy): domain Bacteria; phylum Actinomycetota; class Actinomycetes; order Propionibacteriales; family Nocardioidaceae; genus Nocardioides. The sequence goes on from CAWAIW010000010.1 coordinate 220,805, forward strand.
GCTGGTGGTGGCCGACGTCGCCCAGCTCGAGCCCCGCGTCCTGGCCGGGATGAGCGGCGACCGGGCGCTGGCGGCCGCGGCGCGCGGAGCGGACCTCTACCAGGGCATGGTCGACGCCGGGGCCGTCGCCAGTCGCAGCGACGCGAAGCTCGGGCTGCTGGGGGCGATGTACGGCGCGACCACCGGCGAGAGCGGCCGGATGGTCGCGGGCCTGATGAAGAGGTACCCGCTCGCCTTCGGCCTGGTGGAGGAGGCGGCCCGGGCCGGCGAGCGAGGCCAGGTCGTGCGCACGTTGCTGGGCCGGGGGTCGCCGACCATCGGCGACGCCTGGGACCGCGACCCCGACGACCCGCCCGCCGACGACGACAGCCTCGCCCGGCAGGACCGGCAGCGCCGCGCCTACGGCCGGTTCACCCGCAACTTCGTCGTGCAGGGCACCGGCGCGGAGTGGGCGCTCTGCTGGATCGCCGACCTGCGCAACCGGCTGTGGCGGCTGGGCGACGGCGCCCTCGTCGACAGGCCGCACCTGGTCTTCTTCCTCCACGACGAGGTCGTCGTGCACACGCCCGCGGCGCTCGCCGACGCCGTCGCCACCGAGGTCTCCGAGGCCGCCGCGACCGCGGGCCGCCTGGTCTTCCGCGACGTCGACGTCGACTTCCCACTCAACGTCGCGGCCGTGCGCGCGTACGCCGACGCGGGCAAGCCCGGGGCCTCGGTGGTCGAGGGCGATGGCCTCACAGCGGGTCACTGACCGTCGATTTCACCCGACCTGGGGCCAGCGGTAAGGTTGTCGACGCTTCACACCATGCGCCATTAGCTCAATTGGCAGAGCAGCTGACTCTTAATCAGCGGGTTCGGGGTTCGAGTCCCTGATGGCGTACAGAACACCAGGTCAGCGGCTTGCACAGCCGCTGACCTGGTTCATTTCGGCCGACGCCATGCTTTTGCCATGCTTTTCAGCGTTCGGGTGCGTCGGGTCTGAGCGCGGCGTCCAGCGCCCGGGCGGCGGCATCACCGGCGGCTCGTCGGGCGAGGTAGACGTCCTGGGTCATCGACGGGCGGGCGTGGCCGAGCTGGTCCGCGATGAGCCGGGCCGACAGGGCGGCCTCGTCGAGGATGGTGGCGGCGGTCTTCCTGAAGGTGTGGGAGGTGACCCAGGACAGGTCACCGACACCGCGAGCCTCGCGCAGCTCTCTGCGCACGTTGGTGGGGTCGCGGAAGCCGCCTCGGGTATCGGGGAAGACGGGTTGGTCCAGACGCGCGCCGCTCATGAAACGTCGGCGGAGGACGGCCACCGCGCTCCACGGCAGCACCAGCGTTCGCTCCCCGCTGCGGGTCTTGGTCTGCTTGCGCAGCAGGCCTTCGCCCTTGACCCGGATCATCGTGCTGCTGATCTCGACCGTGCCGGCGTCGAGGTCGACCTCGGACCACACCACGGCCAGCGCCTCCCCGATGCGCGTCCCGGTGGCCAGCATGAAGAACACCAGGTCGGGCAGGTCACGGCGATGGGAGCGCGGGTCGTCGCTCAGCCGGGTGAGAAGCTCGGCGCGCTGGTGCGGTGACAGGGCACGGGGAGCCTTCACGGGTCGGGCGTCGATGGGCAGCGCTTCGCGCACCGGGTTGATGGTGATGGCGCCGTGCCGGACCGCGTTGCTCATCACCCCGGAGATGACCGAACGACACGACTTGGCGCTCGCTCCCGATACCTTGCGCCGGATGCCGTTCAGCACGCGGTCGACCGACGGAGTAGTGATCTCTCCCAGGCGCATCTCGCCCAGCGACGGGAGCACGTGGTTCACGAGCTGCCGACGATAGGTATCGACCGTCCCCGGCGACCGCAGGCCCTGCTCGACCAGGTCGTCCATGGCTTCGAGCCACACGCCGGATGCGTCTCGGAAGCGCGTCATCGCAGTTCAGGTCACCGCGTCGACCCTCGGTCTGCCGGTGCTGGAGCTTCCGCCGCAGGTTCTGCTCCGCCGCCGTCTTGCTCCGCCCCGACGCCTCGACCTGCCGGCTTCGGCCGTCGAAGTCTCGGAACGTGGTCAGAGCTCGAAACCGGACCGTGCCGTCGCCGGCGCGGGTGTCGCGGGTGGTCCTGATGAGACCCCAGCCGCCCAGGGGTAGCGGTGAGCGAGCCACGTCTATTCCGATCGGTTGGCCTGCTGGTCAATCCAGGCCTCGACCTTTGAAGGCCGGTACCGGAGCTGGTTGCCAAGGCGGTAGCTCGGCGGACCGTAGCCGCGGCAACGCCACCCGTAGAGCGTCTGCTTTGCCAGCATCAGGAACCGAGCCGTCTCATCGATGGTCCACAAGGACTCGAACCTGCTCGGGACATCCGCGTCCACGGACCGCTTGAGGGTCGTCATCCATGGAGAGGCCACACCTCACCTCGATCGGTGTCCGGTCTCGGGGCAAGAACTTGCTCCCCCGTGCGGGCCGCCCCGACCGTGAGCGACCGACCCTGACGCCATTCACTGGCTCTGCTCCTCTCCTCACGGATTGCTCAACCGCGCAGCCCTCGACCTCGACGACTGGTTGCTCTCCCGATGAGAGCGGACAATTGCGGTGGAAAGGGCATTCGATTCGTTCCCTGTGGATGACCGCGCGACTTTCCACAGACTCGAGAGCGTCGAATGCGATGCCGAGAATCGCGCCCCTGTGGCACAGACGTGGCACACGAGACTGACAAGAAACAGGCACCCGAGTCGTTCACTGATCAGGACCAGAGTCGGTCGCTCCGGCTCATCGCCACATCCCGCGTTGACGAAGCGGATGGTGAGTCCGCCGGTTGCGGCGGTCCACAGTTCAGGACTGCGACGTCCATGTAGCTAGAACGAAATCCTCATCATCGTGCTGCACTCGCCGAACCCATCCGGAGTCGACGAGTCGTCGTGCGAGTTCCTCGACCGAGCCTGCACCGCTGACATGGGCATCGTCGGGGTGGTGTCTCCACGTCACGCACGCCAGCTCGCCGCGTTGCCGGGCCAAGCGGTCAAGGGCGACGGCGCGGTCTTCGTCAGGCAGGTAGTAGAGCACTTCCGCGACGACCGTAAGGTCAGCCGCACGACCTGCGTCCGGCACGTCCGGGAGGCGGGACACGTGGCAGTCGACCTCCCCTTGTCGGGTCCTTGCACGCGTGAGCTCCACCGCCGTCGCAGAGGCATCCGTCGCCAGCACCGAGTCGCATCGGTTGGCCAACGCCGCAGCCAGATGTCCGGTGCCCGATGCGCAGTCCCACGCCGACCGATACCGCTCGCGACCCAGACTGGCCAGGAGGACCTGCTGCTTGCGTCGCTCGTACCAGCTGCTGCCCACCCCGAAGGGATCGGGGTCTTCGCGGTAAATGGCGTCGAAGTCCGTACCGTCCACATCGCCACACTTCCAGACCCCGGTCGCGGCATCGTCGACGGCCAGTGCAGGTGTGAAGGACCACCCGACTCCCGCACGATCGGCCACGCCGGGCAGTGGACGGTCGTAGCGGACAGTGAGTCCGCCGGTCACTGATGCCTGCACCGGGCACGACAACCTGCCGGAGGAAGCATGCGTCGGCTGTTATGGGGCGCTGACTGTGCCCGCTTAGGAGCATTGTGCGCATCGAGTGGTGCCCATGAGTACCCTGGAGGAGGGCTTCTCTATGGCTCGGACTATGACGCCGCCGATGAGGGCTCCGAGCTCGTCGAGGGGCTGATCGTCGTATTGGCATGCCGCGCCGAAGGGCGGTGTCAGGATGCCGCGTTGCGTGGGCGAGGTCGCCGAGGCCCCAGCCGAAGAGCGAGTCGGTGCCCCTGGTCGGCTCGAAGCCGCGTTCGATCCGCATGGAGCACTGTGCAACGAAACTTCACCATGCGACCGTCCGCGCATCGCTGGAGCACGCAGATGACGCCCTTCTACGACCGCTGCAAGCCCTAGGAGTCCCGACCCCAGACTTCCGGCAGGCGGGTCGCCGTCCACATGTACATGAGCAAGAAGCTGATCGTGACTCCTGCAATTACCAAGCCGACCCCGTACGCACCCGCGACTGAGGGAGACACTGAGTCTGAACCAAAGACATCCCCAAACTGTCCGCCCAGCCATTGGCATCCGTCGATGATTCGCCCGAACTGGGCAATGCCCAAGCCCACCACGATCTTCGTGACCCAGTCCGATATCTGGCCAAGGTTCGTATTGAACAGCAACGTGGTGACACGTGCGCCGTCGCCCGAAGTCGTGAGGCCGCCAGTGCCGTCGTCTGCGAGCTTGGGGATCCCAAAAAGAAACCCTGCGACGCAACCAACTCCGACGCTGGCCAAGGCGACGAAGAACGCGGCCGCTATCAGCTTCTCCTCCCCCCAGAATGCGATCAAGGTGAACAAGAGGGCCAAGGCGCCATACCCGAGCCCACCCCACACCAATGCGTTCGAGAAGCGCAGCCGCTCCGACACGGAGGGTCTTGTGGAGGTGCCCCTGACTGGCGGCGCTCCCGGGCTAGTGGTGACGGGGGAAAGCCCTGGGCTGGGTTCTCCGGTCGTGTTGTCCACAGCATTTCCCCCTTCGACGAGTCCCTACGATCCACGGCATTACCGCCACGGGATACGAATATTCAGCGCCAATCAGGGTCAAGTTGCAAGGCCCCCGGTCGAGAATCTCCGAATGACGGCCCGGTCTGCGCTTGGCGTACCGATTGACCACGAGGTGGCCCGACGAAGGCGTTCCACCCGCCAGCTGGTGCTCGCTCTTGCGAGCAAGCACGGGCGTGAAGAGGTAACTCTCACCGCAAACGTGGAACCCAATGGACGAGCACGTTCACACAGGACTGCGATCGTCTTCGACAAGTGGTCGAAGAGCAGCGTCACACGGGCCTGGTTCGAGTTCTACTCGCCTAGCTGCGGCGGTGGCTCTCTAGTTGCAGTGGCGGAGTCAGCGTCGATCGGACTGAATGGCACAGACGGGGCACACGAAGACCATCGCGGATGAGACGCTCCGGCAAGGAGCTCGAATGGAAAGCGCCCACCCTGCCGGCTCTGCGCGCGAAAGCTCAGCAAGTCGGATATCCAATCCGGCGGTCACGGCAGTGCTGACGGCGAACGGACAAGGGCCTCTCGGGACGACCGCACCGCGCCAGATGAGTGCGTTCGGCCGCTGCAGCGGACGGCTGTCGGTTGTCTCCGCCGACGGCAGCATCGCCGCGGGCGCTTTGGTGGGGCGTCAGGGACCTACGTCCTGCTGGTTTCGGGACATCGGTGGGGGGTACTGAGTCGGCCCGGAGTGCGGGTACGACCGACGACGGAGCCGATGAGCAGCGAGT
>CAWAIW010000011.1:0-87939 GCA_963782035.1 uncultured Actinomycetota bacterium
ATCACGGAACCGGCCGGGGTCGGCTCGGTCCTGGCCGTGCATGAGGGCCTCGTGGATGGCCAAGATGTGGTCGGGTGTCAGTGGTCCGGTGAGCTCGAGGGCGCGGTTCATTGCCTCGACGTTCGCCTGGACGAGTCTGGCGTTCGACCCGAACTTGGCCAGGCCGACGTCGGCCAGAGACAGAGCCTTGGCGCCGACGGTGATGTCCTCGATCTGTGAGGACGATGCGGACTCGGTCCGAAGAAGAACCGCGGACAGCGGGGCGAACTCCCCGTCGAACATGACGGAGAGTTCGGCATCGAACCGCGTGATCGCCGCCCGTGCGTCTTCCGCCCTCGCAGCGACGTCGGGGTCGACGTCGAACCGCATGTGCTCGATGGCTGCGGGCACCGCCGCTCGGTACGGTCTTCCCACGACCGACAACCGCCGGCGATCCATCGCCTGGACAGGCGTCGTCGGCTCCCAGGGAACGTCCTCCCAGGAGAGCGTCAGCCCTGGCGTCTGCGTCACATCGATCCTTGTCTCTGTCGTCTCGTTAGAAAAGGATATCTCATTATCCTTTTCTACGGGCGATCGCGAGGCAAGGATCGTCACCTACTTCAAGTCAAGCCTCATCGCCCGGTCGGACGGCAGGCGGGAGTGCGCGACCCAACGTGCGATGAATCTCGGCGACGCCAGGAGCGACGGGGCCCGCTGCCTCGAGCATCTGGTAGAGCCGTTTCGGCCGCAGCACTTCTATGCCGCGGATGGTGAAAGAGCCACCGAAGAGGGGCCAATCGGCGTCCACAAAGCAGAGCACGCCGTGAACAGGGACGTCCGCCGGAAGCAGGTTGCGCACGATGTCTACCTGCCGCAGAACCCCGTCAACCAGCTTGGTCCGGTCGCGCGAGCCGACGAGCAGCTTCTCGGTGCGCGGGCGAAGCAGTCCGCCCTCGACCTTGAGGCGTGGGCGGCCCTGGTACCTCTTGGGGTCGATGACGTAGACGCCGGTCGGCGCGACGACGATGTGGTCGATGTTTGCTCGGCTGCCCGGGATTCGGCGGTCGTGGAGCACGCGAAGCGTGTCTGAGGCGATCTCGTTGAGGCGGTTGCCGACCCGTTCCTCGCCGACCGCGCCGACCTCCCACGCCTTGGTGGACTGCGGGTCGTCGCTCATGCGAAGGATGAGACCGCCGAGCTTCGGATGATTGGTTCGGATGCGTTCCTCGCGTCTCGCCTGCCGGCGTTCGAACTCTCTACGGGCGGAGGCGCCGGGAGTGCCGGGATCGATGGCTGACTCTGTCGCCGGTACCTCGTCGACGTCGTGGGTCACGCACCGGACGGTCTTGCTGGACCGCTCGTAGACCGCCTCGGCCCTGGCCGGCAGCGCGCACCCGCAGACGCGGCAGTGGCCGGCGTACCGCAGGCGCATCAGCTTGTCGTCGGACGCGGGCAACTCGTTCACCGCGAGACCGTAACCAGGCATCCAGGTCCCGGACCGGGAATCCAACAATCTCGGGACAGCAGATTGAGTCCACAAGGGGCCGGTGGCGGGAGTTCTCCACAGATCACGGACGGCCAGGCCCCGGCTGGCCAGCGATGAGGTGTCCTGGAGGCTTGGCACAAGCCAAGCGGCCCCGACCAGTGCTTGAACACCGGTCGAGGCCTTGATCCTCAAGCTGGCGAGAGCGAGAGAACCATGGCCGCATCATCTCAAACCCCACTCGACGCCAGGGCGGGCTCCGAAAGCCCGGACCCCGAGGCACTGCGCGAATCACTCGGCCTCCGACCCATCTCGTACGCCATGTCGACCGGGCACCCGGACCAGCGACCGTGTCCCTCCTGGTGCTGGGTGGAGGCAGCGACGACGGCGAGCACGAGATCATCGCCCGGCACCCGATGAAGGCCTTGCACCAGATCGACTCCGTGATCCGGACGGTGGCGTCGCTCTACCCCGGAGAGCCCACCCTGGGGATCGGCGATCGGAGGGTCGGCACCGCCACCGTCGAGTCCGATCTCACCCAGCTGGGCTCGGCAGATCCCGTCGTCTCGCTGTACCTGCGGCGGTGGGAGGACCAGCGGCCGAAGTACGACAAGCGCTTGGCCCTCACGCTCACCGACGCTAAGCCTCGATCCACCGATGAGCAGGGGCTGAGCGGTCGCGGTCGCTGACGAGGGGCGCTCGGGTGTGTGGGCGTGGCTGTTCGTCTGGCCTCGCTGCCAGGTCGTTCCAGGTTGGTCGTCGTGCCGGTGTCGGCGGGGTGGTCAGGTCGTCGGTGCCGGTGGTGGTCCGCAGGCCCGGGTGAACAGGTCGCTCCAGGCGGTCTCCCAGGGCCAGGCGGCCGGGAGGTGCAGGGTCACTCGTCGCGCCGAGGACGCGACCCGGGCGGGCACGGCGATCAGCTTGCGGCGGATGGTCGCGGTGGTGGCCTTGGCGAGTCCCGGGCCGGTGATGGTCGCGGCGGCGCGGGTCAGGTTGAACGCCATCACGGCCAGCACGAGCCAGGCTGCGTTGGCGGTGAACTTGCCCGAGGGCAGGTGCGCCAGCGCGGCGTGCTTCAGGTCGGCGTGGACCTGTTCGATGATCGCGTGGCCGCGGTGGGTCTTGTCCGCGGCCACCGTGTCGGCCACGTCGGGGTCGGTGGTGGTGAAGAAGGCGTGGAAGCGCCAGGTGTCGAACAGCGTCTCCTGGCCATTCTTGGCGCCCGGGTTGAGGTCGGGGATCCGGCGGACCACCAGCCGTCCGGGCACGTGCTCGGTCTTCTTCTTGCGAGGTGAACGCGGTGAACGGGATCTCGGCGACCTCGGCGCGGGAGACCCAGGTCTTGGTCTGCTCGTCGAAGACGGCGTCGGTGTACTCGATCGGGGTCCAGGCGTCCTCACCGATCGTGGCGATCGCGGCCTTGACCTTGGGATCCAGGCGCACGGTGACCGAGACGTCGGCGCCGGCCCTGAGCGCGGCCGCGATGCTGGGGTGGCCGTAGAACGCGGAGTCGGCACGCACCAGCGGCCGCAGGTTGGACCGGACGACAGCTGGCTGGACGGTCTTCAGCGCGTCGGCGACCAGCCGCTTCGCGCCCCGCGGTGAACCGCACGATCCCTTGCGGAGCCGTTGGGCCACGACCACCGGCGCGGACTGGCTCGGTGGACACGGTGGCGAGGAGCGCGTTGAGCCCGCGGACCCCGGAGTAGCCGTAGCCCGAGCCCTGCTTGGCGTAGCCGTGGACCTCGATGATGGTGTCGTCGATGTCGACCATCACCCGCTCACCGGCGTCGGCGCGTGGCGATCAGCGGCGCCTGGGCGGCCAGCCGGGTCAGGAACCGGGAGGCGACCGCGTCGAGCTGGCGGACGTGGCCGAAGGTGAACGACCGCAGGAACGACCCCAGCGTCGAGGGCGCGTAGGCGTTGGCGAAGACCCGGCCCATCCCGCCGTGCCGCAGCAGCGCCATGTCGTCGATGCTGTCCGCGCCGGCGACCATCCCGGCGACCAGCGAGGCGACCTTCAGCCCGGCGTTCGCGCCCTTGTCGGTCGGCACGGTCAGGTGCTGCTGGGCGAGCTCCTGGAGCCCCGCGGAGCGGGCCAGCGCGAGGACCGGGACCAGCCCGGCCGACGACACGAGATTCGGATCATCGAACACCGCTGAGGTCGCGCGAGGCGTGTGGCAAAGTTGCATCTACGAGATGCCCTTCGTGATGGTGGAAATCGGTCCCTAGAGAAGACCGATTTTCCCAGCACGTAAGGGCATTCTCACTTCACGACGCGCTCACCCGACCAAGCTCATCGGTGGATCGAGGCTCAAGGAGCTGGCCGCGGTCATCACCTATCTCGTCGACCTGGCGACCGGCGTCGCCTCTACTGACGAACGAGTCGCACTCGGGCGGTAAGGATCGGACGCTGCAGCGCCGTCGAGACGCGAATGCGAAGGGCAGCTGGCCATTGATTGCGGTCATCGTGTCCGATCGACTGCGCTCCCAACGGCGCTTTTTTGGGTATGGAGAGACCTCACGTCGACTCGAGCTACGGCGAACCCCTCGTCGCTGAGGCCGTCCTTGTCACGGGTCGCCGGTCATGCACGACCCATCACGCGCCGGATCGGCCGCTTTCGAGATTTCTCAGAAAGTTGCGTCGAGATCGGACAAATTCCGTCGCCAGGTGTGGCCTCTCCCTATGTCGCAACCGCTGCGGGAGACGCCCGCACGGCAACCAACGAAAGGAACCGGGCCATGACCATCGCCCACGCTTCAAGCATCACCACGGTGTCCCTGCCGGACGGCAAGGACGCCGACCTGCATCACCATCGCCGAAGCCGCCGCCATCGTGCGCATGCCGCTGAACAGCATGCGCTGGCACCGGCAGAACGACACGGGTCCGCGGTTCTTCAAGATCGGGCGCCACGTCGTCACCACCATCGGCGACCTCCGCGGACTGGATCGAGGAGCAGAAGCAGAAGGACTCATCGGGTCGCCGGTAGGGGACGAATCAGGGATCCGGGATCGAGGAGGTCGCCGTGGCCAGCATCGAGAAGCGACGCAGCGGCGAGATTTTCCAGAAAGTTGCGTCGAGATCGGACAAATTCCGTCGCCAGGTGTGGCCTCTCCGTATGTCGCAACCCATGCGGGAGACGCCCGCACGGCAACCAGTGAAAGGAACCGGGCCATGACCATCGCCCACGCTTCAAGCATCACCACGGTGTCCCTGCCGGACGGCAAGGACACCGACCTCTCACCATCGCCGAAGCCGCCGCCATCGTGCGCATGCCGCTCAACAGCATGCGCTGGCACCGGCAGAACGACACGGGTCCGCGGTTCTTCAAGATCGGGCGCCACGTCGTCACCACCATCGGTGACCTCCGGGACTGGATCGAGGAGCAGAAGCAGAAGGACTCATCGGGTCGCCGGTAGAGGGACAATCAGGGATCCGGGATCGAGGAGGTCGCCGATGGCCAGCATCGAGAAGCGACAGCAGCGGCGGCGAGGTCGTGTGGCGGGTGCACTACCGCACTCCCGCCGGCGCCCAGCGCAACAAGACCTTCGCACACCAAGGGTGACGCCGACCGGTTCGCCGCGTCGGTGGAGGCCTCGAAGTACGACGGGATGTTCGTCGACCCGCACCTGGCGAAGATCACGATGGGGGAGTGGGCCGAGACCTGGCTGGCGGGTCAGGCCCACCTCAAGCCCTCCACGCTCAACCGGTACGAGGGCATCGTGCGCCACCACGTCCTGCCCCGCTGGCAGAACGTCAGGCTGCACCAGGTCAGCCACGCCGACGTCCAGTCCTGGGTCACCGTGCTGGCCCGCACCAGCTCGCCGGCCACGGTCCGCAAGATCCACCGGGTGCTGTCGCTGATGCTCGACCTGGCCGTCCGGGACGGGCGGCTGGCCCGCAACGTCGCGGAGAAGGTCAACCTGCCGCGGCCGGTCCGGCACGAGCAGAAGTACCTGACCATCGCCCAGGTCGAGGCGCTGGCCGACGAGTGCGGCTACCCCACGCTGTACAGCAAGCACCGCCCGCTGGCCGAGCGGACGCAACCCGGGCTACCGCCTCGTCGTGCTGTTCCTGGCCTACACCGGGGTCCGGTTCGGCGAGATGGCGGCGCTGCGGGTCGGGCGGCTCGACCTCGAGAAGCGCCGCGCGGTGATCTGCGAGTCGGTCACCGTCGTCCCCGGCCACGGGCTGGTGTGGGGCACGCCGAAGACCCACCAGCGCCGCGAGGTGCCGATCCCGGCGTTCCTGGCCGCCGAGCTCGTCGACCACATCGCCGGCAAGGGCCCCGAGGACCTGGTCTTCACCGGCGTCCGCCGCGGCCAGCCGCTGCGGCCGGCGATCTTCCGCCGCGGCCACTTCGACGCCGCCGCCAAGGCCATCGGGATCCCCGACCTGCACCCGCACGAGCTGCGGCACACCGCCGCCAGCCTGGCCATCGCCTACGGCGCCGACATCAAGGTCGTCCAGCAGATGCTCGGCCACCACTCCGCGACGATGACCATGGACACCTACGGGCACCTCTTCGACAACCGGCTCAGCGAGGTCTCCGACGCCCTCGACGCGGCCCGCACCAGCCAGGGCGTCACCTCGAAAGTCGGGCCGCCGGAGCCCCCGGAAGGCGGTCCGGACGAGGTGATAACCAACTCGGCACTAATGACGACACACGGTCTGACGTGGGAAAACACGGATAACGATGGAGCGGATGTTGCCAAATCGTTGCCTCAGGCCGACATAATCAGTATGGCCGAGTATCGCACCAGAGGCATAACCCCAGGTCAGAAGCCTAAGAAGAAGGGCGCCCCCGGTAGGATTCGAACCTACGCTCCCGCCTCCGGAGGGCGGTGCTCTATCCCCTGAGCTACGGGGGCTCAGGTGCGGGGTCGACCTTACCGGCGCGGGCCTGGTCGAGCGGAGCGAAACCGAGGGGCGATATCGATGCGGGGCGGGTCCGCGAGCGTCGATAGCCTTGGTCGGTGACTCCGGAGCAGCTCTCGAACGCGGTCGTCGACGCCCTGAGGGCGCTCGTCGAGCGACGTGAGCTGACGCTGCCGGACGGCGTACCCGCCTCGGTGACGGTGGAGCGGCCGCGGCAGCAGGGGCACGGGGACTACGCGACGAACGTCGCGCTGCAGCTCGGCAAGAAGGCTGGCGTGAACCCGCGGGAGCTGGCCGCGAAGATCGCCGCTGAGCTCGAGGGCGCCGACGGGATCGCCGGCGTCGAGGTGGCGGGGCCGGGGTTCCTGAACATCACGGTCGAGGCCGGGGCGCAGGGGCAGGTGGCGGCGGACATCGTGGCGGCCGGGGCGGCGTACGGGACCTCCAACGCGCTGAACGGGGAGCGGATCAACGTCGAGTTCATCTCGGCGAACCCGACGGGGCCGCTGCACCTGGGGCACACGCGGTGGGCGGCGGTGGGGGATGCGCTGGCGCGGGTGCTGGCGGCCGCGGGCGCCGAGGTGAGCACGGAGTTCTACATCAACGACCGCGGGTCGCAGATGGACAAGTTCGGGGACTCGATCCTGGCGCGGGCGCTGGGGGAGGAGCCGCCGGAGGGCGGGTACCTCGGGGAGTACGTGCACGACCTCGCGCAGCAGGTGCTCGACGCGAACCCCGGGATCCTGGAGCTGCCGGAGGCGGAGCGGCGGGAGCGGTTCCGGGAGGAGGGGTACCGGATCCAGCTCGCGAACCAGCAGGACGAGCTGGCGGAGTTCCACACGACGTTCGACACGTGGTTCAGCGAGCGGGCGTTGCATGGTGGTTTCGAGGCTCGGGCGCTAGGCCCCGCTCCTCAACCACCGGAGCGAGCCTCGCCTCAACCGGCGGCGGGATGTTGCGGACACGCTGGAGAAGCTGCGGGGCGAGGGGCACCTGTACGACGCGGACGGGGCGCTGTGGATGCGCACGACCGACTTCGGGGACGACAAGGACCGGGTGCTGATCCGGTCGAACGGGGAGCTGACGTACTTCGCCAGCGACACGGCGTACTACCTCGACAAGCGGAGCCGGGGGTTCGACCGGTGCATCTATCTGCTGGGGGCGGACCACCACGGGTACGTCGGGCGGCTGCGGGCGATGGCGGCCTGCGCCGGCGACGACCCGGACGCGAACATCGAGGTGCTGATCGGGCAGATGGTCAAGATCATGCAGGGCGGCGAGGAGCTCAAGCTCTCCAAGCGGGCGGGCACGATGGTGACGCTGCGGGAGCTGATCGACCTGATCGGGGTGGATGCGCTGCGGTACACGCTGGCGCGGTATCCCTCTGACTCGCCGCTGACGTTGGACGCGGCGGAGATGACGCGGCAGGCGTCGGACAACCCGGTGTTCTACGTGCAGTACGCGCATGCTCGGGTGTCGTCGATCCTGCGGAATGCGGCCGATCTTGGGCTTACGGGGTTTCGAGACGGTCGCTAGCGCACGCCTCCTCAACCACGACGGTGCGGGCGTCGGGCTTGCTCGATCCACGAGAAGGAGGGCGAGCTGCTGCGGGCGCTGGCGGACTTCCCGCGGGTCGTGCAGGGGGCGGCGCAGCTGAGGGAGCCGCACCGGGTGGCGCGGTACCTGGAGGAGACGGCGGCGGCGTACCACCGGTTCTACGACTCCTGCCGCGTGCTGCCGATGGGGGACGAGGAGGTCAGCGACCTGCACCGGGCGCGGCTGACGCTCGTGGACGCGACGCGGATCGTGCTGGCCAACGGGCTGGCCCTGCTCGGCGTGTCCGCGCCGGAGCGGATGTGACCACGCACGAGGCCGGGTGGGCGCACGCCGCCGGCGCGCTGGACGGGCCGTCCTGGCTGCGGCTGCCCGAGGACGTCAACGCGCTGCACCCGCTGCTGTGGAGCGGTACGGCGCGGCGCACGGACGACGGGGGAGTCGAGGTCGGCGGGGTGGACCTGCGCGACCTGCTGGCGGAGCACAACTCCCCGGCGTACGTGCTCGACGAGGCCGACTTTCGCCAACGGGCCAAGGCGTTCCGGGACGCGTTCAAGGACTACGACGTCTTCTACGCCGGCAAGGCGTTCCTCTGTACTGCGGTCGCGCGCTGGGTCCAGGAGGAGGGCCTGAACCTCGACGTCTGCAGCTCCGGCGAGCTCACCGTCGCGCTGCGGGCCGGGGTGGACCCGAAGCGGATCGGCTACCACGGCAACAACAAGACGTACGCCGAGCTGCGGCGTGCGGTCGCACGCGGCGTCGGGCGGATCATCGTGGACTCGTTCCAGGAGATCGAGCGGCTGGTGGAGATCGTTCGCGAGCGGGGTCTCGAGACGGCGCTAGCGCAACCTCCTCGACCAACGAAGTGCAGCGTGATGATCCGGGTCACCGCCGGGGTCGAGGCGCACACCCACGAGTACATCGCCACGGCGCACGAGGACCAGAAGTTCGGGTTCTCGATCACCAACGGCGACGCGTGGCGGGCGGTCCAGGCAGTGCAGGACGGCCGAGGGGCTGGAGCTGCTGGGCCTGCACTCCCACATCGGCAGCCAGATCTTCGACTCCTCGGGCTTCGAGGTCGCGGCACGACGGGTGCTCGCCCTGCACCACCGAGTCTGCGAGGAGCTGGGCGTCACGCTGCCCGAGCTGGACCTGGGCGGCGGGTTCGGCATCGCGTACACCACCCAGGACGACCCCAGCGACCCCGCGCAGCTGGCCACCGAGATGACCAAGATCGTCGAGCACGAGTGCCGCGCGCTGGGGATCCCCGAGCCGCACCTCTCCATCGAGCCCGGCCGCGCGATCGTCGGCCCGAGCGTGTGCACCGTCTACACCGTCGGCACCGTCAAGCAGGTCGCGCTGGACGGCGGCGCGATCAGGACCTACGTCAGCGTCGACGGCGGGATGTCCGACAACATCCGGACGGCGCTGTACGGCGCGGACTACTCCTGCACGATCGCCAACCGCGCGCAGCGAGGCGCCGCCCGTGCTGACCCGCGTCGTCGGCAAGCACTGCGAGGCCGGGGACATCGTGGTGATGGACGAGTTCCTGCCCGCCGACGTGAAACCCGGCGATCTCATCGCGGTCCCCGGCACCGGCGCCTACTGTCGCTCGATGGCCTCCAACTACAACCACGCGCTGCGCCCGCCGGTCATCGCGGTGCGCGACGGTGGGACGCGGGTGCTGCTGCGCCGCGAGACCGAGGATGATCTCCTCGCAACCGACATGGGATAGAGGGAGCAACGCATGAAGGTGGCCGTCCTCGGCTGCGGCTCGGTCGGCTCGCAGGTGGTCCGCCTGCTGCTCGAGCAGGCCGACGACCTCGAGGCGCGCATCGGCGCGTCGATCGAGCTCGCCGGGCGTCGCCGTACGCCGCATCGACGCGCCGCGCGAGGTCGACGTACCCGACGGGCTGCTGACCACGGACGCCGCCGGCGCTCGTCGCCCGCGACGACGTCGACCTGGTCGTCGAGGTGATCGGCGGCATCGAGCCCGCCCGCACGCTCATCCTCAGCGCGCTCGAGCACGGCAAGTCCGTGGTCACCGCCAACAAGGCGCTGCTGGCCGAGGACGGGCCGACGCTCTTCGAGGCCGCGGACAAGAACGAGCGGGACCTCTACTACGAGGCCGCCGTCGCCGGCGCCATCCCGATCCTGCGCCCGCTGCGCGAGAGCCTGGCCGGCGACCGGGTCACCCGCGTGCTCGGCATCGTCAACGGCACCACCAACTTCATCCTCGACAAGATGGACAGCTCCGGCGCCGGGTTCAACGAGGCGCTGGAGGAGGCGCAGGAGCTCGGGTACGCCGAGGCCGACCCGACCGCCGACGTCGAGGGCTTCGACGCCGCGGCCAAGACCGCGATCCTGGCCAGCCTGGCGTTCCACACCCGCGTCACCGCGGCCGACGTGTACCGCGAGGGCATCTCCGAGGTCACCGCCTCCGACATGCGGTCCGCCCAGGACATGAACTCGGTGGTCAAGCTGCTGGGGATCGCCGAGCTGCGCGACGACGCGGTGTCGGTGCGCGTGCACCCGGCGATGATCCCGAGGTCGCACCCGCTGGCCAGCGTGCGCGAGGCGTTCAACGCGGTGTTCGTGGAGTCCGAGGCCGCGGGGCAGCTGATGTTCTACGGCCCCGGCGCCGGCGGTGCGCCGACCGCGAGCGCCGTGCTCGGCGACCTGGTCACCGTGGCCCGCAACCGCCTGGCCGGCACGCGCGGCGCGGGCGAGTCGGCGTACGCCGACCGTCGGCTGCTGCCGATGGGCGAGACCGTCACCCGCTACCACGTGGCCATCGACGTCGACGACCGCGCGGGCGTGCTCGCCGCCGTCGCGACCGCCTTCGCCGACCACGGCGTCTCCATCCAGACCGTGCGCCAGGAGGGCCGCGGCGCGGACGCGCAGCTCGTCGTGGTCAGCCACCAGGCCACCGACGCCCAGCTCTCGGCCACCGTCGCGGCGCTGCGCGAGATGGACATCGTCCGCGAGGTCACCTCGGTGATGCGCGTGGAGGGCGGCGACGAGTGACCCATCAGTGGATGGGCGTCATCGAGGAGTACCGCGAGCTGCTCGACATCCCCGCCGGCGTCCCCGCGATCACGCTGCGCGAGGGAGGGACGCCGCTGGTGCCGTCGTCCTGGCTCTCCGGGCTGTCCGGCGGCCGACGTCTGGCTCAAGGTCGAGGGCGACAACCCGACCGGCTCCTTCAAGGACCGCGGCATGACCACCGCGATCTCGTGCGCGCTGGCCGAGGGCGCGCAGGCCGTCGTCTGCGCGAGCACCGGCAACACGTCGGCGTCGATGGCGGCGTACGCCGCGCGGGCCGGCCTCAAGCCGCTCGTGCTGCTGCCCGAGGGCAAGATCGCCGTCGGCAAGATGGCCCAGGCCGTCATGCACGGCGCGCAGATCATCATGGTGCGCGGCAACTTCGACGACTGCCTGCGGATGGCCCGCGAGATGGCCTGGCACTACCCCGTCGCGCTGGTGAACTCCGTCAACCCGATGCGCCTCGAGGGCCAGAAGACCGCGGCGTTCGAGATCGTCGACTTCCTCGGCGACGCCCCCGACTACCACCTGCTGCCGGTCGGCAACGCCGGCAACATCTCGGCGTACTGGCTCGGCTACACCCAGTACAAGGACCTCGGCCGCGCCACCAAGCTGCCCGTGATGCGCGGCTTCCAGGCCGAGGGCGCGGCGCCGCTGGTCACCGGCGAGCCGTTCCCCGACCCGGAGACCAAGGCGACCGCGATCCGGATCGGCAACCCCGCCTCGTGGAAGCTCGCCGAGGAGGCGCGCGACGAGTCCGGCGGCCGGTTCGAGTCCGTCTCCGACGAGCGGATCCTGGCCGCGCAGAAGCAGCTGGCCTCCCGCGACGGCGTCTTCGTCGAGCCCGCCTCGGCCGCCGGCATCGCCGGGATGCTGCAGGACCTGGCCCGCCGCGAGTCGTACGTCGGCAAGACCGTCGTCGTCACCGTCACCGGCCACGGCCTCAAGGACACCGCGACCGCGCTCGAGGGCTTCGGCCCGATGGTCGACGTCGTGGTCGACGCCGACGTGGCCGCGGCCGCGGACGCCGCCGGCCTGGAGAGGATCTCGGACTGATGCCCGTCCGCGTCCGGGTGCCGGCCACGTCCGCGAACCTCGGTCCCGGGTACGACAGCCTCGGCCTCGCCCTGTCCTTGCACGACGAGCTGACCGCCGAGGTCATCGACGGCGACCTCGAGGTCGACCGTCGAGGGGGAGGGCGCGGGCACGCTCGCGCTCGACGAGACGCACCTCGTGGTGCGGTCGATGTGGGCCGGGTTCGCGGCGATGGGCGTCGCGCCGCCCGGCGTACGCCTGCACTGCCGCAACGTCATCCCGCACGCCCGCGGCCTCGGCTCGTCCTCGGCCGCGATCGTCGGGGGCCTGGCCCTGGCCCGGGCGCTGGTGACCGACGGTCGACGAGCGGCATGCCCGACCTGGTGGGGCTCGCGGCCGACCTCGAAGGGCATCCCGACAACGTCGCCCCCGCCGCCCTCGGCGGGTTCACGATCTCCGGGCGCGAGGGGGAGCGGTGGTACGCCGTCCGAGCACCCGTCGACCCGCGGGTGCGGGTGGTCGTCTTCGTGCCGCCGTACGAGCTGTCCACCGAGCTCGCCCGGGGACTGATCCCCGAGACGGTGCCGCACGCCGACGCGGCGGCCGACGCGGGCCGGGCCGCGCTGCTGGTCGCCGCGCTGGGCGGGGCGACCGAGCACCTGCTGGCGGCCACCCGCGACTACCTGCACCAGGCCTACCGACGACCGGCAATGCCGGAGTCGCTGTCGCTGGTCGACGCGCTCCGGGCCGACGGCGTACCCGGCGTGGTCTCCGGGGCCGGGCCGACCGTGCTGGCGTTCGTGGCCGACGGCTCGGACCTGTCGGACCGGTGTCCGGAGGGCTGGACGGTGCGCGGTCTGGACATCGACGGGGACGGCGTACGCGTCCTGTCGTAGGTGCTAGGCTCGCGGCGCGTCCAGCGATCCTTCTCATCCCTGAACTGGATCCGACGCGCATCTCATCTCTTCCGCGCCGATCATCGGCGCAGCCGGACGGCGTCTGCCGACGGCACTGATCCGTGAAGGAACTCACGTGACCGAAACACCCGAAGCCACCGCTCCCAAGAAGCGCGCCGGTGGTCTCTCCACGATGCTCGTCGCCGACCTGAAGGCGATGGCCAACGGCCTCGGCATCAGCGGCGCCGGCTCCATGAAGAAGCCGCAGCTGGTCGAGGCGATCAAGGCGGCCGGCACGCCCGTCCGCAGCGAGAAGAAGTCCGAGCCGGCCCCGGAGCAGAAGCCGGACCAGAAGTCGGACCAGAAGCCGGACCAGAAGTCGGCGCCGAAGTCGGAGAAGAAGAGGGACAAGAAGGAGCGGCAGCAGTCCCAGGAGCAACGGCCGGAGACGCCCGCCGAGCAGCCACGCGAGGAGCGGCAGCCCGACCAGGGCCAGAACCGCCAGCAGGCCCAGCCGCAGAACCAGAACCAGAACCAGCAACAGGGCGGCCAGCCGGGCCAGCCCGAGGAGGGCGGCAGCCGTCGCAACCGTCGCCGGCGCGGCCGGGACCGCGAGCGCACGCCCAACCAGCCGCAGGGCGGTCAGCAGCAGCCGCAGCCCGCGAGCCAGCAGCCCCAGGCGGGTCAGTCCAGCCAGTCGCCGCCGGCCGGGGCCCGCGCAACGAGCCCGACACCACGATCCTCGACGACGACGTCCTCGTGCCGGCGGCCGGCATCCTCGACGTACTCGACAACTACGCGTTCGTGCGCACGAGCGGGTACCTCCCGGGCGTCGAGGACGTGTACGTCTCGCTGTCGATGGTGCGCAAGTACGGCCTGCGCCGCGGCGACGCGATCGTCGGCCAGGTGCGCCAGCCCCGTGAGGGCGAGCGCAAGGAGAAGTTCAACCCGATGGTCCGCATCGACGCCGTCAACGGCGCCGACCCGGACGCCGCCAAGCACCGGCCGGAGTTCGACAAGCTGATCCCGCTGCACCCGACCGAGCGGCTGCGCCTGGAGACCGGGCCGGACAACGTCGTCGGCCGCGTCATCGACGTCGTGGCACCGATCGGCAAGGGCCAGCGCGGCCTCGTCGTGTCCCCGGCCCAGGCCGGCAAGACGATGATCCTGCAGTCGATCGCGGCCTCGATCACCCAGAACAACCCCGAGGTCCACCTCATGGTCGTGCTCATCGACGAGCGGCCGGAGGAGGTCACCGACTTCGAGCGGTCGGTCAAGGGTGAGGTCGTCTCCTCGACCTTCGACCGGCAGGCCGTCCGACCACACGACCATCGCCGAGCTCTCCATCGAGCGCGCCAAGCGGCTGGTCGAGCTCGGTCACGACGTGGTCGTGCTCCTGGACGGGCTGACCCGCCTCGGTCGCGCGTACAACCTCGTCGCGCCGACCTCTGGTCGCGTGCTGGCCGGCGGGGTCGACTCGGCCGCGCTGTACCCGCCCAAGAAGTTCTTCGGCGCCGCCCGCAACATCGAGAACGGCGGCTCGCTGACCATCCTGGCCACCGCGATCGTCGAGACCGGCTCGGCGATGGACGAGGTGATCTTCGAGGAGCTCACCGGTACGTCGAACCTGGAGATCCGGCTGCGTCGCGACCTCGCCGACAAGCGCCTCTACCCGGCCATCGACGCCGTCGCCAGCGGTACCCGCCGCGAGGAGGAGCTGATGAGCGGCGGGGAGCTGGAGATCGTCTGGAAGCTGCGCCGCGAGCTCGCGGACCTGAGCCCGGAGAAGGCTCTCGAGTCCCTGCTCACCCGGGTGCGGAACTCCTCGACCAACATCGAGCTGCTGCGGAAGGTCTGAGTCACTCACAGGGTCTCGTGACAGGACTTCGTCCTTCCTCGACCAACGAACGACCAGCGGACGTGACGGGACTTCGTCCTTCCTCGACCAGCGGTGGGCTCGGGAATCTGACGATTGGCTCCGGCGTTGTGGCGGATGGCAAACTCTGCCTGTTCGGTTCCGGTTCACGTCATCTCTCACCGTGCGAGTGACGACCCGGCGGCCATCGAAAGGACACCCATGAAGAAGGACATCCACCCGGACTACACGCTGACCGAGGTCACGTGTACCTGCGGCAACACGTTCCAGACCCACAGCACCGCGAAGAACGGCGTGATCCACGCCGACGTGTGCTCCAACTGCCACCCGTTCTACACCGGCAAGCAGAAGATCCTCGACACCGGCGGCCGCGTCGCCCGCTTCGAGGCCCGCTACGCCAAGAAGACGGCCGACAGCTCCAAGTAGCTGTCCCACGACGCCGGCTCCCGCATCATGCGGAGCCGGCGTCGTTCGTTTTCCACAGCCCGTGCCGCTCACCATTGGGCACAAACGCCACCGTTCGGGGCTGTTTTGATGGCGTTTGGGACCAAACGCCATGACCACCAGCACCTCAGGAGCCAGCCATGTTCGAGGCCGTCGCCACGCTCGTCGACGAGCACGCCGACCTCGAGCGCCAGCTCTCCCTGCCGGAGACGCACGCCGACGCCCGGCTGGCCAAGAAGCTCAACCAGCGGTACGCCGAGCTGACGGCGATCGTGACCACCTGGCACGAGTACACGCAGGCGGCCGAGGACATCGCGGCCGCGCGTGAGCTCGACGACCCCGACCTCAACGCCGAGGCCGACCGCCTGCAGGTGCACCACGACGAGCTCGGCGAGCGCCTGCAGCGGCTGCTCGCGCCGCGCGACCCGGCCGACGACAAGGACGCGATCGTCGAGGTGAAGTCCGGCGAGGGCGGCGAGGAGTCGGCGCTGTTCGCCGGCGACCTGCTCCGCATGTACACCCGGTACGCCGAGCGCAAGGGCTGGTCGACCGAGGTGCTGGACGCCACCGAGTCCGACCTCGGCGGGTTCAAGTCGGTCACCGTCGCGGTGAAGGCCAAGGGCGCCATGGAGCCCGGCCAGGCGCCGTACGGGCTGCTCAAGTTCGAGGGCGGCGTGCACCGCGTGCAGCGGGTGCCGGTCACCGAGAGCCAGGGTCGCGTGCACACCAGTGCGGCCGGCGTGCTGGTGATGCCGGAGGCCGAGGCGATCGAGGTCCAGCTCGACGAGCACGACCTGCGCATCGACGTCTTCCGCTCCAGCGGTCCCGGCGGCCAGAGCGTGAACACCACCGACTCCGCGGTCCGGATCACCCACGTGCCCACCGGCATCGTCGTCAGCTGCCAGAACGAGAAGAGCCAGCTCCAGAACAAGGAGCAGGCCATGCGCATCCTGCGGGCCCGGCTGCTCGCGGCGGCCCAGGAGACGGCGGACGCCGCGGCCGGCGAGGCCCGCCGCAGCCAGGTGCGCACGGTCGACCGCTCCGAGCGGATCCGCACCTACAACTACCCCGAGAACCGGATCTCCGACCACCGCACCGGCTACAAGTCCTACAACCTCGACCAGGTGCTCGACGGCGACCTCCAGCCGGTGCTGGACTCCGCGGTCGAGGCCGACCTCGAGGCGCGCCTGGCGGCAGTGGCCGAATGACCGCACCGTCGGACGGTCCACGCCGAGGCCGTGCACCGCCTGGCCCGAGGCCGGCGTCGCGAGCCCAGCACACCGACGCCGAGCTCCTGCTCGCGCACGTGCTGGGCGTCGAACGGGCCGGACTGGTGCTCGTCGAGGACGTCTCCGACGAGCACGCCGTGGCGTACGCCGCCCTGGTCGAGCGCCGTGCCGGTCGCGAGCCGCTCCAGCACCTGACCGGCCGGGCGGCCTTCAGGCACGTCGAGCTGGCCGTCGGGCCGGGCGTCTTCGTGCCCCGGCCCGAGACCGAGCTGCTGGCCGGCTGGGCGGTCGAGCGAGCAGGGGAGCGTGACGACCCCGTCGTCGTCGACCTCGGCACCGGCTCGGGCGCGATCGCCAAGGCCGTCGCGCACGAAGTGCCGACCGCCCGGGTGCACGCGGTCGAACTGGACGAGCACGCCCACCGGTACGCCACCACCAACCTGCTCGGGCACCGGCGTCGAGCTGCTGCTCGGCGACCTGGCCGACGCCTTCGACGACCTCGCCGGAACGGTCGACGTGGTCGTGAGCAACCCGCCGTACATCCCGCTCGAGGCCTGGGAGTCCGTGGCCCCCGAGGCGCGGGACCACGAGCCCGCCACCGCGCTCTGGTCGGGCACCGACGGGCTGAGCGCCATCCGCGCGGTCGAGCGTCGTGCCGCCTTGCTCCTGCGGTCCGGGGGAGTCGTCGGGGTCGAGCACGCCGACGTGCAGGGGGAGTCCGCGCCCGCGGTGTTCGCCCGAAGCGGGCCGGTGGACCGACGTACGCGACCACCCGGACCTGGCAGGTCGGGCACGCTTCGTGACCGCCAGGCTGGCACGATGACGTCTGTGCCAGTCGAAGAACCCGAGGAGCTCGCCGAGGAGCAGGACGCGGGTGTCGAGAGCTCCGATGGTCTCGTGACAGGCGCTAGCGCGCCTTCCTCGACCAACGGGGACGCCAGCGCGCCTTCCTCGACCGACGGAGCGGACGCCGACGAGCCGGAGGACGACGAGCCGGCGGGTGCCCGGCGCCTGCACACCGACGGCGACGAGGCGCGCGAGGAGGCCATCTCCTCGGCGAGCGTGGCCGTGCAGCGCGGGGAGCTCGTGGTGCTGCCGACCGACACCGTGTACGGCATCGGCGCGGACGCCTTCGACGCCACGGCCGTGCAGGCGCTGCTGGACGCCAAGGGGCGCGGCCGCGACATGCCGCCGCCGGTGCTCATCAGCGCGGCGACCACCTTGGACGCGCTGGCGACCGGCGTGCCGGAGTACGCCCGCAAGCTGATCGACCAGTTCTGGCCGGGTCCGCTGACGATCGTGTGCAACCAGCAGCGCTCGCTGCAGTGGGACCTCGGCGAGACGCGCGGCACCGTCGCCGTGCGGATGCCGGACCACCGGCTCGCGCTCGAGCTGCTCGAGCGCACCGGCCCGATGGCCGTCAGCTCGGCCAACGTGACCGGGCACCCGGCCGCCACGGACGCCGACCAGGCCGAGGAGATGCTCGGCGACTCGGTCGCGGTGATCATCGACGACGGACCGTCGCCCGGCGGCGCGGCCTCGACGATCGTCGACGTCCGCGGCGACCACGGCCGGCTGCTACGCAGCGGGGCCCTCTCGCTGGAGGAGCTCAACGACGCCCTCGACGACATGGACGCGCGGATCCTGGGCGAGGACGAGGAACCCGAAGCAGGTGCGTGAGTACGCCCTCGTCTTCCTGGTGGCGGCCGCCGTCACCTACTTGCTGACCGTCGTCGCCCGCGAGATCGCGCTCCGCACCGGGGCCGTGGCCAAGGTCCGCGACCGGGACGTGCACGCCGAGCCCGTCCCGTACTTCGGCGGGCTGGCGATGCTGGGCGGTCTCGTCGCGGCGTACCTCGTCGCCCGCGAGCTGCCGTTCCTCTCGACCCGCAGCGGCCCCTTCGTGTTCCGCGACGCCGGGATCGTGCTGATCGCCGGCGCCTTCCTGTGCGCGGTCGGCACGCTCGACGACCTCTTCGAGCTCGACGCGCTGACCAAGCTCGGCGGCCAGATCGCGGCCGCCGGCTTCCTGGTGACCCAGAACATGCAGTACCTGTGGTTCTTCAGCAGCGACGGCACCCAGTTCGCCGTCGACCCGGCGCAGGGGGCGCTGCTGACCGTCTTCATCGTGGTCGCGACGGTGAACGCCGTGAACTTCGTCGACGGCCTCGACGGGCTGGCCGCCGGCGTGGTGTGCATCGGGGCGCTGGCGTTCTTCGCCTTCTGCTACCAGGTCGCGCGCTTCAACGACCAGTCCGTGGCCACCACGGGCGCCCTGCTCTGCGCGATGCTCGCGGGCGCCTGCATCGGCTTCCTCCCGCACAACGTCAACCCCGCCCGCCTCTTCATGGGCGACAGCGGCTCGATGCTCATCGGCCTGGTCCTCTCGGCGAGCGCGATCACGCTCACCGGCCAGTTCCAGCCCGACGACATCAGCAAGGGCGCCATGGGCAGCCAGGCCAACCTCCTGGTCACCATGCTCCCGGTGCTGCTGCCGCTGGCGATCCTGGTGGTGCCGCTCGCGGACCTGGTGCTGGCCGTCGTACGTCGCACCCGTGCGGGTCGCTCGCCGTTCTCGCCCGACAAGCAGCACCTGCACCACCGGCTGCTCGAGATCGGCCACTCCCAGCGCCGAGCGGTGCTCATCATGTGGATGTGGGCGGCCCTGATCGCCGGCGGCATGGTGCTCGCGAGCCTCTACACCGGGCGCTGGATGTGGATCTCCCTGGGCGCCATGACGCTGCTGACGGTGACCATGACCTTCGTCCTCCCGATCCTCCGCAAACCGGCCCTGCTGGACCGCGAGACCCCCTGAGTGCAGGCTGAGAAGAGCCTGAACCTAGGGTGAGGGCGACCCGCCTCGCACCCTCCCGGGACTTTGTGCTAGTTTTCACAAGCACCCCCGACCGACGACCGGATAGGCCGCCGACCGATGATGTCGAACCCCCGTCACCGCCCCGTCCGTGGGCCGATCTGGGCCGGTTCGCGCTGTGGTACTTTCGCGCAGTCGCTGGCCGTCGGGGGAATGCCTGCCGGCGGTACCGACGTCCCCGACGGAAGTGATCTGGGTGGATGGCCGATGACGGCTCGCGCGACGGCTCGTCTGACGGCCAGCTGGACGGTCTGCGCGGCCGCGACCTCATCGGGCTCGGTGGCCTGCTCGTCGGCTCCGTCGTCGTCTTCACCGGCCTCGGCTACGCGCTCGACAGCGCGGCCGACACGAGTCCGGCGTTCACGCTGCTCGGCATCGCGATCGGCATGGTCGGCGGCGCCGTCGGCTTCTGGCTGCGCGTCCGCTCCGCCCTCCACGACGCCACACCGCGAGACCAGGGCTCGTCATGAGGTGGTCCGATGAACGAGGCTCCGCACATGACCCCGCCGGTAACCGGCGACCCGTCGACCGCGGCTGAGCCCGCGCCCCCGGGCCTGCCGGGCAAGGCCAGCCTCGGCCGCGTGCTGCTCGACCAGAAGAAGATCATCCTGGTCGCGGTGGTGCTGGCCGTGGCGGCGTTCTGGATCTGCGGTGTCCTCGGCCGCTGGGGCCTCGCCGGCTGCATCGCCGGCGGCGTCGGGCTGGGCCTGGCCAACCACCTCGCCACCGAGCTGTGGCTGCTCCGGATCATCACCTCCGGCGCGCAGCCGTCGCGCAACCAGATGATCGCCTCGACCATGGTGCGCCTGCTCGTGCTGACCTCGGTCGCCGTGCTGTTCGCGGTGCTGTTCTGGCCCGACGGCATCGGGCTGCTGCTGGGCCTGGCGTTCTTCCGCCTGATCGCCCTGATGATGACGAGCCTCGTCCTGCTGAAGGAGCTGAAGTCCCAGTGACCTCGCCAGTGATCCTCCCCCTCGAGTCCGACATCTCCATCGGCGAGCACGTCCAGCGCACGATCGGTGGCTTCACGTTCAACCTGGACACCATCTGGACCACGGCCATCGCCGGCGGGCTCGTGCTCCTCCTCGGGTTCATCGCCCGTCGCACGCTGACCAAGAAGACCGACGACCACGTGCCCACGAAGATCCAGCTGCTGTGGGAGACCGTGGTCGGTCAGGTGAACACCCAGGTCGAGGACAACCTGGGGCGGGTCCACCCGTACGTCGCCCCGCTGGCGGTCTCGCTGTTCTTCTTCATCCTGTTCGCGAACTGGCTGGAGCTGCTCCCGACCGAGATCAACCACCACCTGCACCTGACCCCGGCGCCGACGGCGGACACCAACCTCACCTACGCCATGGCGCTGCTGGTCATGTTCAGCGTGTGGACCTACGGCATCCGGCAGAAGGGCTTCAAGGGTTACTTCAAGCACTTCGTCGAGCCGTTCCCGATCCTGCTCCCGCTGAACATCCTCGAGGAGCTCATCAAGCCGCTCACGCTGGCGCTGCGACTCTTCGGCAACATCTTCGCCGGCGGCATCATGCTCGCGCTGATCGGGCTGATCCCGCTGTACGCCCTCTGGGTCCCCAACCTGATCTGGAAGGCCTTCGACATGTTCATCGGCGGCATCCAGGCCTTCATCTTCGCGCTGCTGACCGTCCTGTACTTCGCGATGGCCGGTGCCGGCCACGGCGACGAGCACGACGAGAACCACGCAGATGACCACGAGACCGCAGACGACAAGACCCCCGCACTCGCGCACTGAGCGCGGGTACGGAAACGTAGTACGACAAGAGCGCCCCAGGCGCACACACAAGGAGAGGCAATTCCCATGGCAGTAAGTGACTCCGCCGTCCAGCTCGCCGGCGCGTTCGTCGGCGGCGGTATCGCCCTGGCCGGCGGTGCCATCGGCGCCGGTATCGGTGACGGTCTGGCCGGCTCTTCCTACATCCAGGGCGTGGCGCGTCAGCCCGAGGCGCAGGGCCGCCTCCAGACGATCTTCTTCCTGACCGTCGGTCTGTGTGAAGCGGTGTTCTTCATCAACCTGGCGTTCATGGCGCTGTTCGTCTTCGTCCAGGCCTGACCCGGCCCGGCAGCCCGCACCGCAAAGCACCAGCAAAGGACACGATCCGATGGCAGCTCACCTCGCGGCCCCGTTCGCACCCAGGGCCATGGAGAGCAACTTCCTGGTTCCCAACGCGACCTTCTTCGTGGAGCTGTTCGCGTTCGCGTTGATGTTCTTCCTCCTCGCCCGCTACGTCGTCCCGCCGATCAACAAGGCGATGACGGACCGGCAGAACGCGATCCGCACGCAGTTCGCGGACCTCGAGTCGGCCAAGGCCGACGCGAACGCCGCGGAGGCGGAGTTCAAGGCGCAGATCGCCGACGCCCGCCACGAGGCGGCGCGGATCCGCGAGGAGGCGCGCGAGCAGGGCGCCACGATCGTGGCCGAGATGCGTCAGCAGGGGGAGACCGAGAAGGCTCGCATCGTCGAGAACGGTCACGCCCAGATCGCCGCGGAGCGGCAGCAGGCCGTGGCCTCGCTCCGCGCCGAGGTCGGCACGCTGGCCACCACGCTGGCGGGCCGGATCGTCGGCGAGAGCCTGGAGGACGACGAGCGCAGCACCCGCGTCGTCGACCGATTCCTGGCCGACATCGACGCCCTCGAGGACAGCAAGGCCTCGAGGAACGGCGGGGAGCGCTGATGCTGCGAGGTGCCTCCGCCGAGGCTCGCGACGGCCTGGCCACCCAGGTGGGCAAGCAGCGCAACCTCGACGAGTTCGCCACCCTCGGCGAGGAGCTCCTCGCCGTGGCCGGCGTGCTCAGGGCCGAGCCGGCGCTGCGCCGGGTCTCGACCGACGCGTCGGTGGAGCCCGAGGCGAAGGCCGGCCTGGCCAAGCAGATCTTCGGGGGCAAGCTCGCCGATCCGGCGCTCGACGTGGTCACCGAGGCCGTCCAGCAGCGCTGGACCAGGTCGCGCGACCTGCCCGACGTGCTCGAGACGCTCGGCATCGAGGCGGTCGTCCGGTCCGCGGGCGCCCAGGGGTGGCGGATCAGCGACGAGCTGTTCGCCGTCGCCCAGATGGTCGACCACGACCCCGGGCTGCGCGGGGCGCTCTCCGACCCGGCCCGCAGCAACGACGACAAGGTCGGCCTCCTGTCCGGCCTGATCGACGGCAAGGTCCAGGCGGCGACCCTGCGCCTGGTCACCCAGGCCGTGCGCACCGACGCCCCGGTCGGCCGGGCGCTGATCGACTACCAGCACCTCGCCGCCACCGTGCAGGACGAGCTGATCGCCACCGTGCGGACCGCCCGGCCGCTGTCCGACGCCGAGACGAGCCGGCTGACCCAGGCGCTGGGCAAGACCTACGGCTCCACCGTGCACCTGCTCGTCGTCGAGGACCCCTCGCTGATCGGCGGCCTCCGGGTCGAGGTCGGCGACGACGTCATCGACGGCAGCGTCTCCAGCAAGCTCGACACCGCCCGCCGGCGCATCGCCGGCTGACACGACCACCGACCACACCACTGGCCCCAGTAGCAAAGGGAAGAGGCAACGACATGACGGAGCTCTCCATTCGTCCGGAGGAGATCCGCGACGCGCTCCAGAAGTACGTCGACGACTACAAGCCGTCGGCTTCGAGCCGCGAAGAGGTCGGCCACGTCGCCGAGTGCGCCGACGGCATCGCCCGCGTCTCCGGCCTGCCCTCGGCGATGGCCAACGAGCTGTTGGAGTTCGAGGACGGCACCCTCGGCATCGCGCTGAACCTCGACACCCGCGAGATCGGTGTCGTGGTCCTCGGTGACTTCGACAAGATCGAGGAGGGCCAGACGGTCCGTCGCACGGGCGAGATCCTCTCGGTCCCCGTGGGCGACGGATTCATGGGCCGCGTCATCGACCCGCTCGGCACGCCCATCGACGGGCTGGGTGACATCGCCTCCGACGACCGTCGCGCCCTGGAGCTCCAGGCGCCGGGCGTGATGCACCGCAAGTCGGTGCACGAGCCGCTGGCCACCGGCATCAAGGCGATCGACTCGCTGACCCCGATCGGCCGCGGTCAGCGCCAGCTGATCATCGGTGACCGGTCGACCGGCAAGACCACGATCGCGATCGACACGATCATCAACCAGAAGCAGAACTGGGAGACCGGCGACCCGGAGAAGCAGGTCCGCTGCATCTACGTCGCGATCGGCCAGAAGGGCTCGACCATCGCCGCGGTGCGTGGCGCCCTCGAGGAGGCCGGCGCGCTGGAGTACACCACGATCGTGGCGTCACCGGCCTCGGACAGCGCAGGCTTCAAGTACCTCGCCCCGTACACCGGCTCGGCCATCGGCCAGCACTGGATGTACGACGGCAAGCACGTCCTGATCATCTTCGACGACCTGACCAAGCAGGCCGAGGCCTACCGCGCCGTGTCGCTGCTGCTGCGCCGCCCGCCGGGCCGTGAGGCCTACCCGGGCGACGTGTTCTACCTGCACAGCCGCCTGCTCGAGCGCTGCGCCAAGCTGTCCGACGACCTGGGCGCCGGCTCGATGACCGGCCTGCCGATCGTGGAGACCAAGGCCAACGACGTCTCGGCCTACATCCCGACCAACGTCATCTCGATCACCGACGGCCAGATCTTCCTGCAGTCCGACCTGTTCGCGGCCAACCAGCGCCCGGCGATCGACGTCGGTGTGTCGGTCTCGCGCGTGGGCGGCGCGGCGATGACCAAGGCCATGAAGTCGGTGACCGGCTCGCTGAAGGTGGACCTGGCGCAGTTCCGCGCGATGGAGGCCTTCGCGATGTTCGCCTCCGACCTCGACGCGGCGTCGCGCCAGCAGCTGGACCGCGGACAGCGCCTGATGGCGCTGCTCAGGCAGCCGCAGTACTCGCCGTACCCGCTGGAGGAGATGACCATCTCGCTGTGGCTCGGGACGAGCGGCAAGCTCGACAAGGTGCCGACCGACGACGTGCTGCGCTTCGAGAACGAGTTCCTCGACTTCTTGCGCCGCTCGCACGCCGACGTGCTCGACGGCATCCGCGAGTCGCTGAAGTTCGACGACGACACGGCGAAGTCGGCCGAGTCGGCGTACGAGAAGTTCCTCGACCAGTTCGAGACCTCCGACGGCCAGTCGATCAAGGTCGGCCACGAGGCCCCGGCCGAGGCGCTCCCGGACGAGGAGCTCGAGCAGGAGACCATCGTCAAGCAGAAGCGAGGCTGACCCGCACATGGCTGTATCGCTGCGTGAGTACCGCGCGCGGATCAAGTCGGTCGAGTCGACCAAGAAGATC
Source organism: uncultured Actinomycetota bacterium (assembly GCA_963782035.1). Taxonomy (GTDB): domain Bacteria; phylum Actinomycetota; class Actinomycetes; order Propionibacteriales; family Nocardioidaceae; genus Nocardioides. Next base: position 24,562 of record CAWAIW010000011.1, read on the forward strand.
ACGCGCGCCATGGAGCTCATCGCTGCGTCCCGGATCATCAAGGCGCAGCAGCGGGCCCAGCAGGCCGCTCCGTACGCCCGCGAGCTGACGCGTGCGGTCTCGGCGCTGGTGACCTACTCCAACGTCAAGCACCCGCTGACCACGGAGCCGGAGAACCCGCGCCGGGCCGCGGTGCTGATCGTGACCAGCGACAGGGGTCTCGCCGGCGCTTACTCCTCGGGCGTCCTCAAGGAGGGCGAGCGGCTGGCCGAGCGGCTCCGCGGGGAAGGCAAGGAGGTCGTCACCTTCCTCACCGGCCGCAAGGGCGACGCCTACTTCCGGTTCCGCCAGCGTCCGGTGCGCGAGACCTGGACCGGCTTCTCCGACCAGCCCCGCTACGAGAACGCCCGGGCGATCGGCGAGGCGCTGATCGGCGCCTTCGTGGCCGACACCGACAGCGAGGACGGCGTCGACGAGGTGCACCTCGTCTACACGACGTTCCGCTCGATGCTCGTGCAGGAGCCGCACAGCGTGCGGATGCTGCCGCTGGAGGTCGTCGAGGGCGAGGAGAAGCCCGAGGACGACGAGGTGCTGCCGCTCTACGAGTTCGAGCCCTCCCCGCAGGCGGTGCTCGACGAGCTGCTGCCGAAGTACGTCCAGAGCCGCATCTTCTTCGCGCTGCTCCAGGCCTCGGCCTCCGAGCTCGCCGCCCGTCAGAAGGCGATGAAGTCGGCGACCGACAACGCCGAAGAGCTGATCAAGAAGTACACCCGGATCGCCAACCAGGCCCGCCAGGCCGGCATCACCCAAGAGATCTCCGAGATCGTCGGCGGCGTGAACGCGCTGGCCGACGCCAACGCCGCCGCCGACTGAAAAGTGAGTTGAGAAGACATGACTGCCACTGTTGAGGACACCCAGACCCAGTCGGGCGCCGGGAGCACGGGCCGCATCGCCCGGGTCATCGGCCCGGTCGTGGACATCGAGTTCCCCTCGGACTCGATGCCGGAGATGTACAACCTGCTCGAGACCGAGCTGACGATCCTCGACGAGACGCGCACGCTCTCGCTCGAGGTCGCCCAGCACATCGGCGACGGCATGGTCCGCGCGATCTCGCTGCAGCCCACCGACGGCCTGGTGCGCGGAGCCCTGGTGACCGACACCGGCGGCCCGATCACCGTGCCCGTGGGCGACGCGACCCTCGGCCGCGTGTTCAACACCCTCGGCGAGTGCCTGAACCTCGACGAGGGCGAGACGCTCGACGTCAAGGAGCGCTGGGGCATCCACCGCAAGGCGCCGGCCTTCGACCAGCTCGAGTCCAAGACCGAGATGTTCGAGACCGGCATCAAGGTCATCGACCTGCTGACGCCCTACGTGCTCGGCGGCAAGATCGGCCTCTTCGGCGGTGCCGGCGTGGGCAAGACCGTGCTGATCCAGGAGATGATCGCGCGCGTCGCCCGTGACCACGGTGGTGTGTCGGTGTTCGCCGGGGTCGGCGAGCGCACCCGCGAGGGCAACGACCTCATCGCGGAGATGGAGGAGGCCGGCGTCATCGGGCAGACCGCCCTGGTGTTCGGCCAGATGGACGAGCCCCCGGGCACCCGCCTGCGGGTGGCGCTGTCGGCGCTGACGATGGCGGAGTACTTCCGCGACGTGCAGAACCAGGACGTGCTGCTCTTCATCGACAACATCTTCCGGTTCACCCAGGCCGGCTCCGAGGTGTCCACGCTGCTGGGCCGCATGCCCTCCGCGGTGGGCTACCAGCCGAACCTCGCCGACGAGATGGGCACGCTCCAGGAGCGGATCACCTCGACGCGTGGTCACTCGATCACCTCGCTGCAGGCGATCTACGTGCCCGCCGACGACTACACCGACCCGGCGCCGGCCACGACGTTCGCGCACCTGGACGCCACGACCGAGCTCTCGCGCGAGATCGCGTCGCTGGGCATCTACCCGGCCGTGGACCCGCTGACCTCGACGTCGCGGATCCTGGACGCCCAGTACATCGGGGCGGAGCACTACAACTGCGCGATCCGCATCAAGCAGATCCTCCAGCGCAACAAGGAGCTCCAGGACATCATCGCCATCCTCGGTGTCGACGAGCTCTCCGAGGAGGACAAGATCATCGTCTCGCGGGCGCGCCGCATCCAGCGGTTCCTCTCGCAGAACACCTACGTCGCCAAGCAGTTCACCGGCATCGAGGGCTCGACGGTCCCCGTCAGCGAGACGATCGAGGCGTTCAACAAGATCGCTGACGGCGACTACGACCACGTGGCCGAGCAGGCGTTCTTCATGTGCGGTGGCCTCGACGACGTCGAGCGTCGCTGGGACGAGATCCAGAAGAGCCTCTGACCATGGCGAACACGATGCAGGTCTCCCTCGTCGCGGCCGACCGCGAGGTCTGGTCGGGCGAGGCGACCGTCGTCAACGCCCGGACGCTGGCCGGTGAGATCGGCATCATGGCCAACCACCAGCCGATCATGTCGGTGCTGGCCGAGGGGCAGGTCGACGTGCGAACCGTCGACGACGGGCACTGGGTGGCCGCCGTCGACGGCGGGTTCATCTCGGTGGCCAACAACCAGGTCCGCCTCTTGTGCGAGTACGCCGAGCTCTCCCACGAGAGCTCCTACGACGAGGCCAAGCGCCTCCTCGACGAGCGCAAGGCGCAGGACGAGAGCGCCGCGGAGGGTGACGGGGCCTGATCCCCGCAGGGGCCGTCCGCGGCCCCGGAGAGGTGGACGATGCCGATCTGGCAGTGGCTGCTCGACGTGGCCGGTGTCGGGCTCGTGCTCGTCCTCTTCTACGGCATCGCCCTCATCGTGCGCCGAAGATTCCTCGGCCGGCGCGGAGGCACCTTCGAGCTGAGCCACCGCGCCCGGACCAGCAAGCCCGGGCGCGGTTGGGTGCTCGGCCTCGGGCGCTACACCGCCGAGACCCTCGAGTGGTTCCGGATCTTCTCCCTGTCGCCGCGCCCCAAGCACGTGTGGGGTCGCTCCGACCTCGAGTACACCGCCCGCCGCGATCCCGGTGGCGTCGAGCAGCTCTCCCTGTACCCCGACCACGTCGTCATCCGCTGCACCAGCCAGGAGGGGGAGATCGAGCTGGCGCTGAGCCAGGAGGCGCTGATGGGCTTCCAGTCCTGGCTCGAGGCCTCGCCGCCGAGCGCCGCTCAGCACCTGTGAGTACCCCACGACGTTGCCGGTTCCCCCGCTTCGCTCCTCCGCTCGACAACGCCGCGGGGACCCCCCGATGACGTCCACCCTCCGCTCCCGCGACGCGGTCGCGTCGGTCTTCCTCCTCAACGGGCTGCTGTTCGCGACCCTGGTCTCCCGGGTGCCAGACATCCGCGAGCGCCTGGACCTCGACAACAGCGGACTCGGCCTGCTGCTGCTCTCGATCTCGGTCGGCGCGATGCTCGGGATGCCGACGGCCGGCCGGCTGATCGACCGGTTCGGCGCCGCGGCCGTCGTGCGGTCGAGCGGGGTCCTCGACGTGGCCGGGATCGCCCTGGTGGCGTTGGCCGTCGTAGCACTCGGCTCGCCGCGGCTCGCGGCCCTCGGGCTGGCGACGTACGGCTTCGGCGCCGGGATCTGGGACGTCGCCATGAACGTCGAGGGCGCCGAGGTCGAGCGCCGGCTCGGCCGCACGGTGATGCCGCGCTTCCACGCGGCCTGGAGCTTCGGCACGATCACCGGTGCCGGACTCGGCGTGCTGACCTCCAAGGCCGCGACGCCGATGCCCGTGCATTACCTGGGGGTGGGTGCCGTGGCGCTGCTCGCCGTCATGGTCGCCCCCCGCTTCTTCCCGCCTGCCGTGGAGAGTGCTCACGACGACCAGCCAGCAGTCGGGCGCTCGGCCTGGCTCGAGCCACGCACGCTGGCGATCGGCGCCATGGTCCTGGCCTTCGCCCTCGCCGAGGGGTCGGCCAACGACTGGCTGGCCCTGGCGCTCGTCGATGGCTACGGTGCCCGGCACTTCGTCGGCGTCGCCGGGTTTGCGCTCTTCGTGACGGCGATGACGGCCGGCCGCCTGCTCGGACCCATCGCCCTGGACCGGTTCGGGCGCGTCCCGGTGCTGCTCGGGACCGCCGGCGCCGCGTTCGGCGGCCTGCTCCTGGTCATCGTCGGGGGCAGCCCGGTCGTCGCGGCCGTCGGGATCGTGGTGTGGGGACTGGGCTCGGCGCTCGGGTTCCCGGTCGGCATGAGCGCGGCCGCGGACGACCCGCGGCGGGCTCCGCGGCGGGTGTCGGTGGTGGCCACCATCGGGTACGGCGCCTTCCTCGGCGGTCCGCCCCTGCTCGGCTTCGTCGGTGACCACGTCGGCACCCTGGAGTCGCTGTACGTCGTGGTGGCGGCGATGGTGCCCGCCGCGATCCTCGTCCTCGCCGTACGAACGCCACGACGGGACGCGACCAGCCAGCAGACCCGCTGGTAGGGAGTCCGGATGCACCCCTACGGTGTGCCCATGACGTCTCCCATCCACCACTGGATCGACGGATCCGAGCTCGCGGGCACCTCCGGACGGACGGGACCGGTGTTCAACCCCGCCACCGGTGAGCAGACCGGTGCCGTCGATCTCGCGAGTGCCGACGAGGTCCGCTCCGCCATCGCCGCGGCCGAGCGCGCCGCGCGCTCGTGGCGGCAGGCGTCGCTGTCCAAGCGGGCGGCCATCCTGTTCGCCTTCCGCGAGCTGCTGCACGAGCGCACGCCCGAGCTGGCCCAGCTCGTCACCTCCGAGCACGGCAAGGTCGTCGCCGACGCCGAGGGCGAGATCCTCCGGGGGCTCGAGAACGTCGAGTTCGCCACCGGCATCCCGCACCTGCTGAAGGGCGGGTACTCCGAGCAGGCCGGCACCGGCGTCGACGTCTACTCCATCCGCCAGCCGCTCGGCGTGGTCGCCGGCATCACGCCGTTCAACTTCCCGGTGATGGTGCCGATGTGGATGTGCGCCAACGCCATCGCCTGCGGCAACGCCTTCATCCTCAAGCCCAGCGAGAAGGACCCGTCCGCCTCCCTGTTCCTGGCCCGGCTGTGGAAGGAGGCAGGCCTGCCGGACGGCGTCTTCACCGTCGTGCACGGCGACAAGGAGGCGGTCGACGTCCTGCTGACCGACGAGCGGGTCGCCGCGGTCAGCTTCGTCGGCAGCACGCCGATCGCCCGCTACATCTACGAGACCGGCACCGCGCACGGCAAGCGTGTCCAGGCCCTCGGAGGCGCGAAGAACCACATGGTCGTGCTGCCGGACGCCGACATCGACATGGCCGCGGACGCGGCCGTCTCGGCGGCGTACGGCGCCGCGGGCGAGCGCTGCATGGCCATCTCGGTGGCCGTGGCGGTGGGCGACGTCGGCGACGCGCTCGTCGACGCGATCGCGCTGCGGCTGCCCAAGCTCGTGGTCGGCGACGGAGCGGCGTCCGGCACCGACATGGGGCCGCTGATCACCGCCGAGCACCGCGACAAGGTCGCCGGGTACATCGGCGCGGGTGCGGACGCCGGCGCGACGCTCGTCGTGGACGGCCGCGAGGCGGACGTGCCGGAGGCCGGGTTCTTCCTCGGCACCACGCTGCTGGACCACGTGACGCCGGACATGACGGTCTACACCGACGAGATCTTCGGGCCGGTGCTGGGCGTCGTCCGCGTCGAGACCTACGACGAGGCCGTCGACCTGGTCAACGCCAACCAGTACGCCAACGGCGTCGCGATCTTCACCCGCGACGGCGGCGCGGCGCGGCGGTTCCAGTTCGACATCGAGGTGGGCATGGTCGGCATCAACGTGCCGATCCCGGTCCCGGTGGCGCAGTACTCCTTCGGCGGCTGGAAGTCCTCGCTGTTCGGCGACACCCACATGTACGGACCCGAGGGCATCAACTTCTACACGCGCGGCAAGGTCGTCTCGTCGCGATGGCCGGACCCGTCCACCTCGTCGGTCGACCTCGGCTTCCCCAGAACCAGGTGAGCCATCCCTCCCTGGCGGACGCGGCGCCCACGTCGGCCTGGCTGGACACGCCCGACCGGCCGGACGCTCGTCCGGCGCTGCCCGCCGACACCACCGCCGACCTCGTCGTGGTCGGCGGCGGGTACTCCGGGCTCTGGACCGCGGTCCTCGCCAAGGAGCGCGACCCCGGTCGTGACGTGGTGCTCGTGGAGGCGCAGCGCGTCGGTTGGGCGGCCTCCGGTCGCAACGGCGGCTTCTGCTCGGCGTCGTTGACCCACGGGCGGGACAACGGCGAGCAACGGTTCCCCGACGAGATCGACACGCTCGAACGCCTCGGGCAGCAGAACCTCGCCGAGATCGAGTCCGCGGTCGGGAGGTACGGGATCGAGTGCGGGTGGGAGCTGACCGGCTCGCTCTCGGTCGCCACCGAGCCGCACCAGGTGGAGTGGCTGCGCGAGGCAGGTCGTCGGGGCGAGGGCACGTTCCTCGACCAGGCGGCGGTCCGCGCCGAGGTCGAGTCCCCGACGTACCTGGCCGGGCTCTGGACCCGCGACGACAACGCGCTCGTCGACCCGGCTCGCCTCGCGTGGGGCCTGGCCGACGCCGCCGAGCGGCTCGGCGTCCGCATCCACGAGCACACCTCGGTCACGGGGCTGGAGCGGGAAGGTACGGGCGTGCTGGTGCGCACCGCCGGTGGCCGCACGATCCGGGCCGGCCGGGTCGCGCTCGGCACGAACGCCTTCCCCTCCCTGGTGAAGCGGGTGCGCTGGCACACCGTGCCGGTCTACGACTACGCGCTGATGACCGAGCCGCTCTCGGCCGAGCAGCTGGCCTCCGTGGGCTGGCGGCACCGGCAGGGCGTCGACGACAGCGGCAACCAGTTCCACTACTACCGGCTGACCCCGGACAACCGCATCCTGTGGGGCGGGTACGACGCGATCTACCACTTCGGCCGGCGCATCGACGGCTCCCTGGACCAGCGGACGAAGACCTTCGACCTGCTGGCGCGGCAGTTCTTCGAGACCTTCCCGCAGCTCGAGGGCCTGAGGTTCAGCCACCAGTGGGGCGGCGCCATCGACACCTGCACCCGCTTCTTCGCCTTCTTCGGGACGGCGTACGCCGGCCGGGCGGCGTACGCCCTGGGGTACACGGGCCTCGGCGTCGGCGCCACCAGGTTCGGCGCCAACGTGATGCTGGACCTGCTCGACGGCCGGACCACCGAGCGCACCGGCTTGGAGATGGTGCGCAGCAAGCCGCTGCCGTTCCCGCCGGAGCCGTTCGCCTACGCCGGCGTGCAGCTGACGCGCTGGTCGCTCGCCGCCTCCGACCGGCACGGCGGCAGGCGCAACCTCTGGCTCCGCGCGCTCGACCGGGCGGGCCTGGGTTTCGACTCGTGATCCGCCACGACGTCACCATCGCTCTCGGCGAGATCGCGCCCGAGGAGGCCCGCGCCGCCATCGAGCGGCACCACCTCTCCCTCGACTGGAGCGGCGACTCGTTCATGGCTCACCTGTGGCAGGAGGCCGACCAGCAGGCTGTGCTCGTCGACGGTGAGCCGGTGGGGGTGGTCTGCTGGACCGCCGACGACGGCGGTCACCTCAGCCTGCTCGCCCTCGACCGTCCGGCCCTCGCCCAGGACCGCCAGGTGATGGAGTGCGTGCTGGCGGAGACCGGCGTGCGCACGGCGTACGTCGCGTCCTGGGACAGCCACCACGTCGCGACGTTCGGCGCGTTCGGTGTGGGGATGGGCTCACAGGCCTACCAGTTCCGGCTGCTCGACCCGGCCGATCTCCGCGAGCCGGTCCCGGGCCTCGAGCTGACCTTGGCCACCCACGAGGACCTGGAGTACCTGGATTCCACGGGCTGGCAGTCGGACTTCGAGTCCTACGTCGACCGCAACGCGATGAGCGTCGTCCGCCTCGACGGCGCCGAGGCCGGGATCGCCGTGCACGAGCCGCACGCGCTCGACTCCTCGGTCGTGGACATCGGCATGTACGTCGACCCGGTGCTGCGCCGCCGGGGCGTGGGCAGCTCGATCCTGGCCCTCACGGCGCGGGCGGTGCTGGACGACGGGCGGACGCCGGTCGCCGGCTGCTGGTGGAAGAACTGGTCCTCGCGCGCCACCCTCGAGGCCGCGGGTCTCGTCTGCGCCGGGACCATCCTGAGGTTCGACCTGGACCCGGACGTGTTCGTCAGGGCCGGCGCCGACCTCTGACCCCAGGGTGACGTGGCGCCGGATGGGTGACAGGAAATGCCCGAACGGATGACTCCCCACACCCCCTGAGCCGGGACCCTGGTGCAACCACGGAGTCGACGGGGGGACGCATGGCACGAGGACGAGGTCGCCTGCTCGCGTCGATCGATGCTGGTGGCACTCCTGAGCGGGTGCGGTATCGATGCAGCAGCACGGCGACCGAGACAGCCGGTCGCGGCGAGGTCGCGCCCGGGTCCGGACGCCGACTGGACGAGACAGGCCGAGGCGCCGAGTACGCGACGGACATCCGCCGCGACCGAGTGACGAGCCGGTGGATGCTGCCGATCTGGCCGGGTCCTACCCGGACGGGTACGTCGACCTCAGTACCGAGGCCCAGCAGAGCTTCCTCGTCTGGATGTCGATTACGAGGCCAGAGGACCGGCCGAAGAGGGCGCGAGCGTGGACATCACCTGCAGGGGTACGCGGTCTGCGTCTGGAGGTCGCAGCGCGCTCACCGTCGAGGTGGCCGAGGGTGATGGGGCTCTGCAGACCGAGATGGGCTAAACCGACGGGTCGCGGCCCGCAGAGCCGTCGTGCGGTCTGCCCTGACGGCGCTGTGCCCGCAGGGACGACCTCGGGCTTCCGGACCGAGCCTCGACAAGCACGTCAGACGTCTACCAGCACCAACCTGGCCGCCCTGATGACGATCACGCTCGAGAGCCGGCGTTCGACCAGTACGGGAGGATGCTCACGGCGGTGTGCAACGGGATGAAGGACCGGACCATCGCCGGCCTGCCGATCATCGCCTACATCCGCGACCGGATCGCCTCCGGCGAGCTACACCTCGTCGCGCCGCCGGAGGACCACTACCTGCTCAGTGCTCATCCACCAAGCGCGTGATCGATCCACTGCTCGGGCCTCATCTACGCGCTGCCGCCCGAGGTCATGAACGAGCCCAACAGCTGACGGAGGTTCGCTCTCGGGGTCTCGACACCTCCACCGGGTCTCGTGACAGGCGCTAGCGCGGCTTCCTCGACCAGCGTTCAGCCGCCTGTGACGAAGGCGGCGATGCCCCGGGCCTCGCGGACGCGGGACTCCTCGTGGACGTAGGGCATGTGACCGGTCGGGAAGTACTCGTGCTCGATGCGGTCGAAGGCCTCGTCGGGCAGCCGGAGGTGGGCGACCATGTCCTCCGCCGCGTGGTACGGCGTCGCCAGGTCGTAGTAGCCGTACTCGATGCGGACCCGGAGGTGCGGGTTGACCCGCATCAGCCGCTCCAGCTTGTCGGCCACGTTGATCGGCTTGCCCTCGAACTCCTTGAACGACCACTGCTTGATCGCGTTGGCGAACACCTCGTAGGGCAGGTCCTGGGTGGAGCCGAGCTCGCCGCGCAGGTAGTGGTGCATCGCGGCCGTGAACGGCGCGTCGATGGCGTCGATGGACGGGTCGGCGTCCATGTTCTCCGCGATCCGGGAGTAGAGCGGCCCGGTGTACCGCCCGTCGATGCGCCCGACGGTCAGGCCGCGGTCGCGGAGCAGCTCGGTGCACCAGCGCCAGTGCTCGATCCGCAGCTCGGTGCGGTCGACGTACTCCTCGCTGACGCCGGCCAGCCGGGCGAGGGTGGCGGCGATCTCGGCGCGCTCGTCCGCCGGCAGCCGGCGGCCGCGGGCCAGGGCCAGCCGGTAGGGCCCGGCCGCGAACTCCTCGGCCTCGGCGCGGACCTCCTCGAGCGTCCGGCCCTCGTGGAGACCGTGGTAGTGCGCGATGGCGGCGTACGTCGGGAGGAAGTTGAGGCAGGCCTCGTCGGCGCGCAGGTACTCGAAGTCCTGGCTGCCGAAGTCGACGACGCTGGAGACGAGCACCAGCCCGTTGAGGGCCATCGCGTGCACGCGCGTCAGCCGCTCGGCCACCGCGACGGCGCGGGTGGTGCCGTAGGACTCACCGATGACGTACTTCGGCGACATCCACCGGTCTTCGCGCGTGCACCACAGCCGGATCAGCTCGGTGACCTGCTCGACGTCCTTGCCGAACCCGTGGTACTCCACCGGCTTGCCGCCCGCGACCGCGCGGCTGTGCCCGGTCGACATCGGGTCGATGAAGACCAGGTCGCTGACCGCCAGCAGCGTCTCGGGGTTGTCGACGAGCTTGTACGGCGGCGGCGTCGGCGCGTCGACGCTCCCGACGTCGACGCGACGGGGGCCGAGCAGCCCCATGTGCAGCCAGATCGAGGCCGAGCCGGGCCCGCCGTTGAAGACGAACGAGATCGGCCGCTCGGTGACGTCTCCCTTCTTGTCGTCAGCATCGAGCGTGTAGGCCGTGACCGAGAGCTCGGCCCGGGCCTTCCAGCCGGTGAACTTGTCCTTCTTGACCTCCTCCTCGCGCAGCACGATCCGGCCGGTGCGCGCGGTGTAGGAGATGTCGCCGCTGGTCGTGCGGAGCGTGTGCTGGGTGACGACGAGGTCGTCCACCGGCTCCGGCGGCTCCGGCGGCTTCTCGTGGTGGTGGTCGTGGTGGTGTTTCGAGCCGTCAGTCACGTCCGGCTTCCTCTCCTCGTTGGCCACCCGGCACCCACAAGACGTCACCCTGCTCACGGTTGGCGTGCCTCGCGAGGATGAACAGCAGGTCCGAGAGCCGGTTCAGGTAGGTGATGGCCAGCGGGTTCATCGTCTCCGCGTGCTCGGCGTGGGCCGCCCACGCCGACCGCTCGGCCCGGCGTACGACGGTGCGCGCGACGTGCAGCTGCGCGGCGGCGGGTGTGCCGCCGTTGAGGATGAACGACCGCAGGTTGGGCAGGTGCTCGTTGTACTCGTCGCACCAGCCCTCGAGGCGGTCGACGTACTCCTGCTCGATGCGCAGCGGGGGGAACTCGGGGTCCGCGACGACCGGCGTGCACAGGTCGGCGCCGACGTCGAAGAGGTCGTTCTGCACGTGTATCAGGACGGCCCGGACGTCCTCCTCGAGGTCGTGAGTCATGACCACGCCGAGCTGCGCGTTGGCCTCGTCGACGTCGGCGTAGGCGTGCAGCCTCGTGTCGTTCTTGGTCGTGACACTCATGTCGCCGAGCCGGGTCTCGCCGCCGTCGCCCGTCCGTGTGTAGATCCGGGTGAGGTTGACCATGCGGCCGACTGTAGTGCTCGCGTCACGACCCGAAATTGGCTGCCTCTCGGTAGCAACCGATCAGGTGTGTCGCGCGTCATAGTTGTTACACGGGTCCGTGCGAACGGTCCCGGGCAGGAAGGCGCCACGGGGGAGCCTTCCGACAAACGCCGGAGATCTCGGGTTCCGGAGAGCGGGGTAGACCGATGGACATCGTGACCGATGGACCCACGCTGGTCCTCAGCGGCGACTTCGACGCACGCAGCACGTCGGAGGTCCGCAACGCCCTCCGCGAGCGCCTGCGGGGCACCGAACAGGACGTCGTGGTCGACCTGACGAACGTCGCCTTCATCGACGCCACCGCCACCCGCGTGCTGGCCTACGCCAGCCGCGAGGCCGCGCTCTCCGGCAACCACGTCACGCTCCGCGGCTGCGGCCCCGCCGTCCGCCGGATGCTGCACCTCTCGCGCCTGATGCGCTTCGTCGACGTCGAGCGCGTCGCCGCCACCGCGTAGACCGTTGGTCGAGGAGGGACGAAGTCCCGTCACGAGGCCCGGTGACAAGGGCCATCGATCTCTCACGGGGTCTCGTGACGGTTGCCAGCGCAACCTCCTCGACCAGCGAAAGGCGCTAGCGCAACCTCCTCGACCAGCGCCCGTAGCCTGCTGGGGTGTCTCGCCGCCCGCTCCTGCTCGCCCTACCAGGACTGCTGCTGGCCGCGGCGGGGCTCTTCCACCCCCACCACCTGACGTACGCGACGTCCGAGCGCTGGTGGTGGCTGCACGTGCCGGGCCTGCTCGTCTTCCCGCTGGTCGGGTGGGCCGTCGCGTCCCTCGTCCGCGGCCGGTCCGACGGGCTCGCGTGGGCGGTGCGGCTGACGGCCTACGTCTACGCCACGTTCTACTCCGCGCTCGACGTCATCAGCGGGATCGGCGCCGGCTACGTCACCCACGCCCTCGGCCCGGGCGTCGCGCGCCCCGACGTGGTCCGGTCGATGTTCCGGATCGGCACCGACCTCGGGCACGTCGGCTCGTGGTCGCTGATCGCCTGCTGCCTGCTCGTCGCCGTGGACGCGATCGTGCGGCACCGGCTCCGGGGAGCGGTCTCGCTGGCGCTGCTGCCCGGGGCGTGGCTGGTCCACGTCGACCACATCTTCTCGCCGTACGGCGTCCTCGGGATGGCCGTGATCGGCAGTCGCGACCGGTGCTGCGGCGTACCTCACAGCGTCGGATAGCCCACACGCGTTCCCGGTTACCGAGAGGTAGTCGCCGACCTACCTTGGGCACATGGCTGACCAACGACCCGAGAAGGACCCTCCCTGGGTGATGCGGACGTACGCCGGCCACTCGACCGCCGCGGCGTCCAACGCGCTGTACCGGACCAACCTGGCCAAGGGGCAGACCGGTCTCTCGGTGGCCTTCGACCTGCCGACGCAGACCGGGTACGACCCGGACTCACCGCTGGCGCGGGGCGAGGTCGGCAAGGTCGGCGTACCGGTCCAGCACCTCGGGGAGATGCGCAGGCTCTTCGACGGCATCCCGCTGGCGGAGATGAACACGTCGATGACCATCAACGCCACGGCGATGTGGCTGCTGGCGCTCTACGAGGTCGTCGCCGAGGAGCAGGGAGCCACCGCACGCGACCTGGCCGGGACGACGCAGAACGACATCATCAAGGAGTACCTCTCCCGCGGGACCTACGTCTTCCCGCCCGAGCACTCGCTGCGGCTGATCGGCGACGTGATCGCCTACACCGTCCACGAGATGCCGACGTGGAACCCGGTCAACATCTGCAGCTACCACCTGCAGGAGGCCGGGGCGACGCCGCAGCAGGAGCTGGCCTACGCGCTCTGCACCGCGATCGCCGTGCTCGACACCGTGCGGGCGTCCGGGCAGGTCTCGGAGGAGGACTTCGGCAAGGTCGTCGGCCGCATCTCGTTCTTCGTCAACGCCGGCGTGCGGTTCGTCGAGGAGATGTGCAAGATGCGCGCCTTCGTGCAGCTGTGGGACGAGCTGACCGAGCAGCGGTACGGCGTGACCGACCCGAAGATGCGCCGGTTCCGCTACGGCGTGCAGGTCAACTCCCTCGGCCTCACCGAGGCGCAGCCGGAGAACAACGTGCCGCGGATCGTGCTGGAGATGCTCGGCGTGACCCTGAGCAAGGACGCCCGCGCCCGCGCCGTCCAGCTGCCCGCGTGGAACGAGGCCCTCGGCCTGCCGCGACCCTGGGACCAGCAGTGGTCGCTGCGGCTCCAGCAGGTGCTGGCCTTCGAGTCGGACCTGCTCGAGTACGACGACATCTTCGACGGCTCGCACGTGGTGGCGGCCAAGGTGGCCGAGCTCGTCGACGGCGCCCGTGCGGAGATGGACCGCGTGCAGGCGCTGGGCGGGGCGATCGCCGCCGTCGAGTCGGGCTACATGAAGGAGCAGCTGGTCTCCTCGCACGCCGCCCGCCGGGGCCGCATCGAGTCGGGCGAGGAGAAGGTCGTCGGCGTGAACGTCTACGAGACCACCGAGCCGTCGCCGCTGACCGCCGACCTCGACGCCGCGATCATGGCCGCCGACCCGCAGGCCGAGGCCGCGGCGCTCGAGTCGCTGCGAGCCTGGAAGGCCGAGCGGGACGAGGCCGAGGTACGTGATGCGCTGGATCGCCTGGCCGCCGACGCCAAGACCGACGTCAACCTGATGCCGGCCACCCTGGCCGCCGCGCGAGCGGGCGCGACGACGGGGGAGTGGGCGGGCACGCTGCGCGAGGTGTTCGGCGAGTTCCGCGCCCCCACGGGTGTCACCGGGGCCGTCGGCCCGGTGTCTTCTGCTGGCGAGGCGGGGTCGGAGCTCGCGCTGGTCCGCGACCGCGTCCGGGCCACCGGCGAGGAGCTCGGCGGCCGCCTGCGCCTGCTGGTGGGCAAGCCCGGGCTGGACGGCCACTCGAACGGCGCGGAGCAGGTCGCCGTCCGCGCCCGGGACACCGGGTTCGAGGTCGTCTACCAGGGCATCCGGCTGACGCCCGAGGAGATCGTCGCGGCGGCCGTGGCCGAGGACGTGCACTGCGTGGGCCTGTCGATCCTGTCCGGCTCGCACATGGAGCTGGTGCCCGCGGTGCTGGACGGGTTGCGCGCAGCGGGCCTGGACGACGTACCGGTCGTGGTCGGCGGGATCATCCCCGACTCCGACGCGCGCGCTCTCCAGGAGCTGGGTGTCGCCGCGGTCTACACGCCCAAGGACTTCGGTCTCACCGAGATCATGGGCGGCATCGTCGACGTCATCCGCGCGGCCCACGGGCTGGGCTGACCCCGCTGGTCGTGACGGACGCTAGCGCGCCCTCCTCGACCAGCGGTGGCGTCACCAGCCGTGCGAGCCCGGGACGCCCTTGAAGGGGCCGACGACGCGGTCGGTGATCCAGCCGCCGTAGAAGCCGCCCTCCTGCGGGCGGACGACCTCGCCGGCGACGCGGCACTCGTCGACCAGCCCGGGCATCACGGCGTAGAAGCCGAGCAGCGGCTCGAAGCCGGCGGTCGGGTCGGGGTAGGTCCAGCCGGCGCGCGGAGCGGTGGCGGCCGCGGTGACCAGGTCGACGTACGACGCCTGGCCCTTCCACTCGCAGTAGGTGTTGCCGTGCACCGGCCGCAGCACGCCGTCGGCGAAGGCGGTGGCCGGCACGTAGTACGTCGGCGGGTGGCTGGTCTCCAGGACGCGCAGGCTGGCCGTGGTCCGGGCGATCACCTCGCCGCCCAGCACCACCTCGACCAGCTCGTCGCTCGCGACCAGGGCCGGCGGTCGTGGGTAGTCCCAGACGGACTCCTGGCCCGGACCGGCGGGCAGGGGTGTGGGTCGCATGCTCGCGACGCTACCTAGGGTGTCGGCATGACCGACCTGCAGTGCCCCAGCCGGGTCTTCCTCGCGCGGCACGGCCAGACCGAGTACGAGAGCCCGGTGATGGAGAACCAGGGTGGCTCGCTCACCGCCCTCGGCCGCGCGCAGGCTCGCGAGCTGGGCGAGAAGCTGAGCGGGGAGCGGGTCGCGCACGTCTACTGCAGCTCGATCTCGCGAGCGGTGCAGACCGCCGAGCTCGCGGCCGGCGTGCTCGGCGTCGCGGTGACCGTCCGCGAGGGTCTGGGCGAGTTCGCGGTCGGGGACGCGCACGGCTTGCCCGCCGGGGAGGGGATCTTCGTGGCCGAGATGCAGCGCTGGGTCGCCGGCGACGTCGACGCGGTGTACCCCGGCAGCGAGAGCGCCCGGGACGTCGCCGCCCGCGTCGTACCCGTGCTCGACGCGATCGCCGACCAGCACCGGGGTGAGACCGTGCTCGTGGTCAGCCACGGCGGGGCGATCGTGGCGACGCAGGCGGTGCTCGACTTCCGGCCGGGACGGGCGTGGGACTTCCCCAACTGCTCGTACGTCGAGCTCGAAGGCGACGCGGACGGCTGGCGGGTGCTCTCTTAGGTGAGGCAACCCTTAGTCGCGCCTGGTACGGTCGGCGCGTGTCGAAGAAGGGCAAGAGGGCAGAAGGGCGAGAAGGCCTGCCTGCCGAAGAAGAAGTGCTGCGTGTCCAAGGACAAGTGCCGGCGCTGCCCCCTCCTCGCCCTCAAGCGTGGCACCCTGCCGACTGGCTACACGGTCAAGAAGCGCAAGCTCGTCAAGCTGCCCAAGGCCGCCTGACCACACTCCTGGAGACACCATGGCCGCCGACGCCTTCGTCAAGCAGCTCAACACCCAGATCGGCAACGAGCTGGCCGCGCACAACCAGTACCTCGCGTGCGCCGTCTACTACGACGCGCTGACGATGCCCCAGATGGCGGCCTTCTTCTACGGCCAGGCCCTCGAGGAGCGCGACCACGCGATGATGATGGTGCAGTACCTCCTGGACACCGACGCCGAGGTGCTGATCCCGGGCGTCGACTCCCCGGTGGCGACGTTCGCGGACGTGGTGGCTCCCGTCTCGCTCGCCCTGGACCAGGAGAAGCGCGTCACCGAGCAGATCAACGGCCTGCTGCGCATCGCCCGGGACGAGTCGGACTTCGCCTCCGAGCAGTTCATGCAGTGGTTCATCAAGGAGCAGGTCGAGGAGGTCGCCACGATGAGCGACCTGCTGGCCGTCGTCACGCGCAACCGCGACGACATCGAGGACATCGAGGAGTACGTCGCCCGCGAGCAGAGCGGCGGCGCGACCGACCCGACCGCGCCGCGGATCGCCGGCGCCTGACCTTTCGTGAGAAGGGCGCCGCGCCGAGGAGCAAGCTCTGACTCGGCGCGGCGACCAGGTCCCTCACGAACCCACTTCGTCCAACGACACCTCCGCCGGGTGGTTATGCCCCGCGCGTGACCGGCAGACTGCGGGCATGGCACGCGTGACGGTGGTCGGTGCCGGCGTCGTCGGTCTGACCTGCGCGTACCGGCTCCTGGAGGACGGCCATCGTGTCGACGTACTCGCACGAGACCTCCCGCTGGAGACGACCTCGGCCGTCGCCGCGGCCATCTGGTACCCCTACCGGGCCTTCCCGTTCGACCGGGTCCTGGAGTGGTCGTCGCGGACGTACGACGCGTTCGTCGGGCTCGCCGACGTGGCCGGCGCCGGCGTGGCGCTGCGCACGGGCGTGGAGCTGTTCGCCTCCGTCCAGGAGGAGCCATGGTGGCGATCCGCAGTCCCTCGGCTGGACCACGCCGCCCCGCCCGAGGGGTACGGCGACGCCTGGACGTTCCAGGCGCCGGTGGTCGAGATGCCCGTCTACCTGGCGTGGCTGGCCGCACGCGTCGAGGAGCTGGGCGGCACCATCACCCGGATGAACCTGGCGGCCCTGCCGGTCGGCCCGGACGTCGTCGTGAACTGCTCCGGCATCGGTTCGCGGCTGCTGGCCTCGGACCCGACCGTCGAGCCGGTGCGCGGACAGGTGGTGCTCGTGTCGCAGGTCGGGCTGGAGGAGTGGCTGCTCGACTCCTCCTCGTCGCTGACCTACGTCGTGCCCCGGTCCCACGACATCGTCGTCGGCGGCACCGACGAGGAGGGTGACTGGAGCCGGACGCCGTCGCCGGAGACGGCTTCGGCCATCCTGTCGCGTGCCCGATCGCTGGTGCCCGCGCTGGCCGACGCCCGGGTGTTGCGCCACCGCGTGGGCCTGCGGCCCGCACGACCCTCGGTACGGGTGGAGCGGGTGGGTTCGGTGGTGCACTGCTACGGGCACGGGGGAGCCGGGGTCACGTTGTCGTGGGGGACGGCGGACGAGGTCGTGGCGCTGGTCGGCGGTGAGTGAGGGTCGGTTTCGCCTCCGCGGCGGTGAGTGAGTGTCGGTTTGAGAGGGTCGAACCGACACTCACGCACCGCCACTGGGCGGAAACCGACACTCACTCACCGCCGACGGCGCAGCACCAGGGTCGCGACGAGAAGGCCCAGGACCAGGCCGAGCACCCCGCCGACGAAGGCGCCCCACTCCGACGACGTACGACGGCCGATCGCCGCGCCGACGCCGGCCAGCAGCATCGCGCCGACCACGAGGCCGAGGCGGAGCATCACTTCCCGCGCGAAGATCGTGGTGAACGAGCCGGTGCTGCCGCTGGAGTCCAGCGGCTGGGCGCGGACCACGGCGGAGGGGTTGATCGGGCCGTAGACGTGCGGGTACGTGTCGGCGCCGACCGGGTCCTCCTGCCACCGCGAGGTGAGCTTGTCGGTGTCGATGGTCAGCAGGACGAGCGGCTCGCCGGCGTCGGCGTAGTAGCGCTTCCAGACCGGCTGCACCTGCTCGCGCCGGGCGGCGTGGATGAAGCCCTCCTGCTCGAGGGTCACCCCGCGGGTGGAGGTGGTGTACGCGCCCGAGCGCTGGGCCGCTGCCCAGTCGGTCGCGGTCGCGATGTGGAAGATCTGCACCGTCAGAACAGCCGGTGGCTCGGGTCGTCGAGGCCACGCAGCGCGTCGTAGTCGACGACGGAACACGCGATGCCGCGGTCGGTGGCGAGGACGCGGGCCTGGGGCTTGATCTCCTGGGCGGCGAAGATGCCGCGTACCGGCGCCAGCAACGGGTCGCGGTTGAGGAGCTCGAGGTACCTGGTGAGCTGCTCGACCCCGTCGATGTCGCCGCGCCGCTTGATCTCGACGGCCACCGAGGCACCGGAGGCGTCGCGGCACATGAGGTCGACGGGCCCGATGGCGGTGGGGTACTCGCGCCGGACCAGCGTCAGCCCGTCGGCCAGCGTCGCGGGGTGCTCGGCGAGCAGCGCCTGGAGGTGCTTCTCGACGCCGTCCTTCTGCAGGCCGGGGTCGATGCCGAGATCGTGGCTGGAGTCGCTGAGGACCTCGTCGATCAGGATGCGCAGCGTGTCGTCCGTCTTCGACGTGACGACCCACTCGACGGCGCCGCCGTCGGTCACGCCCTCGCGGAGCGTGCAGGGCGGCGACATCCAGTTCAGCGGCTTGTACGACCCGCCGTCGGAGTGCACGAGCACGGACCCGTCGGCCTTGATCATCAGCACCCGCGTCGCCATCGGCAGGTGGGCGGTGAGCCGCCCGGCGTAGTCCACCTGGCACCGCGCCACCACGAGTCTCACGGGGCAGCAACCTACCGGGGTGGTCTCGAGGCTCGTCGCCGGCGCTCCTCGCACCTCGACCATCGAACGGGGTGACCCTTTCCACACGCCTCCGGCCTCGGCGTACGTCCGGCGCCGGTGGGAGGATGCGCCCCATGACGAGCCGCGAGTTCGACCGGATCGGTGTCATCGGCCTGGGCACGATGGGGGCCGGCATCGCCGAGGTCTTCGCCCGCAACGGGTACGCCGTCACCGGCGTCGAGGTGACCGAGGACGCCCTCGAGCGCGGCCGCCAGCACCTCGAGCACTCGACCGCCCGCGCGGTCGCCCGCGGCAAGCTGACCGAGGCCGAGCAGGCCGAGCTGCTGGGCCGGATCACCTTCACGACCGAGATGAAGGACCTGGCCGACGCGGACTTCGTGGTCGAGGCGGTCGTGGAGTCCCTGGAGATCAAGAAGTCGGTGTTCCGGCTGCTCGACGACATCGTCGCCCCGGACGCGATTCTCGCGACCAACACCTCCTCCCTCTCGGTCACCGAGATCTCCGCGGCGAGCGGCCACCCGGGCCGGGTCGTCGGCGTGCACTTCTTCAACCCGGCGCCGGTGCAGAACCTCGTCGAGGTGATCCGCACGGTCGTCACCGAGCCGGAGGTGCTCGCGGACGTCGAGGCGCTGCTGGCGGAGCTGGGCAAGAGCCCGGTCGTGTGCGGGGACCGTGCGGGCTTCATCGCCAACACGCTGCTCTTCGGGTACCTCAACCACGCGGTGTCGATGTACGAGAGCCACTACGCCACCCGCGAGGACCTCGACGCGGCGATGCGCTTCGGCTGCGGCTACCCGATGGGCCCGCTCGCCCTGCTCGACCTGATCGGTCTCGACACGGCGTACGAGATCCTCGACACGATGTACAAGCAGGGCCGCGACCGCCTGCACGCCCCGGCGCCGATCCTCAAGCAGATGGTGACCGCCGGGCTGTTGGGCCGGAAGTCGGGCCGCGGCTTCTACACCTACGAGGCCCCCGACAGCTCCAAGGTGGTCGCCGACCACCTCACCCCGTCGGCCGACGACGCGCCGCAGCTGCGCCGTGACATCACCAGCGTGGGCGTCGTCGGCACGGGCACCATGGCCTCCGGCATCGTGGAGGTCTTCGCCAAGGCCGGGTACGACGTGCTGTACGTCGGCCGGTCCGACGCCAAGGTCGAGGGCGTGCAGGCGACCATCGAGCGCTCGCTCGACAAGGCCATCCAGCGCGGCAAGCTCGAGGAGTCCGCGCGCGGCGAGGTGCTCGGCCGGCTGACCGGCTCCACGTCGCTGGAGGACCTGGCCGGCTGCGACCTCGTGGTCGAGGCGATCGCCGAGGACCTGCGGGTCAAGACCACGCTCTTCGAGAACCTCGACGAGATCTGCAAGCCCGGCGCGATCCTGGCCACCACGACCTCCTCGCTGCCGATCATCTCCGCGGCGATGGCGACCAAGCGGCCGCAGGACGTCATCGGCATGCACTTCTTCAACCCCGCGCCGGTGATGCAGCTGGTCGAGGTGGTGTCGACGGTCGCGACCGCGGACGACGTCGCCGAGACCGTGCGCGCGCTCTGCACGAAGGTCGGCAAGGTGCCGGTCTCCTGCGGCGACCGCGCCGGCTTCATCGTGAACGCGCTGTTGTTCCCCTACCTCAACGACGCGGTGAAGATGCTCGAGGCCCACTACGCCACGGCCGACGAGGTGGACACCGCCATGAAGCTCGGCTGTGCGCTGCCGATGGGCCCGTTCGAGCTGCTCGACGTGGTCGGCAACGACGTCTCGCTGGCGATCCAGCGCGAGCTCTACCTCGAGTTCCGCGAGCCCGGGTTCGCCCCCGCGCCGCTGCTCGAGCACCTGGTCACCGCGGGGTACCTCGGCCGCAAGACCAAGCGCGGGTTCCGGGACTACACGCACCGCTGAGGCTCCCTCGGTCTCGTGACGGGCCTTCGGTCCTCCTCGACCAGCGGGACGTCCGCTCACCCCCAGGTGTGCATCCGTCGGGGTGGTGTGGGGCCGCCCGGCCGGGACTAGCGTCCGGAAAGTTGCCCGGGCGACCGCACCACCTCTCCTGCCCGCCCCGGGCGGAAGGGCGTGACCATGGCCGTCGAGACCGGACGCATCACCACCGACATCCCAGCCCGGATGGACCGGCTGCCCTGGGTGCGGTGGCACTGGATGATCGTCGTCGGCCTGGGTGCCGTCTGGATCCTGGACGGCCTCGAGGTGACGATCGTCGGCTCGATGTCGGACGCCCTCAAGCCGTCGGACACCGGGCTCGGCCTGAGCAGCTCGGACATCGGGATGGCGGGCGCGGTCTACGTCGCCGGGGCCTGCCTGGGTGCCTTGTTCTTCGGCCAGCTCACCGACAAGTTCGGCCGGAAGAAGCTGTTCCTGCATCACCCTCGGGGTCTACACGGTCGCGACGGTGCTGACGGCGTTCTCGATGAGCCCGCTGTGGTACTTCGCCGCCCGCTTCCTCACCGGTGCCGGCATCGGTGGCGAGTACGCCGCGATCAACTCCGCCATCGACGAGCTGATCCCCGCGAAGTACCGCGGCCGTGTCGACGTGGCCATCAACGGCTCGTTCTGGGTCGGCGCTACGGCCGGTTCGCTGCTGACCATTCCGCTGCTCGACCCGAACATCGTCGATCAGTCGTGGGGCTGGCGACTGGCGTTCGGGCTGGGCACGGTCCTGGCGATCGGCATCCTGTTCGTGCGCAAGAACGTGCCGGAGAGCCCGCGCTGGCTCTTCATCCACGGCCGCGAGGACGAGGCCGAGAAGATCGTCCGGGACATCGAGAGCACGGTCACCGACGAGTCCGGGAAGAAGCTGGAATCGGTCTCGGACACGATCACGATCCGGCAGCGCAAGACCATCAGCCTCGTCCTGATCGCCAAGACCGTGTTCACGCTCTACCCGAAGCGCACGATCCTGTGCTTCTCCCTCTTCGTGGGTCAGGCGTTCCTCTACAACGCCTTCTTCTTCACCTACGGCGACAGCCTGAGCACCTTCCTCGACGTGAAGCAGACCGGCTACTACATCGCGGTCTTCGCCATCAGCAACTTCCTCGGCGCCCTGCTGCTGAGCCAGCTCTTCGACACCGTGGGGCGGGTGCCGATGATCGCCGGCACCTACATCGTGTCCGGCGTGCTGCTCGCCGGCACGGGCCTCTTCCTCGGCAGCGTGACTCCCGTGACGCTGACGCTGATGGGCTGCATCATCTTCTTCTTCGCCTCGGCGGGAGCCAGCGCGGCGTACCTCACCGCCAGCGAGGTCTTCCCGATGGAGACGCGAGCGCTCTGCATCGCCTTCTTCTACGCCATCGGCACCGCGGTCGGCGGCATCACCGGCCCGCTGTACTTCGGCAAGCTCATCGACGGTGCGGACGACATCACCGGGATCGCCCCCGGCTACTTCATCGGCGCGGGGTTGATGATCGCGGGCGGCATCGTGGCTGCGTTCCTGGGCGTGAAGGCCGAGGGCAAGTCGCTGGAGTCGCTGGCGCAACCGCTGACCGCCGAGGACCCCGACGACCCTGGCCCGGCCAGCGAAGACGAGGAAGCGACGACAGGAGGACGACGATGACCCCGATGCCGCCTCCCAAGGCATCCACCGAAGGACCCCGCGACCGGCACGTGAACTACGAGATCGGCCAGCTGGTCCGGGCCCTGAGGGCCCAGGGTCCGCAGACGCCCGAGGATCTCGGCCGCATGGTCGGCGACGAGTACTGGGAGTCGGGCCGCTTCGACAAGGCGCTCGCCCTCGCGGTGAGCGACGGGCTGATCACCCGGACCGGCGAGGGCAAGGTCGCCGCCATCTGACGCCCGACACGCGATTCGTCTGCGCCCGTGAGCCTGAGAAGTCACGGTGATCCGCAGACGAATCGGTGTGGGGACCAAGGCGGTCAGTCGAGGCAGAACTCGTTGCCCTCGGGATCCTGCATGGTGATGTGCCCGAGGTTGATGTGGTCCGGCTCGATCCGCCACAGCCGCGTGGCGCCCAGGGCGACCAGCTCGTCGCAGCGCTTCTCGAGCGCGGCCATCCGCTCGTCACCGCGCAGGTCGCTGGCGGTCCGGACGTCGAGGTGGACACGGTTCTTCGCCGCCTTGGGTTCGGGCACCTTCTGGAACCAGAGCCGCGGCCCGACCCCGTCGGGATCGACCGAGGCGCTGGCGTCGTTGCGGTTCTCCTCCGGCACGCCGAAGGCGTCGAGCGCCTCCTCCCAGGTCTCGTACGGCGGCGGCGGACTGTCGAGCCGGTAGCCCAGCACCTCGTTCCAGAACAGGGACAGGGCGCCGGGGTCGGCGCAGTCGAAGCTCACCTGGAAGGTGGCAGCCATCAGCGGTCCTCTCGATCGGTGTGGGCGTACAGGTCGCGGATCGTGCAGATCTCGGCGCCGTGGTGGATCACCTCGCGATGGATGTGGGTGACCAGCGCGGCGAGCGGTGCATCGGCGTACGGCCCCTCGGCCGGTCCGCACGGCCGGGCCAGGCCATCCTCGCCGAGAGCGCGGACGCCGGCGACCCAGCTCTCGTACGCCGCGTCGAGCTGGTCGAGCGCCTCGGCCGCGGTGGCGGCGTACGGCCAGGTCTCCCAGTCCGCCGCCGGACCGCCGAAGTGCGAGGCGACGCGCTGGGCAAGGACGCTGACGATGATGTGGTTCAACCGCCAGGCGATCGTGGTGAACGGCGCGGGGTCGGGCGGCGGACAGGCCCAGTCGATCGTGAGCCCGCCGTCCTGGCCGCGCAAGCGTCCACGCGTCGGGCACCGGCTCCCAGAAGTACTCCTCGTCGGTGAGGCCGTCGAGGCGCGGGCGGAGCGGGTGGTCCCAGTGGGTGACGAGCTGGTCGAGCAGCAGCCGGTTCCAGTCCATGCGCAGAGCCTGCCACGGCAAGCGGACAGTATCGGTCCGCTATCGGTGGCAGACTGCCGCGCGTGGACACCACCGAGCGCGTGCTGCGCCTGCTCGGACTTCTCCAGAGGCGCAGCGTGTGGACCGGGCCGGAGCTCGCCGAGCGGCTCGCCGTGACCACGCGCAGCGTGCGTCGCGACGTGGAACGGCTGCGGGCCCTGGGGTACCCGGTCCACGCCACGCAGGGTGTCGGTGGCGGCTACCGGCTCGGTGCCGGCATGGCGCTGCCGCCGCTGCTGCTCGACGACGAGGAGGCGATCGCCACCGCCGTCTCGCTGCGGCTGGCCGCGGGCGGCACCGTGGCCGGAGCCAGCGAGGCCGCCGTCCGGACCCTGGCCAAGCTCGACCAGGTGCTGCCCGCCCGGCTGCGGGCGGAGGTGCGGGCGGTGCACGACGCGATCACGACGCTCGAGGGCGGGCGGGTCGAGGTGGACGCCGACGCCCTGCTCGTCCTGGCCCGCGCCACGCGGGACCACGTGCGGGTCGACCTCACGTACCTGGCCCCCGAGCGTCCGTCGGCCGAGCGGCGGGTCGAGCCCTACGGCCTGGTGGCGACCGGCCGACGGTGGTACCTGCTGGCCTTCGACCCCGACCGGGACGACTGGCGCACCCTTCGACTGGACCGGATGCGCGACGTGCGGGCCACGACCTGGCGCTTCCGGCTCCGCGAGGCGCCCGACCCCGCGGCGTACGTGCAGCGGGCGGTGACCGTCAGCCCGTACCCGCACGAGGCGCGCGTGCTCGTCCACGCGCCGGCCGCGGTCGTGCGCGAGCAGATCACGCCGGCGTCGGGATCGGTGGAGGAGGTCGACGAGCACACCTGCCGCGTGGTGGCCGGCGCGCACAGCCCGGAGGCCCTGCTCTGGCACTTCGGCACTCTCGGCCACGCGTTCACCATCGAGGGGCCCGAGGAGCTGCGGGCGGCCGCCGCAGTCTTCGGCAGACGGCGTCCTTGGCGCGATTTCGTAGGCTGGCCCCATGGGCTGGGTGTTGCTGATCGTCCTCATCGCCGCGATCGTCGGCGTCGCGGTGGTCGCCAAGCGTTCCGCGGAGCGCAAGGAGCTCGAGCGGAAGGCCGTCGAGCTCGAGCCGGTGAAGAAGCTGGCGTACGAGGACATCACCGCCCTCGGCGTCGAGCTCCAGGACCTCGGCGAGGACATGACCGGGCGCGACCTCGACAAGGGTGCGCGCTCGGACTACCAGCGGGCGCTGGACGCCTACGAGTCGGCCAAGATGGCCGGTGACTACATGACCTCGCCCGACGAGATCACGAACGTCACCAAGATCCTCGACGACGGGCGGTACGCCATCGCGTGCGTCCGCGCGCGCGTCACCGGTGCGCCGCTGCCCACCCGCCGGCCGGCCTGCTTCTTCGACCCGCGGCACGGGATGGCGGTCGAGGACGTGCCCTACGCTCCGCCCGGCGGCGTCGAGCGCGACGTCCCCGCCTGCGCCCTGGACGCCGAGCGGGTCAAGGCCGGCGCCGAGCCCGACTCCCGGATGGTGATGGTCGGCTCGGAGCGGGTGCCCTACTGGCAGGGCGGCCGCGCGTACGCGCCGTACGCCCAGGGGTACTTCGGCGCGTTCGGCCCCATGGAATGGATGTTCATGGGCGTCATGTTCGGCGGCGGCTTCGACGGTCTCGGCGAGGGTCTCGGTGCGCTGGCCGACGGGATCGGCGACGGCATCGGCAGCATCGGCGACGGCATCGGCAACCTGTTCGACGGCTTCGACTTCTGACCCGTCGTTCCCCGAGTCGGCGCTACTTGCCTCCGTGATGACGCCGAGTCGGCGCTTGTTGCCGGCAACTGGCGCCGACTCGGCAGGGTACGACGGGCAATTGGCGCCGACTCGCCGATAGCCTCGGCCGGGTGACCTCTGGCCTGCACGCGACCATCCAGGGCGAGCAGGGGTCGTGGGTGGTGTTCTGCCACGGGCTGTTCGGGCAGGGCAAGAACTGGACGCAGATGTCCAAGAAGGTCGCCGAGCGGCACCGGGTGCTGCTGCTCGACATGCCGCAGCACGGGCGGTCGACGTGGACCGACGACTTCTCCTACCCCGACGCCGCGGACGAGGTGGCTGCGGCGATCGCCGTGCACGCCGGCGACGACCCGGTGGCGCTGGTCGGGCACTCGATGGGCGGCAAGATCGCCATGGTGCTGGCCCTGCGGCACCGTGAGCGCGTCGCCCGGCTGTGCGTGGTGGACGTGGCGCCGGTGGAGTACGCGAGCGGGCGCGAGTTCGTCGGGTACGTCCACGCGCTGCGCGCCCTCGACCTGTCCGCTCTGGAGACCAGGGCGGACGCCGACGCCGCGCTCCGGCCGGCCGTGCCGGACGACGTGGTGCGCTCCTTCCTGCTGCAGAACCTGCGCCGCTCGCCCGAGCCGCCGGGGTGGGCCTGGCAGCCGAACCTCGAGGTGCTCGACCGTCGGATGGACGCCATCACCGGCTGGCCGACCGCGGAGCTGGCCGGCGTCGAGCCCTACACGGGCCCGGTGCTGTGGGTGCGCGGCGAGCGGTCCGAGCACGTCCTCGACGAGCACGGCGAGGAGATGAGGGCGCTCTTCCCGCGCGTGCGGAGGCTGACCGTCCGCGGCGCGGGCCACTGGGTGCACTCCGAGCAGCCCGAGGCCTTCGCCAGCGTGCTGGAGGCCTTCCTCGCGACCTAGCGCCTCCTGGCGCGGTACGCCGCCACCGCGGCGCGGTTGCTGCAGCTGCCGCCGCAGAAGATCTTCGAGCGGTTGCGGGACAGGTCGAGCACGATGCTCTCGCAGTCGTCCTGCGCGCAGACGCCGAGGCGGGACATCTCGTCGGCGCGGATCACGTCGATCATGGCCATCGCCGTCTCGACCGCGATCCGCCCGTCCAGCGGGGCCTCGGGGTCGACCGCGTGGATGTGCCAGTCGAACTGGTCGTGGCGCGTCAGCTGGGGCACCGCGCGTGCCTCCCGGAGCATGGCGTTGACCATCACCACCGCGTCGTCGCGCTCTGCGGTCAGCAGGCGGCGCAGGCGCGGACGCGAGCGGCGTACGGCGTCCAGCTCGGCCTCGTCGCCGTCGCGGCGGCCGGTGAACTCGAAGCGGGCGTAGAACTCGTCGAGGTCGGCGACCGACGTGAGCGTGTCGGGGTCCTCGCCGGAGTTGACGAGGGTCACCGCCGCTTGGAGCGAGATCGCCGTGTCATGTGCGAAGACCACGTTGACAGGTTACACGACCCGAGCGTAGCGTCACATGTCATGACGACGTTGGCGGATGACACCCGGCGCCTCGCCGAGCTCGCCTCGGACGCTGTCGGGCCTGGCCTTCGCGATCATCTCGGCCGCGTCGTTCGGGCTCTCGGGCGCCCTGGCCCGCGGGCTGCTCGACACGGGCTGGACGCCGGGCGCCGTGTCGCTGCTGCGGATCGCGATCGCGGCCGGCGCCGTCCTGCCGTTCGGTCTGGTCGCGATGCGGGGCCGGTGGCACCTCCTTCGCTCGCACCTGCGGACGGTGGCGGTGTACGGCGTGGTGGCCGTCGCCGTGCCGCAGTTCTCCTACTTCTCCGCCGTGGCGCACATGCCGGTGGCGCCCGCCCTGCTGATCGAGTTCACGGCGCCCGCCGCGGTCGTGGTGTTCCTCTGGCTGCGGCGCGGCGAGCGGCCGAGCCGGGTGACGGTCGCGGGCGCGCTGCTGGCCGCACTCGGTCTGCTGCTGGTCCTCGACGTGCTGTCCGGAGCCGACCTCAGCCTGGTGGGCGTGGCCTGGGCGGTGTTGGCGATGCTGGGCTGCGCGACGTACTTCCTGATGTCCGGCGACGACTCCAACGTCCTGCCGCCGATCGCGCTCGCCGCCGGCGGGATGCTCGTGGCGGCGGTGTCGCTCGCGCTCCTCGGCCTGGTCGGCCTGCTCGACATGCGGGCGGCGACCGTCGACGTCGACCTCGCCGGGTCCGCGGTCGCGTGGTGGGTCCCGATCGTCCTGCTGGGCGTGGTCACGGCCGCGGTGTCGTACGTCGCCGGCATCGCCGCCATCCGCCGGCTGGGCTCGCGGCTGGGCTCGTTCGTGGCGCTGCTCGAGGTCGTCTCCGGGGTGCTCTGGGCGTGGTTCCTGCTCGACGAGCTGCCGCACGCGGTCCAGCTCCTCGGCGGCGTGCTGATCCTGGCCGGCGTGGTGGCCGTGAAGCTGGGCGAGCGGGCTACCGGGCGTCCTGGAGTGTGATGTTGCTGAGGGGCGGTGAGTGAGTGTTGGTTTCGCAGCCCGAAACCAACACTCACGCACCGCCGGCCCAGGCGAGACCGGCCTACCGCGCGTCCTGGCGCCTGATCCACACCTCGCGCAGGATCATCAGCAGCGCCGCGGCGGTGGGGATGGCGAGCAGCGCGCCGACCACGCCCAGCAGCGCGGCGCCGACCAGGGCCGCGATGACGGTCGCCGCACCCGGGATGTCCACGGAGCGCGACATCACCCGCGGGTAGAGCACGTAGTTCTCGAGCTGCTGGTAGACGATGTAGAAGATCACGCAGAGGATGCCGGTCCGGAGGTCGGTGGCGAAGCCGATGGCCGAGACGATCACCGCTCCGATGGTGGCGCCGATCATGGGGATCACGTCGAGGAGCAGGACCACGAAGGCCAGCGCCACGGCGTACTGGCCGAGCCCCACGACGAACAGGAAGATCAGCGAGGAGATGCCGGCGCAGGCGGCGACGACGGCCGCGCCGGAGACGTACCCGCCGACGCTCGCGACCACCCGGTCGCCGAGCTTGCTGACGCGGTCGCGGCGCGAGGCGGGGGCCAGCCGGTAGAGGGCGTTCTTGGTCGACTCGAGCGAGGACAGGAAGTAGAGCGTCAGCACCAGGATCACGAACGCGTTGGCCAGCGCGCCGAGCACCCGCAGGCTGATGCCCGAGGACGCCGCCGAAGATGCCCGGAGGCGAAGTTGCCGTTCTGGACGTACTCGCGGACCTTGTCGATGATGTCGAAGCGGTCGTCGAGGTCCTGGACCTTCTGGTTCTTCTGGAGCTGGTCGAGCCACGCCGGGGCGTTGTCGGTGATCTGGGTGACCTGGTCGGTGATGACCGGCACGATCGCCAGCAGGAACAGGGCGACGGCGAGCAGGAAGATCACGATCACGCACGTCACCGCCAGGCTGCGGCGCATGCCGCGACGCTGGAACCACTCGACCGAGGGGTTCAGTCCGGCCGCGATGAACAGCGAGACGACGATGAGGATGAGCACGCTGCCGATGCGCTCGATCTGGCCGAACAGCCAGCCCGCCAGCACGAAGCCGAGGCCTCCGAAGAAGCCGATGTAGAAGGGCGAGTGGCGGTCGAAGCGGGGGCCCGGCCGGCCGAGGTCCGCCGGCTCGTCGTCCTCCTCGTCGTCCTCGACGTCCTCGACGTCCTCGGTCTGCTCGTCGCTGGTGTCGGCGGTGACCCGCCGGCGGAGGTTCAAGCGTCGCCCTTGCCGGAGTCCGGCTTCTTCTCGGTCGACTGCTCGTCCTCGTCGCTGGCGAAGCCGGCGACCACGTCGTGCAGGCTGGCCAGCTGGGCGGTGATCGCGTCGCGGCGCTTGGAGATCCGCTCGACCTCGGCCTTGACGACGGCGAGCTGGCGCTCGGCGTCGGCCTGGGCGCTGGTGTTCACCGACTCCGCCTGGCTGCGGGCGAGGGAGACGACCTGCTCGGCCTCACGACGCGCGCGGCTGAGCATCGCCTCGGACTCGGTGTGGGCCTGCTCGCGGTGCGCCTGCGACTGAGCGATCGCTTCGCGGGCGCGCTGCTCGGCGGACGTGGCCCGCGACTCGGCCTCGGTGACCAGTCGGCCGGTCTCGGCGGTCGCGCTGGCGTGGTGGTCGCTGGCCTCGCGGGCCAGCCGTTCCTTCTCCACCGCCAGCGTGCGCCGAGCCTCCTGTACCTCGCGGTCGGCGGCAGCCCGGGCCTGCTCGGCCTCGCGCTTGGCCCCCACGCGGAGCTCGTTGGTCTCCTGCTGGGCGGCCAGCCGGAGCTGGTCGGACTCGCGCTTCGCGGAGGCCAGCACATCGGCGGCCTCGCTGCGAGCCAGGCTGCGCTCCTGCTCGGCGTCGGCCAGGACCCGGGCGCGGGTCTCGTCGAGCTCCTTGAGCTGCACCAGGCGCATGTCCTCGGCCTCGCGCGTCGCGTCGGCCCGCAGGGCCTGGGCGTCACGCTGGGCCTGCTCGCGGATCTCCGCGGCGTCGCGCTGGGCGCTGGCGCGGACCTCGCCCGCCTCCTCCTCGGCCAGCCGCAGCATCGAGGTCGCGCGGCCGCCGAGACCGGCGTACGACGGGTTCCTGTTCTCGTCGAGCTCCAGCTGGGCCGCGGCGAGAGCGCTCTCGAGCTCGCCGATCCGGCCGTGCGCGTCGCTCAGGCCGCCGGTGAGGCGGTCGCGCTCCCCGCCCAGCTGACGCAGGCGGGCGTCGACGGCGTCACGGTCGTAGCCGCCGCGGCGGACGGTCGGGATCGCGACGCCCGCGCCGGCGACCGGTGCGCTCGTGTGGCGCGCGTGCACCTGGGCGGCCTCGGCGACCGACCCCTGCGGGGCCGGCTGGGGTCGCGGGGTGGCGGCCGGCGGGAGGACGGGTCGCTGCTGGGTCTGGGTGGGCTGGGCCTGCGCCGGCTTGGTGTGGGCGGGCTGGCTCGGCGAGGCTGCCGCAGACATCGGAGGCAGCACCTGGGTGCGCTCGACGTCCTGGTCGGGCAACAGCTCGCCCGTCAGCTCCTCACGCTCCTCGGGCTCCTCGTCGAAGATCGACAGGCCACGGTCGCTCATGCAGCGTCACTCCCTCGGGCTGGTCTCGACACGTGCTGGACCACAGTGTCCCCCATGGGAGGTGTGACGCCAGAACACCCCGCGGGGTTGTCTCGCCAGACGGAGGTCAGACTCCCCGGAACCGGTTGATCGCACGCTCGTGCTTCGCGCGCATCTCCGGGTCGCGGACGCCGAGACCCTCCTCGGGAGCCAGGCAGAGCACGCCGACCTTGCCCTGGTGGGCGTTGCGGTGCACGTCGAGCGCGGCCTGCCCGGTCTCCTCCAGCGGGTAGACCTGCGACAGCGTCGGGTGGATCATCCCCTTCGCGATCAGCCGGTTGGCCTCCCACGACTCGCGGTAGTTGGCGAAGTGCGAGCCGATGATCCGCTTGAGGTTCATCCAGAGGTACCGGTTGTCGTACTGGTGCATGAAGCCGCTCGTCGAGGCACAGGTGACGATCGTGCCGCCCTTCCGCGCGGCGTACACGCTCGCCCCGAACGTCTCGCGGCCCGGGTGCTCGAAGACGATGTCGACGTCCTCGCCGCCCGTCAGCGCCCGGATGTCCTTGCCGAAGCGGCGCCACTCGGCCGGGTCCTGGTTGTTCTCGTCCTTCCAGAACTGGTACCCCGCCTCGGCGCGGTTGATGATCAGCTCGGCGCCCATGGCCCGGCAGATGGCGGCCTTCTCGTCGTTGCTCACCACGCACACGGGCGTGGCGCCGCCGTTCAGCGCGTACTGCGTCGCGAACCCGCCGAGGCCACCGCTCGCGCCCCAGATGAGGACGTTGTCGCCCTGCTTCATGCCGGCGCCGTTGTGGGAGACGAGCTGGCGGTACGCCGTGGAGTTGACCAGGCCCGGCGACGCGGCCTCCTCCCAGGTCAGGTGCGCGGGCTTGGGCATCAGCTGGTTGGACTTGACCAGCGCGACCTCGGCGAGGCCGCCGAAGTTCGTCTCGAAGCCCCAGATGCGCTGCTCGGGGTCGAGCATCGTGTCGTTGTGGCCGTCGGGGCCCTCGAGCTCGACGCTCAGGCAGTGGGCGACGACCTCGTCGCCGGGGTTCCAGAGGTGCACCCCGGGGCCGGTGCGGAGCACGACGCCGGCCAGGTCGGAGCCGACCACGTGGTACGGGAGGTCGTGCCGCTTCGAGAGCGGGCTGAGCCGGCCGTACCGCTCGAGGAACGAGAACGTCGAGACCGGCTCGAAGATGCTCGTCCAGACGGTGTTGTAGTTGATGGCGCTGGCCATCACCGCCACCAGCGCCTCACCCGGACCCAGCTCGGGGACCGGTACGTCGTCGACGTGCAGCGACGTGCGCGGGTCCTTGTCCCTGGCCTCGAGGCCCGCGAACATCTCCACCTCGTCCTTGTGGACGGTCACGCCGCGGTAGGACTCGGGCATCGCCAGGGCGGCGAACTCCTCGCCCGTCGTGTCGCCGGCCAGGATGGCGTCGCGGATCTGCTGCACGGTCTGCAAGTTAGTGCGCGTTCACCTTCGATGGGCCGGTCTGTGCGACACGTAACAGTCGATGTTCGGGCCGCGACACAGCCGAGTCGGCGCTAGTTGCCGGCAAGTCACGCCGAGTCGGCGCAGTGGCGAGGGCAACTAGCGCCGACTCGGCGAGGTGAGCACGGTCCGACGGCGGCGCAACGGACCGCAACACGAAGGGGTTGGTGGTAACCGTGAGATCAGGCCGGCTCCACGAGCTCGATCAGGACGCCGCCGGCGTCCTTGGGGTGGACGAAGTTGACCCGGGAGCCGGAGGTGCCGCGGCGGGGCTCGTCGTACAGCAGGCGTACGCCGCGGGCGCGGAGGGTCTCGGAGACGGCCTCGACGTCCTCGACCCGGTAGGCGAGCTGCTGCATGCCCGGGCCGGAGCGTTCCAGGAACTTGGCGATCGTGGACTCCGGGGTGAGCGGCGCGAGCAGCTGGATGCAGGACCCGCGGATGTTGGGTCACCGACCGCGACCATCGCCTCGCGCACGCCCTGCTCCTCGTTGGTCTCCTCGTGCACGGTCTCCATGCCGAAGGTGTCGCGGTAGAACGCGATCGCCTCGTCGAGGTCCGGCACGGCGACGCCGACGTGGTCGATCGCGGTGAAGAGGTGACCAGAGAAGTGATCCGGGAAGGACATGCGGCCATGCTCGCGGGGGCATCCGGGAGAGGCCATGCCTTGTGAGGATTTCCTCACCGCCCCGGGGGTCCGCGGCCTCGCGAGCGGCACGTCGCCGTGGGTATCGTCGCCAGAGACTCACCCGCAGACCCAGGAGGCACGTCATGTCCGGATCCGTCATCGTCGCCGGTGCTCGTACGCCGATCGGCCGGCTGCTCGGAGGCCTCAAGGACCAGTCCGCGGCCCAGCTGGGCGGCGTCGCCATCGCGGGTGCCCTGGAGAAGGCCGGAGTCTCCGGCGACCAGGTCGACTACGTGATCATGGGCCAGGTCATCCAGGCCGGCGCCGGGCAGAACCCCGCGCGTACGGCGGCCGTCGCGGGCGGCGTACCGATGAACGTCCCGAGCATCACCATCAACAAGGTCTGCCTGTCGGGCGTGAACGCGATCGCGATGGCCGACCAGCTGATCCGCGCCGGCGAGGTCGAGATCGTCGTGGCCGGGGGCATGGAGTCGATGACCCAGGCGCCGCACCTGCTGCCGAAGTCGCGCGAGGGCTTCAAGTACGGCGACACCACGCTGGTCGACTCGATGGCCAACGACGCGCTCTGGGACCAGGCGACCGCGCAGGCGATGGGCATGCTCACCGAGCAGTGCAACGCCGCCGCCGACGGCCTGACCCGCGAGGAGCAGGACGCGTTCGCCGCCCGGTCCCACCAGCGTGCGGCCGAGGCCTGGAAGAACGGCGTCTTCGACGACGAGGTCGTCCCGGTGACGGTGAAGGCCAGGGGCGGCGACATCCAGGTGACCGCCGACGAGGGCGTCCGCGCCGACACGACGGTCGAGTCGCTCGGCAAGCTGCGTCCGGCCTTCAGCAAGGACGGCACGATCACCGCCGGCTCGGCCTCGCAGATCTCCGACGGTGCCTGCGCCGTCGTGGTGATGAGCAAGGCCAAGGCCGAGGAGCTCGGGCTGGAGTGGCTCGCCGAGATCGGTGCGCACGCCCAGGTGGCCGGCCCCGACTCGACGCTGCAGCAGCAGCCGGCGAACGCGATCGCGAAGGCGACGGCGAAGGACGGCATCACCCCGGCCGACCTCGACCTCGTCGAGATCAACGAGGCGTTCGCCGCGGTCGGCATCGCCTCGGCGCGGTCCCTCGGCCTGGACGAGGACAAGGTCAACGTGAACGGCGGCGCCATCGCGCTGGGACACCCCGTCGGCATGTCCGGCGCCCGGATCGTGCTGCACCTGGCGCACGAGCTCAAGCGCCGTGGCGGCGGTGTCGGCGCGGCTGCCCTGTGCGGTGGCGGTGGCCAGGGCGACGCCCTGATCGTGCGCGTGCCCTGAGTGCGAGCGAACCCGTCCGTCGACGAGCTCGTCAGCCGGGCCCGCGAGGGTGACGCCCGCGCCGTCGCGCGGCTGATCTCCTGGGTCGAGGACGACGCCCCGCAGCTGCGGGAGGTGATGGCCGCGCTCGCGCCGTACGCCGGCCACGCGCAGATCGTGGGCATCACCGGGTCGCCGGGCGTGGGCAAGTCCACCTCGACCAACGCGTTGGTCGGGGAGCTGCGCAAGGAGGGCCGGCGGGTCGGCGTGCTGGCGGTCGACCCGTCGTCACCGTTCTCCGGGGGCGCCCTCCTCGGCGACCGGGTGCGGATGCAGGACCACGCCCTGGACCGTGACGTCTACATCCGCTCGATGGCCTCGCGCGGCCACCTGGGCGGGCTGTCGTGGTCGACGCCGCAGGCCCTGCGTGTCCTCGACGCGGCCGGCTGCGACGTCGTCCTGATCGAGACGGTCGGCGTGGGGCAGAGCGAGGTCGAGGTCGCCGGCCTCGCCGACACGACCCTGGTCCTGCTCGCGCCCGGTGCCGGGGACGGCATCCAGGCCGCGAAGGCGGGCATCCTCGAGATCGGCGACATCTACGTCGTCAACAAGGCCGACCGCGACGGCGCCGACCAGCTGCGCCGCGACCTGCGGGGCATGATCGCCTTGGGCGCCCGGGGCGAGGGCGCCTGGAGGCCGCCGATCGTGAAGACCGTCGCGCACCGGGGTGAGGGCGTCGACGAGCTCGTGGCGGAGATCGCCCGGCACGCCGCCTGGCTGCGCGAGTCGGGTGAGCTGGAGACGCGACGCACCCGCCGGGCGCGCGACGAGATCGAGACCATCGCGGTCACCGCGCTCCGTCGCCGGTGGGACGACGTGCACGCCCGGGTCGAGCTCGACGACCTCGCGGAGGCGGTCGTGGCCGGGGAGTCCGACCCGTACACCGCCGCGGACACCTTGCTGGAAAATCTCTAGATCGAGGTCACGATTTCGGCACAGGGGGCACCCGACCGTGGGAATTGCGTCCGGGGGTCCCTAACCTCCATCGGGTGACCACGAACGGGGGCGACGGGCGCCAAGACGGTCGGCTCGTGGGGACGGACCTCTCGTTCGACGTCGACGGTCGCCGGGTGCTCGACACCGTCTCGATGCTGGCCGAACCGGGTCGCATGCTGGCGGTGACCGGCTCGTCCGGGTCGGGCAAGACCACGCTCCTCTCCCTGGTCGGCGGGCTGGCCAAGCCGGCGACCGGCACCGCGTCGTACGACGGCGGGCCGGTGACCACCAAGGGCGGCGATCCGCTGCCGGGCACCGGCTTCGTCCTGCAGAGCTACGGCCTGGTGCCGACGCTCACGGCGGCCGAGAACGTCTCCATCGCCCTGCGCGGTCGCGGCGCCGGCCCCGTCGAAGCGACCGAGAAGGCCGTGGAGGCCCTGGCCCGGGTGGGCGTCGACGAGCTCGCCGACCGGTTGATCTCCGAGCTCTCCGGCGGCCAGCTCCAGCGGGTCGCGGTGGCCCGGGCGCTGGTGCTTGGGGCCGCGGTGCTGCTCGCCGACGAGCCGACCAGCGAGCTCGACGAGGCCAACCGCGACGTCGTGGTCGGCCAGCTGCGGATGGAGGCCAACCGCGGGGCGGTGGTGCTGCTCGCCACGCACGACCCCGCGGTCGCGGAGGAGTGCGACGAGGAGCTCCACCTCGTCGACGGCCGGATCGAGCTCCAGGCCCCGCCGCCCCCACCGCCCGAGCCCGGTCACGAGCACGACGTCTACATGCGGCCGGCCACCGACGGGGACCGACGATGAGCGTCTCGGTCGAGCACCGGCCCCGCGCGGGCGTCCCCGGCCACGCCGGGATCGCGGTGCGCTGCCAGAACGTCGTGCACATCTACACGACCCTGGCCGGGCACGACGTGGTCGCCCTACGCGGCGTCAACCTGGACATCGCGCCCGGGGAGCAGGTGGCGCTGCTCGGCCCGTCCGGCTCGGGCAAGTCGACGCTGCTGGGCCTGTTCGGTGGCCTCCAGCGCGCCTCGGCCGGGAAGGTGATCGTCGACGGCATCGACATCAGCCGGATCGCGGAGTCCGAGCTGACCAGGCTGCGGGCCGGCAAGGTCGCCTCCCTGCTCCAGGGCGCCCGCCGCAACCTGCTGACCTACGCCACCGCGGCCGGGAACGTCGAGTTCGCCCGGCGCGGCATGGCGGCCGCCGATGTCCGCCAATTGCCCAGCCCCCGCCAGCTGCTCGACACGCTGGGGCTCGGCGAGCTCACCGACAAGAACGTGAACGCCATGTCCGGCGGCGAGCAGCAGCGCGTCGCACTGGCGGTCACCGTGTCCAGCGGCGCCGGCCTGTTGCTCTGCGACGAGCCGACCTCCCAGCTCGGGCACGCCGACCGGGACACGATGGTCGACCTGATCCAGCGCGTGAACAACGAGCTCGGCACCACCGTCGTCATCGTCACCCACGACCCCGACATCGCCGCCCGGATCCCGCGGCGGGTCACCATCCGCAACGGCCGGATCGGCTCGGAGGGCGTGCACGGCCGCGACTACGCCGTCATCGACCAGGACGGCGCCGTCCACCTTCCCGAGGAATGGGCCGAGGACTACCCGGCCGGCTCGCTGGTGGAGTTCGTGGAGACCGAGGACGGCGTCCTCATCCGCCGCGTGGACATGGCGCCGCCCGGAGGCCACGCGAGTTGAGCACCTTCCTCGCGGGTCTGCGGTCTCGGCGCTGGCTCAACGTCGGCGTCTTCACGCTCGGCGTGCTCTCGATGCTCGTCGCGGTGGCCACCCCGCTGTACGCCCGGTCCTCATCGGAGCACGTGCTCGACCAGCGCACGCTCGAACGCCTGAACATCGACACGGGCCTCCAGACCGAGGTGGCGTCGAGCGTCGCGGCCAGCAGCAACATCTTCACCCCCACGGTGCCGTCGAGCCAGGGGGAGGCACTGAGTGACGGCGACCGACAGAAGATGACCGACACCGCACTGGATCTGGTCTCCTCGCCAACCGCGAGCTCCTTCTGGAAGAAGCCGATCAGCTACCTCGAGAGCACCGGCACGTACGCCGTGGGCGGCGTCCCGCACCCGATGCGGGCCTACTGGCGTGACGGCATGTGCCAGCGGGCCACCATCGTGGGGTCGTGCCCCTCGGGTCCGGACGAAGCACTCGTCGACGCGACCATGCTCAAGACGATCCAGAAGCAGGTCGGCGACACGATCTCGATCACCTACACGGCGTTCGCGGGCAAGGGCAAGGAGCCGGCGGACTTCGAGCAGACGTGGACGATCGTCGGCACCTACACGATCGCCGACGAGACCGACGACTACTGGTTCGACCCGTCGCACACCTTCGGCGACGGTCTCCTGCGCCCGCCGCCCGCCGGCTCACCACCGCTGCCGGCGCCCTCCCTCCTGGTCGACCGCGCGGGCATCCGGTACGACGCCATCGGGGGCGCCGAGCGGGCGATCGACCTGCAGAAGGTCGACATCGACACGATGGACACCGCGCAGGCCAACCTGGTGGCCTGGCAGGCGGAGATCGCCGCGGAGCCGCCGCCGGTCATCCAGAGCGACGACGCGGTCAGCCTCCAGAGCCTCTTCGAGGACGTCCGGGCCGAGCAGCACCTGCTGTCCCAGATCACGCTGGCCGCGATCGTGCCCCTCGTCGTCCTGGCCCTGCTCCTGCTCTACGTGCTGATCTCCTCGGCCGCCGAGGTCCGCCGCCAGGAGGTGGCTCTCGCCAAGCTCCGTGGGTTCTCGACGTCGAAGGTCATCCGGTTCGCGGTCGCGGAGCCCGTGGCCGTGCTCGTGCTCGCCGTGCCCGTCGGCATCGCCCTCGCGGTCGCGGTCTCCCGGGTCGTCACGAACACCTGGCTCGGTCAGACGCCGTTCGTGGTCACCCCTCAGGCGGTGGCCTCCGCCGTCATCGTCACCGCGGCGGCGCTCGCCGGCGCGCTGGTGGCCGTGCTGGGCGTCGTACGAGAGCCGCTGGCCGCGTCGCTGGCCTCCGCGACCCGGCGGCGTACGACGTCGCGCTGGGCCCTGCTCGCCCAGGGCGCGCTGGTCATGCTGTCCGTGGCCGCGATCGTGCAGGTGGTGACGTCGGACGCCACGCAGTCCTCGAGCTTCCTGGAGCTGCTCACGCCGCTGTTCGTCGCGCTCGGCGCCTCGGTGCTGGCCATGGTGGGTCTGGCGTTCCTGGCCCGGGTGTGGATGTCGGGCACCTCGTCACGGGGCGGTCTCTCGCCGTTCCTCGCGTCGCGCCGCCTGGTCCGGCGGCAGGACCTGATGCAGCTCGTGCTCCCGTTGCTGCTGGCCACGGCGATGGCGACGTTCGCCGCCTCGGCCTGGAAGGTCGCCGACGACTGGCGGGTCTCGAAGGCCGCCGCGACGGTGGGCGCGTCGACGGCGTACTTCACCGACAGCACGCCGGCGCAGCTCTACTGGCTCACCCACCAGCTCGACCCCGAGGGCCGGTACCTCGCGGCCTTCGTGCCCCCGGCGCCACGCACGACCGACGGCGCGCGGGTCGCGCTGGTCGACTCACCGCGGTTCGCACAGACCACGGCCTGGGACTCCGACTGGGGTGTGGGCAGCCCGCAGCAGGTGCAGGACTGGCTGGAGGAGGGCTCGAAGGCCGACCCGATCACGTGGAGCGGCAACTCCCTCACCTTCCGGCTCGAGGACATCAAGCTGCGCGGCAGCCTGAACCTGCCGCTGTCGCTGTGGATGCGCTACGTCTCGACCGCCAGCGGGGACCAGGAGGTCCTGCCGATGGGCGAGGTGCCGATGGAGGGCGACGTCACGATCAAGGGCTTCGCGTCCGGGTGCGAGCAGGGGTGTGAGCTGCAGCAGCTCTACCTGTCCGGCAGCAGCTCCTCGGTCTCCGACGCTCACGGCTCCCTGCGGATCGCGAGCATCGCGGGCGACGGCGACGATCCCGGGGACTGGCGCCTCACCGAGGACGGGGCCTGGCGGGCGGCGCGACCGTTCGGCACCTCTGACGCGCCGCCCGTGGACCTCACGCCGGGCCGCGACGGCCTCGCGCTGGACATCGCCAAGGGCGACTCGACGATCGTGCGGATCACGTCCGCGGACCTGCCCGAGTCGCCCAACGTGGTGGTCACGAGCACGACGCCGCTCGAGGAGACGGGCACCGACGACGTCGAGGGCGCGTCCCTCATCGGCACGCGCACACCGATGCGGGTGAGGGGCACAGCCGGCACGTTGCCGGTCGTGGGCAACAACGGCGGCCTCTCCGACCTGGGGGCTGCGCTGCGCGAGTACGGCGACCTGTCCACCGACGTCACCATCACCGAGCTGATGGTCGCCGGCGACACGCCCGCCTCGGTGCTCCAGGACCTGCGCAAGTCCGGCGTCGACCTCTCCACCGTGCGCACCGAGGGAGACGAGCTCGCCCAGCTCCGCTCCGACGCCTTCTCCCTGGGCTGGCGCGTCTTCCTGCTGGTGGGCGTGCTGACGCTCGCGCTCGCGTTCCTGGGCGTCCTGGCGCTGGCG
The DNA here is from genome assembly GCA_963782035.1 of uncultured Actinomycetota bacterium. Classification (GTDB taxonomy): domain Bacteria; phylum Actinomycetota; class Actinomycetes; order Propionibacteriales; family Nocardioidaceae; genus Nocardioides. The sequence goes on from CAWAIW010000011.1 coordinate 63,907, forward strand.
GTCGTGCAGCTGCGCTGGCGGTCCTACGAGGTCGCGGCGCTGCGCGTGGTCGGCGTACGCCGTCGCGACCTGCGCCGCGCGATCCTCACCGAGTACGTCGCGCTGCTGGGCATGGCCGTCGTCGGCGGCGCCCTGGCCGCAGTCGCCTCCCTGCTGCTCGTGCTGCCCTCGCTGGACATCGGCGTCGTGGGCACGTTCGACCCCGCCGTCGACTACGGCCTGCGCTGGCTCGTCCTCGCCGGCGTGCTCGGGGTCGTGCTGCTCGTCGTGCTGGCGATCGCCTGGTGGATCTCGCGGCGGACGGTCAAGCTCGGCACGCCGTCGACGCTGCGCCAGGCCGACGCGCGGTAGGACCGCTGGTCGAGGAAGGCGCGCCAACGCCTGGCACGAGCCCCCGTGAGAGGGCTGCGATCCGGTCCGGGATCTCGTGACGGGCCTGGCGGCCCTCCTCGATCAGCGGGTGGCCCGATAATCGGCTCATGCCCTCGCCCTCCCCGCTGCCCTTCGACCCGATCGACGAGGCGGCGCGGCAGTGGGGCCTCCGGTGGGACCGGGTGCCGGCCATGCACGCCGTCACGTCGCTGATGCGGGTCCAGCAGCTGGTCATCGGCCGGCTGGACGCGATCCTGAAGCCCCACGGGCTGACCTTCGCGCGGTACGAAGCCTTGGTGCTGCTGACCTTCTCGTCCCGGGGCTCGCTGCCGCTGGGGAAGATGGGGGAGCGCCTCCAGGTGCACCCGACGTCGGTGACGTCCATCGTGCAGCGGCTCGTGCAGGACGGCCTGGTCGTGCGGCTGCCGCGACCCGACGACGGTCGCGGCGTGCTGGCCGAGATCACCGCGCGAGGGCGCGAGCTCGTCGAGGCGGCGACGAAGGACCTGGTGGCCACCGACTTCGCGCTGGAGTCGCTGACCGAGGAGCAGCTGGCCGAGCTCTCGGCCCTGCTGCGACCGGTACGCGGGGACGCCGGCGACTTCGCAGACTGAGCCCATGACCACCTCCGATGCCGTGCGCCGGGTGGCGCTGCCGCTGCCGCGCAGCGTACGAGGTGCAGGTGCGCGGGCGGTGGAAGTTCCGGGTCGGGTCGATCGTCTACGTCGCGTTCTCCGCCGACGAGCTCACGATGGGCTTCGGCTTCCCGAAGGCCGAGCGGGACGGGCTGGTCGCCTCCGCGCCGGACACCTTCTTCCTGCCGGGTGGGTCCGACCTCCGCTTCCACTGGGTCTGCGCGGTGCTGCCGCGCCTGGACGAGGCCGAGATGCGGGAGCTGGTCACCGACGCCTGGCGGATGTGCACCCCGAAGATGCTCCACGACCTCCCGGACCTCCCCGAGCCGGCCATGACGGCGTACGGCTTCCTCGACGCGGGGGAGTACGGCGAGCTGCGGCCGCTGCTCCACCCGTACCTGCACTTCACCGACGGCTCGGTCTCCCTGCGGGGCCGCAGCCAGGTGCTGACGTGGCTGCGCGAGCACCGGGTCAGGCCCCCCGCTGACGTCGAGGTACGGGACGGCCAGATCTACCGGTGGGTGCGGTGAGGTGATGGCGTTTGGTCCCAAACGCCATCGTGGAAGCGCTTCCAGCTGGCGTTTGGGACCAAACGCCACGTCGCCGACTCGCCGAAAATTAGTAGGACGTCCTACTATTTCGGTATGACGGACGACGCACGCGCACGCTGGCAGGCCCGGTACGACGCGGCGCGCACCAGGGAGGCGGACTTCACCACGCTCTCGGGGATGCCTGTCGAGCCGGCGTACGGCACCGACGAGTCCGAGTGGCCGGGGGAGTTCCCGTTCACGCGCGGGCTGTACCCGACCGGGTACCGCGGGCGGACGTGGACGATCCGCCAGTTCGCGGGGTTCGGCAACGCCGAGCAGACCAACGAGCGGTACCGGATGATCCTCAACCGGGGCGGCGGAGGGCTCAGCGTCGCCTTCGACATGCCGACGCTGATGGGCCGCGACTCCGACGACCGCAAGTCGCTCGGCGAGGTCGGCCACTGCGGGGTCGCCATCGACTCCGCCGCCGACATGGATCGTCTCTTCGACGGCATCCCGCTCGAGGACGTCACCACGTCGATGACGATCAGCGGACCGGCGGTCCCTGTTTTCTGCATGATGATCGTCGCCGCGGAGCGCCAGGGCGCCGACGTCAGCAAGCTCAACGGCACCCTGCAGACCGACATCTTCAAGGAGTACATCGCCCAGAAGGAGTGGCTGTTCGGTCCCGAGCCGCACCTGCGCCTGATCGGCGACCTGATGGAGTACTGCAACGACAAGATCCCGGACTACAAGCCGCTCTCGGTCTCCGGCTACCACATCCGGGAGGCCGGCTCCACGGCCGCGCAGGAGCTGGCGTTCACGCTGGCCGACGGGTTCGGGTACGTCGAGCTGGGGCTCGCCCGGGGTCTCGACGTCAACACCTTCGCCCCCGGGCTCTCGTTCTTCTTCGACGCGCACGTGGACTTCTTCGAGGAGATCGCCAAGTTCCGCGCGGCCCGCCGGATCTGGGCGCGCTGGATGCGCGACGTGTACGGCGCCACGTCCGAGAAGGCGCAGTGGCTGCGGTTCCACACCCAGACGGCCGGCGTCAGCCTGACCGCCCAGCAGCCCTACAACAACGTCGTCCGCACCGGCATCGAGGCGCTCGCCGCGGTGCTCGGCGGCACCAACTCGCTGCACACCAACGCCCTCGACGAGACTCTCGCGCTGCCGAGCGAGCAGGCCGCCGAGATCGCCCTGCGCACCCAGCAGGTGATCATGGAGGAGACCGGCGTGGTCAACGTGGCCGACCCGCTCGGCGGGTCGTGGTACGTCGAGGCGCTCACCGACCAGATCGAGGCCGAGGCGAATCTCATCTTCGACAAGATCCTGGACATGGGCGGCGCTGGCCATGGGGGGCTCACCCACGCCGACACCGAGAAGCTCGCCGCCGCCACGAGCAACGGTGAGAACCCCGTGACCAAGGGTCTCCTGCGCGGCATCGAGGAGGGCTGGTTCATGTCGGAGATCGCCGAGGCGGCCTTCACGTACCAGATCGCGCTCGAGAAGGGCGAGAAGAGGGTCGTCGGCGTCAACACCCTGACCGAGTCCGTCACCCACGACCTGGAGATCCTGCGGGTCTCCCACGAGGTCGAGGTCGACCAGGTCCGCGACCTCGCGACGCGCAAGGCGGGCCGCGACGAGGACGCCGTACGGGCCGCGCTGGACCACATGCTCGAGGTCTCCCGTACCGACGCCAACATGATCCCGGCCATGCTGGAGGCCGCCCGGGTCGAGGCGACCCTGGGCGAGATCTGCGACGTCCTGCGCGTCGAGTGGGGCGAGTACCGCGAGCCCGCGAGGTTCTGACGCGATTCGTCTGCGTCGCCCAGCGGGGAAAGTCGCGGTGAACCGCAGACGAATCGATGCACGTGGCCTGGGTACGGTCGAGACATGAGCGAGAACGACAGCGAGATCTACGGCGGCTACAGCGTCGACGACGAGGACCAGCCGCAGGGCGACGGCGACAGCATGACCGACAACCGTGGTCTCGACGACCCGCTCGACGAGGGCTACTCCCCGCCGGAGAAGTGGTCGGTGGCGGAGGGCTACGGCAACACCCCGCTCGAGGAGGAGCTCGGCGAGACGCTCGACATGCGCATCGCGCAGGAGGAGCCGGAGCCGGACCCGTACGCCGAGGTCGACGACGACGTCCTCGACGACGGCGAGGTCGGCAACGCGCGGGCCGGCCGCCTGGTCGCTCCCGACGAGGGGGCGCACGAGGACGAGGACTCCGAGCTGTACGCCGAGGACGCCGGCATCGACGGCGCGGGCGCATCGGCCGAGGAGGCCGCCGTCCACGTCGTCGACGACGACGCCTTCTAGGCCCGAGGGTGGCCGGCACCCGAAGGACGCGCGGGTGCCGGCCACCTGGAGCAGGTCGGCGGTGGGGGGAACCGCACAAGGACCTGCCGGACCGTGGTTCCTCCGGGGGCCGTTGGAAGGGTCGCAGGCACAGTCAAGCCACCGGCCGCCGGGTTGTTGCCGTTCTGAAGGAATTTGCTCAACTGGTCTACAGCGCTCGGCCGGTATCGGGATTCCCCCTTGACTCAGGGGCCGGGATTGGAGTGGTTCCCGGGCGTTCGGGAAGATGGGTCCATGACCCAACCGCCGTTCTCCCGCCCGGGCGCGATCGACCTGTCCGGACTGAAGCGTGCCTCTGCCCCAGCGCCGGCGAGCGGTGCTCCCGCCGCGCCGAGCGCGGGCGGGTCGGCGTACTCCGTGGACGTCGACGAGCAGAGCTTCCAGTCCCTGCTCGAGGCCTCGATGACCGCGCCCGTCGTGCTGGTCTTCTACTCGACCGCCCAGGCGCCGGAGAGCGCGCAGATGGCGCGCGACGTGGCGACGGTGGCGGGGGAGTACGACGGGCGGTTCCTCGCCGGGCTCGTCGACATCGACACCACGCCGGCCATCGCCCAGGCGATGCAGATCCCGCAGGTGCCGATGCTCTTCGTGCTGCTCGACGGCCGCCCGGCCACCCAGCCGATCCCGGGCCTGATCCCGCTCGACGAGCTGCGCGCGCTCTTCAACCAGCTCGGCCAGCAGCTCACCGCCCAAGGCGTCACCGGCCGCCACCAGCCCCGATCCGCCGCTCCGGCCGCGCCGGCCGACGGTGACGACGCGGCGGAGCCGCCGGTCGACCCGCGCTACGCCCCCGCCCAGGACGCTCTCGGCGAGGGGGACATCGACCGGGCCGTGGCCGAGTACCAGAAGCTGGTCGACGGCAACCCCGCCGACGTCGAGGCCGCCGCCGGCCTGGCGATGGCGAAGGTGCTCCAGCGCACCCAGGGCGTCGACCTGAACGCCGCCCGCGCCGCCGCCGCTGCCGACCCCGATGACGTCGAGGCGCAGACCCTCGTCGCCGACCTCGACATGCTGGGCGGCCACGTCGACGACGCGTTCAACCGGCTGATCGAGACCGTCCGCCGTACCTCCGACGCCGACCGCACCAAGGCGCGCGAGCACCTGCTCGGCCTGTTCGCCGCGGTCGGCAACGACGACCCCCGCGTCCGCAAGGCGCGCCAGGGTCTCGCTTCCGCCCTGTTCTGAGGCGGCGCCGTCGCGCGCGGAGATCGGCTGTAACAGCACGTTCGGTGCACTGGACGCACGTTCAAACGATCGTGAAGTACGACGAACGTGCTGTTACAAGCGCCCTGCGGCCGCGGCTCACGCCCTCAGCCCGACCCGGCCCGCCCGGCCTCCAGCCGGGCGACGGGGACCCGGAACGGCGAGCAGCTGACGTAGTCGAGACCAACACCCTCGAAGAAGTGGATCGAGGCGGGGTCGCCGCCGTGCTCTCCGCAGACGCCGAGCTTGAGGTCCGGGTTGACCGCGCGGCCGGACTCGCTGGCCGTGCGGACCAGCGCGCCGACGCCTTCGATGTCCAGCGACTCGAAGGGCGAGACCGGGAAGACGCCGTGCTCGAGGTACGTCGAGAAGAACGACGCCTCGACGTCGTCGCGGGAGAACCCCCACGTCATCTGGGTCAGGTCGTTGGTGCCGAAGGAGAAGAACTGCGCCGACCCCGCGATCTTGCCGGCCGTGAGCGCCGCGCGCGGCAGCTCGATCATGGTGCCGACCAGGTGCGGCGTCTCGACGCCGAGCTCCTCGCTGACCGTCGCGGCCACCTGGGCGATCTTGTCCTTGACCAGGTCCAGCTCCCGGACCGAAGCCACCAGCGGGATCATGATCTCGGGCCGCGCGTCGCCGCCGCCCTTGATGTGGAACGCTGCCGCCTCGAGGATCGCCCGGGCCTGCATCACGATGAGGCCGGGGATGACGATGGCGAGGCGTACGCCGCGCATGCCGAGCATCGGGTTCTGCTCGTGCAGCCGCTGGACGGCGGCGAGGAGCTTGCGCTGGCGCTTCTTGCGCTGGCCGCGGACGTCGGCCATCGCGAGCGCGACCGACAGCTCGGTGAAGTCCGGGAGGAACTCGTGCAGCGGCGGGTCGATGAGCCGGATGGTGACGGGCAGGCCGTCCATCGCCTCGAAGATCCTCTTGAAGTCCTCGCGCTGGAGCGGCAGCAGCTCGGCCAGCGCGCTCTCCTGCTCGTCGTCGTTCTCGGCGACGATCAGGTTCTCGACCAGCTGGCGGCGGTCGCCGAGGAACATGTGCTCGGTCCGGCACAGACCGATGCCCTGCGCGCCGAAGCGTCGCGCGCGGGCGGCGTCCTCGGCGGTGTCGGCGTTGGTGCGCACCTTCATCCGCCGCTTGCCGTCCGCGTGCTCGATGAGGCGGCGTACGGCGTCCACGAGCGGCTCGTCGACCTCCTCGCCCTCGAAGTACCGCACCACGTTGGAGGGCGTCACCGGCACGGCGCCCAGGAACACCTCGCCGGTCGAGCCGTCGATCGAGATGACGTCGCCCTCGTGGACGGTCGGGCCGTTGCGCACCTCGAACTGCCCCTCGCGGGCGTCGACGTCGAGCGCCTCGGCGCCGCACACACAGGTGCGGCCCATGCCGCGCGCGACCACGGCGGCGTGCGAGGTCTTGCCGCCGCGGCTGGTCAGCACGCCGCGGGCGACCATCATCCCGTGCAGGTCGTCGGGGGTGGTCTCCTTGCGCACGAGGATCACGTCCTCGCCCCGCTCGGCCCACTCGACCGCCGTCGCCCAGTCGAACACGGCCTTGCCGACCGCCGCGCCCGGGGAGGCGTTCATGCCCTTGGCGAGGAGCTTGCGCTCGGCCTTCTCGTCGAACCGCGGGAACATCAGGTTGGCCAGCTGCTCGCCGTTGACCCGGCGCAGCGCCTCGTCCATGTCGATGAGGCCCTCGTCGGCCATGTGCACCGCGATCCGGAACGCCGCCTCCGGCGTCCGCTTGCCGACGCGGGTCTGCAGCATCCAGAGCTTGCCGCGCTCGACGGTGAACTCGATGTCGCACATGTCCTTGTAGTGGGCCTCGAGCTTGCTCATGATCGCCATCAGCTCGTCGTGCGACTTCTTGTCGATCTCCTCCATGTCGGCCAGCGAGACCGTGTTGCGGATGCCCGCGACGACGTCCTCGCCCTGCGCGTTCTGGAGGTAGTCGCCGTACTCGCCCTGGTCGCCGCTGGCCGGGTCACGGGTGAAGCAGACGCCGGAGCCGGAGTCGGCGCCGAAGTTGCCGAAGACCATCGCCTGGATGTTGACCGCGGTGCCGAGGTTCTCGGGGATCTGCTCCTGGCGGCGGTAGAGGACCGCGCGGTCGGTGTTCCAGGAGTCGAAGACGGCGCGGACCGCGAGGTCGAGCTGCTCGCGCGGCTCCTGCGGGAACGAGCGCCCGGTCTCCTTCTCGATGATCGCCTTGTACGTCGCGATCAGCTCCTGCAGGTCCTCCACGCCGAGGTCGGTGTCCTGCGTGGTGCCGCGGTCCTTCTTCAGATCGTCCATCGCGTCGCGGAACTGCTCGCCGTCGATGTCGAGCACCGTGTTGCCGAACATCTGCAGCAGGCGGCGGTAGGAGTCGTAGGCGAAGCGGGGGTTCTCGCTGACGCCGGCCAGACCCTGCACCGACTCGTCGTTGAGGCCGACGTTGAGGACCGTCTCCATCATCCCGGGCATCGACGCGGCCGCGCCCGACCGCACGCTGACCAGCAGGGGGTCGCCCGGCGCGCCGAGGCTGCGACCCATCGCCTCCTCCAGGGACTTGAGGTGCGCGGAGACCTCGTCGCCGAGGCCGTCCGGTTCGCCGCCGTTCTCGAGGTACGCGCGACAGGCGTCGGTGGAGATCGTGAAGCCGGGTGGGACGGGCAGGCCGAGGTTCGTCATCTCGGCGAGGTTGGCTCCCTTGCCGCCGAGAAGGTCCTTCTGGTCCCTGTTTCCCTGGGCGAAGTCGTAGACGTAGGTGACCATGAGCCGATCCAAGCACCTTGGCGGCGATGAAGGCAGGGGCGTTCGGCAGGATGAGCCCGTGAGCACCCCCCGCCCCGCGCTGCACTACGCACCGCCGTCCGGCTGGGTCAACGACCCGCTGGCGCTGACGTTCCACGAGGGTCGCTACCACCTGTTCTTCCAGTACGTCGCCGGGCGGACCACCTGGGACGTCGCCTGCGCATGGGGGCACGCCACGTCGCCCGACCTGCACACGTGGGAGACCCAGCCGGTGGCGCTCGAGGTCGGCGACGGCGAGGACGGCGTCTGGTCCGGCTCGCTGGTCGACGGCATCGTCTTCTACACCGCGGTCGACGCCGGCAACGCCGACCAGGGCCGGGTACGGAGAGCGCTGCCGGACGACGCGTCCTGGACGACGTGGCGCAAGGAGGACGTCGTGCTCGAGCGCGACCGGCCGACGGCAGCGCGCAGGCGTTCCGCGACCCGTACGTGACGGCGTACGAGGGCGGCTGGCGGATGCTGCTCGCCGGCGGGTTGACGGACGGATCCGGCGCGTTGTGGTCGTCGCGGTCCGCGGACCTGCTCACCTGGTCGCCGCCGGTCCTGGCCGCGTCGGGGACCGACGTCGGGCCACTGTGGGAGTGCCCGGCGCTGCTCGAGGTCGACGGCCGCGCCGTGCTCGTGCTCTCCGTCGGCGGCCCGGGCGAGCAGCACGCGGTCGCCTACGCCTGGGTCGTCGGCGACGACGGCGACCGGCTCGCCCTCGGCCCCTTCGAGCGGCTGACGTACGGCCCGAGCGTGTACGCCGCCTCCGGCTTCGCCGACGCGGACGGCCGGCCCGGCCTCATCTCCTGGCTGCGTCAAGTGGGAGACGCCGAGGCCGGCTGGATGGGCGCGCACTCCCTGCCCTGGACCCTGTCCGCGGTCGGCGACCGGCTGGTGGCGTCGCCGCACCCGACCCTGCTCGAGCACCGGTCCGGCGTGGTGCTGGCGGGCCTCCTACCGGCCGTGGCCGACCTCGCGTGGGCGCCGCGGCCCGGGGACGTGCTGGAGGCCGACGGCCTCTTCCGGGCGCAGGCCGTCCAGGACGAGGTGACGATCTCCGGCCACGTGCTGCCGTGGGCGGGTGAGCCCCTGCGGCTGGTGCTCGACGGGCCGGTGCTCGAGGTGTTCGGTGAGGGCGGCGTGCTCGCCGTACCCGTCCCTGCCACGGGTCGCGACGGCGTCCTCGAGGGCGACCTGGACCGGGTCACGGTGACGCGGCTGCTCTGAGCCTGTCCGGGCCGTCCGGGCTGTCCGGGCCGGGTCCTAGGGTGGTCCGGGTGGGGGTCCGGGAGCGTCAGGAGTGGCAGTTCTTCGCCCACCTGCCGCGGGCCGGACGGCCGCTCGCGGCGGCGTGGTGGTGCCTGGTCGTCGTCCGCGCCGTGCTGCCACCGGCGTTCGCGATCACGACCGGTGCGGTCATCGGCGCGGTGCAGGGCGGCTCCTCGACGACGCCGTCGCTGGTCGCGATGGGCGTGGTGTTCGTGGCGCTGCAGGTCTCCGCCCCGCTCCACCAGACCGTCAGCGAGAGCCTGGGCCACCGCACGTCGGCGTGGCTGTACGACGACCTCACCGCCTCGTGCGTGGACCCGCCCGGCATCGGCCACCTCGAGGACCCGACCCTGGCCGGCGACATCACGGTGGCCCGCGAGTTCGACAGCGGCCACCACGGTCCGCCGATGGAGGTCAACCTGCCCTTCATCGCCACGGGGCTGATCGACCTCGGCACCGGCGTCGCCTCGGCGGTGGTGCTGATCGGCTACACGTGGTGGGCGCCGCTGGCCCTGGTCGCGGCGTGGGGCGCCACCCACTGGCTGCTGCGCGAGAGCGCCGTCTGGCGCGACCGCAACACCGACGTGGTGCGTGAGGCCAGCCTGCACGCCGAGTACGCCTTCCGGCTCGCGGTGGACCCGCCGCCCGCCAAGGAGCTGCGGGTGTTCGGGCTGGCGGACTGGTCGCTGGAACGGTTCGCCCAACGGCGGCGCCAGCTCTTCGACCTCCAGCAGGCCGCCACCCGGCTGCGCGAGCGGTCTCTCGTCCTGAGCGTCGTGCTGGTGACCGCGGCGAACATCGGTGTGCTGGCCGCGCTCGCCCACGACGCCAGCAGCGGCGCCGTGCCCCTGGACCGGGCGGTCGTCTACGCGCAGGTCGCCGTCGGTGCCTCGCTGATCGCCTTCGGCGGGCTCAACTGGGCGTTGGACGGCGCGGCCGCGCCGGTGGCCGCGGTGCTCCGGCTGCGCGGCACGACGAGTGAGGCGGGCCGGCTCTCCCGGCTCGGCGACGGCCCGGCGGCCGGACGCCCCACGACCGAGATCCGCTTCCGCGACGTGTCGTTCGCCTACCCGCGCACCGACCGTCAGGTGCTCCAGGGTCTCGACCTGACCATCCCGGCCGGCTCCTCGCTGGCCATCGTCGGCCAGAACGGCGCCGGCAAGACCACCCTGGCCAAGCTGCTGTGCCGCCTCTACGACCCGACCGGTGGCGCCATCGAGGTCGACGGCATCGACCTGCGCGACCTCGACGTCGTGGCCTGGCGCTCGCGGGTGGCGGCGGTGTTCCAGGACTTCACGCGCTTCGAGCTCTCACTGCGCGAGAACGTCGCACCTCTCGGGGCGTCCGACGACGACGTACGCGCGGCTCTCACGGCGGCGGGCGCGGACCATCTCGCGGCGCTCGACACGATCCTGTCGACTCAGTACGCCGGCGGCATCGACCTCTCCGGGGGCGAGTGGCAGCGGGTGGCCCTGGCGCGGGCGGTGTGCGCCGTACGCCGTGGAGCCGGCGTCGTCCTCCTCGACGAGCCGACCGCCCAGCTGGACGTGCGCGGCGAGGCGCAGATCTTCCGGCGGCTGCTCGAGGCGACCCGAGGGGTGACCACGATCCTGGTGTCGCACCGCTTCTCGACCGTCCGCCACGTCGACCGCATCTGCGTGGTCGAGGACGGGCGGGTCATCGAGCTCGGCAGCCACGACGAGCTGATGTCACTCGGTGGGCGGTACCGGACGATGTTCGACCTCCAGGCGCAGCGCTTCGACCTCACCGCCGACGAGGAGGGGGTGGAGTATGACGTCCTCCGCTGAACCTTCCGCCGACATCGAGCCCGACGCCCTGCCCGGTGCGCTCTCCTCGATGTGGCGGCTCTTCAAGCTCGGCTACCGGCACGAGCCGCGGCTGCTCACGACCGCGTTCGTCCTGTCGCTGCTCTCCGCTCTGCCCGACGCCATGGTCGCGCTCTGGCTGGCCCTGCTGGGCAAGGGCGTGGTCCAGGACGACAGCCGGCTGGTCATGGTGGCCGCCATCGGCCTCGGCGCGTCGGCGACCCTGACCTGGCTGTTGCGCGTGATCTCCACGCGGCTGCAGCGGCGGTTCCGCGACAAGGTGACGATCGCGCTGGAGGGCCACGTGGCCGGGCTCCAGGCACGGGTCGTCACCGTCGCCCACCAGGAGCGGCCCGACTACCTGGACCGGCTGTCGGTGCTGCGCGACCAGATCTTCGTGCTCGACCACCTCTACATGTCGGTGTTCTCCACCTGCGGCTGGATCCTCCGGCTGGGCGTCACGATCGGGCTGCTCGTCTCGATCCACTGGTCGCTCGCGCTGCTGGTGCTGGCCGCGCTGCCCACGGTCGCGACGTCCGGCTGGCGGCCCGGCGTCGAGCGGCGGGTCCAGGAGGAGGCCGCCCCGCACCAGCGCCGGGCGACCCACCTCTACCGGCTGGCCACCACCGCGGCGTCCGCGCGGGAGCTGCGCGTCCTCGGCATGGGCCCGCGGGTCGCGGCCGGGCGGCGTACGGCGTGGGACGAGTGGTACCGGCCCACGACGACCGTCCGATGGGCCAGCGCCCTCTGGTACACCCTCGCCTGGACGATCTTCGGTCTCGGCTTCGTCGGCGCGGTCATCTGGGTCACCGACGGCCTGAACGGGTCGGTCGCCGACGTGCTGCTGGTGCTGGCCGCGGGCGGTCGGCTGTCCGGGTACGTCGGCGCCACGGTCGGCGAGATCGGCTTCCTGCGCGGCGTGTGGCTCGACGGCTCGCGGCGGCTGGCGTGGCTGGAGGACTACGCCGCGGTGCAGCGCACCGGCGACGGCCCGGCGCCCGAGCGGCTGGCCGAGGGGATCCGGTTCGACCACGTGTCCTTCGCCTACCCCGGTGCGCGCGACAAGCCGGTGCTCCAGGACGTCTCCCTGGACCTGCCCGCTGGGGCCGTGGTCGCCGTGGTGGGAGAGAACGGCGCCGGCAAGTCCACGTTGGTCAAGCTGCTGGCCCAGATGTACGCCCCGACCTCCGGACACGTGCTCGTCGACGGCGTACCCCTCGACACCATCGACCCGGACGCGTGGCGGGCCCGGGTGGCCGGGGCGTTCCAGGACTTCTACCGGTTCGAGCTCGCGGCCCAGCAGTCCATCGGCGTCGGTGACCTGCCGCGGCTCGACGACGCGGTGGCCGCGACGTCCGCCGTGGAGCGAGCCGGCGCCGGCGACGTCGTCCGCCGCCTCGAGTCGGGTCTCGACACCCAGCTCGGTCCGAGCTGGCCCGGCGGCGTCGACCTGTCCTTCGGCCAGTGGCAGAAGCTCGCACTGGCCCGCGGCTTCATGCGCGAGTCGCCGCTGCTGCTCGTGCTCGACGAGCCGACCGCCGCCCTCGACGCCGAGACCGAGCACGCCCTGTTCGAGCGGTTCGCCGCGGCGGCCCGCTCGGAGAACGCCGACGGCCGGATCACCGTCCTCGTCTCGCACCGCTTCTCGACCGTGCGGATGGCCGACCTGATCGTCGTCCTCGACGGCGCCCATGTGGCCGAGGTCGGCAGCCACGAGTCGCTCATGTCGACCCGGGGCAAGTACGCCGAGCTGTACGACGTGCAGGCGGCGTCGTACCGGTAGGGCCGGCCCGGGGCGGCGGTGACCTATCCACCGTTTCGTGGCGCGCAACGGTGGCTGGCTCACCGCCGTTGGGGTGCGGCCCGGGGCGCCGGTGACCTATCCACCGTTTCGTGGCGCGCAACGGTGGCTGGCTCACCGCCGTTGGGGCCGGCCCGGGGCGCCGGTGACCTATCCACCGTTTCGTGGCGCACAACGGTGGCTATCTCACCGCCGCAACGGTCAGGCGCGACCCGACTCGGTGTACCCCGGGACGCCGGACGCCACGGCGGCCAGCGCCGCGCGGATGCGGCGGGCGGTGAAGTCGGCGCAGCGCTCGTCGACCTGCTCGAGCGTGCAGAACTCGGCGGTGCGGATCTCGCGGGGCTGGGTGACCATCGCGTCGAGGATCGACGGGTCGTGCACGCCGCCGTCGAACACCAGGCAGACCGCGTCGTCCCAGCCGCCCCACGGCGGCAGCCAGTCGGTGAGAACCAGACCGTCCGGCTCGATCGCGAGCGCCAGCTCCTCCTCGATCTCGCGGCCGACGGCCAGCTTCGGCGACTCGCCGACCTCGACGACGCCGCCGGGCAGGTCCCAGTCACGCTTGTAGGTGAGCTGGCACAGCAGCACCCGGTCGGAGGCGTCGCGGACGAGCAGCTGGCCGATCGCGCGTTTGCGGGGCAGGAACGAGTTCAGCAGGGCCCGGAAGCTCTCCGGCTCGCTGATCGGCGGGTCGCTGCGCAGCCGGGCGAGGACGACGTACGACGAGGTCTCGTCACGGTCTCCGTGACCGGGCTCCACGCGGCGGACGCCTTCGCGCCGCAGCCCGCTCCGGGTGGCGACCCGCAGGGAGTCCTGGTTCCCGGGCTCGACCTTGGCCTCCACGCGCCAGTAGCCGAGGCCGCGCTGGCCCTCCTCGGTCAGCGCGTAGTCGGCCAGCGCGCGCACGGCCCGGGTGGCGTAGCCCTGCCCCCGGTGACCCTTGAACAGCACCCACGACATCTCGCCTACCCCCGTGTCGCGGCGGCGCAGGTCGACGCTCCCGACCAGGGCGCCGTCGACCTCGACCGCGAAGGCCACCTCGGACCGGTCGTCGTCGTAGGCGAGGTGCCAGTTGGTGATGGCAGTCCTCATCCGGTCGGCATTGACGCCGTCGGCAGGCCAACCGAACCAGTGCGCGATCACCTCGTCGTGCCCGGCCACGGCCTCGTCGACGTCCTCGAGCCGCCAGCGCCGCAGCGTCACCTCGCCGTCGGTCAGGGTCGGCTGCTGCGGGACGTCGGCCACGCGTGGAACCCTAGCCACCCGGTCGACAATGTCCGTCCGCTGGACGTACGTTTCCCGAACTGGGCGTACGGTGCACCACACGCCATGTTCGGTTTTCTCCGGCCGGCCGGAGAAAACCGACCGGCTCGGACCCCGCAACCTCCTCGACCAGCGAGATCAGTCGCCCTTGCGGAACCACACGGTGGCCAGGGGCGGGAGGACGAGGGTGGCGTGGGCGGGCTGGCCGTCGTGCTCGCCCTCGACGCCCTCGATGCCACCGAGGTTGCCGACGCCCGAGCCGGCGTACGCCGCGGCGTCGGTGTTGAGGACCTCGTCCCAGCGTCCCGCCGAGGGGAGGCCCAGGCGGTAGTCGCCGTGCGGGGTCGCGGCGAAGTTCGCCACGCAGACCAGGTCCGCGTCGCCGTCGCGCCCGCGGCGGACGAACGAGAACGAGTTGTGGCCCGCGTCGTTGGCGTTGATCCACTCGAACGACGCGGCCTCGTCGTCACGCGACCAGATGGCCGGCGAGTCGACGTACGCGTGGTTCAGGTCGCGGACCAGGTCGTGCACGCCGCGGTGCTCGGAGTGCTCGAGCAGCCACCAGTCGAGCTCGCGGGCCTCGGCCCACTCCGACTCCTGGCCGAGCTCGATGCCCATGAAGATCAGCTGCTTGCCGGGGTGCGCCCACATGTAGGCGAGGAACGCGCGGACGTTGGCCAGCTGCTGCCACCGGTCGCCCGGCATCTTGCGCAGCAGCGAGCCCTTGCCGTGCACGACCTCGTCGTGGCTGATGGGCAGCACGAAGTTCTCGGCCCAGGCGTAGACGAGCGCGAAGGTGAGCTCGTTGTGGTGCCAGGCGCGGTGCACGGGCTGGCGTTGGAAGTAGCCGAGCGTGTCGTGCATCCAGCCCATGTTCCACTTGAAGCCGAAGCCCAGGCCGCCCGACTCCGTGGGCCGCGTGACGCCGTCCCAGCTGGTCGACTCCTCGGCGATGGTGATGGCGCCGGGGACCCGCTTGTAGACGGTGGCGTTCATCTCCTGGAGGAACTGCACCGCCTCGAGGTTCTCGCGACCGCCGTGCACGTTGGGCTGCCACTCGCCGGCCTCGCGGCTGTAGTCGAGGTAGATCATCGACGCGACGGCGTCCACGCGGAGCCCGTCGATGTGGTACTCCTCGAGCCAGTAGAGGGCGTTGGCGACGAGGAAGTTGCGTACCTCGCGGCGGCCGAAGTTGAAGACGTAGGTGCCCCAGTCGGGGTGCTCGCCGCGCGAGGGGTTGGGGTCCTCGTAGAGCGGCGTGCCGTCGAAGCGGGACAGCGCGAAGGTGTCCTTCGGGAAGTGCGCGGGCACCCAGTCGACGATGACGCCGATGCCGGCCTGGTGCAGCCGGTCGACGAGGTAGCGGAAGCCGTCCGGGTCGCCGAACCTCGCCGTCGGGGCGAAGTACGACGTGACCTGGTAGCCCCACGACCCGCCGTACGGGTGCTCCATCACCGGCAGGAACTCCACGTGCGTGAAGCCGAGGTCGGTGAGGTACGGGACGAGGTCGTCGGCGATTTCCTGGTAGGTGTAGGCGCCGCGGGTCCCCTCATGGGCCAGGTGCTTCTTCCACGACCCCAGGTGCATCTCGTAGGTCGCCATGGGGCGGTGCACGGCCGGCTCGTCGCCGCGGTGGGCCATCCACTCGTCGTCGCCCCAGGTGTACGTCGAGTCGAAGACCACCGACGAGGTCGCCGGGGGAGTCTCGGTGTGGAAGGCCATCGGGTCGGCCTTCTCGCGCCACTGGCCGTCGGCGCCGAGGATCAGGAACTTGTACTTCGTCCCGTTGCCGACGTCGGGCACGAACAGCTCCCACACGCCGGACTCGCCGAGCTGGCGCATCGGGTGCTCGCGACCGTCCCAGCTGTTGAAGTCGCCCTTGATGCGGACGCCCTTGGCCTGCGGGGCCCAGACGGCGAACGACGTGCCGGTGATGCCGCCGGCGTACTCGTGGCGGTGCGCGCCGAGCACGTCCCACAGCTGCTCGTGACGGCCCTCGTTGATGAGGTGGAGGTCCATCTCGCCCGAGCGTGGGCAGGAACCGGTAGGGGTCGTCGCGCTCGATCGCGCCCTGCCCGTAGTCGACGAGCACGCGGTAGCCGGGGACGTCCTTCACCGGCAGCGTGCCGACCCAGATGCCGCCGTACTCGTGGTCGAGCTCGACGGTCTCGCTCCCTTCGTGGCCTGGTAGACGACCTTCACGGACTTGGCGAGAGGCTTGAAGATGCGCACGGTGACCTCGCCCTCGTGCACGTGGGGGCCGAGCAGGGCGTGGGGGTGGCCGTGGCCACCGTGGACGAGCAGCTCCAGCTCCTCGGCGTTCACCGGTCGTGCAGTCATGCCGTCAACCTCTCGATCGCGCTCAGGGGAACAGGTACCCAGGTGGGCCGGTTGCGCGCTTCGTACACCGCCTCGTAGACCGCCTTGTCCGCGACGTAGGCGTCCAGCAGGGCCTGCTCGTCGCCGGTCAGCTCGCGGCCGCCGACGTAGGCCTCCAGGAACGCCGCGCAGTTGCGATCGGCCCACTCGGCCGCCCGGAAGGCGCGCTGCTCGGCGCCGGTGTCGTCGGTGCCGGCGGCGGTCCGCTCGGCGACGCGCGGGGCGTAGTCGAAGGAGCGCAGCATCCCGGCCACGTCGCGCCAGGGCGAGTCGGGCAGCACCCGCTCGGCCAGCGGCTTGGCGGGCTCGCCCTCGAAGTCGACGATCTTCCAGCCCTTGACGGTGCGCAGCGTCTGGCCCAGGTGCAGGTCGCCGTGCACCTGCTGGATCGTCACGTCGGGCACGGCGGCGACCGCGGCGAAGGTCTCGCGCAGGCCGTCGGCGTACGGCGCCAGGTCGGGCACGACGTCCAGCGCGGCGTCCAGCCGCGCGGCCATCGCGTCGGCGAGCCCGGCCTGCTCCTCGGCCGTGCGGACGCGGGTGGGGAAGTGCGTGGCCAGCGACTGGTGCACCTCGGCCAGCGACTCCCCGAGCCGGGCGGCCTCGGCGGCGAAGTCGCCGCCCACCTCGTCGGCGTGCAGGTCGGCCTCGGCGAACAGGTTGCGGACGCTGGCCAGGGCGGCCTCCCAGCCGTCGGTGGCGGTCCGCAGGAACTGCTGGAGCATCGCCAGCTGGAGGGCGCCGCCCTCTTCCTGCGACCTGGAGCCAGCCGTAGAGGTGGGCGACGTGGTCGGAGCCGGCCTCGGTCAGCACCTGGTGCACGGCGATGTCGGGGTTGACCCCCGGCGTGATCTTGCGGAACACCTTGAGCAGCGCGTCGTCGCCGAAGGCCATCGAGGAGTTCGACTGCTCGCCGGAGAACAGCGTGGAGTGCGCCTCGGTGTCGAGGTCGTGGCCCGGGCATCCGGTGCCACTCGAGCGAGCCAGCGCTGCTGGAGCTGGTCGAGACCCCGGCGGCGTCGAAGGCCCGCAGCCAGCCGGCCATGGCGTCGCGGTCGTGCACGGCGTCGTACGCGTGCACGAACCCGCCGAGCTCGGGCTCCTCCCACCAGCCGACGAAGGCGTGGTTGAGGCGCTCCTCCGGCTCGGCGTAGTAGGCGAGCGGGAGCTGGTAGAACTCGGTGTCGCCGTCCTCGTAGGTCACGGTGAGCAGCTCGATCGACGCCTTCGCGCGCGGTGCCGGTCTCGACCCAGCCGAGCCGGCGGACGTCGGTGACCTCGAACGGCCGGCCCTTGCCGCCGAACCAGCGGGCGTTCTCGACGAAGGCCTTGAAGTCCTTCAACGTGGGGGTCTCCTCGGACGCGGTCACGGGGCGGTCGCCTCCTCGGTGGGGCGGACCAGCCGGAACCAGTAGAAGCCGTAGCCGCCCAGGGTGAGCAGGTAGGGCAGCTCGCCGATCCGCGGGAACGTCACGCCGCCGAGCAGCTCGATCGGCACCATGCCCTCGAACTGCCGCAGGTCGAGCTCGACCGGCTGCGGGAAGCGCGACAGGTTGTTGACGCAGACGATCACGTCGGTGCCGTCGTCGGTCTCGTGCTCGCGGGCGTAGGACAGCACCGTGGAGTTGGTGCCGCCGAGGTCGGTGAAGGTGCCGAGCCCGAACGCCGGGTGGCCGCGGCGGGCGTGGATCATCCGGCGCGTCCAGTGCAGCAGCGACGAGGCGTTCTCCAGCTGGGCCTCGACGTTGACGCTCTGGTAGCCGTAGACCGGGTCCTGGATCGCCGGCAGGTGCAGCTTGCCGGGGGTGGCGGCGGAGAAGCCGGCGTTGCGGTCGGGCGTCCACTGCATCGGCGTGCGGACGCCGTCGCGGTCACCGAGCCAGATGTTGTCGCCCATCCCGATCTCGTCGCCGTAGTAGAGGACGGGCGAGCCGGGCAGGGACAGCAGCAGCGCGGTGAACAGCTCGATCTGGTTGGTGTCGTTCTCGAGCAGCGGAGCCAGCCGCCGGCGGATGCCGATGTTGGCCTTCATCCGCGGGTCCTTGGCGTACTCGTCCCACATGTAGTCGCGTTCCTCGTCGGTGACCATCTCGAGGGTCAGCTCGTCGTGGTTGCGCAGGAAGATGCCCCACTGGCAGCTGCCCGGGATCGCCGGCGTCTGCTCCATGATCTCCGAGATCGGCCAGCGCGACTCGCGGCGGACGGCCATGAAGATGCGCGGCATCACCGGGAAGTGGAAGCACATGTGGCACTCGTCGCCACCCTTGGCGAAGTCGCCGAAGTAGTCGACGACGTCGGCCGGCCACTGGTTGGCCTCGGCCAGCAGCACCCGGCCGGGGTAGTTGGTGTCGACGAACTTGCGGACCATCCGCAGCGCACTCGTGGGTCTCGGGGAGGTTCTCGCCGTTGGTGCCCGGACGCTCGAAGAGGTACGGCACGGCGTCGAGCCGGAAGCCGTCGAGGCCCATGTCGAGCCAGAACGACATCGCCTCCAGCATCGCCTCCATGCACCTTCGGGTTGTCGAAGTTGAGGTCGGGCTGGTGGGAGAAGAACCGGTGCCAGTAGTACTGCTGGCGGACCGGGTCCCAGGTCCAGTTCGACGGCTCGGTGTCGACGAAGATGACCCGCGCCTCCTCGTAGAGCTCGTCGGTGTCGGACCAGACGTAGAAGTCGCCGTAGGGGCCGTCCGGGTCGGACCGGCTGGCCTGGAACCACGGGTGCGCGTCACTGGTGTGGTTCATGACGAAGTCGATGATCACGCGGATGCCGCGCTGGTGCGCCTCGTCGAGGAAGTGGTGGAAGTCCTCGACCGTGCCGATCTCCGGGAGGATGTCGGTGTAGTCGGCGACGTCGTACCCGCCGTCGCGCAGCGGCGAGGTGAAGAACGGCGGCACCCACAGGCAGTCGACGCCGAGCCACTGGAGGTAGTCCAGCTTCTCGGTCAGGCCGCGGAAGTCGCCGGTGCCGTCGCCGTTGGCGTCGCGGAACGACCGGACCAGGACCTCGTAGAACACCGCGGTCTTGAACCAGTCCGGGGTCGCCAGGGACTCCGTCGGCGCCTCGACCTCGTGGACCTCCTCGGAGACGTCGACGTCGCCGTGGTCCATGGGTGGCGTGGCCTCGGAGTAGTCGCCGCGGACCGACTCGAGGACGTCCTCGCCGACCGGCTCGCCGTCGCCCATCGACGTCATGCCTTCCTCACGCTCAGGATGTGGGCAGGCTCGTGGCCGGGGTCGAGCCGCACGTAGTTGTGCTCCTTCCAGTTCCAGGTCTGCTCGGTGATCTCGTCGTACGACGGTGAGGCTGTCGTGCCACCCCAGCCCGAGGGCGGGCATGTTGAGGTGCACGGTGGTCTCGCGGGTGCCGTGCGGGTCGAGGTTGATGACCACGATGACGATGTCCTCGGGGTCGCCGCCGGCCCGCTTGCTGAAGACCAGGACGTTCTCGTCGTCGGCGGAGTGGATGGTGACGTTGCGCAGCAGCTGGAGGGCGGGGTGCTGCGCGGCGGGCCCGGTTGAGGCCCCGGATGTACGGCGCGAGCGTGCGGCCCTCGGCCTCCGCGGCGTCCCAGTCGCGGACGCGGATCTGGTACTTCTCGGAGTCGAGGTACTCCTCGCTGCCCGGCCGGACGGCCACGTGCTCGTAGAGCTCGTAGCCGGCGTACACGCCCCAGCTCGGCGAGCCGGTGGCCGCCAGCACCGCGCGGATCTTGAACATCGCCGGGCCGCCGTACTGCAGCGACTCGTGGAGGATGTCGGGGGTGTTGACGAAGAAGTTCGGCCGCATCAGGTGGTCGGTGTGGTGGGAGAGCTCGCGGAGGTAGTCCTCGATCTCCCACTTGGCCGTGCGCCAGGTGAAGTACGTGTAGGACTGGTGGTAGCCGATCGCGCCGAGCGTGCTCATCATCGCCGGCCGGGTGAACGCCTCGGCCAGGAACAGCACGTCGGGGTCGGTGCGGCGGACCTCGCGCAGCAGCCACTCCCAGAACGCCACCGGCTTGGTGTGCGGGTTGTCCACGCGGAAGATCCGGACGCCGTGCGACATCCACAGCTTGACGATCCGCAGCACCTCGCGGCAGATGCCGGTCGGGTCGTTGTCGAAGTTGACCGGGTAGATGTCCTGGTACTTCTTGGGCGGGTTCTCGGCGTAGGCGATCGTGCCGTCGGCGCGGGTGGTGAACCACTCAGGGTGCGCTCTCGACCCACGGGTGGTCGGGCGCGCACTGCAGCGCCAGGTCGAGGGCGATCTCGAGGCCGAGCTCCTTGGCGTGGGCCACGAACGCGTCGAAGTCCTCGAACGTGCCGAGGTCGGGGTGGATGGTGTCGTGGCCGCCGTCCTTCGACCCGATCGCCCACGGCGACCCGGTGTCGTCCGGGCCCGGGCGTCAGGGTGTTGTTCGGGCCCTTGCGGTTGACCTCGCCGATCGGGTGGATCGGCGGCAGGTAGACCACGTCGAAGCCGAGGTCGGCGGCGTAGTCGAGGCGCTTCAGCGCGGTCCGGAAGTTGCCGCTGACGACCTTGCCGGTCGTCTCGTCGACGTAGGCGCCCTCGGAGCGCGGGAAGAACTCGTACCAGGCGCCGAACAGCGCGAGCCGGCGGTCGGCGTACAGCGGGTAGGGGCCCTCGATCGTGACCAGCTCGCGGACGGGGTGCGCCGCCAGCAGCGCGGGTCAGCTCGGGGGACTGGAGCGCGGCGAGGCGGGCCTCGACCGGGCGCTCGGTGTCCTGGGCCGCGGCGATCGCGCCCTCCAGGACCTCCTTGTCGTGGGCCTCGGTGACGGTGTCCCTGACCCGCTCGAAGCAGCTGCCGCCCCTCGAGGAACATCAGGTCCACGTCGACGCCGGCGGGGATCTTCAGGCCCGCGGCGTGCTGCCAGGTGCCGATGACGTCGGACCAGGCCTGCACCTCGAAGGTCCACGCCCCCTCGACGTCCGGGGTGATCCAGGCCTCGTAGTGGTCCGGCCGCTCCGGGTGCTTGGCCAGCGGCACCGGGTCGCGGCGTACGCCGCGCGGGTCGGTGGCCACCACCTCGGCGCCGAGCTTGTCGTGGCCCTCGCGGAAGACCGTCGCCGAGACCGGCACCGGTTCGCCCACGGTCGCCTTGGCGGCCTGCCGGCCGAGGTCGACCACAGGCATGACGTTGAGGATGGGAATCCGGCCGACCATGCTCCCCACCCTTGCGGGTCGCCGTACGGCCGTGCAAGCCGGGCGTCTCGCCGTCTCGCGCGCCCGTTTCGTTGGTCGAGCCGGGCGAGCGCCAGCGCCTCGTGGTCGAGCCGGGCGAGCGCCAGCGAGCCCGTGTCGAGACCGTGCGTTGCGGTCGACGTCTCCTCACCGGGTTCGAGACGCGTCGCGCAGCTCGTCGCTGCGCTCCGATCTGCGCCGACGCTCCTCAACCTCCGCTCCTGGCGAGCTCGCAAGCTCGCGCCACGCCGTGAAATTGGATCGATCCAGAGAATCTCGGCTACCTTCCTGCGGTGCGCGCAATCCGTCGATTCACCGTCCGTCCCGTCCTGCCCCCGGCCCTCGAGCCGCTGGCCGCACTGGCGGGCAACCTCCGGTGGTCCTGGCACCCCGCAGACCCAGGACGTCTTCGCCGCGGTCGACCCGGGCCTGGGACTCCGTGGGCCACGACCCGGTCCGCCTGCTCGGCGCGGTCGGCCGCGAGCGGTGGAGCGAGCTGGCCGAGGACGACGGCTTCGTCCAGCGGCTGAACGCCGCCAAGGCCGACCTCGACGGCTACCTGTCCGCCGACCGCTGGTACCAGCGCAAGGCCGGCGACGACGCGCCCCGCGCGATCGGGTACTTCTCGCCGGAGTTCGGCATCACCGCCGTGCTCCCGCAGTACTCCGGCGGCCTCGGCATCCTCGCCGGCGACCACCTGAAGGCCGCCTCGGACCTCGGCGTGCCGCTCGTCGGCGTGGGCCTGCTCTACAAGAGCGGCTACTTCAAGCAGTCGCTGTCCCGCGAGGGCTGGCAGCAGGAGACCTACCCGGTCCTCGACCCCGACGAGCTGCCGCTCTCCCTGCTGCGTGAGGCCGAACGGCGACCCGCGCCATCGATCTCGATCGAGATGCCGGGCGGCCCGGACCTGCTCGCCCGCATCTGGGTCGCCAGCGTCGGCCGCGTGCCGCTGCTGCTGCTCGACTCCGACGTCGAGGGCAACCCCGACCACTACCGCGAGGTGACCGACCGGCTGTACGGCGGCCAGAAGGAGCACCGCCTGCGCCAGGAGCTGCTTCTCGGCGTCGGCGGCGTGCGCGCGCTCCGCGTCTACTCCCGCATCACCGGCCACCCGGCCCCCGAGGTCTTCCACACCAACGAGGGCCACGCCGGCTTCCTCGGCCTCGAGCGGATCACGCGAGCTCACCGTCGGCGCCGGCGGCCCGGGGCTCGACTGGGACACCGCGCTCGAGGTCTCCCGCGCCTCGACCGTCTTCACCACCCACACGCCGGTCCCGGCCGGCATCGACCGGTTCCCGCGCGAGCTGGTCGAGCAGTACTTCGGCAAGAACGGCCCGACGGCCGGCGTCCCGGTCGAGAAGGTGCTCGCGCTCGGCGCCGAGGACTACGAGGGCGGCGACCCCAGCGTCTTCAACATGGCGGTGATGGGCTTCCGCCTCTCCCAGCGCGCCAACGGCGTCTCGCTGCTGCACGGCCACGTCAGCCGCGAGATGTTCAACGGCCTCTGGCCGGCCTTCGACGAGGCCGAGGTGCCGATCGGCTCGATCACCAACGGCGTGCACGCGCCGACCTGGGTGGCCCGCGAGGTCATCGAGCTGGCCGCCTCCCGCGGCGCCGACCCCGACGGCGACGACGTCGACGCGTTCTTCCGCGCCGTCGACGAGGTGCCGGGCACCGAGATCTGGGCGGTCAAGCGCGAGCTGCGCGAGCGGCTGGTCCACGACGCCCGCCGCCGCGTGACGAAGTCCAGCCTCAACCGCGGCATCGCCAAGGCGGAGCTGGGCTGGGTCGACGGCTGCCTCGACCCCGACGTGCTGACGATCGGCTTCGCGCGCCGCGTGCCGTCGTACAAGCGGCTCACCCTGATGCTGCGCGACCCCGCGCGCCTCAAGAAGCTGCTGACTGCACCCCGAGCGCCCGATCCAGCTGATCATCGCCGGCAAGTCGCACCCCGCCGACGACGGCGGCAAGAAGCTCATCCAGGAGATCGTCCGGTTCGCCGACGACCCCGAGGTACGTCACCGCATCGTCTTCCTGCCCAACTACGACATCGCGATGGCCCAGCCGCTCTACCCCGGCTGCGACGTCTGGCTGAACAACCCGCTGCGCCCCTACGAGGCCTGCGGCACGTCCGGCATGAAGGCCGCCCTCAACGGCGGGCTCAACCTCTCGATCCTCGACGGCTGGTGGGACGAGTGGTACGACGGCAACAACGGCTGGGCGATCCCGTCCGCCGACGGCATCGACGACCCCGACCGTCGTGACGACATCGAGGCCAACGCGCTCTACGACCTGATCGAGAACGACGTCGCGCCGAAGTTCTACGACGTCGACGCCGACGGCGTGCCGACCCGCTGGCTGGAGATGGTCCGGCACACGCTGAAGTCGCTCGGCCCCAAGGTGCTCG
>CAWAIW010000012.1:0-5532 GCA_963782035.1 uncultured Actinomycetota bacterium
TGATGGGCGCGATGGGGATGCTGCACTCCTGGTGGGCCGTGCTGGCCCTCCCGGCTGCCCTGCTGATCGGCTTCGCGTTCTCGGCGGTGTGCATGGGGCTGACGACCTACATGAGGTCCTGGCAGGACTTCGACATGATCACCCTCGCCCAGCTGCCGCTGTTCCTGTTCTCGGCGACGTTCTTCCCGGTCACGGCGTACCCCGACGCCGTCCGCTGGGTCGTCGAGCTCACGCCCCTGTACCGCGGCGTCGTGCTCTGCCGCGAGCTCACGACCGGCGCGGTCTCGATGGCGTCCGCGTGGTCGGTGGTCTACCTCGTGCTGATGGGCATCGCCGGCCTGCTGCTCGTCCGCAAGCGGCTCGACACGCTGCTGCTCAAGTAGCCCGGTAGCCCAGCCCCGCGTCGTCCAGCGCCTCCCGCAGCCGGGCGATCGCGATCGGCCCGACGCCGTGCATGGCCATCAGGTCGGCCTCGGTGACCGACGCGAGCGACTCCAGTGACGTGAGACCGGCGGCGCGCAGGGCGCGGGTGGCGGGAGCGCCGATGGCGCGCGGCAGCGGCGTACCGACCGGTCGCGGCGGCCTCTTCCGCTTGCGACCCCGCAGCTTGTCCAGGACGACCTCGCCGCGTGGTGAGAGCCGGTAGCCGATCGCCAGCGACTCGGTGAGCCCCAGCTCCTTGAGCTTGCGCACGTCGGTCTTGAACGCCGCGGTCTCCCGGCCCACCTTCGCGGCCAGGTCGGGGGCGCGGCGCTCGGGGTTGCGGTCGACGAGGTCCAGCGCCTCCCGGGTCCAGGCGCCGTACGACGACGCACGGTCCAGCCGTTCGAGCCGGGCCAGGATCGCGGCGACCTCCTCGCGCGTCGGCACCGTGTCGCGCAGGGAAGCTCGAGGGTCCTCGCCGGCGTGCCGGATGCCGACCCTCCAGGCCGGCTTGTCGGCCTTCTGCTCGAGGGCTTTCAGCAGCGCGGGCAGCGATGCCGACCCCGCCCGCCGCGCGTCGTCCTCGGTGAGGTCCTCCACGGAAACGGGTTCCACGGAGGTCACCTCGACCAGTCCCACCATCGTCCGCATCTTCGTGCCGACGACCACCCGCGGTCGGTCCCAGCGCCGGAACGCCAGGTCGATCGAACCCTCCTGGATCGCCCGCAGCTCCGTGGGCCGGATCATCACGGCAGCATCATCGCTCGCTGGACGTGATACCCGGTGCGCCGGGTATCACCGACGTTCCCGGGGGTTGCAACCCCCCAGAACGTCCCGACAGCCCAGAACCTGGGCCCGGATCAGGCCAGTGGGCCGGTCCGTCCTCGCCCAGCCGGAGCTGCCACCACGCGGTGTCCACCCAGGCGCCGAACTTGTACCCGACCTCGCGCAGCACCCCCACCTCCGTGAACCCGCACGACCGGTGCAGTGCCTCGCTGCCCGGGTTGGGGAGCGCGATCACGGCGACGGCCACGTGCATGCCGTCGGCGCGGAGCAGACCGAGCAGCTCGTCGTACAGGCGGCGGCCGTAGCCCTGCTGCTGGGCGTCGAGGCCGAGGTACACCGAGACCTCCCGCGTCTGCTCGTACGCCGGCCGGGGGCGGAACAGCGACGACTCGGCGTACCCGCGGACGTCCCCGTCGTCGGCCACGACCACCAGGAGGTGCTCCCCGTGCCGGACGGAGGAGCCCACCTTCCAGGCCCAGCGCTCCGGACCGGGGGACTCCTGGTCGAAGGTCGCCACCGACGTGCGGGCGTGGTGGTCGTAGATCGCGGAGACCTCGGCGAGGTCGTCCTCGGTGGCGGCGCGGATCTGCATGCCTCCACTGTGCCCCTTTCTGTGGGCCGGGCGATCGTGCTGAGAGGATGGCGCCCATGACGTCCCCCCTGTCCGCCGGGCCGGTGCCGCCCGACACCAAGGACTGGACCTGGGTCCTGGACCGCCCGTGCGAGGAGTGCGGGTACGACGCCTCGACGGTGGCCATCGCCGATCTCCCGCACCGGATCCGCGCCAACGCCGTCGTCTGGCTGGGCCTGATGGGCACCGCCGAGGTCTCGGTCCGGCCGCAGCCCGACGTGTGGTCCCCGCTGGAGTACGCCGCCCACGTGCACGACGTGCACCAGCTCTTCCACGAGCGGGCCACGTCGATGATCGTCGAGCACGAGCCGCACTTCGCGAACTGGGACCAGGACGCCACCGCCGTCGCGCGGCGCTACGACCAGCAGGTGCCGGCGATCATGGGCCCGACGCTGGTGGCCGCGGCGTACGCCGTCGCCGACGTCTACGCCTCGGTCCCCGACGACGACTGGGGTCGCAAGGGCTTCCGCAGCGACGGCTCGGTGTTCAACCTCGCCTCGCTGGGGCGCTATCACCTCCACGACATCGAGCACCACCTGCACGACGTCTCCTACCTCGCGGACCGCGTCACCGCGGCCGCCTACGACGCGCACGCCGAGGACTACGCCGCCGGCACCTCCGCCATGCCCGACGAGGTCAGCGCGAACCTCGTGCGGTTCGTCGACGCGGTCGGCACCGAGGCGCGCGTGCTCGAGATCGGCACGGGCCCGGGGCGGGACGCGATGGAGATGGAGCGCATCGGCCTGAGCGTCCGGCGTACCGACGTCAGCGAGGGCTTCGTGGCTCGTCTGCACGCGGCCGGGTTCCTGGCCGACCGGCTCGACCCGTTGACCGACGACCTCACCGACCCGCTGCGCGGCGGGGCGCCGTACGACGGGGTGTGGGCCAACGCCTCGCTCCTGCACGTACGCCGTGAGCTGCTGCCCGCGGTCCTCGAGCGGCTGGCGGCCGTCACCCGCCCCGGCGGCTCGCTGCACCTGACGCTCAAGGGCGGCGACGGAGCGCGGTGGTCGGTGCACGGCCACGTCAGCGCCCCGAGGTACTTCACGTTCTGGCGCGAGGACGCGCTGCGCGAGCGCCTGACGGCTGCCGGCTGGGTGGTCGACGGCGTCGAGCACGGCCAGAGCACGCCCGCCGACCGGCCGAGCGAGGAGTGGCTCGCGGTCTTCGCGACCCGAGGCTGATGGGGCGGGCGTGAGCATGCGGCACACGGAGCTCTGGGCACGGATGGAGGCGGCGCTGGGGGCCGGGTACGCCCGGCACTGGGCCTCCCAGACCGTCCTGCGCGATCTCGACGGGCGCACCCCGGTGGAGGCGCTGGACGCCGGCGAGTCGCCCAAGGAGGTCTGGGCCGCCGTCTGGCGGGCCCTCGAGCTGCCTCCGGTCGACCGGTGAGCGTCCTCGACCCCACCGATCTCGCGGCGGTCCAGCGGCACACCGTCCGCACACTGGTCGCCAGCCAGGCGATCGGCGCCATCGGCATCACCATCGGCATCGCCACCGCGTCCCTGCTCGCGCGCGACATCTCCGGCTCCGAGGCCGAGTCCGGGCTGGCGCAGACCTTCCAGGTCCTCGGTGCGGCGGTCACGTCGTTCCTCCTGGCGCGGGTGATGTCGCGCCGCGGACGGCGGTTCGGCCTGGTGACCGGGTACCTGCTGGGTGCGGCCGGCGGCGCTCTCGCGGTGGTGGCCGGCGTGGTGGAGTCGATGGCCCTGCTGCTCGTCGGCGCGGTGCTGCTGGGGGCCACGACGGCGGCGAACAGCGGATCGCGGTACGCCGCCACCGACCTCGCTCCCGAGACCGGACGCGCCCGCGCGCTCTCGACGGTGGTCTGGGCGACCACGATCGGCGCGGTGGCCGGCCCGAACCTCACAGGGGCGGCCGGCTGGGTCGCCCGGACCTTCGGCCTGCCGGAGCTGACCGGCCCCTTCGCCGTCGGCACCGTGGGCATGCTCGCCGCGGCCGTCGTGGTCGCGGTCTTCCTGCGGCCGGACCCGCTGCTGACCGCGCGGCGGGCCGCCGACGTACCGGTCGTGGCGCACACCTCCTGGGGCGCGGCGTTCGGCGTGGTGCGGCAACGGCCCGTGCTGCTGGCCTCGATGGTCGTGCTGGCCGGCGCGCACGCCGCGATGGTCGGCGTGATGGTGATGACGCCGCTGCACATGGAGCACGGCGGCGCGGAGCTGCGGATCATCGGCGTGGTGATCAGCGTGCACGTGCTCGGGATGTTCGCGTTCTCGCCGCTCGTGGGCATGCTGGCCGACCGGCTCGGCCGGCCGCCGGTGGCGATGCTGGGCGCCACGCTGCTGCTGGGTGCGCTGACGCTGTGCGCGTCGTCGCCGGAGGGCACGTCGTGGCAGGTGTTCGCCGGCCTCTTCCTGCTCGGCGTCGGCTGGTCGTGCGCCACGGTCGCCGGTTCCACCATGGTCACCGACCACGCCCCGCTGGAGAGCCGCACCGACGTCCAGGGCCTGACCGACCTGGTGATGAACCTGGCCGCGGCCGGCGCCGGCGGTGCCTCCGGGCTGGTCGTCGCCTGGTGGGGCTACCCGGTGCTCTCGCTGCTCACCTGCCTGCTCCCGGCGGCGGTCGGCGTGGCGGCGTACGTCGCTGCGCGGCTCACGGCGGTCCCGGTGTCGTCGTCGGTCACCTGAGCTGCTTCTGGAACTCACCCTCGACCGTGTGCACCTCGAACCCCAGCGCCTCGTTGATCGCGACCATCGGGGCGTTGGTCTCGGCGTTCTGGGTGCGGACGTACTCGGCTCCAGGGAAGTGCTCCTGGATGGCGCGGGTCAGCGCGCACTTCACGGCCAGCCCGAGACGGTGGCCGCGGTGGTCAGGTCGGACGATCGTCGCCCACTGGTCGACGCCCGGGTCGTCGCTATCGGACGCGCCGGTGACGATGTTGGAGTACGCGACGGCCTCGCCGGTGGGGGAGTAGGCCAGGACGGTCAGCCGGGTGCGGCCCTGCTCGAGCAGCTCCTCCTCCTGCGCGGTCTGCACCTCGGGGGTACGGCGGCCCTCCTCGAGCTCGATGTCACCGGTCGGCATCTCGACGTTCATCCGGTTGTAGAGGTCCAGGAAGCCGGGCGACCAGCTCGTCGGGGATCGGGCCGACCACGGTGCGCAGCGTGTAGCCCTGGCTGTGCTCGGCCGCCTGTCGCTCGAGACCGGCGAGGGTCGCCTCGTCCATCGGCAGCCGCTGGCGGCGCTCGACCTGCGTCTGGGCGAGGGAGTAGCCGAGGCGCTCGGCGAAGGGCCGGTAGCCGATCCAGGCCTGGCTCACGGCGGTACGACGCCCCAGCTCGCGCACGTGCTCCTCGGCGTACGCCGCCAAGGCGGTGCCGTGGCCGCGTCGGCCGAAGCGCGGCGGCACCCAGGCCCAGAGGTGGGCGAGGTGGAGGTTGTCGATGGTGCTGCCCACCACCCAGGTCTGGCCGACCATCTCGGTGCTGTCGGGGCCCTCGAAGCCGGCGAACGCGTGGTAGAAGACGCCGCCCGACTTTCCGGCCGGCTCGCGGCGCAGCAGGGCCACGCTGTCGGCGCGGGAGTAGACGCGGGCATCCGGCACCTCGGCGCGCTGCGCCTCGACGTACAGGCTCTGGAGCACGTCCATCTCGTGCTCGTCCCAGGGGTCGACGGGACGGATCGTCAGGCTCATGACGCCACCTTGGCAGGCTCGGCGTGTCGTG
>CAWAIW010000013.1:0-68078 GCA_963782035.1 uncultured Actinomycetota bacterium
GCGCGCTCGAATACCTGTTCGATAGGTTCGGTCACGCAGGCTCGGACGGGCGGTCATCCACAGGTGTCGCCCAGGGTCCAGCACGATGTCGGCGGTCCGGTCTAGCGTTCCGCGACATCACCCAGGACATCCCAGACGGAGGACGAACCACATGGCTGGTGGAGACCGCGAGAAGGCCCTCGACGCCGCGCTCGCCAACATCGAGAAGCAGTTCGGCAAGGGCTCGGTCATGCGGCTGGGCGACGAGATCCGGGCGCCGCTGGAGATCATCCCGACGGGC
Organism: uncultured Actinomycetota bacterium; assembly: GCA_963782035.1. Classification (GTDB taxonomy): domain Bacteria; phylum Actinomycetota; class Actinomycetes; order Propionibacteriales; family Nocardioidaceae; genus Nocardioides. Next base: position 281 of record CAWAIW010000013.1, read on the forward strand.
TCGATCGCGCTGGACGTCGCGCTCGGCCTCGGCGGCCTGCCGCGCGGCCGCGTCGTGGAGATCTACGGCCCGGAGTCCTCGGGCAAGACGACGGTCGCCCTGCACGCGGTGGCCAACGCCCAGCGCGCCGGCGGCATCGTGGCGTTCATCGACGCCGAGCACGCCCTCGACCCCGACTACGCCGCTGCCCTGGGCGTCGACACCGACGCGCTGCTGGTCTCCCAGCCGGACTCCGGTGAGCAGGCCCTCGAGATCGCCGACATGCTGACCCGCTCCGGCGCGCTCGACCTGATCGTCATCGACTCCGTGGCGGCGCTCGTGCCCCGCGCCGAGATCGAGGGCGAGATGGGCGACAGCCACGTCGGGCTCCAGGCCCGGCTGATGTCCCAGGCGCTGCGCAAGATGACCGGTGCCCTCAACAACGCCGGCACCACGGCCATCTTCATCAACCAGCTGCGCGAGAAGATCGGCGTGATGTTCGGATCGCCGGAGACCACGACCGGTGGTCGCGCGCTGAAGTTCTACGCCTCGGTCCGCCTCGACGTGCGCCGCATCGAGACGCTGAAGGACGGCACCGAGCCGGTCGGCAACCGCACCCGCGTCAAGGTCGTGAAGAACAAGGTGGCCCCGCCGTTCAAGCAGGCCGAGTTCGACATCATGTACGGCAAGGGCATCAGCCGCGAGGGTGGCCTGATCGACGTCGGCGTCGAGGCGGGCATCGTCCGCAAGGCCGGCGCCTGGTTCACCTACGACGGCGACCAGCTCGGCCAGGGCAAGGAGAACGCCCGCACCTTCCTGCGCGACAACCCCGACCTCGCCAACGAGCTGGAGAAGAAGATCCTCGAGAAGCTCGGTGTCGGTCCCCAGGTGGACGCCGAGGTCGTGCCCGAGCCGATCGGCGTCGACGACTTCTGAGAGCCGCTGGTCGAGGAAGGCGCGCTAGCGCCTGTGCGACTTGTCCTGAGGAGCTGAGGGACGAGGCGTCTCGAAGGGGACCCGGTGACCGAGGAGGCTGCTATGACCCAGTGGCGCGGAAACGTCGAGGCAGGAGTCTCGGCGTGGCTCGGGGACGAGACACGTCCCGAGCCTCACCATGAGGTGCATCGGGGGCCGGTCCGGGGGGATCCGGTCCCCGATGTCTCTCCTCGCTCTGCGGGGGGACGGGACCGCGACCTGGGGCCCGAGGCCGACCCGGAGTCGGTGGCCCGCACGATCCTGCTGAACCAGCTGACCGGCCGCGCCCGGACCCGCCACGAGCTGGCCGACAAGCTGCGCTCGAAGAACGTCCCCGACGACGTCGCCGTCCGACTCCTCGACCGCTTCACCGAGGTGGGGCTGATCGACGACGCAGCGTTCGCGCGCGAATGGGTGGAGTCGCGGCAGGCCGGCAAGGGCCTGGCCAAGCGGGCGCTGGCCGACGAGCTCCGCCGCAAGGGCGTCGACGTCGAGGTGGCCCGTGAGGCGCTGGACGAGATCGAGCCGGGCGCCGAGGAGTCCGCGGCCCGCGCGCTGGTCCGCAAGAAGCTGCCGTCCATGCGCCGGCTCGACCAGGCCACGGCCACCCGGCGGCTGGCCGGGATGCTGGCCCGCAAGGGCTACCCCGCCGGCCTTGCGTTCGCCGTGGTCCGCGAGGAGCTCGGCGCTGCGGGTGAGGACGAGGTCGAGATCGACTGAACCGCGGTTCGTCTGCGGTCTCGCCCGGAGCCTCACGCGTGCCGAACACAGACGAATCGGCGGAGAGTCACCGCCGCTCGCAGTGGATCCGCACCTCGGCGACGCAGACGTCGGTGCCCATCCCGCCGTTGGCGACGTCGTGGCCCGGTCCGCCGGTGAGCCGGTCGCGACCGGCGCCGCCGCGGAGCACGTCGTCACCTGGCCCGCCGAAGAACGTCACGCCGCCGCTTCCCGTCAGCCGGTCGTCGCCGCCTCCCCCCAGGACCTCGGCCCGAGCCCCGACCTCGACGCGGTCGCCGCCGCCGCGACCCTCGACCCGCACGACCCGGGCGAACGCCTCGATGGTGTCGGCCCGGGGAGTGCCCCTCACGTCGAGCCTCTCCGTCCCGGAGGCGCGCAGGACCTCGAGCCCGTGCAGCTCGGTGATGGCGACATCGAGATCGCGGAGGAGGCAGGATGCGCCGCGGTCCATCCGGATGACGGCGCGCCTGCAGTGGTACTCCAGGGCGTCGCGGCCAGGGCCCAGGTCGACGAGGGTCGGAAGGTAGCGGTCCAGGACCACCTCGTCGTCTCCACCACCGGTCTCGACCGCGGCCGCTGCCGACTCCTTGCGGCCGCGCGGACCGGTGACCTCCACGCGCTCCCCGGCGACGCCACCCGTGAACGACACGAGGCTGCCGGGCGGGGGGCTCAGGAAGAACCCGTCGACGGCGGTCCAGGTGAGCAGCGTCTGGCCACCGATGGTCGCGCGCCTGGTCACGTTGTCGACGTCGAGCCGACCGGTCCACCCACCCTGGAGCACGAGGTCGTCCGCGCCCGGCCCGTTGTCGATGGTGTCTCCGGCCAGGCCGGCGTAGAAGACGGTGTCGCTGCCGGCGCCCGTCGCGATGACGTCGTGGTTCGGGGAGCTGATGGAGTCGGTGCCGGTGACCACCGAGTCGTCGCCCCCGCCCGCGTCGATGACGTCGACCTCCGTGTCGTCGTCGCTTCTGGTGCTGTCGGTGTCGTCGGCCCCGAACACGATCTCGCCGTACGGCGCACCGACGAAGTGGTCGGCACCCGGGCCGAGCTCGACGTGGACGGGGGACCAGAAGGCCGGGTTGCTGGTCGACTGGTTGAGCACCGTGTCGTCGCCTCCGCCGGCGTCGACCTGGATCTGGGTCCGGTCGGACAGCAAGCCGTCGTGGGCGTCGACCAGACAGATCGTGTCGTTGCCCCCGAGCCCGGAGACGGCGCTGTCGAACGAGATCGGGGCGACGATCACGTCGTCCCCATCTGTACCGGTGGTGTCGTGCCCGAGCGTCGGTCCCAGCACCGTGACCGCTGCGCCGTTGCAGGTGATCGCCCGAGCCGTCGCGGAGGGCCCGGCGAGGCCCAGGGCGCCGGCGACCACGAGGAACGACAGGGTCAAGAGCACGCAGGTGCGAGCACGCTTCATGCTTCGTACGACGCGAGCCCACGACCGTTGGTTCGGCCCGTCGGCCATGATGGGCCCATGTCGAGCAAGAGCTCCTTCACCGACCTGCTCCGCCTGAAGCCCGGGCCCGTCGACCTGGGCGCGATGGAGACCAACGACGCACCCGGCTACGACGGTGGCAAGAAGTCCGGCAAGTCCGACCTGTGGGCGATCGGCGAGGAGCTCTTCGACCTCCAGCAGCGGCTGTTCGCCGGCAAGGACGACGGCCAGCGGGCGGTCCTGCTGGTGCTCCAGGGCATGGACACCTCCGGCAAGGGCGGCACCCTCAAGCACACCGTGGGGCTGGTCGACCCGCAGGGCGTGAAGATCACCTCCTTCAAGGCGCCGACCAAGGAGGAGCTCGGGCACGACTTCCTGTGGCGGATCCGCAAAGGGGTGCCGGGCCCGGGGATGCTCGGCGTCTTCGACCGGTCGCACTACGAGGACGTGCTGATCGTCCGGGTGCGCGAGCTGGCTCCCGCCGACGAGGTCGAGCGGCGCTACGGCGCGATCAACGCCTTCGAGCAGGAGCTGGTCGACAGCGGGGTCACGCTGGTCAAGTGCATGCTGCACATCTCGCCGGAGGAGCAGAAGCAGCGGCTGCTGGCCCGCCTGGACGACCCGACCAAGTACTGGAAGTACAACCCCGGCGACGTCGACGAGCGGGAGCGCTGGGGTCACTATCGCGAGGCCTACGAGATCGCCCTCGAGCGCACCAACACCGAGCACGCTCCCTGGCACGTGATCCCCGCGGACAAGAAGTGGTACCGCAACCTGGCCGTCGGCAGCCTGCTGCTGGAGACGCTGCGCCGGCTGGACCCGCAGTGGCCGGCGGCCGACTTCGACGTGGAGGCGGAGAAGAAGAGGCTGACCGACGAGGCGCCGGTCTCTTGATCCCAGACACGTCGCTGGAGTCCACCCTGGAGACCGTCGGCGTCACCCGGTACGTCACCCCGCTGCGCGAGGGCGGGAGCCTGCCGGGGATCGTCGAGGCCGACGACCTGGGGACCTACGTGTGCAAGTTCCGCGGCGCGGGACAGGGCACCCGCGTGCTGGTGGCGGAGGTGATCGTCAGCGGCCTGGCCCAGCGTCTCGGACTGCTGACCCCGCGGCTCGTCGTGCTGGACCTCGACCCGGCGATCGCCCGCTACGAGGCCGACGAGGAGGTGCAGGACCTGCTCAACGCCAGCCCCGGGGCGAACCTCGGCGTGGACTTCCTGCCCGGTGCCTTCGGGTACGACGGCGAGCTGCCGGCCGACGACGCGGTCGGGGCGAAGGTGCTGTGGCTCGACGCCTTCACCGCGAACGTCGACCGGACCTGGCGCAACCCCAACCTGCTGCGCTGGCACGGCGACCTGTGGGTGATCGACCACGGCGCGGCGCTGTACTTCCACCACGCCTGGGCCGGCGGGCTCACCGCGCCCGAACGGTTCGCCGCCCAGCCCTGGGACGTCGCCCACCACGTCTTCGGCTCGCGGGCCGACGGTCTCGCTGCCGTCGACGCGGAGGCGGGTGACCTGCTGGGGGCCGAGGTGTTCGCGCAGGTGCTGGCCGAGGTACCTGACGCGTGGCTCGAGCTCGTGCCCGGCGCGGAGACACCGGACGCGCTGCGGGCGGCGTACGTCGCCTTCCTCACCGCACGACTCGGGACGCGACAGTGGCTGCCGTGAGTCCCTACCAGTACGTCGTGCTGCGGTGCGTCCCGCGCGCGGACCGCGAGGAGTTCCTCAACGTGGGCGTGGTGCTCTACTGCCAGGCGACCGACTACCTGAGTGCGGCGTGGCGGGTGGACCGCGACCGGCTGACCTCGCTCGACCCGCGCATCGACGGCGACCAGGTCTGCGAGGCGCTGGCGTTCGTGGACGGCGTCTGTGCCGGCGACGAACGCGGGGGAGAGGCGGCCAAGCAGCCGATCGGCACGCGGTTCGGCTTCCTCAAGGCGCCGCGCAGCACGGTCGTCCAGCCCGGCCCGGTGCACGGCGGGGTCACCGACGACCCGGCCCGTCAGCTCGAGCACCTGTTGGAGAAGCTGGTCGGGTGAAGGTCTTCCTCGGAGACGGCCGAGCGCTGCGCTACTGGGCGTCGGCCACCGACGGTCCGGTCGTGCTCTTCTTCCACGGCACCCCCGACTCCCGCCGCGTCGCCATGACGGGCGCCGACGCGGCCGACGAGGTGGGCGTGCGGCTGCTGGCCTTCTCGCGACCCGGGTACGGCGGTTCGACGCCGACCGACTCGACCCTGGCCTCGGTGGCCCGCGACGCCGGCGAGCTGCTCGACGTGTGGGACGTCGAGCGGGTCGCCGTGGTCGGGATGTCGGTGGGGGCGATGTACGCCGCCGCGTTCGCCGCGACGTACCCCGACCGCACCACCGCCCTGGCGCTGGTCTCCGCGCCGGCACCGGGGGAGCCGACGAACGAGAGCGTCGAGGACGCGATGGAGCGGATGCGCCCGGAGTTCATGGCATGGCGGGCGACGATCGACCCCGACGACGAGGACGACGCGGCGCTCACGGCCCGGTTCCTGGCCGAGCTGCCCGAGGAGGACGCGGCGCTGCTGCGCCCGTTCGGGGACGAGCTCGTCGCCAGCCTGGTGTGGGAGGCGATCGGGAAGCCGGAGGGGTACCTCCGCGACGCGGCGCTCCTGCTCCGTCCCTGGGAGCTCGACGCCGCCGCCGTCCGCTGCCCGACGACCGTCTGGTGCGGCGACCAGGACGAGAAGGCCCTCGCGGCCTCCTCGTGGTGGGCCGGGCGCATCTCCGGGGCTGCCGTCGAGGTCGCTCCGGACGCCACCCACCTCGCCACCCTGCTCACGCAGTGGCCGGAGATCCTCCGGCGCCTCGGAACAAGCTCGGGTTGACGACCGACGGCGGCTTGCGCACGCCGGCCGCCTGCTCGTAGGCCGCGGCCAGGGCGAGCAGCAACCCCTCGCTGCGCGCTGGACCGACCAGGCTGACCCCGACCGGCCGGCGGTTGTCGGCCCGGTAGCCCGCGGGCACGACCAGGCTCGGGTACCCCGCTCGCGCCGCGATGCCGCACCCCGCCGGCGCGGGGAGGACGATCGCCGCCGCGTCGGCGGCTGCCAGGGTGGCGTCGATCCCGTGCTCGGCCGCGACCGCCAGGTCGCGCGCCCGCTGGATGCGGTACGCCGCGTCGGCGGCCTCGTGGTCGACCGCGGCCGCGGTCTCGAGGTGGGCCTGGCCGAACTTCAGCGCCTCGTCCGCGTGCGCCGCGTTCCAGGCCACCAGCTCACGCATGGTCCGGATCGGCGCGCCGTCGGGGAGCCGGGCGAGGTAGGCGTCCAGGTCCCGGGCGAACTCGTGCAGCAGCACCGGGAACTCGTCGGTCTCCGGGAGGGCCGGCACCTCGACCAGGACGGCGCCTTGCTGCCGGAGCACGTCGAGGGCGGCCCGGTGCACCTCGCGCTCGGGCTCGGTGACCTCCTCCGGGTCGGGGGGCACGGCCAGCCGGACGCCGCTCAACGTGGCCGGGGCGTCGTACGTCTCGCCGGTCAGGGCCGACAGCAGCGCCGCCGCGTCGGCGACCGTGCGGCACATCGGCCCGGCGCAGTCCTGGCTGCTGGCGATCGGGAGCACGCCGGCGCCCGGCACCAGCCCGAGGGTCGGCTTCACCCCGACCAGGCTCTGGTTCGCCGACGGGGACAGGATCGAGCCGTCGGTCTCGGTGCCGACCGTGACGGTCGCGAGGCCGAGCGCGGCCGCTGCCCCGGACCCGCTGCTCGAGCCGCTCGAGTCGAAGCGGACGTCGTACGGGTTGAGCACCTGGCCGCCGAGCGAGGAGTAGCCGCTGGGCATGTCCACGGCCATGCAGTTGGCCATCTCGGTGAGGTTGGTCTTGCCGATCACCACCGCACCCGCCTCGCGCAGCCGGACCACGAGGTCGGCGTCGCGATCGGGCACCGAGTGCTCCAGCGCCAGCGCGCCGGCCGTCGTCGGAAGGCCGGCGACGTCGATGTTGTCCTTCACCAGGACGGGTACGCCGTGGAGCGGCCCCCGCACCCGGCCGTCGGCCCGCTCGGCGTCCAGCGCCGCCGCCCGCTCCTCGGCGTCCGGAGCGAGGCAGCGGATCGCGTTCACCAGCGGGTTCAGGCGGTCGATCCGCTCGAGGTACGCGCGGACGAGCTCGACGCTCGTCGTACGCCCCGACGCCATCGCCGCCCCGACCTCCGCGACGGTCGCCCTCTCCAGATCCAGTTCGAGACTCACGGGCTCACCGTAGCCATCCGCGAGTCGGCGCCAGTTGCCCGCTGAAGCACGCCGAGTCGGCCCCAGTTTCCGACCGTGCGGGGAAACTAGCGCCGACTCGGCGGGATCGGGACGGCAACTAGCGCCGACTCGGCGGGATCGGGACGGCAACTAGCGCCGACTCGCGCGTCAGACGGGGACGAGCTCCACGGCACCGACGGCGTACCGGGCGAGGACGGCGCGGGCGATCTCGGGGTGGGCGCCGAGGGGGTCGGACACCGCGACCGCGCCGGCTTCCAGCGCCAGCTCCGCGGCCCGGTCCGGGAGGAACCCGGGGGCCAGGAACAGCGAGGCGACGGCGATGTGGCGGCGGCCCTCCTTGCGGAAGGCGCGCACCGCCTCACCGGTGGCCGGCGGGGAGGACGAGGCGAACGCCGCGGTGACGGGCAGCTTGTGGTGGGTGCCCCACAGGCGTGCGAGACGCGCGACGGACTGGTTGGCCAGCGGGTCCGAGGAGCCGGCGGCGGCCAGCACGAGGGCGTCGAGCTCGCGGGCGCGGGCAGCCCGCAGGGCCTCGCGCATCCGGAGGTCCAGGACGTCGAGGAACGACGGCTCGAGGCCGAGGATCGGGGTGGCCCTGATCTGGATCTCGGGGTGCCGGGCCGCGGCCGCCGCGACGGCCGACGGCACGTCGACCTTCGCGTGGTAGGCCTCGGTCAGCAGCAGCGGGACGACGACGATCTCCTCGTGCTTGCGGGCGAGGCGGTCGACCGTCGTGTCCAGCGACGGCTTGGACAGGTCGAGGAACGCGCGCTCGACCTTGAGGTCGGGGCGCATCGCGCGGACCTCCTGGACCAGAGCGTTGATGCTGGCGGCGGAACGGGGGTCGCGGCTGCCGTGGGCCAGGGCGACCAGAGCGGGAGCGGCCATCAGCGCGGCCTCCTTTCGTTTCTCTTCTCGGTGGTGCTGGTGGTCTCGACGTCCTTGTCGAGACTGGTGCGGGTCATCGGTGGATCCCGCACTCGGTCTTGTTCGTACCCGCCCAGCGACCGCTGCGCGGGTCCTCGCCCGGGGCGACCCGGCGGGTGCAGGGGGCGCAGCCGATCGACGGGTAGCCGTCGTAGACCAGCGGGTTGACCAGGACGTGGTTCTCGGCGATGTACCGGTCGACGTCCTCGTCGCTCCAGCGCGCCAAGGGGGACACCTTGACCTTGCCCTTCTTGGCGTCCCAGCCGACGACCGGCGCGATGATCCGGTGGTGGGTCTCGGCGCGGCGCAGGCCGGTGGCCCACGCGTCGTACCCGCCGAGGGCCGCCGCCAGCGGCTGCACCTTCCGCAGGTTGCAGCACAGGTCGGGGTCGCGCTGCCAGAGGTCCTTGCCGTACGCCGCGTCCTGCTCGGCGACCGACTGCACCGGCGTGATCGACAGCAGGTTGACCGGCATCGTCGCCTGCACGGCGTCGCGGGTGCCGATGGTCTCCACGAAGTGGTAGCCGGTGTCGAGGAAGACCACGTCGACGCCCGGCGCGACCTTGGCGGCCAGGTGGGCCAGCACGGCGTCGCCCATCGAGGAGGTGATGCAGAACCGGCTGCCGAACGTCGCGGCCGCCCACTCGATGATGTCCTCGGCCGGGGCCAGCTCCAGCTCGGCGCCGACGTGCGAGACCAGCTCGCGCAGCTCCTCGGGGCTACGACCCTCGGTCTCGGTGCCGCGGTTGGCGCGGGCCCGGATGGTGGTCGCGGCGGTCATGACCCCACCTCTGACGCGGTCTCCGGCCGGCGTACCTGGCCGAGGAACGTGACCGAGAAGGCCCGCAGGCAGGCCCGGCACTCCCAGCCGTCCTCACGGGGGAAGAGGTTCTCCTCGCCGCAGTACGGGCAGTGGAAGGGGACCGCGCGCTCGGTCATGCGGAGACTCCGGCCGGGAGACCCTCGCCGCGCAACACGGCCTCGTCGGCGCGCAGGACCCACTCGGCGAACCGTTCGCCGTCGGTGCGCTCGCCGAGGTACGCCGTGACGACGGCGGTCACGTAGTCGTCCAGCTCCGCGCTGGTGACCTTGTGCGCGCGCAGCTTGCGGCCGAAGTTGGCGCCGAGTCCGGTCGCGCCGCCCAGGTGGACCTGGAAGCCCTCGACCTGGTGGCCGTGGTCGTCGAGCACGAGCTGGCCCTTGAGGCCGATGTCGGCGACCTGGGTGCGGGCGCAGGCGTTGGGGCAGCCGTTGACGTTGACGGTGATGGGCGCATCGATATCGGGGAAGCGCCGCTCGAGCTCGTCGACGAGGTCGCGCGCACGGTTCTTGGTGTCGACGATCGCCAGCTTGCAGAACTCGATGCCGGTGCAGGCCATCGTGTTGCGTCGCCACTGCGACGGCCGGGCCGACAGGCCGATCTTGTCGAGGTCGGCCAGCAGCGGCTCGAGGGCCTCGGGCTCGACGCCGATCAGCACGATCTTCTGGTACGGCGTGAGCCGGGCGCCCGGGACGGCGTAGGCGTCCATCAGGTCGGCCAGCTGGACCAGCAGCGTGCCGGAGACGCGACCGGCGGTCGGGGCGATGCCGACGTACGAGCGCCCGTCCTTCTGCTCGTGGACGCCGATGTGGTCGCGGTGCCCGGTGGGCGACGGGGGAGAGGGGTTGCTGACCAGCCGGCGGCCGAGGTACTCGTTCTCGACGACCTCGCGGAACTTGTCGACGCCCCAGTCGGCGACCAGGAACTTCAGCCGCGCGCGAGACCGGAGCCGGCGGTAGCCGTAGTCGCGGAAGACCGACGCGACGGCCTCCCAGACGTCCGGGACGTCCTCGAGGGGGATCCAGACGCCGGCCTTCTGCGCGAGCATGGGGTTGGTCGACAGGCCGCCGCCGACCCACAGGTCGAAGCCCGGGCCGTGCTCGGGGTGGACGGTGCCGACGAACGAGACGTCGTTGGTCTCCGGGGAGACGTCGTGGCTCGGGTGCCCGGTGATCGCGGTCTTGAACTTGCGAGGCAGGTTCGAGAAGCGCGGGTCGCCGATGTAGCGGCGGTAGATCTCCTCCAGCGCCCAGGTGCCGTCGATGATCTCGTCCTTGGCCACGCCGGCGACCGGCGAGCCGAGGAACGGCCGGGGCGAGTCGCCGCAGGCCTCGAGGCTGCTCAGCCCGGCGTCGTCGAGGGTCTTCCAGATCTCGGGGACGTCCTCGATCCGGATCCAGTGGTACTGGATGTTCTCGCGGTCGGTGACGTCGGCGGTGTCGCGGGCGAAGTCGGTGCCGATCCGGCCGAGCGCGCGCACGGCGTCGGCCGACAGCAGCCGTCCGTCGGAGCGGACCCTCAGCATGAAGTAGCGGTCGTCGAGCTCGTGCTCCTCGAGGATCGCCGTCTTGCCGCCGTCGATGCCGGGCTTGCGCTGGGTGTAGAGCCCCATCCAGCGGAACCGTCCGCCGAGGTCAGCCGGGTCGATCGAGTCGAAGCCCCGCTTGGAGTAGATGTGCTGGATCCTGGCCCGGACGTTGAGCGGGTCGTCGTCCTTCTTGGACTGCTCGTTCTTGTTCAGCGGCTCGGTGTACCCGAGCGACCACTGGCCCTCGGCGCGCTTGGGGCGCGGGACGTCGGTCTGCCGGGGAGGCTGGGACTGGAAACGGAGGTCTGGCACGGGAGCTGAGTCCTAGGTCGCTGATGGTCGCGCGCATCGTTGGGCGCGGGGGGCGGGGCGGCGGTTCAGCGGTGCCAACAGATCGCGCTGCGCGTCCGGCCGAGGTCCACGTGGCGTCGGGCCACGAGGTACGTCGGGGTCGCTACGGGCGTCATGTCAAGAAGTCTCAGGGACTGGACGCCCGTCCCACAAACGGCAATCTCGTGGAATGAGACAGGCATCCATCATATGAGACGCGTACGCTCGGCCGGTGACTCGGGACACCTTCCGCCTCGGCGACCGTCATGTCCAGCGCATCGGGTTCGGGTGCATGAGGTTGTCCGGAGCCGCGGCCTTCGACGACGGACCGGCACGCGACCCGGAGGCCTCGGTCGCCGTGCTCCGCCGGGCGGTCGAGCTCGGCGTGGACCACCTCGACACGTCGAACTTCTACTTCCACGCGGGCTCCGACGGTCCGGTGCGGGCCAACGACCTGCTGCGCCGTGCCCTCGCGCCGTACGACGGCCTCACGGTCGCCACGAAGGTCGGCCCCCGTCGTACGCCGGACGGTGGCTTCGCCCCCTTTGCCGAGCCCGAGGACCTGCGCGCCGAGGTCGAGCAGAACCTCCGCGAGCTCGGGCTGGAGACCCTCGACGTCGTGTACCTGCGGATGCTCGGTCCACGCACCGTCACCGACCACCTCGGCGCGCTGGTCGAGCTGCGGGACGCCGGACTCCTGCGACACATCGGCGTCTCGGCGGTGAACCTCGCGCAGCTCGAGGAGGCGCTGAGTGTGTGCACGGTGGCGGCGGTGCAGAACAGGTACGCCGTGGACGCGCGTCACCCCGCATCGGACGCCCTGGTCGGGCGCTGTCGGGAGCTGGGGATCCCGTTCGTGGGGTACTTCGCGATCGCCGGAGAGCGGAAGGAGGGGGCCGATGACGGGTCGGGGGAGATGGACGCCGCGGTGGCCGAGGTGGCCGCTCGCCACCGGGTCTCGGCGGCGCAGGTCCGGCTCGCCTGGACCCTCGCGCAGGGCCCGCACGTGCTGGCCATCCCGGGCACAGGCAGCCTCGCGCACCTGGAGGACAACGTCGCCGCCCACGATGTGGAACTCGCCGTGGACGACCTCTCTCGACTCGACAGCGCGCGTCATTAGAGTGCGCGTGTGAACGACGCCTCCGACAGCTCTCTGGCCAAGACGGCCTCCAGCGCCTACGACTCGATCCTCGAGGTCATCGCCTCGGTCGAACCGCGGATCGCGGACGCGACCCGCAAGGAGCTGGCCGACCAGCGGGCCTCGCTGAAGCTCATCGCCAGCGAGAACTACGCCTCGCCGGCGGTCCTGCTCACCATGGGCACCTGGTTCAGCGACAAGTACGCCGAGGGCACGATCGGCCACCGCTTCTACGCCGGCTGCCAGAACGTCGACACCGTCGAGGCGGTCGCGGCCGAGCACGCCCGGGAGCTGTTCGGGGCGCCGTACGCCTACGTCCAGCCGCACTCGGGCATCGACGCCAACCTGGTGGCGTTCTGGTCGATCCTCGCGCACCGCGTGGAGTCGCCGGAGCTGGCCAAGCTCGGCGCGAAGAACGTGAACGAGCTGTCCGACGCCGACTGGGAGGAGCTGCGCGGCAAGCTCGGCAACCAGCGGCTGCTGGGCATGTCGCTGGACTCCGGTGGTCACCTGACGCACGGCTTCCGGCCCAACATCAGCGGGAAGATGTTCCACCAGCAGCAGTACGGCACCGACCCGGAGACCGGGCTGCTCGACTACGACCAGGTGCGCGCGAAGGCCCAGGAGTTCAGGCCGCTGATCATCGTCGCGGGCTACTCGGCGTACCCGCGCCGCGTGAACTTCGCGAAGATGCGCGAGATCGCCGACGAGGTCGGCGCCACCCTGATGGTCGACATGGCGCACTTCGCCGGACTGGTCGCGGGCAAGGTCTTCACCGGCGACGAGGACCCGGTGCCGCACGCCCACGTCACGACCACGACGACGCACAAGTCGCTGCGCGGCCCGCGCGGTGGCCTGGTGCTGGCGCAGGAGGAGTTCGCGCCGTCGGTCGACCGCGGCTGCCCGATGGTCCTCGGCGGCCCGCTGAGCCACATGATGGCCGCCAAGGCCGTGGCGCTCGCCGAGGCCCGGCGCCCGGAGTTCCAGACCTACGCGCAGGCGATCGCCGACAACGCCAAGTCGCTGGCCGAGGGCTTCCTCAAGCGCGGGGCCACGCTGGTCACGGGCGGTACGGACAACCACATCGTCCTGCTCGACGTGTCGTCGTTCGGCCTCACCGGCCGCCAGGCCGAGTCGGCGCTGCTCGACGCCGGCGTGGTGACCAACCGCAACTCGGTCCCGCAGGACCCCAACGGCGCCTGGTACACCTCCGGCATCCGCATCGGCACCCCCGCCCTCACCACTCGCGGCTTCGGCCACGACGATTTCGACAAGGTCGCCGACCTGATGGTCGACGTCCTCAAGAACACCCAGCCCGGCACCAACAAGGCCGGCGCCCCGTCCAAGGCGACCTACGTCCTCGCCGACGGCGTCGCCGACCGCATCCACGCCGCCTCCGCCGAGATGCTCGACGAGCACCCGCTGTACCCGGGGCTGGAGCTCACGTAGCCGTTTGTTGAATGGCCCTCCGGGCGGTCGAGTTGGCCCTCGCGGGCCGCCCGTACACTCACCCGACTCGTCCGGCCCGGAGGCGCCAACCTCAACCAGCCTGGTCGATCCCGTCCAGCGCGTACCGGGCGATGGCGGCCCGGTCCGTACTCAGCCGGACGACCTCGGGGTCGGTGGGGTCGGCGTCGAGGAGGGCGTCGGGGAGGGCGGAGAGGCCGCTCATGAGCAGCAGGTGGACGGCGTGGGAGCGGCGGACGACCGGCTCGGGGATGTCGCAGCCCTCGGCGCGGAGGCCCTCGACGTACGCCGTCACGATCAGGTCGTCACGTACCTCGAGGTCGTCGGCCCCGCGCTTGCCGATCTGCACGTCCCCGACGAGCAGCTGGGCGAGGTCGGAGCCGACCGGCATCGGCATCCAGAAGCCGTAGTCGATGAGCGTGAAGTCGTCGGAGTCCGCGGTGGCCAGGAGGTTGTTCGGGCAGGCGTCGCCGTGGCCGGTCGTGTGGGGGAGCGCCATCAGCTCCTCGACCAGCTCCGGCACCCGGTCGGCCGCAGCCCGCATCCGCACGCGCAGGTCGTCCCCGAACGTCGCGGCGACGAGGGGGTGCTGCCAGATCCCGTCGTCGCGCAGCATCGGCAGCACCTGGTTGTACAGCCGACCGGACGCGTAGTCGCGCATCGTGATCGCCTTCTCGCCCACACCGGCGAGCGGGGCCACGCGCGGGCTCGCGGCGAGCCGGCCGAGGAGGTGCGCCGCTCGGGCGTACCGCTCGTCGTCCCACGGCCGATCCAGGACGCAGAGCCTCGGCAGCCAGACGCTCGCGGACTTGTCGTCGAGGTCGAAGACGCCGAGCGCCTTGGGCATGGCCAACCCGTCGGGCAGCCGGGAGGCGAGGTCCGAGCGGTAGGCCAGCGGCTCGGTCCGCCACGGCACCGTCGTCTCCGCGAACGGCCGGACATCTTCGGGCACGAACTGGAAGAGCGGCGACCGCGACCACGACTGGACGACCTTCACGAACAGTGCGTACGACGCACGGTGCCCGTCGACGTCGGCGGTGCCGCTCACGACGTACCGGCCCCCCGTCGTGATCGCCGGCAGGTCGTAGGGGAACTCCTCCACGCGGGAGTCGAGCAACATCACGTCGGCGTCGCGCGCGCCGAGCGACTCGGCGACCATCGCGGTGAGGGTGGCGTCGTCGACGTCGGCCGGACCCAGGAGCGTGCGGTTGTTCATCGTGCTCTCCGAAGATGAGAAAGCGACTTTACTACCTGTGAAGGTAGGCGCACGCGAGAGCTGGGTCAAGCACCTTTCGCACGGCGCCGCTCGACGGTCTCCCGGAGGTCGGCGACCTCCCACTCCGGCATGACGCCGGCCGCAAGCAGGCGCTCGGCCGCGTCGAGGTCCCCCATGAAGGCGCGGAACGACAAGGGTACGTCGATGTCGTGCTCGGGCCGGGACACCAACCAGATCTCGTCGCCCGGCCGGACCTCGCCGCCGGCGACGACGGACAGGTAGGCGCCGGTGCGGCCGACCTGCGCGAACGTCTTGACCCAGCCACGCTCGCCGAGCCAGGCAGCGAAGGTGCGGCACGGGATCCGCGGCCCGGTGACCTCGAGCACCACCTCGTCGCCGACCGCCCACCGGTCGCCGACCAGGGAGGCGTCGACGTCGATCCCGCTGGTGGTGAGGTTCTCGCCGAACGAGCCGTTGGCCAGCGGACCGCCCAAGCGGCCCTCCCAGTAGTCGAGCTCCTCGCGGGCGAACGCGTAGACGGCCTGACGATCGCCGCCGTGGTGCTTGGGGTCCCCGATGAAGTCGCCGACGAGCCCGCTGCCCAGGCCGCCGCGCTTCGGACCCGGCGCCCGCAGGGTGGCCACCCCGACCGGCCGCTTGTCGATCCCGGTCTCGCCGGTCCAGGTGTCGGCGGACGGCTCGCGGCTGCCGATGTTCAGGGACAGGACGGCGGCGGGCACGGGTGGATCGTAGGCGTCGCAGGATAGTAAAGTTGCTTGATGACCGCACCTCAGGACGTGCTGCCCGAGCTGATGGCCGGGCTCTTCGTCCGGCTGCGCGCCGAGCTGGACGACGGCACCCTGCAGGACCTGCGGATGTCGCACGTCCGGGTGATGGCGGGCGTGCCGGCCGACGGCATCAACGTCACCGACCTGTCGGCGCGGGCGGGCATGAGCAAGCAGGGCGTCGGCCAGTTCGTCGCGTACCTCGTCGACTCCGGCCACCTCCGCACCTCGCCGCACCCCGACGACGGCCGGGTGCGGCTGGTCTTCCGCACCGAGGAGGGCGACCGGTTCATGGCCGGTGTGTACGCCGCCATCGCCCGCGTCGAGGGGCGCTTCGCCGCCGAGGTGGGACCGCGCCGGTTCGCGACCTTCAAGAAGGTGATGACCGAGCTGGCCGGTCACACCTGAGGGGTCGTCCGCCCCATGATCGTGCGCAGGTCCGATGCGGGCGTCGAGAGCGCGCCGTACGTGCCGTCGTACGACGACCCGAGCCGCGAGTCGCAGAAGGCGTCGGCGACCTCGGGCGGGGCGAACCGCACCAGCAGCGATCCCTGCAGGCACGCCGCCATCCGACCGGCCAGCCGCCGCGCGCCGGCCTCGAGGGCGCCGGTCTCGCCGAGCAGGGCCAGGGTGTCGTCGACCGCGCGGTCGAGCCGGGCGTCCGCGCCGCGGGCGTGCCCGACCTCGGTGATCCAGGCCGCCAGCACCTCGGGCTCGCGGGCCAGCGCCCGGAGCACGTCCAGGGCGTTGACGTTGCCGGAGCCCTCCCACACCGAGTTCAGCGGCGCCTCGCGGTAGAGCAACGGCAGACCGGAGTCCTCGACGTAGCCGTTCCCACCGAGGCACTCGAGCGCCTCGGCCACGAAGCCCGGCGTCCGCTTGCAGACCCAGAACTTCGCCAGCGGCAGGGCGATCCGCCGCAGCGCGGCCTCGTGCGGGTCGTCCGCCGCGTCGACGGCCGCGGCCAGCCGGATGGCCAGCGCGGTCGCGGCCTCGGACTCGACGGCCAGGTCCGCGACCACGTTCTGCATCAGCGGCTTGTCGGCCAGCAGCGAGCCGAACGCCGACCGGTGCGCGACGTGCCACGACGCCTCCGCCAGCGCGTGCCGCATCAGGGACGCCGAGCCCAGGACGCAGTCGAGCCGCGTGGCGGCGACCATCTCGATGATCGTGCGCACGCCGCGCCCCTCGTCCCCGAGCCGGCGTGCCAGCGTCCCGGACAGCTCGATCTCCGACGACGCGTTCGAGCGGTTGCCGAGCTTGTCCTTGAGCCGCACCACGTCGAGCCGGTTGCGTGACCCGTCCGGCAGCGCACGCGGCACCACGAAGCAGGACAGCCCCTCGGGCGCCTGCGCGAGCACCAGGAACACGTCGTTCATCGGCGCGGACGTGAACCACTTGTGGCCGTGCAGCGTGTACTCGCCCTCGAACCCGGTCGGCCGGGCCTCGGTGACGTTGGCCCGCACGTCCGAGCCGCCCTGCTTCTCGGTCATCCCCATGCCGGCCAGGGCTCCGGCCTTCTCCGCCACCGGCCGGATGCCCGGGTCGTAGGTCGTCGACGCCAGCGCCGGCGTCCACTCCTTGGCCAGCCGCTCGTCGACCCGCAGCGCCGGCACCGCGGCGTAGGTCATCGAGATCGGGCAGCCGTGACCCGGCTCGGTCTGCGACCACGCGAAGAACCCGGCCGCGCGGCGTACGTGCGCGTGCGGGGAGCCGGCGTCTGCCTGCTCCCACGGGGCCGCCTGCAGCCCGTGCCCGACGGCGCGGGTCATCAGCCAGTGCCAGGACGGGTGGAACTCGACCTCGTCGATGCGGTTGCCGTAGCGGTCGTACGTCGTCAGCTCGGGCTCGTGGGTGTTCGCGAGCATCCCGTGCTCGCGAGCCTCGGCGGAGCCCGCCTCGCGGCCGAGCGGGGACAGCTCGGCGACGACGTCGGCGGAAGCGTGCCGGGTGACCGCCTCGACCAGCGCGGCGTCCGAGGACACCACGTCGTGCCCGACGAGCGGAGGGGCTTGGTTGGCGACGCTCACGAGGAACACGGTAGAGGCAGCTTCGCCGTTTACGGTGAGCAAGTGAGTGCGCCCGACCGAGCCGCAGGCCGCGCCGCGGCGCGCCGGCAGGCGGCCGCGGAGCAGCCCTGGTGGCGCCGCGCGGGGGCCAGGACCTGGCGGATCGTGGTGGCGACGTTCGGGTCGTGCATGCGGCACCGGGTCACCGGGCTGGCCGCGGAGGCGGCGTTCTTCGCGATCCTGTCGGTGCCGCCGCTGATCTTCGCCCTGGCGGGGTCGATCGGCTACGTCTCCGACCAGTTCACGGCCGCGCAGGTCGACGACGTACGCCGTGCGGTGCTGGACCTGGCCTCGCGGGCGCTCACCGAGCGGGCCGTCGACCGGATCATCTCGCCGACGATCAACGACGTGCTGCAGGGCGGCCGCTTCGACGTGATCTCGGTCGGCTTCGTGCTGGCCCTGTGGTCCGGCTCGCGGGCGTTGCACGTGTTCGTCGACACCATCACGATCATGCACGGGCTCGGCGGCCACCGCGGGATCATCAAGACCCGTGCGCTGTCCTTCGGGCTCTACCTGCTCGCGATGGCGACCGGCATCGTCTCGATCCCGCTGATCGTTGCGGGTCCGTCCCTGGTGCGGAGACTGGCTGCCCTCTCAGCTCGACTTCCTGATGTCGTTCTACTGGCCGGCGGTCCTCGTGCTGAGCATCTGCTTCCTGGCCACGCTCTACCACGTGTCCGTCCCGGTCCGGACGAACTGGACCTTCAACCTGCCCGGCGCGACGTTCTCCCTGGCGTGCTGGATCGTCGGCTCGTTCCTGCTGCGCGAGTTCCTCACCCTCACCGCCGCCGACTCGCGCTCGATCTACGGCCCGCTCGCGGCTCCGATCGCGGTGCTGCTCTGGCTCTACATCGTGGCCCTCGCGGTGCTGATCGGCGCGGCCGTCAACGCGTCCTTCGACTCGGTCTTCCCACAGACGTCCACCACCCACGCGCGCCTGGAGCTCGTGCAGCGGCTGCGCCATAGGATGGCCCGCGAGCCCGCCGAGTCTGCCGAATGAGGACGAGGGCGAGGGACTAGATTCAGGGAGTGCCCGACGACCCGAGTGAGCAGCCGCATGCGCTGGTCGACCGGCACCTGGGCACCACCCGCATCGCCCTGCCGGACCGGGCCCGCTCACCGTGGTGGGAGCTCGGCCGCCGGCTGCTCGCGGCGCATGGCGATCCTCGTCGGCACCGTCCTGCTCGTCTACTTCGACCGCGCCGGCTACCGCGACGGCAACGACCCGACCAGCGGCTTCCGGGTCGACTTCGTCGACTCCATCTACTACACGACCGTCACGCTGAGCACGACCGGCTACGGTGACATCGCTCCGGTCTCCACCCACGCCCGCCTCATCAACGCGTTCCTGATCACCCCGGCCCGCATCGCGTTCCTGGTGCTGTTGATCGGCACCACGCTCGAGGTGCTGGCCTCACAGGGGCGCGAGATGTTCCGGGTCGCCCGAT
This sequence comes from uncultured Actinomycetota bacterium, assembly GCA_963782035.1. Classification (GTDB taxonomy): domain Bacteria; phylum Actinomycetota; class Actinomycetes; order Propionibacteriales; family Nocardioidaceae; genus Nocardioides. The sequence goes on from CAWAIW010000013.1 coordinate 19,382, forward strand.
GGAGGAAGAACATGGGAGAGCACGTCGTCATCGTCGGCTACGGCACGAAGGGCCGCAGCGCCGTCGAGACGCTGATCAACAACGGCCAGGACCGCGACTCGATCGTGGTCGTCGACAAGGGAGCCAACGCGCTGGCCGACGCCCACGCCGACGGCCTGGCCGTGGTGACCGGCGACGCCACCCGCCGCGAGGTGCTCCAGCGCGCGGGCATCTCCACCGCCAGCCACGTCATCATCACCACCGACCGCGACGACTCCAACGTGCTGGCCACGCTGACCGTCCGCCAGCTCAACCCGGACGCCTGGATCGTCAGCGCCGTGCGCGAGCAGGAGAACGTGCCGCTGATGAAGCAGTCCGGCGCCGACTCGGTGATCACCTCCTCCGACGCCGTCGGCCGGCTGCTGGGCCTCTCGTCGCTGTCGCCGACGCTCGGCTCGGTGATGGAGGACCTGCTCACCTACGGCGAGGGGCTGGAGGTCGCCGAGCGCGACCTGCTCGTCACCGAGGTCGGCAAGCCGCCGCAGTCGCTGCCGGACCAGGTCATCGCCGTGGTCCGCGACGAGCAGGTCTACCGCTACTTCGACCCGGTGGTCACCCAGCTCGCTCGCGGCGACCGGCTGATCGTCGTCCGCCCGGCCAAGGAGCTGCCGTGGGCGCCCCGGCCGGGCACCCACGACGAGGCGCTGGCCGGCGAGGAGACCTAGGGCCGTGGCGGTGTCGGTCGCCGGACCGTTCGCCGGGCTGGTCGGGCGCGAGCGCGGACCGGCCGGGCTGGCCGGTCGCGGCCGCGTTCCTGGTCGTGGCCAGCGCGCTCGGCTTCGCGGCCCGCGACACCGTGCTGCCCGGCACCGAGTTCGCCACCGTCTGGCCCTCGGCCGGCGTCACCGTGCTGTGGCTGCTGGTGCGCCGGGCCGTCGCTGCTCAGCGTCGACACGGCCGTCATGTACGCCGCGATGCTGGTCTTCGGGCTGATGACGGGCATCCCCGACTGGCAGGCCGTGACGCTGGCGTCGGCGCACACGTTCCAGACCCTGCTCGTGGTGTTCCTGCTGCGGCGCTACCTCCCCGACATGTGGGGATGTGGGGGCGACAAGCCGCTGGCGTCCACCCGGATGCTCGCCGTCTACCTGGCCTGCATCGGGGTCGGCGTGGTGGTCAGCGCCGTCCCCGTGACGTCGGTCTGGCTGGCGGCCGGGGACCCCGACACCGCCGCGGGACATGCTGCTGTGGACCGGGCGGAACCTGTGCGGCGTCCTGCTGGTCACCACCGCGGGCCTGCTGCTGTTCCAGCACCTCTCCCGGCCCCGGCCGCGCGAACGGCTCGTGGGAGGGCAGCAGGCTCGAGTTCGTCGCCGCCTGCCTGACGAGCGTCGTGGTGTACGCCGTGGTCTTCGTGCTCGACACCCCGGCCCTGCTCTTCCTCGTGCTGGGCGTGCTCATCTGGTGCGGCGTCAGGTTCGGCACGCTGATGAACGCCCTGCACGTGCTCGTCCTCGGGTACCTCGCCGTCTTCGCGACGCTGAACGGCTCGGGCCCGTTCACCGACGAGCAGCCGATGGTCGACGCCCTGCTCGTCCAGTTCTTCGTCGTGGCCACCGCCTCCATGGGCCTGGCCCTGTCGACCGGCCTCGACGAGCGCACCCAGCTGCACCGCGAGCTGGTGCAGAACACCCGCGAGATGACCTACCAGACCCAGCTCCTGAACGCCGTCGTGAACTCCATGGCCGAGGGGCTCGCGGTCGTCGACGACGCCGGCCGGTGGCTGCTCCGCAACCCGGCCGCCACCCGCGTCGGTGGGCTGGCCGGAGACCTGCGTGGCCTGCTCGCGTCCTCGCCCGAGGACCAGGACCCGCTGTCGCTGGCACTGGCCGGCCAGACGGTCCGCGACCAGGAGTTCCAGGTCACCGCCGCGCCGGGGGCCGGCCGGATCCTGGCGGTGTCGGCCGCACCGCTGCCCCGGGACTCGGTCACCGGCCGCGCCCGGGCGCTGCTGATCTTCCGGGACGCGACCGTCGAGCACGCCCGGCGCGTGGACCTGACGGCGTTCGCCGCGGCCGTCGCCCACGACCTGCGCAACCCGCTGGCCGGCGTGGAGAGCTGGACGGAGATGATGGCCGGCGAGCTCGGGGACGGCGACCTGGACACGGACCTCCTGCGGCGCTACATCGACCGCGTGAGCACCGGCACCCGTCGCATGAAGCACCTCATCGAGGACCTGCTCGACCGTGCCACCCACGACTCGGCGCTGCAGCTGCGGCGCGTGGACGTCGCGGCGCTGGCCACCGAGGTCGCCCACGACCGCGGCGCCAACGAGCACCTGCGGATCGAGCGGGTGCCGGAGGTGCACGCCGACCCGGCGCTCGTCCGGCAGGTGCTGGAGAACCTCATCGGCAACGCGCTCAAGTTCGTGCCGCCGGGCGGTGAGCCGAGCGTGGTGGTCAGCGGCCACCGGACCAACACCGGGACGGTCGCGATCACCGTCTCCGACGGGGGCATCGGGCTCCCGGCCGGCACCCACGCGGACGTCTTCGAGCCGCACCGCCGCGCCCACCCGACGTACGACGGCCGCGGACTCGGCCTGGCCATCTGCCGGCGCATCGTGGAGAGCCATGGCGGTGCGATCACGGCCCGCGACAACGCCGGAGGCGGGGCGGTCTTCGAGTTCACGCTGCCCTCGCCGGACTGACCATGCAGGCCGAGGACGTGACGCCGGAGCGAGTGACCATCTTCGTCGCCTGCCTCGTGACGTTGCTGTTCGTGATCGCGGCCGTGTCCTTCACCCACTCCCTCTCCGAGACCGGGCCACGGCAGCAGAGCCCGTGCCAGGCCGCCCGGGTCGCGGCCAACTCCGTCCCCGATCGCGAGGACACCGTCGACGACGAGGTGGAGTACCGCCGGCTCGACGCCCTGGCGGAGAAGATCTGCGCCGGCTGACTGCTCAGCGCCGGTCGTTGTCGCGCTGGACGTACAGCACCAGGCCGACCACCACGAGGAGCACCACGATCGCGACCCAGGGGTGGTGGCTGAGGTAGAACATCCCGCGCATCCGGCCGACGAGTGCCGTCATGCGCCCTCCCAGGACCGCTCGGTACGCGTGACCAGGTCGGCCACGACACCCTCGATGCTGCCACTGCGCTCGTAGGCGGCCCGCTGCCGCGCCGCTCCGGTCGCGCCGAGCAGCCGGTCGAAGCCGCTCGTCACCAGGTCCAGGTCGCCGGCGGCCTCGAGCGCCGGGCGCATCCGTTCGACGACCGAGGCCAGCACCTCGCGGGCCGGAGCCAGCCCGCGCTCGACCGGGTGCACCAGAGTCCCGGCCAGGCCGTAGCGGCCGGCCCGCCAGGCCGCGGCCCGGAGCAGCTCGCTGCGCCAGGGTCGGGGGTCGGTGCCGGCCTGCCACTCGGCCGCGGCCGTCGTGGCGATGGCCCGGATGGTGGCCGCGACGACGAGGGCGTCGTCCACGTCGGTGCACACGTCGGCGACCCGGACCTCGACGGTCGGGTGCTCGACGGCCAGGCGGGCCTCGAAGTAGATCATCCCGGCGTCACGAGCGGCGCCGGCGGCGATCAGCCCGTCGACCAGCGCGTCGTACGTCGTGGGGTCGCCGAACAGCTCCGTCGCGCCGGCGGTCGGCCAGCGGCTCCACACCTGCGAGCGCCAGGAGGCGTACCCGCTGTCGCGCCCCTCGGCGTACGGCGAGTTCACGCTGAGCGCCAACACGACCGGCAGCCAGGGGCGCAGGCGGTCGATGATGCCGACGCCCTCCTCACGCGACTCGATGCCGACGTGCACGTGCATGCCGCACGTGCCGGCCTCGCGGCTGATCTCGCCGAACTCGTCGACCATCGCGCGGTAGCGGTCCTTCGGCGAGACCACGACGTCGCCGGCTCCGAAGGGGGCCGTCGCGGTCGCGATCACCGCGGTGCCGGCGTCTCGGGCGGACTCGCCGACCTGGCGCCGGGCGTCCACCAGGTCGGCCCTGATGTCGGCGAGGTCGGTGGACGGCTCGGTCCGGGTCTCGATCTGGTGGCGCAGCAGCTCACGGTCGACGGTGTCGTCGCCCTCGGTGCCGTCCAGGACGGCGTCGGCCCGGTTGGCCACGCGCCCGGTCTCCGGGTCGACGAGGAGGAACTCCTCCTCGACGCCCAGGGTGCGGACGTTCAGCTCGCGAACGCCTTGATCGCGGCCTGGTTGAAGGCGGGCAGGTCGTCCGGCTTGCGGCTGGTGACCAGGTTGCCGTCGACGACGACCTCCTCGTCCCGCCAGTCGGCGCCGGCGTTGCGGAGGTCGGTCTGCAGGCTCGGCCAGGACGTGAGCGAGCGTCCGCGGACGACATCGACCTCGACCAGCGACCACGGGGCGTGGCAGATCGCGGCAACCGGCTTGCCGGCGTCGAAGAAGCCCTTCACGAAGGCCATGGCGTCGCTGTCCATCCGGAGGCTGTCCGGGTTCGCGACCCCGCCGGGCAGGACCAGCCCGGCGTACTCGGCCACGTCGGCGTCCCCGAACGTGACGTCGACCGGGAACGTGTCGCCCTTGTCGAGGTGGTTGAACGCCTGCACCTTCCCGCTCTCGACCGAGACCAGGACCGGCTGCCCGCCCGCCTGCTCGACGGCCTCCCAGGGAGAGGTGAGCTCGATCTGCTCGATGCCCTCGCTCGCCACGGCGAACGCGATCTTCTTCCCGCTGAGGTCTGTCATGCCTGCCACGCTAGGTCGGTCCGCCGGGCGGGACACCACTCAGAAGGGTGGGACCGGACCGCCTCCCCGCTTCAGGGGTTTCGACGCGCTGGTTGCACAACCTGGCGACCGTCGAGCGGCGCACTCCTGCGTCGTGCGCCACTAGGGTCGCTCACATGGCCACGAGCGTGTACGTCGCCTCGGTCGAGGGCTACACGGGCAAGTCCACGGTGGCCCTCGGCGTCCTCGAACAGCTCTCGCGTCGCGTGGAGCGGGTGGCGGTCTACCGGCCGGTCGTGCGGGGCGACGCGGCGACCGACTACGTGCTCGACCTGCTCGTCTCGCACGAGGCGGTGCAATTGTCCTACGACGAGTGCGCGGGCGTGACGTACGCCGACCTGCACCGCGACCCCGAGGGCGCGATGGACCGGATCGTCGACCGGTTCCACCAGGTCGCCGACAAGGCCGACGCCGTGGTGGTCGTCGGCAGCGACTACACCGACGTGGGTGCGCCGACCGAGTTCTCCTTCAACGCCAAGATCGCCGCCAACCTCGGCAGTCCCGTGCTCCTGGTGCTCAACGCCCACCACCGCACCCCGGACGAGGTGCACACGGCGGCCGACCTCGCCGTGAGCGAGGTACGGGCGAACCACGGGTCGCTCTTCGCCATCGTCGCCAACCGCGCGGAGGCCGACGCCCTCGACGCGGTCGTGAAGTCCCTGGAGGGTCTGAAGGTCCCGGCGTTCGCGATCCCCGAGGAGCCGTTGCTGAGTGCGCCGTCGATGGCCGACCTGATGCGCGCCTGCCACGGCCACTTGGTCAGCGGCGAGGAGTCGCTGCTCACGCAGGAGACGACCGGCGTGCTGGTGGCGGCGATGACGCTGCCGCACGTGCTCGACCGGCTCTTCGACGGCGCCGTCGTCGTCACGCCGGGGGACCGGCCCGAGATCGTGCTCGGCGTGCTGACCGCGCAGGTCTCGGCGAACTTCCCGCAGATGGCCGGGATCGTGCTCAACGGCGGCTTCGACCTGCCGACCCAGGTGGCCCAGCTGATCGACGGCCTCGGCACCACGATGCCGATCGTCGCCACCTTGCTGGACACCAGCGAGACCACCCGGGCGCTGACGTCGGTGCGAGGGCGGCTCCAGAAGGACTCGCCGCGCAAGGTCGCCACCGCGTTGTCCCTCTTCGACGAGCGCGTGGACGGTGACGCCCTGCTGGACCGTCTCGAGGTGGCCCGCACGACCGCGGTCACGCCGCTGATGTTCGAGCACCAGCTCATCGACAGGGCCGTCGCCGACCGGCGGCACATCGTGCTGCCCGAGGGTGACGACGACCGGATCCTCCAGGCCGCCGACATCGTGCTGCGCCGCCGGATCGCCGACCTGACGATCCTCGGCGACGCCACCGACGTGAACCGCCGCGCTGGCCTGCTGGGCGTGGACATCTCCGGCGCGGCGATCATCAGCCCGACCGACCCGGAGCTCCGCGGGCGGTTCGCCGCGGCGTACCACGAACGCCGCAAGCACAAGGGCATCGACCTCGAGCGGGCGCGCGACATCGTCATCGACGTCTCGTACTTCGGCACCATGATGGTCGAGCTCGGCCTCGCCGACGGCATGGTGTCGGGCGCCGCGCACACCACCGCCCACACGATCCGGCCGGCGCTCGAGATCGTGCGAACGGCACCGGACGTCTCCGTCGTGTCGTCGGTCTTCTTCATGTGCCTGCGCGACCAGGTGCTGGTGTACGGCGACTGCGCGGTCAACCCGGACCCGACCGCGGCCCAGCTGGCCGACATCGCGCTCGCGTCCGCGCGGACCGCGGCGGCGTTCGGCGTCGAGCCGCGGGTGGCGATGCTGTCGTACTCGACCGGCGGCTCCGGCGCCGGCTCCGACGTCGACAAGGTGATCGAGGCGACCGCGATGGTGCGCGAGCGGGCGCCGTCGCTGCTGGTCGAGGGTCCGATCCAGTACGACGCCGCGATCGACGCGGCCGTCGCGCGCACCAAGCTGCCGGAGTCGGAGGTGGCCGGGCGGGCGACGGTGTTCGTCTTCCCGGACCTCAACACCGGCAACAACACCTACAAGGCCGTGCAGCGGTCCGCCGGCGCGCTCGCGGTCGGCCCGATCCTCCAAGGACTCAACAAGCCGGTGAACGACCTCTCGCGCGGCGCGCTGGTGCGCGACATCGTGAACACCATCGCGATCACGGCGATCCAGGCGCAATGAGCTCCTTCGTCCTGGTGGTGAACGCCGGCTCCTCGTCGCTGAAGTACAGCCTGGTCGACGGCACGTCGGGCGACTCGCCGGCCTCGGGATCGGTCGAGCGGATCGGCGAGTCGTCGGGGAGGTTGTCCCACACGTCCGACGGCAAGAAGCACGTGGAGGAGCGCGCGTTCGCCGACCACGAGTCCGCGTTGCGGGCGGCGCTCGACGCGTTCGCGACCTACGGGCCCTCGTTGTCGGGTGCCGGGGTTGTCGCCGTCGGGCACCGGGTGGTGCACGGGGGCGCGCAGTTCTCCGCTCCCGTGCTCATCGACGACGCCGTGGTCGAGGCGGTCACCGACCTGGTGCCGCTCGCGCCCCTGCACAACCCGGCCAACCTCGAGGGCATCGCCGTCGCGCGCAGGCTGTTCCCGGACCTGCCGCAGGTGGCGGTCTTCGACACGGCGTACCACCAGACCATGCCGCCGGTGGCCTACACCTACGCCGTGCCGCTGGCCTGGCGCGACGAGCACGCGATCCGGAGGTACGGCTTCCACGGGACGTCGCACGCCTACGTCGCCCGGTCGGCGGCTGCCGCTCTGGGCCGGTCGCCGCAGGACGTCAACGTGATCGTGCTGCACCTCGGCAACGGCGCCTCCGCGACGGCGGTGCGTGGTGGTCGTTCCGTCGACACCTCGATGGGCATGACGCCCCTGGAGGGGCTGGTGATGGGCACGCGTTCCGGCGACCTCGACCCGTCGGTGCACGCGCACCTGCACCGGTCGCTCGGCTGGTCGCTGGACGAGATCGACGAGGCTCTGAACCGGTCGTCCGGTCTCAAGGGGCTGGCCGGCGAGAACGACTTCCGCGAGGTGATGCGGCTGCGTGCCGACGGCGATCCCGCGGCCGAGCTCGCCTTCGACGTCTACTGCTATCGCATCCGCAAGTACGTCGGCGCCTACTACGCCGTCCTCGGCAACGTCGACGCGATCGTCTTCACGGCGGGCGTCGGTGAGCACAGTCCCGAGGTCCGCTCGGCCGCCCTCTCCGGCCTGTCCCGCTTGGGCATCTCCGTCGACGAGGAGCGCAACGCCGCCCCTGTCTCCGGTCCCAGGTTCATCTCTCCGCCCGACGCGGACGTCGCCGTCCTCGTCGTCCCGACCGACGAGGAGTACGAGATCGCGCGCCAGGCGCTCGAGGTGGTCGAGGAGGGCCGCCAGGCCCGTCCCGAGACCCCGTAAGAGGTCTGCGGTGGTCTCACTGTCTCGTGACGGGACTTCGTCCCTCCTCAACCACCGTCGGGAGAGCGCAGCCGCCGCGGGAAGCCCACGTCCACGTACTCGGCCGGCTCGAGCAGCACCTTCACGTCGACGCAGTGGATCCCGTCGGGGCGGGCGAGGACGGGGTTGAGGTCGACGACGGCCACCTCGGGTACGTCGACGGCCAGCTGACCGACGGCGACGACCAGGGCCTCGAGGGCGTCGACGTCGACGCGGTCGAGGCCGCGGACGCCGTCCAGCAGCGGCCAGGTGCGCAGGCCGCGGAGCGCCCGGCCGGCGTCGGCGGGGGAGACGGGGGCGAGCAGGTGGACCTCGTCGTGCAGGAGGTCGGTGGCCACGCCACCGGCGGCCACCCGGACGAGCGGCCCGTAGGTCTCGTCGCGCACCATCCCGACCGCGAGCTCGACGCCGGTGAGCACCGGCTGCACCCGGACCGCCAGCGAGGAGGCGGCTACCCCGAGCTCCGTGGCGAACCCGGTCACGGCGGAAGCGACCGCGTCCGGCGAGGTCAGCCCGACCCGTACCAGGCCCCGGTCGGTGCGGTGCCGGACCTCCGGGTCGGCGACCTTCACCACCACCGGCCATCCCAACGACGCAGCCGCCGCGCCCGCGGCGACCGGTCCCACGGCGGACGCACCCACCAGCCCCACGCCGTACGGCGCCAGCAGCTCCGCCACCACGGAGTCCGGCAGCCACTCCGGTTCCCCGCCACGAGCGGCCAACCGACCCGAGGCGAACGACCGCGAGGACGACGCGCGAGCAGCATCCACGGGCAACGTCTCGTCGGCCGACACCCGTCGCCAGGCGGCGTACCGCATCGCCCGTGCCAGCGCGATCACCGCGACGAGGGGAGTCCGGTACGCCGTCAGCCCGGGCACCGACTCCTCCGACCGTACGTCGGACGCGACGACCACCACGGGCTTCCCGGACTCCAGCGCGGCCGAGGCCACCGCGGCCCGCAGCGCACCAGGATCCGCGAGCACCGTCGGCACGAGCGTCACCACACCGGCGTCCACCTCCCCGGAGGAGAGCAACAGAGAGAGGGCACGTGCCAGGGATGAAGGCGTGAGGTCCGCCCCCAGGTCGACCGGGTTCCCGGCACTCACGACCGGCACCAGGTCGGACAGGGCCGCGACCAGCGGCGACGACAACGCAGGCACCGACAACCCTTCACCCGCCGCCATGCCCGCCGCGAGCACGCCCATGCCACCGGCGTTCGTGACCACACCGACGCGGAAACCAGCCGGCAGCGGCTGCTGGGTCAGCACGGCGGCCGCCTCGGCGATGTCCGCCGCCCCGCGGCACGGGATCACCCCGGCCTGGGCGAACAGCGCGGTCACCCCGTCGGAGGCCGCCCGACCGCCCGCCACCGCCAGCAACGGCTTGCGGGAGGCGAACCGGCGCGCGGTCCGCGCGAACTTGAGGGCGTTGCCGAACGACTCCAGGTAGAGCGCCGCCACCGTCACCGACTCGTCGTCGCCCCACGCGGCCAGCAGGTCGTTGCTGGACACGTCGAGCTTGGCGCCCAGCGACACGAACGAGTGCACGCCGACGCCCTGCGCCCGCGCCAGGTCGAGCACCGTGACCCCCACGCCTCCCGACTGCGCCGCCACCGCCAGCCCGCCGACCGGCGGCAACGTCCGGGCGAACGACGCGTTGAACGAGACCGCCCGGCTCAGCACGCCCTGCGAGTCCGGCCCGACGACGCGCACGCTGTTCGCCCGCGCGAGCTCCAGCAGCCCGCGCCCGACCGGCTCCCCGGCGCCGGCGAACCCCGACGACACGATGATCGCCGCCCCTGCGCCCGCCGCACACACGTCGGTCATCACCTCGGCCACCCGCTCCGCCGGCACCACGACGACGACGAGGTCGACCGGCCCGGGCACCGAGGCGAGGGACGGGTACGCCGTCACACCGGCGATCTCGTCGGCCGACGGGTGCACGACGCTCAGCCGTCCGGCGTACCCGCCGGACCGGATGGCGTCGAGCACCGCGCGGCCCACCCCGCTCTCGGAACGACGTACGCCGACCACCGCGACGCCCTCGGGCGCCAGCAGCGGCCGCAGCGACCGGGCCTCGGCCCGCCACTCGCGCCGGTCGGCGGCGTCCAGGGCCGCGGGGGAGACGTCGGTGCGCAGCTCGACGGTCACCTCGCCGGCCTCGGTCCGCCGCGAGATGGCGAAGCCCGCACCGCGGAAGACGCGCAGCATGCCGTTGTTCTCCGCCAGCACGTCGGCGTCGAAGCGGGTGACGCCGTAGACGCGGCCCAGGGCCGCGAGGTGCTCGAGCAGCAGGCTGCCCAGCCCGTGCCCCTTGTCCTGGTCCGACACCAGGAAGGCCACCTCGGCCCGGTCCGGACCGAGCACCTCGGCCGTCGCCAGTGCGGCGATCCGGCCGCGGATGACGGCCACCAGCGCCGCGGAGTCCCGGTTGGCGTCGTCGAAGAGGTGCGCGACGTACCTCCGCCCGGCCTCCCGGCTGGTCGTGAAGAACCGCAGCCGCAGGGTGTCCTCGGACACGTGCTCGTGCAGCTCCAGCACGGCGTCCTGGTCGGCGCGGAGGAGTGGCCGGATCACCGCGATCGTGCCGTCGGACAGGAGCACGTCGGCCGGCTCGACCGTCCACTCCCGGGGGTTCGGCATCCCGCCATCCTGCCCGCCCGATGACCCGCCACCTAGGCTGGCCGGGTGGCAGACGAGCAGCCGCCTCCGGCGACGGACAGCGACGAGACCAACAAACCCCCGCAGCCATCGCGCCGGTCGTCGAAGAACGACCCGCTGCGCCGGTCACGGACCAGCATGCTCTGGCTGGCCACCATCGGTCTCGGCGTCGTGCTGGTCCTGCTGGTCGTGCTGATCCTCCAGAACACTCAGAAGGTCGAGTTCAGCTTCCTCTGGTGGGAGGGGACGCCGCCGCTGGCCGCCGCCCTGCTCATCGCCGCCGCCGGCGGGATCGCGGTGTCCGCGATCGCGGGGTCGCTGCGGATCATCCAGCTCCGCCGTCGCGTGAAGCGCCGGTGAGCCGGGCGTGAGCCCCGGCAAGACCGCCGCCGTCGCCAAGCACGGCAAGCGGGTCGCGCTCGAGGTCGTCGGCTGGACCCTGGTCCTGGCCGGCATCGCGGCCCTGGTGCTGCCCGGACCGGGACTGCTCGGCATCTTCGCCGGCCTGCTGATCCTGTCCCAGCAGTACGAATGGGCCGAGCGCCGCGTCGAGCCCGTCAAGCAGCGGGCCCTCGAGGGCGCCTCCGACGCCGTCCAGACCTGGCCGCGGATCACCCTCGCCTGCATCGGCGGCCTGGTCATCGTCGCCGCCGGCGTGCTCTGGCTCGCTCCAGCCTTCCGCGCCGTCCTGGTGGTCCATCGACGACAAGTGGTGGCTCTACGGCGGATGGGCGCCGGGCATCACGCTCGTGCTGTCCGGGCTGTTCGCGCTGGCCACGATCGTCTACAGCTACCGCCGCTTCCGCGGCTCGCCGTACGAGCAGGAGCAGTCCGATGAGTGATCGTCCCGTCGTCATCGTCGTCGCCGCCGGCCCCGGGGTCAGCGGCTCGCTGGCCCGGCGCTACGCGCGGGAGGGGTACGACGCGGGGCTGGTCGGCGTGGACGAGTCCGTGCTGCAGACCCTCGCGGACGAGGTGCGGGCGCTCGGCGCCACCGCTCACCACGTCGTCGCCGACATCACCGACGCGGAGGCCGCGACCGAGGCGATCGGCGGCCTGGCCGCGCGGTTCGGCCGCGTCGACGTGCTGCACTTCAACCCCAGTGCCTTCCGCCAGAAGGACCCGCTGACCCTGACGTCGGCCGAGCTCCTCCAGGACGTCGGCCTCGGGGTCGGTGCCCTGCTCACCGCCCTCCAGGCCGTCCGGCCGTTCATGTCGTCCGGCGGTCGGGTCACCGCGACCGGCAGCATGGCCGCGGACAAGCCCTGGAACGAGGCCGCCTCGCTCGGCGTCCAGAAGGCCGGCCTGCGCAACCTGCTCCACAGCGTCGACGCGACGCTCCAGCCCGACGGCATCCGTGCCGCCTCGGTCACCGTCCGCGGCACCCTCGACAAGGAGGGGCCGTTCACGCCGGACCGGGTCGCGGACGCTCTGTTCGACGCCGCCCACCAGGACGAGACCGACTGGCGCACCGAGGTCCCGTACTCCGGCTGACCGGGTCCCACGGGCCATTGAGTGGTCTGGTCCAGGGAGCCGACGAGGCGCGATCGGCGTACCGTCGTCAGCGGCCGGGTGGAGCGGTCAGACGCTTCGAGACGGGGGTACCCGGCCTCTCGGGTGCCCGGACGAGCGCGACGCCGACGAGGAGCGCCCCCGCGGCCACCAGTCCACCGTCGAAGACCGCGACCACGAGGCCGACGAGGACCTCATCCCTCAACGGTGCGTCGCGGCTGCGCCGTACCGAAGGGGGAAGCGCCCCGGCTCGACCCTGGTCCCTTCCGCCGGCCCCGCGCGACCTCGGTGGCGAGCGCGTCCAGCGGCTGCCCGATGCCGGCCAGCGGGTCCAGCCCGGCCAGCCAGGACCGCGCGCCGTCGAGGCCGTCCGGGTCCACGGCGTACACGCGGCGACGGCCCTCGGCCCGCACCGTCACCAGGCCCGCGGCGAGCAAGGTACGCAGGTGCTGGGAGACGGCCGGCTGGGAGATCGTCGCGTGCTCCCGCAGGGCGGCCACGAGCTCGCCGGCCGGGCGCTCGCCGGCCGCGAGCAGCACCAGGATGCGGCGCCGGGTGGCGTCGCCCAGGGCCTCGAAGGGACCGCTCACCCCTCGGGCGCGGTCGTGTACGCCGCGTAGGCACCGTCGGCTGCTCGCGTGGCCGCCTCCGGGTCGTCGCCGTCGGCCACCGCGGCGTCGCGCCAGCCGTCGGCCGCGGCGCGGAGGAGCTGCCGGCCGTCGGGGGAGAAGTTGAACGTCGCGGCGTACGCCGGGTCGACCGCCTCTCCGGTCTCGACGTGCATCCCCAGACCGAGCAGAGCACCGTCCCAGCCGAGGCCGACCGCGCCCGGGCCGTACTGCGCCCAGAACTCGGGGTCGACCGGCGCCTCGTGCACCAGCTCCAGGGTGGTGCCGTCGGCCGCCTCGGTGAACGTGACCGCCAGCCACGACACCATCCCGCCGAACTCCCACGTGACCGCGAACGACTCCGGCGCCACGCACGACTCGACCGTGCCGCCTGCGTTGCCCTCGAGCTGGTAGGTCCCGCCCTCGCGCAGCTCACCGCTGACCGGCAGGAACCAGCGGGGGAGCCGCTCGGCGCTGGTCACCGCGTCCCAGAGGTCGGCGCGGTCGGTGGGATAGGTACGACGCGCGACCGCGATCCTGGTCGGCGCGCCGTCCCGCGTCCCCGACCGGATCTCGCGAGTGACCAGCTGAGCGAGGGCGACGGGATCCATAAGTGAAGACTTATGCATGGATGCCACGCTGTCAATGCGAGGTCGCCCGGGGTGTCTCCCCGGCTCGGCGGCGCGACTGTGCAATGAATGGAAGGTGGGCGAGCCCGAGGTTCGCCGCCGACCGGTGCTCAAGGCGGCCCTGGGCGGCGTCGTGGCTGTCGGCGCCGTCGGTGTGGGCGTGCGCGCGTGGCCGGGTTCCGCCCCGACCGGGGATACGGCAGTTGAGGGCGGCCTGGCGCTCACCGGGGACGACCCGGACGAGATCGGTGAGCTCGAGCTCCCGCTCGGCTCCCTGGTGCACGGCACCGAGGACGGCGTCTGGAAGACCGAGGCGCTGACGTCGGCGTCGTACACGATGCTGGCCCTGACCTGGGACCACGCGACCGATGCGCCCGACCTGGAGGTGCGGACCCGCAGCGACGACGCGTGGGCCGACTGGCAGGCGGTGCCCGCGCTCGCAGACGGCCCGGACGCGCAGTCGGGGGAGGGCGGCGCCCGCGTCGGGACGGACCTGATGTGGATCGGACCTGCGGACGGCGTGCAGGTGCGCGTCGCGGGAGTGCTGCCCGACGGCCTCACGTTGGTGCTGCTGCGGCCCTGGGCCCTGCCCGGCGACGAGGAGACCCTGCTCGACGACGAGCTGCTGGCGCGCAGCCTGCGCTCCGGGTTCGTGCCACGACCGAAGATGCGCGGCCGACGGCACTGGGGTGCGAAGGAGTCCTGGCGCAGCGGCGGGCCGACGTACAACCGCACGATCAAGCAGGTGCACGTGCACCACACGGCGAGCAGCAACGGGTACTCCCGGCATGACGTGCCGGCCATGATCCGCGGCTTCTACCGCTACCACACCCACTACCTGGGCTGGTCGGACATCGCCTACAACTTCCTCGTCGACCGGTTCGGGCGGATCTGGGTCGGCCGCGCCGGTGGCGCCGCGCGGGCCGTGCGGGGTGCGCACACGCTGGGGTTCAACAACACCTCGACCGGCGTCGCGGTGATCGGCAACTACGAGGTCGCGCGGCCCTCCGACGCGGTGCTCGACGCCATCGCCTCGATCGCGGCCTGGAAGCTGCGCACCTACCACCGCGACCCGATGGGCTCGACCGGCGTGTGGTCCCACGGCAGCGACCGGTTCCGGGCCGGCCGGCGCGTGGTGCTGCCGGTCATCGACGGCCACCGCGACACCAACGACACCGCGTGCCCCGGCCGGCACGTCTACCACCACCTCCCCGAGATCCGGCACCGCGCGGCGGCGCTGATCCGCTACTACTCCAAGGTCCACGTCGTCGCGGCCGCGAAGCTCACCGGCACGCCGGCGCTCGGCAGCACGCTGACGCTGACCGGCGGCGCCTACGCGCCCTCGGACGCCGACCTCACCTACGTCTGGCTCCGCGACGGGCGACCGATCCCGCGCGCGTCGGGACCGACGTACGACGTCCGCCCGGCCGACGTGGGCCGGCGCATCTCGGTGCGCGTCACCGCCCGCAAGCGCGGCCTCGAGCCGGTCACCCGCCGGCGCTGGTCGTCGGGGCGCACGACGGGCCCCGCGACGGTGTCCGTCTCGGCCACGTCCTCCGATCGCCAGGTGCAGGTCGTGGTCCGCGTCTCGTCGGTGCGCGGGGTCAAGCCGACGCCCGGTGGCCGGGTCGTGGTCAAGCTCGCCGGCCACCGCGCCGTCGTGCACCTGCGCGACGGGCGGGGGAGTGCGACGTTCGGGGCGAAGCGGCCGCTGAAGAAGGGGCGTTACTGGGTGAAGGCGAGGTACCTCGGCGGGCCGATCTTCGGGGCCGACCGGGCTACCACTCAAGTCCGCGTCAGGAGCGGTGGACGAGACTCGCGGCGCGGTCGATGGAGGTTTGTACGTCGTGGTGCCGAGAGGTACTGAGACAGATGTGGCAACTCGTTGTCGCGCAGTTCCGGCTGACGCGACGGCACACCATTCGCTCCACGGGGGAAGGCTTGGTGTCACCATGGCATTGCGCATCCGCTACAACCTGCCCAGAACCTTCCTGAGGATCTCCGGCACGGTCACCGAGAACTGGGACTGGGGCCGCGACGGACTCGTGAGCGACGCCGACACCGTGACGGTGGACCTGGTCGTCGCGGCGGACACCCTGAGCCGGGCTGAGCTCGACCTGGAGGCCGGCGTCTGGGCGCAGACCAACGCCAGCGTGCTGCTCGCGCCGACGGTCGTCTCCAGGGCACGACTACTCTCGGCCGGCAGCCGTGCCGACACCCTCAAGACGCTGTTCAGCGGGATCGCCAACGGCGTTTCCACCGCCCTCGGCGCGGGGACGAGCTCTGAGGACGACAAGGACAAGGACAAGGACAAGGAGACGGACGGCCCGCCCGCGGACCCGCCCGCCGACGGGCCCGACGAGGGCGACGACGAGGGCGACGACAAGGCGACGACAAGGCCGACGACAAGGCCGACGAGGACGAGGCGGAGGCTCCGCCTGAGGAGAAGGGCGCCGAGAAGGCCGAGTAGCCGGTGCCCGGAGCCGACGTGCAGGCGGCCGACGGGGCCGGCAAGCCGATCGGAAGGGACCTGTCGACGGTCCGCCCGCCGACCCCGAGCAGCCGGCAGACCCCGAGCAGCCGGCAGACCGCGAGCAGCCGGCAGACCCCGAGCAGCCGGTCGATACCGACGACGCACGACCGGAGGGGGACCGCGGGCAGCGTCGGCGTCGCACCAACCGCTACGCGCGTGACTACCCGCAGAACGCCCAGCTCCGGGCCCGCGTGGTGAAGCTGAACGCACAGCTGCAGAACGAGCTGCTCGATGCGATCGCCAAGCCCAGCGCAGACTTCGCCGACGTGGCGGCGGCGATCATCAAGCGCCGCGACGCTCTCCAGCCCCTGGGTGAGGCCCTCGATGACCATTACGGCACGTGGCGCGAGGAGCACGAGGCGGTCGTGAGGTGAGGGACGTATGACCCCGTCACTTCTGGACTGCCCCGGACCGTGACGACTCGACCTGGAAGTCCGCAGGGCAGGACCGCACCGTGGGCTCGCCGCGGAGTGAGCTCGCACGCGGCGGATCTGCGTCAGCCGAGGAGACTGCTCCCGCGCCCGGCGCCGGGTCGTCGGCAGCCCCGCCGCCGGGGCCGGTGAGGCCGGGCAACAGCGAGTCGCGGCTAGTCGCCTGTCCAGCTGGGACGTTCTCGATCGCCGGCGTCAGAGATCGCGCCCGCCGCCTTCGACAGGTTCGGGGTGGTGGTCAGCTACAAGCATCTCTGGCGCTACGGCGAAGACCGCGACGACAACGTCGTGAACCCCTTCGATCATCGTGAGGAGGACCTTCCGACCCCACAGCCGGAACGAGTCCGGCGCCACGAGGCTGGTCACGTCCGCTACCGTCTGGCGCCCGGCCCCGACGGACGTGAGGTGCTGGAGTCGAGACGTCCGTCACGAGACGGTGGTTGACGAGCTGTCGTCGTACGACGTCCTGGACCTGACCGTGGGCAACGACAGAAGCACCAGCTCGGACTGGAGACCCACGACGGAGGAACGCCGTCGAAGATCGCCAAGCTCGACGAGTCCGAACGGGTCGCCAAGCTCAAGGCGATCGGTGAGGGCGCGGAGACCTACGCCAAGGCTCTGACGGCGATCGCGCCCTACGCCGCGAAGGCGGTGATCGGCATCCCGCCCGTCGCGGGTGTCAGGAAGTTCTCGTCCTCCCTCGGCGTCGTGGACAACTTCGTCGGCCTGAGAGACGACGACGTGGTCGTGCTGGACGAAGGGGGTCGCGGGGACGATCGGGTCCGCCGTGACACCCGCAGCATTCGGGCGCTGTCGAGCACGCCGTTTGCGAAGCCGAAGACCAACTGAGAACAGACGCGGGAACCAGGGCTCCTCGGGCAGTCGTCTGACCGGTAGGTGCCGCGGCCGAGGTCTTGCTTCGGCAAGAAGTCCGGAAGTCGCCCGCCGGGATCGGGTCGGGGCTTACCGTCCCGGAGTGACGACGACCTCGGGACCCGACGACAAGCGCATGCGGCTGAGGTACGCCGGCTCCTGCCGACTCTGCGCCGCCGACCTGCCGGCGGGTGAGCCGGCGATCTACGAGCGCTCGGCGAAGGCCGTCCGTTGCCTCGAGTGTGCCGCCTCGGCCCCTGTCGTCGCCGAGGTACTCGACCCCGGCGTGCCTGGTGCGTCGGCGCGCAGGGAGTACGAACGTCGCAAGACCAAGCGGGAGGAGCGCGTCCGCACCGCGCACCCGCGCCTCGGCAAGCTCATCCTCGCCGTCACCGATGACCCGCAGAGCACCCGCGCCTGGGACACCGGCGCCGTCGGTGAAGAGGCGCTCGGCGCTCGGCTCAACGAGCTCGCGTCGGCCGGCAGCGCGTCCTGCACGACCGGCGGATCCCCGGGACCCGCGCCAACATCGACCACCTGGTCGTGGGCCACGCCGGCGTCTGGGTCATCGACGCCAAGCGCTACCAAGGGCGCCCGACGCTCCGGATCGAGGGGGGCCTCTTGCGGCCCCGCGTCGAGAAACTGCTCGTCGGTCGCCGCAACTGCACCAAGGTGGTCGACGGGGTCCTCAAGCAGCTCGAGGTCGTGCGGGGTGTCGTCGGTGACGACGTACCTGTGCATGGCGCGCTCTGCTTCGTCGACGCCGACTGGCCGCTCATCGGCGGGTCGTTCACGACGCGGGGGGTCGCCGTCCTGTGGCCGAAGAAGCTGTATCCCCGGCTCCAGGAGCCGGGCCCCTTGTCGCTCGACGACGTCGACCGACTGCACCGGGCCCTCGCTCGGGCCTTGCCGCCGTCCTAGCCCACGCGGCTGGCGATGTCGCTCACGAAGCCCTGCGCTCCGGTGACGATCACGACCGCCCTCTCCGGCCGTGCTCGGTGGCGAAGCGCTGCGCCAGCGCGAGCGCCTCGGCCACGTCGTCCGCGACGTACGTGCGGTCCTCACCAGGCCACGCGTCGTCGGAGAACTGCACGACCTCGCCCGTCGCGGGTCCGACCCGGCAGAAGACGATCTCCTCGATGCCCTCGCCGCGGGAGCCGTACGGCAGCCGCTTCGCCATCTCGCCGACGTGCGCGTCGTCCTCGTACCCCACCAGGGCCACGGCCTTGGCGAGCTGGGCCGCCCTGACCCGCTCGACCACCGCGCCTGCGTCGGGCAGGAACTCGTCGGGCACGAGCCAGTACGCCGGTCCGTTGCCCACCTCGGTCGCCCAGGACGTCATGAGGACAAGTCTCGACCATCCGATCGGCCATTTCTGACAACGAGGTGACGAAGGGTTCGAGATTCGTCTGACAGCGGTCTGAGGGCGGCTTACGGTCCGGGCAGAGAGCCTGCTCCACTCACCCACCGACCTCGGGGAACCGCCATGAAGACACTCAAGACCGCTGTCGCGCTCGCCGCCGCGACGTTCGGATCGATCGCCATCGCCGTGCCCGCCCAGGCGGCCACGGCGCCGCACAAGTTCGCCAACTGCGACGCCATGCACCGGGTCTTCCCGCACGGCGTGGGCCTGGTCGGCGCCAGGGACCACACGTCGGGGACGCCCGTCACGAACTTCGCCCGCGCCCCGAAGTGGTACGCCCAGAACAGCGGCTCGGACCGCGACGGCGACCACATCGCCTGCGAGCAAGCCTGATGCCCCCGCAGCCCGTCCGGGCTGGTACGACGACCCGGGCAACGCCGGGCTGATCGCGCTACTGGGACGGCGCGAACTGGTCGGCCCACACGGTGCCCAAGCCCCCGGGTGGGACCAGCGAGGTGCGGCCATGGTCGCTCCTCGGTGGAAGCGTAGGTGGCCCACGGTGGTCGGCGGCGATCGCTGCGTTCCTGCTGTTCCTCGGCGTCATCGGTGCCGTGTTCGGCGACGACGGGCCGTCGCAGGCCGCACCCGACGCCACGTCGAAGGCCGCGGGTGCGACCGAGCCGACGCCCGTGGTCGACGCGGAGACCGAGAAGCCGAAGCCCCGTAAGGCGATGGTGCCACGCCTGGCCGGTCTGGCCGGCAAGCGGCCGAGCGAAAGCTGGCAGCGGTCGGGCTCGTCGCGTTCGTGGCGCGCGAGGTGCCGTCGCCCCGACCGGTCGGCACGGTGCTGCGTCAGCTCAGGGTTGCCGGCGCCTCGATCCGCGAGGGTCCTCGGTCGGGCTCGTCGCTCGCGGCGCCGTACCCGGCGGTGCCCGGGACCGCCGGCATGACCCAGGCCGACGCGACGCAACGCTGCGCGGCGCCGGCTTCCAGGTGCAGGTGACCCAGGAGGTCGTCACCTCCGGCCGGGAGGGCGTCGTCCTGCGACAGAGCCCCGTCGGCACCCGCCTGGCGCGGCCACACTCCGTGGTCACACTCGTGGTGGCTCACGTCGTCCGTCCCGTGGTGGCCCCGCCGCCGCCGTCGAACTGCACGCCCGGCGTACTCGCCCTGCCTGCCGCCGGCCTCGGACTACGACTGCGCCGGTGGGTCAGGCAACGGCCCGGCGTACACCGGGTTCGTGCGCGTCACCGGATCCGACCCCTACGACCTCGACGCGGACGGCGACGGTCTCGCCTGCGAGAGCTGAGACGGCGAGATCCCCGGGCGTAGGCCCGGGGATCTCGATGGAGGCGTGTCAGGCGTCGAAGCTCCCGAGGTACTGGCCCAGGGACGGCCGTCCGAGGTGGCCGGCCTCCTGCATGATGCCGGGGGTCTCCGGGTCCGTGGCGAAGGCGGTCCAGCCGGCCTCGTCCCAGTCGAAGAGGGCCCACACGCGGTCCTCCTCGATCGGGTCGCGGTAGACCGTGGCGCCCTGCGAGCCGTGCGATCCGCGCTTGTCGGCGCCCTTCGTCCCGAACACCTCGAGGAAGTGGTCGAGGTCCTTCACCTTCGTCGTCGCCAGGATCATGTCGTTCTCCTCGGTTCTCCCAGCCCGGGCGGCTGGCTCGTCCCGAAGCCTGGCCGCGCCACAGCCATCGCACATGGGGAGATCCCCCATTTCGGGTCCCCATCTCACGCGCCCTCAGCCGGCGGCCTCGACCACGTCGTGCTCGAAGGCCCACCGCGTGGCCGCGGCCCGGTTCGTGACGCCGAGCTTGGTGTAGATGTGCTGGATGTGGTTGTCGACGGTCTTGGCCGAGATGAAGAGCCGCTCGGAGATCTCGCGCGTGTTCGCCCCGTCGGCGATCAGCTTCAGCACCTGGGTCTCACGCGCGGTCAGGCCCGCGACCCCGGCGGCGTCCTGACCGGTGGTCGCGAGAGCACGGCGGGCCAGGTCGATCTGGTGCAGGGCGTACGCCGCGGTGTCGCGGACATCCATCGCGGCACCGCCCGCGGCGAACCGCACCGAGGCCTCCTCGCCGAGCCGCGCGTCGAGCCGCTCTCCGAGGGCGGCGAGGCCGGGGACGTGATGGAAGCTGCCCTCCTCGCGGGTGATGGCGCCGAGCAGCGTGCGGGCGACGCCCGGCCGGTCGAGGCGCTCGAAGAGCGCCGGCAGGCTGGCCAGCGAGATGACGAGCTGGGCGACGGCGCCCGAGCGCAGGAACGCCTCGATCGAGGTGCCGAAGAGGCTCAAGGCGGTCTCGAGCTGGCCGTCGGAGGTGTGCACGAGGGCGGCGTCACGGGCCAGGAACCCCTCGAAGAACCGCACGTCGTGCTCGCCGACGTACGCCACGGCCTCGTCCCAGGTCAGGATGGCGCGCTGCGGGTCGGCCTTCGACCAGGCCAGCCCCACGATCCACAGCGTGTACGCCAGCCAGTAGGGGTTGCCCAGCTCGCGCGCCGCCGCCACGGCTGGGTCCGTGAGCTCGAGCGCCTCCTCGACGCGGCCCGCGGACTGGAGGCCGTCGACGTACGCCGCGATCGCGTAGGCCCGGCCCGGACCGGGCAGGTCCGCGACGCCTCGGGTCAGCTCGACGTACTTGTCCAGGTTCCCGCAATAGACCTGGCCCAGGGCCTCGATGAAGGTCGCGTAGCCCGGTTCGCAGGACTCGTAGCCACCCTGCGTCTCCAGCTCGGTGGCCCGGTGCGCGTTCACGGTGGCGACCTCGGCCCGCCCGACGAAGCAGGCGTACCCAGAGGCGGCGTACAGGCGGGGCAGCCGTCGTACGTCGGCCTCCACCACGGCCTCGAGCACCGCCTCGAGCACCGCCTCGGCCCACCCGATGGTCTCGAACAGCTCGACGGAGAACCCCATGAGGGCGGCGTGGGCGGCGATGTCGGCGGCGGTCTCCACCTGCCCGCGGTCCAGGCTCCAGCGGTACGCCGACCGCAGGTTCGCCAGCTCGGCCTGCACCCAGTCGACCTGGGTCCGCCACTCGGGACCGTTCCAGCGGTCCCATCGGTGCACGGCCTCGGCCGCGACGTACGCCGCGTGCCGGTCGCGTGCCGCCTCGAGCTCTCCGGTCCCGGCGAGCCGTTCCTCGGCGTAGGCGCGGATGGTCTCGAACAGGCTGTAGCGAGTGCGCGTCGCACCGTGGTGGGCGACGACCAGGGACTTGCGCACCAGCGAGTCCAGCAGCCGCAGCACGTCGACGTCGTCGCTCGCCTCGGCGACGGCACACAGCGCCGCCAGGTCGAAACCACCGGAGAACACCGACGCCGTCCGCAGGATCGCTCGCTCATCGTCGTCGAGCAGGTCGTAGGACCAGGCGACCGCGTGCCTCAGCGTCGCCTGCCGGTCCGGCCCGAGCTCGGGTCCGGTCAGCAGCCGGAAGCGGTCGCCGAGCCGGTCGGCCACCTCGACCGCACTCATCGCCGCCATCCGTGCTGCGGCCAGCTCGATGCCGAGGGGGAGTCCGTCGAGGGTCACGCAGATCCCGATGACGGCGTCCGCCGTCCGCTCGTCGAAGACCCCGAAGCCAGGGCGCACCCCACCGGCGCGCTCGACGAACAGGGTGACGGCGTCGGAGGTCACGCCGTCCACGCCCAGTGGTGCCACGGTGACGACGGCTTCGCCCGGGGTTTGCAGGTGCTCGCGCGAGGTCGCGAGCACGCGAGGTACGTCGGAGCGGGCCACGATCTCGGCGATGGCCGTGGCGGCCGCCGTACGCACGTGCTCGCAGTTGTCCACCACGAGCAGCAGGCGACGTCCGGCCAGGGCCTCGGCCACGACATCGATGACGCGGACACCTCCCTGCGGGGTGATGCCGAGGGCGGTGGCGATGGCGTCCGGCACCGCGTCGGGGTCACCCACGGGCGCGAGCTCGACCAGCCACACGCCGTCCGGGAACTCCTCCTCCAGCGCCGCGCCGACGGCCAGGGCGACCCGCGTCTTCCCGACGCCGCCGACGCCGCTCAGCGTGACCAGCGGCCGGGACCGGACCAGCGCGGCCACCTCCGACAGGTCCCGCGCACGCCCGACCAGGCTGGTAGGGGGGCGTGCCAGGGTTCCGCGGCCCGCCTCCACGCTCACCGCGTCAGTCTGGCATCGACCGACCACGCGCCGTACCTGCTTGAATCGCCCCACCGACGACAAGGAGTGCCATGGACCGGTTGACGCTGCTCGAGCGGTCGGCGGACCAGCTGGACCGGGTGATCCGCGAGCTGCGGGCCGACGAGATGGACATGGTCACCAACTGCCCGCCGTGGACGGTCCGCCGTCTGGCCAGCCACGTCCTGAAGAACCAGCTGTTCTGGGCGGGCAGTGTCACCGGCGAGCCGCTGATGGCGCTCGAGGAGTCGATGGGCGCGGTTGCCTACGAAGGCGACCTGGCGCCGATCTCCGCCGACGTCACGACCCGCGTCCTGGAGCTGTGGCGCCGCGACGGCGTGATGGACGCGCACCACGAGACGCCCTTCGGCGTCCTGCCCGGGACGGTCGTCATCGACTTCGCGATCATCGACGCCGCCGCGCACGCCTGGGACCTCTCGGCCAGCCTCGGCCGCGCGATCGAGCTTCCCGCCGACGCCATCGCGGCCATGACCGAGGTCGTCGCCCACACCTGCACCGAGCACACGGTCGAGATCGGCCTGGTCAAGCCGCCGACCGAGCCACCCCCGGACGCCACCGACACCGAGCGCCTGATGGCGCTCGCCGGACGGACCATCCCTCGCTGACACCGCCGCGAGCGTGGCTCATTCGCTGGGCATCGCCGCGTCGATCAGCTCCTGCTCCCGCTCGGGCGAGAGCCCGACGCCCTCGCGGCTCGCCAGGTCGGGGTTCGCGTGCGCCCAGGCCAGCGTGTCCCGGACGACGTCCTCGAAGGGTCGGTGCGTCAGTCCCGCGGCTTCGGCACGGGCGGAGCTCATCGCCAGCACGTTGTCCGGCGAACCCTCCGACCACAGCGGCAGCTGGCCGCCGTCGACGCCCCGCGCGGTGAGGAAGGCTCCGTCCACCGGCACCAGCTCGACGTCCTCGCCGACGGCGGCGACGGTCTCGGTGACGAGCTCCCCGAACGTGGTGTGCGGACGCGCGCCGTTGAAGGCGCCGGCAACGCGGTCCTCCGCCAGCCGGACCGTCCAGGCACCCATGTCGCGGGCGTCGACGCACTGCATCGGGGCGACATCGGGGCCGGGCAGGATCATCCGGCCGCCGCGCGCCGCCCGCAGCACCCACCACGGGTAGCGAGCGGTCATGTCGCGCGGCCCCACGACGTACGTCGGCCGCACGATCGTCAGCCCTACCTCGCCCCATCGCTCGCCGGCGACCCGCTCGCACATCACCTTCAGCGGGCCGTAGGTCTCCGCGGTCACGTCCTGCGTCTCGGGCGACACCTCCTCGAGGAGGGCAGCGTCCTCGTCGGCTCCGGACGCTCCCGGGTCGGCGTACACGGAGACCGTCGAGATGAGGACGTGGTGCCCGCCCCGGTCGCCGAGCGCGTCGTGGATGGCGGCGACCTGCCCGGGCAGGTACGCGCAGACGTCGATGGTCGCGTCCCACCGGCCGTCCGCGAGCACCGACAGGTCGCCGTTCCGGTCGGCGAGCAGGTGGGTCGCGTCCGGCAGCTCATCGGTGGCGGTGCGGTGGAGCAGCGTCACCTCGTGGCCGGCGCCCAGCGCGGCCTCCGCCATCGCGTGGCCGACGAATCTGGTGCCTCCGATGATCAGGATCCTCATCCGGCGAGCCTAGGACGTAGGCGCAGACCAGGGCCCAGCGTCAGAGGGCCGGCCCATCGGCGCGGTGCCGGGGCCGGTAGACGGTCGTGAAGGGCCGCCTCAGGAGTGCGGGCCGCTCGCGGGGCGCGGTGTCAACAGCGCGGCGGTCGTAGGTGGTGAGGGTCGTCTGGTCGACCGGGTACTCGATGGTGATGGCAGACATCAGGGGGCTCCTCGTATGACCGAGACGGCAACGAATTCCTCAACCAAGGTCGCACCGACAGAGCATTCGCGCGGTCATTTGCCCCGCGAACGTCGATCTCGTCACCGATGGCACGATGTGACAGCGTGCGGTTTGCCCCAATGTGCCCCGATCGGTCTAGGCCTTTCCCGTGCCGATCCCCGGGCCATGGCCTCCGTGCCGACGTGAGCCGTCCTCCGTGGATGCACGAGGTCTCGTGTGGTGACGCATCGAGGGCGAGTCGCGTGGAGGGTCCGGCTAGCGTCCGGTGGACACCGCCACGACGACACGCTGGACCGCGGCGACGGCCGTGGGTTGGGCGTCGAGGTAGACGTCGTGTCCCGAGCCCCGGGCGATGTGGACCGTGCCATGAGGAGCCAGGGCGGCGAACGCTGCTTCGTCGGTGGCCCATCGGGCCTCGATCGCGGCGCTCCACACCTGGGACGCGGCGTACACAGCGGGGTCGTGGAGGAGGATCTCGAACGGGATGTCCGGCCAGGCGGTGACCCGCTCCACCTGGTCGGCACTCGCCGCCCCGTCCCAACGAGGCCGGAACTCCGTGTCGTCGAATGTCCGGGCGAACGTGGCGACGGTGGGGTCGAAGAGGACGACACCGGCGACGTCCGACGGGTGCTCGCCGACGTAGAGACGGGTGGTGAGGCCGGCGGCGCTGTGCCCGACCAGGATGATCGGCTGGGGCACGTGGGCAGCCCGCAGGGTGCCGTGGAGCGAGGACGCCGCCCGCGCGGCGGTCATCATGGGCGCGCCCGTGGAGTGGCCCACGCCGGGGTAGTCCCAGGCGCAGGTGCGAACACCGGCGCCGAGGGCAGCGCGCAGCCCGGTCCAGGTGGCGGTCGTGGCGCCCATGCCGCCGAGAAGGACGAGGGTCGGGGAGCCGGATCCCTGGCACTGGAGGTGCGCGGTCTCTCCCTCGACCCGATAGAGGTCGCCGGGACTGGCTGGCGGGTCCGACGCCGTGACGAGGTCACCGGTGCGGACCTCGCGGCTGTCGCCCCAGGGCCAATAGCCACCCCTGGTGACGTGGAGGTTGCGGAACACGATCGGGTAGGTGACGTCAGCGTCGGCACCTGCCGGCGAGTCCTGGACCTGGAGATGCAGGTGCGGCTCATTGGAGTGACCGTTGTTCCCGACCGCGGCAAGCGCCTGTCCCCGGTGCACCTGATCGCCCACCCGGACCGTGGCGCTGCCCTGTTCGAGGTGGGCCATGGAGACGTAGCGGCCGCCACCGATGTCGATGACGAGGTGGTTGGCGTGATCGCTGTTGGTGCCTGCGGGGTTGTCGGCGTAGGCGTCGGTGACCTCCACGATCTGCCCGTCGGCCGGGGCCAGTACCGGCCAGCCGAAGCCGGCGTAGGCGCTCAGTGGGGCGTTGCTGCCGCCGGTGTGCGTCCGCCCGTTCGCCCCCAGCCGCAGGAAGTCGACGGCGTTGCTCTCGTTGGGGGAGTGGCCGTTGATCAGGGCGCTGCGGCCGCCGTTCAGGACGAACCACTCTCCGGACAGCGGTGAGTCGAGCACCACCGCCTCGCTGGGCGGGGTGGAGATGGTGGCGAGCTGCAGGGCGAGGAAGCCCGAGCAGAGGGCCACGAGGAGGTTGATGGCCGGGCTGACGCGGCGACGGGGGAAGAGCGCCAAGGCCGCCATGAGCAGCAGGCCGCCGGCGAAGACGCCGACCATGACGCTGAACCAGGCGTCGCCCAAGGAGAGCCAGATCCGCGCGTAGTGCGTGCCCCCGGCGGCGACAACGCCGCCGAGCACCAGGCAGCACAGCCAGATGTTGGCGGCCTGGACCAGGTGGGGTCGTACCTCGCGGCCGAACGGGTGACGGACGAGGCCCCGTTCGACCGATCCGTTCCGAGCGCTCCGTGTCCGCGAGATCGCCAGCACGACGGGCAGGACGATGCAGACGGCCATCAGCACGTTGAAGGTCTGCCCGTACGCGTCGTAGAGGTCGACCAGGACCACCAGCGCCCAGAAGGCCAGGACGAGGTCACGTCGGGTGACCGACACGGTGCCTGCGTGGGCCGGGGTCTCCGACTCCTGGAGTGTGAGTGGCAGGACGATCAGCGACCCGGCGGTGAGCAGGAGCGTCGACTCGGTGAGCTGGAGATGCCACAGCCAGAACCATGCGAAGACCGCCACCATCACAGCAGAGACGGCGAGGTTGCGTCGCGAGAGCACGACGAACCGCCCGGCCTTCACGTCCCCCGATCCCGCGCCGAAGGCGATCAGGAGGCCGAACGGGATCAACCCGTCCAGCCCGAAGTCGACCAGGGCGGCCGCGAACACGAGCACCGCGACGACGGTCAGCGCCCCGTGACGTTCGCCGGACCGACGCGAGGTCGCACGAGGTGCGAGGTCCTGGCGGCGAGGGGTCGGGCGCGTGCTGACGGCATGGGGCATGGCGATGTCCTCTGGTTCTCACGAGGGCATCGGGCCTGTGCGGCGGGGGAATCCGGCCGGCAAACGAGGCGTCCTCATCGACGGTGTGGCTTCGTCACCCAGCCTGGGGCTCGTTCGGCGCGGCCACAAGGACACGAGGTTGACGATGTCGGCCATCGGCTCACGGCCTACTGTGAGGCTCATGGGACTCCCGTGAGGGCACCGCGGATCGTCGTCGTGACCTTCGACGCCGCGCAGATCCTCGACGTCACCGGGCCGCTGGAGGTCTTCTCGACCGCCTCGCGATTCGTTCAACCGGCGTCGTACGACACGGAGGTCGTCACGACGAGCGGAGGTCCCGTGACGGCCAGCTGTGGCCTGGAGTTCGCTTCTACTCCCGTCCGCGACGTCGTCGGCCCCGTGGACACCTTGGTCGTCGCGGGCGGTACGGGAGTGCACCGCGCGATCCTGGACGAGGAGCTGCTTCACCACGTACGCCGGCTCGCGGTCGACGCTCGTCGCGTCGCCTCCGTCTGCTCGGGTGCCTTCGTCCTCGCCGCCGCCGGCCTGCTGGAGGGTCGTCGGGCGACTACTCATTGGGACGCGTGCGACCTCCTGGAGGAACGCTTCAAGGGTGTCACCGTGGACGCCGACGCCATCTACGTCCGGGACGGCAACGTCTGGACGTCCGCCGGCGTCACTGCCGGGATCGACCTCGCCCTGGCGCTCGTCGCCGACGACCACGGACACGGTGCCGCGGCGACGGTTGCCCGACGACTGGTCGTCTACCTCCAGCGATCCGGCGGTCAGGCCCAGTTCTCGGCCGTCCTCGCCGGACAGGCAGCCGACACCGAGCCGGTCCGCGAACTGCTGTCATGGCTCCGTGACCACCTCACCGAGGACCTCTCCGTGGCCGCGCTCGCCCGGCACGTCAACCTCTCTGAACGCCAGTTCACTCGAGTGTTCAAGTCCGAGGTGGGTCTCACTGCCGCGGGCTACGTCGAGGCCGTCCGCCTCGAGTCGGCCTGCCGACTCCTCGAGACCACCGCCCGAACCAGCGAGCAGATCGCGAGAGCCTGCGGCTTCGGCAGTCCGGAGACCATGAACCGAGCCTTCCGGCGACGTCTCGACACCACGCCTGGCGAGCACCGCCACCACTTCAGCGGAGACGTCCGTACACCTCACCCGTGAGCGCGTTGGGTCCGACTTCTGGACTCAGCTCGCGGCCAGCACCGCGCAGAAGACTGTCAAGAGGGCGGTGACGGTGCTGGCTCCCCACCGCTCGACCGGATGCCGGCCGCGAGCGTTGCCGAGGGTGTTCAACGCGAACAGCGCGGCGAGGCACCACAGCACGACGGACAGCGCTGCGAAGGAGACCGACCCGTTCCCGACGAGCTCGGTGGACGCGAGCACGACCCACGTCGCACCGCCGAGCACCAACGCGGCCACCACGCTGCCGAGGCGATAGGGCAACGGCAGGATGCCGTCCGCGGAGGCCGCGCGTCCGCCGTACGCCGCCGCTCCCCACGGTGCGCCGGCGGCCAGCCCGACCTGGAATGCAGCCGCCAGCGCTAGCAGTGCGACAGCCGGCACGGCGATCACCTGGACGCTCACGTGCCGATGCTGTCACGTCATCACCCACCAGGGGTGATGGCGATCTTGCCGCGGACCTGTCCGGTCTCGAGGAGCTGCATCGCGTTCGGCACCTCTGCAAGGGGAAGGGTGCGGTCGAGGCTGGGGACGACCCGGCCGGCCTCGATGAGGTCGGTGAGCCGTTCGTAGTCGCTGGCCCGCTCCTTGGCGACGAGCAGGAGCAGGCGCTGCTTCAGGAAGGGCGAGAACAGAGCCCCACGCGTCTGTCTGCCCATCCCGGTGATGACGCCCGATCCCTCGCCGCCGACGAAGACGGCGGTCCCTCGGGGTTTGAGAGCCTGCCGGAGTCGCCTCAACGAGGGGTTGCCGGCGATGTCGAGGATCAGGTCGTAGGTGCACGTCCCGTCCGCGAAGTCCTCGCGGGTGTAGTCGATGACGTGGTCGGCCCCCAGGGAGGTGACGAGGTCGGTCTTGGTGGTGCTGCACACGCCCGTGACCTCGGCGCCGAACGCCTTGGCCAGCTGGACCGCGTAGCTGCCGACGCCGCCCGAGGCGCCGAGCACCAGGACCGACTGGCCGGACCGGACGCGACCGACGTCGACGAGCGCCTGCAGGGCGGTGGCGGCCGAGACGGGGACGACGGCGGCCTGGGCGAAGGAGAGGTTGGTCGGCTTGCGGGCGAGCTTTGTCTCGCGGGCCACGGCGTACTCGGCGAACGAGCCCGGTGCGATGCCGTACACCTCGTCGCCGATCGCGAACCGGGTGACCGAGCTGCCGATGCCGGCCACGACGCCGGCGACGTCGCGACCGGGAACGGGGTTCTTCGGGTGTCGGATCCCGGTGGCGAGCCGCATGGCGTAGGGCTTCCCGGTCATCAGGTGTTCGGTGCCACGGTCCAGCCCGCCGGCGCGGACCTCGACGAGCACGTCGTCGTTGCCGATGACCGGGAGAGTGACCTCGCCCAGACGCAGGACGCTCGACGTGCCGTAGCTGTCGTGGAGGGCCGCACGCATCGTGCGGTCGGTGGTGGTGGTCATCAGAGGTTCTCCTCGGGAAGTGGGGTTGGGGACTCAGACCGGGGCGTGCGGTCGCGGCGCTGGCGCTCGGACTTGCGCCGCGGCTCCGCCGACGCTGAGGCGGCGCCGGCCACGCCGGCGGATCAGGAGAGCGGGAACGGAGCCGATCCCGGCAGCGAGCAGGAGGCTGGTGAGGGCGAGCACGATCGCGCGCCCGGGCCGGTGGCCGGTGCCCATATCGAGGTCGAAGGTGGGGTAGCCGATCATCTTGGCCGTCGCGGCGGCGGTGGCGGCGTCGGTGTGGTCGGCAAGGTCCTGGAGGGCCGCGGTGAAGCCACCGCCGGGCACGACGATCCTCGAGAGGTGGGGTGCGTCCTCCGTGCGGGTCGTGAGCAGGACCAGGCCGTGCCGGGTGCGCACGCTGTCCTGGTCGGCGACCGCGACGGTGCGGGCCGCCGCGGACTGGCCGTACACCTCGAACGCCGCGGTGGCGTCCAGCTCGCCGACCCCGTCGCTCAAGGCGATCCCGACGTTGGGCCGGAACCAGGGCTCGAGGTTGTTGAGGCCGACGGGCCAGTCGCTGAGCGCGAAGTGCGCCGCAGGGATCGCGGTGGAGTCGGCGGGCGTCCAGCCGAGCTCGGGGTGGAGGTCAGCCACTCGCTGTGCCTCGTCGGGTCCGGCCAGCTCGGCGACGACGTGGAGCGCGCCCTGGATGCCGGACGTGACGGCGGCGGTCGTGGTGACGGTGCCGTCCTCCACGTACACCTCCCCGCGAACCCAGTGCACCGCGGGGCGGCTGGCCTGGAGGGCCTTGATCCGGGACCAGTGGCTGGTGGCGTGCAGGCCGTCGAGCATGCCGGTGGCCGCGAGGACCATGGCTCCGCTGCAGACGCCGAGGACCCTCGCACCGTGGTCGTGCTGCCGAGCCACCCAGTCACGCAGGGTCGCCTCGCTGCTGCCATAGGGGTCGGTGAGACCGGGCACGACGACCAGGTCGGGCCGCAACGTGGGGTTCACGTCGACCTCCCCGAAGGTGAACGTCGGCACGAGGGCCGGTCCACCCTCGAGCGGCGCGGGGCCGGCGTGGGCGGCGACGACGTACGTGGTGAACGCCGGCGAGCCGGCGAAGATGTCGTAGGGGGCCAGCAGGTCACTCGCGATGGTGCCGCTGCTGCCGACGACGAAGGCCACCACCAGCCGGTCGGTGGAGCCGCCGGACTCGGAGTAGGCGGTCGAGGCCGCCGGCGCGGGTCCGGTGGGGACCGGTTGGTGCAGGCCGCGGTCGGTGACGACTGCACCGGCCACGGCGAGTCCCGCGAAGACGACCGACGTCGTGATGACGGTCGACATCGCGACGAGGAGGCGATGACGGCGAGTGCGGCTGACGGGATGCGTGCTCATGGCGGTCCTTCCAGACCTCGAGGGTGTGCGACGTACGACGGGTGGTGGCGGAGTCAGTGCATGTGCAGGTGACCACCGCCGCCGGCCACGCGGGTGGCGGGCATCCGGACCAGGGCGACGACCGCGACGGCGACACCGATCAAGGCGGCGCCGATGAAGCCGCGGGAGAAGGCGTCGGTGGCACCGCTGGCGGTGGTGAGTGCCCCGGCGCTGCTGGCGACGGCGGACAGGACGGCGACGCCCAGGGCGGCCCCGATCTCGTGACCGGTCATCAGGAACCCGGAGGCCACCCCGGCGTGCGAGGCGGGGATGCCGGCCATCGAGGTGACCGAGACGGGCACGAAGACCATGCCGATGCCCAGGCCCATGCCCAGCAGCCCGGGGAGCAGCTGGGTGGCGTAGTGGGCCGAGCCGTCGGCCGTCGAGATGAGAACGGCGGCGGCGGCGGTGACCAGCAGTCCGGCGGTGGCGATGCCGCGCGGCGAGACGTGCTCGAGCAGGTGGCGAGCGACGACAGTGCCGACGGTGATCGCGAGGGCGAACGGCAGGAAGGCCAGGCCGGTGCGGAGGGCGGAGTAGCCGAGGACGGTCTGCAGGAAGATCGACATCAGGAACACGGCTCCGACGAGGATGCCGGTGACGCCGAGCATCACGGTGGTGCCGGACACGAGGCTCTTGAGCTTCCACACGTGCGGAGGGAAGAGCGGCTTGCTCGCCCGCTGCTCGACTTTCATGAAGGTCACGACCAGGAGGGCCGAGACGCCCAGGGCCGCCATGGTCGGGACGGACCACCAGCCGTGGGTGGCGGTGCCGCCGAGGGCGTAGATGAGCGTGGCGAGGCCGGCGATGACGGTGACGGCGCCGGGAAGGTCGAAGTCCCTCAGGCTGGCCCGGGGGACCGGCTGCTTGGCGATGATGCGGCGACCGACGAGCAGGGCGACCAGACCGACGGGCCCGTTGATCCAGAAGATGAACTGCCAGCTGGCCCAGGTGGTGACGGCTCCGCCGAGGAGGACGCCGGCGGCCACGCCGAGGCTGCCGACCGCCCCCCACATCGCGAGCGCGGCCTTGCGCTGGGCGCCGTCGTACGTCGTCATGATCAGCGAGAGCGCCGAGGGGGTGAGCAGGGCGGCGCTGAGGCCCTGGACGGCGCGGGCGACGACCAGCTGGGTGCCGTTGTCGGCGAACCCGCTGACCAAGGAGGCGGTCGTGAACAGCGCGAGGCCCGTCAGGAAGACGCCCCGCCGGGACAGGAGGTCGGCGATGCGGCCACCCAGGAGGAGGCCTCCGCCGGACATCATCAGGTACGCCGTGACCAGCCACTGGAGGTCACCGCCGGCGAGGCCGAGATCCCGTCCGATGCTGGGGAGGGCGGTGTTGACGACGGAGATGTCCAGGACGACCAGGATCTGGGCGGCCAGGGCCACGGCGAGCAGGGCCCACGACGTGCGGCGACCCTCCTCCTCGGTGTGCGCGACGGGCTGTGCGATCGGGTGAGACATCGGGACTCCTCGGGTGGTGGTGGTGCCTGGACGGGTGGACGGGACGTGCGAGCTCATCGCGCGGCCAGCGGGGAGCGGGTGCGGACGGCGGCGAGGACCTCGGCGATGGCGTGCACCGACTCGGTCGCGCCGCGCTCGTCAGCGAGCAGGCCCTCGTGGGTCGCGTCGACGGTGCGTCGCAGGTGGTCGGTGGAGAGAGCCGCGAGCTCGTCCTGGGCGGCGAGCCACCCCGGGTTCGTGAGGTTCTCGGAGGCGGTGATCACCACGAGCGGACGGTCGTGCAGCGTGGTGAGCGCCTGCGCTTGCTCGAAGACCTCCGGGATCATCGACACTTCGTCGCGCCCGTTCCTGAAGGCGCGCGGGGTCGTCGTCATGGCCCGCGCCACGTCCCCGGCGTCGCCCGGGAGCCCGGAGGCGGCGAGCGCCCGGTTCACGCCGAGACGAGCGAAGGTGGGGAACAGGGCCAGGCCGCGGCGCATCAGGGGGTACTGGCCGGCGTAGTCCGTCACGATGGTGAACTGCTCGGGGCTGGAGCTGTCGAGCAGCACCATGCCGACCACCTGGTCGGGGTACCGCGCGGCGTACGTGAGGGCGTAGGTGCCGCCGGTGGAGTGGCCGACCAGGACGTACGGCGCCTCGCTCACCGGCCGCGGCCAGCAGCTGGTTCAGGTCCTGCGCGGCGGTCACACCGTCCTGAGGAGTGGCGGCTTCCTCGCTCCACCCCTGACCGGGGCGGTCGTAGGCACAGACCCGGGTCGTGGTGCCGATCGCGTCGGTGATCCTGGCCCAGGAGCCGGAGAACTCGCCGAGGCCGTTGAAGAGCACCACCGTCGGGCCTCCCTGGCCGCGGCAGTCGAGGTGCAGCAGGTGGCCGGCCACCTCGAAGGTCCGGCCCGGGGCGGGGTACGAGTCGTGGTCGCGGACCAGGACGACGTTCTCGATCGTCGCGCCGAGGCTCGCGGCGGCGAGCACGACGAGGACCGGCGCGACCAGCCACCGACCACCACCGCGGAGTTCGCGACGGACCTGGACGTACGTCCAGACCACGAGCGCCACCATCGCCGGGGGCCAGACCCAGCCGACCGCGGTGAGGGCAGCGTCGCCGGGGGAGAGGGTCACGAGCGCGAGCCCGGCGGTGCCCATGACGACGGCCGGGACGGCCGCCCACCGCTGGGGCCGGCTGGTGATGCGCGAGGACAGGACGGCCATCAGGGCCCAGCCGAACCCGAACGCGACCAGCATCGAGCCGGTGATGACGGCCTCGGTCGCGCCGGGAAAGACGACCAGCGCGAGGACAAGGGCGGTCAGAGCTCCGGCGATGAGGGAGCCGGCGACCACGCTCGTGACCGGCCGGCTCCGCGACGGTGACGCGGTGCCGCCATCGCGGGTGGTGGTGGGACGGATGTCGACGCTCATGCTGGTCTCGCTCTCGCAGTGAGGTGGTGGAGCACTGCGTCGAGCGTGGCCGCGACGGCCGTCGGTCACCCCGGTCAGATGGCCGGGATGTGCGGGGAGATGTTCGTCAGCCCAGCTCGAGCTGGGCGAGCTCGCCGCGTGAGGTGACGCCGGCCTTGGCGAAGACGTTGCGCAGGTGGAAGGCCACCGTGCGTGGCGAGATCCAGCACTGCGCGGCCACGTCCTTGTTCGACAGGCCGGAGCTCACCAGCTGGGCGATCTTGAGCTCCATCGGCGTGAGCTTCACCAGGGTGGAGGGGTCGCGCTTGCGTGCTGTCTCGCCCGAGGCACGCAACTCCTGGTTGGCCCGGTCGGCCAGGGCCTCGGCGTGCACGTCCTGGAACGTCTCCAGCGCCTGGCGCAGGTGCTGGCGGGCGTCGACGCGGCGCTGGTGGCGGCGCAACCACTCGCCGTAGGCCAGCTCGGTGCGCGCGGCGTCCAGGGGGCGCCGGGCCTGCGCGTGCTGGGCCAGCGCCGCCTGGAAAGACGACTCCGCGTCGTCCGGACCGGCTGTCATCGCCCGCCCGAAGGCGACGGTGGCGATGGCCCAGGGCCGGCCGGTCGCCTCGGCGAAGGGCGCCAGCTCCTCGGCGAATCCCCGAGCCAGGTCCATCTCGTCGGCACGGACGGCCGACTCGATGCGCTCCGGTGCCGACATGCGGGTGAACACGGGCAGCCGGAACCGGCTGAGGTGGTGCAGGGCGCCGACGGTGTCGCCGACGCTCGCGGCCCTGGTCCCCTTGGCCCAGCGGGTCACGTCGTGCACGGGGTCGGTCAGGATGCCCAAGGGGTACGTCGTGGCGAGATCCTCGAGCCGGAGCAGGAGCGCGTCGTGGTCGTCGCGACCCTGGACGGCGGCCAGCAGGGTGAGGAAGCCCATCGGCAGCGCGGTCAACGCCGGTTGGCCGATGCCCTCCGCGAGCGCGATCGCCTCCTCGGCGGTGCTGCGGGCCGCGACGAGGTCGCCGGCCAGGTAGGAGCAGAAGCACAGGCGCTGGAGGCAGTAGACGACCGCAGTGACGGCACCGGCCTCCCGGGCCCGCGCGAGGGCGTAGCCGTAGAAGCGCTGCTGCGCGTCGTCGTCGCCCAGCTGGAGAGCCGCGTTGCCGAGGTTCCAGAGGACGTCCCGGTCGTCCACCCGCTCGCCCGTCCGCAGCGCGAGGTCCAGGGCGTCGCGGGCGGCCGACCAGCCGCCCTCGGCGACGTGGGTCGCGGTGGTCAGCAGCTGCTTGAGGCAGAGGGTCTGGGGCGAGTCGTCGACGGCGGGCCTTGCCAGGTCGTCGGCCATGGTCAGCGGGGTCCCGCTGTCGGCGCCGTAGGTGCGGATCAGGGCTGCTGCGACCGCGTTGTCCAGGGCGCGCACGGGGTCCGCCTCGTGGGCGGCCACGGCCGCCTCGACGAAGATCCGATGGGCCTCGACCGCCGAGCCGATGTTGACCTCGACGTGCCCTCGCAGGCGGGCGATGTCCCACGACAGCGCCGGGTCGCTGGCGCTGTCGCGCGCCGCGGCAAGCAGGGTCTGGCAACGGACCGCCTGTCCGACCGCCCATGCGCTCCTGGCGCCCGCGAGCATCAGACGGGCTCGTTGCTCGGGGTCGGTCGCCAGGCTCGCCGCGCGCTCGAAGGCCGCGAGGGCCGCGGCGTGACCGCCGCGACGCTGCGCCCGCGACCCGACCTCCCCGAGGGCGGCGACCAGCTCGTCGTCCGGCCCGTCGGCGGCGGAGGCGCGGTGCCAGGTCTGCCGGTCGGGGTCGCCGCCGCCCGACAAGGCCTCCGCCAGCGCTCGATGGGCGCGCCGTCGGCGCTCACCCGTGGCGGCCTGGTAGATCGCCGAGCGCACCAGCGGATGGCGTACGGCGACGACCGGCCCGTCCTCGACCAGGAGGCCCGACTCCACCGCGGCCACCAGGGCGTCCTCGTCCAGACCGAGTGACCTCGCCGCCCGTCTGAGCACCGCGACTTCGCCGGTGTCGTCGGCGGCGGCGAGCAGGAGCATCGTCTGGACGTCGGCGGACAACCTCCGGCTCCGGTCGAGGAAGACCTGTTCCACTCGCGCGGTGAGGTGGAGCTGCGCCGGCAACGGAGAGTGCCCCTGCAGCTGGGCGGCGGTGAGCTCGGTGGGCAGCTCGAGCAGTGCGAGCGGGTTGCCACCCGTCTCGGCGATCAGCCGCCTGGTGACGTCCTCGATCGGGACGCCCTCGAGGTGCGCGCCGAGCAGGATGCGGGCGGCGTCGGGTCCCAGGCCGGTCAGCCCCAGCTCGGCGACGCCCGGCGCCTCGAACGTCGCCGCCGCTTCGTCACGGGCGGCGTACACCATGGCCACCCGGTCCGCGCCGAGCCGGCTGGAGCAGAAGAGCAGCGCACCGGCGCTGGCCGGGTCGAGCCAGTGCGCGTCGTCGATGACGCCCACCACCAGGTTCTCCTCGGCGGCGGCGGTGAGCACGGTCAGGGTGGCGATGCCCACCAGGAACGGCTCCACCGACGGCCCGTCCTCCTCGCCGAACGCGACTCGTAACGCGCGCGCCTGGGGTGCGGGAAGCCCGTCGCGCAGTCGCTCCACGGGGCGCAGCAGCCGGTGCAGAGCCGCGAACGCCAACGGCGCCTCGGCCTCGAGCCCCCTGGTGCGCAGCACGGTCGCCTGGCCGGACGCGTTGACGAGCTGCGTCCAGCAGAGCGGACTTGCCCACGCCCGGCTCTCCGCGCACCACCACGCTGCCGGCCGATCCGTGCCGGGCCGACTCGACCAGAGCGGCCAGATGTGCCAGCTCCCGCTCACGGCCGATCAGCACGGGTCGAACGTACCGCCGCCACGACCTCGGTCAGCGGGCCGAACCCGGCGCTTTGACCGGGGCGAGGTACGGGCAAACCGGTGAGCCTGAGGATCCAGAGCCCGACGTCCACCCAGGAGACACCCGATGCCGACCATCGCCCAGGCACCCGACCTCGACCCCGAGGCTGCCGCACGCCCCCGCCACATCGGGCTGCTGCTGTTCGACGGGGTGGAGGAGCTCGACGCGGTCGGGCCCTGGGAGGTACTGGCCACCTGGACCCAGCAGCACCCCGACGACCGCTGGATCATCTCCTGCCTGTCACCCGACGGTGCGGACGTCCTCGGCGCGAAAGGCCTCGTGCTGGGCTCCCACCACTCGCTGCAAACGGCGCCCGACCTGGATGTGCTCATCCATCCGGGCGGCCCGGGCGCCAGGCGACTTCTTCGCGACCCCGGGCACCTGAGCTGGATCCGCGCGCAGCGCGACACGGTCCCGCTGATGGCCTCGGTCTGCACCGGCAGCCTCGTCTACGCCGCCGCCGGGCTGCTCGGCGGTCGACGGGCCACCACGCACTGGGCGTCGCTGAACCTCCTCTCCGAGATCGACCCCACCGTCATCACCGACGTCGACGCACGGTTCGTCGACGACGGAGACCTCCTCACCAGCGCCGGCGTCAGCGCCGGCATCGACATGTCCCTGCACCTCGTGGCCCGTCTGGCCGGGACCGAACGCGCTCGCGCCGTCCGCCGCGAGATCCAGTACGACCCACACCCGCCCGTCTGAGAGGCACGCCACCATGACCATCGTCACCGAGACCCCCGCCGCACCCATCCGTCGTACGGCGGCCACCTCCGCGAGCTTCCTCGCACGTCGCCGCCGCGCCGTCGCCCTCGGGCTGCTGATCTCGGCGCAGTTCGTCGTGATGCTCGACACCTCGATCGTGAACGTCGCGCTCCCGTCGATCCAGGCGGACCTGGGGCTCAGCTCCACGGGCGTCACCTGGGTCGTCAACGCCTACGTCCTCGCGTTCGGCGGCCTGCTGCTGCTCTCCGGGCGCGCGGCCGACCTGCTGGGTCGCCGGCGCATGTTCATCGGCGGCTCGATGCTGTTCACCCTCGGCACCCTGGTGGCGGCGTGCGCCGACAACGCCGGGCTCCTCGTCGCGGGACGCCTCGTGCAGGGTGCTGGTGCCGCGGGCCTGAGCCCGGCCGCCATGTCCCTGCTCCTCCTGAACTTCCCCGGTCCGCAGCGAGCCAGGGCCATCAGCGCCTGGGGTGCCGCCTCGACCCTGGGCGGGGCGACCGGTGTCCTGTCCGGGGGACTGCTCACCGGCTCCTTCGGCTGGTCGTCGGTCTTCCTCGTCACCGTGCCGGTCTCGCTCGCGGCGGTCGCCCTGGCCTCGCGGGTGCTCCAGGACGGTCCAGTGGGCCCGCGACGGCGGCTGGACGTGCGGGGCGCGGCCGCCATCACCGGGTCCGTCATCGCCCTGGTGTACGGCGCCGTCGCCGCCGCCGACCACGGATGGACCTCGCCGACGGTCATGACCAGCTTCGCCGCAGCGGGCCTGTTCCTCGTGGCCTTCGTCAACGTCGAACGCCGCACCGCCGACGCGCTCGTCCCTCTCGACCTGTTCCGTTCACGCATCCTGAGCACGGGCGTCGGCCTCGCGCTCCTCGGCGGCGGCGCCAGGGCGTCGACGTTCGTGCTCGTGGCCCTCTATCTCCAACAGGCCCTCGCCATGGCTCCCCAACAGGCGGGCCTGGCCATGGTCCCCACCGCGCTCACGGGATTCGCGGTGTCGCTCACCGTCCTCCCGCGAGCGATCCGCGTCCTGGGCTCCCGACGTACTCTCGTCGTCGGCCTCGTGGTGCTCGCCTCCGGCCACCTGTGGCTGGCCTACGCGCCCCGCGATCTCGGGTACCTCGTCGCGGTGCTCCCGGGACTGATGCTCGTCGCGACCGGCGTCGCCCTCAGCTTCACGCCCACCACCGCGGTCATCGCCGCCGCGATGCCAGAGACGCACGTCGGCCTCGCCTCCGGACTCGCGGGCTCGGCGACCCAGATCGGTGCCGCCCTCGGCACGGCCGCGTTCACGGCGGTCGGACTCGCGGCCAGCGGTGCCGAGACCGGCGTGCTCGGCCCCGCAGGCTTCACGGCGGCGTTCACGGCCGCAGCCGTGCTCGCACTTCTGACAGCAGCGCTCGGGTCCACGATCACCCGGTCGAGCGTCTAGAGCCGCTCGACCAGCTCGTACAGGTGCCCGTCCGGTGCCGTGAAGTGCACGTACCGCTCGACCTCGTTCGTCGACGGGGCGTCCGTGTTGACACCAGCGGCCGCCAGCTCGGCGACGGCTTCGTCGAGGTCCGCGACGAGGAAGCCCAAGGACCGGGCGCTCTCGCCCATGCCGCCCGGGGACGCCACCGCGAACGAGCTGCCGTCCGCCAACCTGAACAGGTCCGCCTCGACACCCTCGACGTGCTCTCGAGGAACACCGAGCACATCGCTGACGAACCGAGCCATGGCAGGACGTTGTGGTGTCGAGGTGCCGGCGAAGCAGATACCCAGGATGCGCACGGGCCGACATGAGGGCTCGTGGTGGGGGCCCGGGCCGTACCAGCGGCGTACTTCTGCTCGGCAACCACGTCTGAACCAGGTCATTCGACCGGGGCGAGCCAGGCCAGTTCGCAGCAGTGTGGAGCCATCGACAAGCCCAACGGATCCCAGAGGTGAGAAAGATGAACGCGACTCTCTCGGTGATGGACATCTCGGCACACAAGGGCGAGCGCGTCACCCGCACCCGCCCGTCCTGCTGGTGTGGGCAGGACCTCCAGTACGTCGCCCGCACCCACTGCACGCGGTGTGGCAGGTCCCGCTCCCGCTGGGCCGGTCGCTGATCCGGTTGACTGCCGTCAGGAGGCCAGCGAGCCGCCGAAGATCTGCCAGGCCAGCGCGGACTTCGCCACCAGGCTGAGCACCAGGAAGACCTTCTCCCCGTAGGCGTAGCTGCGCCACGGGCCGACCTGCCGGTACTGGAGCCACTGGTTGAGTGCGAAGCTGTTGAAGAACACGAAGAGCGACACGAAGATGCCCACCACGAATCCGGGGACCTCCTCCGCGGCCACGAGGTTGTAGCCGATCGCGATCCATGGCGCCGCGCCCGCCACGCACCCGAACCAGAAGGGCTTCATCGTCACGGCCCGACGACCCGGAGGGTTCGCCGTCTCCTGCAGCCAGCCGAACAGGATCATGGCCACGTTCGCGCCGGCAATCCCGATGAGCGCGGAGATCCCGTCGATGCCGGTGTACAGGCTGATGAGCAGCACCATCAGTGTGGCGCTGAACGAGTACTCGACCCAGCGGAAGCGGTTGATGCCCCTGCGGAGGTCGTCCTCGTAGGTGCGCCGCAGGAGCGTCGCCGTGACCAGGTGGTCGACGGCAGCGAGGGCGAGGAACGCGGCGATCGCGGGACCGATGGGCAGGTCGAAGAGCTTCTCGGGTGACCCGGTGGGTGTGCCGGGTGGGCCGCCGGGCAGCGAGCGGGTCACCGTGATGGCGAAGTCGGTGGCCAACACGAGCACGGCCACCGCCTGCCCGAGGTGCAGCACCGTGAGAGCGAGGTTCCAGCCGCGCAGCGACCGGAGACTGCGCTCGTCGACACCCTCTGCGCTCACGCCTTGGTTCGTCATGGCTGCCATCCTGCCCGGGGCATCGTGACGGGCTCGGTCTAGGGGAGAGGAGCGCGGGGCCCCGATCCTCCCCACACACGAGCACGAATGCCCCCTCGTGCCCACGTCCGGCCACGAACTGGCGTTCACCATCGCACCGCTGGTCGAGGAGGGCGTCCTTCGCCCGTCACGAGACCTGGTGACGCGCAAGTCGGCGGTGACCCGTGCGCGGCAACCGGGGCTCGCCTCTGGCGCGTCAGCGAGGAACTGGTCGGACTGGACCGCACCGTCCAGGACTCTGCGGCCGCGCTCCCCGGTCGGGGAACGCGGCCGCAACAGGAGTCAACCGCGGTGCCCTGTGCTGACGGGTTGCCGTGGGTCCATGGTGGGAGCGGAGTCTTCACCCTGATCGGCGGCATCAACAGCATCCACCCGGATCCGGGGCAGCAGCCGGTCGAGCCACGCCGGAAGCCACCAGTTGCGGTCGCCGAGGAGCTCCATGGTCGCCGGGACGAGGACCATCCGGATGAGGGTGGCGTCGATGAGGACCGCGGCGGCGAGGCCGATGCCGAACATCTTGGCCATCACGTCGTGGCCGAGGACGAAGGAGACGAAGACGGTGACCATGATCGCGGCGCCGGCCGTGATGACGCGGGCGGACTTGGCAAGGCCGTCGGCGACGGCGACGGCGTTGTCTCCGGTGCGGTCGTACTCCTCCTTGATCCGGGACAGGAGGAAGACCTCGTAGTCCATGGACAACCCGAAGAGGATCGCGAAGATCCCGATGGGGAGCTGGATGGGCACCGGCATCGCCTCCGGGATCCCGACGAGGTGTCCGAACCAGCTGCCGCTGACGGCGAACGCGAGCACCCCGAACGCCCCGGCGCTGGCCAGCAGGTTCATGACCACGGCCTTCACCGGCACGAGGACCGAGCGGAACACCATCATCAGCAGCAGGAACGACAAGAGCAGCACGCCGCCGAAGAACAGCGGCAGCCGCGACGCGACGCCCCGGGTGGAATCGAGGTTGGCCGCCACCGGTCCGCCGACCTCGACCGTGAGGTCAGTGCCGAGCACCGCCGCGGGCACGGCCGAGTCGCGGAGCAGGAGCACCAGGTCTTGCGTCGCGGCGTCCTGCGGGGAGGTGGTCGCGGTCAGCGTCAGCAGCGCGGTGTCCCCGCTCGGGCTGAGGATCGCCGGGCTGACGTAGGCCACTCCGGAGACGTCGCCGAGCGCCGTACCGACCGCGTCGGCGGAGCTGACGAGATCGTCTGCGGACCCCTGGACCGTGAGCAGCAGGGGCGCGGCGTACCCCGGACCGAAGCCGTCAGCCAAGAGGTCGTAGGCCTGGCGGGTGGTCAGGGTGGGGGAGGCGTTCCCGGCGTCCGGGACGCCGAAGCGGATGCCCAGGAACGGAGCGGTCAGAGCGACCAGCACGGCCATCGAGCCGATCGCGGCCCACCACGGGTGCCGCTGGACGAAGCGGCTCCAGCGGTACCAGCGCGACGCGTCGTAGGACCGCACGTTCCGTCCGACGAACGGCACGTGCAGGCGCTCGATGTTGCGCCCGGCGAAGCCGAGGACGGCCGGGAGCAGCGTGATGGTCGCGACCATCACGACGAGCACGGCGAGCACGACGGTGAAGGCGAACCCGTTCATGGCCGGCTGTCCCATCAGCAGGATGCCGAGCATGGAGATGACCACGGTCAGGCCGGCGAAGACGACGGCTCGGCCGGCGGTTGCCATGGCGGTCTGCGTCGCCCGTCGCGGCTCCTGTCCCTCGGCCAGGCTGGTGCGGAACCGCGTGACGATGAGCAGGGCGTAGTCGATGCCGACGCCGAGACCGACCATGGCGGCCGTGTACGGCGCCCACTCCGGCACGTCGACCACTCGCCGCAGCACCTCGCCCGACGCCATCGCGACGCCGAGCCCGAACAGCGCCGTCAGCAAGGGCAGACCCATCGCGACCACGGAGCCGAAGGTGATCAGCAGGATGAGAGCGGCCGCGATCAGGCCGATGCCCTCGGAGCCGACGGCCACGGTCTGGGCCTTGGTCGCGATCGGACCTCCGACCTCGACCTGCAGGGTGTCGTCACCCGCGGCCAGGACGGGCTCGACCAGTGCGGCCGCTTCGTCGGGCGTGAGCTCGTCGGCGGTCCGGTCGAGGGCGACGGCGGCGTACGCCGTCGTGGCGTCCGCGGAGATCTGCTGAGCGCCGTCGGGGGAGAACGGGCTGATGACACCCACCACGTGCGGGGCGAGGGCGACGTCGGCGAGGACCGCCTCGACGCGAGCCACCACCCCGGGAGAGGTGATCCCGGCGTCGGCGTGCACGACGACCTGCATGGTGTCTCCGGCGCGCTGAGGGAAGTCGGCCTTCAACGTGGTCGAGACTCGCTGCGACTCGGAGCCGGGCTGCAGGTAGTCCTGCTTGAACTCCCCGCCGAACGCGCCGGCGAGGGCGAAGGCGCCGACCAGGGCAGCGACCCAGGCCAGGACCACGAGACGACGGTGCCGGAAGCACCCATCAGCGAGACGTACGAGCATCGTGACTCCTCAGGTCGGGCAAGGGATGGTGTCGTCGACGCTAGGAAGCGAGGAGTCGCGGCACGATGGGGCCGACAGCACGACCAGGGGGGCTAGCCCCACGGATCGTGCGGGTCAGCACGACGTCACCGGGGTGCGTCCGTGCGTAGAGTCGCAGGAGTGGCGCTCCGCCTCGTCGTCGCCGACGACCACTTCCTGGTCCGTGAGGGCCTCGCCGCGCTCCTGGCCGAGGTCGACGAGATCGAGGTGGTGGCGATGGCGAGCGACCAGGCGTCCCTGATGCGGGCCGTCGCAGAGACCTCGCCCGACGCCGTGCTGACCGACATCCGGATGCCGCCGA
This sequence comes from uncultured Actinomycetota bacterium, assembly GCA_963782035.1. Lineage (GTDB taxonomy): Bacteria > Actinomycetota > Actinomycetes > Propionibacteriales > Nocardioidaceae > Nocardioides. The sequence continues at coordinate 62,842 of CAWAIW010000013.1, forward strand.
CCCACACCAACGAGGGCATCGAGGCCGCCAAGAGCATCCGCTCTGAGCACCCGGAGGTCGGCGTGGTGGTGCTGTCGCAGTACGTCGAGGAGGACTACGCCTTCGAGCTGCTGGTCGACGGCGTGACCGGCCTGGGGTACCTGCTCAAGGAGCGCGTCGGCGACGTCGACGAGCTGGTCCGCGCGCTGCGGGAGGTCAGCCGCGGCGGCTCGGTGCTCGACCCCAAGGTCGTCGAGGCGTTGGTGGCGCGCAAGCGCACCGGCGACGGGCCGATCCTCGGACTCACCGACCGCGAGCGGGAGGTCCTGCAGGAGATGGCGACCGGCCGCAACAACGCCACCATCGCCACCACGTTGTTCATGAGCGAGCGCGCCGTGGAGAAGCACATCGGCGCGGTGTTCCAGAAGCTGGGGCTCTCCGACGAGCAGGTCACGAACCGGCGGGTGATGGCGGTCCTCGCCTTCCTGGAAGCCGGCGGCCCCACGCGAAGCCACCTGGGTCGATGAGGGTCGCGGACCTGTATCGGCAGGGGACGGGTCGCGCGGTGGTCGTTGCCGGGCTCGTGCTCTTCGTGCTGGCCGTCTACGTCCTGGTCGTGCTCGGCGGCGGGCGCGCTCGTCGGCCGGACCGACTCACCCAGCCCGGCGCTCTCGGTGCTGGCGACGGCCGTGGTGGCGCTCGCCTTCGCTCCCGTGCAGAGGCGGCTCGAGGGGTTCGCCCTGCGTCGCGCCACGCCGTACGACGTCCTGGCCCGGTTCGCCGTGAGCCCGGCCGCCGGAGACGTCGTCGAGGACCTCCCGGCTCGCATGTCTCGCCTGCTGGCCCAGGGCACGGGCGCGCAGTGGGCGCAGGTGTGGCTGGAGATGTCTGGAGGGCCGGTGCTCGCGGGGCGCTGGCCATCCGAGGGTCCGATCGCGGTCGACGGCGCAGCCGGGCCGCGCAGGCTGCCGGTCCGGTACGGCGACCAGCGTGCTGGCGGAGCTCCGCCTCCAGGAACGTCCGGGCGTGCCGCTCACGGCGGTCGAGGAGCGCCTGTTCGTCGGGCTGGCCGCCCAGGCCGGTCTCGTGCTGCGGCTGGTCGGGCTGCGCGCCCAGCTCGAGGACCGACACCGCGAGCTGCGGGCGCGCACGCGGGAGCTCGAGGGCTCGCGCGGGCGCGTGATCGAGGCGCAGGACGCCGAACGCAGGCGGCTGGAGCGTGACATCCACGACGGCGCCCAGCAGCACCTGGTCGCCCTCGCGGTGAACCTGCGGCTCGCCCAGGTCGTCGCGGGCCGGTCGCCCGAGCGGGCGACGGAGATGCTCGCGGCGCAGGCGGACGCGGCGCGGCTCGCCATCGACATGCTGTCGTCGCTGAGCCGCGGGATCTACCCGAGGATGCTGGCGGAGCACGGGCTCGTGGCGGCGTTGAGGGCCGGCGTCGCAGCCAGCGTCGGTCGCGGTGACCGTCGAGGGCGAGGGCAGCAGCCGGCCGCCGCCGGTGCTCGAGGCCGCGCTCTACTTCTGCTGCATGGAGGCGGTCCAGAACGCCGCCAAGCACTCGGGTGCCGCGCACGTGACCGTGGTGCTGCGACATGACGACCGGCGCTGGCGTCTCGACATCACCGACGACGGCTCCGGCTTTGACGCCGCCGCTCGCCCTCGACGCCGGGACGGGCGCCGGCCTGCTGAACATGCGGGACCGGCTCGACGCCGTCGGCGGCTCGGTGACGATCATCTCCCGAACCGGGTCCGGCACCGTCGTCCGAGCCGTGGCGGCCCGCTGATGGGCGGGTCGCCTGATGAGCGCGCGCATCGCGTGGGCGTGTCGTCGTGCTGACGACGCTCGCGTTCGTCCTCGACACGGTCTTCACCGCGGCGCACCGCCGCTGCTGAGCGAGGCGACGTGGGCCGACCACGGCTGGCCGCTCGTCACCGCTGGCCGGGACGGGGTACGCCGTCATGGGCGCGCTGATCATCTCGCGCTACCCGCGGCACCGGCTGGGCTGGCTGCTGTCGGCGGCCAGCCTGCTGTCGGTGACCCTGGCCGCCGACGCCTACAGCATGTGGGTGCTCGACGGCGGACGGCCCCGGGTCGACGTACTGGGCCCACGTCGCCGCCTGGGCGGGGCCGTTGCTGGGCTGGCCGGCGTTCACCGCGCAGATCATCGTCTTCCTCCTCGCCCCCGACGGCCGCCTGCTCTCCCCCCGCTGGCGGTGGGTCGTGTGGGTCGCGGCGGCGGGGCTCGTCCTGCACGCCGTCGGCACGCTGACGATCCGTCCCGGGGAGTTCGTGGTGGGCGAGGACCTCGGCAACCGGGCCGTGTCGCTGCCGCTGCTCACCGTCGGCTGGGTGCTCGTCGCGGCGGCCCTGATCGCGTCGGTCGTGTCCCTGGTGGTGCGGCTCCGGAGGGCCGAGGACGAGGAGCGGCTCCAGCTGCTCTGGATCGCGTCGGCCGCGGCGATGCTTGCGGTCGGAGTCGTGTGCATCCTGGCCGTCCCGCGCCTCCAGGGTGAGGAGGGGACGTGGCTGGCCGCACTGCCGCTGCGGGTCGCCCAGGCGGCTGTCCCCGTGTGCGTGGCGATCGCCGTGCTGCGGCACCGGCTGCATCGCCATCGACCTGGTCGCTCAACCGGGCCCTGGTCTTCGCGCTCGCCACGGGCGTGGTGGCCGTCGGCTACGTGGCGGTCGTCGTCCTGGTCGGTCTGCTCGTCGAGGGCCGGACCGACGGCTTCTGGCCGTCCCTGGTGGCGACCGCCGTGGTGGCCCTGGCCTTCCAGCCGCTCCGGCGCCGGGTGGTGCGTGTCGCCGACCGGCTGGCCTTCGGGGCGTCGGCCGCGCCGTACGAGGCGCTGGCCGAGCTCAGCCGTCGGTTGGGCGACAGCCCCGACCCGGCGGACCTGCTGCCGGCCGTGGCCGACGCGGCGGGCCGGGCCGTCAACGCCCGGCACGTCCGGGCCACCCTGCACGTGGAGGCCGGCCCGGACGAGGTGGCCGACTGGTCGTCCGGACGGCGCGGCGGTCGCGGGTGCCGACGTGGTCGACGTCCCGGTCGTCGACCGCGGCGAGCGCCTGGGCAGCATCGAGGTGACGATGCCGCCTGGCCATGCCCTGCGGCCGATCGAGCGGCGGCTGCTGGCCGACCTGGCCGACCAGGCGGCCATGGCGTTCCGGAGCGCCCGGCTCTCGGCGCGAGCTGTCCGGTGAGGTCGAGCGGCTCGCGCGCCGGACCGGGGAGCTGGCCGACTCGCGCCGGCGGCTGATCAGCGCCGGCGACGCCGAGCGCAGTCGCCTCGAGCGCGCCATCGACCGCCAGGTCGCGCCGTACCTGGCCCCGCTGCCGGACCGCCTGGACCGGCTCGCCCTGGCCGGTGCCGGGTCCAGTCCCACCGAGCGCGCCGACGTGCTGACCGCGCTGCAGGTCTCGCTCGACTCCGCGCTGGTGGCGTTGCGGGAGATCACCCGGGGTGTCTTCCCGGCCCAGCTCGCCCGGTCGGGCCTTCCGGTCGCGCTGGCCTCCCTGGTCGCGAGGGCGGGGGAGACCGGGCGCCTCGTGGTCGAGGAGTCGGCCGCCGGACGGCGGTTCCCCTCGCGCGTCGAGGCGGCGGCGTACTTCTGTGCCGCCGAGACGACCCGCGACCTCGACGACCCCACCGTCGTGGTGTCCGTCAGAGCCGATCGGCTGCGCCTGGTCGTGACCGGCACCGACCCCGGGACGATCGACCACGACGACATCCGCGACCGCATCGAGGCCGCCGGGGGGACGCTGGTCGTCACGAGCGCCCAGGGCCGGACGGTCGTCGACGTTCAGCTGCCCGTCCACGCGGCGGCGAGCCGGTCCGGGCCGAACGCCGCCTTGGTGACGTAGCCCGCGGCTCCGGACTCGGCCACGAAGGACTCGCCGGCCTCGTCGTCGTACGTCGACAAGAGCAGCACCACGACCGCGGGCTGCAGGGTGCGGAGCCGGCGCGTCGTCTCGAGCCCGTCGATGCCGGGGAGGTTCACGTCGAGCAGCACCAGGTCGGGGCGCAGTCTCTCCGCCAGGTCCACGGCCTCCTCGCCCGACGTCGCGCGGCCGACCACCTCGAACCCCGGCGTCTCCTGGACGACCGCGGTCATCGCGCGCAGGTAGGTCTCCTGGTCGTCGACCAGCAGGACCCGTACCGCTGTCACGTCCGTCGCCACCTCCGCCACCGAGTCTCGCGACGGGCGATCGTGCGGGGGAGGGGGCCAGCCGCACGGCGTCGGTGGCAGCCCGCAGCATCTAGTGCGTGTCGAACCCGCTCACCGCCGTCCGCCAGGTGGCGTCGAGGTCGGCACCCGGGGGGAACCGGCCGTTGAGCTCGAGATCCACCGCCCGTGCGCCAACGCCCACAGGCCACGCGCGAGGTGCTCGTCCCCGCCGGCGGCCGCGACGATCGGCGCGGCGGCTGCGGCCTCGACGCCGGGGGAGATGCGGTCGCGCGCCAGCGGGCGACCCGTGGTCACGTCGTACAGGCGGGGGTTCGCCATCGCCCACGAGCGGTAGGCCTCGGCGAGCTCGGCGAGCCCGCCGGGTACGTCGGCGAGGTGCTGGGTGAGGGCGACCAACGCCCGTTCCTGCAGCCCGGCCACGATGTCGTCCTTGTCGCGCACGTGCTTGTAGAGCGAGGGTGCCCGGATCCCCATCCGTGCGGCGACCTCGCGCATGGTGACCGCCTCGACCCCCTCCTCCTCGAGGAGGGTCGCCGCCACGTCGAGGGTCTCGTCGCGCCGACTCACCGGCGCGTCACCAGGGTCGCTGCCTCCGCACGCCGGCGCACGGCCTCGTTCATGGCCGCAAAGCCCTCGCGCGTGCGCGCGAGCATGCTGCCCAGCACCGGCACGGGACGCCGCTGGAGCTCCTCGGCCTGCGTCAGCCTGGTTCTCCGTCGTCCAGGGCCTCGACCAGGAACGAGTGCCGACCATCCCCGATGCCCGGCAGGAGGAAGCGGCCCGGCCACTCGATGCGGCGACCCGGTGTCGCCGCGGTGATCGTCGGACGGAAGATCATCGGCCGCCCTCCCCGGGGGAGCGATGCGGACCTCGAGCCGGGAACCGACCGCCAGCTCGCCGATGAACGACGTGATGAACGGGTTCCACGCGGCGTCTCACCGACCGCCATCAGGTCGGCCCACACCGTCTCGGTCGGGCCGAGATGTCAGTCGTCACGCTGATGCTGTTCATGGCTGCCCCTCGTGGCTAATGATGTTAGCCAACATGGCTTACGACGTTAGCC